>JAUVNS010000034.1 GCA_030599585.1 Promethearchaeota archaeon | reverse complement strand
TTAAAAATACGTTTAAATGCGATTAACACCAATAATTCTAAAATACAACTAAATAGAATTTATGAGTGAACCTAAAAAAGATATCACCGAGTTTTTGAAGGTACTAGCCGATCAAACTCGATTAGAGATATTAGATTTGTTGTATCATGGGAAGAAGACCTCTTCTGAAATTCAATCAGCTCTGAAAAAATCCCAATCCACAATATCTCAACATTTAAAGGTTTTAACTAATAAGAACCTCATTATTTTTGATAGAATTGTATTAAACAAAAAAACAATTAAACATTATAAAATCAGGAATATGGAAGTTTTTAAGCTCCTAGCTGAAATTAGAGCCTTTGTTGCGCGAATTAATATGAATAATGAAGATATTTTAGATACACTAGGAATTAAATATTAAATATGCAAAGGAATAACTCTAAGATTACTAAAAAAATAGTTATAATGGGTTTAGATAACAGTGGTAAGTCATCTATTGTGTTATGTTTAAAAGGTGTGAAAAATCTTACGTCGTTTAGCGCTATAAAACCAACAAGAGGATTTGAAATAAACAAATTTAATACTATGGGCTTAGATTTCAATATCTGGGATTTTGGGGGGCAAGAAAAATTTAGAGAAGATTATGTTAAAAACTTTAAAAATCACATTAAAGGATCGAGCAAACTTATTTACGTGGTAGATATTCAAGATCGAGGGCGATACGATCTTTCCTTACAGTATTTAACTAAAATTATTACATTATTACAGGAAAATAAGTTAACTCCAGATTTTTCTTTATTCCTACATAAATTTGATCCTGACATGGAGTTAATAAACAAAGAAATAAACCAAGAACTAATCAAGACTTTAATAAAACAGATAAAAGATATACTTCCACAGAACTTTCCACATCAAATTTATACAACATCTATATATACAGTTTTTCAAAAATCAGCTATAAATTAAAAATTACTAAGAAAAAAGTGAACTTATCTTGTTTCCTAAAGAATCTGAATCAGAGAAATCAGTCTTTTGGCGGGACTTTATAGAGTATTTTATCCTTATAACGGGGATATTGCTAACATTTTTGTTGAGCACCTATAGTTATTTACTTTTTCATTCGATAGCTGAGGTTATTAGCATAGTAATTTCGGGCGGAATTTTTTTTATTGGTTGGAACTCTCGAAAGTACATGAATAGTTCCTTCTTCTTAATAGTTGGAACCTCCTTCTTATTTATAAGCGTAATAGATTTGTTCCACACATTATCCTATTCAGGAATGAAAATCTTTCTTAGTTACGATGCGAATCTTCCCACGCAATTATGGATTGCAGCAAGATATTGGCAATCAGTTTCTTATCTTCTTGCTTCGCTTGCTATTAATAAAAAAGTAAATGCCAGTTATCTGATGGGTAGTGGTGTAATTATTATCTCAATTCTTTTTTATACAATATTCATGGGATTATTTCCAACCTGTTTTATCGTAGGTCAGGGGTTAACACCTTTTAAAATTGTTAGTGAGTATGTAATAAATTCCATTTTATTAGCTTCAATTTTAATTTTGTATAAGTTTAGAAACGAATTTGATAAGAAGATCTTTTTCTTACTCGTTATTTCCATTAGTACAACGATGGTTTCAGAACTGGCGTTCACCTTTTATGTGAGCGTATTTGACTTCTCAAATCTTATCGGTCATATATTAAAAATAGTCGCATTTTTCTTTATATATAAAGCAATAATCGAAATTGGCTTAACGAATCCATTTGGATTGTTACTTAGAAAATTAAAGTTAAGCGACGAATCATTAAGACAAAAAGCAGATGATTTAGAACTCACTCATTCAGAATTTAACCAAATATTTAACGCTTCTCTTCCGCTGAGAGTTATCAATAAAGGCTGCGAAATTATACGAGTAAATCATACGTATACTAATCTTTTTCACATATCTGAAAAGAAAATATTAGGGATGAAATGTTACGATCCTGCTTTAACGCCACTTGGGCATCTTTGTGATACTGATAAGTGCTCAATGAAACAAATCGAAGAAGGTAAAGAGTATTATGAGTACGAATTAACTACTAAGTTGGATGAGGGTACTGAAATCGTAAGTATTGTGCAATCTGTTCCTTACAGAAATACTAAGGGGGAATTCGTAGGAATAATTCAAAATTTCACAAATATAACTGAACGCAGTAAGTTTGAAACTGCGATGAAAAAATCAGAGGAAAAATATAGAAAGTTAGTTGAAGATTCCCTAGAGGGCATATGGGTAATCGACGATGAAACAAATACTACATTTGTGAATCAAAGTATGGCAGATATGTTTGGTTATGAGATTGACGAAATGATTGGAGTTAATCTTTATGAATTTATGGACGAGAATGGAAAAAAAATAGCAGAGGAAAATTTTGAAAGACGTAAGCAGGGCATAGAGGAAGATCATGAGTTTGAGTTTATCCACAAATCTGGTAAAAAAGTATTTACCACTCTAAAAGCGTCTCCAATTTTCGATGAAGATGGAAATTTTGAAGGTGCAATGGCTTTTGTGAGCGATGTTACTGAGAGAAAAATTGCACAAGAAAAAATTGCTGACATGGCAAGGTTTCCATTGGAGAACCCTAATCCTATACTGAGATTAAGTAATAATTATGTCCTTTTAGCTAATAAAGCTAGCCAAAATTTATTCAGAATAGGGGAAGGTAGTAGAATTCCAGATGTTCTCACTTCGCCTGTCAATGTCGCATTTTCAAAAAATAAAAATATTGATATGGAGTTAGAAATTAAAGACCGAATTTATAACCTCTTTATTGTCCCTATTAAAGGAAAGGAATATGCGAACATATATGGAATGGATATAACCGCTCGTAAAGAAGCGGAGGAAAATTTGAGCCGTTTTGTTTCTACTGTTTCCCACGAATTAAGAACACCAGTTAGCGTATTGACAATGTCGATTGAATTTTTAGAAAACCACGCGGATAAAATTACTCCAGATATCGAGAAAAAATTGAGAGAAGGAATCTCAAGAAATATCTACCTCCTCAAAGACTTGATAGAAGATATTTTAACGCTTTCGAGATTAGACGATGGGAAAGGAAAAATGAAATGGAACAAATATCAGCCATCTTTAGTCCTTAAGGATATCTTAACACTGATGGAACCAATTGGAAACCAGAAAAATATAACTTTTAGTGTAGATATTAGCGATGACATCAAATTATATGGCGACAGTAAGAAAGTTGACCAAATATTTCGTATTTTTATTGACAATGCTATGAAGTATTCTAATGAAAAGAATAGTATTAAGGTTATAGCAGTCGATCATTATAAAGGGCAATATAATACTAATGCTCAGGATGGAGTTTTATTCCAATTTGAAGATAACGGAATTGGAATTTCAGAAAAAGATATTCCATCTATATTTCAGAGATTTTTTAGATCAGATCAGGTAAGTGATATCCCCGGAACGGGTCTTGGATTACCTATTGCGAAAGAATTGATCGAACTTCATAATGGAGAAGTATATGTTGAAAGCGAATATGGAAATGGAGCAATTTTTTACATTTTTTTACCGAGAATTGAAAAAGACATATATAATAACTAAGCCTAATTCTATTGTAATAGAAATTTAAAATGAAATTCAGTTAGATTTGCCTTGAAACCTCTTATACTTGTAGTTGAAGATAATGTTGATTTGTTGTATAACTTAAATTTATTACTAGAATCTAATAATTATAAACCTCTCACTGCGAAAAATGGAAAAGAAGCTATAGAAATTCTCTCTACCCTTAGCGAAATCCCAGATATTATTATAAGCGACATCATGATGCCTAAAATGGATGGGTACGAATTTTTTAAAGTAATCTCAAACGAGCCGCGTTGGAATAGAATTCCATTCCTATTTCTTTCAGCGCGTACTACTCCTAAGGATATAAGATTTGGTAAGCTGCTTGGGGCGGACGATTATTTAACTAAACCTTTTGACGAGAAAGATTTACTCGCAATATTAGCAGGTAGAATTGCCCGTAATAAAAGAATTAACGCATTAAACAACAAAATTGAAGAATCATTTTCAACTGCGAATATGGAAATGAAAAGCCCTATTGAGAGTCAACAAGAATTTTTTATCTGCTTATTTCTAGCATTTTGGGACGATAAATTCGGCCCAGAATTAAATCGATATTTCCCTGAGGAAAAATCTTTTCCAATTCCTTTAGATGACATTGTAAATCAATTATTTACGGTAGCAACATCAATTTATGGTCATGATAAAATTACAAAGGCAGAGGGTGTTTTATTAGAAATAAAAAATCTAAAAACTCGTGGTTACCTCTATTTTGATTCTTATCCTGACAAAAAAGAAAGATTTGGAGAAAAACAATATATGATTGCGGTTATCGCACCGTCAATTAACTATTTTCACACGTTAGAAATAAAAGAGATATTTCTTGATTTATCTGAAAGAATAAAAGACAAATCCAAGTGGAACATTGAAGAATATTGGAAGAAAATTTACGATATATTGTTATTAGATACAATAAAAATTGAATAAATTCTTCTTAAAAACGAAATAAATCAGTTGAGAGATATTTTTCTCCACCGTCTGGTAGTAAAGCTACAAGATTATCTCCTTCTTCGAAGTCTTTTGAAGCCTCATAGATAGTTGCCCACGCACAGGCTCCCGAAGAGATACCAACAAAAATTCCTTCCAATTTAGCTAATTTTCTTGCTGTTGCGACGGCATCATCGTAGGTTACAGTAATAATTTTGTCGTATATTTTGGTGTTCAGCACTTCTGGTATAAATCCCGCTCCTATACCTTGAATTTTATGTGGTCCAGGTTCTCCTCCTGATAAAATCGCAGATTCTTTAGGCTCCACAGCATAAACTCTAAACCTTGCTCCAACTCTATCTTTTAATATTTCACCTACTCCAGTTATAGTTCCTCCTGTTCCAACTCCAGCAACAAATCCGGCGACTTGACCATCTAAGTCGTTAAATATTTCTTTGGCCGTGGTCCTCCTGTGGATATCTGGATTAGCAAAATTCCTAAATTGTTGAGGGATATGCACTTTTCCTCTTTCCTTTGCGATTTCTTCTGCTTTCGTTATAGAACCTTTCATGCCTCCCTCTTTTGGCGTGAGAATAACTTCAGCACCATACGCAAGAAGAATTTGTCTTCTTTCAACTGAAACACTTTCAGGCATCGTAAGGATTAATTTATAGCCTTTTGTAGCACAAATAATTGCAAGACCAATCCCTGTGTTTCCCGACGTGGGCTCAACGATAATAGTGTCGCTATCAATTATGCCTTCTTCTTCTGCTTTAAGGATCATGTTCATGCCAATTCTGTCCTTAACGCTACCACCAGGGTTAAAAGATTCTAACTTAACAAATATATTCGGTTTAACATCTTTAGTAATTCGATTAAGCTTTACTAAGGGGGTCTTTCCTATTGTTTCTATAATATTATTGTAATAATTAGCCATAATTTTCACCTTTTTATTTATTTTGAAATAAGCCCTTTACGCTTAAATTCCTTCTCCATATTCGCCGTAAAATATTTCTAATTCGTCTTTACTCGGTTTTTTGATATCAGGGAAATGGAGTTCGATCTCTTTAAGTCGTTTATCTAACATTTCAATAGCAATTGAAATAGGATCTGGGAGATCTCCGTGTCGTAGGTCTATCTTGTCTATTTTTTCTCCTTTCTTAGATACAATTTTTGCAGGAACCCCAACGGCAACGCAGTTTGGAGGTACATCGTGTATTACTACAGAATTCGCTCCAATTCTAACATTATCACCGATAGTGATGGGTCCTAAGATTTTGGCTCCAGTACCAACAACGATATTATCTCCTAAAGTGGGATGTCTCTTAATTTGCTCTAAATTAGTGCCCCCTAAGACTACTCCCGCGTAAAATGTTACGTTATTCCCAATTTCTGCAGTTTCGCCTATTACAACTCCCGCACCATGGTCTATAAAAAATTCGGAACCAATTTCGGCACCAGGATGAATTTCAATTGCAGTTAACTCTCTTGCAATATCTGAAATATATCTTGGAATATATGGAATATTCAATTTCCAAAAAAAGTGGGCTATACGATACAATAATACAGCTTTTATACCGGGATAACTCGTTAACACTTCAATCAAAGTACGTGCAGCGGGATCTTTGTTAAATGCTGCACTTACGTCAGATACAAAGAAATCTAAAATTCCTTGCAGATATTTTTGAATGAATTCAAAATTTATATCTTCTGTTTTAAGTTCTAGTTTCAAAAGGCATTCTGTGCATTGTCCATGTGTATTATTCTTCGATTTTGAACCTAACTTCTTACCACATGACAAACAACTTAAAAAATCATCCATAGATACTGAACACACTCCTATACTATTTAGGAAACTTCCCAATTGTTACAATTTTTAATAATTTGTTATAGTCTAATAATTTTTGTAGAAATAAATTTTTATGGTTATTAGAATATAACATTCTTTCTATGATCTTACGCAATATCACAATACTGCTAATATCTTTATACTATATATATAAATAAATGTGGTTTTACTTGTTTAATTAGAAGCCACACGAAGGTTAGAAAATAAAAATTAGTTATGACTAAGGATGTAAGAACATGATTGCTGACGACGACAAACAAGACAATATTAAGACTCAATTTCAAATTTTTATGGAAATCGTTAACGACTTAGTTGTTGTCATTAATCAGAATAAAGATCTCGATATAGAACTTATCAATCAATGCCCTTTACTAGATAAGCTTGAATATTCTGAAAATGACCTGACAGACAAGCCTTTTCTAACAATATTTTTTTCTGATGATATAAAAAAAATCGCTAAATTTTTAAAAAAAGGTGTTGAAATTTTTGGTTATTTCCAAGAAATAAGGTTGCTGTCAAAGAAAGGCGAAATTGTGTGGGCTGAAATTAAAGCAAAGAAGTTCGTTGATGAGAATAAAAATAACAAGATTTTAGTAATTCTTAAAGATATTTCAAAGCAAAAGAAAATCGAAGTAAACTTAAAGGATACGGAAGATCGGTTTAAAAAAATAACTGAAACCATTCCCGAAATACGATTTTGGAAATTGTTCAATCCTAAGAAATACGAAGAAGCCCTCCAAAGCTCATACGAAATGCTCCAAATGGTTATGGAGAATATACCACAATATATCATCTGGAAAGACATTGATTTAAGTTATTTAGGGTGTAATGACAATTATGCAAATTTAATAGGAATTGACCATCCCGAAAATATTATCGCTAAAAAGGACGAAGAATTACTCTGGGACAGCAAACAGATTGAGTTTAATAGACAACAAGAGAAAAAAGTTATTGAATCTAATAAAGCAGTTTTTCATTCAGATGAATATTGGATAAGTAGAAATGGACAAAAAATCTGGATCGATGTAAATCGGATTCCTTTACTAAATTCTGACGGTAAAGTAGCAGGACTTTTAATAACATTTGAAGATATCACCGAAAGAAAGAACGCTGAAGAGAATTTACGAATGCAACATGAAAGACTGGAAAGAATCATGGAAACAAATCCTGCAGGGATTCTATCTATTGATACACAGGGACATATTATTTACGTAAATTCACAAGCTGAGAAGGTTTTGCATTATCCTAAAGAAGAACTACTGAAAAAATCCTTTATAGCATCAAAATTCAAACTTGTAGACTCAGAAGGCAATCCCATACCAAAACAAGAGCTTCCTTTTCAAATTATTATGCAAACGAAAAAGCCACTATTAGACTATCACGCAACCTTTAGATTATCTAAGAATAGAGATATCCTCCTTTCAATTAATGGTACTCCTCTTATTGGAAGCAACGGGAAGATAGAGAATATAATTTTTACTGTGGAGGATATAACAGAAAAAGTGTTAACGGAACAAAAAATTAAGGATTCAGAAGAAAAACTTAGGGACTTATTAGAGACGTCAACAATTGGAGTTTTAGAAATTGAATTAGAAAATAATAGCATCTCTTACCTCAACCCTAGACTGCTAGAATTCATTGGTTATCAAGATATCAAAATTGTAAATAAAAAATTAATGGATGAAATTATTCATCCCGATGATTTGCAAAGATTATTAAATTCTGAAGAAGGAAAAGAGATAGAGTTTAGAGTTATTACCAACGAAGGTAAAATGAAGTGGCTCCAAGGTAAAAGATTAAACCAACACGATGAAAACGGTAATTTACTAAGTTTTCGATTGTGGTTAGAGGATGTCACAGAAAAGAAGATTTACGAAGAATTAATTTACGAACTGAATATAAACTTTTTAAACTACACGACGGATACTCAACAAAACATCGAATTATTGCTAAAAACTTGCCTTAAATTACTTGATGGCGATGTTGTTTTGTATATCAACAAAATTATTCGTGAAGAAAAAGAACAATATAGAGTAATGTCTCATAAGGGGGATGTTAAAATATATAACTCAGATGATTTTAAAAGAAATTTATTTGTAAGCCAGATATTTGTAGAAAACCACGATTTCACTCAGGAGTTTTATGACATCGATAAAACGGAATATAGCAAAACAGATCATTTCATTATGAACCAAAACATTAAAGCTTGCTACGGTAAATTAATAATGTCGGGGAACGATTTAAACGATTTGTTGGTTGTATTGTTTACCGAAAACCCTACGCTTTCTAATCAAAACAAATTAGTCCTCTTCTTAATTTGCGATGCTCTTGAAATAGAGCAAAGAAGATGGAAGTCTCAGCAACACTTAGAAGAACAAAATAAAATGTTGAGCGAAATTAATAAATTAAAAAGCGATTTATTTTCCCGAACCTCCCACGAATTAAAAACACCGTTAATATCCATAAAAGGTTTCACAGATTTGTTATTAAAACTACATTCTGATAAATTAGACGACGATGTTATCTCGATCTTGGAGGAGATCAAGAATGGGAGTAAGCGCCTTGAGGACTACATCAATTCACTAGTAGAAAGTTCGCAATTAGAACAAGGATTGCTAAATATAAGAAAGGAAAAAGAAGATCTTACATTTTTAATTAATTTTTGCGTAAAACAATTACAAGGAATTGCTAGTTTGAGAGAGCAGAAGATTACGGTAAATATAAAAGAAAAAATCTTTACAGAATTCGATAAAGAAAAAATTTACGAAGTTATAACAAATTTAATAATCAACGCTGTAAAATATACTCCTGTAGGAGGACAAATCACAATAGATTCCGAACAAAAAAACGGTCATTATATAGTATCGATAAAAGATACGGGTATCGGATTAACTCAGAAAGAGATCGCACAACTCTTTACGCAGTTTGGAAAAATTGAAAGATATGGCCAGGGTTGGGATGTAGGCATCGAAGGAACAGGACTCGGATTGTATATCTCAAAAGAATTAATTAACCTTCACGATGGTAAAATTTGGGTGGAGTCAGAAGGACGAAATAAAGGAAGCACTTTTTTCTTTTCATTACCTATAATAAAAAATTAAAATATGGACTCCATATTTTTTAATAACGCTCATTTCATTTCTTTATTGAGCATACATGAAATTGTAAATATCACATAAAATATGCATTTGGTGAGCCTGATAAGTAGCGATGAAAATAATGGAGGATTTGAGAAAATAGAAGTCGTAAAGAAATATTTCTATCGAATATTTTCAATCTTATCCAAAGAAGTCAGAGAAGAATTACATAAATTAAACCTTTCAAAAGACGAGCTAAAGGAAATCAAGAAAGAATTAGCTTTTTTACCAGAAGAAAAACAGTTAGAATTTCTAAAAGAACTAACGAGAAACAACGAGTAACGTATTTAGAACAGTTTTAGAACACTCGTCTTTTTTCAAAAATGTACATTTATAGTTACTTTTAAACAACTTAATTATCTTTTATAATCACTTTTCACTTTTTTGTGATTGAAAATAGTAGTTTTTGTGAATGATTATAAATAATAAAAAAAAACCTTATTAAACTTCTTTACCATATCTATAAAATACGTAAGAAAGTGACTAATGAAAAGATAATTTTAAGCTTAAAATTAAGATATAAATTTATTAATAGTACAATTAGGTGGATATGTTGGAAGTATTAAAAACTAATAAAATCACGGAAATCACGGACGATTTGTCCAATTTATTAAGAGATGCGGGATATTTAGAATTAAGTGCGTGTATTCAATGTGGAACCTGTTCTGGAAGTTGCCCAAGTGGAAGAAGAACTGCTTTACGCACTAGGTCTCTCATGAAAAAAGTGCAATTAGGACTTAAAGAAGAAATTTTTTCAGATAAAGAATTATGGTTTTGTAGTACGTGTTATACGTGCTTGGAAAGATGCCCTCGAGGTGTACCGGTAACAGATGTAATAATATACCTCAGAAATTTAGCAGTTCAAGAAGGTTACATGCAAGCACCTCACATTGCTTTATGCAAAATGTTTTACAACACGGGGCACGGAGTTCCAATTAACGAAGAAAAATGGAATAAATTGCGCAAGTTCCATAAGTTGCCTAGTGTTCCACCTACTACACACAAATATCCTAAAGCTGAAAAAGAAGTTCAGGCATTACTAAAGAGTACGGAATTTGATAAGCTTACAGGAGTAGGTGATTATGATGAAAAGAAAGATGATAAAGGAGGCTAATTAGAATGGCAAGTAATGATTTAAAATTCGCGTTATTCCTTGGATGCGTCATCCCTAACAGGTATCCATTTATCGAGCGAGCTACGAGAGCCGTGGCTGAGAAATTTAAAATTGAATTAATAGACATGAAAGGAGCGTCGTGTTGTCCTGCGCCTGGTGTATTTCGCGGGTTTGATATAGACACTTGGTTGGTAATAGGAGCAAGAAACATTGTCATTGCTGAAGAACTCGGTGTAGATATCACATTAATGTGTAATGGATGCTATGGAAGTTTACTTGAAGTAAACCATACATTAAAGCACAACAAAGAAAAGAAAAGAATGGTTAACGAGCACCTCGCAAAAATTGGAAAGGAGTATAAAGGTAGTATTGAAATCCGCCATATTGTAGATATATTTTATAACGATATAGGACCTGAAAAAATAAGAAATAGAACTAAATACGGAAGAAAAACACCCTTAAATCTAAATCTAGCGTTACACTACGGTTGTCATCTCACAAAACCAAAAGAGATAAGACCTTGGGGAACTGATGTTGAGAACCCAACTTTTTTCGACGAATTAATGGAGATATCGGGGTGTAAAAGTCTAGATTATCGAGATAAAAACATGTGTTGTGGGGCCGGTGGGGGCGTAAGAGGCGCTTTCAAAGAATTGTCTCTAGATTATACACGCGAAAAATTGGAAAATATTTCGGCTGCAAATGCAGATGCGATTATAACATGCTGTCCTTTTTGTCATCTTCAGTTTGACTTAGGACAAGTAGAAGTAAACAATATCTTTAAAGATAAAATAAGTGCTCCATTCAATATTCCGGTTTTATACTTTACTCAATTAATTGGATTAGCGATGGGAATGACACCCGAAGAGTTGGGAATGAAAGTGAGTCCTGATTTAAAAGGAGTGCCTCCATTTACGCCTGTAAAACCTATTCTAAAGAAAATTGGAGAGAACGCTTAAAAGAGGTAAAAATTATGGTAAAAGCAGACAATGGGATTAAAATAACTGGCAAAGAGCCTCCAAAAATTGGGGTTTACATCTGTTGGTGTGGAGTCAACATCGGAGGCGTTGTAGACGTTCCAAAATTGTGTGATTACGCACGAACGCTACCAAATGTTGCTTTAGCAAGTGAATATAAGTTCATGTGTTCCGATATCGGACAAGGCATGATAATGGAAGATATCAAAGCTGGAAAAGTAAATCGGGTTGTGGTTTCCGCCTGTTCTCCCAGAATGCACGAAGAAACCTTCAGACGAACATGTGAAGAAGGTGGACTAAACAAATACCTTTATGAACAGGCAAATATTCGTGAACACTGTACATGGGTAACAATGAACGATGTTCCTGGTGCTACTAGGATCGCTAAGGACCATATTAGAATGGCCGTAGCTAAATCTGGAGCACTTAAGCCGCTAAAGGTTACCACTGTAAAAGTTGAACCTGCGACATTGGTAGTAGGTGCTGGAATCGCGGGCATAAACGCAGCTTTAGATTTAGCAAACTCAGGGTATAAAGTTTATTTAGTAGAAAAATCCCCAACAGTTGGTGGACATATGGCTCAGCTTGATAAAACATTCCCTACAATGGACTGCTCATCGTGTATTACAACTCCAAAGATGAGCGAAGTAGCCCGAAATCCTAACATTGAATTGATGACGTATTCTGAAGTCGTATCGTTAGATGGATATGTAGGTAATTTTCAAGTCAGAATAGAAAAATATCCTCACTATATTGATCAGAATATTTGTACAGGATGTGGGCACTGCATTGACATATGCCCAGTTGAGTGCGCTAACGAATTTGACCTGGGAATGAAGCCAAGAAAGGCAATCTATCTCTCGTTTCCTCAAGCTGTACCTGGTGAGTATACAATCGATATGAATCATTGTATTAGGTGCGGAATTTGCGCCGAAGCATGCCCTACTTCCGCAGTTCGATACGACGATAAACCCGAATATGTAGATGTCAAAGTTGGAACCATTATTTTAGCTACAGGATTTCAACCATACGATGCAAGAAGAATGGGGCAGTATGGATTCGGAAGACATAAAAATGTTATTAACGCACTTCAGATGGAAAGGTTATTAAGTTCCTATGGACCCACTGAAGGAAAAGTTAAAAGACCGTCAGATTTAAAAGAACCGAAATCAATAGTTTGGGTTCAATGCGTAGGCAGTCGAGAATTTACCGGAAAAGGCAGAAAATACTGCTCAAGAGTCTGTTGTATGTATGCCACGAAACAAGCCAGGTCCTATAAAGAAAAACACCCTGATACTCAATTATTTATATTCTATATTGATCTTAGAGCATTTGGGAAAGGTTACGAAGAATTTTACAACGATACGGCGAAGAACTACGGAATTAAGTTTATTAGAGGACGAGTGGCAGAGATATTAGAAGGTGAGAATGATAACGTAATAATACGCGCTGAGGATACCACGCTACAAAGACCAATTGAGCTTGAAGTTGATATGGTAGTCTTGTCAATTGGTTTAGAACCTCGAGAAGATATCGATGATATAGCCCGGATTTTCAATGTAACGGCGACTAAAACCGAAGATGGTTTCTTAATGGAAGCACATCCTAAATTACGACCAGTCGATACATTAACTGACGGTATATTTGTTGCTGGAAATGTAGTTGGACCGAAAGATATTCCCGATACCGTTGCTCAAGCTAAAGCTGCTGCATCGAGCGCTGCAACACTTATGTCTCAAAAGGAAGTTGAAATTATACCTTACTTCGCAACAGTTTTAGATCATAAATGTGCGGGATGTAAAAGTTGCATCGGTCTTTGTCCATTTAATGCAATAACTTTTAATGAAATTGAAAGTGTAGCAGAAATAAATGATATTTTGTGTAAAGGGTGCGGTACATGTGTAGCCGCATGCCCTTCGAAAGCTATTGTTCAAAACCATTTCGACGATGCACAAATTTTACCGATGATTGAAACCGCTATTCTTAAAAAACCAAAACAAGAGGAAGTAGAAGTTGAGTAGTCAAGAAGTATTTGATCCTTACGTCTTAGGAATATTCTGTAATTGGTGTTCTTACGCCGGAGCCGATGGGGCAGGAACTTCAAGGATGCAACGACCCGCTAACTTACGAATCGTAAGAGTTATGTGTGGAGGGAGAATTGATCCTCAATTTGTTATTAATGCCTTCATGAATGGCGCTGATGGAGTAATGGTTAGCCATTGTCATCCCGGTGATTGCCATTATGTAGAAGGAAATCTTAAAACGGTACGAAAAATGCCGATACTTAAGAGATATTTAGAACAATTTGGAATTAATCCTAAAAGATTGAAGTACATATTTGTTTCTGCTTCTGAAGGTGTTGTCTTAACAGAAATCGCAAGAGAATATTCAGAAGTACTCAAGGAACTAGGACCAAGCCCAATAAAAGGAGGCAATTAAAAATGTCGTATCCGAGAGTCGAGAGAATTGTTAATAGTCACAAAAACGAAGTTATTTTAAGCTTCTATTCGAGAAATCAGGCTATTGAATTTAACAGAGATTTATGTACAGGATGTTACGTTTGTTCAAGAGTTTGTCCTCAAGAGGCTATCAAACAATATCATCATGATTTGGTTAAAAAGAAAACTGCAGATTTGTTTCCAGATATTCCCGATGCAGAAAAATGCTCTTATTGTGGAACTTGCGCATACATGTGTCCCTTTTCGGCGATAACTTTAAAAAAGGACGGTGTACCCGTTGCATTAGATGATATTGAAATTGTTAAAGCAAAAGTCCTACCAAAATTAGAATATAAAAATGTTAAATGCAAGAAGTCAGGCAAAATAGCAAAAGTGTACGTAGATGGAAAAGTCAAGATTGATTGGAACCTATGCATTTCTTGTATGTCTTGTTTCGAAGTTTGTCCTACTGGTGCATTTTTCAAGGAAAATAGAGTGAACGATTTAGGTAAAAAAAGGAAGGTAGATTTCAACGTGAGAGCCACTTGTGTTAAATGCGGCGCGTGCGAAACAGCTTGCTCAACTGGCGCAATAAAGGTAAAAATTAACAAAATTTATTATTCTGGTGAATACAAAGAACCATTTTGGACAGAACTCATTACACGATCTGAAAAGCCTACATAAGTTTCATTTTATTATATTTTTTTCATTAAGTATAAAGTATAAATTAAATTAGAATTAAATCTATATAAAAAAAAAAGAATGATCTAAAATGCCGATAAAAGTCGCGTTCATGCAACTTAGTAGTTGCTGGGGTTGTCATCAGAGCTTGTTAAACGCTCATTTAGGTTTATTGCCAATATTACCGCAATTAGAGATCGTTTACTGGCCAGCTGTAGTAGATTTTAAGTTGGACTCTCTTATTGAAAGACCTGATAAAGATATCTTAGTAGGGTTTATTGAAGGCGTTGCCAGGACTAAAAAGGATACTGAAAACGCTAAACTAATGAGACAGAAATGTGCAATTATAGTTGCAATTGGAGCTTGTTCGTGTTATGGAAGCGTAGCAGGTTTAGCCAACTTATACGATAAAGAAGAGCTCGTAAAACGTAAGTTTACTGAAACTGAATCAATAACAGACAAAAAACCGAAAGAACCTACTAAGAATGTTCCTGGATTTGAGGATTTTATCGTCAATGTTGATAAAATAATCGATGTAGACGTATTTGTTCCTGGTTGTCCGCCGACTACTGATAATATTATTGCTGCTATATCATTTTTGCTTACTCTCGTTGGAGAAGGACCATCAACGCTAGATAAAAAGGGCTGCGTCTGCAACTCGTGCAACTTAAAAAATAAAGGATGTTTCTTAGACGAGAACATTTTATGTTATGGTTCAATTACTGCCGCTGGATGCGATTTGATGTGTCCGAATACCGGAGATATTTGTTTTGGGTGCTTTAAATCGACAGACAAGCCTGGCGAAAAAGTTATACAGTTAAGAGAAATCCTTTTCAGTACAGTAGAATTAGCTCCAGAACACGCAGCGAGTATACAACACTTTTTAGATTTATACACGGGAGCATCAAACATTACGAACTTTTATTTCCGCGGAGATATACTTCAGAGATTAGCATACGAACCAAACAGTTTTGAATTGAAAGACGTACAGATTGGTGAGGACAGAAAGTTTGCTTTAGCTGTTGCTCCCTCCGGAGTTGAGATTATCGATGATATACTTGGAATTTCATTATATTTATTAAGAGACGATCCTAATTTCAAGTTCAGTTCTAAATCCGTATGTAGCCACTGCGATCGAGACATAACTGATAAGCTTCCCGTTCAATTAAAGCGTGACTACGAAGGATTGTCTACAATGGATACTTGCTTTTTAGAACAAGGGTATATTTGCATAGGACCAGTAACCCAAGCAGGGTGCGGAACGATTTGCCCCAATAAAGCTAACGCTCCTTGTTTAGGATGTTATGGAGCAGTTACAGGAGTTGTTGATCCTGGTGTTAAATTTATTAGTACTTTAGGCTCACTCTGTAAAGACAAGGACCCAGACGAAGTCATGGAATTAATTAAAGATCCCGCTGGATTATTTAATCGATTTACATTAGCGGCGAGTTCTTTAGGGCATAAATATCACGATAAAACGATCGCTGAATAAATTCCCAATCTAACAATTTTTCTCTTTATAATATTTTATTCTTCTTTCTTTTTAGAATAGCATCGCTGTACTCTAATTTTGATAATAGATTAGGCTGTAATCCAATAAATCTAATCATTTACCTTTTAAAAATATACAATATACGATATAGCAAATTGTAGGAATTTGGTTATTATTTAATCATAATAAATTTTTTTAAGACAATTACCTTTTCACATATAAGATTATCAATTGATTTGTTTGATCAATCACGTTTATGTGAAGACTTAGTTTTTTACCTTTTATTAAATCTATTTTAAAATGGGGATTTGGATTAATCATGAGTGAAAATGTAGAAAAATACATAAAAAGAAAGGTTTATAATGCCACGAGCTCAAAAATTGCTCAAAAATTTGTTGACGCCGGTTTAGAGAAGCTGAGAGCGTGTATTAACTGTGGAACATGTACAGGCTCTTGTCCATCTGGGAGAAGAACTGCGTATCGAACGCGTTCGGTTCTTCGTAGAGCATTAACAGGTGATGAATCTGTATTACAAGATATTGATATTTGGTTTTGTAGTACGTGTTATACTTGTTATGAGCGATGCCCACGAGATATTCCTGTCACTGATATGATTATAAAGTTAAGAAATATCGCTGTTGAAGAAGGCTTTATTTTAGACGCTCATTTCAATTTAGCTAATAACATATTTTACAAAACTGGACATGGTGTGCCAGCCAATGGAGAAGGAAATAAAAAATGGAGAGATTTGCGAGAGTCGTTTGGGTTACCACCATTACCTCCAACCGTCCATG
>JAUVNS010000016.1 GCA_030599585.1 Promethearchaeota archaeon | reverse complement strand
TGACCATCAGGATCATCTATTCTCACTAAAGCTTGAAAAGAGCTGTTATACGTCTCAAATTCCCAGTTGAGATTAAAATTTTCGGGTAAAGTCAAACTAAAGTTTGTCCACGCAAAAGGAGATAGATAGTCGGTTCGTTCTTCTCCATGTACAACTGTCATTGGTAAAGTTAACATTATTATAAAAATAATTAGAGCCTTTTTGCTATAACTTCTTACGAACACGAGCATTTATCACATTTTTGTCTTTATTTTTTTAACAAACTACAGTATCTTATTAGTATTTCATTTCTTTATAAAATTTTTTTGATCTCGAGGTTCAACTGGGAGGAAAAGTGAGATTTATTAACCTTTAATAAGGTACATTTTATTAAGAAATGTTTTAGTTGTTAAAAGACAAAACAAAATCGCAAAATGATCTCGTTAGAATCTTTAAGGAACGATACACCAAGGGGGTTTGAGGAATATATCGCAAAATTACTCCCCAAGTTGGGTTATTCCGCCGTTAAACTTACGAGTCAAGCCGCAGATTCTGGTTACGATATTTCTGCGATTAAACAAGCGGAAAAAGTGTTATTTGAATGCAAAAAATATTCTGCCGATAATAAGGTTGGTTCTCGCGATGTGAGAATTTTTGCTGATGCTTGTCGGAGGATGCGTGCTAATCACGGTATTTTTGTTACAACCGGATTTTTTACAAGAACTGTTGCAATAGAACAAAAAGATAGAGCTATAGAAATAGAATTTTGGGACGGTAACGAATTATTACGACAAATAAAAAACTCAAAGCCTGTTCGCGCTTATTGTGTTCAGTGTAATAAAACTATAAAAGGAAACTATACTGAATTTGATTGGAAACATCAAGTAAGAAGAACAACAGAATCGGTCAAGTTGAAAAAAGCAATTAATAACCTCCAAGATAATTTAATCCCCAAAAATCCTAGACTTTGTGAGCGCTGCGAATATTGGGTTATTTGTTCCGAGTGCGATAAAAAATTAGACACGAGAAAACATTCTACTAAAATCTATAAGGAAAAATATTATTGTCTTGATTGTTTAGCTTTTACCAAGAAAAAACACAAACGAAATATTTTGCTCATCTTACTAATTGTAACAATATTAGGTTTGGTTGGAATAGGAGTCCTAATTTACATAGCTACTACTGATTTTTTGACGTTTTTGATCATCGGATGTTGTTTAGTGTTGATTTTAATGGTAGGCACTGATAAACGGAAATAAATTTAATTTATAGTAAAAAAGATATTATCATATTGAATTTGCTCATGACACAAAAAAAAGAGAGTGGAGAGGAGGAATTCGTCTTTGAGTTTTATGACGAAGATTACGCGAAATCACTAGAAGACATCGAAAAACCAGTAACAATAGAGGAATATAACGAGATAGATTTCGAGACGGGCTTAAACGAAGAACAGCTCGAAATTGTGAACAATATTCAAGGGCCAATGTTAGTTATTGCCGGAGCTGGTTCTGGAAAGACAAGGACCATCGTCTATTCTGTTGCTAAACTTTTAGTGTCCGGAGTTAAACCTAGTCAGATAATGTTGGTGACTTTCACCAATAAAGCTGCTCACGAAATGATTAAACGCGTAGAAATCTTACTTGGAAAAAAACCAAAAGGTATTTGGGGAGGAACTTTCCACTCGATTGCCAACCGGTTCTTGAGGATGTACGCAAAAACGCTAGGATTAAAGCCTAATTTCACAATCATGGACGAGACCGACGCCAAAGGGTTAATGAAGTTGTCAATCGATAAAGCAGGCGTAAAAGATCTCGAAGAGCGGTTTCCTACTTCGGCAATGGTCAAATCAATTTTATCTTTTTCTATTAATTGTAACAAATCTATTAAAGAAGTCGTCCAATGGAAGTATGGCCAGTTTGATAGCGATCCTATTTACGCTAAATTGAACGAAGTTATTAAAATTTACAAAACTAAAAAAGCAGACGATGGTTTATTAGATTTCGACGACTTGCTTGTGTTCTGGAGTAAATTGCTCGACGAAAGATCTATTGCTAAACTAATAGCAAGTAAGATTAAATACGTATTGGTTGACGAATATCAAGATACTAACTATATCCAAGACGAAATTATTCATAAAATCGTGTTGCAAAATCCAGAACGAAACATTATGGCGGTCGGCGATGATGCCCAGAGCATATACGCTTTTCGGGGTGCGAATTTTCAGAACATTTTGAATTTCGGAAAAAATTATAAAAAATGTAAAAGATACACCATTACCTACAATTATCGGAGCGTCCCTCAAATATTAGACTTAGCAAATGATTGCATAGAACACAACGAAAATCAGTTCAAAAAATTAATGAGAGCAACTCGCCCAAAGGGAGTCAAACCTTATCAAATTAACTTAGGAGACGATAAAGACCAAGCAAGGTTTATCGCAAACCAAATTTTAAAATTGCGCCAAGATGGCTACAAACTGAACGAAATGGCAATTCTCGTAAGGGCGGGGTTTCATACGATTAGAATTGAGTTGGAACTAAAGGCAAAAAACATCCCTTACGAAGTCCGAGCAGGAGTAGCGTTCTTCGAAAAAGCCCATATAAAAGACATGATTGCTCATTTGCGGGTAATTGAAAACCCTTACGACGAAATCTCGTGGTCTCGAATATTTAGCATTGTTCCAGGGATAGGTAATGTTTCAGCAGCAAAAATTTTTGGAGTAATTTCAAAAACAGACGATCCGATTACCAACGTTTCGAGTAAGACCTTTATCGATAAGCAGCTTAGAGGTTCAAGAATCTCAAAAGACGGCGTTAAAAACTTACTTTCTCACGCTAAAAATTTAAAAGGGTTTACGGTTGACGACCCCCCAACTGAGGTGGTTCAAAAGTTAATAGGGGCACTTGAAGACCATATTAAGGCTAAGTACGATAATTGGCAAGACAGATTGGAAGATTTGAATCAATTAGGCGTGTACGCTCAAAGCTATCCGACCACTCAAAAATTTTTGGAAAATTTAAGTTTGAACGCTTCGGCTTTAGAATCTAGAACGACCAAAATGGGCTCTCAAACCGAGGATGAAAAACCGGTGGTTTTATCTACAGTTCATCGAGCCAAGGGTTTGGAGTGGCGAGTGGTGTTCATCCCTATGCTGTGCGAGGATTCGTTTCCTTCCAGTAGGGTGATTGGAGACGCTGACGCCTACGAAGAGGAAAGAAGAGTGTTTTACGTAGCAACAACAAGAACTAAGGACGAGTTGTATCTTATTTCACCGGCGGTAAGAAATACTTATCGAGGTCCTCAGACGGTGCGCGTATCTCAGTTTGTCGGGGAATTAAACCCTAAAGTCTACAAAAGATCGTCAGTCCGTTACAAACCTGTATTATCGAAAAAAGAAACATCAAAAGATAATAAATCGTCATTTACAACGGCAGATAAACTTGGAAAGAATTAATTTAATGTGTTTTCTAAAAAATTACTTTTTTATGGCGTCCTTAATGTATTGCTCCAACTGATCTTTAGTCATTTGCTCCACAGATATAAAAAATCCTGCAGGATGTGAGTATACCACTTTGTCGTAATTGGATATCCTCGAAAAATTTACCCTCTCATCGTCATCATATCGCCGTAAAGCAATTGTGCCCTTAACTCTTTTATTAGGGTAGACAGCAATCCCCCCCTTTAAGTTTGGCCATTTTTCAATCATTTTATCTCTTATAATCCGTAACAGAGTGCTAGAATGGGTAAGCCCCTCGTAGCAAAAGATCGATTGTACTCCATTAATAGTTTTATATTCTAATTTTTCGTTCACTTTCTCCATAACAGTAGCGTATTCGTCAATTAACGCAAAAAAATTCTGACCAATAATTTCCATAAGCGAGAAAAGTAGGCTCTCTTTTTTAATTTCCTTCTGTTTCTTAAACAAATCTAGTATCGTCCTTTCAACAAACGAATCTAAAGCCCCCATGGCTTTAAAAGAAATTTTTAACTGCTTTGTTACCTCTTTCGGTCCTTTAGTATCGTTTACCACCACGATATTGAGCCACTTATGAACTTCGTTAGCAATTGACCACAATCCCCAGTTCTTTAACAATAAGGAAAGAGTACATTCTTCATTCATGCCGTCTTGATGGTGATCAAAACACTTTATTTCGGGATCGAGCCTTTCCCCAACATCGAGTTTCCATATCGCAGGATCTTTAATTTCTGCCTTATCTGGTTCTTTCCTCTTGATCTTCTTTATGTTTCCGCTCTTATTCACGACCAAGCAGCAAGACAAAAAATCGTCTAAATGTGCAGAACCGGGATGTGTGATTATAAGTGCCATATGATTACTATAATATAACATTTAATATTAATTTGTGAAAAACTTCGGTTCATTCTTTTCTTAACTCGTCAATTAACGGTATAAATTTGTCCTTCTTCCTAATATTTCTTTCACAACTCGTTTGTTCGCCACAAAAGGATTTGTAACCTTCTTTTTTGGAAATTCTAAAGGAGGCGTAAAGGAGTGTTCTTTTTCGATCAGTAAATTGTAGGCTTGATGTAAGAGGAACTCGAGGTTGATAACGTCTTCGTTATTATAGGCCAATAACGTTTCGAGATATTCTTTTTCTTTAGTTTGTTTATATTTTTTCCACAAGAGCACCGCAGAATAGCCGTCCAAGTCTTCAAGAGCACCACGCGAGATTCCAAACCTTTTTTCAATTTTTTTTAAGCCACCCTTTATCTGTAATCTCCTGAGTAAGAAGCACACGTCAAAATGGATTTGATTAAAACCGATTCCCATTTCGTGCCTGATAAACGGAATATCGAAAGCTTTACCGTAAAAAGTAGTTATTGCAGAAAATTTCGAAATAAAATCCGGAAAATCGTGTAAATTATCACCTCTAACAAAATCGTGAACTCTCGTTCCATCGTAAACGGCAATAGTTGTTATATGGCTATAGTGAGGGCTTAAACCGGTCGTCTCAATATCGAGGTAAGCAATACGGTCAATAAAGTTTGGGATCATTTTCCAATGTTGTATATTGGGTATAAGCCTTGTTAGTTGGGATATATCGAGGACTTTTAGAGCTTCTATTGCTGAATTGACGCCATTCCATAAGGTAACCCACTTCTGTTTTGGAAACAGTTCAGGACGCTGTTTTTTTATCACGTCATTCCAACAACGTATGCCTAATTCTCTGAGCATCGTTTCTGCTTTACCGCCAATCCCTTTTACAAATGTAAACGAGTTAAATAGTGGATGGTTCCCTGCTAAGGATAAATCTCCGTCTCTAATCACAATTTCTTTCACATTGTAAGCTTGAGGTTTATTAAAGATTTTATTTGTTTTCAAAAATATAAAGCATGAGTCCCAATTAATTTGGAGTTAAAATCTTATTGGTTCTTTGGTAAATCATCCAAAAATTTATTAAGTTTCTTTAAATTTTCTTTCTTTCTTTATAATCTGATATATTTTGTGACTTTCTAATGCAGAAATCTCTCTCTTTATATCTTCTAGTTTTTCAAAAACCTTATTGATTTTATTTTCATTTCTATGTTTACTTCTATTCTCATCTATAATGTCAATTATTGATGTAGGGATTAGAAATTCATCTGGAAAATAAGCGTTTATTACTAGAAAATTAAGTAGTAAATTAATTATTTCGTTCGAATGAATCGTTAAATACTGAGATAGAAACACTATTCTTTTTAATTCGATTGAGGTTGGCTTAATCTTTAAGAGCGGTAATATCGATAGGTAACTAAAATGATAATTTAAATATCCGCCACTTAGATGTGTGTTCCAAAAAATGACCCGAAAATAAAAGTCTAATAGTATTGAATTAAAAAGAGCTAAAAAATAAAGATTTGAAATATTTCCAAATTCTGAATCCTCCTTTAGTCTAAGTGCATAAATTTTACCTATATTTGCATAGTTTTTTCCTAATGCACAAATTAGATCTAATGCGACTTCTTTGATTAATAAAAGTTCACTGTTAAAAATATTCCATTTCTCATCTTCTATAATGATGTTCTTAGGATTCGTCTTTTTAGAAACTGACTTATGAAAATATAAGAGTCTTTCCGTTTCAATTCTGAAAGGAGATATATCATTATTAGTGACATATAAAAAATAGTCGTCACCAAGTTTTTCTCCAGGTTGATCTTTAACAAAGATCTCGTAATCTCCCCATTCTGTAAAATGAAATGCACGATAGGAATTAAGAAATTCTTCCCCGACAGTAGTACATTTTGAATGAGAGTATAATTTATCGAATAAAGTATAGGATTCCATATACAGCGGGATATAAATTAAAAATTTGGTATCAATTTTGTTATATCTCTCCTGTTCAACAGAATATAATGAATTTCCCAATTGATTTATGTCTTTATATCTTCCTATCGCAACATTCCAATGTTCAATCGGTTCACATTTTTTTATTGAAATAATAATTGGGTAAACAGCAGCATCCTTAAACACCTTTATCATTGATATATCGATGATGATTTCTATTTGAAATTCGTTTAAAAAGGCTTTCCTTATCAACTCACCATAATCTGTTGCCAAGAATTTATTCGACGTTATAAAGCTTAAATAAGTTTTTTTGTTATTTTTTAATAGTTCGAATCCTTTCTCAAAAAAAGGTATTAAGATGTCATAAATCTTATAAGCCCATTTATAATGATTTTTTAAAAAATTTTTATAAATCTTATTATAGAGAATTTCCTTTTGATAGGGTTCTGTTTGAAGCAATTCAGTTTTAGTAATGATTTGCTCTTCTAGACTTCTTACTTCGTTCTGATATTTCTCAATATAATCCTTAGATTTTAATTTCTTTACTTTCTTTTTCTTTTTATCTCGTTCTTTAGTAAGAGCCTGAATATCTTGTTCTAAAGGAATTTTTGTTAAGAATTTTGTAGAAATATAAGGAGGGTTACCTACGATTATATCAAACCCTTTAGGAAATACTTGTGGAAATTCGACATACCAATGAAAGGCTTTTAAATTCCTTAAGAAATCATGGGAAACTTCGTTTTTAAGTTTTATTTTTTTAACATCTTTCTTAAATACTTCCAAATAAAGAATATCAGCGCTTTCTACAATTAGTTCGTTTAAATCTTCAATTAATTCTTTTAATAAAATCGTATTTGTATCGTGACTATACACGTAAAGATCTAAGAGCAATGTTTTCAACTTTTTTAAAGATTGAAAACTCACAGTCATTTTTTCAAACTCTTTTATAATTTCTTTATATTCTGGAATACTCTCGCCTAAGAAAGTTGCTTTTTTTATTTTTTTAATAAACTTATAATTAATTGATTGAATATTTATCGTTGTAGTAGAACCTAAAAGAGTGTTTCCTACTCTTAGATTATATTCTATATTGGGTAATGGTTTTAGCTCTTTAGAACCTTCTGAAATCCATAGCCATAATCTCAATTGGCAGATTTGAATTGCTGAAAGCATAAGATCTACGCCAAATAGATTAGACTCCACAATATTCTGCTTTAATTCTATCTTATCTACTTTTTTATGAAGGATCGTTAGAATTCTTTCGTGTATTTCAAGTAAAAGATTACCCATAGCTAAGAGAAAAGCTCCAGAGCCAACACATATATCACATACTTTCAGATTTCTTATTACCTTCTCATACAAATTATTTAAAGATGTTTCCTTTAACATGAATATTTCCTCGAAGTTTTCCAATAATTCACCTTCTTTATATCCAATCGCCTTTAAATAATCGTTCATTCTTGCGATTAAATGTGGATAGAGAACACTTTCACACATAAAATCACAAATTATTGCGTGAGTATAGTATGATCCTGTACCCTTGCGAAATTCAATCGTTTTTTCAAAAATATAACCCAGAACTTCACTATTTATTGAAGATTTACTTGACCCATTTTCTATAAATGTATATTCCTCTAAAAAATCAAGTATTATTAGTAAATAATCCGGATCTATCGTTATGTTAGGATTATCTTTTTCAATCGTAGTAATCCTAAATAAACCTCCATTTAGAAATGGTATATCATCATAAGCTTTAGGTAAATTAATTCTATCTCCTTTTCTGACTGATAAAGTTCTAAAAAAAAGATTATTTAATTCTGTATGTATTAAATGATGGGGGACTTTTCGAAGATAAGAAAATATTTCTGGAAAAAGATTCCAATCTACTAATATTTTGATAAAGATTAACCTGTTAAATATTGTATAAATGAATTCTATTTTTTCCATCTCGCTAAATTTTTTAGCGTATAAAAGGTTTTCAACAATGCTATTTTCGGGAAGAATTGTTATTTTCTCGTTTATAATACTTGTATACGTTCCACTATGAATTATTGCAGAAAATTGATTGTAAAACTGATCTGTGATTTTATTGATTTCATCTAATTTAATTGATAATTCTTTTCCAGACACAATTTCAGATAAATAAGAACAAGCTTCTTCCACTGAAAGTTCTTTTTTTCGAACTTTTTTACCATCAAAATAGATCAAAATAAATTTATTTAAATTAATTGCCATCGCATTGGCAACTGTTCCTATAGTAATATCGCTTATCCATTCTTTTGCTTGTTTTACTCCTATTTCGATATCTGTATTGTATGGTTCTAATTCAATATACAAGTTTTTCTCGGATCTTCGATGTTTAATTAACTGATAATCGGGATATCTGTATCGTTTCTCTTTAAAAAGATCATACCTTTCAACCCTAGTTTGAGTAATTATAGATTCATTAGGGATTTTAAGCAGAGTCAAGAGCTCATCAAAAATATCTCCAACAAGATTTTCAGGTTTTTGCGGATTAATCATCCATTCAGGTTTAATTTCTCTTCCTTCTTTGAGAATTTTCTCATGATACTGAATTTTAGTTTTCTCTTTTATTTTAGAAACGAGATGTCCCTTATCGAATGTCATCTTTACAAAGAAACTAAGATCAATTATATAATTATCATATTAAAATAATAATAAAAAATATTGATTTATCCATTAATTCATTAAGTTTAAGAATTTAATCTAAATCCTACATTGACTCCCTTACAACTTTTGTAATGTGGTTGTTCTTTTTAAACGTATATATATCAGTTACAAACGAGTCTAAGGCCCTTTCGTGAGAAATGATAATCATCTGGGAAGTGTTCAGCGAGTTAAAAATCTCTTGCATGCGATTAACTTGTTGCTGGCTAAAACCGTCAGTAGGCTCGTCTAAAATCAGTAAATCTTTGGTTTTTACGTCCTGATACCGTTCGTTAATGATCTTAGTTAACCCTAACCTGTAAGCCAATGATATCGCACTTTTTTCTCCTCCTGAAAGATCTTTAAAGGGAGAATCATATCCGTTCACGTTAATTATTGGCTGAAAATCGTCAGGGCGAATCTCAACTTCTATATTTCCGCTCTCAACTAATACGTTAAACCATTCTTTAAAAAAGGTGTTAAACTCGCGAGCGCTCGAAATTAAAATCTGCCTTTCAATATCTCTTAATAACACGGGAAATTGGTCTTTTATCCAATTCCTAATCTCAGTAGAATGTTCCAGCTTCTCTTTTAATTTTTTCTTTTCTTCTAACCAAGTTTTTAAATCGCTAACTTCTTTTTTCATATACTCTAGAGTTTTGCTTTCAGCGCTTAACTCGATGTCAATGGCGTTCTTTAGGGAATTCAGTTCTTCTATCTTCTTCTCAAACGTAGCTAGCTTTTCTTTAATGCCTACCTCTAATTGTTTTAATTCGGATATATCAGCGATTTTGAAAGCTTTTAGCGCTCCATCTATTTCTTTTTGTAGTTGGGTTATTTTTACTACTATCTCGTCTAGTTTTTTCTGATTATCCGTTTCTTGTATTTTACTTGCTTCGACTAGCTTCTCGTATAGCTCTATTTTACTCTTATTGGCCGTGTAGTCTTGTAAATTTTTCAGATTTAGTTCTGATGCGTCAATATTTTTAGATAACGTTGCTATTACATTTGAAAACGAATCAACTTTGCCTAACGCGTCTTTTAACTCTGTTTTAAATCGCTTCTCTTCGTGGATTTCTTGTCCACACATCGAACATTTCCCTTCTTTTAATAATTTATCGACATCTTTAATTTTCTGCTCGATAACTGCTTTTTTTTTTCCTTTTTCCGATATTTGTTCTCGGGCTTCGGAGATTTGAGCTCGTATCTGATCTTCAGTTAAATCTCTTGACAGTTCAGCTAATACTATTTTTTTAGCTTCTTGTTCGTTTGTAGTAATGTTATTTTTGGCAGTTTCAAGATCTTTCGCGTATTTTTCTTTTAGGTCAATATAATCTTTAAAGGTCTTTTCTTTTCCCTCGAGTTCTATTATTTTCTTTGATAAGTCTTCTTTTTTAGATTTTATTGCGTCAAAATCTTTCTTAACGAGGTTTATCTCGTTTTGTTTAACTTCACCATCTTTTTCCATGCTACTAATTTTGCTCTCTTGCTCTTGTAATTCTTTTTCTTTTTCAGGAATAATATCTTCGATCCCTTCGAGTTGACCAATTCGAAATTCGATCTCTTTACTATCGTCTCTTAAAAAATCGATTATAATTTTGATATTTCTTAACGCAACTTCGTATTTCTCAATGCCAAATACGTCCTTTAAAATTTCAAATCGTTTTTCTGGAGCAGCTTCTAAAATCTCTTTTACTGATTCTTGGGGCGTATATACCGTGTATCGAAACAAATCAATTTTTTGTGCTCGTTCGTACCTTGTAACTGAATAGTTGAGCGTTTCTAAAATCTTTCTACGCAAATCAGTGGGGGCGTAAGACGTTACACTACCGTTTATTGTAAACGATCCTTTCGTCTGTGAGACCGTCCCAGCCTTACTTTTTGAAAGCCCCCTCTTTATAACGTATCTATTACCATCAAGTAAAAAAGCTAGCTCCACAGAAGCTTTGTTTTCACCTCGACGTAAGATAGAATCTCCGCTTAAATCCCCACTTTTTAGCGTTCCAAATAGAGCGAATTCGATCGCCTTTAGAACTGAACTTTTTCCACTCCCAATATCGCCGTAAAAAAGCATAGTTGTCTGAGGAAAAGTAAGATCCATTTTTTTTATGCTTCTTATGTTTCCTATTGTAATTGATTCTAAAATCATAAGCTCTTCTCCTTTTTAGTTAGGTCAAAAATCTCAAGAAATTGACGCAATATTTGTTCGTTGTATTCTCTAACTTGAGTTCCTTCCTCTCTATCGGTGCCCAACACGTCTAGGATTCCGTGAATTTTGTTTTCCATGTCTTTTTTGGATGTCTTTTTCATGGTAGTTTTTTCAGCGTGTTCGTGAATGAGCGCCTCTTCGATCTCCTCGTTTGTTTTACCTACCGCCACGCTTACTGGAGCGTAATCTCTCGATGTAAGAGCATTCTTATTAATTAAGGCGTCGAGCGCTCCTTTATTCTTTAGTTGTTCTGCAATTTCGCTCGATTTAATTTCGTAGGCTCTCCCAGAAGTAAGCGAGCCGATAATTCTGACCGTTACGATTTTTCCTTCGGCATCTAAGCCAGAAATTTTTTGGGCTATAAGTTCTATAGATTCTAAAGCGGTCTTGTTAGCGCAATCAATCGTAAGTGTAACAATATCTCGCGGTTTTATCGGGATATATTTAATCGTAAGCTTCGCACTTTGAGATTCGGCGTTAATATCTCCAGAAACGATACAGAAGCCTCCATATCGATTTTTTTCAAGCTCGCGAAAATTGGTCGGATAAAGCGATCCAGGGTAAATAATGTTATTTTTTTGATCAACAACAAATGTTCCATCGCCTTCTCGTAATTCTTCGGGAACAGTTTTATGTAGGTGACCACCAGCGTAATACGCAAAATTCTGAGGTAAGAGCGATTTAGGAGAAGATTCCATTTCTTTGAATTCTATAGGTTTTAATTCGCTCATCATAGTATGTAATACAAATATTTTGATTCCTGTCTCACTCTCTAAATTTTCCCGCAGTAGTCGTTTATAATCTTCGATTTCTAAACTTCGCTTCCGCGCTCGTAATCCGGTTAGTTTTATACCCGTTTTTTCATCTTGGAAAAATTTTAATTTTAATTTCTTATCGTCCGTTATTTCACCTTTAGATAGGTCTATAAATAATCCTGCCGAAATTAAAGGACGGATCATTGAATTATCAGACGGTGAAAAATCGTGCGAGCCCATTATTCCATAGACCGGGATGTTTTTGTCTTGTAATTTCTTTAACTCTCTTACTGCTAAATCCACGACGTCCACTTTTGGATTACTGATGTCGAATAGATCGCCACTAATAATAACAAAATCTACTTCCTCTTTAAGAATTGTATCAATTGTCTGCTCGAACGCTTCGTATCCCATTTGATTTAGTACTTCGTTTCTCCAAGCTCCCAAATGACAATCAGATAAATGTGCAAATTTTACAATCAATCTTTTGACCTTTTACTTATTTATTTTTAATCACTTAAGATTTACGAAAATCCAGGTGATGTTGTTTTAGTTTTTGAATTTTGTTTTTGTTTCCCTTCTTTAATAAAATCTTCAAATAAAGGTATGCTAATTGGAACTGCAAATTTAGTAAATGTAGATGTGACAATAGCTTCTCCTTTATCAAGGCTTCCGATCGTTTGATAATCGTCCGATAAGTCTTGGGCAGCACTATCAATTAAAGCCCTTCGTTCTGGACCCATTTCGTTTCCAAGAATAATTTTTGTGTTCATATTGGCAAGAATCTCGCGATCGATTATGCTCGGAAGCTGCGTAATTGCGATAAGACCGATTTGGAATTTCCTTCCTTCCCTTGCGATCTTTCCAAAGACGTTGTCAATTGAATCTAACACTTTTTTTCCAATAACTCGCGGAGCTTCTTCGATTACGATTGAGATAACAGGTCTATCGCGCAATTTATCGTCAAACTTAAGCTTTTTGTAAGCTTTAAACACTCCTTCTACGATAATTGAGGCGATAAATATCTCTTCTGCGCCTTCTAATAAGGAACTATCAATAATAACTGTTTTGCCCTCAGATAAAGAACTTATTATAGCGTGCGTAGTTTGCTCGTAGCCGTTAGCTTTATAAATTCCTCTTTCGGTTAGAGTTCCGTCTTCTTCAAGGTAAAGGTTTAATAGTAGCCCAATCTTCCTCCTTAGAACTTCGATAGTTGTAAGTTGAATTCCTTTGGTTTTTAATTCTGCTATTGACTGATCCTCAAATATATTTTGAATCCACTTTTTTCTATCAGCCCGATAAAACACTACCATTGCTTGTTTCTGGGCGTCGGTAAGGCTAATACTTCCAATAACGTGTGCCGGATTAATGAGGTTCATGTTAAATTTCAAATCGTTCGCTCCCGGATTTTTTCTTGTTGTATAATATTCTAAGAATTCAGGACTTTTTGGGTGATCTCTCAAACCTTTTTGATTTGTGCTTCCGTAATATTCGTTATGGGGGTCAAATATTAATTTACCACACTTATCGTTGTCCAGAAGATCGTAAAGAATTGTTTTTACCAAATTAGATTTACCTCTTCCCGTTGCCGCCGGTATTAATATATGATGTTTTAATACCTCTGGAGCGTTAACCTTAACGTTTATATTTAAGACTTTCGAACCAGAACGCACTTTTCCAAGGTTTAACGGCGTCTCAATCTCTTCTTCTTGGAAAAATTGAAGGTGAGATTCTTCTAATTCGTAAATATCTGAAAAGAATTTGGGTAATTTTTTGGGAATTGTAAGATTAAAATCTCCTGAAACCTCGTTTTTTTTAACGGATATTAATTCCCTTGCGTGGGCAAGTACGTAATTCCTTAGTTCAGGCTCGTAAATTTTGAGATTTGAGCGTTCTCTTTCTAATTTATACCCCGCCATTAACTCCAAAGAACTATCGGGAATTTGGCTTCCGTAAAATAAATCTTTAATCTGGAAGATTGAATATTCGTTCGCACTATTTCCAGCGACAATTAATTCTCCAATCTCAAATTCCTTTTCGGATTTTTGTCTTAGCATTAATTTTGCAAAAGACCCTGATACGAAACTTCCTATTTTATTTCCTAATTCTGTCATTTTTTATTACCTTCATACTTGAGTTATAATTTTAATTTAATTTTTAGTTTTTTCTTATTGCGTTTAAGAGATCGTGTGCGTCGATGGAGCGAATGCGTGGCAAAATAAACTTTTCGTAAAGCTCCGAATCGAATTCAGCCATTAACTGAATTTTTTGAGGCCCAATTTCCCTTGCAGCAACTCTCGATAATTGATCTACTTTGATTAAACCGTAGGGATAACCGGGAAACGATAAATCGGTTGAATTTTCTGCTAAATTTGAGATGATTACTTCTTTTTCTTGTTGATCTAACTTTTTTGACTGGTCTAAATAAATATCAAACCTAAAAGGCGAGCGAGCATATTTGTGGAGTTTCACGAAATAAACGTCTGCTAAATTATCTGCCTTAGTTATTCTATAAATTGGATGATAATACCACTTCTCTTCTGGATATTTTTTAGTTGCCATCATATCAACTAAAGAGATTAAGGAATCCCCGCTTTTTGTAATCAACCTACACGTCTTTGAGAGTCCAGTAATATACACATTTTTCTCTTTGGCCGTAGCGTGTAATTCTCTCACCAACAAGATTTCGTCTTTATATCCAGTTTGAAGCGATCCATCTCGAATAAATATATCTCCCTTATCCAGTTCATATTCGATAAGTTTGGTAGCGTATGTCCATTCGGCAAACCTCATTGCAACTCCGCCAAAAATCTCAATTCTCGGCATAAATCGAAATCCAATTAATTGTCTTACTTCACTCAAGGGTATAATAATTTCTTCGTCTGGCAAAAATTCTTTAAATTCTGGTTCTCTCGGAAATAGTTGGATGTTGTAAGCCATTTTTCCATCTGTCATAGGCTCTAGGATCGTGGCAGTATAAAATTCTATAACTTCGGGAGTTTTCTTGAAAGAAGTAATTTTATTTCCTTCGAATAATGCTCCTGCAACTCTATTCAAACTAATACTAAAATCTGCTGCGCTCAAAATTGAGGCAGTCCCTCCGTCCACGAAGCCTAATTTTTGCGAAATGTTACAGATCGGAATTGGAAAAATTCTTTCTTTAGCGATATCATAACTTATTTCATCCTCTCCTTCAATAAAAGGAGTATCTTCAAATGGGGCTTCTCTTTTGTGCTGTTGAATAAATTTTATACAATCTTTCAACACAGAGGGATTGTTATCGTCGTTCATTTGTAATCGTTAATTTTGCCTTTAATATAGTAATATAAGCTGTGATATTTATATAATTAAACTTCAAAAATGTTAATATTAACATCGAGGTTTTTCGATCGAGCAAGAAAAATTTCTTGTTCTTTATATACTTATATTTTTACGAGTAGACATGAACGAAAATGATAACACCGTGGTTAGGATAAGATACGAACGAGACGGGGAAAAAAAAGTTTGCTACGGCGAAATTAACGAATCTAAGTTAGATAATTTCCTTGAAAGAGAAGAGAATTTTATATGGATAGAAAACGATGGAAATATCGTCTGGATAGACAGAGAATCTCTCGTATCGATAGAAAAATTGCAAACTTCGTCAAATAATTTGCTAAAACCACAGGTTATAGATTATCAAATCAACACAAATAGAGATACGGGAATTTGTCCTTAAACCTAAAACTATTCTAGTATTTTTTTTTTTAAAAGCACTCACTTGTTTCCTATCTCAAGTAGTTATGGGAACAAAAATAAAAGTTTGCAGTTTGTTTAGCGGTTGTGGAGGGCTCGATATAGGGTTTGTCAAAGCCGGATTCGAAATCGTGTACGCGATTGACATTTTAGATATATCGTTCGAAGACATACCTGATTAAGCAAATTGGTAATGCAGTGCTTCCTTTAATGTCGTATCGGTTAGCTCAAGCAGTAAAGACTTCGATTTAATTGTAAATTTGAATAATAAATTTTTCTTTAAATAAGTAAAATCTGATTACTTAGTAATTAGTACAAGTTGATCGACTTATGGTAGAATATCACAACAAAGCGTTTTTTGGTTCGAGTGGGGGGATGTTTTTTGACAGTAGTTCCTGGAGTAACCAATTTTTTTTTTTAAGGTTTATCAAAAAGAAAGATAATGGAACGTGGGAAAAGCCCTCAAAAGGAGAAGGAAAGTCCATTAAATTCTCTCTAGAAGAAATGGTGCTCATCCTAAGAGTACTACGCAAAGAAGCGCCAAGTTGGAAAACGATTCACATCTTCGAAGAAAATAAAACTTCTATTTTTTTCAAATGGGATAAAGAAAATAAAGAAAGATTCCACGTCAACGGTGGCGATTACTACAAAATGTTAAACTACTCCGAGGTTGTGGTGTTTAAAGCGCTATTGGAGCATGTATTCGAAGAGAAAATAGCAAATTCGACCGTTAAATCCAAAAACGGTGGCTTTAAGAAACCTGCTGTCATTGAAACAAACGAGCAAAAATCAGAGCTATTAGTGACAGAAGAAACGGTAGGCGTATCAGAACCAAAAAACCAAACTACTAGTCAAGTTCCCCCCTCGCAATTAGAAAAAATAAATCTCGACAACGAATCCGTTAAGGTTAGAGGGATATGCGAGAGAAAGACCGAAAAAGCGCTTCTGATCCTTTTCGAAAGCGGAAAACAAATTTGGATTCCGAAGTCTACCATCCACTCGAATTACGACTTAGAATCGAGCAACACGCAACAGTTCACAATCGATACTTGGGTGTTAAAAAAGAACGAAGTCTTTGTTTGAGCAAAATCGGTAAATTCAAATGTGATTAACGTAATTGTCATAGAACAAATCTTTCATCGTAATACTGTAAGGATTTGATATAAGAACATTAGAGTTATTCATGGAGTGAGGAGGTAGTTCTATGTTTGCGCTCGATATATTAAGTTATTTCAGTTGTTCTCCACAATCAGGACAAATAATAAGTTCTTCAGTGATTTTAGCACCGCAATATTTGCAAAATTTCGATGTTTCTTCTTTTTTGAAGACCTTTTCCGGGTATGGTTTAGCTGGACTCGTTCTTTCGCTTCGTTTAGTATCACCCTTTAATGATCTAATTATGAAATAGATTATAACGACGAAAAAGACGATAGCTATTATTGCTATTACTATAAAAATTATGGTCATAAAAGTAAAAGCGCCAAAAAAATCTTGAAATGGGTCAAAAGTCATTTATCTCTTCACTCCTATTAAAATAATTTTAATAATTTAATTTTTTTCGTATTTTCCAGTGAATCTGTTATATTTTCCAGGCAATTTACTATTTTCTTGTAGATATACTAACCATCGGTGGACTTCGCTCTCCAAAAATGCCTTAAAATCCAAAGCGTTAAAAGTACTAAAGAAATTATTTGCTAACATTACTCTAAATGGAGGAGCATCCGTTGCAAGGTTAGCCTCAGCTATTATTATAGTAATAATGTCTCTAAGATATATTTCCCCTTCTAAATTGAAAACGCATCTCGCAAAAGCTTTAATCATCCAAGCATAATAATCAAGAAACTCTTTATGTACAGTTTGCTTAAGAATATTTTTGACTGGCTTCCCTGATTTCTGATTTAAGCGATCGGTTGCATATGGGCTTAAAAATTGTTCTATACTATCTTGTGATTCTGCCATAGGATAATAACAAATTGATCTTTAATAAATCTACTAAATGTATATATATATAAAAGAAAAATTGAAAAATTTTCAAAGATATGTGCGAGATAAATCAAAATATTGAGAAAAATTGAATGTTAACCCACACTTACAGCTTCCTTTAGTGTTTCTGTAGTTTTTTTCTTTCCCCATTCTCTCAATGAGCTCAAGTAAAGAAAAACCAAATTCAGCCTGATATTTGTTGAAAAAATAATGGATGATAGCGTCGTATGTTTTAGGATTAATGTTTTTGCCGTGTTTTCTAATTAAACTAAGAAGAATATTCCCTATCTCATTTTCGTCTAAATACGACAAATAACCTTCAGAAATAAGATATCTTACAACCGAAGGGTGTCCACTCTCAAGGCGTAGGGCAACCTCTTCTCTTAGCCTAATTTTTGCGAAGGAATCGCCTGTATCGAAGAGCATTTTTAACAAAGGGAACGCCAAGTTTCTGTGAAGTATTCTACTATCGTATTCGTTCTCTGCCCACGCTTGCAAATTCGAACAATGACCAAAGAATTCTTCTTCCGGAGAAATCTTACAAACAGATGTTCTGGGACGCTCTAACGAACGACTATAAACTTCTTCTGCTTCGTCTATTGAATCGATGCTCTTATAATCTTTAATGTTTTCGTTAGGAATTTGCAGTAAAAGAAATTTGCAGTGACGAAACAATTTACCGTTCACGTAAATATTAGTAGTTTCTCCGTTCAACTGTAGCGTTAAGTTGTTGTTAATTATAAAACATTTTTTATCAAGAATAATTTTTCACCGTCTTGTGTTCAGGTGTTATCATAGTTTTATTACTCATGTGAGGAATATTTAAAGAAAAAGTCTCAACGAAGAAAATTTTTAATAAACCCGGTTATAAAGATTGCTGAACGAGACACCTTTCTAAAGAAGGTTTTTTCTCTTCTAAAAAATCGTGTACGATAAAATAACAAGGAATACAAAACCCTTCTTTGTAGATTATATCTTTAGGAGGGCGCCAAGATTGTCTACATCTCTTACACTCAGACATAGGAACGATTAAAGAAAACCATTTTTCTTTTTGCGTAACCTTTTAGCTTGAACTGCGATCGTTTCGAGGAGTCTTTTTTGGTTAGAAGATATCCACGGTCCTTCGCAATCAATTGCGGCGTATGGTACTTCGCTCTTGTTCGCTAACGGTCGAATAATTGCTTGAGAGTTCATGGCTGGTTGGCAATTGAACGTCCCAAGGTTTATCAGCCCGTCAAATATTTGTTCTTTAAGAGAATAGAGAAACCTCCCAACTATTTGCGGCGTTTCAGTCATACTATTTGCGGAGGCGTGTTGATGCCCTTCTTCTAAAAGTTTATCGATCTCAACGTAGGAATCGAACAATAACCCCGACTTTCCCATGATCCTTCGATATGTCTTACATTGCGTGTCCAAAAAATTAATCACGCTCTTGCTTCGCTTAGCTTTCGTGGCCTCCTTCTGTTCTTGCTGGCTTAGTTCCGAAAAATTTATCAAGGACTCGTCGAACTGTTCTTTCGGGGTAAGGAGTCCTTTTTTAAGACCAAATTTTATTATTTTTTCAGACAACAAAAGAGTCATTGCTTCTGCCAAGTCAGAAACTTTTGTTATTATCCCTTTTTCTAAGTAAAATTCTTCGATGGGGTAGTGATCGAACATTAAGTTCAACCCGCCAAAGATTAATATTTTAGCAGTTTCTTCTACTTTAGCCTTTAACGGTATTTTAGCGACTTCTTTTGCCCATCTGAGTAAACCAGTTTTAATCGTTTTTTCTTTTAGCCTTACGCTTTCAATAAACTTGTCCGTAATTTCTTCGAAATCGTTTAATGCGGAATACTGATCTTCTGCGGTACAGCGTAAGGCGTTCCGTGCTTCGATAATGTACTGACCTATAACGAAGTTAAGCTTTTCTTGCGCTATGAAATCTTTGTCTAACCCTAAATAGTTGTTGTGGTAACCAGGCGTCTGGTAAAAAAGACAATTTTTAACGTTTAACCTCTTGGCAAATGTTTCCCACAGTACTGGCCAAGCACCATTTTGGCACGGTCCATGTTGGTCAATTGGGGTAGTGTAAATAGTAACCTCGTTTTCCTCCCGATGCTCTTGAATGTCTCTTAACACAGCGCCAGCTATTGCAAGACTCGGAAGACATTCCCTTCCAGAACAGATTTTTTTACCGTAATTTAGCGTGGAAGCGTTAGTTTCCCCACTTATTCGAACGCTCTTGTTGTGGGAAGCGTACAAATCTTCCACAAGGCGTCTTCCGTAGGAATTCCTTGGTTCGGGTAAAACGTAGACCACTCTAGGATCGCTAAGATCAACTTTCTGACCGTCACTATCTACAATATAGCCCCCAGAAAACTTAGCTTGGACCGCTTTGGGAATTTCTTCCACCGCACAATTACTTACATCCAACATACTTCTTTTTACACCTTTCTTTAATTGTTTTTAATAAAACCAAAAAATAATTAACTTAATTTAACTACTTGCGTTTCAATTATGTCCAGAAAAGCTCCCACTCGCGTTTCGAAGCCTGCGTGTGCCGTGTGGGAATCAATCTCGAGGTAGCAGAACGTGGTTCCCGCTAGTTTTTGCCGAAAACTGTGATACATCGTACCGTCAGGGCCACAAGAAAAACACGAGACCAAGCAGATGTACACTCTTGGGTGCTTCCTTGCGAAATCAACCGCTTTGTTCATCTGTTGAGTGTAGTGCCACGCGTTTCTTTCGTGATCGGCGTTCATTTGAGGCAAAATATCAGCTGGAATTACGTGGTACCCTCTACTCGCAATCTTCTGAGGGAGTGCAATGTTAATCCCGCTTGGGTAAACTACGTAAGGTCTTCCGGCAACTATTACGCAAGGATCTTTTGTTAATTTCGGGAGCATTTTTTCTCCTAAGTTGCGATATTTGGCAAGAAACTTTGCGTAATGGGTAAAAGCTTTTTTTCCGGCTTCCTCTCCTTTTGTTTTTTCTAATCCGAGTTTTTCAGCCACTTTTCCAAATTCTTGTAAGGTTGTAGTAACATAATCTGTTGAGGTGCTCACGTGAGGAGACAAAATTTTATCTCGTTCGTTCTCAAAAGCTGCGATTACGACGTCGGATATGATAGAGGTCGAAGTACACGTGTATCCGTGCAAGTAACCGTCGGACGCTTCCATCTCAAGAACCCGGGGTAGGAAGATATAATCGACCTTTTGCTTGATGAGATTTTTTACTGCCCCGTGTACCAATTCGCAAGGGTAACAGATAGGGGACAAAGTTTTTGTGTCTCCTGTTTCTATTGACTTCGATAAAACTACGTTATACCCTAATTCGTTAATAAACTTAGCGTATAAAGGGAAAAGCGAATGAGTAGTTAACGCCATCGGCAACCCTATAGAACCAAGCGGGTTTTTAAGAGTAATTGGACCGAATTCGTTGTAAAGTAAGTTGTTTCTCATCTCAACTAGGTTTATACCCCTCTTCTTGACGTCTTTTTGTCGCAACAGCGTGTATTTGGAACATAAACCTCCGAACGGATACGATTTACCCCGAATGGATATATTTTGAATTTCGCAATTATTTTTACACGCGTTACACCTAAACTTATTTTTAACGTTCATGTCTCCTGATAACAAATCTTTTAACGCAAACTTTCTTCTAACAATATCTTTCCGATCCAAAAGATCGCGCGCCATAAGGGCAGAACCTATACTTCCCATGAGCTCAGGGTGAGAAGGTACGATAATTTTACGCTGAGTGCAATTCGCAATAGCCAACGCTACCGACTTATTTAGCGCAACCCCGCCCAGAAATAGCACGTTTTCTCCTATTTGACGGGAACCAATTATCCTCGACTTATAATTTTCAGCGATCGAATACGCTAAACCAGCAACGACGGCTTCTCGCTTAGCACCTTGTTGGAGTGCGTTTCTTAAATCGGTGTTGATAAAAGCAGCGCACCGCACTCCAAACGCAATCGGATGAGTGCTTTTTAAAGCCATGTCGCTAATGTCTCCTACTGGAATACGCATATCTACCGAAGCGGATTCTTCTAAAAAACTTCCTGTTCCCGCAGAACACACTTCGTTCAAGGTGCAATCGATTGGAACGCCATTTAGAAAATTTATAAACTTTGAATCTTGTCCGCCTATTTCAAATACGGTGTCAACGTTTGGTAATTCTTCAGTAGCACCTCTGGCGTGAGCTAATATTTCGTTAAAACTCCGGCAATTGTCCAAATATACAGACACCATTTCTCTTGCCGACCCCGTAACTGCGCACTGAACGATTTTTATTGATGCGTCTCCTACTTGTTCAATAAGACTTTTTATACACTTTTTTACCGATAGAATTGGATTCCCTAGCGTTCTTAAATATGCGCTAGCCCCAATCGAACCGTTATCGAGGTTAAAGAGAACTGCCTTTGTGGTAGTGGATCCCGCGTCTACAGCAAAAATATAAGAACCGTTATTTATTATGTGTGTTCTATAAGTCGATTCAACGCGATAATCTAATAATCCTTCGGCATTGTTAAGAGGTTCTAAGGTTTCAAACTTATTACCGGATCGAGCGTCCCAACTCTCGTGATGTTGGGTTTCGCCTCCAATTTCAGACGCGTATAGAGCTGCTCCAAATACTTCGAGAAGAGGACTTTCGGGCAAGACTTTTAGTTCAGAACCAGGAAGGAATGTTTTCATGCTTTCAATAAAATACTTATTTAACGCAACACCTCCAGCAATTACTATCAACTTTGTTGGCCATTGAGCGCTTTCAATCATCTCGCTCACTTTTCTGGCTAAATCGTGTATTAACGTTTTTGCGATGTCTTCGGGCTTACATTCCCCTTTGTTGAGCTTATGAGTCGCATCAGATTTACAATGGACCGAACATCGAGTAGCTAACTGTACGATTTGACCCTTTGAGCTTTCTCTAATACCTTGCTTCAAAGATAAACCCATTCTTCCGAGTTGTTGTACAATAAACTCTCCCGTCCCCGCAGCACATTTTGAACTGGATATTATATTTTTAACGATACCGTTTCTCATGGGATATACGCTAAAGGTCTCGCCTCCCAAGGATAGAAGTAAGTCTGGTTTTATGCCGTAATAGGTTAACGCCTTTTCAAAGCATTCGGCTTCAGAGTAATAAGAAAAATCGTAAAATTTTTTGGCTACGCTACCCGTAACTACAACGCTTGAATCTCCGTTGCTGTTGTATCGCTCAAAAATTTGCTTAATTTTTTCCCTTGGATAACCTTCGTGGCGCACAATTTCTTTTAATATCGCACCGTCTTGCGCTATTCGAAGCCACTTCACTGAGACTGCGCCAATTTCTAACCCTTCAAAATACTTGTACTTATACGGGACTTCCTTAGGATAGGTTTCGTTTGACATATCTATTTACCTGATATTCTTAAAAAACTAATTTTTATATCTAAAACTTAAATTAAATCAACTCATTATGCTCTGAGAGAGAAGAAACATCAGAAGCTCGTTTTTTTCTACACTTAAAGAGTTTGCGGGAGAACAACGTTCGAGTTGTTTACTCGCTCTTTCTCTCGCTATGTCGTCAAAACCTAACTCTAAAGATGCTAGAGCCATAAATCGATTTTTGATGCTACTTTCAACTTTTTCCATATTATTCACTTTCCGTTTTCTGATTGAATTAGTCTGATAACACCCGAAGCCCTTGAACTAATTGAATTGGGGTGATTCCGTGCGTAAACGCCCGATGGAGGTTTCTCACGTCGCTTTCTATTTTTTCGAAGTCTTTACTTGACTGAGCGTATTCTTCTGAGATTGCTTCTAGTTCTTGATAAGACTCTTCTTTACTGCTGGCGTATTTCCCGAAATACCCTCCGTAGGCAAGGAACATGTTGTGCATAAGTTCGAGGTCGCTTAAAGAGAACGTAACTAAGCAGTTTTTACATACTACCGCGAAGTTGGAGCCTAATTTTAGGATTTTTATACCTAATCCGGCACAAATAGCGCATTGTGCCATGGCTTTTTTTGATTCTCGCGTTTTTACGAGCTCAGGTGTTATCATGGTTTAACAACTTATGAGTAGTATTTAAAGAAAAAGTCTTGATAAAAAAATTAAAATTATAAAAAAAAAAAGAAAAAGATTTGAGGTTTTAGATTATTGGAGGCCGAAGCCACGAAAAAATAAATATATTACTTATTTTTCATATCTAAAATCTTTATAATTCAGGAGAAACATTGATTTGAATTCTTCTGTATCTCTATATCTTTTGAATTCAGGACAATTATTTATCTTTTTTTTCATACTTTCAACGTGGATATTGAATACATGAGAAAAATCATAATTTTGAGAGAAATTGAGCGTTACTTCAACTCTAATAGCTTCTTTTAGCGCTTCTAAAGTCGATATCTTGTCGTTTTTACTTGCAGCGATTTGGGCTTTGCGTATTAAAGCCTTAGATACGTGTTTTTGCAGAGCGTTTCTCAATCTATAAGCCCTTCGATAATACGGATCGTCGTCCGAGTCTACGCAGTAAGCTGAAGAGTAGGATTTCCTTAGAAATGCAACGCTTTTTCTGATGTGAACGAGCGATTGTGAGAAAATTTCCTTTTCAAGTAAAATACAAGCGATAAAGTAGTGATCGTATCCAGAATAAAGAAGCATTTTGAACGATTCGTGAATTTTCGCAGCGCTTACGAATTTGAGCAATGCTTTGTCCAGTTCTTGATGTTTATAATATAATATTCCGAGTTCGTGTAGAGGATCGGCGAAGCTGCATAGCGGTCCTGTTTTAGACAAAAATTCGAGAGATTTTTCGTACGTTGCGATGGCGTCTGACAATCTACCAGATTTTGTCTGGTATTCTGCTAAAGTCCAAAGAGCCCACAAAATTGGTTCGTCGAACGCTTCTTTGCCCCAACGATAGTACATCTCGTACAACCTGACGACGCTTTCCATGTACCTGATTGCTAATTCGGGCTCTTTTAACCTCCAATAAGCGCTTCCAATTGAATTGAGTAAAGAAGTTCTTTTCCAAAAATCCCGCACGGGCTTACAAAGCGAAAGGAGTTGTTTGCAAGCTTGAATCGATTCCGGTAATCGATCTAAGATCTTGGTCATACTACATTTCAATTTTAACGCTCTTTTATGAAGAGGTTTTTGTTCTAAAAATTCTTCGACCGCTTCTAACGATTTTTCGTATTGTCCTACGAAGTCGAAATATCTCGCCATGGAAAGGCTTATTCTCGATTTTTGGATTTTTACGAGTTCAGGTGCTATCATAAAGCGACAATTAACGAGGAGTATTTAAAGAAAAAAATGCACTCCCGTCTAACTTAATTCCAACTTCTCTAACTTGGCTATCTTATCTAACAACCATTGCCTAAATTCAGAAAAATTGTGGATGGAAGGTATAGTTGACACTATTTTTGGTCGGTTAGCAGGTGCTGAGGGTATAGATTCGCTATGTTTGATTGGTTTTTTTCTAAGGGTATTTATTTTACTCTCAAGTTCTTGTTTTTCCTTTAATTTGACTTCGTTCATAGAATAATCTAGATTTAACATGTTAAGAATTACTTGGAATTCCATTAAAGCTTCTTCATTGTCCGAAAAATCTTTATTTGCGCTTTTAAGCCAGTCAATAACGAATTCTTTGGGTATCCCGTCTTTCCAATGGTGGTTTCTGAGGTAATTATAAAGCTTCTTGGGGTAGAACAGTTGGTTTACTTCTAAGTTAGCCGAATTAACCTTATTATAGCGATATTCGTGAATTAATTGAATGAACGACCTTCCAATTTTACGGTTGGTCTTAATAACTATTTCGTACTCTGATGAGTAGTCGATTTCTTTTTTTTCTGCACTACCGTTTTTAGGCAATTGAGGGAGAGGATTAAAATCCGGAATTTCTATTTGATAATATAACTTGGTAAACTCAAGAATTTTGCCCCAATATTTCTGGTCGTATCCGTCAAGAATTTCTGGAAAATTATCGGGAGTTCCGCTTTGGTTTAGCTCGGCGAAAATTTTGGAGGACGCGCTTTTTACCTTAAGAAGCTCGTCTAATAGCAATTCCTTGCTAGAAGAAATCCGAAATAGTTCTTTTTCAAAGGATAAATCTTGGCTATCAAAGGAGTAGTTTAAGAAGGTGTTGCTTTTCTTGTTGTAAAAGACAAAATGGTCTCCGTTTGCTAAACTTTCCACGTTCTCCTTTGAGTTAATTACGCATCTCAATCCGCTAGAGTCTATTAACTTCTCCAACTCTTCAAAAGAAGGGTTAAGAACGAAATAAAGAGTTTGGAGCGCTGAGTAAGAATTGTTGTTTTCGTACTCAATAATCTCGTTTAAATTGTGAATCACGGTGGAATCAATGTCCACGGTCTCGAAACCTACCGCAAACAAGTCCAGAGATCTAAGGTGCTTTAAGTCTACGTAGGGAAATACAACTATGTTTCTCTGTTTGAAAAAAAGTAAGTGTAAAAATTCTGGCGTGATAAAATCGTATTCGGTATCCATGTTTTTTTTCACCTGACGCTAAAATTATTTTAAATTATTATTATTGTTATTCGCGAAAAAAGTTGAACAATACGAGCACCATCAAATCTTCAAAACATTTTCTCACGCTTTCTCCTTCGATCGCAACGGTGGGATATACAACTTGCGTTCCGTCTTCGTATTTTTCAAACTTCGGCAGCCCAAGTTCTTTTTTGAACTCTTCGACTGAAATGGCCCCCTCTAAATCTCTTTTATTGAGCTGAATAACGAAAGGAACGTCCTGTTCGCTGGTAAAACTTACCAATTCCCGGAAACTGCGTTTATTTTGCTCCATTTTTTCTGGATCGGAGTCGGCGACAAATACCACACCGTCTGCACCGTCTAACACGTATTCGCGAGTGGACAAAAACCGTTCTTGTCCCGTTGCGGTCACGATCTGGGTTATAACGTTAAATTTTATCTCTGCGAGGTTAAGATAGAACGACAAGCGCACAGAATCTTGCCACAAGGTTCTTCCGTCCGTGGTTTCTATAGAATATCCTCGGTTGAGTTTCACTCCGTCGAACTTTTCTCTTAACCTAAAATAGTTAGTAGTTTTCCCAGATTCGCCAGGACCCCAATAAACTACTTTAAATTGCAACACTTCCTTGAGAGAATTTGTCCCGGATTTATCGCTTATACCGAGTTCTTTTTTTTCCAATTCCTTACCTTTATCGTTGGAATCTACAGTCATTTTTTCTGATCGCCTCGTCTAAAATTACGCTGACTGAAAAACTTTTTTCTTTAACTCTCTGAGGTATTGTTTGAGATCTTGTTCCGACATCTGAAGTTTTTGCATGATGGTTTGGCTTTGAGTAATGGCTTCTTTTATCCTTTCCGAAAACTTGCGCATTTGGAGTATGAGCACGCCAATGTTGACTTGATTATCTACCAAAAGAATTACCAGAATCTCTCGCTTTCCTTTTTTGACGAGGATCACGTCTCCGATCGATTTGACGTAGAGCTGTAAGTCTTTAAATATTAAAGTTGCTCGAACCAAAGAATCGGCTTCGAAGAAATCTTGTGCTTGCCGGGCAACCCCATACAACGCCGCTCCAATAGAACTTAAGTCCCAATAATTTAGCTTCCTGTCGAACCGAGAATCGATTGCGATTATTTTTGCGTCTTGGTCTATAGCAATCAATCCATAGATGTATCCTTTTCTGGTTAACATCCCGTAATTATAACGCACTTCGTCTAACACTTGGGCGATCTCGTTCTCGTAAAGCGCTTTAGGAACGTATATTGTCATTTTTTCATCATTTCTCCAATAATATGTATTTTTTTACGAATAAGAATTTTTAAGTATTTAAAGAAAAAATTTTCCACAAATTACACTTTGAACACGTAATAGCTCAACAAAAGTAAAAACGCCAAAATAGAACTAAGTAAAAACCATTCGATAAGAGGAATTGAAAAAATAAAATACAACACCATCAAACTTCCAGGGACGATTAATCCAAACAATCCCAAGTTTTTTAACTTGCACTTGTGGGACAAAAAGATGTTCAGGCTATAAAAGAATATTGAGACTACATACCCGCTAAAAGAAAATAACGCCGTCAATCCGTGAAAGATTTGTCCGGGACCTGCTCTATCTAAACTAAACACTCCAAGAAAAATATATCCTACGTTTCCAACTATTCCCAGAGCGACTCCGCACTCTACGAATAAAATTGAATGTTTTGAATTTTTATACACTACCTTCAATTTTTGTCTTACAAAAAAATTAACCGGAAGGCTCACAATTCCCCCGAATACGCAAATTAAATCGTGAATATAGGGAAAAGGAATGAAGTTTCTGCTTCCCAGGTCGCTAATGTAATTGGTAACGAGCGAAAATCCAAAGAACGAAGAAAAAACTACATTTAAGACCAACAACGCGATGTAACCAACGCAACAGTAAAAAAGAACCTTTTCTAACTTCTTTAAAGGGAGATTAGAAGGTTTTTCTCTGATGACTTCGAATATTTTTACCTTTTGCTTAGTTATCATGGTTTTTAAAAAATTATAAAATATTTTACGATTAGAAATAAGTAGAATATTTAAACAAAAAATGGGTATGGTATTTTTACGCGGCAAATATCAACAAAAAAATTAGTACAACAAGAAGAGTGCAATACTCGTATCTTACGAAAATCTTGCTCTTTTTAGGAAAATAAATTTTAAACCCGCGAGTAAAAAACGCTACTCTAAAGTGTCCCTTTCTGGTCCACGCGAGGTCGAGCATTTGTTGGTGATGAGCGTCGTGGCATTTGTAGTGTAAAAAAGAAACATATTTGGGCTCGAACAATCTTCGGTTGTCGTAAACGTTGTGATGCATGGTAGAGGAGTAGGGGTTTACTTCGGTTTCGCACACAGGACATATAAACTTGTTGTTAGCAAGAGAAAAATATTCGATCACTAAAGCCTTCCCTTTTCTCCAGTCCTCAGTTTTAGTTAGCCGTGCGTAGGCGACTTTATAGTTGAACGATCGTTTTTTTAAGAATTTTCGAGCAAACTTGTTGTATTTTGCTAGCTCTTTTAGGATAGCTTTTTGTTTATCTTCAATATTTGACAATAGTATCCCTCCTTGTATTATTATTCAACTAGAAATAATTATTTTTGCGATCAATTATACTTTTCTAAGACCTGAAATCTAAATAAATCTAAATTTTAAATTAATAACACGTTCGAATTCTTCGTAAAAGAAAGCTCTTTTTCTAACGAGTATTTGTTCTCTTTTACCGCTAGATTAGTTATTGAAACGCAATCTCCGTCGTTTATTATTTTTAAACATTCTATCGCTTTCATACCCCACGCTTTCACTCGAATCGTAGTACCTTCCGACTCTAAGAGGATGGTGAGCAAAAACGATTTATCGCCCGATTTCAATTCTAACTCCTTAAATTCTTCAATTAGGACGGTTCCTTTTACTACGCTGACGTATTTATTTTGCTCGAGGGCTTGACTTAACGGTTTTAAAGCGCTCTTACGAGAATAATCGTCTGAACTTGCAACCGTTATCGCTTCTAATTGTTCCCGCTTCTTACCGGACACTTCGGGAGAGAGAAGTAGCGTACCTTTTTTTCCTAAGTGAACTTCTATTGCCTCGTTCTGTCCTAATTTTGCGTATCCACCAACAATTCTTACGAGCTCTTTCTGTTTGAAATATTCTTGATTAACGATATCTGCCCGATCGTCCCACAAAACGATTTTTACGGTTCCGGTTGAGTCGCCGAACAAAAAAGAGCACACCTTTCCCACGGACTGATCCTTCCTGACGAACTCGCGAACTTTTTGGACGGTTAAAATCTTACCTAATAGCACTATGTTGGTCATACCTTCCTTGAGGTCCGAATTATCTATGGTAAACTCGTCGTAATCAATTTCTTCTTCTAACTCGTCGTAAAGATAATCGTCAATATCGGGAGACCGTAAATCAAGCCCGTTTTCTCTGGCAATTATAAACAACACTCCCTGTTCTGTCATAAAACCGCCGTATTCTTCTACTTTGTTTTTAACTTTTTTTTCTAGTTCTGCTTCTGACATACCAAGATTTAATAACTGTCGATATAACTCGTCTACTGAATCGCTCACGATTAAAACCTAATAATAATTTACTAATAAGTAAAAAATAAGGGGCGAATATTTAAAGGAAAAATCCTATTGAAAAAAATATTAAAACGGGTTAGGAGTCACGCGTCCCATTTTGTTGATGTTTAACTTTTTTCGAGCCATGTGAAACGCGTAAGCGGAGCACGCGCAAAAAGCTCTTAAGTTTTTTTGCAAAATATACTCATTTTTCTCTATAGTTGGGTCGTTCCTGTCAGTGACAAAAATTGTTAAAGCAAGCTGAGTGGTGATGCGAGGCCAATAAAAATGTTTTTTCAAGATTTTGTGCAGTATTCCTAAGTTAACGATCGCTCGAGCATAATTGAACACCGGGGCTATATTATACGCCCTCCGCAAGTAGAACCTTGCTTGTCTCAATTTACTTTTTTCGCCCGAACCCCACGATACGAGTCCTAAGCTTAACAATTGGCTAAATTTAGACGCTTCTGAAATGAACCCTAAAGCAGTGCGCAATACGACTGAATCGGGTAAATCCGTATCCTTTACTATGGTTCCAACGAACAAAGGGCTTAAATCTCTGTATTCGTTGTTGTCGTTTGCAAAGCTTTCGAACCTAAAAAAAAAATTAAGCACTTGTGCTTTGTTTACGTTGCTTCCAGAAGCGCTTCTATACGCTCCTAAGTGGTTTTGGAGGACGATCGAATCGTCCGCTGATCCTGGCATGCCTTGCTCAACAGTTTTTTTTTAAAAAATTTATGTTTAAATTAAAATATTTACTAAATGCATAGTTTAGACTACCGTTATTTATAAATAAAAAAGAGAAATTGGTAGGAAGCAAGGTTAGCAGAGGATCAAAAAAAATTAGGGTAAATTTAATTTCTAATTTATCTTTTGCGTACTATAATTAATTAACCAGTTTGATTTTTATAAAGGAGACGAGAGAAAGTGGAAGAATTAGATGGAACATTTACCAGAAAAAAATATGATTTCATAAAGGAAAAATATGGTAATGTTGGAAGTTGGGCAATATGGGCGGAAGAAGGTAATAAACCGAAAAGCAATACTGGCGACCTAACTATTTTAGACCCCGATATTAATAAAAATTTACTTTCACAACTTAAACCTAACGTTGTTCTAGTTGGTTTAAACATTTCAAGGAGTATTAAAGTTCCCTTAGCAAACTTTCACGATAAACGACCAGGGTCAAATGATTTCAAAATTAGATTTGCATTTAGAGGGACGCCTTATTGGGGCGGTTATATGACAGATATTATAAAAGACTTCGAACAAAAAATATCTGGTAAGGTTATTTCATATTTAAAGAACAACACACAATTTGAGGAAGAAAACGTTGAAAACTTTTTACAAGAATTGGCTGATATAGGTGCTAATAATCCAACTCTAATCGCGTTTGGTAACGATTCATATAATATTCTAAAAAGAAACTTGAACCATAAATTCAAAATACTCAAAGTTCCTCATTATGCAATATACATTGGTAAGGAAAAATATAGAGAACAAGTAAAATTTAATCTAAAATAATAATTGTTTTTTCTTTTTTGAGTATTTTTTTGCGTCTTGATATAAGGTTAGGAAATTACTTTTTGTAAAGTGTTTTGAACCGTTCTACGGTTGTTTTTGTGAGCGTCGAAATATTTTTGACACTTTTCAAAATTTGTAGAAAACTTGTCCAGATTTTTTTGCACTCTTTCCAAGTTGAGGTGGTGATCTTCGCACAGTAAAAAAAGTGTTTTTTGTTCGTTCGGATAGTTCCACCTAATGTCTTGGTAGCGATTTATTACTTCAGGCAACAAAAAAATTTTTCTCACTTTTGAGATAATACTTGAGGTGAGTAAGGAAAAATCGTACGCGTTTTTTTCCTGCTGAATAACCATTTCTAAACTTTTATGTTTGAGAAGGAATTTGTGCGCGTGTTTCGGTCCAATATTTTTTATACCCTTAAAATAGTCGTTCCCGATGAGAATTGCCATGTCTACCAACTGAAATTGGTTTACATTTAATTTTTTTAGGCTCTCCTTGAGATTTATTTGAACCGGAGCGATTTTTTGATAGGTCCATCGACCGTGAACTTTTCTCTTACGCGACTTTGAGAAGTTTTGTATCGTTCTTGGACAGCCGAACAACAGCGAATCGAAATCTTGCGAGTTAGAATAATGAGCTACTTTATCTTTGACGAGTTGAGCGCATTGCGATTCCGCTGATGCTGGTGAATTAATACACGGGACGCCCAACGCTCCTAAAAGTTGCTTTGATTCTTTAACGATGTTAGGCCACATGTATTCTTTCGACATTGCAATTTGTCTCGCGTTTTGCTTGTTTCCCGATTGTAGTAAAGATCGGAATAATTTTTCCGTAAACAAGAAATCGTTGAGTCTGTCCTTCGTCTTAAGTTTTTTGAGGTCGGAATCGAGCCCGTCGAAACAGAAAATTGGAAAAATCTTTTTAGAAAGGAAAAAATTCGTCCTGTAGAGTAAACCATATAAGTGAGATATAGGTCTTTGGGTGCGGTCGAGAATGAGTCCCGCTCTTGAACCGTCTGAGTTTTTACGAGCGAAATTAAACAAGCTCATAATAATGTTCGGGGCGTCTATCGCTATAATCTTGCCTGCGAGCTTGGAAAATTCGATCGCGTTTCGGGTTACTAAGTCTTGAAGTTTAACTCCCATGTAGTTTAGGTAATTCGGTTCTATAAAAAGGAAAAAGTAGTTACTTATATTTAATAAAGGAAACGTTTTTGACCTAAAAGTTAATAATTAAAACTCATATTACTAGATAAAGACTTAGTAAACTTTTTTTGGCGTTTTAAAGAATGGCAGCAGGCACAATCGGACCGTTTGGACGCGATTATTTGCAATTAGGGTTGCGAATTGATAAACATCAAAAGGGATACAAGGATTATTACTACGGTCCGAAGGAAATTAAAGGGAAAGTTAACAAAGAATCTGAAATCTCTCCCATACAGCTCCTTAAGGATTGTGCTTCCTTGCAAAAAAGCGTTACCGATCAAGGGTTCGACGGAAAGCGCGAGGAATACCTCGAAAAAATGCTTAACGCGATAGAAGTTACCATCGAAAGAGATGTCTTAGGAAAAAGAAAAGGAAGATCAATAGAGGAAGATTTTAGCATACAAGCCGATATGGAACTCCGTCCTTTTAAAGAATCGAAACTGGACGATTTAAAGGCGCGGACAGACGAAGCATACGGGGGATCAGGAACTCTAACAGAGCGTATGGAAAAAATGAGAAAGAATCGAGCTATTCCCGAAGAAGAGGTTAAAGAAGCGTTCGAGAAAGGGTTAAAATTAACAGAACAAAAAACTCGAGAACTGTACCCTGAAATGCTTCCCGAAGAATCAAACATCAAAGTGGTTGTAGATTCAAGCATACCTTGGGCTGCCTACGAATGGTATGACGGGAATTATTATTCGTTAGTGAAAATTAATCCGAAAAAGTTGTATTGGACTAGTTTTTTGCGGGCGAGTTCTCACGAGGGATATCCAGGGCACCATACCGAGTTTGTGGTCGCAGAAGATAAACTATACCGAAAAGAGAATCGGTTCGAACACGCTATTCTACTTTACAACACACCTAATATGATAATGTGTGAAGGGATCGCCGGTATTGGAATAAATACGCTTTTTTCTTATCGAGAGCAAGAAGAGATCGCGTTAAAAGAATTCTGTGTTGAGCGAGATAAACCGTCCATCGAGGAGTTGCTACAGCAAAATATGGTAAGGAAGGACTTGTATTTTATAGAGTTTAACGCTGTCTATTATAAGCTTGTCGAAGGTTGGGAAGATAAAGAAGTAATACAATACATCAAAGATTTTGAAGTATATACCGATAAGTCAATTAACGATATGATGGTTCGAACAGATGATCCAACTTATAAAATGGTGGGCTTTGCTGCTACGCTCGGGAAAAGGTTAATAATCGAAGCGTTAGGAGAACATCCTTCTGCCAAAAATTTTCGCTCCTTACTCGAAAATCCAGTTTTACCTTCTAATCTAATTTAAGGTAATTGAACTTCGAAAAAAATTGAAAAAAAAGAAGTTTATAATTAGAAAAACGGTCTAAAAACTATTCCGCTTACGGTCAGCACTATCGCCACAAAACTAGCTATTCCTAATACTGTAAACTTTTTCTTTAAAAAGATTCGACCTGTAAGTAAGGTAAAAATCATACCGAGCAAACAATCGATGGCTAGAAATAAAAACGACATTTTCATCCTTCGCAAACAGCGCAAGCCAAACCGTATCTTTCTAGTTTTTGCAGGAATATTGGGGTTCATAGCTATAGTCGTCCCTTTCTTCGGGTCAAACTTACGTTATATGGTAGGATCGCTTTTTAAAACTGTTTTCGTGAGCGTAGGAGAGATATGCCTTACTATCGGAGGGGCGGTGTTAGTAATCGGGTTTCTTAAAATCTTTTTTAAAAGGTTTAGCGTAAAAACTATATTGTATGGCGTTTTGTTGCTGTGGATCGGCGCGTTTCTTACCGGAGTTTCCTTCGACATATTAGGATTTATGATAGGAGGCAACCCCCCGCCTCAAGGATACCACTTTTATTAATTTTTTTCTTTTTTTTTTCTTTTTTTCTCCTGAACATGATAAGTACAATCAATAAGGTTTAACACAAAAAAGTTATATCCTACTAAAAGATACGAAACACAATTTTATAAATTGTCGCCTTGTAAAAAAATACGAGAATAGACTGACTCTTGGACCTACCTAAAAATCCTGAAGTATTTGAAGCCAGTGTCGAACCCGCATACTGCTACTAAAATAAAAGAGAAAACTATGACTCCAACCATTTTGTAGCGAAGCCTGCTTCCGCCCCAGATGGCAAAAATTAAACCAATTAAGATTCCTAATATGCCTATAAGCGAGCCGAAGGCTATTAAAAACTCGACGCCACCTAGTAATTCTTCAAAATAATCGAACATTACCATTATATACGCCATAGAAGTTGCGAGTATTTAAAAGAAAAATATGAAAAGTAAATACAATTAGATGTAAAAATAAAATTTTAGATTTTATATTCCAAGGAAAAAATATATATTACTCACGGTGACCTTAATCGACCTAATACGTGCTAAAAGCAATAGTTACGGTAAGTAAATGTGGGGATGAGGGTGCCCACCTCTTCTCATAGGTTCTTTTCGCTTAAAAAGGCGTCTAATCCTCTCTATAATCTTTCGTCGCATTTTTTTAGTTCACCTACAATACTAATTGAAGATAGGGAAGTTTATATATTTAAAGGAAAAACTACGAAAACCGTTCCTTATTTTTTGTTAGCCACGCTTTAATCGAATTAATAGTTTTTGAGTAGTCGAAGTTATCAATTTTAGCGTCTGAATCATCTTCTTTTGAGATTAATTTCGCGTTGTAGGTTCCAGGGATTCTTTGATACGCTACTTGAAACCCGTGGTTTTCTGCTTTCTTCACGATATCGATTCCTAAAGTATAAAACCCTTCTGAATAATAACTTTCACAAGGAACCACAATTTCGTTAAATAATTCGGCAGCTTGTACCCACGCGGGGGTTTGGTATTCGTTCATGTCGTATTCAAGCAAATCTCTTACCTTCTGTTCGATATAATTGGCGATATATTCTTTTGTATCAACTTTATGATCGTTTCCTGCCATCTTTACATCTCGTCATTCTCTAAGCTCATAATACAATCCTACCATTTTCGTTACTTTTAAATAAAAAAAATAAGAAGAAAATAGTATGGATAAAGAAGAATATAAAATAATAAAAGTTACTATAAAAAAAGTAAACAGAAAAATAAAGGAATTTAAGGAAGAAAACCCCAATTATAAGGTTTTTAATATTAGTGGTACCTCCGACAGTAATTTAAAGGTTTTAGTAATTTTTAAGTTAAAAGAGGTTTAGAAATAGTCAGAATTTTTTTCATTTCAATTCTCAATATAAATAAAAAAAAAAAAAGAAAGGTCAGGAAGTAAATCCCAACCCTTCAAAAAAAATTCCCTAATTTCTGATTTTTGTCGACCGTTTATTTTTTTCTTTATAAGTAAATACGCGTGCAACTAGGTAAAAGTATATTTTAGGTGTATGAAATTTTATGAGACAGATTCAAGAAATAGGTACTTGTCCGTCCTGTCAATGCTCTTTGATGATGTACAAAACAAAAAATTACAAACGGTTCGTAAAGTGCGATGCGTGTGGGACTTCCTATCCGCTTCCAAAGAGGGGGACGATTAGCAATTCTGCGTTAGAATGCCCAAAAGGTAAGTTTCCGCTTTTAATCGTGGAGAGGACAAATCAGCCGGCGTATTTTTGGTCGGACCAACCGTGCTTTACTTGTATCGATTTCGATAGGTGTTCAAACGTTAAGATTCTCGTTTCTGAATTCAAAGAATTGCAGGTGTATGGTTATTAACTCTCGTAGAAAACCATTAATAATTATTGCGCTCGTTATCTGCTTAATCGTTTTTGGAACGTTGTCTACTTATCCTCGCACCGGCTTAGGAAATATAGATCAACAAACTAACAACTTAAAGACGAGTTCCGAAGAAAATCTAGTAGATAAAGTGTTTACCTTTTTGGCGCCTTTCGATACTTTGCGATTCGACGACTTTTACTTGTTTGAAAAAATTAATTATTACATCTTACTTGAGATCGTAACCCCTCACAATAGCGAAATCAACGTCACTATTATCGATCCGGTTTTAGATGTATACGAAGTGTTTAAGACGGAAGTGAACATTTCTCAAGGCGACGATTGGTTCGAAATTCCGTTCGGAACTGCGATTGAGGGCAATTACAGCTTTATTATTTCAGTTGAATGTGAGCTTAACTTGAACTTACACGTAAAAATATCGTTCGATACAGAAGATAAGTGTTTATACGACATAATAGCCCCCAAATTTTTGGAACGATTGAAACTCTACCAAGTAAACAAGTTCACCAACGAGATGGTGGTCGAGCATAACACAGCGTTTAAAACCGATACGTCCTACAAGTTCTACATCGGACGAGTTTCTGCTATTGGTGGGCTAACCGTTGACAACGAAGTGAGGGTAGATTACGACGTGACTGATCCCGGCGAGATTGAATTTACGATCTACCAAAACGAAACCATGGGAAGCGTGGGAACGGTGTTGCGTTTCGATTTCGGAACCGCTATAGAAGGAATATACACGGTAAAAATTCGAATTCGTTGTCAAGTTGAGGTGGTAAACGTTGCATACGCCATAGCAGAAGATTATCAGATTAGTACCGTAAACAACGGAACTGAGCCAGAGCCCGAGCCACCAAAAAACGAAACGGTAAGCGGATATTTCTACATGCCGATGGAGTGGACACTAGGATTTGGAATCGCTTCTGGGGCGTTAATATGTGTTTTAATAGTCTTTGGAGTGCTCAGGCGTAGAAAAGACTCGGTCAGTTTGCCACCCCCTTAAATTTTTATTTTTTTTTATTTGTTCTTTATAAAGTTATAATCGTGTAAGGTGAATACTACAGATAAATTCTCACCTGATTATAAAATAAAAATAGGAGGAAAAATAAAGAAAAATGCGGTTAAAAACTTCTTAGCATTAGTTATACCTCTTCTCCAAGTTTTTTTTTAATCTTTTTTCTTTTTAAACATGGCTGAAGTCTAATGTTTGGTGATAATTTTAGACCAAGTAGAAAAAATAGTTATTTCAAAAGAAAGCGTGGTAAAACTTAACTTAGTTTGGGGAATAGTTAGCTTTGTCGCTGCCATTGGAGCTTTTTTCGCGTTCACGTTTAATTTTTTGAACCTTGGGTTGCTTTCGTTATTCTTGGTGATCGCGGGGAGCATAGTGGGCTCTATTAACCTTTACATATACCGCTTCCAACCAGCGTGGTTTATTCGAAAATACGAAGCGAACGCTCAGAAACAAACTGGGAACCAAGTAATCGTTCAGTAATTCTACCTTTAACTTCTTTTTTTTTTAAGCTCTACATTTTTTTGTTTAAATAATTTATCCGAGTTACGTTATTTGTAATGGTATCGAAAAAGAAAAAGAAAATTATTTTGTATTTCGCCTTTGCTAACTTAATTCTCAGCGTTCTTACGCGATTCTACGACCAATTAGGAATCGCGCAGATTACGCTCTTTTTAAGCGTCGTGGGGCTAAATCTCGGCTTCTATTGTTTTTTCAAACTACTTTCTACCAAAATTAGTCTTCACGCCAAAATTAGAACTTTTTACGCGACGAACCAGCAATTAACAATAACTTTTGTTGGAGAAAATAAGCAAGTTATAAAATCTAAGAAAATTTGGTCTTACGAAAACGTCTTTTACGCGAAAGGTTTGCTTGGGTTTTGGTTAGGAATCGTTCTATATTTTTCCTTACCATATATTTTTACCTTTGTTCACGAGATAAGCCACGCAATAACCGCTGCTGCGTACGGCGGTCAAGTTCACAGTATTACTATCTACCCCTTTGGAGGCGGACTAGTAGAATATTATTCTTTACCCCCCGATTATAGAAGGTCTTTTGTTTCCCTAGCTGGAGCATTGGGATCTACGATCTTCGGGTTGATCTTAGCGATTGTAATCTATAGAAAAAAAAAGATGAAACTCGAGGTGTTCGTTCCTATTTACGCCCAAATCGGTCGATACATACTTGGTGAGGCAATTTACTGGCATAACGGCGTTTTTCAAGAATTTGGCGATCCGTGGATTTTTTTACGGTATCTTCCGCAAGTCGACGGCCTCTGGTTAACAAATTTTTGCGTGTTGTTTTATTACGCCGTGTATTTTTGTCTGTGGTTCTTTTTAACCATAAAGATCGTTTTTCGTGTCAAGAATTTCGTTAAGAGATATATTCCCGACCTGTCCGACGTAACCTCGACAATATTTCCTCTGATGCAATTAAGGTAAATCGGGAAAAATTTCTAAACTAAAATGGTCTTTCCGCTTAATAGTTCAAATTTATATTCGTTTTGTATGGAAAAACCAGGATCGTATTTTGACTGGGAACAGACCTTTAAAAAAAAGAAGGCCAAAAAAATATTACCTTTGAAAAAAGATACGAGTGTTATTAACTCCATTGGTCTCTCGCACGATCTTTTTAAAAACTACGTGAAGCTCTGGAAAACGCACAACATGACAGAGGATAAATTAGGGTAGACCAAATTCTAACACTCTTTCTTTAAACCACTCAATAAAATCAAAAATTATTCTAAGCCCATCAAATTCAAAATTATTTTTTTAGCTTGAATCACAAGGTAAAAAAAAAGCAAAAAATAAAATAAAAAAAAAGAAATTTAGGCGTTTATAAGAGCAATCGCGTTTGTTTGCCAATCATTTATCATTTTAGAGGAGATACCGCTAATTTTGGAGGCAAGTTGTTCGGGATCGGATTCAATCAAGGCGTCAACCGAAGTAACTCCGTTTTTAATGAGGTTTTTTGCCATTCCGGCTCCTATCCCTTTTACGTCTATTAATGAATACTCTCCTGAATCGGTACTTTCTTCAATAGACACTTCTTCTACAACTTGCTCTTCCTCGTACAACGCTTCTACTTCGAAGTCCAACCCTTTCGCTTCCGGAACTTCTCCTTTTTCTGTGTCAGCAATACCTACGGCTGTAATATAGAACTCAGCTTCGTCTGGTGGTAAGTCGGGCGCGTCTACTATCACTGCTCTTCGCTTCAAAGAGTTATTTGCTGAAAATCCTTTTGTTTTAAACATGACACGGAAGTGGCAACCATGGGCTACTATTTAGAAGTGACTGACGAAATATCTCGTCACTATTTCCCCCTATGGCGTCGTTTCCTGAAAACATACCCATCATTTTGGTCGATACTTGATTGGTAAGTAAAATAGCGCAATTGTAAGTCTCTGCAATTCGAGAAAGCCCGTGTATCATGTTGTTGAGAACTCCTTGACGACGAGCGAGCATTCCAATTCCTATGTATTCAACTCTCATTAAAGCCATTAAGCTATCTACCACGATAAGTCGCACGTTCCTCGTCTTGCATAGGGTTTCTGCCTTCTGAATCATTTGCATCTGGTGGTCTGAAGAATATATTCTGGCGTGAAATATTTGGGACAGTACTTTTTTTGGATCGAGTCCAAATCTCTTGGCGATTCTTTTGATTTTTTCCTTAGCAAACGTGTTTTCCGTGTCAATGTAAGCAACAGCCGAGTTCAAACCTCCTTTTTTCTTTGGAAGTTGGATGGTTACCGCAATGGTATGGGCCAAATTCGTCTTCCCGCTTTTGAAAGGACCGTATACTTCGGTAAGTTTACCCGTTTGGAACCCACCGCCTAAAATCCTGTTTAGTTCAGAAGAACCGGTGGTAATATACTCCGTATTCTCGTCGATATCGTAAGCAGTCGTGAATTCTGTCATTCCAAGGGCGTTTCTCGCGTTCCAAATTAATTTTTTCGCCGTTTTACCGCCTAATCCGTCGATCTCTGATATGATGTTGTGTGGGGACATTGCAAGCGCTTCAGCCGTGCTAATCCCGCTTTCTTGAAGGAGTTTGATCTGTCGGGCGTTGATCGATTTTACTTGGTCTAAGTCTGACATAATTTTTTTGTTATCATCTCTCATGTGTAATTTGAATTAAACTTGTATACAAACGATTTTATTTAAAGAAAAAAAAAGAGAGTTTTTAATTGTTAAGTTTGAAGATGATTTTTTTCAAAATGAAGTTTAATCTTCTTTGCAGTAAATATTTGGAATAAACTACTTTCTGTGGAATCTTTAATCCTTTTATTGCATAATAAACAAGTAAAATATTTTTTTCCTATATCTTCAACCTTTTCATCCAAAACATCTACTTTATTTATTTCTCCTCCTTCATCAATTTCAAGGACCGATACACTTTTAGTATGTTCCGTATAAGTTACAAAATCTTTAATATATTTCTCCCAATCCATAATGCTTACTTCCATATACTAATTTTTGTGTAATTTATTCGTCTTTTGAATTTTAAGACTTATTATGTACCTAAATATTTAAATCAGATCAAATATTGTGAAAAACTTTTGCATAATAAGCAGGAACGATTAATTCAAAATTACTGGTTAGCAAAAACAGACAACTCTTCCAAAAACTCTTTAGGTGTGATGCCGTAAGTTAGTATTTTGTGCCACATCTTCACGTTCTGGGCGTGAAAAGTAGAATCTCCCGCGGATAGCTTTTCTGCAAATTCGAAGATTGCTTCGTCCATAGAAAAGTCGGATTTATCGAACTGTCCGAAATATCCTCCAAACGCAAAAAATAAGTTCACGATCATCTCGATATCGTCTTCAGAGAAATGTTTCCGACAAGTTTTACAGATTACTCCTAATTTTAGCCTTGATTGATACATTGTTCTGAGGTCTTTAATCCCGGATCGACAGATGGAACATTTAATCCCCCGAGAAATTTTAGAATTAGTCGAGTTGATCATGCACTAGATACTACGTAGAACTATTTAAAGGAAAAGAAAAAATAAGAAGGCGAAATTTTTGCTTTATATAGCGATTTACTCTTAAATTATAGAAATTCCTTTGTTTTTGATCATGTATCTTACGCCTTTCGAAATTAACTCGTCCCGCGAGGCAAGTTCCATCAATTTGACTTTAGAGCCGAACGGTTTTGACAAGCTCACGTTTACGCTGTTGATCCTCGAGTATAACTTGTTAAAAAATGGTTGGTTTTTTCCTAGCGCAGGGTCGAAAGAGACTTCGTGTATTAACACAAGAACGATCTCTTCCCTTAGACACCGCATTATAAGAGGAAATAGTTGTGAGCTAAAAAAAGCGTCTAAGAGCGCCATCTTTTGCTTTACATCGGAGCAACACGAAGCAGCAAACCTTAGGTAGTGGGATATGTTATCAATTACGATGTATTTAGTGTTAAACGGTAAAATTACAGATATTAAGTTCGCAAAAAAGATAGATTGGGTTTGATAATCCAAAAAAGGATTCGTTCCTGGATGTACAAAAATTCTTTTTAGGAGGGCTTTATAGCTATCGTGAGAATTTTTAAAAAGTACTTGAAGACGTTTTTTAGGAAATTGTTCGCTGGCTTGGACCCATAAAGCTTGGTTCTCGCTCCCGCCCTTTTGAGTTAACGCAGAAGCGACCAACTGTAAAGCTAAGGTAGTTTTTCCGGTGCCTGATTCTCCCGAGATCGAAACGATTCTACATTCTTTTAGCAAATTTAGTAAGGAAGCTATGTCAAAGGTATCCAATTTCAGTCACCGCCCAGTAAATCTAAGGTTTCTTTTTGCGTCTTTTCGATTGCTTCCCGTCGTTTTCGAGCTTGTTCGGAAATTTGCTCAGACGCCCCCATGCTCTGAGAGTTGGTCGAAGAGAGTTGTTGGAGCATCATCAGAGCAATTAAATCGTCCAACCTGTTGTCTTGACGCGATTGATTCCCACTGAAAAAAGCTCCGATCATTCCGTTACCCCCTTTCCTTGCTTTGTAAACGATATACAATACTAAACCGATACCGATTATAATTACCGTGTAGATAGGTTCTCTCTGGTAAAACATCAGCATTGTGACTATTATCGCGATTAAACAAAATCCTTTCATATTTTATTATTGCACCTCTCTTTCGTTAGGGTCTTTTACGTATTTAAACCTTCTTCTTCGGGTAAGGAATTTAGGGCTCGATACTTGAGCTTTTCCCAATTTTTTAGCTACGCTACCTATAATTCTACCTGCTAACCAAAACAAACCTTTTAGTCCGAAGTAAAATACGACTAGAATTAATATATATTCGGCGTAATACATTACCTCAAACGGTAGCATGATAAAATATAAATCTACAAATAACCAAATAATCACTCCCGATAATACTAGGAGAAATATCTGATACATCGAATAACGAGGGTCGTTTTGATACGCGTAGCCGACTATTTTCGCGTCTTGTCCCGAAGGTTTTAAGCCAAACACTAACGATACGCCAAAAACTACAGCAACTACTTTTACCCATAGATCGGTTTGGATGTGAAAGACGACGTCTAAGCAAAACATAAACAGTAAAGTGGACACCAAAAGAGGGGCAAAACTTATACTGAACGCTTGTAGGACCGATTGCCTTTTGAATTCCGGATTGCCGACCGATCCGTGAGGGGATATTCTCGTTTTATCCTCACTTCGATATTTCACCCGAATTTTACCGGGATTCCCACCTACAATGAGCGACACAATATAGTGCGCTACTTCGTGAACGAACACTCCAACAAAGGCTATCAAGTTAAAAAACAACTTGTATCCGGGCGTATGTGCTAACCCGTAGAGGGCTCGAATTGCGCTGGAGGCAGCTAACAAGGCGAAAAACCAAATATATAACATTATCATGATTATAATTAGGTCACGCAAAGGAAGCATATAAAGAAAAAATTAATCTAAAAAAAAATTTCAGGAGGAAAAAAAATTGTAAAAAATTTTTTGGAAAAATCCGTGGGATTTAAAAAGATCATTTCAAAAAAAGAGATCAAAGTGCAATAAAAAGTAAAAAAGTTTCACAAACGAACTTTGATCAAAAAGTGTATCTTTTTATCGCATAACCAAACAAGAAAAATATTGATTTTAAGAAAAATTCGGTTGAGAAACTTACCCTTATTTTGACTGACTCAGTCCAACCGAGCTTCTCTCGGATTCAGATCGTGGAGGCGATCACGTCACAATTTTTTTTTACAAATCTGTAGTGAACAATGTTTAGTATCTTATAGTTTTGTAAAAATTTCATTTTATGTTTATAAACTCCACCTTTTGTGAAATTTTTTTAGCAACCGAAAGGTTTAAAAAGGCCTCACCCCATTTTAGTTTTCTTAGTAAAAGGAAGAAAATATCGATCAAAGAAAAATAGATTACAATAAAAAAACTGAGTTGAAAAAAATGGCAACGCCTCATAGTGCTGATAAAATAAAATCGTTAAAAATTGTCTCAGGTCTCGAGTCGCAATATCAATGCGACGTGTGTAATTCTACCGACGTGATAGAAACCCGGGAAGGTTACACTTGTCGAGCGTGTGGAATAGTATTAGAAATACAAAAATTAGAATATCACCGACCGTACGACGCAGACATCGTTCAGTACGCCGTATTAGGAAAAACCCAAATCGGATTTAGGTCTGAAAGAAGAAGAATGCAACGTTCCGCTAAATTAGAAGGGTTAAGCAAGATAGACGCTTCCCGACCTACCGAAGAAACTTTTAATATTGCGGTAAAAGTAGAAGCAAAACGAATTTTAACCGCGTTAGGTTTCTCCTCAGGCGATGTAGAGGTAATTGTTCGCAAGGTCAAGCAATTTCGAGCGAGTTTAGAAAAAGGAACGAAATATAGAAGCGCTGAAATGCTTGTGCCTTGCGTTATTTACGCGTACTACAAAGAGAACGGTAAACCGATCAGCGAGAAAGAACTTTTGGGGGTGTCCAAGGTTTCCAAGAACGATTTTAACTCGTTTAAATTTTCGATTATACGCATTTGGCCCGAATATCAAGAGCGGGATCGCAAGCAATACATAAAAGAAAGAATTTTAGAGGTCAGCGAGCACTTCAATTTGGGGATGTCGTTCTACTACCAATCGAAACGAATACTTGACAGGTTTTACGATGTTATAAAAAATACTAAGGACGACGTGGTAGTGGGTTTAGTGACTTCAATTACGCTTCTCTGCTCTCAGAAAAAAGAAGTGAGCGTTAGCGCAATCTGCGAGCGTTTAGGCGTTAAAATGTCAACGATTCACAGGCAAGTCGAGAAAAGGGTTATCCAAAGGCTTAACGTTCCGGGTTTTGTAAGTCTCGTAAAATCGGCTGATTTATTAAAAAGAGTTATGAACAAATTAGGCGTGCTCGATCCTGCGTTTACAGACCTTGGCGAGATTTCGGAAGGCGAGGAACAGTGCGACGACATAGTTCAAATAATCTTAGGGGACGCAAGTCAAGTGTTTAACAACTTAAACGAGAGCGAAGAATATTACCTCGTTGTAAAAGACGTAAGTGGATATTTAGTAGCCTCAGTTGCCAAAAATCAAAATAACGATAATTCAACGAACTTTCAAGACGTTTCTTTATCTAACAAAAAAGGTAATATGGATGAGGAGGGCGTGAAAGTCGAACTATGGAGATATCACAACCCAACCGGTCCACCATCGGTTTGTTGACGGTGGGCTGAAAATATAACGAGTTAAATTCCTTTTTTTTTTTTCTTTTCTTTTCTTTTTTTTTCGCTTTCTAAGACTTATGTTTTTCATTAACTAACTTAGAATGGGAATTAATTTAAGGAGCGCTGACCCATACTTTTTCCATTTTGACGGTTGGAGTTCTTCGTATCGCTTTATGGTCCTGAAATATTCGTTGAAAAATTCTTCTCGCTTATCTTCGGGCCAACCTTCTATGTGTTGTTCAATAGATTTTTTAAGTTTTTTAATCTTTCTGTCGCTTGGTTTTTCAAAAAAGGGTTTAATTAGGTCGTTTATGTACGATTTAATGTGAATTGTAGTCGAAAATTCATTAATTTTAATTAATTCGCCAAACTTATCGTTTAGTTTTTTCAATAACGAGAGTATAGTTTCGTCTTGAAGTTCTTGAGGAGAATTTTCTAAATCTTCTAAAGCAAATTGTTCGCTTTTTTTCTTTTGTTCTACAACGAAATTTAGTTTATCTATAATATCCTCATCTGAAGGATTAAATTTAAGTGCAATTTTAAAACAATCGGCAGCTTTATCGTATTCTTTATTAGCGCTATATGCTAGACCTAACGCGCTCCAAAGTATATCAAGTTCAGGATCGTGTTCAGCTAATTTTTCAAAGTAAAGAATAGCTTTCTCTGGCTGGTTAATATTACTATACGATGTTCCAAGATTGAACAAAATTTCTCGATTAAAAGGAGAAACTTCTTCCAATATTGACAACCCAATAGCGTTTTCGTAATATTTTATAGCTTCTTGGTGATTGCCTTCCTCGAAAAATAAATTACCAATATCTTTAAAAAGAAATTTTCTGAAATTCTTATCTTCTCCAGAAGCGGCGTCTAATTTAAGAGCACTCTCGTAAAAACCCATCGCTAACTGGTTATCACCGTGTTTGTGATACTTGTCTCCTAAATCGCTAAGACCCATTATGTTAAAAGCTACATCTATCAATGTATCTTCGTCTAAGGTTTCCATGTTACCAATTTTTTCAAGCAAATTTTTCACTTCTGAATTAATAAAATCAATGTTATCTTGAGAGCGGGGATAATCGCCTTGAGAGTAGGAAACGTCTGGTTCGTCCGAATTTATAGTGTCAATATCGAAATCTTCTTCAACGTCAACAACCATATCGACTGATTCGTTTAATCTGAAATGCTTTTTACCCAATTTTGTTTCAACTAAAATTAACTCTTTGCGCTCTAAATCCTTTAATTTAATTTGTAAAAAACGAGCGTCCATCATTTCTTTTATTTGCATTTTAAATATTAACGCTGTTATTGGCTGCCAATTGTTCGATAAAGCTTCCATTACAGCTTCCGTAGTCAATACTGGTGCCGTCATAATTTATACAATTTTCAGGTTTTTGCTACTAAAGAATTTATTGTGAGGGTGTTTCAATATAATATAATTGATGGTGCTCCTTCTATTTTTACTTTTATGATTTCGAAATTTTTTTACACTTTTTTATTTATAAACGCTCGGTATAAGGGTATTTCAAAGCTTTTGTAACAAACTTTACGTGAAGTATAATGAAATGGAAAAAACATCTAGTTTTAGTTAGCGTTGTGTTAATTGTGGTTTTAGCTTATGTTTCTACAATAAGCATAAAATCTGTCGCGAATCCTGGTGAAAAACAAAACGAAAATTTTGACTTGTTGGCAACATCTGACGTCTCGAACCTCGAAATATTGCAATCAGTTTTTGACGCAAAAAACGCCGATTACGCAACTTACGGCTATTACCTCCAGATTTACTCGGATTCTCTTCAAGCGACTTATTACGCTCTTTATGTCCTAGACGCTATCGGAAAGTTAGGGGATATTGACCAACAAGCTGTAACCGATTATATTTTATCGTTTTACGACTCCGGCACTCATATTTTTTCGGATAAAAATTCTGATAGATACTTCGCTTCAAAAATACCGGGTAGGTATTACCCTCTGTCCACGCTTTTACAAGTCAATTGCTACGCAGTTCTTTCGTTGGAACTTTTAAATACTGTTAATTCGATAGATATAGCCGATATGATTGATTTTATTTGGGATAGTTATCACCCAAATTTATATGGATTTATAGGTCAACCTTACGATCCCTCGTTAGAAGAAGGATTTAAAGTCCCTACTGCAGATAACACCTATTACGCTGTTCTTACGTTAGACGTTTTAGGCGTTGACTGGAACGCACACTCCCAAGAAAGGAGCGATATAGCCTCCTACATTGATAGTTTGCAATCGTTGAGTTCTTCTTCAGGCTTTTATAACGATAACGAGGTCATGTTTGACTCGTTATTGGAGCCAGAACCGAACCAATTTGCTTCCTACTATTGCTTAAAAACCCTAGAAATTTTCGGAAGTAGTTATATAGATATCATAGATAAAACCAAGTTTCACGCGCACCTTACAGCGTTATATCATTCCGAAGGAGCTTACTTTGATCTTTCCGACTTTGTGTGGGTGGTCAATTATTCCAATATAGTTGCTACTGCGATTAATTTAGAACTATCGGATATTACGGGGTTTACTTCTTTTGCGAGAAGCGATGTAGTGTCGTTTATCCTTAACAATCGAAACTATCGCGGTGGTTGGGAAGCTTCGACTTCGGTGAAATATCACGAGCTTATCGATACGTTCCAAATTGTAAGGTCGCTTTCTAATACGGGAGATCTATTTGAATTGTCATTAGGTGATAAGGACGAGATTTCTTTGTTTATAACCTTATTTGCTCAAGAACGCGGATATTCTTTACTTTCAGAGGATTACGCTTCTGTAGATTTGCTCTATAACCTAGTGAAGTCTTACGAATACTTCGGGAAAATTGGAGAACTTAACATTCAATCGATATACGACTTACTCGTAGGCACTGTGGTAGATCGTGGTGGTAATTACGATTTTTTCGCATGCACCAGCATGAATCTAAACAAGGTAAGTTTTCGTTCGAATCCCTTCGATTACGACACCGCTGGACACCACGAATTCGTAGAAGAAATCAATTCTATAAGCGCCCACCAAAATATTTTCAAAATGCTTGACTCGTTGAAAAAAATTTTTAAATTAAACGACTTTGCCTCACTTTACGATTTACATCCTGTTTTACAAGACGTTATCGACTCTCAATTCCTCGATCCGAACTACGCAGATAACTTTGGAGGGTTTTTAATCAACATTTATATTAACTCTTCTTCCGAATGGAAAAACGACCTAGTGTACCTAATGAATTCTTATTACGCCATACAAACAATGGAAATTATCAGTCAATTTTTTGGACTAGGGAATATAACAGGTCAATATTTCGCCGATTTAGGGTTCGATAAAACCGCGCTCGGGACATATATTACGAGAAATCTGGTGGAAACTCCAACCGAGATATTTTTTGATGCTAAATATTCTGACAACGTAGAATTAATCTTAGAGAATTTGTACTACACTATATTTATTTTAGATTCGACTGAACAATATAATCTGGACTCTAATAAAATTAGTAATTTCGTTGTAAACCACCTTAACTATTCGAACGCAAAAAATCTCTATTACAGCTACAAAATTTCGGAATTGTTATCCCTAGATATTCAATTCGACGTAGAACAAACGCACCTACTCGTTCAAAACATCTTTTCTGATACTTACAACGAATTTTACGTTACCGTTGAAAGAAAGGATTTGGACCACGATGTGTTTATGTGGTTATGCGAAATAGCAAAAACTGACACCGTTCGATTGAGCGCTTCCTATTACGACGCGGTTGGCTTAGGAAGCAACAACTTGTTTTCCGTCGAATTGGTAAACCTCGTACTTTCGGATTTTGGACAATATACTACGGTTAAAATCGAGTCGACACAGTTAGGAACTATACTACTGGACCAATTAGGCAACTATACTTACCAGAAAATGGTATACGTGTCTATTGATACCGGTAATTATCCTGTTGTTGAAGGAGATTTATGCGTGTACGACGGAGCGATAAAAAAAGCGAGTCTCCCGTTCTCTTTTATTACTGAATTTGATTCTTTCTTTTCGTATTCGATAGTAAAGACCGAATCTCGCATCCAAGCAAATATCTATGGACGCCACGCTTTTATCTCAGGAGACGAACCGATCTTTGATGGCTTGATGTACGCAAAAGTATACCGCGATGGAGATTATGTCGACGTAATTGACTTGCTTTCCTCTCATTCCTTAGAAAGTTCGACGTTTACTTTCGATTACTCGCCCACCTATTACGGAAACTATTATTTTGAATTTATTCTCAACGATCCTTACTTGGGGGACTCCCAATTCGTCTGCAACGCAACTTTCGATTACGTCGATCCTAATTCCAACCCAAATCCAGATCCAGACCCCGATCCAGATCCAGACCCCGATTCAACTGAATTATACCAAGGAGACGCGGTCTTTACGCCTCCCTTAGCGTTTGGACTGTTGGGCGTCGCTACTACCTCAATGCTTGGTTCTTCTAAAACAATTCGGACTAAGATATTTAAAAATAAGCGAAATTCTAAAAATTAAATCATATTTTCTTTTTTTTTTTATTTTTTTATCCATTTCACAATTTTTCCTTTTTATTCTTACGACAAATGTACCTTGTAATGGCTCAAAGCGATAAAATTAATCAATTACACAAAATTATTTTGGCGTTAGAACAATTTCAAACTAGAAAGAATAGTCTTTTTAGCCTCGAAAAGCTAGCTACCTACCTCAACGTATCCGAACGAGACTTGGAAGAGGTGTTAGAGTTGGTGTTTCGGTTTCAAAAACTATTTAGCTCGATGTTTGAAGGATATGTTCTCGTAAAGAAGTGGAAAAACGGAAGCTCGTATCTCACTTTAAAGCCAAAAACAGAAATTAGAAATTTTGACGCTTTGGAGCTAAAAGAAATCGAAATTAATAAAGAACAAGCCGATCTATTAAACGATATAGTGTATTATTTTCACCACATAAAGATTGGTAAGGGATTTGACGTAAAAAGAAATGGAACGGAACTTTCAAAGAAAGTTAAACTCCTTAACCGAGCGCTCCCTTGTTTATTTGAACATAGAGGGAACGGACTGATTTACCCTTCGAAATTAGCGGTCGAGGCGGGTAAACTCATCCAGTCATACAAACGAAGCAAAAAAACTTTATCGAAATTAGAAATAGGGGATTACTCAATACAAATCGTTTGATAGGAGGAGATAAGCGTGATTGAACCCGAGAAAAGCAAGCTAGAAGGTATTACTACTTCTTACTTACGCCAAGATAACATCGAAAGCAGAAAATATCAACTCGATATAGCAAAAAAGTGCGCGTCCAAAAACTCGCTAGTAGTCCTCCCTACAGGTCTTGGAAAAACGATTATTGGGGTTTTTGTGGCAGCGCTCACCCTAGAAAACTTTCCTCCTAAGAGCAAAATACTCGTTTTAGCACCAACAAGACCTTTAATTAACCAACATTACGACTCGTTTAGAAATTTAATGACGATTTCTGAGGAGTTATTCGTGGTTTTAACCGGAAAAATAAACTCCGAGAAAAGAGCAGTATTATTTGAAAAAAACCAGATTATTTTTTACACCCCCCAAACGCTAAGAAACGACTTAGTAAATCTTAGATATTCTTTGAAGGATACGTGCTTAATTATTTTTGACGAAGCTCACCACGCCACAGGAGATTACGCTTACACATTTATTGCCGACGAATTCCAATACCAAAATCCCGATGGTGCGATCTTAGGGTTAACCGCAAGTCCCGGCGCTTCGAAAGAAAAAATACGGATACTTTGCGAAAACCTCTACGTTCCTAAAGAAAACATTCACACCCGCACCCGAAAAGACTTGGACGTGAAATCGTATTTAAAACCAATGGATATTTACAAAATCGGGGTTAATTTAACCGAATTGATGGGCCAAACTTACTACGCCGTTCAATCTCTTTTGGAGGAGCGGTTGCAATACCTTTCTCAGCTTAGTTTCATAAATACGAAGTCAGATAAGCTATACGCTAAAATTATTAGAAAAGATTTGTTAACGCTAAATAGCGAGTTGACGAGGATAATCAAAGGAGATGGAGACAAAACCGGGGCTTATAGCGCCCTATCGGTAAACGCACAAGGTTTGATTTTGTATCACATGTTAGAATTAATAGAACAACAAGGCTTAGATGTGCTTTTAATTTATTTAACTAAGATGAAAGCCAAGGCTAGAAAGAAAAACAGCTCCAAAGCCTTAAAAATTTTGGTGAGCGATCACAGGCTCAATCAGATATTTATCGAGTTGAAAAAAAACGAAGAATATTCTTCTGAGAATCTGGTCCATCCCAAATATTACGCGCTCGAATCTTTACTAGCCCAAGAATTTGAAAATAACCCGAGTTCGAGGGTGCTAGTGTTCGTGAAGTTGCGAGATTCGGTAAAAAATATAACGATCAAGCTAGAAACGAGCGGTAGTCTAGTTTTTAAACCAACTCGATTCGTAGGGCAAGCGACTAAATCTAAAAACGACAAAGGAATGTCGCAGAAAAGGCAGTTAGAAGTATTAGAAATGTTTAAGAAAGGCGAGTATAACATTTTGGTTAGCACTAACGTTGGTGAGGAAGGGTTAGACATTGCAGAGTGCGACCTTGTAGTGTTTTACGACGTAGTAGCTTCGGAAATACGGTTTATCCAAAGAAAAGGAAGGACCGCTCGTCATCGAGAGGGTAAAGTAATTATCCTTTATTGTAAGGGCACACACGACGAAGTTTACATGCACATAGCTTTAACGAAGCTTAAAAAAATGAACGTGAACTTAAAAGGAGAAAAACAACTTCAGACCGCCTATTCCGATATTTCGATTGATACTATTGAAGAGCCGCAGCCTGTAAGCACATCGGATACCAATAAACCAGCACAACCTCCCAAGTTTAGTAAGAACGCAAACAAAAAGGAAGTGCAATCGAGTTTACATTCCTTTTCCCAAGAATTGCCAAGTAAACCGGTTAGCAGCCAACCAGAAGTAAAAATTAACGTTTCCTTTCCCGTAAAATTTGGTCTGCGAAAAAAGTTTCAGAAAGACGGAATACCTTTTACAACAGTAAAGTCTATACTCGATTTAACCTTATTTGATAAAGCGTTAGTCCAAATAATAGACCCCCGAACGTTTGACAGAATCGCAACCCTAAAAAAATACGCTCTGCTCAGTACAAAGTATAAACTCATAGCGTCGCTGTTCGACTTCGTAGACTTCGAAGAACAGTTCGAATCAGAAGAAAAGCTTCTGAAGAGAAAAATTAACGATTGGGGCAAAAACAACGATTTTCAAGCCATAACGATCGATCTTTCAGAAGAGTTGTATTTTGTAGTTAAAAACATCTATTTACACGTAAAAAACGAAGGAGGATTGTAAATTATGGAAGATGTTGGTTTTAAAAAAGACGAAACACCGTATTTAGTGTTTGCTTGTAAAAAATGTCAGGAGTTTTCCTACGTAAAAACTATCCAGAAAACTAAAAAATGTCTAAGGTGCGGGAGAACTCACCAAGTACGAGATATTTTGAGTGATGGCGAAGAAGTAATTGGCATGACGGAAGCCGTGAATGCCGTAAAAAGAAAGCAGAACGAGATAGCGATTCCGGAGTTCCGCTCTGGAGGTGATTTTGTTATTACTGCTAGTAATACTGCTAGACCTAAAAGCAAAAAAATCAAGTTGGGGGACGAAGATAAAGAAATTGACTATACAGATAAATTTAACGAAATGGTAATAGAGCTCTCGAGCCTATACAACCAATTTCCAAAATACTTGCTCGAAATCAAGGCCGAAGACTACGGAATTCCCGCAATAGAGTTAAAAACTTTAATTCGAAGCGCTAAGAAAAGCGGGGAGCTGATCAAGATTGAGAATGACGATACATATTACAGGCGTAAAAAGAAATAGAAAAACGCTATTTTTCTTTAGGTTCTAATTTTTTGATTGCGTCTGCAAACTCGCGCCTCATAATAGTCTGATAAAGCGGGTAGCGTTTTTCGAACGGTATTTTTTCGTGTCCTGCGTATAAATCTGGGACGTTGGTATTTCCTAAAACTTCTGAAAAGGGAATTACTATCTTCGACAGCAACGCTTCGAGGTTGTCGTAATTCACTATTTCAATAACAATTGGTTCGTGGTCTTTCTTTTTACTAACTTCTACACCCAATATTATCGCTTCTTATTGATTTTTGCAGCAAATAATTGGTAGAAGTATATAAAAGAAAATAACCGCCTTCACTCAGAAGAATCTTTGTTTACTTCTTTTAGGTAAAGTTTCATAAAAAAACGTTGTCGTTTCAAATATCCTTTCATACGATCTGAATTGATATCGGGATAGCTTTTAATAAGGTTTTGGATGAATGTAAGCGCCTCTAAGTTCTGCTCTTTGGTTTTATCAAACTGTTTTATGATGTAATTGTCTTGTCCGTCTTCTGATTCTAAATAAACCAAAAACTCCGTGATTCTTACCTTCTTTTTGTCGTGAATGGCAAACGGATCGTTTTCGGTATTAGATCCCATTATAAAGGTAATAACGTGTAAACGGTTAAAAAGGAAAAATTTTGGGAACGATAGATCGAACAGATATATCCGCTAGGGAAGTTTAAATAACAAGCCTTTTATTATCGATATAATACCAAAATAGGGTAACTTAGGGAGACACGAATATGCCTCAATTTCTTACAGATTTTTTAATACTTTCTGAAAGCGGAAAAGTAGTGTTTAACGAGGGTAATTCGTTTACTATCGACGAGCAATTAATTGGTGGGTTTCTCTTTGCGTGTATCTCTTTCCACGAAACGTTATTCGTAAAAGAACTGAAATCTGTCGAATTTAAAACGCACACGATCTTTTTTTACAAAAAGGATCAATTTTTATTCGTTGGGTTTTCCAAAAAAAACGTTAACTCAAAAGCAGCTCAAGGAAACTTAGAATATCTCGGGGACAAATTTGTAGAAATGTATCGAAATTTGCCCGAGGAGTGGGACTCTGATTTAAGAAGATTTCGCGATTTTAGCCAAGAAGTCGAAAAAACTAAGAAAGAAAGGGTTTTGGACTTGCTTGCGGAACGATTCCACGAAGTGTAAACCAGTGAAATCTAATTTTCATACATTTCGTAGCAAAAGGTTTACTCCAGAACAATAGTTTAAATACTAAAATTGTCTTGTAGTGATCATGCCAGGAACAGTTGATTTTTTTGATCTTTACGAGTTGGCCCTCATACTAAAACTTGGAAAGTCAAAGAAAAAAAAGACAAAAATAAAACAAAAGGAAAAAAAGAGTTACAAGTTGGTTCCGCAATAATTGCAGAATTTTCCTGTAGAATTGTTAGGTTTACCACAAACGATGCAAAATTGAGGGTTAATCTCGGCTCTGCGTTGTTTAAAATATCGCTTTACGCTCCCGTTGGTAAATAGCGACCCGACTACGGGAAGAAAAAAAGCTATAGCGATATAAATGTTAAAATGAATAACCCAAGTAATAGAACCGTAAAGACCGTAGTCTTCTACGACGCGCTCCTTACTCCAAGGAGTAAATATTGCTAATGGAACGCAGCTCACCACGGTTAAAACGGTAACTATCTGAACTATTTTTCTGGTAATTTCTAGGTTGTTAATTTTCATAGTATCGATAAGTTTTCAAACGATTTTACCAGAAGAATTGTGTGAAAACATTTAAACAAAAAATCAAGAAAGTGTTTTTTTTCCTACAATCTTCTTACATAAATTAATCCCTAATCCCGTTTTTCGATTCAATACGTAAGGATTTTCTCTTTTAACCTTCGTGGCGGTGTGATAACCGGCGTTATATAATATTCTCGCTCTTACTCTTGCCACGTTGTCCAGTCGTAAAACCAAATCGAATAACTCTTCGCTAATCCCGTAATGCACCCTAATTTTGAGCGTCTCGGACATCTCCGCTACTTTAACCATAGCCTCAGCGATGTCTCGATCTGACTCGCTTAGGTGAACCGCAATAATTCCAATAAACGTTATGATGCGCTCTAAGTTGTCCTTAATAGTGTAAAGGTCGCCCGCCATTATCTTATGTCTCTCTAAAATGTCGTCGATTGGTTCTTCGTCGCACCACTCCAAGATGGGTTGGAGCAACTTGTAGTCTCGAACCCTCATTTCCGATTTAAGCACTTCGTACGCTTCCTTAATTACGTCTTGGTATGTTTCAATCGCGGCGTTTTCGAGCTTGTATCGTATTAAAACTCCTGAAACGGGATAAAGGTAAAGCCTTATAATGAGTTTTCCGAATTGCGAGCATTTTATGGTGCCGTTATCCCTCTTTACGATTAACCCTTTTTCAAAAAGATAGTTGAGCACGTATTGGTTCTTAACCGACTTAGGAACGATATCTTCTACATATTTTTGAAAGTTTTTATCTGGGATTTCGATCAAGTGGAGCAAAAATGCAGTGATGTGGTCGCAGAACTCGAACGAAAACTGCTCGTTAGAGTAATTGTTTGACAGTCCGTTTTCGAACCCGCACGAACATCGTATTCCCACATCAACGTCGAACTCGGTAAAAAAGACTCCAAAATCGGTTTTTATGTATCCCGACACGTTAGATTTCGTGAGCTTGGTAATTTTAATTTGGTAACGCCTAATACCTAATTTCTTAACTTTTTCTGGATGTGAGTGGAGTTTGAGTATGTTTGCAGGAGTTATTTCTTTAATCATTAAGAGTTGATCTATCGGTATTTGTTCTTTTGACATCTTATCTTTTATGCTGAACCAAAAAAACGTCTTCTGGAAAAAATCTTTTAACTTGTCCAAGGTCATATTTTTCTCCTCGTAAATTCGTAATAGTACTTGTTCTTTCAAGGTGTTAAGTTTATTGAGCCCCGAAATTAAATCGTTGTATTTAGGAACGTAGGTATCCGTAGTATGGGCGTTTTGGAAGTAATGATCCTCGATCCAATCCCTTTCGTCTACGTTCTTTGCGAGTAAATAACCAAACCCTTCTAAGTCAAGCCCCGGTCTTCCCGCTCTACCGAGCATTTGAAACACGGAATTAGCCGAGAAGGGCATGAAGTAGGAGAAGCCGTCCCCCTGTTCGTAGTATCCAGAAAAGTTTTTAATGTTGTGCCCTGAGGTCACGTATCGCTTGAAATCTTTGACTACCACTACTCGAGCAGGCACGTTAATACCGGCACTTAAAGTAGTTGTACAACATATCACTTTAATCACGTGTTTTCGATACCCGTCTTCTACTAGTTTTCGTTCCTTTGGAAGCAATCCGGCGTGATGGAACGCTATCCCACACTTAACCGCCTTTTTAAGTTCTGCGTGTCTTCCTTTAATTCTATTGAGCTTTTCTTCTATCTTCTTACACGCTTTTAACTCGGTTTCGGATAATTGGGTCTTCACCAAATTTTTTAGGTTTCGAGCGGTTTGTTGAGTAGATTTTCTCCTGTTTAAAAAAACTAGGATTTGTCCCCTATCTGCTAAAGTTGTTTTGATTATTTTTTTTATCGTGGAGTCTTTGTTCTGGGTTATATCTACGCTATAATGTAAAGGAACGGGACGGGCGTCGGACATTATAAGTGTAGAACTATTACCAAGTGAAGAGAGCCACTCGTTAAAAAATTGGGGATTTTTTATGGTTGCCGAAAGTCCTATAAGCTGCGGTTGGTGTAAGAACTCGTTCAGTCTCACGATTAACGACTCTAACCGTGGACCACGAGAACCGCTCGATTCTCCCAAAATGTGAATTTCGTCGATTATAATAGTCGAGATGTCGATAATCCATTCTTTTTCGCTGAAGTTTCGCAAAATCGAATCCATTTTTTCGTAGGTAGTTACTATAATATCTGCTTTAGCCAACCGAGAATCGTCCACATCGTAATCGCCTATCGATAGCTCGGTTTTAACGCCGAATCGTTCGTACGCTTTCTTAAAATGGACGTATTTTTCGGTTGCGAGAGCTTTATAGGGAACTAAATAAATCGATTTACCGAACTTTTGGAACACGTTGTTTACGGCGCTAATTTCTCCTATCAGCGTTTTACCGCTTCCCGAAGGTGCGCTTACGAGGAAAGACTTTCGAAAGAAAAGACCTTTTTGGATGGCTTCTTTTTGAATCTGCCGGAGCTTAAATATCTTTTGTTCGAATAATACTCGAAGGATACGCTCGTCTTGAACGTATTCAAATATTTCTTCCTCCGTTCCATCCTCGTCTGACGAACTCTTTGAGTCGGTATAGTTTGTAAGAGACATGATTCGCGATTTATCTATTACTTGTTAAATTGTTATTTTGCATTACATCAATTAGGTTTGAGCAAATATAAAGGAAAAACCGTAGCAAACATGTATTTATAAACATAAAACTCAATTATTCAATTAACAAATGAGAAAAAAACACATTTTATTAATAGGGATATTACTATTGATGGTGTTCTGTGGAATACCTAAGAATGTAAATGCGGAAACTGAAGAAGTGTACTCACTTGAAGGTAATATAACATATGACAAAGATAATTGGCGAGATTTCAATGGTACTATAGAAGAGTGGGAAATACTATTCAACATTTCAATTCCAATTCTACTTAAAAGTGGTAGGGATAGACTATATTGGCATAGTATATATTCGGGAAATTGTGATAGCTTAACTATCATATTTTATTTTAGACCGATACCCGAAGGTGGATCGGGAGGAGATGCTTTTTATATACATCCAGATGATAATGATGTATGCGACCAGAGAAAATATCATGATGTAGGTAATTTTTCCCCTGATAATCGCAACAACACATTTGTTCTTGTAAAAAGACGTGGTTTTCTTAACCCTAAGGGTTATCTTTATCATCTTACTTGGAAATTTTGGATTGAAAGAGATATTGTAGAAAACCAGCCAGATGATGTAATAAAAATAGGAATAAACATCATACCTTTTCTCTTAGGGTTTATATGTATTGGCGTGATTATAGTGTATGCAGAAAAGATTAAGAATTAAATCAATTTTTATTTATTAATAATCGGATTTCCCGATATGGTCGAGCAGACAAACATCTAAAAGAAAAGATGATAACAAATGAGAGAAAATATAAAAAGCGTAGGCTTGATATTAGCAATCGCAATCGCAAGTGTTTCGCTTCCAATTGGAATTATGGGGTTCAATAAAGACGCTACAATAAACAACTATTACACTAATAACTATTATACCACGAATAACACCACGATAGTCAATATAGATAATTCTACAACTATTATTGGCGGAGATAATGAAACTGAAACAATAATATATCCATTGGAAATCGAGAATTATTATAATATAACGACAGCAAGTGGTTTTTTTGCTAATAATACGTTAGAATTATACAGTAATAACATCGTCATATTTACAGTTAACAAAACGGATAATGTTGATATTGAGCTATATTTAATTCAAGATTCGATGTATGATTTTTGGTTAGAAGCTAAAGATTCTGATTTTACTTATGATGTTTTGTCTTTCAATAATATGTATCTTAGAAGGGTTTGGAATATCCCTTATCACGACATTTGGTATCTTGAATATCGTGTACTATCAAACCCGTATATAGTGAATATTACTATAATGACGGAAGTAATGACGGAATAATTAAATTCTAAATCTTATTCTTTTTTTAAAATTTCCTTTGTAATAAATATCAAAATTAAAAAGTAATTTACTTTCTCCAATGTTTGGAAGAGGTAATAAAGAAAAAGAAAGAGGTTTTTACCGGCTTACCTACCAAACAATGCAAAGAAAAAGAAAGTGATTAATTATGGCAAAAAAAAAAATTTAAAAAAATTTTCCGGGGTCCAATGAAGATGAAAAATTGAATAGAATTTCTTGGTGGCGAGTTGGTAAAAACCATATTAAAACTATTTTTCGTATCTATATAAATAAAAAAGAGATATTAAAAAATTTAAAATAACTTTTCCTTTAAATAAAGCTATATTCTACCCGTATCGATCCCTATGACAGATGTATACGGAACCCAAAAAAACGTAGTTGTTAAGCTTTCTAGAGACGATCTAACCAAGATCAAGGGTATTGGTACGACTACCGCCGAGAAATTATATAACGCAAAAATTGTAACGGTAAGACAAATTGCCGAGATGACTCCTGAACGACTTTCTGAAACTCCCGGAATTGGTTTAACCACCGCCACAAAATTCATTACTGCGGCTAAAAATTATTTGGATAGTTCTCAAGAAGAAAGTATTGCAAACAATACGCCTCAAATTCAAGAAGCAGTAGAAATCGAATTATTACCAACCCAAGTTGAAAAATACGAAGTGGAAGAACTAATCGTAGAAGAGACACAAAATTCTTACGAAGAAGTTCAGGCGGAAGAAGACTTTAGCGCAAGCAAACCAAAAGCAATTCAATTCCCTGAAATCGTTGATTACGGTGGTCAACTAGAGGTTGAGCAAGTAATTGAATACGAGGAAGAAGAGGAGGAAGTAGTTGAATACGAAGAAGAAGCTTCGCAAGAAATAAAACATACTAGTCGCGCGATGTTAACGGAACAAGATCAGCCAGAACAACAAAAAGGAGTAGAAGAAGAAATCGAAGTTACTGCCACAAAACCAATTACCGTAGACGCAGGACTTTCTAGAAGTAGAGCTTTCGAAATTAGAGAAACGTTCAAAGATTTAGGGTGTTACGAAATCCCTGACTCGTTAGAATCGTTAAGTGAGTTTACGAAGAACCTCGACTATCTCGGGTGTAAACTAGTGGGGGTTTCGAATAACCTTAAAATTTTGTTTCTGTTTCCTGTGAAACGGTTTGAAGGAAGCGGAACGGTATTAGTTGACGAAACCAAGATAGAATTGAAAGATTATCGGAACAACAAAGATTCGCGAGCTTTTAACGACGTAAAACAAATTACCCAGAATTTATTCCAAGTCCGAAATAATATCCAAGAAGACGTGGCAAACGATACTACTATTCTTCAGTTCTTCCAAAAATATTTACAACTAGAATTACGATCGGAAAAAAGCTTCGGAAATAAAAATTTGGTGTTTCTCTCTGGAACCACGCAATATAAAGTCGTTATCGAACCTATCTTAGTGTGCAACGCCCCTCCTAAAAGCATGGAAAAATCGCTGGTCTTTCCGTACCAAAGAACTTCGAACCTTCACGCAGTTGTTCGCACCGATGTTCCTCCTCTGGTTAAATTTTTAGAGAAGAAATACAAAATGATCGAGAAGAGAACGAAAAAAAAGAGTTCTATTAAAGATTATCAAAAATCACAAGTCGAGCTTAACTCTCGCGTAAGATACGCTTCAATTCCTATCTTCGGGTACGCAGTAGCGCTTTTAGTAATTTATTTTGCCGAAATGTATTTTTTATTGAGGTTACTTAACACCGTTGGGTTCGCTGTCCTAGGGATTTACCTTTCCTTGCTCGCGTTCTTATACTTCAGAGCCTATAAAACTAAAAAGGAGTTCGTGGTTCAAGTAAAAACGCCATACTACCAACAAACTTTGGAATTTAACGAAACCGATTTACTCGATTTTAAGGAAGAGCTGACGGACGAGTTGATGGCTCAGTTTGGATACGAGTGTTTAGGAAAGGAAGCCTCGTTTGGGGTAATTGAACAAGTCGAAGTCAAATCTTTAAAAAATAGCATTGACACGAAACGAAGCGAACCTGAATTTAAAAACATGTTTGAACCCGAGCAAGTCAAAGCTAAGTCTGTTAACGTATCAACAACAAAATATAACGGTAAATACTCGTCGTTTTTAGACGATCCGTAAAATTACTTTTTCTTTTTCTTTTAGCGCAATGTGTTTCTAATTAATTCTTAAAAATTTAAATGATCAAAAGAGTTCTACTATTAAAAAAATTAACAAATTTTTAAACCTCAGATAAAACAACAAGAGGAAAAAAGAGATATGGTGTATAATAATATTTTTTTGCTAAACGTGTTCAATCCGGAAGGAGGTGAAGAGCCTGATATTGATGGAATTTACGCTGATAAAATTTGGATTGAAAACGATAGGTTCTACCTAAGAGTAATTAAAGAGCGCAATAATAACGAATTAGCTTATTTTACTAAGGAAGACAAATTTGGAGAGAATTGTTATTCTATTGAATGCGACTTATCAAAATAAGTTAATATCTGGTTGCGACACTTTAGTGAAACGCAGTCGCACAAAGATTAAACCGAAGGATTCATATCCAAAATCGTTGTGCTACGGAGAGAAACGAGTTACGCGCAACCTGGTGGTGTAAAGTAAGTTCAGCGAGTTACGCGCAACCTGGTGGTGTAAAGTAAGCTTTGTGGTGTAAAGTAATTTTTTTTCTTCTTTTTTTCTTTATAAATTCCCCTCTATTATACCCTCCAAGTGAAAATAAATAGAGCGTAACGCAATATGTCGATAAATATAAAATCAGGATATAAAATAATTTTTTTAGTTGGCCTTATCTTTAGTCTCGCCTCCGTTTTTTTGGATTGGTATTACTTTCAAGGAGTACTCGATAGCGGAGCGACCGTCACTTCGTGGACGTATAACGCTTTGTTAGGGTGGAGCACTCCGTTTGCGGGTGGGAATTTATTTAACGATCATTTCCAGCCCCAGAACGCTACTATGCCGGTTGTGATCGCGATTATTTTTGTAATCGTTATTTTCCTTTCTGGCTACTCCGCGCTTTTTCACGACGTAGAAAAAGGAGATAACTTGGTGAAAGTTAAAAGGTTCGGTTTTATTACTCTCTCGTTAGTAACGCTTATAGGATTTTTTGTGTCGGTGTTCCCGTTATTTTTTCTATTGCCAAACGACTTGTATTATCCTTTCATGGTCTATTACGATTACGAGTTAGAACTTACTTTGTATTATTCCCTTGGTCCTGGATATTGGCTTCAAGTAATTTCTTTTGGGTGTACTTTTCCGTACGCCTTGTTTAACCATTCGGTAGTAAATACTTTCGAAAAGGAACAATCAACTCCCGAAAAAATGGTTAACGCGTATATTACGAACGCAAAAGAACCGTTCGATTTAGACCGATTAATAGCCCAAGAAGAATTAGAACTCGAATCTTCCCGAGTCAAGCGCAAAAAAGGGGTAAAAAACGAAGCAGAATTTATATATGAAGATTTTTTGGAAGCGAGGGGCAAAAAATGAGCGAACAAGTGTTAGATCTAAAGTTAAGACGGTTGGCCCAGCTCTGTAAGGAGTCAGGTAACTACAAAAGGTTATCAGTGGTCAGTTTCGTGTTCGTAAGCAACGCCGTAGACGAGATCGGAATTAAATTAGGGTTTCGGTCGAGGAGCAAAGAAGCGGGGGAGAACATTTTTGAATACATGAAACTCGTAAACAACATATTTTCGCTCAACTTCGATATTGTCGTGTTCAAGAAAGAATGGATAGAAACAATTTCTCAGATCGAACTTTTGTTTTTAAGACGGGAGGGAGATATTAACCTGACGCAAGTAAAAAGCGTACTTGAGACGTATTACGAGCTCCGAAAATTAGAAATTCCCAATTTACACGAGAAGATTAACGCAGACGCTCTACATTCAAACCGCAATATATCTATGTTTTCGTTTCTTTCTGGTGGTCGGTCTAAAAAAGGAAGAAGCGACAACACTTTTAGCCCGATATTAATGCAACGGTTTAAAGACGAGGAGAAAGCCCTCCAGATTCAGCTCGAACAACAATTCGATAAAAACGCGTTTGAAAAGATTTTACAACTAAAAACAATCAAAACAAAGTTAGAGCAGAAATCGAGGAGAAAGATCGTAGTTTCAGGCTCGTTAAAAGACAACATTTCGTATCGAAATACAAAAGAAAACGCCGGACAACTCGTGGTTTTTGGTTTAATTATTTTATTTGGCATGATTGGGGCAATTCTTTTGGTGGAGTCGTTCATGTACGGCGTGTTATCCATGACCGTAAGTAATTCGACTCTTATTTGCGTAGGAGTGATGGTAATTTTAGTATTTATTAACAAACTGTATTACGGAAAAAGGTGAAAAAAAATGGTAAAATCGTATGGAGAATTTTTAGACGAAGATAATAATTGGAATGGAAAAGGAAAAGGAAAAGAAAGTAACGAAAACAGTAAAGGTGACGACAGAGAAGGCGACGACGACCCCTACTATAGCGTCTGGAACGCTTTCCCTTCTTATAAAGACATCGATAAAACCGACACGCTCAAAAAAGCGATCTCGTTTGTAATAATCGAATTTCTTTTTTTTGCCTCGTTAGTTTTAACCACGATGGATTTTGTGCTCTCGATTGGCGCAACCGTTGTAGTCGGGATAAGTTTCGTGCTGGTGTTTAGAAAAAGTTTTTTTGGTTTGCGTCACCTATTGGAATTTGGAGCGTTTAACCCTTTTCAAAACTTGATTTTCTGGCAGACTGAATACGACAAGAAAGATTACGACAAGGCTGAGTATTATAAATCCGTGCTGTACTATACAAATAGAGTAGATTTGGTAACTACCGGCGTAAGTACTTTAAAAGTCGAAGTCATGGCCGAAAACGTGAATCCGTCCTTACATACATTTATCAAAGGAATGTACAACAATCGAACCCCTTATACTTTCCAGATCGTTCACAAACCACTTCAAATAATCGATAGTAAAGGAAACGGAAAAAATACTACCTTCGAGACGGTTATTTTGTTTTCTACTTATTATAAAATGACCGGAAAAATCACGAAGTCTAAGGTGACCGAGTTGGTAGGTCAGCTCCGGAAAAGCGTAACTGCGTTAAAAACGGGGATTTCGTCCAATTTCCACCACTTTAAAGTGTCGCTTCTAACCGAACAAGCGTTAATTGAGTCGTTTAGGAGCACCGTATTGAAGCGAGACGTTCCATTAGAGTCCGATCCTAAAAAAATTACGTGTAAACCTACAAATTCAAAACTAACGGCTTCCATCTTAAAGGTGGCGTATGTAATTGGCATAACGATAGCGTTAGACGTGTCTCTATTGTTTTTTGCCTTACCTATGGGATACCGTTTTTTAATAAGCCTTGGTATAATCGTTACGATTTTACTTTTTTGGTGGCAGGAATTGTTATTTCAAGTAATGAAGGGTTCTTTGTTTAAATTTAAAGATATTGGGCTTATCGATCCGTTTGCAGAAATAGAATTCTTTAAATCGAGAAAAACTCCTGAAACTATTTTTTACCAAGTGGAAGGAAAAACTACCGGCGGAATTAAAATGGCAAACGTGTATTTTTGCAACCCGCCACCGTATTGCAATCCCGCTAAGTTTTACGAATCGTTAAACAAAGAAGGAACGCCTTTTACCGTCTCGTTTCAATTAAAACCGTTAAACTTCAAGAAATTTGACGACGAGGGGTTTGATTACCTAAACGAACGAGAAAAAATCTTACTTATGGCTTTCCGAAACAACCCAGAAGGGCGAGACGCTTGGTTGAGAGATCGGGCGGGGATGTGGAGCGTAATTACAACCTATTCTACCTCGGTGGTTTCTAATTCACCTTCTCTCGATTACGAAACTATGGACAGGATCGAAAGAACGTTAATAGAACAAATGGGCGTGTTAAAAGCGGCTTACGGGAACAATTATATGAACTTTAAATTAAAACAATTAAGAGGCAACCTGTTAGAATCGGGTTTTGAGTTAGAAGTGCTTAAGAATAGGTTCTTTAGAAGAAACGGCTCTCACCTTAACTATTTGTTGTATCAAGGTAAAACCTTAAATTTTCTTACCATGATCGCTAACCAGTTTAAAAAAGGAGTTGAAACCAGGTTAGCCGCAGAGTTTAACACGCCTTTACAACTTAAAAACGATATCGTTGTTGGCTCCACGATTAACACCGAATACTTAGAAAGCGAAGTGCCCGCTGGATTTTTGATCGAGCAAGCGCGCAATCTATTTTTAACTAACGGCACGAACTCTAGCCGAGAACTTTTAGCCCAAAAAATCGTAGTAGAATTGGTTAAAAAGGGCTATTCTTCTATAGTGTTCGATTTTACTGGTAATTGGTCAAAAGTTATAAAAATGTTTCAAGGTTCCATCTTTGAGAATCAGTTTATCTACCACAAACTAGGCAAAACTATCGTGATAAACCCACTCCGTTCGGGAATACCTTTCGATAAGCACAACCCTGGATATTTGGACTACATGTTTGACGCCTACATGATGTGCTTTAAGAAAGACGAGCGGACTATCGAGACTTTTAAAAACACAATACTCCGAAACCCAGATATCGACGTATCTACCTTAGTGTTAGACTTAACTACGCAACGCGACTGGGAGAAATCTTCGGTTACCGAAACTTTGCTTTCTTTCTTCAAAGAATTTACGCCTCAAGAAGCCTCGTTTATTCAGAATCAGCAACCCGAGTCTCAAGACTCCACCCAAGCGCACGAGTTCATCACCAACGATAAAACTATAATCATAGATTTTTCCGAGCTAAGAGACTACGATAAGCAATGTTATTTTGCTTTCGTGGTCCTTTCGAAATTTATTCATTATTTAAAAACTGGAGAATCCTATATCCCTAAATTTATCGCTATGCCACACATAGACGTAGTATTTGATGGTTTTTTCTTGGATAAAAAAATCCAATACGGAAAAATAGACAAATTCCTCTCCCCTTTCGTAGAAAAAGGGTTTGGAACCATCTGTTCTGCTTCTCAGATAAGGTATTTACACCCGAACGCGTTCAATTACTTCGATAACATCGTAACCTTTCGGGCTTCGGATAAAAGAGACGTGGCAGTGCTCAACGGACAGATGAATTTAGAGAACTTACACGGTGTAGGCTACTACAGCAGTCGGAGGAACGAAGGCTATCAGACGAGGTACATCGCAGCGATGAAGCAAGACGAGGCTGTAGTGAAGCGAGAAGACATTTACCAATCGTTCCCCGTGCAACTTGACTTCGAAGAATTACAACAAACTGAACCTCTTTCGTGGGAAGAGATCGTGAAATATATGGAAAAACAAGGGTATGATTTAGAAAAAACGGAGAGAAAGATCATGAAAAGAGCTCAGACTACTCTTTTCGAAAGTGATTTTGCCGGCTATAGCGATTTAATTGAAGGAATTGTGAAATTTTTAAACAACATTCAAGCGGTCGATACCGTAGGAAATCTTTACAAAAAAAAAGTAAAAGAAGAACTTCGGGAAGTGTTGAAGCCCTACGTCGCAAAAATTACGACAGACAAAAAACGGGAGAGGGAAATCGTAGATAATGTGTTCGAGATTATGGTAAGCAAACAATATTTAATAGAAAGCCACCCAAAAAGAGCGAGCGGTTCAGAATCCATGCAGACTTCTTTTGCGGTCGGACCCCATTACCAGAGGGTGTTAAAAGATTACTACGACTCGCGAGATAGTTCGATAATAACTTACGAGCCGGTGGAATTAGAATCCGATGCTGCGCTCATACTTGAAGAAGCTCCCGATCCGGAGCTTTTAAACCCGATCAAGATAAGAAGCGCCCTAGCTAAACATTTTGCTCCTATATTGTATTACGAATACTTCATCATGCACAAAAATTTAAGCTACAAAAAATACGAGAAAGTGCTCAAAACGGCTCGGGATTTGCTTCCAAAATTTCTACATAGCGTCTACAAAGAATATTACAGTGTGAATTACGCCGTAACTTCCGAAGATATCGACGAGTTCTTAGGTAAATTCGGAAACATTCAAGGTTTTCCATTTACAAGCGACGACTTGCGGAAGTATTTGTCGTTAATTAACAGCGTCGAAGTAACCGATCAAGTAAAGGTAGCCGAAACCTGTAAAAATATATTTGAAACCTATTCTACTCTTTTTGACGGGTTCAGACAATACGTAGAGGGCGATATGGGGGCGATATAATGGCAAAGAGTCAAGAAGTAGTAAAGAGTCAAGAAATAACGGATTTTGAGAACATAATAGAAAAAATTATTTTCAAAGATGAGGAGTTAGAAGAACTTAAAATCGCGATAAAAAACTTTACCGAAGGAAAAACCAGCGCAAAAGAGCTAAAACAATTGCTCCTTCAATGTCGAGCTCGTATGACTGAAGACGTCACGTATTTTACCTCTCTCTTCGTAAAAAAAAAGACTCAGGCCTTCTTACAAACCCAAATAAATCCTTCGTCTCCTCGCGTTGAATCGCAATTAAGAAAAGAAATAGAAGAAAAGAACGAGCTTTTGGAGACGGTTGCGAGACGAGTTAATAATTTGGTATCCAAGCATAACAACGATAATTCGGAGGAAGAAAAAAAGCCAAACATAATTGACGGAGTTAAAGAAGAAATTGATCGGTGTTTAGACCAGATTGGGGCAGAACAGTGGATTAAAATGAGCTATTACGACGATCACAAGTTTTTTGTGAAATTATATCCTAAATTAGAAACGCTCTACAAGGAACGGTTTAGCGAAAAAAATGACGAAAACAATCAAGATGGAAAAGAGATCATGGTCAATAAGATGGTAAAGCTCAAGTTTCCGAAAGAAATTGAGACGATAATCATTAAATATATCGCTATTCGTAACAAGTACCAGCACACTATGGTCGACCTATCACCCTCTCACTTGGAACTAGCGCGGGAAGTGTTCGTAAACGTTTTTCTTTATTTAATCGTGAGCAACCTAAAAACCGAATTTCTCTCACGGGATAGGGAAAGTTTATACGAAGAGTTAGCAAATTTTTTCTCTAAACGGCTCACGGGAAATCCCTTATTTCGTAAAGAAATAGCTGGGCAACTTAAAACGATTTTAAATTAAATAAAAAAGGTGGTGAAAATTAAAAATGGACGAATTTAAAATAAGCAAAAGTAGAAACGAAAAAAATCTAAATAAAGACATAGAAGAGTTTAGGATAAAAAACCCTAATTACGAAGTTCTTAATATAAGCGCTTCAGGATTTGGAAGTAAATCTTATTTTACTATTAGATTCTGGGTTATGTGGAAGTTAAAAACTAAATAAGAGTATTTCTTCTTCTTCTCTTCCTTCTTCTAATTTAACTGAAATAAAGCTATTTACTTCACATTCTTCTAAGATCGTTTACTTTTAACCTTCAAACCTTGAATTCACTATTAGAAAGTAATTTCAATCTTTTGTCTCTATATTGAATAGGATACTTAAAAATATAAATTATTTTGAATACAAAAAGTATGGCAAGATTGGTGAAGCTAAAGAAATAAGAAAAAAAATATTATTAGTTTTAGTTGTTAGACGTTTAGAACAATTCTTAGGACTTCCATGTTGATATAGTCGAACCCTTTTAAGTTTGGCGCTAAATTTTTCGGTCTCACGTCCAAAATTCCGGAGAAAATTACGTCCATTGAAAGTAAATCGGAATTAAATCTTACAAAAGGAGCAAACGAGCGCGCTCCGATGTTTCCCTTCATCATTTCTTCGAAGACTCCCAGCCCTCTATCGTATTTCTCTCTGACTCCTGGCATATTAAACACTTTTGGTAGCAAAGCTTGATAAGTTGCAAGGTTTATCTCCTTTTTGAGGTTGGAAAGCTCGAAATAATTGAACTTTTTTGTATCTAACCCGTAACATTCTTCGTAATCCACACTTTGTGGAGTGAACCACAAAGTAAACAGGAAGGGCACGTCCCAAGATTCGATCATAGGAATTCTTCGTTTTTGTGCTTCTCGGGCAATAAAGATCGAGGTGGCGGGATCGTTTAAGGTTAGCGCAATCACTTTCACGCCCTCAAGGACATCATCAATGTTTCTTGGGGAAATCTTAAAAAACTTCCTGACGCTTACTTCAGAGTCAATTTTCTGTAAATATTCCGCTACCACGTCGATTTTTCTTTTTCCGAAGTCGTCGACGGTGCAAATTTGTCGGTTAAAAAAAATATCGAAATCGCAAATAACTAAATCTTGACATCCTGCTCTGACGAGATTTTCCGCAAGTGGACCGCCTAGACCGCCCAACCCGAGCACTGCAACGCGCGAGGTTTTCATAGTTTCTTGTTCCTCGAAGGTATTAGGTCTTATGTTCCTTACTATGTGTTCTAGCTTTTGGTTAACAAACATTTATTTTTTCATCTGTTTCAATTTCTGTTGAGATTCTATTGTGTTACAGCGTTCACTTCAAGAAGATATATAAAGGAAAAAAAGTCGATTGTAAGAAAAAATGCAAAAAATAAATCTAAAATAGTGGGCGTAAATTTCTTTCCTTAGATAATCCCCAAGCAATAAATAAATATACTTCTCAAATTTCATCGTTCTCGTTTAATTTTTGACTTATAATTGTATAGTTTATTATTCCTTTTTTTTCTCTTTGTTCTTTAAATAGTCTGGTGAATTGTGCTCTGCATCACAAAATATGTAGTTATCAGTGAAAAAAATAAAATAAATAGGTGAAAATATATGACACTAGAAAGTCAAATTTTACATCCCCAGTTTTTCAAACCAGTAGAACAAGAACATAAGAATTTTGTCCCAATTTTTATCGAAGATTTCTTGGATCATTACGCCGACGAGGAATTGGATTTGGTAAATGGATGTAAGTTCAAAGCAACAGAATTAAAAAGAAGTAGTAACAGAACCAAGATAAACCCGATACTTCAAATTGCAAGACCTGAGGACGCTTACATCATTACAGGTTTGTTTGAAGAAGCTTACGACGGAAGTTATCCTTACAAAGAATTTTTAGACGAAACCGAATTACAAAAACGGTTAGAAAAAGGAAACCTTAATTTCGTGTTAATGAAAAGCGAAGATGGCGAAGTATATGGATGTATTAAATTTTTAATAGAGCCAGATAATCATAGAGGATATAATGGAGGGATGGCGTTGTGGAAAAGGTTTCTTGGCAAGATAGATGTTACAAGAGCCTACATCGGAATGAATTTGTATTTCATGCGAAAATATAAAGACAAGATTAAAGTGGTCTATGGAGAAGCAAGAACCGCACACGCAAAAGTGCAATACTTCTGCGAGTTATGTGGATTATTACCTACAGCAGTTCTGATCAATAAAGATTTTTTCCTTGGAAAAGTAGAATCAGATCTATACGTCTACGCTATTCAAAGAAGTACTTTAAACGAAAGAATGAACGAATATCCTACGATCATTCCCGAAGCAGTTGCAAGCTTTACTTACTGTTCTGATCGATACGGCCTTGGTCCTATCAACGTGCGCACGCCGAAGATCTGTTGCGAAGAGGACGAAATATACGAATTACTCGATCAGATCGACGTGAGTATTGAGAAAGATAAATATGGTTATCATGACGTCGTATTCAAACTCGACTCTGGGTCGTTCTGCAAGTTTTTGTACACTCCTATGGTCCAGAACTTTGAAAATGTGGAATACGAGGTGCAAAGCGTAGAAGAACTCATTGCGTTCATTACACGGATGCAAAGGCTTGCAAGAAAGTTGAACGTGAGATATTTAGAAGTTTATGTCTCTGCGTTTAAACCAGAACATCAAAAAGTATTTTTGGAAGCTGGTATGCGACCACGAGGGTATATTCCGAGTTGGAAATACGATGAAACGACTCAAACTTCTGAAGATCACATCATCTTCAACTCCTACAAAGAAGAAATATCTGAAGACATCCAATTGATACAATCTGCCAAAGATTTATACTACGCTTTAGATATTAACTAACCCTTTTTTTATTTTATGGGAATGATGTATAATGATAGTAAACGAAGAAGAAACTACTCTACTTGAGAGTCCAGAGGGACTAATTTTCCGCGAAATAGAAGAAAACAAAGATCGTTACGTAAGAATCTTCCAACGTTTAGTTCGAATAGATTCGACTAATCCTCCTGGAAACGAAATGAGAATCGCTTTAGAGATCGAAAACTTTTTGAAAGGCTTTGGTGTCGAATGCGATATACATCAGTTTGGGGATAATAGATCGAATCTTGTTGCAACACTAAACCGTAATTTTAAAGGGATAAATGTTCTCTACAATGGTCATATGGATACAGTTCCAATAGCTAACGAAGACGATTGGAACCATCATCCGCTCTCGGGAGATATCGTAGACGGGATTCTCTACGGGAAAGGTGCGGTGGATATGAAATCTGGTCTTACAGCAATGGTAATTGCTTTGAGTATTATAAAAAAATTAAAATTACCAGTTTCTGGAAACTTGATCCTTAACGCTGTTGCGGAAGAAGAAAGCGGCGGGTTGCTAGGTACGAAGTGGTGCGTAGATAACCTTTTACGCGATATAAAGTGCGATTTTGCTGTTGTGGGGGAGCCGACCGATTTTCACCCTCTTCCAAGAGCAATCGTTGTTGGGGAAAAAGGATCTTTTCAAGTAAAGATCACGGTTAACGGAGTCGGGTGTCACGCATCCGTTCCGTTCAATGGGATAAATCCTATCCTCATATTAGGTGATATACTACAACATCTCGACGAAATACACGATTTCATGCCTAAAATAGATCCGCCGATCCCAATCGATGTGCTAAGAGAGCTAGTATCCACCGACGTGGTCGATCCCTACATTGAAAATCTCATTTCTTCTGTACGTTCTCTTACAGGAGCCGTTACTATGTTTTCTGGAGGTGTGAAAGAAAATACAATTCCAAGCTCATGCGAAGCGATCGTGGATTTTAGAACGCTTCCAAACCACAACGTAGAAAATATACTAAAAGCACTTGAGAAACTCATTAAATATCTCGGTTATTCGAAGTCTGACGACTCAACTGGGACAAGTGTGAGTTTGGAAATATACAAATCTACCGATCCGTCGTATTTTTACGAATGGAAGGACTCCGAGTACTTGAAAAAAATGCGTGAAGCGATAACAAAATCGTATGGGAGCCCTCCTTGTTATTTTCTGTCCCCAGCAAGCGCTGACGCAGAGTTCTTAAGAAACACAGGATGGTGCAAAAAAACTGTATCGTTTGGTCCTGGAAGATTTCTAAATGCTCACGCAAAAAACGAGTGTATAGAAATATCTGATTTCATTAACGCCATAAAGACGTATACCATATTTGCCCACGATCTTATTAAGTAAGTGGTTTGACGTATATCTAAATTTTTTATCCCCAAATTTCCTATTTTTTCATACGAGCTATCCTACTTTAGAATAGAACTAACGATTTTTGGCAAAAATCGCACAAATTTTCCTTTAAATAGACTTAGTATCTTATAAGGTAAATATTAATTTAGTGAAAACAAATGGAATTAACTACACAAAAAGAACTTTACCAAAGAGTAGAGGTAATAGAAGCAACCGATTCTTCTCAGGTCGGGGAAATTTTAGAAGAACTATTATACGTTCCGAACGAAGCGTTAAAACCCAGAATCGTATCTGAAATCGTGGCTTTCTACGACCACAAATCGAAAAGTAACGAAGCAAAAATAACAATGTTCGCGGCATTTCAAAACGGAATTAAGAAAGGTTTTGTGTTTTGCCAAATTGATCAAGACTTTCGAAGTTATGGCATGCCCTGTCCTACTTTTGGTTGGCTACACGCCCAAAATTTCGAAGCGTGTAAAGCGCTCATGAAAGAATGTGAAAAGTTCGTGAGAACGAACAAATTTCGAAAGCTCAGGGGTCCAATAAACTATCCTAAAAAAGTCGGAGGAATAGGATTCCAAACCGAAGGGTTTGGTTGTCCTATGATGAGTGGAGTGGCGTTTAACGACCCAGGTTCCAATGTTCTTGTCTATTTAAAAGAACTGGGATACAAAATAGACGCAAAATACTCGTGCGTAGACGCTTTCGTGAAAGAATGGGAGAAAGGAAAAGATTTAGGCGAAGACATCGCGATTCGTTTCTTACCGCTCGACGAAATAAAAGCATTGAAAGGTCAAGTATTGGATTTAGCTCAGCAATCTTTTTATTCGGTGTTAGCGGACTCATCTGGCGGAAAAGATCGGTTCGAAGAGGTCATGGACATATTTTATCAAGCCGGCAAAAAAGTCAAAATTACAAACCCCGAATTCGACCCCCATACCTACGCAGAAATGCCCGGTTTTTTAGACACATGGAACACAGCCGATCTCGACAACATTGTATCCACCAGTATTTTCGCGTTCGATAAAAATTCGGGAAAACTCGCTGGATTATTGATGGCCCAACCTAACCTTTATCAGCTATGGGCTGAAGAGCCGCTTACGCACATGAACGTTGACACAGTCATTATCAAAAAAGAATACGCTGGAAAAGGTATTTTCTCTGCGCTTCACAACATTGGTAAAACTTTGTCTTCTGCCGTATACGGATATAATTACTTCGAAGGGACTACGATATGGGCGAACAACGATCGTGCCATAAAGGCTATTTTTCCTCATTCCTCGCCGTTAAGAACTCACTTCGTTGTCCAAAAACGAATCTTAAGAAAATAAATTTTTTTTCATTTTTTTTAATCTATAATTTCAAAATTCCAAAAATCTCAGTATTTCTATGCATTTTTTTTTTGCTTCTAAATATTTTATCTTGTCTTGAATTTTAGAGATTGATTGAGCTTTAAGTTTGTATAAGATATTTTTCTCTTGAAGAGATAACCTTTTTTTATAGTATAAAAGAAAATTTTCTAGAGCCTCCCCAGATTTCTGAGATATTTTTCTCAGAAAAACGAGATGACGAAAATCAAATCTATGAGTATGTAAAATTCCGTTATCCAATTGTTTTATCAGCAATGTAGGATTACCATCCGAATCTTTAATTATTTTTTCTCCTTTTTTTAAAGTTCCAAATCGAAACTTATTAAACCAGCCACACTTACATCTAATAACAAATTCTACACTTCCAATCTGATCTAAAGACTTATTACAGTTTTGACAAGTTATCATTTTTATTTTATAGTGAACGTTTTATTCACACATATTTTACCTATTTAAGGATAGAAGCTCTTAAAATTTAAGTTTTGAACTTGTGATTATTAAACCTTAAATAATAACAAGTATTAAGTAGAAAAAAAATAATATCTCAAGATAGTCTAAATATTCGGCTAATATTAATTTATGGAATTTAAAATTAATCTGAAAATTAAGTGTTTAGTATGGAGAGAGAATCCGTCTCAATAGAAGATATTATTACATCCGCTCAAGGCTCTATTAACGATTTTATTATTAAAGAAAAATTTCAGATCATTAGTGTTAGAAAAAAAATTGCAAAGAACGGCACGTCGTATTTTTCTCTTACCTTGAAACACAAAACTGGGAGTCTACACGCTAAACGATTCACAAGCGGCGAACTTGAGTTCAATTCTATAAATTTTATATATTTAGTAGGAAACATCGTTAAAATTGAAGGAATTTATCAACCTGAATGGCTTTCGATAAAAATTGTTACTGAAAAGCTAGTTGAAGGTCCCATAAAAGAAGTTCTTTCTGAAAATCAAAATTGGATCGATAAAATTAACGACTTAATTAAAATAACAAAATTTGGAACAACTATCCAAATTAAATCGTACGTAAATGACGTGATTAACCCCTATTTTAGCAACGCGAGCAATAAAAAGGTCAAGGAATTTAAGAGATTTATTGAACAACATATAGGTATCTGGCCTGAAGATTGCCAATTTGAATTTTGTAAAGAATATTATAAAACAATTGGGCGGTATGAAGATATGCAACTTCCAAAATGGAAAAAGTGGGGCTCCCGCCTAATTCAGTTAATTTCTGGCTTAAGATAAGTGTAGGGATTATTCTTCTAATTTTTTACTCTCTAGTGATATAAATCTTGATTTCAAGTTTTATTTTATGATGATAAACACTAATCACACAAAGGAACAAGCTCGAGAGTTCTTAAGACAAGAAGCAATGAAAGAAATATCAAATGTATCGGATTTTACTCGCTTTCACACGCGAGTTTTTTACATGATTGCGAAATACGGGTTCCAACAAGAAGCGAAAGAAGAAGAACTTTTATCGGGAGGTGAGTGGAGCGATCCTGCGTGTAAAGATTTGCTCGTTAAAAGGGTGAAACAATTTTTAGATAAACACCTCAGGTAAAAGGATACAAATTTATGTAAAAAGTTATTCTATATTCAAAAAAAAGTTTAGGCTTCGACAATTAAAAAAATCTTTACCGTATTTGAAGCAAAAAAAACTTTACGTACGGATACGATTTTGTAGTTGTGGGCGTCTAAACCTTTTTTTTTCGATGTTAGTATCGATAAATGTGAAAAAATTACTGGGCTCATACCCATCTGTTTTTAATATAGATCGTTATAAAGTTACTAATATGGTCCCTATTTCTCAAGATCGGAATTGCGTCGATTGTGAAAAAAGCATCTCGTTCGACGAATTTTTGTTAAACCACCCTCAGTATTCCACAGAGCGAGCGCTTCTCGTTTGGAACGACGAATTATTGTCAATTTTTTGTCCAGCGTGTTTTCTTAACGCTCCTGAGAGACCGTACAGAAAAAATAAGTACAGTTACTTTCAATCCTATTTAGGGTTTCGGAAAGAGGGGTAACTTTTTCTTTAAATAAAATAAGATATTTGATCTCGCATGATGGAAGGATTCCCACTCACCCAGTTGCAATTAAACGTATTTCTCTACGCTTTAGAGGGTCAATGCAAATTTGGTGGAAACGAATGGAAGTGTGGAGGTTCGGAGTTTCCATACGCGAGGAAAATACTTGCCTCAATGGGAATCCCCCCGACCGATCAAGAAAAAATTTTGGAATTATGCAAAGAAAACGGGGGACATTGCGACTGCGAGATTTTAATGAACGCAAGTCGGTTTCTCTTATGAGAAGAAGCGTATTAGCTGGCTGAGTTTTTTTACATGTTTTCATTAAGACTTAATTTTTCCTTTATATACAAAGGTCGTTTTTAAGCAACACTATGCATTTAAAAAGTGTTTTGTTGCTAGAACCGTATAATACTCCGAATAAGGTTACAACGAAGTCGCAAGATTCCGTCAATTCCAAAAGTACTAACTCAATATACGCACATTTGGTAAAGTTAATTTACAAGAAACACAAAATCGCGTTACCGGCTCTTCATTCAGTTCCTTTAGGGTTAGCGCAACTATCTTCGGTGTTGAAAGAAGAAGGAATTTCAACCCACCACGTTCCGTTCCTTTTAGACGAGATTAGTAGGTACTTAACTGAGAAAGAGATCGAGAAGCGTATATCGTCTTTTGATTACGATTCCGTGTGGTTATCGGTTGGGTCTCCACCTGCAGTTGTTGAAGTGTTGAGGTTTGCAAAAATCATAAAAAAAATTAATAACAGTACGCATATTATGGTGGGAGGAGTACTTCCATCTATGTATCCCGAATTTTTTCTTTTCAACCCTGAAATTGATTATTTGATCAGAGGTCCAGGAGAAATTGCATCAAAACAGTACGCAATGGATCCTACAGAGAGCAACTACAGAAACATACAAGGATTTTGCTATAAAAACAACGGAAGCGTACACATATCTCCTCACTTTGCAGTTAAACCAGACTTATCTAAATTGCCCCCTTCTGATTTAGAAGGCTTAAATATCGACGAGTACATGAAAAGCAATCGATTTGGTAACGTGCAGACCGCTAGAGGGTGCCCTTTTAATTGCCCATATTGCTTACATTCTAAGTATTGGGGTTTAGAAGTAGATTATAAACCGATGAAGAACGTAGAAAAAGAATTAAAAACGTTTGAAGAACACGGTTGTGAAGTAATTCTCTTTACCGACTCTACCTTTACTTTACACAAGAAACGGTTTCAAGACTTTGTCGAGATGTACGAAAAAGAAAAGCTTTCCTTACGCACTATTCTACAAACGAGGGCAGACCAATTTTCAGAGGAAGACGCCCGTTTGATGAATAAACTTAATCCGGTGTTCCTTTTTTTAGGAGGTGAGTCTGGATCTCAAGAGATATTAAAAAATTTAAGGGGAAAAGATGTCGATGGAGGTCGGCAACACACCAAAAATATGTTCAAAGCTCTAGATAACGCTAAAAAACAAGATTTAATATGTGCTAGCTCGTGGATAATAGGTCTACCGGGCGAGAGCAAAGAAACCGTAAAACAGACCAAAAAAGTTGTATGTGACCTCACGAAAGCGGGTATGGACGGTTCTGACATTCGCGTTTTGCAGATATATCCCGGTTCTGATTACTACAATTATCCCGAAAAGTGGGGCTTGAACATCCAAAGCAAATTTGCCATCGGAGACCAAGATTTAGGCAACTGGGGTAAGTTTGAATACGGTTCACACTCTACGGAACACATGACCAGCTCGGAAATCGTGGAAGCAGCAGAAAATGTACGACTTGAGCTTTTAAAAATCTATTCTCTCAATGCGAAATAATTTTTTTTCTTTTTATATACTCGGTTATATTCGTTGTAAAACATCAATAATAAAGAGAAAAAGAATATTATGACAAAAATTGCGTTAGTAAAAGTATCGTGCATCAACGATAGGCTCATTCCCCTTGGTTTAGCTTGTTTGCAGGGGTATCTTAAGCAAAACTCAATCCCAGTAAAAGTGTTTAACTTTAGGACAACAGAATATAAATTGCCGAAAGCGGTTTTTGATCCTTTAATTCAACTAAACCTTACTGATTTCGTTATGAACCACCAAGATTTTCCGCTCTTACTCCCTATCGCTAACGATATATTGGAAGGAAAAATTCCCAACCTTTCGGAAGGTTTTTATCCCGATTTAATGCTCGATTACGCTAACAGAATGTTCGACACCCAAGAAGCGACTCACACGCGGTTCCGAGCGACGATTGAATATTGTAAGACAACCGTTTTTGAAACTCTAAAATCTTTTTCAACGGTGGCCTTCTCGATTAACTATCTTAACATACCCGAAACGGTCGTAACATCTTGTTTTTTAAAACTAAATAATCCCGATTGTAAAATTGTGTGGGGTGGACCTTCTATTACTCAATCGTTTGAAACATTTAAGATGTTTCTCAGTAAAAGAGTTTGTGATGGGTTAGTAATTGGTGAAGGCGAACAACCGCTACTTGAGATATCTCAAGGGAAAGATTTTTCGAAAATAAAAGGCGTGATAAGTCTTGATTTCAAGGCTAACAAAAAAATTTGTTATTCACCAGGAGTGCAACTCGATTTAGATTCGTTGCCTACCCCTGACTACACCGACATTCCATTAGATACTTATTTTAACATTGCCTCAACTTACCGATCGCGCGGGTGTACGAATAGGTGTAAGTTCTGTGCAGAATGGAAACTATTTGGACCGCGCTTTAGGACACGTTCTGTTGAGAAAGTAGTTCAAGATATCGAGACAATCGTAAAAAAAAACAACCCTGGATTTATGCTGTTTGGGGAATCGCTCATAAACGACGATTTAGACTATTTCGAGCAGTTATGCGACGCCTTGATAGATAAAAATCTTAACATTAAATTTGGTACGCATTTCAGAGCAAATATCACTCCAAAACTTGCCATAAAGGCTAAATTAGCGGGATTTGAAGACGCTTGGGTGGGATTTGAGGCTTTTTCAGACGAGGACTTAAAAGAAATGAACAAAGGAACGAGCGTACATCAAAACATGGAAACTATCGAGAACTTAACTCAAGCAGGAGTGAACGTGATTGCAATGCTAGTAGTCGGATTTAGCAACCTTAACACCGAGTTAAACAATTGCGAAAGCGTTATAAATACAATAAAACACTATTCTAATCAAAAGCGTATAACCGAAAACGGGAAACAAGTTCCGCTTCCCATACAATTTCGTCCTGCACCTATGTATCTTGTACCGAGTTCGTTCGATTACAAAGAAAAAATAGAATCTGCCACAAAACCTTGGGGGTGCAAGATTATAACAAGACGAAATCGCGATCAAATCAAAAACATCGAAGCCGAATTATCCGAAATTCCCTACTCTTTTAAGCGCCCTATACCCAATCAGAAAGTCGTAGAGTTAATACGACGAATTCAAGAAACAGATCGAAACGCGGGATTTACGATTGGTGGGGCTGCGAGATACGTCATCGATTACGTAATGGAAGAACGCAGGCAAAATCGTAAAGCTCGAAAAGCGCAAAGAATTGGCGTGTCGGCTCAACGGTTCGACATTATTGAAAAAATTAATACTAAGTAATTTTTTTTCTCTTTTCATTTATTCTTGCTCGTAAAATCTCGCTATCCTTTTGTGTAATTTAGTCCACAGTCAGGACAATACCAATAATTTATATCGTCTGTTTCAAGGTTTCCGCTCCCACACTCAGAACATACAGAGTTTAATCCGACCTTGTTGTTTTTGAGAGTAAAACGTCTTGGAAACCCACTGAGCTCTATCGTTTGGCTTAGATCAAATTTACCTATAAGATTTTCAATGTCTTGAAGAGCTCTTACTTGGTTATTATGTATTGAAACTCCTTTATATTTTTTATATCCGGTATTACTCATCGTCTAATTCGTTTAGATTAACCTTCGTTTTAACCGCTTACTTTGGTATATCTTTGTCTTAAACAGTAGTAGTTTTAGGTTGTTTTTAAATATAATTATACTTATCGCTAAACGTGTTTTATTACGCAAGTGCAAAAACCTACCTTTTTTACAGTATATTTCACTCCTGTAGAAAACTTTATTAACATACTAAAATCAATTCTCTATAATGGGGATTAAGGAGTTTTTCTACAATAACATTTTTTACCCCTCGAGATGAGCTTTAAGATGAGTTTGAGCTTCGATGGATCGACCGTTTTTAAGTTAAGCAGATACATCTCAGTTCGATTTAAGCATCAAAAAACCGTTATTTATGTCAAGGAAGAACCGTTTATCGCTTGTAAGTATTTGTTTATGAACGCACCGTCTATTAAATCAACCATGTCTTTTGACTCCATAGACCAAATGAGCGAATCTTTAAACGGACAATTGGAAAGAGAGATTACTCGCGAGGAAGTCGGTTTGTCGCCGGAAGACGAATTTTGGGGACATTGCTCGAACCTTCAGGTATGGGTAGAGAACGATTACGACACTCGCTTGCTCCACAGAAACTTGGCGTTCCCTTTGCTAAAAAGGCTATCATCCGTAGGCGACATTAAAGCAAAGAAAATCTTTTCGCAAGAAGCAGCAAAACGATTTAAAAGCAGGTCCCCAACCGTTCAGAAATTTTTAGTCTTAGGAAAACACCTTGCTCGCTTAAGACGTTCTATATTGAGAGATTTAATAGATTACGCGGACGATATAGAAGTTTTGGAGCTCCTTAGCGCACACTTTAACGGTAAAAACGATTTTTCCAACAATATGAAGGTTCTTAAGCGGCTTCTCTGGATTAACCCCATCCATCGCAAAGCTCACTTAGTTTTGGCGTTTGTGTACTTAAAACTCGGCAACCTCGTAAAAGCAAAAATCGTCCTGAAAGAACTATTAAAATTATATCCTAAAGACGACGAGGCTTTACAATTTCTCGCACAAGTATATTGGTTCGAAGAAAAGGTTGAAAAAGCCAAAGCTTTTGTTAAAGAGTTAAATAACGCTTCAGATCGTTTTGTTGGTCGTAAAGAGTTCGCTGAGCTCAAGTCCTATAAGTTTTCTTTTCGGGTTCCAGAGGATATATTTAGGTTAGTGAAGCACAGACATGGGTGGTATTTTGACTTTCCATAGATTATATATTTAATTTAATACTTGTCTTAAAGCTCGCGATATTTTATTTTGTACGAATCTATCTCGAATTTCCCTTCTTGATATTTCTTGTAGAAATCTTCAAACTTATAGCTACCAATATTGTCGTTATTTACGTTTACAACTTGATATAAAACGTAATTTTCTTCTTTTTCTTTTGCAAAATCGAGTTCTTTCTTACTTATGGTAAAGTCGATGTAATTGTTTATCGACGCTTTCACTTCAACGAAAAATTCTTCGTTATTATCCATAAGAAGAAGGTCATAGGGTTCAAAAGATTCCTCAATTTCGTTGTTCCATATAACTCTTGCTATTTCTTCTCCATCTATTTCTATGTAGAAACCGTTTTCCCATTCGTTGTTAATTACTTTCCCTTGTGGGTATTTTTTTTCTAAATCTGACAACAACACGTTGTAGCAGATATAACACTCTCCCCTCTGCCCAATGTTGCGAGTTACTCGAAAATCGTCAGTTTTAATTTTCACTTGAGCGAATTTAGATATTTTTGAACTATACAATTTTGACTTTTCAATTTTTCTTGGCTTGATCGGTTCAGGAAAGATTAATTTGTAAGATTCTTGAAATAATCTTTTAACGTCTTTCCGGATTTTATTTTCTTTTTGTGCCAAACCTCTTTCCAATAGCTTGAGATACATGTCGTTTTCTTTGTTTTCTAACAAATACTCTATCATAAATTCCGTTCTTTGGCTATCGTTTTTTTCAAAAAACTCGTTTATCTTTTGTTTGGACCACTTCTCCGTCTCTATCGCGTACACGTAATAACTTTCAAAATATTCTGCGTGCCGGACACATATTTCTTGAAAGATCGTAGGATATCTTAATAAATTCTGAATAAACAACAATCGTGGTTTTTTACTAAGTTTTGAATTTTGAATTGTTTTAATTAAATCTATTTTCCTTCTTCCACCCGGGAGTGGGATGGAATTTTTCCTACAATAATTTCTCAATTGTCTGGAAGTCCAATATTCGAGATATTCGTAATCTCTTTCGAGAATTTTATGAAAATATTTATTTAATTGTATTTTTTCCTCTTCAAAAACCCCTTTTTCGCCTAAATCATCGCAACTGCGAAGCCCAACTGAAAAATTACTCGATAATCGAAACAGTAAGTAGGATCCACTATATTCGCCATATTTACTGTAATTACTACTTGACATTTGAAAAAGATTATTCCTCTCAAAAGCGCGTAAAAAAGTAAGGATTTCAAGAATCCTGACGACTTGGTAATTACCATTAAGATATTGTAGTAGAGGTTGCTCTTTATCTATATATTCGTATTTAGAGCGTAAATTTAACGCGGTCTCAGAAAGAGAATATCCACCAGAAAAGGAATCGCGAGAAGTTTTAATCAAAAAGATTTCTTTGTTTTCTCTATTTTTATCAATCTCGTCAGCAAAAAGGACAAAGGAAATAAAAGAGAGCTGATTAGGAAAATACGGTATCGTATCGAACTGCATCAATTGGACTTCGTTTGAGTAAAAAAAGCGAAAAAATTTCCTTATTGCATTTGGTAAAGCGTCAAATCTTTCTTTAGAATTTACGAAGACCTCTTTTTCATGCAACGACATGTTTAGTTAAAAATAGTAGTAAGTTCTAGTTAAACTGACTTACTTTTTATTTATATATTTATTGCATTTTTTGAAATCGAAAAGAAGAAATAGAAAATAAAAAGAAAATGTTACGCTACGATTTTCTCTCGTTTATTGAATCGAGGAGGAAAATAATCTTTGGGACGACTTTTTTGCTTCATATTTCGCTCCCACAATAATTCGTTCACCATCGCAACGGAACCTCGTTTTAGGAACAAGCGAATAAATTTAAACTCGTTCACGCTTATGGTGAGCGACTCGAGGAACTCCGGGTGTCGAAACTTCCCCCACTCTACGTTGCGCATTTTCTTCATTTTTTAAACCTCCGTTTTGAATAGACCAAAACCATATCGTCCCAATTTTCGGGGTCAAGACAACCGAACGGTATAGTATCGTCTGAGAGAAATCTGACTTTATTTCGAGAAGGAGTCCTTGGATCGTTTATTTGGGACACACTTTCAGGGTAGCTAATTATTATCACAACCTTTAGTTTTGTTACATACAACTTCGCGTCTTTATTTAAAGAAAAAGTTGTGGTTAAATCAATTTTTAGATTATCAGGTGGTAGAAGTAATTTTTAAATACAATAACGCTCATCAATATTATATGTTTGATTTACAGACAAATTTTAAGGATTTTTTAGAATATCTCAAGGATAATAGAAAGAGAATTGCCTACATTCAATTGACTGGAAAAATGGAAAAATTCCTAGTGAAAGAATTTTGCTATTTCATTTATACGAAATCGAAAGGAAAGTACGCCACTACGGTTGACATGGGAAGGAATAAAGAAAAGGAAAAAATGATCGATATCTGCGTTATCGCAGGACAACTCGTTAATTGAAGCGAAATATTTTAGAAATTGGCACAGATTTTTCCCCCTAACTGACGAAGATAAAATTCTAGTCCTAATGAAAAAATTTAATGACCAAATATATCCAGTAGAAAAAGATAAACACGGATGGTTTAACCTCAATTCCAACGTTAAAAAAGTTAACGCACTAGCATTCGCCTCTTTCGTCAGCTACGAGCAAAACGACAGTAAAAAAGAAGTTTATTACGCGAAAGTCCTTAATACCGCAAGGAAGGTGTTTGCTAACAATATTATCTCAACGTTTTCTTTTCAGAAGGCTTACGAAGATACGGAAATAGAACTGTTTAACAAAAAAATTTACGTTACGCTACGGGCTGGATTATGGGAGTAAGACTTTTAATGTTTTTCTAATTTTCTAAACATGAAAAGTAACTTAGAAATTTCCTGCCCGTTTGATTTTTTATAATTGATAAGTATTTTATCATTGTGATGTATAATTCCGGATTTGACGAACACGAACGCAAAAAGGGACAACCCCTTATACCAAGCGGGGACGCTATATTAGACGACCTCCTCGAAGGTGGCTTCCAGAAGGATACGATTTATCTTCTAATCGGGGATAAGAAGTTAACGTCTAGGGTTTTAGTAACGACTGCAGTTTCAACGTTCGTTGATCGAAATTTCAACAAATTCGTAGCTTTTATCGACGGAAACAACCGGTTTAACCCGTATCACATCAGTAAACTTGCGATAAGCAGGAAAATGTCGCCTACCAGAGTCCTCGAACACATTCTCATCTCCCGAGCTTTCATTTACGACCAGATGATAGAAATACTAGAAAATAAGATTACTAACCTTGAGAACATAGAAGTACTCCTTATCTCGGGAATAACTTCCATGTGGCCCAATTACGAGCAGCACTCTTTCGAAGAACTAAACCGAGCGATCAACGGGATTAAAAAAGTAATGGAAAAGTCAAAACCTTTAATTGTTATTACTGCCCCTCGTAATACTTACTCTAAAATTAAGCCTGTTGGAGGTAATTCGCTGTATCACTTTGGACACGCGCTGGTATTAATGGAACAAACTGAAAGAATGGTAAGTTATACGTTGCTCCAACACCCTTCAATGCCTGAGAAACAAATAAAAAAACTTCTACCCAAGAAACCAAAACGTGGGATGAGACCGCCTATCAAAAATAAAACTCTTGACTCTTGGTTTTAGTTTTTTCGTAGAGGCTAATTTTTTCTTTAAATATTCGTAGGCTTACCTTGTAAGAGATAATTTTAGTTATAATCCCTTCTTTCAAAACTCTTATGATCTGCGAATATTGCGGAGGTATTCTTAACGGACTTAAAAAGAAAATTGTAAGACACGTAAATATATCTCAGTCAGCTCGAGAACATTTTTTTTGCTCCCAATCTTGTAAAGATAAATGGTGTTTTCGAGTTCAACAAACGACTCAAAGAACGTTAGTTGTTTGGTCTATCGGTTCTTATTTAAGCCGGTACTTCTTCGTTAAAAAGATGGTGAAGGTACGTAACGCCTCTCAAGTGGGTTCAGAAGGTAAGAAATCTTTTTTTACTGCTAACATCGCCTTGATCGACTGCTTAGAATTGGAGGAATCGGGAGGAAAGAAAATGTTAAAAGTAAAGACATGAATGTTCCTTTTAACCCTACCTTTTTTATAGATCGGAACTCTCTCGTAAAAAACTTTAAATAGTTCCAGATAACATTTGTATTGATAGACTAGTAGGTAATAAAAAATAACAGGTTGTTAGGGGTAAGTGGAACGCGTTAATTTCGACCAGTTGTGGTCTTTGGGGGGTTATTGGGATAAATCGTCGATAGAAAAATCTTTTAATTGGTGTCTACAACGATTATCTGAGTATTTAGGAGTTCCCCCCGTAAATAAGAACGTTTCAGTTGAGATTATAGATAGTCCGTATCCTGATCGAATAACCCACGAGAATGTATTTTTCTGTTGGGTAAAGCGAGAAATTGTTAACGAAGGATTTGTGCTTAAAATTTACAAAGAATGCGGCGAAAAGCTGCCGTTTATTCTCCTTCGCGAGTTGTACGCTTGTTTCTTACCTGAATCGGTTAAAACCTATAATTCTGTTCAACTTGTAATTCACTACATAGTTCTCGAAGACGCAAGCTTCGTTAAGAAAGATAGCGCAGTCTGGAAAGAATTCGTCGATTCTAACAGAAACCACCTAGATTCCATGGACGACGACCAAGAACAAATAAATAAGTATTTTAGAAACCAAGTTCACCATCAAAAATTAGTAACAACCTTTTTTTCTTACGTGGAAAGAAACGAGTCCGTTATTAAGCCAGACACCCACGATTTTTCTTCCGTCTTGTTTCAGATATACGACGATTACACTCGCCTCTTTTTATCTAAAGACGATAATCTAGAAATGCTTCGAGTTACGATCGATATCTTTTCAAAGAAAAAAATTTACACTTCTGCCAAGGATTACGAAGAGTTGTTCGGTCAGTTTACTTCTACAAGAAAAATTGATTCTTACTTAAGCAAAAGCGCTTACGCAACGCTCTTTAAAGGCTTAAAAAACACCGTGATAGCTCCAACGTACAAATCGTCTTGGTCCTATTTCGGTGCGGTTGTGTATAGAGTTTTTATCAGGTTCCATCCACTCCTTACCAGACCCTCCATCCTAAAAGTATTGGATCAGATTGAATTTGTGTTTTCGAAACAAAATAACTACGCTTCTCTTAGCAACGAGTTCGTTATTGGGGCATTTTTTCCCAAAGTCTACGAAGAAGACTTTTTAGGTTTTTTTAACCATCTTAAAAAATTAGGATACATTGTTGATTTTTTTTTGTTAAAAATAGAATCAGATGCGTCTGCAACCAATCTAAACGTTTGGAAAGATTTTTACCTCGAAAACGCTTTATTAGACCTTCACAACGCGAATTACGATAATAAATTAGTCATAAAAGCGAAACGTACTTTAGAAATTCAAGTTCCTGCAAAGACCCAATTATCGGTGGTTGATTTCTTTTTAACGGAATACCTTCGTATGTTTTCAGTAGAAGGGAGCGCCTTCGACGACGGCAAACATCGATTGCGGGCGTATAGAGAAGAGCTCCAAAGATATAAGCAAAAAATTATCAGTTCAAACGCAAATTTGAAAGATCATTTCGACGCGGTTATTAAAAATTCAGAAGTAAAAGACTTTTTCGTATCTTTCGTAAATAAACATAAGGTTCACGGGTTTTTCTACGTGTTAGAACTATTACGAAACTTAGATACCATCGCAAAGGCGTTAAAAAATCGCAACCGATTAAATTTTGGAATAAAGGACAAGTCTCAATTTGGGGAAGCTTTAAATAGAAGAACTGCGTTCCCACAGCTAAAGACTAACTTTATTTTAACCAACGTAGCTATAAAGAATCACGTGAGAGAAGAGTTGTTTCCTTTATATTACCAAGAAAGAGAAAAATTTGACAATATAAGCAAGAAGTATTACGATTCGTCGGAATTTTTATCGAGTTGTGCTAATCTGCAATTGTACGGCTTAAATCGCGTCTTGAAGATAATAGTTGACGATACAATCGCCCAAGATGTTTACGACGGCAGAGAACAGAAACAACTCGACTATTACGACAAATTAAAGGAAAACGAATTAACGAAAAGTCTTATAAATACCAAATTAAACGATTATCTCAAAGCGGGCGCCATGAATCCCTCTGTTACGAACACAATGAGCGCTAAATATAAAATAGAAATTAACGGGCTTGTTCGCTATACCGAAGAAAATATGGAAAGGCTGTTAGAACTCTTTCCGTTTATTCAACTAGGATTTTACGAAAAATCAATTAGTATAAGTTCTAACAATCGCTATATTTTCCTTTCGCTTAGAACGAGTTATTTAACACCATCCGAACGATATTTTTTAATTTCTATAATTTACAACGAATATAAAGGCGATGTCCTCTACCTTAAATTGGTAAGAGGGTGGAAATTACTTCCCTTTATAACGCTAAGGAAATATTACGACTTTCCTGAACAAAAATATTTTTACGCGAAAGATTTATTTTCTAACTACTTGCTTTACGCAAGAAAAGAGTTTGGAAACCTTAAAGCTCCTATCGTAGAACAGTCCTCTAATTTGTGGCCACACTTGCTTTCGAAAGACACTTCCATGCAAACCCTTTTAGAAAGAACCCAAAAAAGAGCCAAAGCATCTATTTCGTACGATGTATCCATGTTAAAAGACCTGAAAGGTTTCACTAAAGCTATCGATCAAACTTTTAAAGACTCTGAAGGTTTTAACCAAATTAAGGACAAACCTTTTTTTAAGAACCACGTGAAATTCGTAAAGATCTTGCCGATCTTATCTCGGTTCGGGTTATCGCAATATCACCTCTATTTTTATCCTACTGACGCAGATCAAATAGATTTTAGATTACTTCTGAACAATTCTTTTCAAAGCTTAAAGTGTTCGGTAGGCGTCGGTGTCGCTCCTTCGTTCTTGATTAAGTATATAACGCCTTATAGGGTTCCGAACATGCGCTACGTGAACAGAGCGACGAAAACGCTACGGATCATTAGGGAATATTGTATGTTTCGGTTAATTCGAGCTTATGTAAACTTCCACGAGAAATTTCCTTTTACCTCTAAGGGCTGGCAAATAAGCCCGAACGAGTTCGAAATACACGTTCAAGAAGTATTATTTCAAGACAATTGGCAGAAACCACCGGAATATTTAAAGGAAAGCAACCTTGACGTCTTAACCTCTACGGTGTTCGGACCTGATTCGGAAGAATTTTTGAGCCTTCAACGAATTTATTCTCGAAAATCTATCGGTTTGAAGAAAAGCTTGTTTTTTAAGAACGATTCGAACCTAAAGGATTTTTCTCGTTTATTTTCGAAAAACTTAGTGCGACCTCAAGTAAAGTTTAAGAATTTAGATTTACACGAGAAGATTCGCTTCGTTTTACCGAACATTTCTAAACGTGCTACCGAGAAACTGTTACGTATATTCACTTTTTTTAACTGTTGCGAAGCTTATAAGATCGAGGGTAAGTTATACGTTCAAGGACTGGAAAACGAGATAGAGTTTGATAACGGGCTCTATGTGAAATTGTATCTCCCAGGATATAACACCGGGAACAACGAAAATTCGGACTCTATCGGCACCATATTAAGCGTATTGGAACAATCGTTCGAGGTTCTGGGAATAAGCCACTACATTATATTAAACAACGTGTTGAAGCCAGAGTCTTTTCTAAATTACGTGCTTGGAGAGTCGGTTGATCTAAACGGTTACAACCCTCTTCTAAACTTAAAGTGGGACAAAAAAAATAAAATTTACCTCAACCCTAAATTATACGACGAAGAGAACAATCCAGTGTATCCAAGTTTACAGGCAATGGAAAGTATTGCTCCCAAAGAATAAGATTTGAAAAATATTTTTTGTTTATACATCTTCATATAATATTCATATAATAGAAATACATTAAGAGGTGTTTTTACTATAATTATTACAAAAGAGGAGGTCGTAGTCGTGTTCACAATTCCTTCCGGACAAACTTGCGATTACTGCCAATTCTTAGACCATTCGCGATTTGAACCGCCTGCGGAATTGAACTTATCCGATTACGCGTTCGAAACAGAATGAGTTTTATCTATTAAATTATTTTTCCTTAGTATCCAAGTGTCGATCTCGAACTCTTGAAAATTTGTTGATTTTGAGTCGTAGTTGGATACAATAGCGGATTTTGGGACCCAGATTTCTTTTTTCCCTTTAAAATCTATTAGAAGGGCTTTTTCCGTTTCTCCTTTGATCACGCCAGTCAAAATTGCGGTTTCTACTAACATTGGTTTTATTACAAGTTCCGGTGCTACTTCGGTAGCTGTTACGATCGTTTCTTTTTTAAGTTCAGTAGCTTCTTCTCGTTTTACGACTTCAGTTGAAGCTATTACTTTTTCTTGGAACGTATGCTCAAGCAAAGTTTTAAAAACTTTTACTTCGCCGTAATTCAATACTTTTAAGTAATTCCCCGCCTTAACTTTGACGTTCTCTCTATTCTCAGAATCTTGCTCGAGCAATATTGATATCTCTCGTTTCTCGTAAGAATGGACGGTTTTCCACGCAATTTTATCTCCTCGCAACACTTGGAGCATAAATGCTATATCCACCAAAGAGAATTTTACTGCTCTACCTTCTTTTTGCGAAGGCTTTTCCCACGAACCGTCCTTTTTTTTCTTGATGAACGTTAAAAAGATAGCAGGGCTACTTAACTGACCGCTATCAAAAAGAATGGCCGTATCCGCGCCAAAAAAACTTTTATTGTGATGATTCCCCATTTTCTACTTTTTACCTGAAGTTTTTTATCTTTTTTATTAAAAGATTTATAAATTTTGTTTACCGCCTTTATTGATTGTTTAAGGTTCAAATTAGGGTTGGAGTACACGTAATGTAACTTCCTATCGGTTCTCTGTACATTCCTAATTACTTTATAATTTGTTGGAACGATCCTCACCTCAATTAAAAAAGATGACTCCTACCAATTAACTTCAACTCAACCCCTCCGAAACTTAAAAGCATAGTTAGCTCCTAAGGAAAAAATATTTGAGTAACGTAACTACATGAGAGGAATGGAGTAATCGCCTATGTATTGGTAGGAATCTCGATTTAATTGTAAACTACCTAAACAAACATCACACACAATTTTTGTCGGTACATAACACAAGGAAAATGTTATTTATATAAATTTAGGTTTATAAATCTTGACAAATTAAAAATTTGGCAATCTCAATTCTAATTTTAGGACGGATTTACTTGTAAGCAATGAGTAACAGTAGGTACGTGCCTAAATTCCCATTTAGCGAAATTAAATTAGGTTAAAGTTAGATAAAAAAACTTTAACAACTTCGTTTTAAACGGTGCTAAGTGGGCTTTTGTGGCGAAAGATTTTTTCGGCACGCTACCTATTCTTACTTTTGGCCCTCTTTGGTGTTAAAGCTTAAAAAACGACAATTGGTAGACTTTATATACTTCGGTAAAAACAGTCTAATAGACAACGCGAGGAAGACGTGATATCGAGGATTACGCCGACAAAAAAAGGGTTCGCTCTCTTGTGCGCTATCATCACTACAAAACTTAAACTCTCTAAATATTTTTAATCGCTTTTTATCTAGTATCATTAGCAACAAATCGCCATAAAAGAACATAGCGCATTATTAGATTGCGGTAGGTAGTTATATATTAGTTGTATTTTGAAATGTCAAGACAAAAATCCGGAGTCTGGCAACTCTCGTGGAAGATGAGTACCAAATGCAGTATTGGGAAGCAGAAAAAGGTTTAAAAAGGACGTTTATTTTCTGGGATCACGCGAACGTGTTTCACAACCTGCAAGAACTAAAAGTAAGGATCGATTACGAGTCGGTCAAAAGAAGGTTGGCGCGTGGCTACTACTTGGTCGCACCGGTCATGTATTTGGGAAGACCAAGGGTAGTATATCCTAAAAAACAGAAATTTTTCGCAGCGTTAGAAAAGACGGGTTGGTCAATTATTCAAAAACCACTTCGAGTAGACGAGTCGGGGAGACCGTCTCAAAGTGGCGTAGACGAAGCGATGTTTCAGAACATATGCGATTTCGCAGACGAGGGCGCGTACGATAAAGCGATAATCGTGAGTGGAGACAATATATTCGTTTCTGTAGTACAAGAGCTAAAAAAACTCGATATCGAAGTAGACGTGTGGAGCTTTCGAAAATCCCTTTCTAGAGCGTTAATATGGGAAGCGGGGCGGGAGCACGTGTTTTATCTCGACGACATTTTAGACGAAATTAAGTTGAAAAGCGAAAAATTATAAAACTTGCGAAGCGTGGTCCGTTAAATGGGCCTCAATTACATTATACATTTGACAGGCATTTTTTCTCTGTATTGGATTATTTTGGTTTTTGGTACCGAGGGCGGGGAGAGAAGTCTCCTCTTCCCTCAACTTTTCTTTTTGATTTTTTCATTGATAGCCCCTGAAAAATCAAAGTGAAAAAAAAACGCGAGTTTATATAGTTGCACTTAGAAATATGGTAACTTTTTTTAACTTTAATTGAGATTTAAAGAGATGAATTGTACTCCTTATGTGTTCATAAAACCCAATCTTATTCTATAAATCAATTCTCTCTTTATTTCTCTCGTTTTTTCTTTTTTTTTTCTTTCTTCTATTCTTTCAATATAGACGAAGAAAGGTAGTTTTAAACCCTTATAAAAAACTTTATTTGTTAAATAAGAAAGCAAGGTTTGTAAACAGGAATTTATTTTTCTTAACGAATAAGTTTTTTTTGACCAAAAATCATACAATTTTTTTACATTCGAAGCTACAAGCGTGAAATCTCATTAGGTGGTATCTTACAATATTGCTTCCTTTTGATTCTAAAAAATGGTAGCAGTTTAAATACCCATGTTCTGAAAAAATTAACGTAGGTTTCGACCTATTATTTGGGTATTCTATGAACCATTGGAACACACAAAATGTTAACCAGAGTTTAATTTAGGTTACAAATTATGAATTTGACAAGCGTTAAATATCAGGACAGTTGTATTTATATCGGTTTAGACGGCTCTCAGGGGCAAGAACAGAACGAAAGTTCACTTGAGAAAATTAAAAGCGTGTACGCAGTCTACAAAATAAAAGCGAACGGTAATTACGTTAGGGATACGATTCTTATTAGAAAAAAAGACATTACGGTCGTACGGGGAGAAATTGTCGTAAAATTCGAGTTAAACCAACTTCACAGACCGGACGAATGCGAGATAGAGATCGTGTCCCTTAAGTTCATCTATCTCGTTGGGGTAAAGGAAGAATTAACGGTAAACGAGTCGTATTCTTTTCTCGAAATCCGAACCCGACCTCCCGTCGTCGAGAATACGGTTACATCGCGCAAGAAAAACAAAAAAATTCTTAGCGAAACTAACGAACCACGCAAAGTTAGAAAGAAAAAATTGACCGTATCTCAAGAAATTATAATAATTCCTCCTGAAGTAAAAACACTAAAAACTCCAAAAGTTAAACAATTACCGTTAAAGAAAGATAGCCAAGATATTCAAGACGAAACTACAATAATAACTAACTTTGATCCCCCTTCAACCGCAGTATTAGAGGTTGAGTCTAAACTCGAGCGAAAATTAGACGCACGGGCCAAAAAACTCGAAATGGACGTAAAACAGTTGTGCTACGAGACCATTGACGCTTTACTCACAGTCCTACCCCAACCTGAATTTGCGGAAGATTATAGCTCTTCGAATACCTTGGTACAATCGATTCACAAATATATTGCCGTTGATTTATTACAAAAACAACAAGAAGAGGGAGAATCTGCTTGAATTTTTACGAAAATGGCCTTCAGTATCTAATGAACGATATGCTCGTAAACGCCTACGATTTTTCGATCGTAAAAAAAACGATCACGGCTATAATGGAAAAACAATCCATAATGCCGCACGAGTTATTCCTTATAATTGTCGCAAAACCGCCCACGGTCGAGAGCCCCTTAGTGCAAAAATTCCTTGAGGAAGGTAAAATTAAATCGTTTCAGAAAAAAGAAGTGTGCGTAAAAATAAAAGACGTTATAAAAGGCGCACTTAACAATTACTTGGAGAGTTCGCTGAACCGATTTTCGAAGATAAGTAATTGTACTTCCATTAAAATAAAAACCAACGCCCGCGAGTTCAGAGTATCGATACGCGTAATAAATTTAGATAAATTTTCTTCTTCCTTACTTTTCGCCATCGTTAACCACTTTAACGTAGATGCCCTTGGGTATTGCGAAGAAGTAGAAGTAATCCTTTCGATAGCTAAGACAAAAGATTCTTCGCTTGAAGTAGTATTAAACCAAAATTTACCAGATATTCTCGCTTCAGCGCTCTCCAAATTTGTAACCGTGGACGATAAAGAAAAAGT
>JAUVNS010000011.1 GCA_030599585.1 Promethearchaeota archaeon | reverse complement strand
GAGTACGATGGAGTAAATTTTTAATTTGATTTTGCTTAGATGTTTGACGTGTTGATTGTTCTTCAAGAGAATCCACTTGGTATTTTAATTGATGTCTTTGAAACTGTGATTGATTTAATGATTCAATTATATTTTCTACATATATTTTTCGAAATTCCTTAGGTGTTAATAGATCTAATGTATTAATTAAAGTTGTTTTTCCGGTATCTGTTTCGCCAGTAACCGTTATATTGACTCTTCTCAAAATCAGAAAATATAAAAAAGCAGAAATCGTGGGATTAAGAGTGCCATTTTTCAGTAAATCTTGAATTGTGTATATATTTTTATTTAATTTTCTTATGTCTAATGCGAAATTGTATACTTGAACTGGCCCTACATCGATAGCGAATCTACAGTAGAAATATTTGTTTTTAATAACTATTTTAATGCTTGGGTTTGAAAAATCAAGCCTTCTTCCACTGTATAACCTTAGAAATGTTTTTAATCTTTCAATATCATCTAAATCTAATTTTATATCGGTTCTACAGCGCCTAAATTTCTGGTGGTTAATATAAACCTTTTCTTTTGGAGAATCTAAAAATATTTCTTCAATATGATCATCTACCAATAAAGGAAAAATCTTTTCTATTTTTAATTTATGCAACGCAGAAACAAAAGATATGCTTTCTATTTCGTTTTCAGAAAGTTTGTATTTAGAATCTAAATAGCGTTTAGCATTCATTTGATACAAGCTTATTATTTCCTCTAGAGGAATAATCTTATCAGATTCAAGAAGCTTTAAGTTGTTTTTCGTGTCTTTTACAATGTTTTTAAAGAAATTTTCTTCTCCAGAAGATTGTAATGAAAATTTAACAACATAATGTTTCTCGTATTCATTAATTACATCAAAAATTAGTATTTGAAAAATATTATTCTTTCCGATCTCATAAGTTTCAATCAAATCGCTTCCTGATGTAATAATAGAATTTTTGGTGAATTCATTGGTTACTGAAGTGAGGGGTGTCTCAAATACGATCTGATTGTAAAAATTTGTAATACAATCACCACTATTGTCTTTTATTGAAAATTTATTGAATTTTTGAATGATATCTAATTTGTTAAATACATTTAATATGTTTTCTATAAGGGTTAAAACTTTTCTGGTACATTTTTGACAATCAAAATTGATGATTTCTGTTCCTTTTAGTTCTTTTATTATATCAAGAAAATATCTTAAAACCGAAATTGGTTCATAAATAGGACGATTGTCAGTAGAAAAAGGAAAATTGTATAAAGTTCCTATCTTACAATTAAATTCTTGATATTTACATTTTAATTTCCCAATATTATCAATTTTCTTCCAGATCTTTTTAATAGAACTAATTTTATTAAAAAAGCTTAAAATGGATGAAAGTTGGTTATATTCAATTAAATTTTCGCGTCTTTTTAACGTAGTGGTTTTATCTATGCTATTTTTGTTTAAATAGAGAATTTTGAGTACGCAGTAAATACATTCACTTGTGAAATTTCTACCTCCTTCTAAATTTGAACAATTTAAACAATTTATTATAAATCTCTTCTCTTCTTTATCATTTAAAGCATCTTTTATTTGGAAATGGCTTAATTTATCTATTTTCGATGTCATCTATTATTATTTTTTTAATTTAAATTTAAAAAGTCCATTTTTATTAATTTAAGGGAATTAAATGTTATTTCTGAATGAAAAACTTTTTTTATTGTGAACAATTTAACAATTTATCTTTAAAGTGATTATTCATGGGACACCGTAAAAAACACGCACCAAGGCACGGCTCTTTAGCGTTTCTTCCAAGAAAAAGAGCTGCCCAAAATAAAGGTCGGGTAAGAAACTGGTTAGATACATCTGATGATGTTATGTTTTTAGGATATGCTGGTTTCAAGGCAGGTATGACACATATTACATATATAGAAGATCAGAAAAATAGCCCCTATTTTGGAAAAGAACTAATGAAACCTGTTACGGTTGTTGAAGTACCACCACTGATTTTGATTGGCATAAGGGTGTATAATGAAGACGATTATGGTAAATATACTGTAGGAGATATTTTTTCACCCGAATTGAATGATTATCTTGGTCGAAAAATTACCGTCCCAATTAAAGAACAGTATGATTTTGAAGGGCATAAAGAAAAATTATTGAACAGCCTTAATTACAATTGCCAAATTAGAGGGATTTTTCAAACTCAACCCCATCTTACGTCCATTCCAAGAAAAAAGCCAGATCTTATTGAAATGAAATTAAATTCCATTGGAAGTCCAAAAGAAGAATTTACTTATGCTCTAAATTTACTAGGAAAAGAAATTAAAGCTAGAGATATATTAACCGAAGGAGAGCTAGTCGATATATTATCAGTCACTAAAGGAAAGGGATTCCAAGGTCCTGTGAAAAGATATGGCGTTAAGATACTAACAAGGAAGAACAGTAAAATAAGGAGAGCTGTTGCATGTATTGGCCCCTGGCATCCTGCTAGAGTGTTGTATACCGTTCCCCGCCCGGGACAATTAGGATTTCATCAGAGGACGGAATATCATAAGAGAATTATGGTAATCGGAGAAAATGAAGAAGAAATTAACCCGAAGGGAGGGTTTGTTAAATATGGAAATATAAATGGTGATTATCTTCTTATATTAGGCTCTATACCTGGACCAAAAAATCGATTAATACGGATAAGAAAAACAATAAGACCGATAAAATCCTTTACGGTTAAATCGCCTGAGATAACATTTATTAGTAGAGAAAGTCAACAAAGAAAATAATTAAAGATTGTGATTCTATGGAAAAAGTTAATGTTTATGATCTAGATGGTAACAAGAAACAAATAGTTAATATACCGCTATTATTCAAGGTAAAGCCTCGAAAAGATCTTATTCAACTAGCAAGTGAAGTTTCTTCCAGTAAGAATAAACAAATTCAAGGAAGAAATAAGAGGGCAGGTTTAAGAAATACCGCTGAAGGTTGGGGAACAGGACATGGAATGTCAAGAGCCCCGCGTATTAAAGGCTCGGGGTTCCCTACATCTCGAAATGTAGGAAGAGTCCCGTTTGCAAAAGGAGGAAGAAGAGCTCATCCAATAAAAGCAGCTAAGATTATTGAAAAAAAATTAAATAAAAAAATTAACACATTATCTATAATTTCTGCGATATCAGCTTCTGGTGATCTAGATTGGATAAAAAAGCGAGGCCACATAATTAAAAATATCCCTGAAGTTCCTTTAGTCATCGATGATAAAATACAAACAGTTAAAAAAACTAAATTTCTGCATTCAATTCTCACAGAACTAGGATTAGGAGAAGATTTGTTTCGAGCAAAACAAGGAAAAAAAATTAGAGCTGGAAAAGGGAAGAGAAGGGGGCGAAAATATAAAAACAAGAAGAGCGTTCTAATCGTAATTAAGGAAGATTTCGGAGTAATTAAGGCATCAAGAAATATTCAGGGTATAGATGTTAGAAAAATAGAAAACTTGTCAATCGCAAATTTAGCACCTGGAGGGTTGCCAGGGCGATTAATTCTATGGACCCAATCCGCTTTTAGTGAATTAGAAAGATATGAGGTGTTAGTTTAGCTTGGAAAGTTATTATAAGATTATTCAAAGGCCCTTGATAACTGAAAAAACCTTCGATATTATTGAGAGGGAAAATAAGTTAGTTTTTATTGTTAATAGAAAAGCTAATAAAAGTCAGATAAAGCAAGCAATAGAGAAAATACATAATGTAAAAGTGATCAAGGTGAATACAATCATAACACCAAAGGGAGAAAAAAAAGCTATGATTAAACTCCACCCAAATTATTCTGCGCAAGATATCGCTATCGATTTAGGTATTTTTTAATAAATTTTCTTTGTGTAGCTCCAAGAAATCAAGCATAGCAAAATCTTTAAAGTTAAGAATTTTTAAATTATCCAACAAACCTACTTCATTAGATTCAATTAGTTTTCTATGTTCTTTTTGATTTAAAATTAAAATAAATATGAAATATTGCGAGAAAAAATTTTCGAGTAGTTTTTTGATTTCTTTTAAATTATTATCCTCTAATATTAAAAATAAAATTTTCTCTTCAATAAAGAAAAGATTTGGTTTTAGTCGATAATAATCTATTTTGTTCAATTGCAGGCTTCTAACAAATTGAGTGTTAAACTTAGAGATATCCTGAAAATTAAAATGACTTAATGAAAAAAAGATGTCAGAGTCATTGTTTATTGCATAAAAATTATCTGAAATATTTACTCGCCATAATATACGGTATAGATTTGATATATTAGGACTTGATTTCTTGAATAGTTCACAATCATAAAGTTGGTTTATTTCTTTATCTATGTTAATAACATTTGAGTCTAAATCGTATTTTATGTCTAAAAAGTATGCGTTAGTTTCAATTTCTTCGCGATTATTGGTTCTTACATTAAAAATCATATACCCTTTTTGGTTTAAATTTTTAAGAGCCTTCAGTAAACTTTGTAAGGGAATCGTTTGGTTTTTTAAGTTATCACAATCTATTTGATGAATTTGAATAAATTTTAAATTATTACCACACTTCAAAACTAAAGAATTCGGTTGATTCATTGAATTTGCTCCTTCATTTATATCATTTGATAGGACATTTAAAAAATGCCTTTTTAATTTGCGATTTTTTAAAAACGAGACAGATTTGTCAATATTATCTATTTGCTCTTTTATCAAATTAAAGAATTTATCAATATTGCTTCTTTTTTCACCGACAAGGGATATGATGATTAAAGTTTTTCTTTTTTGTGGAATATTAAGCTGAATAGAATAATAGAATAGATATTTATTTAACAAAAATTCATTGAGGGGTTTAATAATTCTAAGAAAATTATCACATTCGATAATAGAGAAAGCAATAAGCTTATTACTCTTGTTGATGCTTTTGTAATAAATTAAATAATTTTCTAACAAAAATGAAAACAGTTTAAATTTACCCTTCTTAACCATTTCAATATTTTTTTTAATATAATTATAAAAACTTATTATATTTGTTTAGTAGACTGGAATGATCGCTTTCAGGATAACTAACCATAAATGGTATTGAAAATAGTTAGGTGATTTGAAATGTAGAAAAAACTATTAGTGACCCTTTTTAAAATATATTTAATTAAAATCGCTTGTTATCATCTTTAATGCTCAAGAAAACATGTTGATATTATATGTTACAACAGATTTTAGATTTCATAAAAAGATTAAACCCTGATATTTTAATTCAAGCCCCAGCAAGAATCAACTTAATAAATCCTTTAGATGCTGTTGAAGGCGATTTTTGGATGCCCTCAGCTGCAATCAATGGTTTAGATAACCCACTATCTGTTTTTGTTTATATAAAAAAGAGGGAAATGTTCAGTTCAGTAAAATTTTATTCAAATTTAGATGGTGGTGGTAAATTAAATATTTATGTTTCAAAAGAAGAAAAGATCGAAAAGAACTTAAATGACTCAATGAAGAAATTAAATGGGGAATTTAAGCTCTTCTATGCCAGTATTTATCGGTTAATCAAAACAAATTTCGCTTTTAGGGAGAAATTTGAAAAAGAGAATTTTGAAATTGGAATAATTACAACTATCCCTCTAAAAAGTGGTTTGGGCGGGAGCGCAGCTATAGTAATTGGGATTATGTATGGCTTGGCAAAATATTTTGGTTTATATAATAACTTTATAAGTCTAAAAAAGGGAGAGTTTCCAATAAACAGAGATATTTTAGCAGAAATCGCGACAAAGGTAGAAGACCAGGATCTTAAAATAACTGCGGGGTATGGGGATCGATATGTAATAGCGAGGGGGGGGTTAGGATTTTGCTCCTACTTTGGAAAAGTTTTTCATAAGAAAATTTCGTTGGAACCTTTAGCAATATACGATAGGATCGATTTAACATACAATATAAAAACTTTACCAATAATTATTTGTTTTTCAGGGGTAGGGCATGAAAGTGGAGTTGTTCATGAAAAATTAAGGAGATATTATTTGGATGAGGACCCCATAATCATAAAGGGTTACCAAAATCTTGCAGAAATTTCATGGAAATCACGTTTTGCTTTGATGAGACATGATTGGAAACAATTAGGAGATTATTTCAAGGAAAACACAGCTATTATGAATAATTTGATGAGACATGTTGGATTTTTGCATGGAATTGGGTTATTTAATAATATTTTGATACGTCTAATTGAGCACAACTCAGATGTTTTTGCCGCAAAATTAACAGGAGCGGGTGGTGGTGGATCGATATTTGCTCTTGTAAAACCAGATCAGATCGATACTGTTTTATTGAGCTGGAAAGAAGAATTGAATAAAATTATTAATAGTGAGGAATATTACCGGTCTCTCTTTCCAGAGTGTCACTTAGAAGCGAGGGATCAATTAAAGAATGCTCAATTTTTTAAAATTAAAATAGTTCCCGGAGTGAAAAAGTTATAATTTATCGACTATATAAATAATTATTACAACATTGGAGATTTATATTGAGTAAATACGAAAGATACAAAAAACAATCAGTTAAATATATTGATCCTCATAAACACTGTAAGAAATGTGATAAAATGATTGAAGAGGGTCTCACTTATTGTTCTGAATGCTATACTACTCTGCAAGAAAAGAAAAGAAAGAAATGGTTCAAATTTAGAAAGAGGAAAGAAGAATCTGATTGAAGAATTCTTTCTAGCTAGTTATTATAATAATTGATTTAGTCTATCCATCAACCATGTTTTGTCTAACATTTGAATAAAAGGTCCTAATCTTGGCCCAGATTTCGAACCTAAAAGGACGAGATAAAAAGCTTCAAATAATTTTCTAGGCGGAATTTCTAATTCCTTTTTGGCAATAGTAAATATTTTATTTTGTATTGAATCAGCATCGAGATCGTCGTTATCAGCTAAATATTCTCGGAATTTTTTTAAGCCGTTAATTTGATCATCGGATAAATTATTGATGAGTTTTTTGTCAATTGTTTTAGGAATTGTAAAGATTTCGATTTTGTTCTGGATATTTCTTTTTATTTTGTGATCCGTTATTTTAGTTAATTCATTTTTGATTTCTTTAATCCATTTTTCTGTTCTTTTTAATAAAACTTTAAACTCATCTATTGAAATCGTTTTTTCGTTATTATTAACCTTTAAAGATGAAATTACTTTTTCATATAATTTATCTAAACTCAAAATATTCTGCATTTGAGAAAGGAAAGTTAATAGTTTTAAAGGAATTCTGATTGGTTTAATCTCTGGAACATTAATTACCTTGGTCAAAGGATATAGATATTTGTAAAAATCGTATTCTTCCTTGGATTCAGGTTCCTCTACCCCATAAAAAATATTTTCCATTTTTTCGTAGTAGTCTTGATATTGAGGGATTTCTTCCATCCTCAGAGAAATATGTTTCATTGGATTTGTTCTCAATATCAACATTCGGTAAATTTCTGGATCGGCTAATTCCATGTACTGTTTAGGAGTAAAAACAATACCTTTAGATGTCTTCATATCTTTATTTCCTAATCTTAACCATTCATAGGGAAGTTTAATTGGACCTTCATAATCATAAACTTTTTGACATATTTCTATCCCCGTGTCATATGCTCCTCCTTTTACGCTATGATCTTTACCAGCAGGTTCACATGTTGCATTAAATAAAGCCCATTTTGCAGGCCAATCGACTCTCCAATTAAGTTTTAATTTACCGCTATAAATAGAATTTTTTCCTTTATAACCGCATCCAGGGCATTCGTACAAAACTTTTCGTTCTTCGTTTAGATACTTGATAACCCTATTTGGCTGAATGGTTCCGTCCGTGGCTTTATACTGTATTTTATTGCATTCATCACAGATAACCATGGCAGGTATCCAAGTTTTTTGCATATCAATAAATAACTGTTTTCGATCGTTATCCAGTGTTGGATATATATATTTTTTTAATATTTCTTTAATTTTATCAGTATTCTCAAGAGCAATTCTTATTTTTTCTTGCATTTCTCTTTTTTGATATAAATCATATGTCCAGATAATTTTATTTTTTATCCCAAAGTTTTCGAATGTTGAAATTAATTCATTTCCAAAATGACGAGCGTAGCTTTCACATCCACAATCTTCGAAAGGACAGGGTATAAGTGCAAATGGTTTACCTAAATAATTCTCTTGATATTTTGTATCTATGTAATCCGGAAATCTTTTAGCAGCATCAAAATCGTCCATGAATAAATAAAATAAGACTTTAGCTCCTCTTTTCTCAAAAATTCTCTTTAAAGCATCGCAAATGATTATCTCTCTTAAGATTCCTATGTGTACGTGTCCTGAGGGTGTTTTACCGGTGGAAAAAGTAAATTCTGTTAAATTTCTTTTAGATATTTTTTCCACTGTTTCTTCAAGCCAGTGAGCAGGCACTTTATTTATCAATTATTTTCACTACTTAACAAAACTTTAACTGAGTAAAGCATAAAAATTATTTATCATTTTTCATTTTTATTAGTGGTGAAATAGTCTTGAGAATCGCCGTACTTAGTAAAGATCGCTGCAAGCCTGATAAATGTAGTCCATTTGGTGTAAAACCATGCATTAAATACTGTCCAAAAGTAAGAACAGGAGATGAAACAATAGTATTAAGCCCTAATGGGAAGTATGTTGAAATTACTGAGAGTCTTTGCACTGGATGCGGTATCTGTATAAAAAAATGCCCATTCAATGCGATAAGCATTATTAACTTACCAGATCCTTTGAAAAATCAGATAACTTATCGATATGGTCCAGATCAATTCTCTTTATTTCGAATGGCAATTCCTAAGAAAGGAAAAGTTTTAGGACTAATTGGTCAAAATGGAATTGGAAAAAGTACGATGTTATCGATTCTTTCAGGAGATCTGAAAATAAATTTGGGTAAATTTAATGAAGATATTCCAAATAATGACGCCGTAGTTAATTTTTTTAAAGGTTCAGAACTACAACAATATTTCTTAGACTTATTTGATCAAAAATTGAAAGTTGTTCATAAACCTCAAAATATTAACCTTATTCCTAAACATGTAGTTGGTAAAGTCTATGATCTCCTTAAAAAAAATGATGTAAATGATCTTTTAGATAATATCGTTCAAGATCTAAATCTCAATGGCATTCTTGATAGAAAACTATCAGTTCTTTCTGGAGGAGAGGTTCAAAGGGTAGCAATTGCTGCTGCTTACTTGAAAGATGCTGATGTATACCTTATTGACGAGCCTAGTTCTTACTTAGATGTTAGTGAAAGAATAAATATGGCTAAATTGATCAGAAGTCTTTCTGACGACAACAAAACTGTTGTAGTTGTAGAGCATGATTTAGCGATATTAGATTATTTAAGCGATTACATATCCTTATTTTATGGAGTTCCTGGAGCGTATGGTATTATTTCCCATCCGCAAGGTGTAAGAGTAGGAATTAACATCTATTTGAATGGATATATTAAAGATGAAAATGTAAGAATTAGAGATGAACCAATTAAATTTCACGAAAGACCCCCAATTGATTCTTTATTTGATACTGGCGCAAGTATTTTTTCTTATGAAAATTTAGAAAAAACTCTTGGAGACTTTCACTTGACAGTAACGGGGAGTGAAGTCCATGCTGGTGAAATTCTAGGAATTTTAGGGCCTAACGGAATTGGAAAGTCAACATTTATCGATTTAATTGCTAAGAAAATCATATCTGATGAAAAAATTAATAGTTTTGATGAAAAAAATCTTAAAATTTCTTTAAAACCTCAATACATTAAAATAGATGAATCTAAATTAGTTTCTGACACATTAACTAAAATTAGATCAGCTCCTTATCTTAGCCAACCGTATAAAAAACGATTAATAAATAGCCTTAAACTCGACAATATTAAAGATAGAAAGATGTCTGAATTAAGTGGTGGCGAATTACAGCGAGTAACAATTGCCGATTGCCTGTCTACCGAAGCTGATATTTATTTATTGGATGAACCATCTGCTTTTTTAGATATAGAAATGAGATTAACAGTTGCACAATTATTACGAAAATCAATAGAAGATTTAAAAAAATCAGCATTCGTTGTAGAACATGACATCATCACACAAGATTTTATAGCAGACTCGATCTTAGTATTTGAAGGAACTCCAGGTATAGAAGGAAGAGCCCTAGCTCCATTAAATTTGAGAGATGGGTTTAATTTATTTTTGAAAATGATGGGAATCACCTTTAGAAGAGAAAAAGAAACAAAAAGACCTCGAGTTAATAAGATAGGAAGTACAAAAGATACTTATCAAAAAAGAATAAACGAATACTACTACATTCCTCAATAAATAAATTGGAATTTTAATATTCCTTAAAGCTATTTACTCCTATTTTTCCATTGGAAATTATTAATAACTTAAAATTTTATAAGTTAAACTAAAATTGTTAATAATAGAATTTAAATATTAATAAATAATTTAAAGCTGGGGCTTGTTTAGTTATAATATAGAAATTTTTTCTTTTTTTGTTTAGTTTCTGTTTTTGCAGTGGAAATATTGGGGTTATTGTCTTTTATTAAAAAGTTAATGTCATTAATAAGAAGAAGTTTTTTTTTTTTATTCCTTAACTTTCCAAAAAACTAATGGTCTACCTCTCATCCCATTGTTTCTTGTGAACTTTTCGATAAGTTTTCTTTTTTGTAGCTTTAAAAGATTATCGTAAATAGTGGTTCTGGGGCTATTTAGTATTTTAACTAAATCCTTACGCGTAGTAGGTCCAAAATTTCGTAATTTATTAATCAAATTACTCTGAATTGGAGTTAAATACTCTTTTGAATTAAAATCGCTATTGTTTATAACGGTGTTTACCATAATTTATTCCTCCATTTTTTATTTTATTTTACTCTATTTCATTAATGTATTCGACAATTTTTCGACATTTTAACACATACGACAGTGCCTGTTGTTATAATATATTATAGTACCGAGTTTTATATAAAGATGCTTATTTATGCATTATTATCATCAATAAACATAAACTTAAAAACGACAAAATTATTTTATATTTATGAAACAAAGCTAAACCAACATTAAAATGACTGAAACTACACGGACAACGGTAACTTTAAGTAAAATAAGTATGAATGAAGTAAAAGGATTAGTAGGGGTTTTTGGAAGTACTCCTGCTTCAGTGATTAGCAGAATTGTGGATCATTTTTTTGATTACGGTAGATTTGACGATGTTATAGAAAAAATGAAAGCAAAAAAAAGAGAATTATTCCCTCCTAATGACGCAATAATTAACGAAAAAATAAAGAATTTATTTAAAGGTGCTGATAAAATACCTTTTACTGACTTTATAAATTTTCTTCAAGTCGATAAAAAGTTGGTTATGGAGAATATTCATATATGGACGGAAAAATATAATATTAAAATCATAGAAAACCTTGTTATAAAAGATCTGGAATAAAATCTATTTATTCTTCTTTAGTTTGCGCAATTTAATAACAAAAATCTTATGATTTAAAGAAATCAGTTTTTAAGTATCGCACCAAAATCTTCCCAAAAATTATTTACTAAGTCTAAAGGCCAATCTAGCAAAGATGTCATAACTCCGACAATTATAAAGAAAATAAATAAAGCTAATCCAATTAAAAGAGCATATTCTATTAGATTACCACCATACTCGTCTGAGAAGAAATCTTTTATTTTACTTAAAGTGATTTTCTTTTTAATGAATTTCTTCTTTTTCATACTCAAAAGAACCTTATTTGCATTACAATACCAAAATAGCTTTTTAAACTAAACTAAAAAGCTACATATATGAATCGCTAATAATTTTTAGCGTTAAACTGAGTTCTTCTTCAGTTGCTTGTTCTCTAGGGATTAATAATTTGAATTTTCCATCAGCATCACTCCTAGGAATTATATGAATATGAAAGTGATTAATTACTTGGCCAGCAGCCTTATAGTTATTTTGCAATATGTTGTAACCATCAATATCCAAATTATTATAAATCAAATTAGATACAATTTTGACAGTCCCCATAACTTCATATAATTCCTTTATCGGGATGGTTTCTAGATTAGTATAATGCTTTTTAGGAATTACAATAGTATGACCCTGAGATATTGGAAAAATATCTAGAAATGCGATCGTATCATTATTTTCATACAAAATTTTGGAAGGAATTTTTTTTGCTATTATTTTACAAAATAAGCAATCATCGTTACTCAACAATAACTCCACTCATTCACCATAATTATATTAATAATGATTAAAAATTATAAACTTTAAAAAACCTTCACAGCCTTTTAATTTTTTTGGTTTATTTAAATCTTAAAGATTACATAGTAGGGTATGATTTGAATGTTTTTTGATGAGATTGAATTAATAATTGAAAACAAATTATCTCCTAAAAATTATAGGATTGATTCTGAATATTACGGATTATATTACGGACAAATCAACAGTAAGAAATATATTAAAAAAATATTGTTTACGGTTGATTTAAGCCTGGAATCAATTCATTATGCAATAAAGAATAAAATAAACCTCATTATCTCTCTCTACAACTTGAGTAATAACCCTATCACTCATTTTAACCAAATATTGATTAACAAATTAAATTTATTATCTAGATATCCCTTGTTGATTTTTATTTTAAACTCAACTTTTATAGCCGCTGAGGGAGGTGTTTCGGATACTATTATGGAATCGCTCTATTTAAAATTGGATCAAATATTTAATGTTAAAAACAATAGGGGCGTATCTATTCCGTTAGGTAGAATTTGTGTCCCAAATTTTTATACAGAGAACAACAAAATTATGACTTTAGACAATTTACTTAGAAGAACTAAGTCTAATCTAGAAGTTGAAGACATTTTATTCGTAGGTGAATTAAATTCAGAAGTTAAGAAAATTTGTATTGTAGGGAGCGATAAATTAAATAGAAGTTATCTCCGGAAGGCATTAAAATACGGATGTGATTGTTATATTTCTGGTTATTTTGATCATCAAATTGCTAATTACGCTAAAGAATCCCGTCTAAACTTAATAGGAATATCTCTCTATAACTGTAACATCGTAGCTTTGAAAAAAATGCATAATATTCTGAGTTTAGAATTTCCTCGCGATGATTTTTATTTTTTTGAATCAAGAAATCCTATAAATGTTTTTAATTAACTTGAAATTCTAAAGTATCTAGAATTTATGAAGTTGTAGAATTTCATTATTAAGAAAAGAGATTATTTAACTTGGTAATTTAATTAAATTTAAATGGTTTGAATTTTACCTTTTTTTCAGTTTAAATAATAAAAACATAGTTGAAGAACAATGGTAATACTTGAATATAACGGAAGAAGCCCTAATATTAGTGATAATTGTTATGTATCTCCACTAGCAACTCTAATTGGCGATGTTACTGTAAAAGATAATGCAATTATTTGGCCTGGCTCAATAATTCGAGCTGAAAACTCAAAAATTAATATCGGGGAGTATACTACCGTTTTTAACGGTGTGATGATGTTTACGAGATCTCAAAAAAGTTCAATTAATATTGGGCGTTATTGCATAATTGAATCGGGAGTAACGATATTAGGGTGCTTTATGGAAGATTACATACAAATTATGGAGGGGAGTCTTATTTATGAAGAAAGTTCAATTGGGGAAGGTTCTATCATTATAAAAAATAGTCAGATACCTCCAGGTTTAACAATTCCCGCTAGATCAGTATTGCGGGGAATTCCGGTTGAGCCTATAAGGGAACAATCGAGAAATGAAGTATTAAAACAAAAAGATCGAGCAGAACATTATTCTCAACTCTTTATGAAAATTAAAGAACAACTCCCCAATGCACAAAGTTATCTCTTAACGCTTCCTGACTTTATTAAACTACTTTTACAAAAAGAAAATTAAAAAAAATTATATTTCAATATTTAATTTATCAATCAATTCTTTATACCTAGAACGTAAAGTAACTTCTGTTACTCCTACTACATTTGCTATATCTTTTTGAGAAATCCTCTTGTCTCTCTTTTTGCATACTAAATATAATGCTCCTGCGCATAATCCCTTCGGATCTTTACCACTTGTTGAATATTTTGAGATAAAAGATTGTAAAATCTTGATCGTGATTTGTTCAGTTTCAGCATCTAATCCCAGTTCTGCCACAAATCTGGGTATGAGAGAAATAGGGTTAGTGGACGGTGCTTTTAAATTTAGCTCTCTTATTATTGTTCTATAACACCTTCTAACATTTTTTGCATTAACAGATGTTTGATCTAATATTTCTTGAAGTGTTCTAGGGATTTTTCGTTCTCTACAAGCAAAATACAAGCAAGCAGCGACCATACCGTTGATTGATCTACCGCGAAGTAATTTTTTCTTAAATGCTTCAATATACAATTTAATAGCTGCTTTTTTTATATGAGTTGGCAAATTTAAATTGCTTGCAATTCTTTTTAGTTCAGTAGTAGCAATTAACATGTTTCTTTTATCCCATGTCATGCGAGAATTCCATTTAGCAGCTCTTTTTAAATCAGGATTTCTTATATTATTTTTGTCAATAATAGTACTTAACCCCATATCAGGTAATAGAATTGAAATAGGAGATCCCGTTCTCTCTCTTCTTTCTTTCTCCTGTTTTGTGAAAGCTCGTTTACCACTATGGGATATATCTAATATTCTTTCACTTACAACCAAACCACATTGACGACATACAATTTCTCCTTTTTCCTGAATTGATATTGTCTTACCTTTACATTCTGGACATGAATTTGATATGTTACTAATTTCTGATTTTATTACCACTTAAAAAACCTCTTTTTTAAACTTGAAATTCACAAACTAAATTATTTCCCGTGAAAACTTACTAAAAATCTTATTATATTCAATAAATCTTTATTCGTGTGACTGAAAATCGATTTAGTACTTGAATGCAAAATAACTATATGTAACTTGGATATATAAATCTTTTGATCAAAACTATAGAGCGTCCGAGATTTCCTAAAACATAAATGGCATATATGCTGTAATCGTCTAATATTTATTTAAAAATATTGATAAAAAAACTACACAGTTTTAAACTCATCTTTTAGTTTTTAAACAGCCCTTACCGCATAATGATCTTTTGAAAGTGTAAATAAGAGTCAAAGTATTTTTTCGCATTCACGGTTTATAACTTTTATGGTAGTGTTAAAATCTTGCCACCAGTCTTGTCCCTGCTGAGAAACCAGCATAGAATCTACTTTTTTTGAATTTAAACATCTTATTTCTTCTTTTCGTGCTTTAACTTTATCCTTCCATATCTGGCTAAAAATATTTTGAACATTTATTTTAACTTTTTTCACTAATTCTTCATATGTTACAGAGACATCTTCTTTTTTTTGCAATTTTTGGAGCTGATCAAATTTAATCTTTTCTTTTGCCTTATTTAAATCGCTACAATTAATCGCTACCGTAAAAGGCTCAGCCCTTCCGTATATACAAAATTTTTGAATTTCACATGGCGAACAATAATTTTCAAAACTGATAAGATAATCTTCTAAACCAATAATTGAATAATTTAATCTTTTAGGCAATTGGCTCACTTTTTAACTATCCTATAAAAAAATATTCTCTTCATTCTATTAAAATTTAAGGCTTAACAACACAAAAATTTTTTAAATAAATAATATTTAATGAGATATTAAAAACTTATTTTCAAAATATATGTGGAAATCGTTGATTTTATAAGTTTTTTTTCCGGGAGAGTGGCTTAGCCTGGTATAGCGCACGGCTGATAACCGTGAGGTCGGGGGTTCGAAGCCCCCCTTTCCCATTAAAACATATCATAAATGAATGCTCTTCTTATATAATTTTCTTCAAACAATGTTCAACTTAGGTTTTTTTCTTTCTTAGATTACTATTTTTATATTTTACCGATGATTCTAATTATTTAAACATGAAAATTTTAATCGTTTCTGGAACTCCTGGAACCGGAAAGACAACAGTTTCACAAAATCTATTAAACAACTTAAACGCTAAAGTAATTAGCTTAAACGAATTAGCAATTTCAGAGAAGTTAATCATAAATTATGATATGGAAAGAGAAACCTCGGTGATCAATGAAAAAAAATTGATTCGCTACATAATGAAGTTAATACAACGTTATAATAAACTAGATCTAGAATTTCTAATTATCGAGAGCCATTTTTCTGACATTGTACCCGGGCAATTTATCGATTATGTTATAATTTTAAGATGCGATCCCGATGAATTATATCGCAGGTTAAAGGAAAGGGGTTATAAAAGAGAAAAAATTAGAGAAAATGTCCAATCTGAAATTTTAGGAAACTCTGTGAATTTTTTCTTGAATAAACAATTGAACAAACCAATACTGGAAATCGATACTACAAACAATAGCATAGATGTAATTACCAAGACAATAACAAAAATTCTTACCGGGAAAGTAGATGTGAATAAATTTATCATTGGAAAAATCGATTGGTTAGAAAAGTTATCTCAAGAGGATCGTTTGGACCTATTTTTTGATTAGTAAATCCCGATTAAAAGAGGATGAAGATGAAGTTCGAAATAGAAGATGTTGATGCATTAGCAAGGTTAGGACGAATCAACTTGAACGGTAAAGAGATGATTACTCCCAATCTATTTCCAGTAGTGCATCCCTCCAGAAATATTATCGCAGCCCAAGATCTTAAAACATTCGGGGCACAATGTCTTTTTACTAACGCATACATTATTTATAAAAATGAAAAATTAAAAACTCAGATTCTCCAGAAAGGACTCCACGAATATCTGAATTACGATGGGATAATTGCAACAGATAGTGGAGCATTTCAACAATACATGTATAACAAAGACTCTTTTGATCTTGATGCTACTACTATAGAAAGATTTCAAGAAGATATCGGCTCAGATTTCCCTGTGATCTTAGATATCCCAGTACAATTAGAAGATAATTACGAAATCGCAAAAGAAAAAGTAAATACCACAATTGAGAGGGCAAAAGACAATCTTTCAAGAAGATCTCGGCAGGATTGCTATTGGTTTGGACCGTTGCACGGAGGAACACATCTTGATTTGTTGAAAGAAAGCACAATTGAAATGAGCAAATTAGATTTTGGGGTCTACGCCATAGGGGGTATTGTAAAAGCGTTTTTAAATTATAGATTCGACCTCACTACACAAATGTTATTAACTGTAAAGAAGCACATTATTCCTAACACACCAATTCACATGTTTGGGCTAGGATTACCACAATATTTTTCATTAGCTGTAGCGTGTGGTTGTGATTTAATGGATTCAGCCGCGTATGTCTTGTTTGCAAAGGAAAATCGTTATTTTACTTTATCCACAGGCACCAAGAAACTTGAAGAACTAAAAGAATTCCCCTGCCATTGCCCAATCTGTGTAAAATATACACCTACCGAACTTATGAAGTTCGAAGAAGATTTGAGGATCCAATTAATCGCTAAGCATAACCTATACTTATCGTTCTCAGAATTGAAAACTATTCGACAAGCAATTAGAGAAGGAAATTTATGGGAGTTAGTAGAACAGAGAATTCGCAGCCACCCCAATTTAGTTAAAGCAACAAGTTTAATAAAAAAAAATAAGCCCCTCTTCGAAGTTTATGAGAAAATTTATAAAAGCCATGGAAGACTTTACTCATCTAAAGAGAGTGTAGATAGACCTTTAATTTATCGGTACGAACAGAAATTATTAAATAATTATCGCCCGCCTAAAGAGGCTCAATATTTTATTGTTTTACCTGAATTAGATGTTAAGGGTAAAACTTCTCCTACGATTAATAAATGGTTAGCTGAAATAAATAACAACGACTTAATTAAAAGAGAACAAATTCATTTAGCGTTTTACTCTATTATTTACGGTATTATTCCATACGAGTTAATTGATTCTTTTCCGATGGGACAATACGAAACAAGTTCCACCTATAACACAAATGATGGTAGTTATCAAAATTCTATTAAAACAACCAAAAAGTTTTTAGCTAAATTTTCGACTACTTATGAAAAATGTGGACTTCTAATTCCTGATTTCTTTCAAAACCAATTCGAAGAAACAAGGCAATTTCCAGAAAATCATCCCATTCATAGATTAAATAATATTTTAAAGAGAGTGTATAATTCAAATTTTTCTGTTTTTAGCCAAATTAAAGATATTTTACATTTTTTTAAGGAAAAATAGGATATGACTATATTAGATACAATTACCGCACAAGGCCACCAACTAATTCAATGCACCCATACCACGACTATTGAATTAACTAAGGATATGTATCTCACGAAAAATGGAACGTGCATATTAGGTATCGGGGCATCAAAAGCCTGCTACGATCTAAATCAGCACCTAAAGAAAAAGATTACATCCGGAGGAAAAATCACGGTAATTATAAAAGTGGGAGATGTAGTTGATTCTTTTTACGGTTTTGGCCATAAAAATTTAACTTTCATCAACAAAAAAGACATGGTTTTTCGAAAAAGTGATTATATATGCGACAGAACGATTTTAATAAAATGCTCTAAATCCTCAAGCGAACTGGACAGAAATCTCATTAAGAATTTAGCCAGTTCCAAGGAACGATTTTCAATTATTTTTGAAGTTAATGATGCATATGGGTAAAAAAAACAAGAAACAGACGCAATTTTTAAAAATTAAACAAGAATCTGCTGAGAAATTCCTCAAATTCCTAAAAACAAGATTACCAAATGAAACTTTTCTCAATAGAGGAATAAAAGTTATACACGATGGCGCCTATGTGCTTTTTCCCTTAGTAAATGATATAGGAAAAATAAAGGAGCTAATTGGAGAGATTTCAAATAAGTTAAATTTTGACATAGTTAGCACTATCGGAATTGCTGAAGAAAATTACAAATATCGCTCTATTGAAGAAGCTCTCGAGGATAAATTACCCCAAAATATTTTGGAATTAGTTCCAAAATCTTACGATATTGTTGGAAAGATTGCTATTGTTGAATTTGACCAAATAAATACAGTTGACGATAAAAATCTCTTACATTACAAGAAAAAAGTAGCTAAAGCGCTGGTAAGCGTAAATAAATCAGTGGAGACGGTTTACGAGAAAAAAAGCGAAGTAAAAGGAAAACATAGATTAAAAGAGTTAAAAGTTATCTATGGCGATGACAATCCAGAAACAATCCATAAAGAAAACGACTGTTTATTTAAATTAGATGTAAAAAAAACTTATTTCACCCCCCGGTTAGTATTTGAAAGAAAGCGTATAAGTTCAAATATATTCAAAAAACAAGAAACAATTGTAGATATGTTTGCGGGAGTTGGCCCATTCTCGATTCAAATAGCAAAAAACAATGAAGTAAACATTTATGCTTTCGATGTCAACCCATCTGCATACAAATATCTTATTGAAAATATTGAAATTAACCAAATGAAAGGAGAGGTGATCGCCTATAACATGGATGTTAATGAGCTTTTAAATCCTGAACACAAATTAGGAAATAGTTTAAAACACACAATCGACAGAATCATAATGAATTTACCAGAACAATCTATTAATTTTCTTGATGTTGCATGTTTTTTGATGAAAAAACCAACCGGAATACTACATTTCTATCAATTCTGTGAGAAACCAAATCCAATCAAAAAAGGAATTGAAAATTTAAATACTAATTTAAAAGATTGTGGATGGCATATCGAAGAAATTTTGAACTCCAAGGTTGTTAAACCGTTTTCTCCTAAGTCAGATTTGATAGTTATAGATTTAAAATTAAGGTTTTTACATCGTTCTTATTTATGTGGGTCATAACTGATAAGTTAAATTAATAAAATTTTAATATTTATTTAAAAACTTTAATAATTAAGAGAAATTTTGATATTTTGATCTATTTTTTGTTGATGTAATTATTGTGTTCTGCTAATAATGGTAAGAATATCTGAGTTTGGAGAAGAATATCTAATACTCGCTCTAAGAATTGACAAACACATTAAGGGGTATGTCGATTTTTATTACGGTCCAGAAAAATTTCGCCAGATTGTCGATAATGAAGCTATAACCTCGCCAAGCAAATTATTGATTACCTCAGACAACCTATTAAATAAACTAGACTTACAAGGTTATGATATAAAACGTGAAAGATATCTAGAAAAATTACTCACGGCAATGAGGACTTCAATAGAATTATTAAATGGAATCGAAATTTCAATAAAAGATCAATTTTTAAAACTTTATGATGTAGCTTTACAGCCAGCTAATGAATCAGAACTGAAAAATTTAAAAAGCGAGTACGATGAAGCATACGGCGGTCCTGGAAGTTTAGAAGAACGTTTAGATAAATTAAGAATATCACGAAAAGTCCCCGAGGAAAAAGTATTTGTGTTGTTTCAAAAAGCGCTTAATATTGTAAGAAAACAGACTAATAAATTATTTCCTAATCTCCTACCTGAAGAGGAACATATATCTATAGATCTACCAGAAAACTTAAATGACAAAATAAAATGGGCTTATTATAATTGGTATTTAGGTAATTTTCATTCCCGAATAGAAGTTAATTCGAAGTATACTATATATTGGACCTCATTTCTGTCTGCTGCTAGTCATGAAGGATATCCTGGACACCACACAGAATTTGTCATCAATGAAAACAAATTATATCGCGAACTGAATCAATTTGAGCATTCTATCTTAATTCTTCAATCTCCCAAAATGATCATTTCCGAAGGAATTGCTAATTTAGCAAATTCCATGCTTTTTTCAAACAAGGAAGCTGCAGAAATATTATTGAGAGATTTTTGTACAGATGCATCAAAAGAAGCATCCCTTGAAAAAATAGTAATGCAAGATAAGTTAAAAGCTAAAACAACACTCTTTTGGTATAATTTTGCATATCATGCGGTAGTCAATAAGTACAGCGAAGAAGAACTGATTCAATATGGTAAAAATGCTGAACTTTTTAATGAGGCGGGTCTAAAAATGGAGTTAAAAAGGTTATCTACTCCGGCATATTCAAAAAACGCTTTTTTATATCATCTTGGTACAAATGCCATAAGACAAAAATATGGTAAAAAACCCTCTATTAAAGAGTTTCAAAATTTGCTCGTTAACCCAACTCTACCCTCTGATTTAATTTAAGAGCATTTTTAACAATTGATTGCGGCACTTCAGTAGAGATTTGCATCAGAATCAACGAAGCTACCAAAGGATCCAAATTTAAATACTACTACTTTTAAAATTAAAATAAATAAATCTAAGCCCAGATGAAGTATTCATTTCAAAATTAGTATTGAAGTTTAAATATTTAAAGAGAAAATAAGTTGAAGAAAAGATGAAAAAACACCATCTTTTATTTAAATTAAAAAAAAAATAACCGAATTAATATTTAAGGTGATTATTCTAATGCCAGGGGAAGGTTATATTAATCCGTAATTTGGTATTGCTTATATGAGTCCTTTACTTTAACGCTCTTTATAAGCCCACTATTTATTTTTCTCTTTTTTAATTAAAAATTTTTCCGTTCTTTATAATGTTAAAATTAGAACTATAGCCTACTTCCTTATATATTCATTTTTCAATAATTATTGAAGTTTAAATAAATAAAGAGAAAATAAGTTAATGAAAAGTGGAAAAATTCCATCTTTTATTTAGATTTATGATAAAATTAACCGAATTAATATTTAAGGTGAGTGTAGTGCCCGGGGAAGGTACAATTAATCCATAATTTGGTGCTGCTTATAAGAGCTTTTTAATTTAGAGCCCCATATAAGCCCATCTTTATTTTTCTTTCTTTTTTAAGCTCTTACTCAAGTAGAGAGGATATTAGATAAATAACCTATGAATTCTAAAAAACTATATATTTTTCAATAATCGACATTCAAGTTCGGTGTTATAACCCTTTTGCATAGAATAAATTCAATCATAAACATTAAAAAGTAAAGTTATTATAAAATATCTTTTTGATATAGTAAGATCATTGATTTACAGTTTACTAATCGAAATTGACATTCCCCCATCAATAACCAAGTTTTGTCCGGTAATATAATCTGCTGTAGGAGATGCTAAAAATAATGCTAAGTCAGCTACCCATTTTGATTCCCCTATCTTATCAATTGGTATTTTAATTTTTCTTGTTTCAAGAAATTGGCGAATTAATTTGGGATCGTTGTTATATATAGGCGTTAGAAAAACACCAGGACTTATGGCGTTCACAGTTATGTTATTGGGGCCTAATTCAAGCGCCCAAAGCCGCGTAAATGCTATCAACGCCGCTTTACTTGCGCTATAAATCCCCAGCATGGGATTTGTTCCATTTGGCGTTCCCGCAACCGATGCTATGTTAATGATTTTGCCAGCTATGGGTTGAAACTGCTTTTGTCGTTTCATTCTCCGAAAAAATGCCTTACTTACATTTAATGGGCCTTTTACATTGATTGCAAATACTTTATCATAAACTTCCTCTTTTGCTTTTAGTGAAGTGTAAAGTCCTCCATCGATACCTGCGTTATTCACAAGTAGAAAGACATTATCGAAAATATCAAAAGTTTTTTTAGCCATCTCGTTTACTTCTTCAGATTTTGAAACATCGGCTTTAACTAAGAGAATCTGAGTTTTATACTGCTTCAGGACTAAATCGCGCGTTTCTTTTAAACCAGATTCATTAATATCATTTAAGACTAGATTTGCTCCTTTAGCAGCAAATGCGACTGCCATTTTTTGACCAAATCCGCTACCCGCTCCAGTGATTAGAGCCGTTTTTCCATCTAAAAACATATCATCTGACAAAAATTGTTACCTCTTAGAATTATGAAATTTAACTTACACGAGTTTTTTAGATTAGGTTTATTCTACATTGAATTAAATGTTATTTAAAATTTTAAAAAATAAAAAAAGGAGTTGAGAAAATATGATGTAAGAAGATTAACCGTATAGTCCACGGTTTTTCTTAAGATTTCCGATTACTTTCATCGCAATTGGCGTTTCAAAAGCGATATCTACATCCAGAACGGCTGGTTTTTTAGATTCTATTGCTCTTTGTATAGCAGGCTTAATATCTTCTGGTCTTTCTATTTTTTCGCCATAACAACCGAAACCCTTAGCTATTTCTGCATAATTAGTTGGTGGTAAATCTACATCGCAATATCTTTTCTTAAATTCCCCTTTTTGCTTGCTTTTAATCATGCCCCATGCGCAATTATTAGCAATAATAATAATAATCGGTAAATTTAGGCGAACAGCCGTATCAAGCTCCTGAATGTTGAACATAAAACTACCATCTCCATTGATAACAACGACTTGTTTATCAGGATTTGCTATTTGGGCACCTATAGCGTGAGGGATACCCGTACCTAGATGTCCCATCGTTAATGGGAAATATAGAGTTCTTGGATCGCGAGGGAAATTACTAATTAACCCAAAAGTGAAGACAGCAATATCACCACCATCAATTACCAGTTGAGAATCGTGTTTTATTGAATCCAAGACTTCGTAAGCAAATCTTTCTGGTTTCATTGGTAGCTTATCGTATTTCAACAATTTTTGAACTGCTAAAGCGTCATTTTTTCTGAGATCTGAAAGATAAGAATTCCATTCGGACCATTCAGAAATTTTTTCTTTAGGGAGCATTTTTTCCATTTCTGCTAGCAATTGATTTATTACGACCCTAGCGTCGCCAATAATAGCTACAGACACTTTTCTATTTCGACCGATCATTTCTGGGTCGATATCGTTTTGAATAATCTTCGCGTTTGGATTCCAAATGGGCGGAGCTCCAAACAGAATAGAATAATCCCATTTAGCACCGAAAGAAAGAACTACATCAGCTTCCGACACTGCTTTTCGATATGCGTTTGCAACTAAATACGACCCAACATATGTTTCACTGCGAATATCAATAGCACCAACACCGTTTATACTTGTTCCGCAAGGAATTTTGTATGTTGTAGATAATTTTTTAAGCTCGGTAGATGCATCTGAGGCGTGAATTCCTCCTCCCGCAACGATCAATGGATTCTTTGCAGTTTTTAAAATTTCTATCGCAGCCTTAATCGAGTTTGGATTTCCTGCTGGTCTATCAATTGGTCTATATTGTTCAGGCTCCAATATATTTTTAAGATCATCCTCAGAAGCTTTTCTAACAAGAGCTGTTTCTCGAAATTCTAGAAAAACGGGACCTCTCCTACCTGACATTGCAACTTTAATAGCTCTTTGTACTGCTCTTGGAATTTCATAAGGTTCTTCAACTGATATCTGTGCTTTTGTGATCGGCTCCATTAATTTCATTTGATCTAAGCCCCCCTGGAGAATACCCGTATCATCAAACATCCTTCCTACTTGAGCTCCGATAACAAGAAGTGGGATTGAATCTGCCCACGCTACAGCCACGGCTGGAACAAGATGAGTAACGCCTGGTCCTGCGGTCCCTAAACAGACACCTAATTTTCCAGTAGAGCGTGCCCACGCGTCTGCCATATGTCCCGCAGCTTGCTCGTGGCGAACCATAACCGTATCTATGCCTTCTTCTCGACCATAACGTTCTATAGCGTCATAAATCCTTAACAATTCTCCGCCAACGATGCCGAAAATTTTAGTGATTCCCTCTTTAAGGAGACTTTTCACGACTAAATCTCCTCCGTCTAAGGGATTAGCATTTTTATTTGACATAAAATGAAGTAGTATAAATGAAAAATAAACTTTATTACATAAGAACAGAAACCAAAGGTTTACCGTCAAAACTCAAGGATTTCGATGTAAAGTCCTAGATATTTTAGGTATCTAAGTAATCCTAATCTGATCAAATTTGATATCGGTCGTTTAGAATTCACCCTCAATTGTAATCCTATTTTAATTTTTCAGCAAAATCTAGCCTTCCAGTTGGTTTTTTTAACTGAAATTCCTCTTTTAGAATCTGTTGTTTAAGATCATCAGCTAACATAATAGCTCCTGCCCTATCAGATTGCCTTAAGACTACAGGAATTTCACTTCCCTCATATTGAATTGATTTTAGGTCCATATTAAATGCCTCAGGACATAATCTTACGCAATTTCCGCAATTGAAGCATTTAGACCTATCAATTGCTGAGATTAACCCGTTTCTTATAATAAAAGCGCTTGTTGGGCAGTTGTCTATTACTTTACATTTATATCCCTTACTACATGCTTCAGGGTTAAATTTCATTACGAAATTATTATCCCATACATCTGCGTAAGTGATTTCCCCAACTTTTTCACGTCCTACGAGACTTAAAATAGTTAATTTAACATCTCTGTCTGATTTGACAATATCATTAAAAATTTTGTCGGTTAAGATAGGTATTGGCACAGCTATCGAGCAAATGGGTTCTAATCCATAAGAAGTTTTAAAAGCTCCTAAATATTCTGGTTTCATTTGATCCATGGGGGCTATTGTCATCATATTAGGTTTTGCGATATAATTACGCGTTCCTGGACCCATTAAATACCCAAGAGCTCCATTGACTAGAAGCGGTGATCCCACTCCGAAAGTTCGGAAATTCGGATCGTTTTGGAAAGGATTTAGAGCGCCACAGCCAGAATATGTCAATTCTGATTTATTAGGTTTAAAAGGAAGACATGAAAATATCGTATCTACTTGGTATGTTTCGCAATTAAGCATTGCATTATAATTTTTTATTGCTTGACGAGTTCCCATCAGTTTTGCATATTGCATTTCCTTTAATGTTAAATCCATATCAACCATATTACCTTCACTGCTTTTAGCATGGATGGAGATTGGTTTTCCTTCCACTAGCTCCCTAAACAAGGAGCCTCCACAATAATTTTCTCTTGAATGACTTTGAGCAGTACCGTAAACAATCAGATCGGCAATTCCTAAATATTCATTGGGGCACGGTCCAGGAAAAGCAGGGATTCCGTTAAGGGTGATTTCAGTGAATTTTCTTAATGTTTTTGGGGGCGTTAATCTAAAAGAAAATAGGCCCATAATTCCACTCATTAGACCTTTAGTGGCGGTAGTAATCACGTCAATGTCTTCAAACTTAAAATTTTCTCCCTTTTCAACGCGACTGATAAATTCCTGAGCGGTAAGGACCTTTGCGTTGCCGTTATGAATTTTTTTCTTTATATCAGAAAGCTTTCGTTTATTAGCCAATAGAACCACTTATAACATATATAACATGTAAAATATTTATTCTAATAAATTTTTTTTTATTTAAGAACACTTTAAACATCGAAAACGTTACAGATAAATCCCGATCTGAAATTAGAGGTTAAGATCTGATTGCCATATTTTGAGTCAAGGTTAAGGGTAAATACTAACAACTTCAAGGAAATTGAACAAAAATTACGTTTTTGTAAATTATTAGGGATTCAAAATGTGATAGTTGAGCTTGAAAATAATCGAGAAAAAAGGCAGCCAGATTTAAAAAAAAGAATAGAAGAGATCACAAATATAAATGTAAAATATCGCACTATTATTAATCCAAAAAATATAGAAAGCTTAATTAAGAAACTCAAAGGAATTGGACAATCATCTGACATTATAGTGGTTGAATCTGCCGATAAAAAAATTCAAATCCAAGCAGCTAAAGATTCCAGAGTGGACATGATCTCGTTTTCAGAGCAAATTGCGCTCAAAACAATTTTTCCAGGAGTAATTTCGCTTACAAAACAAAATCAATCGTTTATCGAATTTTCGCTCGCGTCAATTATGGTAAAAAACAAATCATTACAGTCCAAAAATCTAAGGAATCTCTACCGAAGCGTACAGTTAGCTAATAATTTAAAAGCAAACTATATAATAAGTGGGAATTTTGACGATCTTTATTCAATACGACACCCTAGAGCTTTAATTAGCGTTTGTCATACACTTTTAGACATTTCACTACTACGAGCTAAAAATTGTTTCTCTAAAAATGTAGTTTCTCTTCTAAATCGAGTACATATGCGACAAGATAGAAATTTCATAGACTTGGGTGTGAAACTGATAAATCGGGGTGATAAATAATAGTAAAAAGTGAACGTCATAGATACATATTATTCAAAGTGATTTCGGAACATAGAAAACCTTTGAATAAGCAAGAGATTCTAAATTCGATATGGACATCATTATGGAAGTATTTTGGCTTAAAAGAAGCTAGTAGAGTAGGATTGTGGTTGGTTGATATTAATTTTTTAGAAGGTTTTGGAATTATAAGATGCTCTCATCAAACAAAAGAAATCGTGATTTCCGCTTTGACTTTAATTACTGAAATAGCTGGTAATAAATTCGTTTTTTCTCCAATAAAAACATCCGGGACTATTCGTAGTATTCAAATTACTAAAAATTTGTTTTTGGAAAAAAATAAAAAGAATATTAAAGATATTCAAATTATGGATATAAGCTAAAGAATAATTATTTGGATTTAATATGAGCACTTGGAAAATTAATTTGAAATTCGCAGACGGAACGGGTAATGAAATAGAACTCTACGACGCTAAATCTTATTTCAATGGATATTTAAAATTGAAACGGTCCTACTTTAACCGGTTAGTAAAAGCTGTAAAAATAACTAAAAAATATACTACGGGACATGCGATAGAAAAAGTAATTGGGCCTGATTCTAAAGAATGGACCTTAAATCCATGGATGCTACTCCTAATTAAAGATAATGAAAAAAAAAAACCGTTTTGGCTTTTTATTAAGAGAGAGAAGGATCTATCGGGGTTGTTAATTGCAATTGGACCAAAACAATTCGCAGAATATAATAATAGCAATATGCTTGAAACTAAGCGCGATTTAAAACGCCTGATAAATTATATTGTAGCATATTTAAACAAATTCAATTGCAGCGTTCTTTTACCTAATTATCTTTCATAAAATGAATTTCTTTTAAATAATGATAAGAGCTTTTTTTTTAATATATAGGAAATACTACAAATTTTTGATTGAAAATCCTAAAAATTTGCTAAGACAAAGAAAAAATATTAAATTCAATTTTAATTATCAACTTTATTGAGTTTCTTTAATTAAAAGCAAAATTGAACTATCGCTTAATGATAAAAAAGTGGCTATATAAAAGTGAAAAAACACACAACTAGCATTATTATTTTCATCTTCATTGCTCAGATACTGGTTAGTTCAGCATTCCTCATTGGAAAAAGCTATGGAACTCCAATTGAATATGATGTGGGATTTGGAACCGCACCTGTTATAGACGGTGTTGTTGATGGAGTGACGGGCGAATGGGCTTCAGCAGAAAAGTTAGAAATAGAACTATTTCCTGATTTATCAAACCAAAGCGATGGACTACCTATTGAACTATGGGTTTTACAATCTGAACCTAATTTATATATTTTAGCTAGATTTGATTTAAACGATCATAACTCTAATGAATATGATAATGAATTTCTTGGGATTTTAATAGCGGATTGGGACGCAGAATTGAATTTCACTGATGCTAAAATTTTACAATTTTCAAACATGACAACGAACAGTTATTCTTATTTAGATTATTACATTAACGATACGGTTTATTATGAAGACGTAGATTCTAATGGTGATTGTGCTGCGAAATTAGATGGGAATCAGATAGTGTACGAATTTTCCATGCCTATTAAAAATAAAGAAGGTGGAATCGAGGACGTAGAATTAGCCTATGGGGTTCAATTTAATTTTATGATTATATTCGGTAAAACTGCAGTCGGTCCCAGTGAAATTATTATTTCTAATATCTTTTCTATGGAATTACAATACCCCCCTAGAACCCCGGATGTATCCTTTGGAGAACTTCTGATGTCAATCTCTACAATTGTCATTTTTTCTACGATTGGAGCATTTTTTGCTTATTATGTATATCGAATTACCCAACTCAAGAAACAAATCGAAAGAATAAGGAGATAAGATACTAACATGTCAAAAGTAAAAAATGAACATTTAAAATCAGGAACGGCCAATAGGAAACCAAAATTAAAAGAAAAGTCTGCTTATCGTTCAGTTATATTATCAGCCGTTATTGGGGGAATACTATTAGTAATATCGATTCTATTAAACGGGGGTTATCTATCTCTGTTTGCAAGCGAAGACCTTTTTCTGCAAACTGTAGATATCACTATTAAGGTTCTAGTAATCCTATTTTTCTTCATTTTTATGACAATAAGTATCGGAAATTATAAGGAATTGACAGGTAAACCATTAGATTTAAAGTTAATTGTGCTTATTTTTATCTTTTCCTTAATCCAAGCTTTTAGAGATTCTATAGTTTTTTCATTCAGTTTAATAGGTTTATTGATAATAATGGTTTACTTGTTTTTAGTTCAGGAAAACTAACTAAATTTATGCATCTAAAATTTATTTCTTTTAATGAAAAAAATTACACTTTTTATCGGCCATAGAGGCACTTTAGTAGATTACGATGAAAACACATTAGAAGCGTTCGAAATTGCAATTAAATCAGGGGCAAATTGCATAGAACTTGATGTTAGAAGAACAAAAGACAGAAAGTTAATCGTTTTTCACGATAATACATTAACCAGGACCACTAATGGTAAAGGAGTATTAAAAAATTTAAATTACAACGATGTTAAAAATCTTAAAACCGAAAAAAGAAACCAAACTATCCCCCTTTTAGAAGAATTTATGGATTACATAACAGATAAAACACAAGCTATTATACACTTGAAAGATGAAGGAATTGAAAAAGAATTATTTGGTTTAATTAATAAAAAAGGAGTTCTAAAGAATTGTATAGTAAGCGGAAGAGATATCAATAAATTAAAAAGATATAAGAAAACATTTAAACCGATAAGAACATGTTTTAACATGACTAAAGGTAGAGGGCTAAATTTAAAGGAATTTATAGAAAAAGGACATAGAAAAAAACTAAAGAATTTTCCGGATATGATAAGCATTCGATCAGATTTAATTTCGAATCAATTTATAGAAGTATGCCATGTTAACGATATTAAATCACTTGCTTGGGGCTTTATAGGTTATGAACAACCTTTACAAGTAATAAACAGTCTAATTAATAACCAGATAAACGGCATATTATTTGATGATTATCATAACCTTAGGATAATAAGAGGAAATTAACTGGGAATAATAAATTCAGATTTACCCGTAGGAAGGACAAGGATAATATCGTCTATAGGTAAAATTTTAACCCATTTTTTCATCTCTGCTTCTGAATTGTTAAGAAAATATGTTTTGATCTCCTTTGCTAACTGTCCCTTTGTTTTCCCCGATTTTGAAGGTTTAACGATTATAAATTTGTTCGCATTGTTAGTAAAGGCATTAAGAGATTCGTATGTTACTTGGGGATAGAATAATTTAGAATCAGAAACGCTTTGATTTTTTATTTCAAGGAAATTTAATCTCAGCGCAATTTCGGTTTTTGCTCCCTTAATTACATTTTTTTTTCCTAAAATCATGAAACTACCTTTAGGTAAATATTCACCTGTAGGTGGAGTTTTAGAAATTTGATCGGCAAACACATAAAAAACATCGACAATGCCCCAATTCTCTTTCCACGCTACAGAATAGCTAGCTACAAAGTTTGCGGCTTCTTTAATTGATGTCTCAGGAATCTGTTTATTTTCTGGATTTTTTATTACAGTAAGAGGGGATCCCGGAAAGTTTGTGTGAAAAATTATATCGTTGGGGTCAATATATTTTTTAAATATCGTTTCGTTTGAGCTAGCGTCTCGTCCACCTATAATTAAAAATCCATCGGAAGAATTAAACCATCTAAATTTTTCATACCATTTCTTTTGTGGTTTCCTTACTAGAAAATCAATATCTAATTCGATAGATTCTCTCTCAATTTTTAGCTTTCTAATCTTTTCTTCTGTTTTTTGAATAGCTGGAAGGGTTCCCTTTAATTTTCTCTCTGCCTTTTTGCCTTTTGAATATATTAAATTTGCGTTTTCTCCAACAGTTTTGCTTAAATCTAAATAAACTTCATTTTTATCAATTAAAATTACTATCTGTTTTGTTGCAGATAGAATCCTTCCAAATATATCTAAATCTTCGAAATTTTCGTTTTTAGCACTAGTTAGTTTGGTGTTTATTTCTTCTAGAGAATAGCCTTTTTCTTTTGCTTCTTTAATTCCGTTAAATAATTTATTAAAAGTGTTGAAATTATCATACATAAAACCGCCATGATCGTAGTACAATTTTTTTTTTGCTTTTAGCTCTTCCAGATATTCTAGTTGGTTTTTTAGTATTTTTTCTTGAGACTTTATTCTTTGGTTAACGGCTTGATCTTGTGGTGAAATTAATTTATTAGAATCTAGTTTAGAGAAGAACACATCCACGGCTTCATTAAAAGAATTGAAATGCTGAACTTTACTATTCTTGTAAAGCTCTAAATCAAAAGGGATAACAGATGCTTGTTCATCCTGTTCGTTGAATACAATCTGTGCCTTAATTTCCCCAAAAAGTAATTTATTTCTTAATGTTTTGAAGGAATTAAATAGAGCCTCTAGTTCTATAGGAGTAAGATCACTTCCTGATCGCTTTTTATCAACTCCCGCCATAAGGCATATTTCTTCTGAAATCGTTCCTGAGATATTAATATTTCTTGCTAGGATTCTTACGATTTCATCTTCTAAATTACTAACTGTTTCATTAAAATCGACTTGAGAAAGGTTAAGAAAATCTTTGCCACGAGAACTAGGAAAATTATATTGTCTATTAGCTAGAATATCCCTATCTCTATATTTACTATAACTTTTTGCGATTTTTACAATGTTATTTTCATCAAGTAGAATATAATTACCTTTGTTAAATAGTTCAACAATAAATTTCCATGAGTTTCCCTCCATATTGCTTATTTCGAAAATAATAATTCTATCAAAATTATGTTGAATAACAGATAAAATTCTCCTATTTTTTAGGTACTTTCTTAGAGACATTATATATTGAGAAGGATATTTTGGGATAGGATAGTTAAAGTCAGTAAAATTTAAACGAGAATCGTTTTTAACAATTAAATTCTTTTTCCCATTTAATTTTGTTTTGATTTTTAAAATCAATAGTTCTCCATCGATTTCATAAACATTGTCAATTTTTCCATGGGGGAGAATAGTTCCTAATTCTTTAGCGATTGCAAATACATCAAAATTTGAAAATTTAATATTTTTCTTCATTTGCATTATCGTTTAAAATTATTGTTATCTTACTTATTAGTCATGCATTCATTTTTTTCTATTTTTCCATTTTTCACAAATGAAACGATAATTTATAGGTAATATAAATTTCAAAATTTTAATAAAAAAAATAATATTAATAGTACTAATTATGCCCAATAAAGATAAACGGAAATCAAAAAGAGTTAACATTAAAAAAGAACGCCAAAAACTTATAAAAGAGAAGAGAAAATCACATCCTGAACAAGAAATTAATATTGATAAAAAATCTACAAAAAAGATTGATATCCGGCTTGAAAAGGAAACAAAGCTTTATTGGATTAGGGCAATTACTGCAGTGCTAAGTGGTTTATTAGGAAGATTATTTTTCGGCATTCTACCGAGCTATTCGGGTTTAGGATTGTTTATTTGGATGTTGTGTTTTTGGTTCCTAACACCGTTTTTTGTTAGTTTCATTATCTTAAAATATCAATACGATAAAGAAGAATGGAATTGGAAAAATATAATTAAACCAGGTATAGGCATATTTTTCTTGTTATTTATGATCGTTACAGTAGTTACTCATACATTCTTAGCTTTTATCTAAAATTTTTTATAATTCGATTGATTGTTTTACTCTTTTTTCAATTTTTTCTTTAGAACTGAAAACAATTTCATCCAATTTATATATCCTATTGCAATATACACATTGAATTTTTAATGGCTTTTCTTCTAGAACATTAAATTCTGTATCAATAGGTTCACCAGAATTTGAAATACACGTATTACTTCGACATAAAATTAGACTTTTGATATTATCTGGGAGTTTTACCTTCTTTTTCTCGATTACTTTATAATCTTCAATCAAGGATATCTTTGAATTTGGCGAAAGGATTGAAATTTGCTGAAGTTGAATCTGATTGAGAAAAACACCCTCTATCTTAATAATATCCTTTTTATTGTATTTCATTGAAGAAACATTAACACCAATTGTCATTAGATTAGGAGATTCTCCAAGTCCAGTTAAGTTCAGAATAGTTAAAGCGTAACCGCCATCAATATGGTCGATAACTGTCCCCTTCTTTATTTTATCTATTTTTAATTTTTCTTCGCTCATGTTCTTTTAAATAAAATTTTGTGATTGAAAAATTTTGCTAATAACATCTCTTAAATTATAAACGCAAAATGAATAATGAAATAACGAAAAGAGTAGTTGAAAGTATGAAATTAAATGACAAATTATCGTCAACATCTAAATCTAAATAGTCTATAAATCCTATCACAAGAGTACCAATAGAGGGAAGGATTATCATACTAAAGGGGTTAATTGGATATAATTGATTTATAAATAGTAATGTAATAATACCTGAGATGTATGCTATGCTCATTCCAGCAATTAACCCCTCGTAAGTCTTTTTAGTTTTTCGAATGTTGTAATGCCCGAATTTTCTTCCCACCAAATTAGCAGCCATATCTCCAAAAATAGACATAGTCATCGATATACATATAATAATTGGCCCAACAGGCTGGAAAGGGCCATACATTATTATAATTGAAAAACAACCAATTCCCATAGAAATATGTGGACCTAATCTCATGTGCCGTTCCTTTTTCCTAAGAATTCTATTAATTGATTTTAACGGGTAAATGTTTGGTTTTAAAATTCTAATAAAATCTGCTGTAAGTAACCCAATTAAGGATACTCCAACTAAAAAAACTACCAAGTATTGAGTAAAGATCATTTTATTTGCTTCAATATTATAGATTGAGAAGAAGAACTCAGAAACAATATCTGGGAAAAGCTCTAGAATATAAATAAAAATATTTTGAACCAAAAATCCAAGCGTAAAATAGAAAAAAGCGATTCCTAAGACTACTAAATGTGTTATTTTTCTGTAAAGTTCGTATTTAAAAGGTAATTCTTCAGCCAAATTAAAATTTTCTTCTTCTGTTTGTTTCTCTTTTAATCTAACCTTTCTTTTTTCTCTATTTACGGATAATAAAAAATGAGGTAAGAAAAATATTATAAAAATTATCATAAATATGTCAAAAGGAAATACTATGAACCCAATAACGGAAATATTTAGAAGATTTATTGATAAATTAATTGTAATGCTAACAATGAGGATTAATGAATTTACAAGGTTATTAATGAAAGCCCCTTTTTCATTTCTTTTTTTCGCCAAAAAAGCAGTATAAAGAGAAATTAAGCCATAAATATACAGAATACAAATAATTATTATAGATAGTGCATCCAAAAATAACAATCTCTTTATGTTTTCTTCTAGATATTATCTGAGAAATTTTAAAATCTTTATTAAAAATGAAAAAAAAGTGTGTAAAAAGTCCTTAATTGTATTTAAAACTGCGTATCATCAATATTAGGCATATCAGGAGCGTTTAAAGCTTTTTGGATATCATCGCTTGGTAGTTCATAATCTATCAAATTACCAACCATATATTCTTTATAAGCTAATAAATCAAAAAATCCATGTCCACTTAAGCAGAAAACGATTGTTTTCTTTTCGGAGTTCTCTTTAGCTCTCAAGGCTTGATCAATCGCTTCTTTCACAGCATGAGCCGCTTCAGGCGCAGGCAGAATTCCTTCTGTCTTAGCAAAAAGCAAACCTGCTCCAATAACTTCAGTTTGGTGATGCATAACTGAGGAAATTATCTTTTTCTTTGCTAATATAGATATTATTGGAGCCATTCCGTGATATCTTAATCCTCCTGCATGAATTGGGCTTGGAATAAAATTATGACCTAATGTATACATTTTTAAAATTGGAGCTTTTTTGGCAGAATCTCCAAAGTCCCATCTATATTCTCCTTTGTTTACACTTGGGCACGCTCTGGGTTCTACTCCCACGATCTCTAAATCAGGATATTTTCCGTGTAATTTTTCCTTTGCGAAAGGAATCATTAGACCTCCTAAATTAGACCCCCCTCCCATACATCCAATCAGAACATCAGGCTCCACGTTAGCTTTTTGTAGTTGTGCTTTAACCTCTTGTCCTATGATCGTTTGATGTAAAAGAACGAAATTCACAACGCTCCCTAAAGAATATCTCGATTTCTCACTTCTCAAACTATGTTCAACCGCTTCAGATATAGCAATTCCTAAACTTCCTGGGTGATCTGGGTCTTTTTCATAATAAGATTTTCCAGATTCTGTTAATTTTGAAGGGCTTGCATGAACTTGACCATTAAAAGCTCTCATCAATATTTTTCTTCCCGGTTTTTGGATAAAGCTAGCTCTCACCATGTAAACAGTACACTTTATGTCAAATAAATTACATCCGTAAGATAAGGCAGAACCCCATTGACCTGCTCCTGTTTCAGTTATCAATTCCTCGACTCCATCTCTTTTAGAATAGTAAGCTTGAGCTAGAGCTGTGTTTGGTTTGTGAGATCCCGTAGGAGAAACCGACTCATTTTTATAGAAAATTTTGATATTTTCGCTTTCAATTCCAAGTTCTTTCTCTAAACCATATGCTCTATGAAGCGGTGTAGGCCTATAAGATCTAGCGTAAAGCTCCCTTAATTCCTTAGGAATTTGAATTGTAGGTTCTTGAGATATTTCCTGAAGTACACATTCCTTTGGAAATATTGCAAATGCAAGTTCAGGAGGTGCAGGTTTTCCATCCATTGGATTTATTAAGGGCGTCATGGGAGCAGGTAAATCTGGTACAATGTTAACCCACTCTTTTGGTATTTCATTCGGTTCAAGTAAAATTCTTGTATTATAAAAATCTGTCATATTTATTTCCTTTTAACTATTTTTCCATCATCAAATTTAAATGATGTCTCATCTTAAAATTGGAAATCAATAATAATAATGCTTGATTGCAGATGCAATACTTGTTATTAAAAAATGATGTTAAAAACTAGTCAGAGCAAAATTTATGGTTTTACCATTGAAAAAGCGTTTTAAAACGCCATAGTCCTCGCCAACATTTAAGGAGGTTTATTTTAGCGAACATCAATATTAACCATAAAATGTATTTGTATTGATAAAATTATTATCGAAGCAATATAAACTTATTCTTCAATAAAAAAATTAATTTTTATTATTTTTGTTCAAAAACCATAGCTAAATTCTTTGCAGCAACTCTCATTACTTTAACAGTTTTCATCAATGTATCAATAATAGTTCCTGCACATACGATTACGAGACGACCTGCGTTACTAACAATAACATAACCATTCTCAGCTCTCACAATTATTTCGCTTAAATCTTCTTGAAAGAGTGTTTTAATTGTTGAACTTCCAGTCATTAAAAGTGCGCTAGCTAGTCCACAAAACTGGTCGCCATCAACCTCATATTGCGGAAGCGCTGAAAAAGCGATCTGATAGCCTTCCAAGCTCACAAGTGCGATGGCTTCTATATCTGCGTTCGAAGTGATAAAAGTAATTTGAGGACTTATTTTTTCGATTTCATCGGGCCCAATTCCAAGATCTGTACCAAACTCCAATTCGTATCACCATCCACGGTAGATTGCTATTTGAGGTTTTACTTCACTTAACTATTATTAATATAATATTGATACTTTTTATTTCTTTATTTTTTCTTCTCTATAATTATTAATTAATACATAGAAAAATAATGATAAACAGTAATACACAAAATGCAAAAAAAATCTATTGCTAAAAGTTAAAATGTATGATTTTTATCTTTTATAAAAATAGATTTGAAAAAAAAAAACGAAATTATGATAACTACACGTGAGTCTATTAATTTTCAATTTTCATTAATCTTTGGGTACTCTAGCCCTACAGATTTAATAGCGGGAGATGTAATAGGACCAGGAAAACTAACTAAAGAAATGGTTAACGAGCTTTCTAAGGAAGTAATAACATTCCTTCGAATGTATAATGCTATGTTGAGGGATTTTGCTGGTTCTGAAGTATTTTCAATAGAATTCGAGTTGTACAATTTCGATCAAAAAGACGCTCAAATAAACATTTACCCAAAATCAATGGTACTCATTCCCGGCAAATATAAGGAGTGTGAAAGTTTATTACTTGCTTTAAAACCAGAAACGGGATATCTAGATCCACACAAATCAAGAGAATCAATTAACAATATAAGTAAATTATTTTACGAAGTAGAAGAGTTTTCTAATCATCCCGGATTAGAACATCAAAAAAAAATTCAGGTATATAATAAATTCGCTACTCGATTTAGCAAAAAACTTTATGGGGATTTGATTGAGGATAAATGGAATAAAAAATTAATAGGCTTAAGCGTTTCTTTACCAACTGAAAAAGAAATGTTGTCCACTTATGGATCGATAAGAACGGATGTAGATTATCTCTGGAATAAAAGCCCTATTGAGATTAAGTTTACAAATCAAAAATATGATCGGCTTAAATCACCATATATTGGAAAGTCAACCATAGATCACCTTAAATATGCTATTTCAGAGCCGAGTGCAAATTTTATTATAGAAAAAACGTTAATTCTAGGAACCAATTTACTTAAATTAGCTAATACTGGGACAACTGATGAAATCCAAGAAAAAGTTATATCATTTTTTATAGCTAAAATAGAGGAAAGTTTTGGTAAAAATCAAAAACTCTTCTCTGGTGTCGAAATTATTTCCTATATGGAAAAAATGTTAACTGATTTTAATGTCAAAGTTGATAATTTTTTAAAAATTTCTAAGAAATTCCTAACAACCGGCGAAATAGGTAATATCTCGGAGTTGTTAGAAAAATATAACTCATTTATAATTGAAAATTCTGAAGAAAGTATTGATTTTTATCGAACTATCAGCGAATTAGCTATAAATTCAATGACTCTTTCAATTATTAGTGAAGAAAAGCTGAGGGCAAGTGAATTAGGTTCTGTAATAAATTATTTTGCTGAAGTCCTTAAAAATAGCATTAGTTGTATTAGAAACTCGTTTCCGCGATATTTATCACACCGTAGATTGAATACTTTGATCTCTCACTTTACTAGAATTTTACATGAAAAATTTGAAAATGAACAAAAACCTTCTAAAAATTTAGGGCAAAATATTTTGGGTAAATTCGAGCAACATTTAATATCGCAGATAGAGATAAATCCATTTGTATTATTAAAAGTTGGTGTTTTTAACGAAGAAATATTAAATAAAGAATTTAAAAAGTTAATAAATGACAACATCAAATCGTTCTATGGTAATATTAACTTAAACATTAGTGACTTAATTGCATTCGCCGAAATCCAAATGGAAAAAGATTCAAAAATAATAGACTCGCATGTAAAGAAATTTGAACGGTTCTCAGATGAATTAAAATATTTATTAAGCTACATTCTGAGATATACTACTATTAATCGATTTCTTAAAGAAGAACCAGATGGAGAAATTAGTGATCCAGTAACTTTTGCAAATAGATTCCATCGCTTCCTAGAAAAACGAATAGGAGCGATAAATTTAACTTGGAAAACATATATATTAGAATGGATAAAGGATTATGCTAAGAAATTTTTTAGTATTGAAGAAATACGGAAGTGGTCTTTAGACGAAACATTATTTGAATTTATAAAATATTTAGAAGAACGTGAATCAAACGAGCAGGAACCAGAAGCATTCCTCAAATTTTTAGACAAATACATTTTAAGAATTTCAAATGATGTAGAAAAAGAAATTTTGATAGATTTCTATAAACAGTATGAATTTTGTATTGGTATAAAAACTGAATTTCCAAAATATATCCAAAATAAAGTTGAAAAAGAGATTAACTTATTTAAAATTGAGCCAGAAAAAGTTATCCCTAAAAATTATCTTAGTATTGATGAACAGAACACATTTTATAATTACTTGAAAAAAAATGAGCTCAGATATTTCTCAAAATTAATACCTCGGCCAGTTTCTTTAATTTTAAAACAAGAATTAACTGCGGAAGAAGTTGATTTATTCAGCGCTGACTTATTTCATGTTTTTGAGTTTAAATACTGGCACAATAAAGCAAAATATGATATTGCAGATAATTTTAAGGAAGTATATAGAGAGTGGATAAAAAAATTATGATAAGCGGAGTAAAAAGAAAATCAACAGCAACTGAAAGTGCTTCAAGGTTTTTTCAGACCGTAGATTTAATAATTTCCCATTTGAAAAGAGAAGCAGATAAAGAAAAAATTTTCGAATTGATTCGTAAAGAACCTACATTACGATCTCTCCTAATCGCTACAGCAGCAGTTCATTTGTACCATTACATGGGTATAAAAGTAGAAGAATCTTTAGATACAAACAAGTTGACAGTTGATTCGACTAAACAGCTTGAAATGGACGAGAAACATATTCTAATGGAAGAAGTTGAGATTTTTTTAAAAAATTCTTTTGAATTAGAAAGAGCTCTATTCGATGAAATTATTAATTTAGAAAATATGTTCTTATCATTGTTAATAGACGAAAGGCTAGGTCGCCTACAACAATCTCAAAGAAGAAAAAGAATAGAGGAAATCGAAAATCAAATCGAACGAGAACTGTTAAATATTATATCCAAATCACCATCCTATTATTTTTACGATTTTATAGGAGACATCATTGGTTTAAATGAAATCGTAAAAAATGAAATTTTAGAAGAAAGCGCTGCGTTTAAAGGCGTCTCGCTTCCAATTGAAGAACAATTGAAGAAGGAAGAGAAAGAAGATAAATTCATTGAGGTTTTTACTCTAAATAGAATAATCGAGAGGATGCAAAACCAATTTGAATTCAAATCCTATAAGGAATTACAAATCCAAACAATGTCTATCCGGATGATAAAGAAACGTATAATGGAATATGAATTAAATAAATTTCCTATATCTATATCAGGCTTAAAAACTTTTATTGAAGGGAATAATTTAAAAAAAGAAACTATCAAGTCAATTGAAAACGCCTTTAAGGAAGATCTTAATTATGATGAATTTGAAAAGATAATTCTTTCAGAATTAAAAATCGCCCTAATTAAGCAGTTAAAAAAGAATCCAAATGATTTTATCTACTTCCTTCAAAGTTTAAATGAATCAAGTTTTGAGGATGCTATTTTTTTACTTAATAAGAGGGGAATTAAGGATACTTTACATTTAATGAATGTTGATTATGAGTTAGCTGAAAATGTACAGAAAAGCATGATAAGATATAATATAAAAAAACAAGATTTAATCTTATTAAATGACAATCAAAAAAACTTGATAAATGTGGCAAAAAAAGCCTTATGTAGCATGAAATTTCCGTATCTTGAGAAATTTATTACAAAAGTTGCTGATAATGTTGAATTTGATTTATTTAAAATTCTCTATAGAAATGAAACCGAATATATCGAGTTATGGGATATTTTAGAGGATAAGACAGAGATTAATATAAATGATCTGAGAGAGTTTGTAAGGAAAAAACAAACCGTTGACAAGATTTTCTTTCAAGGTTTGAATTTAAGCAATTACTCCCAAATACTACTTCTTCTTGACTATGATGAGATAATAAGTAATATAGTAACAGATTTATTTTACAATTTATTATCGAAAATTCTAAGGCAATTAAGCAGGATAATAGAGTTATATGGTATAATTTCAAATGATAAGGCAATTTACTCCCGGGCTTTAATGGTGGTTACAGAAAACAAGGGTTTTGAAGATTGGGTTCAAGTTAAATTGGAGGAGTTAAGTATCGAGAGAACCATGAAAAGGCAAAAAGAACTTGTAGTAGTTTTTAATGCAGTTAATCAGGTTTTTCTTATAAATGGATTTATATTATCACGTTTGAAAATAAAATCTCTCAAAGATAGTATGACAGAGTTAAAGAACCAAGAAAGTTTTGTTTATAAAGGGATATCACCCTTAAAACTAAAAGCGGACCTTGTATCTCCTGTATCGTATTGTATCGCTTACGATCTAATAAAAAGGTTTGAAGAATTAGTAGAATTTGAAAAAGTTAGAATTGAAAGTGTGAATGTAGAAAAAAAAAAAAAAGAAGATGATAAGAAAAAAGAAATCATTAAGTTGCGTCAAGAAAGCACATTTAATTGGATTGAACGTAAAATTACATCAAATTTAATGGGAATTAGCCGTCGTGGGGTGAATCCACAACAATTTTATTGGAGCAAAAAAGATACAAAAACACTAACTGAACAAATTCAATTACATTGTGGATTAAAGGGCGATATTTTTTCTAGATTCTGCGAGTTTTATTTGTTTGCGGTCGAAAAAATTAAATCTTTCGTTCCAGATATGAAATTACCCGATATAGAAAGAATAAAACATGAAGTAGCAACATTTATTAATGAAATTCTCTCTGAGAGACTACATCGCTCTCCGAATCCCGAAGAAATTAAAGGGATGTTAGAAGGAGAACGATACAAAATTTCAAACAAAATTGCCTTAAAAATTGGAAATTTATTCGATAAAGCGCTCTACATTAAATTTAAGAAGAAACCTAAAAAATAGTAAACACTTCAAAAAAAAATAACAAAAATTTTAAAATTAATATAATTTAATTTACTTACAATTTTACACTAAAACTCTATTTAAATTCATTTGATTTACTTATGCCCTGGTTAAAAAAGGAATTAGGATACATAAAATCTTCGTTTTCACAGATTTTAATTGGAATACTTCTTGTAGGACTTACAATTTCTGGTTTAGGTTTTGCAATATTCCTAAGATTTGCAGGTTTTGAAGGAACTATAATTGCCTTTGCTGGAATTACCGTTGAGGTTATAGGTATTATCATAAGTTATTTCTTACTTCGAAGATATGTCATTCCAAAAGAAGAGGGGCGTAATAAATCAGTCCAAAAAGTAAAAACAAAATTGAAGTAGATTATACCTAGATCAAGTAGTCTTCCCAAGTTCTATTGTTAACTCTCTGTGAGATTAAGTAGTTTTTAACATCAGACAATAAAATATCTGGATCGTATTCCCAAGCCTCCTTCTTATTAAAGGAAACGCATCTAATTTTATGTAAATTGAACATGGACTTAACTAAAAGTCCGTATGTGGCAACTTGTGGAAGAGAAATCATAAAATTTCCTTCAGGCTTATAATCTATCACCTTTACTAGAGAGTTTTCGATTTGAATAAGGTCAATATGTCCGGTTACTACCTTATTATCAATCTTTTTCCATATGGGTATTTCAATCGCAACAGAATTACTATCTTTGATTAAAATATTCTTTAAAATCGGTTCGTGCCCAGGCTTTTTACCAATTTTGTTAACTCTAAAATTTTCATAAACTGTATTGGCATAATTCGGTAATTTTGAATCTGAACCATATTGCATAATTTTTCCCTCTCGAATTAATTTTTTACTAAAACTGTTTAGGAAAGCGGGTCTCAAACCTCGGATTTTAAATTGCGAGACGCGTGGGAGGTTGCGTGTATTGAATAACTCATTCGGTATGGTTCCTTGGTAAATCTTTTTAAAGTAAGAACCCAGAGTTTTAAATTCCTCTCGATAAGGGTTTTCAGGAGATATTTTTTGTTTGTGGTGTGCGATATTCCAGTTAAAGGCATATGGGATATTCTGATGAATAAATAATTTTTTCTTAAGCATGGAATTCTTGGTTCATAAAGGTGATTCAAAAATATTAATTTATTAACTATTATACGTCAAATATAAAAAAAACCATCTATTAATGATTTATTAATTTTTGTAGAAAAGATTTATCCATTAGGCTTAAATCACCTGCTTACGATGAAATCAAGCCAAACACAATATTCTTATTTTGAAATTAAGCGGACCCGGCAGGATTTTCGTTTGAATTATTTTTTAATTCATAATTTCGAACCTGCGACATTCGGATTAGAAGTCCGACGCCCTATTTACACCATTTATACTGGAGTAAAAACAGCCATGCTAGGCTACGAGTCCTGAGTTCTAAAAAAATGTATTATTTTGTTTTAATATAAATTAAATAATTTGCAAATAATTAAAATATTGCTTTTATTATTAAGTAGATAAGACTAGGGTTAAGTATGTAGTTCTAATTACTTTCCACGCCCCTTATTGGCACCTAAGCTTGGTCGAGTTTTTTCGGAACCCCATCCTTTCTTATATAATCCGCGTGCTTTCTTTCCAGAAGAAGATAATCCACGAGCTACTCTTCTTGTGTGTTGAGGTTCGCAAATCCAATTAATTTTTGGGTCTGATTTAATAACCGGATGACTTGGGTCCACCATAATAACTTCGTAATACCAACTCCTTCCATCGGCATATACTTTATAGCTATTCAGAACCTCTAAATTTGGGTATTTTCGCTGTACGCGTTCTTCAGCTACCCATTGTAAATTTTTACCGGTTGTGTACTTAGAAACACCCATTGCTCGAGGTTTTCTCCCCCTTTTTGGTCTAACTTTATGCATTCCCCCTTTTCGGATTCTAGCTCGAACAACGACATATCCTTGTTTTGCCTTATAGCCTAAAGTACGTGCTCTATGCAATTTAGTCGGTTTTTCAACTCGTTCAATAGATTTTCCTTTTCTGTATTCAATTCCTCTTTTCCAGTGATTTGTTTGATATCCAGTTTCGTGTTTTTCGAAAGTATCTTTTACATAACTATATCCAGACTTCAAGATTTAGGCAAACTCCAATAGTTTTATAAATGTTGAAATAATGTAAAATTAATTAATTTTATTATTTCTTCTTTTTATATGATTGTTAATAATTTTATAGTTTTAAATTTATGATAATACATAATAGAACCTAGAATGTTTTATCACTTGGAACATAAAAAATAAGAAAAATATCAGAAGAAATAAAAATGCAATTAAGAAAATGAAAGAAGAAGAAAAAAACAAAGTGAAAAAAACTTTAGAGAATAAATTGAAGAAAAATCTTGAAATCAACGATGAAGAAGGATTGAACCTTTCATACGATAAAAGCGATTTAGAGGCTCAATTTCCTCGATTAATGCATGAATTATCTGTTAAAAAAAAAACTCTCAAGATCGAAGGAGTAAACGATGATATCGAGCATGAACAAGCAGAGATTGTAAAGCATCCAAAAGAACCCTTTTACGAAGAATTAAAAAATCCTGGAACGGTTGACTTCCTTAGAAGATGTATAGACACTGAAGATGCTTTAAAAATATTGGATTTTCTTTTAGAACAAAAAGAATTAAGTCCCCAAGATTATCACAGAATAAAAAAACGTATAAAAAAAGAGGGGGGATTAAAAGAACTAATTCTTGAATATGGTGGTTTAAAAACACCAGGATATTACGAAAGGAAATTCTTTAGGAAAAAAAATTTAACTGACGAAGAATTATAAAACAATAAGAATTTAGATTAATGATGAACTTATGACAATCGAAAGAGCTTTTGCTCAAAGCGATGACGTTGTCGCCCCAAACTGAAATTTAAATTTATTAATTAGTCGTTTTCGATCTTTTCCTTAAAGTCCCAACCCTTTTCCGTTAAAATATAGCCTTCAATATTTTTTTTTACAAGCTTTAATTCGAGGAGAACTGGTACCCGTCCTTTAATACAAGCCATTGGTAATCCAGAGAATATTTTCATACTCTCATAGTCTTTAGCTCCCTTTTCGATTGCGAAAAATATTTCAACCCCCATATTCCCAAGTAAGCATTTTAACTCCTGAATGGATTCTTCTCCCTTACTCAAAGATTCTTAATCTCCTTTAGGTTTATATTTTTTTGCAATTACTGGTTTAGATTCCTGAGGCAATGATTTTCTCAAGTATTCGGGAAAAGCGGTTGTGATCTGAATGTTAGTTTTTAAAAAAATATATCGCTCGTCTTTATATTTTAATTCTTCAATTACATCATATTTCTTTAGGAAGGACAACGAAGAGTTGAGGTGGTCAAGTGCTCTTTTTGAGATTAATTTCGGTAATTTATCTTTTGAAATTAGCCCATTTCTTAATTCTGATAGTAGACTGTATTTTTTTGGATCAGAAACAATCTGAAATAAAGCGAATGTATCTTCCTCCAATTCTTTTTTATTTTTATTTTCGTAAATACTAAAATACTCCTGTACTTTTGGGAGTAATAATTCGATTAATTCAAGTTCAATTAAATCGGGGTTTTCGTCAATATATTCAATTACACTATCGGGAGGGATTCTTTCAGCATTAACTTCCTTCAATAATAACACGTACTTTTCTACAATCCCAATTTGATTTATGAAAATAAACTGTTTAGAGACTAAAGTATCGATTAACTCTTTAAAATCTAATTTTGGAAATGTAGTGTTATACCATTCTCTTAATCCATCTAAAGCAATTGGGCCTTTTGAAAGTTTTTTTAACATCAAAAAGACGTGTCTTTTATTTAGTAAGGTTGCAATCTTCTCTTCCTCGCTTTTTTCTCGAGTATCTTCAAGTGCTGCCCAATATAATTCCTTAACCCATAATTTTATCAAAGAATTGTGTTTATAGATAAGGTCTTTGTCATGTTCCTCAAAATTATTTATATCATTTACATAAAACGCAGTGAAAATTTCCTCGTTAGAGAGTAATTTTTCAATAAATTCCGTGCATAAAATGTTTACATTTTGCTCTATTTCCAAATTTATTTGTTGATCAAAAATTATAGAGACCATTAACATTTCCTTATTTCCACGAGCCCAATCAGAATGAATTTCAAAATAGTTGTTGTTTGAAATATTTTGTTCAAAAGAATGAGTAAAAAATCCTTCGCTTACTGTTTGATCCATTATGTTTGCTATTCTTGTTGAAAGATGTTCATCTAGCATATTTTCGGGATATGAATAAAAGACTAGTGGACCAATCTTTCGATGAAAATAAGATAAAGCGACAATAGGTTTCAATTAATGAATCTCCGTTAAATATTGTTGTAAAAATCTCTTCAAACTAATTTAAGTTTTACATAGAATAAATTAATATTAAAGGTTATATATTCGTAAAAATAAATAAATTTATTTCAATTAAATCTAATTTAAGGTTTTTTCTAAGAGCTAATGTGCCCTATAAAACTTGTAGGATTTGACCTCGATGACTGCCTTTTCGATTCAACTGGTCTCTCTCAAAGAGCAAGAATTAAAGGTATAGACGCGATGTTGAGCATAGGGTTAAAAATTGAGAGACAAAAAGCCTTGATCTTAATCCAAGAAATCGTCGATGAATACGGTTCTAATTCTTCAAAACACTATGATTACTTTATCAGGAGATTAACCCTATATGAAAATTATGCAATTAGTTTTAACGAGCAAGTTAGATACATTACAACAGCGGTAATGGCTTACCATGGTCAAAAAATTAAACACATTCAACTCTACAACGATGTTTTAAAAACCTTAGAAAACCTTAAAAAATCTTCAATTAAAACAGCTATTATAACGGATGGAATTCCTATCAAACAATATGAGAAGATTCTACGACTTGGGATAGACGATTTGATTGATCTAGTTGTAATTTCTGATGAAATTGGGATAAGAAAACCAAATCCTGAGCTATTTTCTTATTGTTTAAAGAAATTTAAGGTAAAGGGGCACGAAACTATTTATGTTGGAGATAATATTTACAAGGATATAATACCAGCTAATTTTAATAAAATCCACAGCGTTTACATTCATCGTGGTGGAAAATATGATACCAATGTTACAGGTGAAACTATTTCTGAAGAAAACAAACCTGATCATGAAATTTCAAGGTTAGATGAACTTTTCAATATTATCAATGATATCAATCAAAAATTTTATATTGGAAAAGTCTAATGATACATCTTGCTTGTATTCAACCAGAAATTTTACCCCAAACAGATAAAAGTTACTCTGAAGTAGAAAAAATATTAAAATCTCTTATTAAGCACCATAATAATTGTGATATTATTTGTTTACCAGAAAGATGGACATCGCCTATTAATAAAAAAGAACTTAATATACAAAAAGAAAGGGGAAACAATTATAAATTTATAAAAAATTTAGCAAAAGATTACGGAATAGGAATAATTTCAGGAGCTTTATGGGAAAAAAGAAAAGATTCAGCTAAACCAAGAATCACTAGCTATTTCTTTGATAATAATGGAGATGAGATAGATAGACAAGATAAAATACATCTTTATTCATATGAACAGCTTAACTTTGAACCAGGTAAAGAATTAATAATTTTTTCATTTAAAAAAATCAGTTTTACAATTTTAATTTGTTTTGACATGGCGTTTTTTGAAACTCCTAGAATCTCTGCAGAAAACGGGGCGGATATATTATTTTCTCCTACGCAAATTAGCGTAGATGGGATGGTAAATTGGAAGACATATTTAAAAACTCGAGCTCTGGAAAACAGGATACCAGTTGTAGCATGTAACACTTTTGGGACGATCTTGAAAAGGAAGTTTCCAGGAAATAGTAAAATAATATCGTTTGAAAAAGATTTTATATCGCCTTCAAAACTAAGAGTAATTGAAGGCCCCATTGATTCGAGTGGATATGTATACGATGAGATTGATTTAGCATTTCCAAAAAAGCTGAGAAAATTGAGATTTAAAGAAGTTATAGATAAAAATGCAATTAACGTAAGAAAAACTAATTAAAAATAGGTTAATCATAAACTTTTCTTAACTTTGGTTCTAATTCTTTATCAATTTGTAAACTTTTTTTCAATTTTAAATAGGAGCATTTTTAGATCCAATGACCTATCTCCCGGGGGGTTTAAATATGAATTTTTAAATTAATAATAAAAAATAAAAAATAAAAAAGAAAATGATTTCTGCACAAAGGATAAATAACGAATTTGTAGGTCCAAGAGCGTTATTTGATCAGACCTACATTCCTCCTAAAATATTACATCGGAAAACGGAAGAAAAAGCGCTCTATTCAATTCTTAAAGATTCATTACATGATGAATTTCAACTGAATATATTATTTCAAGGAATCCAAGGTATAGGGAAAAAGGTCATTGTAAATTCGGTCTTGAACGACATATCTACTTTAAATCCTGAACTTATAAAAATCCAAATTGATTGTTCAGAAAAAAGTGTGGAAGAGATTTTAGTTTCGTTAATAGCTGAAGTTGGAAGTAGAAAGAACATCAATTTTGATTATAAATCGTTCCTAAATTCATCTATCTTGGATTTATGGAACTTATTTAAGCTTGTATGTAGAAAAGTAGACCATAATATCACCATAGTGTTTAATAACATTGAACACATACAACCAGAGGCTTTTAAAAAATTTTTAAAATACGGCAAAGAAAACAAAATTAATGTAATATCTACGGGTAATCAAGTTTTAAGATCGTCTATCCTAGAAATTATGAGTGAATTTGACTTTAAGAAGAAGTTAGATTATTTTTCATTCTCCGAGCTTAACGACATTATAAAGCAAAGAATTTCATTGGCTTTCAAAAATGAGATAGATAACGAGTTAATAGATTTAATTACTGATTTAATTTTCGAGCACCATGTACCTGTTCCCGGAAAAGGTATCGAAATTTTAAGAGAGCTTTATCCTGTTTTAAATCAAAAAATTACTTTGAAAAAGTTCGAGATTTATGATATTCTTCAAAATCAATTTGACACCCTTCAAATTACAGATGAATTCAGTATGGTAAGCTATATCTCAGAGTCAGATCTGTTAAATTTAATTTTTCTGGATAATTTGTCTAATTATTTTCTAAAAAAAGCAAATCTTTATATAACTATCCAGGAATTAAGAGAACTGTACTATGTAACTTGTGAATCAATAGATTATGAAAAGAATATAGAGGAATTTAAACATTTAATCGTTAATTTGCGCAATATAGGGATATTAAATGCTTCAAAAAAAAATAATGTAAATAATTTTCGTTACTTTAACGACAACGTCTTGAACTATGATAATTACTTTATGGTCATAAACCCAAAGCAACTAAAACCTATCATGGATGCTATCTTCACCAAACACTAATTTTTTTTAATTTTAAGAACTTGAATAATGCTTCAAATTGCATAGATTCAAAATTATGTTAAAAACAAGAATCCTAACATTCATATCCCGAGCATATAAATAGATGAAATCATACTTTATTTTATAAAAGAATGAATGAAATGGCGATTCAAATTTGACTTACATCAAAAAAATTTCTATGACCGGATTTAAATCATTTGGTGACAGAACTGTTACTCTTAGACTTTCGAGTGGTTTTACATGTATAGTAGGCCCAAATGGTGCAGGAAAATCTAATATTATTGACGCTTTAACGTTTGCTCTAGGTAGGCTAAGCAAAAAAACTATGAGAGCTAAGAGCCTTGAAGATTTGATTTTTGCCGGATCCCGAGGAAAAAACCCTTCAAATAGAGCTTCGGTTACATTATATTTCGATAACTCAGAGGAAATCTTTCCAGGTGGAACAGAAACATTTGAAGTTACTCGAACAATTCAACGAGGTGGGGGTGGAGGTTATAAGATGAACGGTAAAAAATCCACTAGAACTCAAATTCTTAATGCTCTTGCAGCAGCAAATGTAGATCCTGATGGAAGCAATCAATTCGTTCTGCAAGGGAAAATAGTAGAATTAACTCACATGAACCCGGTAGCCCGTAGAATATTTATAGAAGAACTTATTGGCCTACAGAAATACGATGAGATGAAAGATGGAACTATGAAGGAATTAGAGAAGGCTGAAAGAGATCTAGGCCAATTTGAAGCAATTTTCAAAGAAGTTTCTTCTCAATTAAAGAAAGTAGAAAAGGAAAAGAATGATGCTTTGGCATGGAAAGAGTTAGATGAACAAATCGACTTATACAACGCTCAATTGATAGCATTAAAGATTGAGAAATTAAGGAAGGAAGAAAATGATCTAGAAAAAAGTATTGAAGAATCTAATACAATTTTAGAAGAGTTAAAAGAAAAATTAACAAGACAGGATGACATTATAAAACAAGAATCATTGGTTATGGAAAATATTCAAAAAACCATAACTGAAAAAGAAAAAGAAAGGGAAATAATCACTGAAAAAATTACTCATCTTAAAACACAACAATCTTCAAATCAAACATCTTTAACCCTCGCAAATAAGTCAGTTGAAAAAATTTCTCAAGAAATTAATACATTGGAAAAATTACAGATGGTTCTTGATGAAGATCAAACATTTGATTCTTTAATTGAATCAGAAAGGAAGGTTGTAGCAGATACAGAGAGCCAGATTGAAGCAGCAAAAGCAGAAATAGAAAGTAAACATCAAAAACAAGCTGATATTGATGCAAAAATTAAAGATCAAAGCGATGTAAAAACAGGATTTAATGGAGAAATCTCCATTATAAAGCAAAATATTTCATCGAATAAAGCTCAAATTAAAATTCTGAAAGAAAATATTAAAAAAAACGAAGGAAAAAAACAGAAATTAGAACTAGATCTTAGCAAATTAAAAGGAGAATCAGAAAGCATTGAAGATGCGATAGCCAACACAAAAAATGAAGCTGAAGCCACAAGAAAAGAAATTAATGACTTGAATATAAAAATCTCAAAAGAGAACGAAAATCAACAAGATCTAGAGAAAATTATTATAACCCTACAAGAAGATAAGAACAAACTTAATTCAAAGGCAACAGATTTTAAATCTATGTTATCGTCACTAACTACAGAGATTAAGATGAACACCGATAGGATAGAGACATTGAACTCAGATAAAATTAAAACTGAAGAAAAAATCAAAGAATTAAGTAAAGGGAAAGACACAGAAGAGGCATTAAAAGAGCTTTTAAAGGAAAAAGACACGCTAACTAACGAATTAAACAGTTATCGACAACAATTAAAAGATGAAGATTCTATTTATAGAAAAAATGAACAAGATTTAGAATTATTGTTAATGAAACAAGATTCTATTGAATCAGAAATTAATGATAACAAAACTAAAATTGATAATATTAATACGAGGTCAAATCTATTAAAAAAAGAATTGACAAATCTTGAGAGAGAAAAACAAGATTTAGAATTAAAATCGTCAACTCTGAACGCAAATTTAACTAAAATTAGCTCTGAATCAGAAGGGCTTAATAAAAAAAAAGATAATATTCAAAGACGGTTAGGAGAGCTAACCACTGAGAAAAATAATTTGTTAGCTAAAATAGAAAATACAGAAAAAGAATACGAAAGAAATACTGAAGATATAACCGGAATCCTCCAAATACTGAACATGCTAACTCAGAATATCAATATATCCGTTGAATCTATCAAGAGTAACATTCAACAGTCTAACGCTGAGGCAATTGATACATCAGCGGTCAACTTTAAACAATTTGTCCTTGACATTATTGATATTATGACGACGATTGAAGACGTAAGCTCTGAAGCTGAAGCAGAAGCAGAACAGAAACCAGAGGATGCTGAAGTGTCTGAAACTCTCAAGTCTATACTTCAGACATTAACTCTTTTTACTGAAAATGTTGATACCACGATAGATCAGTTAATTGATTCTGTAAAGGAAACTGCTGATGTAGAGATTCAACAATCTACATCAACATTTGATAGCTTTGTGCAAGATTTAATGGAAATTCTTGAGAATGTATACTTATCATTGCGAAAACTCACCATGTCAAAATCCCAAGAGCAGTATAAACAGCTTGAAGAGATTACTGAAAATATTGCATCTCAAAATGTAGATCTAAACAAAATTGAGAAAGATTTAACCCGGATAAATACTCAAGAAAAACATGATTCTGACGATTTATCAGTTACTAATAAGAGGTTAGAAAAAGTTAATAAAAGAATCACTGAATTACTTGAAAAAATCGAAAAATCTGATGCTGAGGTTAAACAGAGGAATAATGTAATAAGAGAAAAACAAAAAGAAAATTTCAATGAAGAAATAAACAATTTAAAACAACTCAAAGAGGATTACTGGGATAAAGTTTCTACCATCAAGAAAAATATAGAAGTAAAGCAACAAGGATTAGACGATCTGCAAAAAAGACTTCAAGAATTGCAAGGAATACAAAATTTTTATGAAAAGATTATTGATATTGAGAAAAATGTCCAAGAATTAAATTCAAATATAGAAAATAAGAAAAATACCATAATAAACACTGAAGAAAACATTAAAAATCTCAATTTAGAACAAGAAGCTTTAACATTAAAAATCGATTCTAATATTTTAGAAAAAAATAAGTTTTGGGAGAATACCGAAAAGTTAAGGGCACACATTGGTGATCAGAATAAAAAATTAGAAAGTACAATGGATAACCTAAGAGCACTTGAAAATGTTATGATGGTTATCAATTCAATTGAAGAACTAGCTAAGGAAAACTTGGAAGCTAAAGCAAATATTAAAACTTGTACTCTAGATGTTGAGGGTTTTAATACTCAAGTAGATGAGGTACAAAAGAAAGTCACTGAAATTCAATTAGTCATAGATGCTTTAAGAGAAGATAAAAACAAAGAGTTGGAAGCTCAAAAGAAAGTTCAAAAAGAATTAAATAAATTCAATAAAGATCTTCAAAAAATACAAGCAAAATTAAACGAATTAAATAAAAATAAAGAACGAGAACAAAAAATAATATCTCTTAACCAAGACATTAAAGAAACTGAGAAACAAATAGAATTAATAGTAAAAGACATTGAAAACATTGAAACTGAATTAAAACAAGAAGAAGACAAAAAGAACGTAAAACAGGAAGAAATTAATAAACAGATTCAAGGAAAAGATATATCCTGGCAAAAACAAAAAAATTATCAGAAAGTAATAAACGACCTACGCTCTGATATTTCTATGCAAAATTCAAAACTAAACAATTTTGAATCAAAAAAGATTATTACTACAGATCAAATAGAAACTCTTTACCAGAGATCGAAGGATTACGGCGCATTGCCGGTAGTGACTGACGAGCTTTCAGAATCCGGGTTACAATCAGATATTTCTACAGCTACTAACAAGAAAAAAGCTTTGGAACCAGTTAACTTAAAAGCTATTACGCAATATGATACTGTAAAAGAAAGATTTGACGAAATAGATATGAGAAGGCAAACAATACAACGTGAACGAAAAGCAATTCTCGACGCTATTGAAAAAATCGAATTGGAAAAAACTCGAACATTCATGAAGGCTTACCACGAAATTAATCGTGAGTTTGCTCGCATATTTCAGAAGCTTTCACCGGGGGGATCTGCAAAAATGATTCTCGACAGACCAGATAAACCTTTTGAAGGTGGATGTAGCATAGAAGCTAGACCTCGTGGGAAGCGTATCTCCAGTTTAGAAATACTGAGCGGAGGAGAAAAAACACTCGTTGCTTTGTCATTTATTTTTGCTGTTCAGGAATTTTATCCTGCGCCATTTTATATTATGGATGAGATAGATGCAGCATTAGATGGGCCCAATGTTCATAGAGTAAGTGTAGTAATCAAAGAATTTGCCAGACAAGCGCAATTTTTGGTAATAAGTCATCGTGAAGAGAATATAGTTAACGCAGATCGCATATACGGTGTCTCCATGCAACAAAGCGGTATCACCGACATTTTTAGTGTCGATTTAGAAGAAGAAGCAAAAAGGTTACTCGAACTTCCGGATGTACCCCCTACTATTGAAGAAAATTAAAAATTATAAGCTTCAGGTGTATAATCGTTCCAGAAAATGAAAGTGAAGAGATAAAATACAACTTCAGTGAATGGTCTGTAAAGAAATTAAGGGAATTTGCAAGTAAAAACAACATAAAAATACCGTCTAAATCAAAAAAGAATGAAATTATTAAATTCATAGAAAAGATCGCTTCACATCCAGAATTTGTAGATCGAACTCAAGATAACGTGGATGTAGAAGTGTTGGAAGAAGAGTTAGTCGCCGGCGAGGAAGAAGACCCCGCTTTATTGTATAAAGAAAAGTTAGAGTTAAAGTTCTGGCATAAACCACCTTTTTCAAGCCTTCTAGACCCCGAAGTTGCTAAGGAATCAAATGTTGCATTTTACGATCTGGCAGCATTAGTTGACAAATTCTTCAATAACATGCTTCATGAAGATTTAATTAATTATAAAATTTCAGGAATCGCGCTTAAAACTTCAGCAGTATTACATCATTACAAAATCTCTAGCATAATACGGGACGAAGAACAAATTCAAAAAAAGGAGGAATTGGCGCAATTTAGAGCAAGGCACGGTAGATCAATACCCAAATCTTTACCACAACCTATTCAGCCTAAAATGTTAATCTCCACTAAAGACGAATTATTTGACGCTATGAGATCTGCTATTATTGAGACTATGCAGAAGAAAGAAAAACTAAAAAGGCGAAGGATGAGGCGGGATGAATTAAAGGAACAGCGAATTCAAAAAAAATCTAAAGCACAACTACCAAAAGAACTTTTGAAACACATTAGCGGGAAGGAGCAAACTGTGGAAGAGTTACACAACGCTTGGTTTAACAGAATAAAAACTAAAATAAACCTCGATGATAAAGAAACCTCCTTTTATGACATGGCAGAAATTATTAACATAGAAGAAAAAAGCGACATTGGTAAGAAGTTCGCTTTTGTTCGCATGTTTTTGGCTTTAATGTTCCTCTCAACAGGGAATAAGTTAGAACTATTTCAAGACGAAGATTTTAAAGATTTCTCAATAAATTTAAAAAGTTAAATTACAATCCAAATTTTTGGTGATAGAATCTGAACGAAAATAATGAAAAAGAACAGGAAAATCAATTCAAAGACGAAACGAATGAAGAAGAACCTTTAGATGAGACCGATGCCGAAGAAATTACTCAAGAAGAAAGGAATTTAGAGGATATTGAGATCGAATTAGAGACCAAAGAAACCATCGAAGATTATCTTAAACAAGATTCTGATGAAGAAGATAGCCAAGAGTTTATTGAAGAAGAATTAAGTATTGAGGAAGAAAATTTATCAAGTCTTGACCCGTCAGAAGAAAGCTTAAGCAAACGAGAGACCGAAGTTATAGGAGCGGATATAGTTGAATCCCATATACCTAAAGAACTCACGAAGGAAGAATTAGAATTACAATTAAAAATTCTACGGAGAAATTTAATAGAGGGTGCTCTTTACGCGGCTGGTAGACCTCTGGATGTAGAAGAATTATCAACTAAATTAGAAATCCCAAAAAAAGAAGTCGAAGAACTTGTAAATGTAGTTGCTTTTGACTATTTGGACCGTGAAGGTGCATTGATTGTAGCCCAAATTGGAGAAAAATATCAAATGCAGCTAAGACCGGAACTTACAGAAACAGTTTCCAAATTCGCTAAAGGTGGTGCTATTGCTGAGCGCTATTTAAGAACACTTACAGTAATTGCTCTGAAACAGCCAATTTTAAAATCAACCGTTATTAAATTAAGAGGGAGTGGCGCTTACGAGCATGTGAAATACCTCTTGGACAACGATCTAATAACGGCGGTAAAAAAAGGAAGGTCAGCAGAATTAAATACAACCGATAAATATGCGGATATGTTTGGATTACCTAAAAACAAAGAAGAGCTCAAGAGGATGATGATTTCACAATTAGGAGTAGGAGAAGATACAATTTAATTTTTTTTTTCAAAGTAATAGTGGACCTGACGGGAATTGAACCCGTGACCTCTTGATTGCGAACCAAGCGATCTGCGACTGATCTACAGGCCCTTATTTATAATTCTTAATACAATAAAAAATAATTATAGACTAAAAATTTTTGTGATTTTGAATCGAGAAATATATGAAATACATTTGAATGCAATTAAAACTCCGTTCGACCAATAATCTCGTCTTGTGCGGATTTAGATAATTCTGTAAACAATACGGCATAACCAGCGATCCGTACAACTAAGCCTTGATATTCTTTTGGATTTATTTGAGCATCGCATAGAATTTCTTTTCCAACTACATTAAATTGAATGTGATAGCCTCCCTTTTCTTCAAAATAGGCTCTAATGAGTGGAAGGAACAATTCTATCTTTAGTGTGTTTGGATGAAAAGCTAATATTACTGAGTTTCCATTCGTTATTAATTCATTATCCAGCTTCATAATTGAATTAAGTATCGCTGTTGGACCGTTTTTATCCCTTCCGTTGGTTGGACCAACTCCATTTGAAAGATAATCTCTTGCCTTCCTTCCATCAGCAGAGGCTGCTGTAAAAACTCCAAATGCCATGTGAAAAGTTGTAGAATAAATTCCTGGATGATATTTTCCACCTCTATAATTTTTATGTTTAAGAATTTCCTTACAGAACAATTCTGCTACGTCACGAGCTATGATGTCGACAAAATCGTTATCGTTTCCAAATTTAGCGACTTTATTAATAAAGATTTGTCTTATTTCTTCTCCCTTTTTCCCATTATAGGTACCCCGGTAATTCTTTGATAGTATCTTGATTAAATCTTCTAAAGATAATAATTTTTCCTCGTAGACTAGTTTTTTAATTACAGCAAGAGAATCGGCAACCGTAGAAAAACCAATTAGTTGAGTCGTAGTAAAATCATATTTAGCGCCTCCACTTGTGATATCACACCCCCGTTCAATGCAATCGTCTATAGTTGCGGATAAAAAGGGTTGTGGATTGAGCTCAGCAATAGTTTTTTCAAGGAAAGACATTGTTTTTACCAAATTTTTAACAAAAAAACTAAGTTGGTTCGAAAACTCGTCCCATAAATCTTGATATGATGAGAGCTTTTTTGTGTTTTCAATGCCGTATGCCCTTCTTGTAAACATATCTGTCCCATTGTTCAAGGTTAATTCTAAGCACTTCACAATATTTAATTGAGTGGCGTTTGTACATCCAAATGACTTATAAGTATGTGTAGGTTCTACACACCCTATTGGTGCGTATCCACGCGCATCTTCTATAGTATAGCCAAGCTTATTAAGACCTGGAATCATGACAACATCGTTGAACAACGCAATACTAGCACCTGATTTAATAGCTTCTCCTGTTTTTACAAGTAAATCGTCCGGAGATTTATCATGAACGCGAACAGAAAAAGTAGGTTGAACCGTTTTTAACTTTTTGTACGAATCTAAAAATAGATAAGACAATTGATTTGTAGCGTCATTTCCATTTTTATCAACGCCTCCTATGGTCAAATTTGCAGTAAGGGGTGGTCCTTCTGCAACTATAATTCCTTTATGGAGGACATAATTCCATAGCGTTGTAAGCTTCAAGTAAAAACATTCAATTAAAAATTGTACTACTTCATCTGTTATAACCCCTTTTTTTTTATCCTCAAAATAAAAAGGATAGAGAACTTGATCAATGCGTCCTATACTAATAGCAAAACCTCCATCTTCGAGACCAGCGATTACGTGAGTGAAATACAATAATTGAAAGGCTTCTTTAAATGAGGATGGTGGGTTACCAGAGATATTAGAACAAATTTCAGCAATTTCATAAAGCTCTTGTTTTCTATTACGATTGTCTTCTTTTTCTGCTAATTCAGTTGCCAATATTGAGAATCTTTGAATAAACTCTTTAGAACCATCTAAAACGATAATAACTGACTCCAAAAAGTCCATTTTCTTTTGATCTTCTGAAAATTCTTTCATCTTCTCTCTTACTTTTTGAATTAAGCCGTTAAATCCCGCTTTTAAAACGTTATGATGTCCTGGGAAGAAATGTCCCGTCCCGTTAGTTATATTTGTATCCACGACATAAAGTAAATTTAGCATGAGATCAGTTAATTCGGGATTTAAGTAAGAGTCAAATCTGGATTTCGTAGTCTCTTCTTCGTTTTTCCAATATGGTATAATTTCTTCGATTATGATTTGTTTATCGTCATCTGAAAGTAATAGCCGTTGAGTTTCTCGATTGTTATAGAGGTTAATGTCTTGTTCAATTGTATCAACGCGTACTTCAGGATATAAGGGTGTTCCAACAAATTTAGTACATCGATTCCCAACAACGAATTCATCTTCCCGTATTTTTATTGCCATATTCGTCAATAAATGATACATAGCTTTTGCAAACCTAATATTTTGGGGTTCATTCTTTGTAGCTTTATACGACTCAGTGAAAAGTTTAGCTCTTTCTATACAGAGTTCATGTGGTTGGGAAACAACATCTTTTTTCATTCTTAAAATGCGATCCTTATAATCAGATGGAGAAATTTGCTCTACTTGCATAAAAAATCAACATAATTCGTAATTATTAGTGTCGAATAAACACTTTGTATTAAATTTTAATATAATTATAAAACTAAATAAAAGTTGTTATAATTGAACATTACATATCTTAATTCAGAATCAAAACTTCGTTAATTAATCCCCTTTTCTGCGAATTGCTATTTATATTTCTTTTAGCTTTCAATGTAATAATTTTAAAATCTTTATACAAATCTAATATGAATTCGGAATAGGAATTACTCAACATCAGATTACACCCTCTTCTATTAAGTTCCTTAAACACTTCAAATAATTTTATTTGCGAAGATTTGTCAAAACTATTTTTAGTATAACTTGTAAATAAAGCAGTGTCAGAAAGTGGAAAATAAGGTGGGTCAAAGTATATAAAATCATCTTTTTCTGCAAAATCTAAGCAGATTTCGAAAGAACCCAGAGATATTTCAACCTTCTTTAAAACTTGACTAACATTTCTTAAATTTATCTCATCACATATTTTTGGATTTTTATGCCTTCCAAAAGGAACGTTAAAGAGGCCTTTACTGTTAACGCGATATAATCCGTTGTATCCGGTTTTATTTAAATAAATGGATCGTGAAGCTTTCTCAACATCTGATAGTTCAGTAAATTTTTTAAAATCCCGGTCGAGAGCTCGAATCTCATAATAGTAATTCTTTTCGTATTTATGTTTCTTTAGAGATTTTATTAAACCCTCTACATCTTCTTTTACGACCTTGTAGCAATTTATTAAATCGGGATTATTATCTGATACAATTGAATGTTCAGGAAGCAAATGGAAAAAAACAGCTCCGCCACCAATAAAGGGCTCAATGTATCTATTATAGCGTTTAGGGAAATGCTCATCCATTTGTGGTAGTAATTGCCGTTTACCGCCTGCCCACTTTAAAAAAGGGTGTGGTCGAGTTTTTTGCGTCAAATTTCTAACAAGGATCAAAATATTTTTTGTACTGTTTATACTATATAAAAATATAGATTAAAAATTAACAATTACTATACACATAAACTATACTAGTTGATTTTTACGATGATTGATAAACAAAGATTTGAGGAATTATTCAAAGAACGCCTTATCAAGAATATTTCTGAGGAACAAATAGATATTGTCTTATCAGGGCAATATGGAAAAGCATTAGAATTACTTAGGGATGCAGAGGCAACGGGATTATTTCCCGCTCTTGTAGGTCCTCCTGGAGTTGGAAAAACTATTCTGTGTCGCTATTTTGCGAAATTAAGAGCAAAAGAAAATAAAAACAAGAATTTCAATTGGTTAACGCTTGACGAATCAATTAAGCCAAGCCATTTCATTGGAAGTTTCGACCCTGCAATTACACTAAAAAAAGGATTTGTGCTAGAAGCATTCAATCCTGGACCACTTTTGAGAGCAATGTTAGAGGGTGGGACGTTTTTAGCAAATGAGATTAATAGGGCTACAGAATATTCCCAAAATACGTTATTAGAACCATTAGAAGAAGCGTCTATCAGCATTCCTCACCTCGGAAGAATAAAAGCCGATAAAGATTTCTTTTTTATTTCTGCGATGAACCCTGAAGAATTATCTGGAACTCATCGATTATCTGAGGCATTGAAGGATAGAATTAAGGTGTGGATCAAATTAACATATCCAGATAAGGCGACTGAGCTCGATATTATCAGAATAAATTTACCAGAACATTTCGAAATAGAAGAATCAGAATTAGAATTAATTTATTCCATAATAAATGAAACAAGAAAAAATAAAATAGATATCGAGGTACCAGCCTCCATTAGAGCAGGTATTGCTATTGCTAAACTTTTAGGCCGTAGACGTTCTTTAGAAAAAAGAGGAGAGCTAAAAGAAAAGGTGTCAGTATATGAATATCTTTCAGAAGTTACTCAACATGTTTTATTAGGTTCAATCAAACCAAAACCGGGCACAAAAGTTGAACATATAATTGAAAATATCATACATAAAACTTTAGGTTCGTAGGAGGTATCTGATAATTTATGGGCGTTTTTCCAGAAAATCCTTGTGAATTTGCTGTAGATTTCATTCGTAAGATGAGAAGACATCGTGATATCGTTCAGATTCCGAGTTCTCGACAAGTTCTATCTATCCCCAAATTACTCTTATCAAGATATTATCGTAAAGGAGTGGTAACTGCTAACGATTACATAGAAATAAGCGCAGTGACTTCTTTTCCAGATAATCAAGAAATAGCAAAAGATATAGCTTTTCAGATTCTCTTTCCTAATTATAAAAAGAATATGATGGATTCATTCTTTCAAGAAGATGATAACTTAGAGGGTGAATTTGGGGAAGAACTAGAAGAATCTGATATATTAACAGAACTTGATAAGCTTCAAGAAATGATTGATGAAATCGAAAAGACTAAAATGCTTGATACGAATAAAATTCAAAAATTAGAGGAGTTTTTAGAAGAATTAAACGCTAATCGAGAAGAGGAGCCTTATAAATCTGCTTTAAATTTTTTCAATGATGACTCAGAATTGTATAAAGAAGAAATTTCTTCTTTAGAAGAGTTGATACAAGAAGCACAAAAAAGGTTGGAGCAAAAAATTAACTCATTGAGTCCGGAAGATTTAAAAGCGGGGTCTAATTTAGGTTTAAACGATTTGATTCAGCAGGAATCCCTACGAGAATGGGAAAAACTCGCAAGTAAGGCTCTCACTGATCAAAGCATTATAGAAGATTTAACGAAATTAATTAATGCGAATAAACTTGACGATCTTTTAAAATCATTAAAATTTATTGGGGAAACATCAGATAATCAAGATATACTGGAACAGATAAAACAAATTAAAAATCAACTGCAAAACCAGATTAATAATTTAGATCAGCTATTTAACGCAGCGAAAACATTAGGCGAAACACCTAAATTTGATCAAGATAAAATCTTAAACAACTCCTTAAACCAGTCTTCCTTTGAGCACAATTTCAATCTCGCAGACTCATTAGATCAGTATTTTGGAACCAACTTAAGAGAAGAATTACTTAATAAGCTCGATCAGCAATCTTTAAATTCTCAAATGAATCTATCATTAGAATCTCTTACAAAAAATGCCTTAGCAAATAAATCATGGAATAATTTATTTAACCAAGCTCTTGAAAATGCTATAAAGGAGGCAAACAATCAGAACATCAATTTCGAAGCTCTAAAATCGCTTTCACATCAGATACAGCAATTAATGAATAGTTGTCCAAATATTCAATGCAGTCAGAAAATATCCCAAAAATTGCCCGATTTAATTTCTCAAACATTAGAGGCTTGCGATACCCCAGATCAATTAAAAAATGCAACTGAATTCTTAAGGAAAATTGGTTTAAACCCTAACACTGATGACATTAAAAGAATTGGAGAAGAATTAGGCATGTCAGAAGTGGATATATCTGAACTTGTTGAGCCTAATTATCAACTGTTAAAAAAAATGGTGGAAGAAAAAATTGCCGATTTTCAAAGGATTAGTAATATGATTAACCAACTCCAAGATCAACTAAACACAGATAGGATCAAAGAATTACTAAGCAGTGCATTAGCCAACGATAACCGTGATGCTTTAGCTGCAATTGGCCATTACAACATGGGTGAGGCATTAAAAGGAGCTCAACAAATTGCTGGTAAAGAAGGCCAGGATAAAGTAATATCTTGTTTATCTGCTGGAAGTGGCGAAAACCTCCTTAAACAATGGTTTATTCATCGGAGTAGTTTACCTGAAAAAGTTAAAGTGAAAGTAAAAGAATTAGCAAAAAAAATGTTAATTGATTTAGGTGTCTACTATTCCAGAGCACGATTAGGTAGCGCAACAACGGGGACAATACCGATCAATATAGTAAGGCCATATTCAATTGGGGATGATTTTGAGAATATAGATTTGGAAGAAACAATTTTTAACCTTTTAGAAAAAGGCAAGAAATTAGATCACATCAATTACGACGATTTTTATGTATACGAGACTGCGAAGGGATTGCGTTCGTTTTGTTTTGAACTCGATATCAGTGGTTCTATGACAGGGGAGAAACTAGCATATATGGCTATTTGTGTGACGATGTTAGTATATGGCATGAGAAAAGACGAAATTGGCGTTGCTTTTTTCGAATCAGATACGCATGTATTAAAGAAATTGTCGGAAAAAATAGATTTGGAAAAATTAGCAGATGATTTACTTTCTGTTACTGCTAAGGGAGGTACCCGACTACAGAGTGCTTTAGAATGGGCAAACAAACAATTCAAAGAACATTCTAGTTCTCGCGAAAAATTAAATGTTCTATTTACTGATGCTGAAATTTACGATATTCAGCAAGCAAACGAAGAATTAAGAAAATTTCGTTCTTTAAATGTAGATTTCGTACTGATTTCTCCAGAATCATCCTATAATTTAAAAGAAGCACAAAAAATGGTTAAAATAGCAGGAGGACAACTTTTGACAATTAAAGATTGGAATGAATTTCCCAAACTTATCTCAGAGATTATTAAATCGAGATTTTAAAACCATGACTAAGAAATTAATATCTGAAATAATATCTGAAAGATTCGGAGCAGAAAAATATGAAGAATCAGTTAAGTTTCCAATAAATAAAATTAACATAATCTCGTTGAAAGAAAATCCGATAGAGATAAGAGCAATCATTTTTGATGAGGAACGCGAGTATCATCTCATTATCGATGAGAGGAGAAATGAAATCTTTCATGATTGTGATGTCTTTTTTTCGGGGCTGGATATTGATAAAAAGGCGTGTCCTCACTTACTTACTCTTCTATTGATGGTAGAACCATCAATTTCAAAAAACATCTTAAATAATATTAATAATTTCAACTTTACATCTGAAGACTATAGCTCTAAGAAAAAAAGTAAAAATTATTTAGAACTAGCTAATACTTCCATTGAAAATAATAATTGTATCGAAGGTTTGAATTATCTCAATAAAGCCATATTCAAAAACAAGGATTGTGAGCCTATAATTGAAAAATATTTAAAGACCGCTATAAAAAACAATCTCTACTTAGAACTTTTTGAATTTCTCCAATCAGCCTATAGCAGCGATTTAGGATTATATCTTAACGCTTATGATACTATTATCGAAGATGGCTTCAGATCGTTTCTAAAATCAGTTTCGATATATACTTTTTATGATCTACTTCGAATTATTGAATTTATTGACAAAATTTTAGATTATTACGAATTTAAAAAAGAGTCATTTGTCGTTTCTTTAATTTCTATCTTAATTAAGATGGCAAACTCCAACCAATTCAACGAGAAATATTTTTCATTCTATTTTATTAAGAAAAAATACAAAATTCTAGTTGAGTTTAATCCGGTATTTAAAGATATTATTACATCAGAAGATTACGAAGCTTTTAAATACAAACTGTTGAAATATTTCTTAGAGGAAATTGATAACTTTATTGTATTAGACACATTAAAGTTAATGAGAAGACAATTCGATGTATTCGAAATTCCGAAAAAACTATATTACGAAGAATACAAAACCTATAAAAATGAAACAAAAGAATTAGAAAAAAAAGTCTATTTAAAGAAATTTGCTTTTTTGAGGTATTTTAAGGAGAAATATAACATCAAAAAAACAAAAATAGATTTTCGGAAAAAGCGTAATGCTTATGAAGTTAATCACGATAAAGAAAACCTTAAAAATCCCGCTTATAATTATGTGATAAACCACTTAGGGTTCTACGGTGTAAATAAATCCATAATTAAACCTTCAGAAATAGGTTTAAATTACTTAATATTTAAAGAATTATTTCTAGACGATTTACATAATTATCACGATATTCTCTACTATAAAACAAAGTTTTGGGGTGAAGAAAATAAATACGAAATTAATGCTGTTGATGTTTTTTCATTGTTAAGTAAACCTACGGAATATAATTATGATGTCGATCAAAAATACTCGAGTATAGATGATCTCACAATAATTGAATGGGATTTAGCGAGTAAACCAAGTCAAGGTAGTTTAGTCAATGCTTACGGTGCGCGAATAGTTATACCTGATCAAAACACGGTTCTTTTTCACGATATAAAACCATTTGACTTATGTTTCTGTCAGAAAAATCCTATAAAAATCGAGGGAAATATTGTCAGAACAAATATAGTTAGAACGATAAACATTATAACAAAATGTTCTTTCAAAGATGCTGTAAGCAGCATAGAAAAGGGAATGAGCTTTATCGAAGGTTATTACCCGTTGTCTTTAGTTTCATCTGTTCTCGAGAAAAAAATTAGTCCCTTCGAAGCATATGAGAAAGTTTTAAATAATACCAATCGGTCGTTTATACCGAATTACGGAAAGTTCACGAAAGCTTTTAGAAAATTCCTATTTCGCTTCATTAATACAGAAAAAGGATACATCTACGACATTTTAAAAAAACACCCGAGAGAAAATGCAAATCAATTTATAATCTTATTAAATTTAACGACTGAACTATCAGGATTAGATTTACCTTATCCTGAGATATTTCACGAGTTACTCATCGAAGAGAGTGACCTACATGAATTTAGAAAAAAACTAATGAAAAAAATACATTCGATTATAAAAGAAATCCTTAAGTTAAGAGAAATCGGAGCAACCGCGGTATTCAATCTTAAAAAAATGCGACACACCCCCTTTGTTAAGTACTCGAATGAAATTCTAAAGATTAGAAATGAAGAATTTGAACGATCAAAAGTTTATCGTGATACTCAGGATGGTAAGTTATCGTTTCAGATTTCTGAGTTAATGAAAACCTATTATGGGAGCCAATTATTGGAAATATTAAAAATAGAAACGAAATCTGCTATTAACCAAGAAAATTTTAACAAAATTATAAATTACGCTAATAAATTAAATTTAAAGCTAAATGTGGTTAAAATTTTGTCCTAACTGTAATTTCCCATACACACCATCGTAACCAGGGATAAACCAATAATTTCCCAATTTTATTTTATTAATAGCTTCACGTAATTCATTAGGAATTGGGTCAAAATCGGTGTTATTTTCCCAAATGTTATATTCACCATTGGTAGATTTAACAATTTCTCGATATAAAGATTTATTTTTATTATCATATTCAGATCCTCCATAAATAATCGATATTAAATGTAGTAGTGGAATAATGTATTGAAAATTTTCATTTATTGGCATTTCTGAGTCTTTTAATTCATAAACTCTCGATAAAACTCCTTTCGTCAGAGTGTCCCTACATATAGGGCAATAAATAGTATTTCGTTTAGGACTGCAAAAATACGAATTAGCCGAAGAATGACGTGTAGAACGGTGACCGTCGTAATAATATTTTCCTTCTGATGGGTTGAATTCGTAAGTTTTTATGATTCTGTTTTCTCTAATTGATTTAATGATATCTCGATAAGTTTCCCTATGTAAATCTAAAACTGTCGCTTCTCTTCCTAATCTATGAAAATGTAGTGAGTGACTATCAGAATTTGATATTATAGAAAGGTTATTTAATTCAAAAATACATCTTATCATGGTAGGATCAGCGCTTAGCCCTGTCTCTACAGCGTGTACGAATTTAAATCCTTCACCTAATGCTTCCTTTAACGATTTAAATTGTAAATTATTTCCCAGAATACCATAAAATGGAGTAAATATATGTGCTGGGATGACTTCAATCATCTTGTCAAAAGAATTCATGCTAACAATGAATTTTTCGGGTGAAATCTTTAGTACGGGTCTTCCATCTATATTTAAGTTGCCGAAACTAGCTAAGAACTCTGAAACATCTTTTAACTTATCAGAATTTGGAAGTAATATGATAAAATGCGCTTTTTTAATGTTAGAATTATGTTTCCATAACAATTCGACTTCTGATTGTAGAACGAACTTAACCTGAGGTATCCTTGGAAAAGTCAACAAACCGACTGAATCTTCTTCTAAATTTAGATTTATCTCCTTTAACCATAGGGGGTGGAAACAATCTCCCGTTCCAACAATATCAATTCCTTTTAATCTACAATTTTGTGCTATTTTTCGTATATTTATTTGATTGCTAGTTCCTCCAGAATATCGACTATGAATATGAAGGTCGCATATTTTGTCCATAAAACTCAGAATATTATGTAAAGGTATTAGAGATGAATATTAATTAAAATATTTAATTTCCACGTTTAGTTTTTTGAAAGGCGATAAATAATAGATTCTTGGAGCTAAAAACTGGTAATCGAATTTAAAATAACTAAAAACTCTTCTACCAGACATCTTAATCGATAAAAATTTCTCTCATTTTCCAAAGAGAGTCAATGAAATACAATATTTTTATATTAAACATATTTTTTTATAATAGTATAATTTAATAATAATCGCAGAACCATGGTAAACGAATTCATGAAACACCCCTCAAAAGATATTATCGAAAGCAAGGGAACAATATTAAAAGGAAAAACTGTATGTATGTGTTTAACTGGCTCAGTAGCATGTATTAATTCCCCCGTAATTGCCCGAGAGTTAATGCGTTTAGGTGCTGAAGTAATTGTTATAATGTCAAAAGCTGCTACTGAATTAATTAATCCTTCTTTAATGCATTGGGCAACGGGAAATCCCGTCATAACTAAGTTAACTGGAGCAGTTGAACATGTATTTTTAGCAGGTGATAGGCCTAATCATTTCGGAAAAGCAGATATAATCTTAGTTTCACCAGCTACAGCAAATACTATTTCTAAAATCGCAAATGGAATTGACGATACACCAGTTACCACAGTAATTTCAACCGCATTTGGATCAACTATACCAATTGTAATAGTTCCAGCTATGCATGCCAGTATGTTTCATCCTATTATTGAGAGAAATATCGCTAGATTGAAAGAATGTGGTATAAATGTATTAGGTCCACGATTATCTGAAGGAAAGGCTAAAATTGCAAAAGTGGATGATATAATTGATAAAGTAATAGACCTTTTGATTACCACAAGAGACCTTGAAGGTAAAAAAGTTTTAATCACAGCCGGTCCTAGTCGCGAAGCTATTGATTCAATCCGATATTTATCTAATAAATCATCGGGAAGAATGGGTATCGAACTTGCTAAGGAGGCATCTGCTAGAGGGGCTGATGTATTGCTAGTTGCAGGTGAATGCATGGTAAAAATACCTGACTACATTAATACCATTCATGTGGAATCTGCTGAAGATTTCACTAAAAAAATAAAAGACGAACTTTCGTACTCAAATTACGATATGTTTATATCTGCAGCAGCGGTATCGGATTATAAGCCAGTAGATTTCATTGAAGGTAAAATTTCTTCAGATAGTGTAGAAAAACTGAACGTTACCATGCATCTAACGCCTAAAATATTGAAGGTAGCACGACGGAAAGACTACAAACTTTTCATAATTGCTTTTAAAGCAGAAATAAATGTTTCAAGAACAGAATTAATTGATCGTGCTTATAACAGACTTTTAAAATCCGAAGCAGATCTTATAGTTGCTAACGATGTAGGTCGCGAAGACATAGGTTTCAATAGCAAAGATAATGAAGTATACATAATTAACAAAGAAAAGCACATAACTCATATCGAAAAGCATACTAAAAGATATGTAGCATCAAAAATCATTGATGTTGCTTTAGATAATTACCGATCAAGAGAAAATTAAAAACCTCTACTACTCTTTAAAATTTTTTGTCGTTTAAGAAGAAAAGATTTAAATAGTAATTCAATTTCTGTTCAAAATGATTGACCAAATACAATTTGTAAAATTGATTGATTTGCGTAAGTATTAGATTTTTCGTGCAATATTAATTATAATACTTATAAAATCTTTTATGTAAATATTTGATAATCGAGTTTTAATGATAAAAAACAGATTGGTGTAATTAAAATTTCCTCTGATGAAGAAGGCAGGATAAAGCAAGGGACGATAGCACAATTTATGAGAAAGCGGACTCAATTAGTGGGTTTTGAGTTTGGTTATTGGAAACATCAGCAATACGCCTCTGAATTTCTAGATAACGCGTTAGATGCTATTGAAGAATTTCAGTGGAAGGAGTTAAAAGAGGGTGATTCACGAACTCAATTTTCTCTAGATCAAGAATTAACTTTGGAAAATTTATCAATTCTTCAAGAAGCGAAAAAAGATGAAATTGATCAGCCTCTATCAAATGAAGCAAAATTTGCTCTAATGCAAGAAATCGGACACGCACCTACAGAAACATCTAACACTGAAATAGATCCAATCAACGATATGGAAGACGAATCTGGAGAAATCGCCGATAAAGAAGAGCTCGAAGTAGAAGAAGAAGTAAAAAGAATAATTGAAGATATGAACGAAATCATAAAACCTGTAGAGCCCATTGTAGATCTTGAACCAATTGTTATTATTCGCTTGAGAGAATCTGAAGCTGCTACCTTTTTAACTTCTGAATTATCCCAGAAAAATGTTATGAGTTATACATTCGAAATTTTTGATAATGGTATTGGCATGCACAAAGGAGATATGCGGAAATTTGGTAAGTATCTAGCTTCTTCAAAAAGCCTTGAATTGAAGCAAACCCGTGGAAGTCAGGGTTTCGGTGCCCCGAGTGCATTTAGCGATGCCCAAAATACAACTGGGAAACCAATAGTAGCAGTATCAAAGTCAAAAAATACTATATATGCTACTGTTTCAGAATTTTTTACAACCTCTAAAAATGAAAAGAAATATTTAGTTCGTCCTACAGACTGTAGTAGCCCGTTCTTACATGGGACATATATAAAATTGAACTATTTAAATGTAAAATACACTCGTGGTTTCGTAGATACCTACATTAAAGAAACCGCTTTATTGAATCCCCACATAACTCTTATTTTTATAGATCCATATGGAAAAGAATGGATTTACAGACGATTAGTCTCAAGTTTCCCAAAACAACCAAAATATGCTAAACCTCACCCATCATCAACTAATATTGGTGATTTACAAGATCTCTTAACAAAATCAGAAAATTTTACGATATCCGCTTTTCTACAGGATAATTTCGTGAGATTGAGTTCAAAAACAGCAAAAGAGATTTTGAAAATTGCAGAAAGAAACTTAGAAGATAAACTATCTCTAATGATACTTAAAAATGGATTCATAAACAAATTAGTGAAGAGAAGTGATTTAATATACTTATTTAAGTATGAAACTAGGGTTTACGGACGTTCAACAAAACCGCGCGATAAATTGATTATCTACAATATTAATTCAGAAGAATTGAAGATTAAATACTGGGAATCTATGGATAAAAATAACAATTTTGATAAAGATTTAGAAAAAATATATAGAGAAATAAAAAAACACCGCAATCGTATTGATAAATCCGAGACAAAAAAAGACATAAAAAAAATTGAAAAAGAAGTTAGTAATCTACTAAAAGATGTAGATAGAATTTTCCAAGAAAGAGAAAAAATTAAAAATGATTTAGAAAAGATTTTTAAAGATAATACTGGCTTAATAGAGGTTAAAAAATTAAATAATCGTGCAGAACTGGAAGATTTAATCAACGAAGTTCAAATTTCAAAAGTAAAACCCTCTGATTTAACTAACGACCAATTTAACTCACTTTTCCACGCCTTTAAATCTATCAAATATATGTCACCACCAACAGATACAGCGATTCCAGTTGGAGATATTGTATTAGAAAATACGCTGATTAAAGAAATTGGACTTAAAATCTCGGAGAATATTGATGATTTTGATGCCCCTATTGAAAATGTAAAAATGTCTTATGATATTCTTCAAGAAGAATTGAAGAGAGATCAAGACAAACAACAACACATCGAAAATAAAATAAAAGATACTATACTAACACCTGAAGATGTTAAAAATTTCAACTCCAGAATTCTCGTTAGTATTGATATTAAAGACCAGTATTTAGAACCAGAAGAATTTCAGAGAACAATTGAAAAAAAATTAAATTCTGTTACAGAAGTTCAGAAAGATTCTTATCGCGATGTTTTTGATTTCTTCACCGAAATTTACACTAAAGATGATGATTTTGTAAGCGCAGAAACAAGACCACCTACTTCGGGCAAAGGATTAGCATATGTTGTTGAAGCTGCATTGGCGTATTGTAACGATTCGAAGAAACTTGAAACTCCCAAACGTTCCAGGGATGTTCTCTCAAGATTCGTTAATAGAACTCCTAAGTTAAGAGATAGTGCCGATTGTGCTATCACTAAAGCAGTTCAATCTGTGAATTGGAAAAATTATAAATTAGATGTGTATGATAATAATCTACCAAAAGGTCCAATTAAACTTCTCGTAAATATTTCAGGGCCTTATGTCCATTTGATGTTTAAATCTCAATCGAAAAACGCATTAGCTGAAGACGAAGATTTACTTAAAGAGATTAAATTTTGTCTTGAGGCCATAGGAAGACGTTTGAGGGTATATCTTAATCGTAGAGCGAATATTCGAAAGAGCGAGAAAAGAGCTGGTTTAATTGAGAAATATATCCCAATATTCGTTCAAAGTGCCTATAATATCGTATCACAAGGAGAAGGAAAATATAAGGGGAAAATTTCAGAAAAGGAATTGGAAGACTTGATGAGAAATGCAATTGGAGTAAAAGTGCCTCCTAAAATTAAAGAAAAGAAACCATCCGAACCTGAAAAGATAGAGCCTATTGAATTAGAACCTAAAAAAGTTGAGATTCAATGGGAAGACACGGGTGTTCAGGAAAAGAGCATTCCTGAAAAAATTAAACCTAGTGATGAGCTTCTTAGTGTAAGAACTCTTCTTAACTGGACTATCAATCAACTAAAAGAATATTGTATGGAAAAGAACATTTCTCTACCATCTAAAGCTCGAAAATCAGAAATTATTAAATTTATTCAAGAATTTTATGATAAAGGAAAACCAGAAAAAAGGATACCCTTGGACAAAATAGCAAAGGCACCATTAAAAATCGAACCAGTTCCACCGGGAACCATAGCCAAAAAAAGAAAACAATTACAAATTGCCAAGGGTGAAATAATTCATCAACAACCGGTTAAAAAAGAACCAGTAATTACTGCTCAACAGCCTAAACCCGCGCTAACTCAAACTCAATTGCCAATAATTACTACAGAGAAAATAATAGACGCATTATCTGAAGATTGGCAAGCAATAACAGCTTTAATATTTAAAATGAAAATAAAAGATATGATGGATGCTCGTTTTTTACAGATAAAACTGAAGGAATTAGAGCGCAAGGGATTGGTAATGGTAGAAACCAAGAAGGGAAAAAAACATTGGAAATCTAAATAGCGTGATAATAATGTCAATTAAAACTGAAAGTAAAACATGGAATCTTAAAGCAGCCAAAAAGCTTTTTCAAGAGTATTTGAAAAAAGGTATAGAAGAAAAGAAAAAAGAAATAAAACTACCGGAAAATACAGTGAAAATTGACAATTTAAATAGAAAACAAACTTTAGAACGTATCTACAAATTAACGGATTCTTTAATAGACATGATTTATGAAAATGGAAGACCCTCGATTAAATTACCTTCGAGAACTAGTGCAAATATTATCTGGGACGAAGAGAATGATTTACTACTATTAGGACAGCAGATCATGGAAAAACAGTTCCATTCGCTCGGTAGTGTTGCTGACATGACAAGATTAATGAAAGTACTTGAGAAAGTCAATGAACTATTGCTCAAGGATATGCATGCCACAAAAAGAGAAATATTTTACGCATCAGTTCAATTATTTGGAGATCAGAAGAATAGCGACAAATGTATTGAGGATGTCGCTACAATGTTATATACGACTAGAAATTCAACACATATTGTAGCTTCAGCTAAAGGATCATGCATTGGACGCCTTAGAATTAGAGATAGGAATGATATAATTGATTTGGAAGGATTAGGAAGTGGAGGTTGGACGATTAGTCCAATGCTTGATAATATTGAAATACTTGAATCAGATGCAGAATTTATTTTAGTTTTAGAAAAAGACGCGGCAATGATAAGATTATCAGAAGCTAGATTTTGGAGAAAATATCCCTGTATAATATTAACAGCAAAGGGTGCTGCGGATATTGCTACACGTATGTTCCTAAGAAGGGTTAGTAAGGAACTCCAGTTGCCTGTTTTTACTTTAGTTGATAGCGACCCATATGGGCATTACATTCATTCAGTTTACTTACGAGGATCTAAACGTTTAAGTTACGAATCACCTTTTTTAGCAACTCCCGATATAAAACTCTTAGGTGTACTTACTAGGGATTTAGAAAAATATAAAATTCCCAACGATTGCACAATTCCTATGAATCAAACAGATATTAAGAGGACTAAAGAGATGTTAAACGAAGATTTTGTCAAAAAAAATAAAGCTTGGGAAACTGACCTAAAATTAGCTCTAAAATTAAAAGTAAAAGCGGAAATTCAAGCTCTCTCGACTTTTGGATTTGAATTTTTGACAGATCAATATATACCTGAAAAACTATCAACTGGAGATTGGATATAATTGAAAATTTTTTATAAAAAAGATGGGGGGATTGTACAACTCATCGATAAGGAAAAGATGAAACAATGGTCAATTGAACTGCCACTTATTTTTATTGAATACATCCGCAATAATCAACTAAAATCATATAACGATCCAAAACTTAAAAAAGAAATAGAGAAATATCTTGATGAAGTCCTTACTGATGTTGCGATTCCCGGCTTAATCGAGGTCCTTGATGGAGATAATATCGAAGAAGTAAATAAAGCTTTGGTTAGAATTGAGGAATTAGCAAAAAAAAATATCGAAATGGTTAAACCAATAAAGCCCTATGTAGAAAAATTAGTAAAAAAGAACAATAAGGAAGTAAAAAACCTTAGCAATTCAATAATCGATAAATTTAAGAAAGCCGAAAGAAAGAAGGACTTAGCTGAAAAAAGAAAAATAATGCAGGAAAAAGAAAAATTGTTCTTAGCTGGTAATCTTAGTGGAGAAGAATACGCAAAGGCTCGGAAAGAATATTTAGTTTTAAAAGAATAAGTTGAATAAAATGAGTTGGGAACTAGAAAAGAAAAATTTTTATAATTTTATTATTAAAAATAGAGTGATTGGGTTTTTTGATGAGCCAATAACGCTTAAATCAGGTCGAAAATCGTACTGGTATGTAAATTGGAGAACAGTTGCTGAAGATGTTTTTTTATTAAATACGATTAGTGATTATCTTTTATTATTTGTAAAGCATCTAAACCTTAAACCAGATTGCTTTTATGGCGTACCTGAAGGAGCAACGAAATTAGGTATAATTACTCAATTTAAATGGGCGTTCAAGGATAAAAAAATAAAGCCTGGTATGTATACGCTATCGATGGGGCGGGGAAAACCAAAGGAACATGGGGATTTAAAGGATAAGTTTTTTCTTGGAATTCCCAAAGGAAATGTAATATTACTTGAAGACACATCTACAACTGGAAGTTCCATGCTTAACACAATTGATGATTTAACAAAAATTAATGTGAATATTATAGCTGCTATCGGTTTAACGAATCGAAATGAGATTAGAGATGATGGATTTACTGTAGAAGAAGCCCTCAACAAGAAAGGAGTAAAATATTATTCAATGAGCGATGCAATAGATATAATACCGAAATTAAAACTTAACCCAACAGTCGCTACCCATATTGAAAATTACTTTAAAAAATATGGTAAAAAGGAGATCAAATTCTAAAATTATATGGTTTCTATTTGTTATTTAAAAAAAATGTTCTCCAACCTTTTATTAGCTCAGACAACTTGTTAAACAGGATCATTTCAGAAGATGTTAATCTCCTCTCATCTTCTACAGATAGATTAGATTTAGCTAATTTTAGCAATTTTAAAAGCCGGCTATCCACAATATTTGTTGAATATGATGTAAACAAATCCGAATTTATTTTTGGTTTGTTCTTTTCTTCTACCTCTTTTTCGATGAAAAATTTAAACTCCTTAATTTTGTTTAAGAAATATAAGTTATCTCTTTGTATAAGCATCTGATTATCTCTTTCGCTTATAGCATATCTTTGGACATCAACATTATCGCATTTTTCGTTTGATGCAATTTTAAGGATGTTATTTTTTATGAGAGGGAGTGCAACAAAAAAGGGTATCGTATATTTTTCACCTTTCTCAAAAGGGCCAAAATTGCTTCCTAGTATGGAAAAACGATTGTAATTGTCTATGCATTCGGTAGTGATTTTTTCGTTTTTGAAAATAAAATTTACCCGATTTAAAGAATCCTCGAGTTTTACTACAATTTTTTCCAACTTAAAACACGTTTTATTCAATATTTAATAATATTCAATTCTTTATTATACTAAATTTATCTTAAGCTACAGAAATATAAATGTATTAAAATATTAATATTTCAAAAAATATCGTGAATAATTTGCTTATTGAACTTATTCTTTTTATAATTTTTTTATTGTTATTCGCAGTTGGATTCTTCATAATCTATAAACAAGTAGCTTTGGTCAAAAAAGGAGAATTTAATCTTAGAGATCGCCTTCAGTGTTTAGTATATGGGCTTATCTTCGGCGCAGGCGTGATGATCGTTATTGCGATGGCATTCATTTTTGCCGTAAAAACTCCCGATTTTTGGCAAAATAGCCCTTTAACTCCCCCCAATATCAACCCTCTTGCGTTGTTAATTCCTTTTGTTTTTTGCATTGGATATATATCGCTCTATCCGTTGATTGATTTCCTTTTCATTGCTTTAAGTTCTGAATTAGATGAAGGGCTCACTCCGTTTCACAAATTTATTAGTAATAAAATTATCAATTTTTCTAAAAGTAAGATAATTTCTGTGTTAATGGCAGTTCTCTTATATTTTTTATTTATCATACCTCCTTTATTGCTGTCTTTTACAGGCTTGCCATTTTTAATGATATGGATTTCATGGTTACTTGTTTACCCTTTAATGATTCTTACTTTTTATGGATCTAAGGGCTACATTGCAGGGATTTCCAACGAATACTATCACATTCCTGACATTAAAAGGTCCATATTTTTAAATTTTGAAGATAGTAAAAGAGGCATGAAACAATTTATTTCAAATCCAAAACCATACATTATGTTAGGTTTAATGATATTCGTGTTTATATGGGCATGGATTTCATTAATTCAGACAATAATTTATTTTTTTTCAGGATCACTTGCATTTTCTACGATGACTTCTTATTTTGTTTTTGTAACTCTTTTATTTGGCATTATAGGCTATTTTACACGATTTTGGGGGCGTAAAATTAAATATCGTGGCATCGATATTTATTTCGCCGCATATTTAATGGCAGCTATTGGAATTAATGTGTTAGTAAATTTCTTAATAGTTAACATAGATAAATTAACGGAAACTTTTAATTATTGGATTCTTTCAGCGGAACTTATTCCTAATTCTGTTATGTTTGCTTGGGCAGCTATAATAGAAGAAATTTTTATGCTTACATTTACTACTTATTATCTCATATCAAAAACTAATACATTTAAGAAAAATCTTAAATATTCTAAGATTATAGAATACGGTCAAACATTTGATGCTATACCTTTATTTAATTTCATAAAAAGCTCTGATCCCATACTTAGGGATCACGCCGAGAAGACCCTATTAATGATGTTCGAGCGAATTCCTTTAAAATCAGAAATTTCTTTGGGCGATTGGGAGTATAAAAATTCTTTATTGGATGCAGTCTGCGATTCAAATCCGAATTCAAGAAGAATTTCTATTCAAATATTAAAAAAACTAGAGAAAGATGCCTCTGAGGTAATTATACCATGGATCGAAGAAGCTCTCGAATCACCGAATTATGATAAAAGCATCCCTATTGCTGAATTAATTCTTCACGGTGAAGACTCGTTAATAAAAAAAATCCCTACAAAAATCATAAAAAACTTAATATCCGATTCTGAGTGGAGGATGAAACTGATAGGGTTAAAAATGTTAACCAAATTAATAGAGATTGGAAAAGATTCAGTTCAAGATATAAATTTAATGAAACTACTAAACGATCCAAATAGTCTCATTCAAATTGAAATTTTAAATCTGCTATCAGAGACAAAATTGAGCGTAAAACCTGAAATCTTACTAAATAAAATTCATCACCCTAATCAAAACATTAGAGCAGCGGCAATTCGAAACTTGAAAAATCTGAATATAGAAAAACTTGATTCCAATATTGTTAAAACATTAATTCCCTTGATGCACGATACTAATAGTAAGGTACGTGCTTCTATATTTGATGTGCTTTCTAAAATAGGGAACTTTAAAAAAAATTCTATTCCTATCTCATCTTTCTATGAAGGGTTACTATATTCAGATGAAAAAGTAAGGAAATCATCAGTCTTAGCTTTAGAAAAATATTATGCTGAAGAACCAAAGTCCATCGATCTAGAAAAAATTATTAGTCAAATTGATACTGAAAATTTAGATTCGTTAAATAGTATTGTTTCTCTATTAGGGATAATATGGCAAAGTAATCCCGAAAAGATATTAACAACTTTATTAATATTCATAAAATTCAACAATCCCGAGTTAAAAAAAGTAATTTCAGATATTATAGTTAAGAATTTTAAGAAAAACCCAACTCTAATTTTAGATAAATTAATCAGAATCAAAGATGAAACAAAATTTATATCTAAAGGTATTATTTCCCAAACGATTATTAAGATATGCAAGAAATATCCTAATGAAATAATCCCAAAACTAATTGATCAGTTGAATTCGGAAGATCTTGATACAAAAATTAATATTATCTCTTCGCTGGATGGGTTAATAGACGATTTCATTGATTTAATAGCCCTCAATTCAATACTAGGAATAATTAAAAGTGAAAATGAGATTGTTCTAAAGAAAGAAACTGCTCACTTTATTTCAAAAATTTCAAAAACAAAACCCCTAGCATTAAAATCTGTAATAGCAGAATTATTACGATTTCTCCCTGAACAAGAATTATCTGTTAGAATTGTTTTAACTAAATCTATATTGGAAATATCAAAAAGCATACCGGATATCATTCCAGTTCCTCTCGTTTTAGAATACTTATCAGATTCCGATTCATTCATTAGAGAAACAAGTGTGGAAATTTTAGGATATATTGGAAAAACCATGCCTGTGGCTACTGCTAATACTTTAATTAATCAGGCTTTAATTGACGAAGAATGGATCGTACGTGATGCTACAGTTGCAAGTTTAGGAAAATTAATCCCTTTTATTGAAGACAAGGAAGTAATAATAAAGAATTTAGTAAGTCTAATGGATGACGATAAGAGTTGGGTCCGACGATCATCTATGAAAATTCTTTCTTCAATTAAAGAAATTTCCGAATCTGAAATCCCCTTTGTAAAAGTTTTAGAAAATTTATCGAACGAGGACCCTAAGGTTAGAGAAGGAGCTGCTAATTTATTAAATATTTATAGCTTTTTAGAGATAGATAGAGTTTTTCAGAATATTATATCATTGTTAGGAGACGAAGTAGAAGATGTTAGAGCAACAACCGTAGATGTAATGGTTAAAATCATCCAAGAAATGGGTATAACTAAAATGCTCTCGAAATTATTAAAAAATTTAAGTGATGAATCCACCATAGAAACACAACAATCAATAGCAATTATATTGGGGCGAACAGTTAGATATGCAGATGATAAAATAAAAAAGAGGGTAATAGCATTGCTTAAAATTAGATGTGAAATGTCGCAAGATAAAATTATTTGCGAAATCCTAAATAAATTAAGAGAAGGTTAAAAAAAACCAAGATTTTGTCGATATTTCTGTGGAGTATTTCACTAAACTAATTATCTCTTATTATTTTTTTCCGACAAATTTTATTTACTGCTTAATAAGCTTAAATCGTTAATATATTGGATTAAAATATCACCAAAAATAATTTGGGTATATCAATGTTATAATAAAGGTGATCTCGTTTGACAACGCCAATGTCCAACCCTAGTGTACCTATTCACAAAATTCAGCATTTTGAAGAATTTTTTAGATTATTTGAAGAAATACCCGGAGTATATAAATATTTAGACTTGATTAATGATGTTATTTCAAAAAGTGGCAACATTTTAATTATTTCCTACGAAGATTTATTAGCATTTGATTCTAAAATTGCTGAGCTTTTAAGAAAAGATCCTAGTTCCCTTTTAGAAGATGCTATTGATGCTTTCAAGAACATCCTGAAATTTCAAGGTGGTAGTCTAAGTAATCAAGATTACTTCGTTAGGATAACAACCAAAGACGAAAAGAGTCCCCTATTTATAACTTTAAGAGGTTTAAGGGCAAAAAACATTGATCGTTTGGTGTGGACTAATGGAATTTTAGTGAGGAGTTCAACGATAAGACCAAAATTAATTAAAGCAGAGTTCGAATGTATGACATGTGGTGCTAAATTTGAAGTTTTACAACTTACATCTAGAATAAAATGGCCTAAATTTTGTTCTAATACGCGCTGCAAAGCAAAATCTCAATCAGATTTCAGGCTTATTTCTAAAAATTCTGAATTTATAGATTGGCAGAGCGTCATGATCCAAGAAATACCAGAAGATCTGCCACCTGGTAGAATACCTAGAGCGATTCAAGCAATATTAACATACGATTTAGTAGATACTGTAAAGCCTGGCGATAGAGTTACTTTAATGGGGACATTTAAATCAGTTTTAGCGCAATCTACTAAAAGCATGAATAGCACACTCTTCAAAACTTTTATAGATGTCAATTACATCGATCCAGAAGACAAGGCAGAAGGACTTATTGAATTATCTAAAAAAGATAAAGAAGAGATTGAAAGATTATCAAAAGAACCCATGATACAAAAGAAAATAGCAAGGTCTATATCCCCTGTTATCTATGGAAGAGACGATTTGAAAATGGCGACAGCATTAAGTTTATTCGGGGGTACTAGAAAACCACGACCCGGGGGAGGATTTAAACGAGGAGATATACATATTTTATTTGTGGGGGATCCAGGTACGGGTAAATCAGAGATTCTAAAAAGCGCAATTGACATTTCACCTCGCGGTTTGTATACATCAGGGAAAGGTTCAACGGCAGTAGGTTTAACTGCTGCGGTTATTAAAGACAATGAGACCGGCCAAATGAACCTTGAGGCGGGGGCCATTATTCTGGCTAATGGTGGGGTTGCTGCTATTGACGAGTTTGACAAAATGGACACATCCGATCGTTCCGCTCTTCACGAAGCAATGGAGCAACAAACTGTTAGTATTGCTAAAGCAGGAATTGTAGCTACTTTAAAAGCTCAGACAGCAATCATAGCGGCAGCAAATCCTCGCACTGGAAGGTATGATCGCTATAAAACACCTACACAAAATATCAATCTTCCACCTTCACTATTATCCCGTTTCGATTTAATATTTATAGTTACGGACAAACCAGATCCCGCTAATGATGCACAAATGGCTGAGTTTATATTACAAAATTCAATGGAAGGACCGAAAGAAAAAACTAAATCTAGTAAATTAGCTCCTATTGACGAAGAACTTTTAAAAAAATATATTAAATATGCTAGAAGGAAATGTTTTCCTGTATTGACTGAAGAAGCAAAAGAAAAAATTAAAGCTTTCTATTTACAACTACGAGGTCAATACGATAGTGAAGATGCGATTGTTTCGATTTTAGCAAGAAATCTTGATGCTCTCGTGCGATTAAGCGAAGCTTATGCAAAAATGGCACTTAGGGAAAAAGTCATTAAAAGTGATGTTGAAGAAATTATCAAATTATTTAAGAGGTATTTAAAAGACACAGGTTACGACGAAAGCACGGGAAAGATTGATATGGATCGGATTTTAGTTGGCCAATCTCGAAGCTCTATCACTAAGCTTGATAAAATGCTTACCAGATTAAAGGAAATCTTTGAAGATAATAATTGGAAATCTTTAGAAAAAAAAAATGTTATTCAAATTCTTGAGCTTGAAGAAGATTTAGATCAAAAATGGATTAGGGATGCTTTGGAAGAACTGGTTAAGGAAGGCACTCTTTATGAACCAAGGAATAACACAATTAAATTTACTAATAAGGACGATTAATTCTTCTCAATTTATTAATTCTTTTTTAAATTCAATAAAAACTAAATTGTTTTGTAAGGATGAAATTATCAAACAGCAGTAATAAATTCAGAAAAATGGAAGAATTTGTCTTTGAATTTTCCGATGAGGCCTTTGTTGAAACCCTAGATGATGAAGATGAGCCAGAAAGAACCAAGGAATACAAACAAGTTGATTTCAATACAGAATTAAACGAAGAACAACAAGAAATTGTGAATAACATTCAAGGGCCTATGTTGGTTATTGCAGGAGCTGGTTCTGGAAAAACGAGGACTATCGTTTATTCTGTTGCTAAACTTTTAGTGTCTGGAGTAAAACCAAGTGAAATAATGCTTGTCACTTTCACGAATAAAGCCGCTAAAGAAATGTTCAAACGAGTAGAAATTTTACTTGGAAAAAAACCAAAGGGTATTTGGGCTGGTACTTTCCACTCTATTGCTAGCCGATTTTTGAGGATGTATGCAGAAACACTCGGATTAAAACCCAATTATACAATTATGGATGAAACTGATGCGAAAGGATTAATGAAGTTATCAATTGATAAAGCAGATGCAAAAGATCTCGAAGAAAAATTTCCTACACCCTCAATGGCAAAATCTATTTTATCGTTTTCTATCAACTGTAATAAGACAATTCGCGAAGTAATTCAATGGAAATACAAAATTTTTGACAGCGATGCCGTCTTTGCGAAATTACGAGATGTTTTAAAAATCTATAGTATTAAAAAAGCAGAAGCTAACTTAGTGGATTTCGACGATTTATTAGTTTTCTGGAATAGGTTATTAGATGAAAGATTTGTTGCAAAGTTAATAGCTAAAAAAATAAAATATGTTTTGGTTGACGAGTATCAAGATACTAACTATATCCAAGATAAAATTATTTATAAAATCGTACAACAAAATCCAGAACGAAATGTAATGGCTGTTGGTGATGATGCACAAAGTATATATGCGTTTCGAGGCGCAAATTTTCAGAATATATTGAATTTTGAGAAAAAATATAAAGATTGCAAAAGGTATGCTATAACAAACAATTACCGTAGTGTTCCTGAGATTTTAGAGTTAGCTAATGAGTCAATAAAACATAACTTATCTCAATATAAGAAACAAATGCATACTACACGTAAGAATGGGATGAAACCTATTCATGTTTCAACGGAGTCTGATGGATACCAAGCAGAATTCATAGTTAATATGATAAATCAATTGAAACTCGAAGAGTATAATTTAGACGATATAGCTGTTTTGTACCGCGCTGGTTATCATTCTTTAAGAATAGAATTGGAATTACAAAAGTATAAAATCCCCTATATTGTTCAATCAGGAGTATCTTTCTTTGAAAGAGCTCACGTTAAAGATTTATTAGCCCATTTACGCGTTATTCAAAACCCGCAAGATGAGATTTCTTGGTCAAGAATACTTACTTTGTTTCAAGGCATTGGAAAAAAGACTTCCTCCAAAATTTTCGATATGATCTCAGCTATAAACAACCCGTTAGAAAATTTAATTTCAAATAACAATCTCGCTTCTTTATTAAGTAAATTGAAAATTTCCAAGCTTGTAAGGGAAGAAATTTGTGATTACTTAAAGAGATTTTTTATATCTATTAAATATAACAAACCAGATGAAGTTATTAATAAATTAATTCATCAATTAAGAAAATACTTAAAAATTCAATATGATAATTGGCAAGATCGCTTAGAAGATCTAAAACAAATTAATATATATTCCCAAAATTTTAATTCTATTTCTATTTTTTTAGATTCTATAACACTGAACAAAGCCAGCTTTGAATCTAAAAAAGTCGGTTTATCATCTATAGACAACCAATCACCAATGACCCTTTCTACAATTCATAGAGCAAAAGGATTGGAATGGAAAGTTGTGTTCATTCCCATGTTATCCGATAATTTATTTCCCTCGAGCAAGGTTAAGATTAATACTCCCGCATATGAGGAAGAACGGAGAGTGCTTTATGTAGGAATTACCCGAGCAAAGGATAGATTATTTTTAATATCTCCTAAAAGTATTAAAGTTTTCAAAGGTCAAAGAGAGTTAAACCCTTCTCAATTCATAAGAGAATTAAATCCAAATGTTTACAAAAAAAAAATTCATAACCATACCAATCTAAATCAATTAAGTTCAAGGGAAGATTTAATTAAAAGAAGACCAAAAAAAAGAAAAGAATTACCTTTATTTACAACAGCAGATACACTATTAAAAGATTAATTTAATACTCAATCTAGAATTAATAATTATAGAATTCTATAGTTTTAAAGAAGTGAAGAATTTCATGAAAGCGGCTGTATTTATTGATGTAAAAAAAATCGATTATAGAGAGGATTATCCAAAACCCTCTCCAGGAGAGGAGGATGTAATCGTAAAAACGCATTACTGTGGAATTTGCGGAAGTGATATAACTAATTATAAGTTCAAGATGTATCAAGTACCTATAATTATGGGCCATGAATTTACAGGGGAAGTTGTAGAGATAGGTTCTAATATTACTGATATAAAACTAGGAGATAAAGTTTGTGGAATAAATGTTGCGTTAGATATTGCTCAAGGACAATTAGATGGTATGGGAATTTTTAAAGATGGAGGATTTGCTGAATTCGTAAAAGTTCCAAGAAAATATTTATTCAAAATACCTAAATCTGTTTCCACTAAAGAAGCTGTAATGATTGAGTCATTTGCTAATGTCTGTAGAGCAGTAAAATTATCCAATATTACTAAAAACCAAAATATAATTATAATAGGAGCGGGAAATATTGGATTATGTTTTTTAAGTTATTTATTGATAGAAAAAACTCCCAATTATATCATCGCAATTGAGCCACAAGCATTTTTGAGAGAAAAAGCTAAAGAATTTGGGGCAACTGAATCTTTTCCCCCAAATCCAGCAAAAATTAAAAAGTTTTTAAAAAGAAATGGAAGACCAACTTACATTTTTGATTGCGCAGGAAATCAAAAGTCAATCTTAATGGCAATAGATTTAATAAAAAAAGGAGGGAATGTTATCCTAGAGGGAGTTTTTAAAGGAAAAATTTCATTTCCTATGTTTCTATTGAATTCAAAGGAAGTTAGTATTAAGGGTGTTTTAGGTCATGATCGTGATGATATTTTTTGTGCAATAGATTTTTTTTCTCAGGATAAAATAAATGCTATTAAATATATCTCTCAAATTGTACCTCTTCAAGATGTTCAACAAGCATTTGAAAAATATATCGATCCTAGTCAAAGAAAATTTATAAAACTCGTTATTGAAGTATAACGCTTATAGAGTAATTTAACATATTTATTCTATATTCTAGATGTAACAATCGCTTCAGCTATTTGATGAAATGCTTTTTCAACATTTTGACCATTTTTGGCAGATGTAAAAATTGTTGCTTTTACATTGATAGCCTGAGCTAATTTTTTAATTTCATTATTAGAAATAATAGAATCCATATCTACCTTATTTACAACTAAAATCTTTGGAATTTCTTCACAATATTTATTGATATCTTGATTCCAAAACTCTTTTAATTGTTCAAATGTGTTTTTCCTCGTAAGATCTCCAACAATCAAAGCACCATGAGCACCTCTATAATACAAATGTCTCATTTTTTTCCATCTTTCTTGGCCAGCAATATCCCAAATCTGAATTGAGACAGTATTATTTGAATTTAAATTTAATTCCTTAATAAATAAATTCGCACCTATCGATGTTCGATAATCTCGAGTAAAATGACCAGATACAAATCTTTTTACCAATGAAGTCTTGCCTACTCCTGCCTCTCCTATTATGATGACTTTGATACGATAAACCATTCTACATAAACAACTTATTTTTTCCCTATATATATTTCTAGCTCTCCTAAAAATAAAAACATAAAAATTGTATACATGTTAAATCCAAACTAAAAAATACCTTTTTCTTTAACAAAAAACTTAAAGGTTTCCTCAGCTAAATAAAAGGGAACTTTTTTAAAGAATAACGAAAATTCTTTATTCAATAGTTTTTAAAAAACAGTGAATTGGTTAAAATGACTACTGGATTAATATATGATGATATTTATCTTAGCCACCGTATTGGTACACATGTCGAGAGTCACGAAAGACTTATTGGAATCATGGATTTCTTAAATGAGAAAAAATTATTGGAAAATCCAGATTTTATGTTAATTCAGCCAAGAAAAGCTACTGAAGATCAAATCAAATATGTTCATCAAGAAAGTTTAATTAAAAGTGTTAAAGAGGTTAGTGAGATGGCTAAAGTTACGGGACATATTCAGCAGCTTGATACGGACACATCTGTATCGGCAAAGACATATGAAGCATCACTTTTTAGTGTTGGTGGAAATTTAAATGGTATTGACGAAATTATTGAAGGAAAAATTAAAAATGCTTTCGCTTCAGTAAGACCTCCTGGTCATCATTCAAACTCTTACAAATGTGCGGGTTTTTGCATTTTTAACAATGTAGCGATCGCTGCTGAATATCTTCTTAAAGAAAAGGGATTAAAAAGAGTGGCTATAATAGATTGGGATTGTCACGCGGGAAATGGGACGTCGGATATTTTCTTCAATGGCTCCAAAAACGGTGAAGTCGTCTTTTTTGACTCACATCAGGATGGTAGGACACTTTATCCCGGCACTGGTTTTATTAATGATATTGGGAATGAGGGTGGGCAAGGAAAAATCATCAATTTTCCGATGCCTCCGAGAGCTTCTGATGACGTTAATATAATTTTTTTTAATGAAATAATAGCTCCCATTTGCCGAGAATTTAAACCAGAATTTTTCCTAATATCTGCTGGATTTGATACTCACTGGACGGACAGGCTTACTAATATGGGTTGGACGTATCAAGGACCTGCAAATTATTTGAAGAAAATCAAAGAAATAGCTGGACTATATGCTAATGATCGAATTTTAATTACTTTAGAAGGAGGATACGAGATTGATAAGCAAGCTAGAGCTGTATATAATTGCCTACAAGTTCTTGATGACAGTGGGAATGAACTAATAGAAGAAAAGCCTAGAGCATCCAGTAGCGATGTTTTAAATTATGTAAGTAATAAAGTTATCCCTAAATTGAAAGAACATCTTAGTCCTCATTGGAAGTGCTTTTAATTTTTAAAAAAGAAGGTTAAGATATCATCCATTTGTGCTATAGTTTATAAACAAAATTCACTATTAAAGTTACAATTATTGATATTATTAAGCATAACATAAGAGAAGATTATTATGTCGGAAGAATATGAAAAAGACGAGGAAGAAGAATACAAACCTCGTGGTCCACCTCCTATACGACCCCCTCCAACCCCACCACCTTCAATGCCACCACCTTCAATACCACCACCTTCAATGCCGCCTCCTTCAATGCCGCCCCCTTCACCACTCCCGCCGACTAATTTATATGAATCTCCAGTATATCAGCCCGAACCAACTATACCAAGTGGTCCCTCACAAGCAGAATACAATGCCGTTATATCTCAGGCTCAGGAAAAGGATAATGTCATAGGACAATTACAAAATCAGATAAGTGACGTAAACGCTCAATGTGCAAATATAAATTCACAGCTTATAGTTAAAGATAACCAAATAACTCAACTGAATAGCCAAATCAACAGTTTTCAGACAACTGTTGAAGGATTCCAGAATCAAATTACTCAGATTAGTAATGAGAAAGCTCAACTACTAGCACAATTACCTCAATTACAAAACCAACTACAACAAGTTCAACAGGAAAATTTAAACCTCCAACAACAAATTGGACCACTTCATGCTCAAATTAGCAAATTACAAGAAGAAATATCCTATAAAGAGAAGCGAATCCAAGAATTGAAAGAACCAAAAGCAGTTATGCCATCAAGTTTAGCTCAAGGAATAACTTCACAAAGTCCAACATTTGGCAGTAGTCCAACAATTCCATCGACTTCTACTCCATCTATAGCCACCCCTAGTATCGATGCGGGATTCGGTTCAGGACGTAGAATTTGTCCCAATTGTGGGGCTACAGGGTTTGCTATTAAGGAAGTTGAGGACAAAACAAAAATATTAAGCTATATTCCTAAACCACAATATGCTAAAAAGAGCGTCTGCACGAAATGTGGTTTTGAATTTTAATTTTTTAATTAACCTACCTTTTTTTGATCTAATTTATCGAAAAATTCCATCATTAACTACTTACTCTATTCATTTTAAGTAATATTTCATATGAATCAGAAATATTAAGTAAATTATTTATACTATAATTTTAATTAATATTGCAAACTTACAATGGAAAAGTTAAGGGTAAAATAGAATAGAAATGTCTGAATTTCGTGAAGATTTATTAGTTACTGCACTAAATAAAAAAAGAGTATTTAAAATCATTCTTACAGCAGTACTATTGGTATTTGCGTTTGCTTTTTCAACAGTCTTCTTTAGTATGCTTTGGGATAGTCAAAGACCTTTTCCAAGTGACGAATTAGCTGATGCAATCCCAGAGGATGGTATACCTACGCAAATCCCTTTCCCTTATAATATATCAGATTTTCAAGATATATTTTCTGATCTCAATTTAACAACAGACGAATTAACTGATCTTTTAGATGCTTTAGGTGATATGTTCGATGGTGATATTGATGATTTGGATTTAGGCGATTACGGACAAGCCCTGGCAGCTCTTATGTTCTCTGAAGTTGAAGTTTTTAGAATTTATGATTACGACGATTACAACGAGATTTTAACGAAATTCTGGAAATATGAAAGTTTTGATGAATATACGGGAGATGGATGGCACTCCTCTGCTGCTACGACACCTTATTCTTATTACACTTATGGAGATTACTTTACCCAACATTGGGATAAGGATCTCCTTTCTTTAAAAATACCACTTACTCCCAGTAGTGGTATAAATTCTATGGTTATACCCGCTCTATTTCATACTCCCTTTATTATGGAAAATAGTATTCAAGCTAATAATATGCTAGGAATACCCAATTTATTTAAAGACGAGTTTAATTGTACAACTCTCGATATTGACTTTAGTATGGATGAGGATGTTAATATGACATACGAAATGTTTGGATTGAATCTACCAACTAATTCAGAAATAGATGCAGTGGCTATAGAACCTTTATATACTCCTGTTCCTATAAAAAGCAAATATTTACAATTGAAAGGGGATACAATCAATGTCTATATAAGCAATAACGATGATTTTGCTTATCATTACAATCAAATGAATGCGACAATATTAAGTTCTGATAATACTTTTATCGTTGCTGATAAAATTAGAAATTATCTGCAATATAATTTTATACGAATTTCTGACCCAAGTCAATACAACCCTGCTCCAGACGGATATGATCAAGTGGAATGGTTTCTCGAAGAAGGAATTGGCTATTGGTCTGATTTTACTTCAGCTTTTTGTGCTTTTGCAAGAGCTTTTGGTATAGCAAGCCGTTTTGTTGACGGATTCAATAGTTTTTTGGCCGAAGAGCAATTTGACAATTTTGAAGGCAGAAATGCAATTGCAATAAAATATAAAAATATGTATAACTGGGCGGAAATATATATCCCAACAGATGTAAGTGGTGATGGTATTTGGATTCAAATGGATGTCTATTATGATAATTATGGAAGTGTCCCTCCTAGCCTAGCCAATTATTCTCTCATATTAAATTCAAACTTTACCGCAGGATATAGAGGAACTACTACAAATCTCACAGCTTCATTAACACTTGATGGCGCTCCTGTAGAGGGTGCGACGATTTCTTTTTATGATTTAACCTCTTTACAGACTCTAGGTCAATTCGATACAAATTTAGATGGCAACGCTTCAATCATAGTAAATATTGATGATTTACAAGTCGTCGGCCCACATTTAATTTTTGCTCAATTTAATCCCGATGTCAACGACACAACTACGTACACCGTATATGGAGATATTCAGGTAAATCTCCAGAACATAAATCCTCAAGAAGTAAATATATCAATTGATATCTCTACAAACATTCAAGGTTTTGTAATCGATCCTGTGAATAGTCAAAGGGTTAGTGGGGTAACAGTAGAATTTATAATCCTTCAAAAGGGTACAAACACGAGAGTTGGAACTCCACCGTTTGATGTTCCATATGATAACACCGATTTAAATGGTGATTTTAATGTAGATGTAAATATTGATGCTTCAGTTCCAGTAGGTAAATATGAATTACGAGTAGATACGAATGGAAGTTGGTACTTTAATCCTTATGCGCTAGGTTTTGTTAATGATTCAAGTAATAAAATGGATTTCAATGTAACAAAGGGGATAGTCAAAAAATTATGGTTCTATATCAATGACATTCCATCAGATATGCCAGATGCTCCAATAGTTAAGAGAAATTCCAATATTACACTAAAGGCTATAGTGGTAAATGAAACTAACGCTCCCATATCAAATCAAAATGTAGATTTCTACGATTACACAAGGGGAGTTCAGATCGGCTCCAATATAACAAATTCTAATGGAATAGCAACTCTTAATTACTTTATAGGTAATTTCGTTACAATAGGACCAAACTTATTATATGGTAAGCTTGGAATTAACGAAAACTTTACTTATTTTATTTTAAATGAGGAACCTACTATCAACATCATATCAGGACCTTCGCCAAGAGAAATAAATAGGACCGCTATCGGAGCAAGTAATACTCTGTTTAATATTGAAGGACGAATTATTGATAGCATCAATAATAACCCGATTAGGCGCTCAAGATTGAGTCTTAAACTTCTGAAGGGTATTATGGATTATTCAGCCTATTTACTTCCAAGCGGACCTTTTCTAACAGACTTTAATGGGTATTTTAATTTGAATTTTGAAGTAGATCCTAATACACCTACAGGAAATTACACTTTAAGGTTGGATTTCAACGGTACAATTAATAGGCTAGGACATCCCGAATACCCCGCATTTTTTATACTTCCATATATTAATACTTCTTCAATTTTTACAAGCGAGTTGAAAATTTCAACCCCTGCTACGTTATTATTTAATTTTCGGATAAATGGCACAGTTTTTGACGATTATAATCAACCTGTTCTTTCAAAAAATGAAGATCTTAATTTATCTGTATACCTTGAATGGGGTTCGAACCCGATTGGAGATGGAGAATGGATAGATTTTTACGATGTTACGCAAGAGGTAGCTTTAGGATCTGCTCAAACTATGAATGGTTATACTCATCTGGTTTATTCTACTTCAACTGCTACTGTTGCAGGCCCCCATCTCATTTATGCACAATGGGGTTCCAATTACAATTATTCCTATTATATTTACAATAAAAACATCACAATTGACCTTACAGATGGCCCTGAACCACGAGAAATAGTAAGAAGCGATCCAGGGGTTAGAATTTTTAACATTCACGGCTTCGTTAACGATTCTAACAACGGGGCTACAATAAAATATGCACAAATAAATGTATATATGTATGATGGTCTAATCGATGTTTCATTTTACTTAGTGCTACAAAGTGGTACCGTAAGTCTGGATGAGACTGGTGAATTTAATTTAGATTATATGGTTTTGAGTTCTACTCCAGATAAAAATTATACAATCCAAGTTGAATTCTCTGGTGTGTTTTTGTATTCATGGCCTAATAATCAGTTTAATGAGCATGATTTTTACTTAGGTGGTTATAGTAATTTCACTGAAGTTGTTATTGCAACTTATGAACTTAAAGTCATCGATCCTGACCAACTGAACATAATTCTTTCAGTAGAAGGAAATCCAACTCGTTCATTTTATGATGATGCAAATCCTCCTGAAACATTTAAATTTGGAGAAACTGCTCATATTCAAGTTCAGATCGTTCATGCGCTAACAAAGATAGGAAAAACCGTATATCTTTACGATGATTTTACTAATACGCTTATTACTTCATGGGTTTTTACTAATGAGTCAGGATTTAAACAATTTAATATCCCAACAAACACCTTACATGCAGGTTTGGTTAGGTTTAGAGTGAATTATGATATTTATAGCGCATTCAACACAACATACATAGTAATTAATGAAACAATATCTATTTCGATAAATTTAAATCGAAATGTGATTCAAAGGAATTTCCATCAGTTTAATGTGAATGGAATTCTTCAGCAAAATGGCACAAATTTAGATGGTTTAGTTATAGGTTTATTTCTGATTAACGAATCGTTTCAAGATGTTTCAAGTTATTTAAATCTGAACGGTCCTCAATTCCGTATAGTTTCCGGTGGGTCATACTTATACGACAGTAATTCCATATTCTTAAATTGTCCTCAAGGATTATATTCCATTTTGATTTTTTTTACTGGAAATATAAATGAAATAGGAATCTCTTTAACGAGTTATATGGATACATCAATGAGTATGAATCTTCCGATTAATGTTACGGCTGGCACGGTTATAAGTGGAGAATACGATACGAATATTGTTAAAGACGATTTTTATGAAGGGGATGACTTATATGTCTATGGATTCTTGACTTGGGACAACGGAACTGCAATGTCTTCTATGGAAATAAATGTTACCGTGCGAGATAGCATTGGAAATGTCTTAGGGACAGCAATAGGGGTCACCGATGGCTCTGGATTCTTTAATGTTACAATAGTGATCGGAAGTTGGCCCGCTAATGCTGAGATATGGGTGACTTTCTATCCCGAAGATAACTTTAGTTCTCCCGATTATTATTACATTGAATTTTATGAAATAGAATTATTTAGAGCTCCATAATTAATAAATGAAGATTCGAGTGAGGATATTGAAAAAAAAATATAACTCCTATAAAAATAATAATAAAATTAAAGGAATCCTCGTTGTAATTTCAATTTTCATCATTTCCCCGGCTCTAGTAAATTTAAACATGTTAACCTATTATTCAAATAGCGTACAAGACGATAGAATTAAAAGTTCAGGCATCTGGGCAACTTTAGATTTAACAAATCCAATTGGAATTAACAATTCTCGTTTTACTCATAATAGCATAATAAATGTTCAGGGAAGACTTTTTAACAGAATTTTCGACACAGGTAAAGTAGGGTATACCATAGTAATTGAAATTGACGATATCGTATACTCGAGTGTCACTGGTGTTACCAATCTTAATGGAGATTTCCAAATTGATTACACCATTGATCCATCTCTCGATATATATTCTTCTCATAAAATCGAGGCTCTTGTTTTGTCTCCACCTGATAATGTAGAATATCGAACATATTACACAATTTTTGTAAATACTACTTCTTATTTTGATGTAAACGCTCCATCTAATGCTAAATTAATTGGTGAATTCTTTGATTTTGATGCTGACGATTACTTAAGATATTTAGATGGCACCGGAATCCCGTTTTCATCAATCAATTATTTTTGGTATGACGGGGCGTTTATAGTTGGTACTAACATCGTTTCAACTGATTCTATAGGTTTAATTCTGCCTATTCCTACCCCAAATATTGGAATAGCAGATTTAGATTTAAAACTTACATTTCAATCACCTCCCGAGATTGGATATTCTGAAGTATTATTTACAGAAACAAAGTTGTTCTCGAATATTTCGTGCATTTGGGATCTTCCCTCAACAATTAGAGCTAACAGTAGTTTACGGATTTCGGGGCGGGTGATCTCTAAAACAGATCCCTCTTTAATGATTAATGATAGATTTATCAATATTTTTTATAACGGAACTTTCTTACAAAATGTTCAAACAGATTCAAACGGAGATTTTTCCATTGTACACACACTTCCTCAGTGGATGGGTCAAACATTTATATCTATCCGACTACCAAATTCTCTAGGAAAGAATATTGTCACTCGATATTTCGTGACAGTTCAACAACAATCTACTACACCTGGTTCAGGTGTACAAATTCCTCCTTTCCTATTATTCTTTTCAATTTTTCTTCCAATTTTAGGTGTTGTTATTGGAGGGCTAGCGTTTTATGGTTATCGTTATTATAAAAAACAAGATAAACAATCGAAAGTAGTTAATTTACCTCTTGAAGACAGAATAACGAATCTTAAAATTTTAAAAGAAACAGGAAGGTTAGAAGAATCGCTGTCTTACCTTTTCAACGCAATCTATATGGATTTGATCAATGCAAAGTTTGGAAGAACTCGAAACAATAACGAGACAATCAGAGATTTTGCAATCATATCTGTCAAAGAATTAAGCTTAACACCAGCTAGAATTTATCCATTTATACAAAAAGTAGAAGAGATTATTTATGCAAAGCCGTTTCAAATTACAGAAAAAGAGTTTTACAGTACAATTGAACTATTTTCTCCCATTTATTTTGAATTAACCGGTTATAATTTTGTATTAAAATTTTAAGATATGTATAAAAATAAGAATGAAGTATATTGAGCAATTGTAGAAAAAATAATAAGGTCAAAGAAATTATTAATAAAACGATGTAAAAAAAGGAAATAGGTAAAGAAAATGGCAAAAAAGAAAAAATCAAAAAAAGGACAAGAACCTGAAATCGATATTAGCCAAAAATTAGAAAATGTAAAAGTACTGGTTAGCTCGAATAGGGCTAAAGAGGCAATAGCGTATATTTATCTTATTTACAACGATCTAATAACGAAAAAGTTCAAGAAACCAAGACTCGCTTACCAAACTATACGGGAATACGCTATAACATGTGTTAATGAGTTAGATCAAAAACCAGAGACTATTTATCCTTTCATCAAGAAAATCGAGGATATCATCTATGGAGGGATTGAACCAACAGGAAAGGAATTAAACTTTGCAGTTCAGTTATTCTCAAATTTATACAATGATATAACAGGAAAAACATTACCCACCGTAGTTTTTAGTTAGATAATACTAGTCAAATAACACTAAAAATCGAGATTCAGTATAAAAAAAATGTCAAGTGTTGGAAAATCAAACGGAAAAAATGTCCCATTTTCAAAGGGTTTAATCATAGGATTTTTCACGGTTTTTCTCATAATCTATGGGGTTTTTATAAGCAGTTTCATTGAGGACTACCCCAAGTATAATATGGGGGAATTTCTTCCAGTTTTTATGAACTATATTCCTCTTGTTTGTTATATTGGGGCTGTGTTTTTAGGGTTTGCTTTGTTAATTTTCATTCGAAACACTACTGTTCAAAAATCAAGAGAAATACAATCTCGTAAAAAATCAAAAACAGGTTCTGCTTATAGAGAGGCGCTCTTTTTAGTGATTTTTCTTTTCACATTTATACCATTGTTTGGTCCAATTTTAGATCAAGGAAAAAACGATCAGAATTTTTCTATCTATAATGAGGCTTGGAATGGTGCATCTGATTTTAAAAACGCAATCGAAGGCGAAGGATATAATGTTATGACGATTCAATCTAGCTTGAGTGCTACTGAGCGATTAGATAAATCTATCTTACTAGTCTTGTTAGGTCCTAATTTGTTTTACAATCCAATATTTGAAATACCATATTTCATGGATTTTTTCGATAATACTACAAGAAATTCATTATTTATATGCCATGACCATGGAAGCACCAGTACATTATTATGGGAAATTTTTATCGCAAGTGCTTTAGACCCTCACCTTCAAGGAGCAATACCAGTTACTATTTTTGCTAATGGAATCTTACGCGATAATGGTTCATATCATGTTGCTCCAGATTTTCCTGTGATTCAATCGTTTTCCGCTCATCCCACTACTGTGGGGATTAGTGATGTTATTTTATCTGAAGCATCCGCAGTAGTAGGTGGTCCTTTCCTATCGTATTTCGGTTGGGATTTAGTTGGATCAAGTACTGAATATGGATATGTTGATAAAAATGATGATCATATGTACAATTTTGATGACGATTTTGTTGATTTAAGCTTAATAAGTGGAGCACTCCCTGGTTTTCCAGATAAATGGCCTTTAGGTGGTTATTCTCAAGGAGTTTTTATGGCTAAGGATGCTATTACTTCAAGGGTTTTCGTATCAGCTGATGCGAGTTTGTTTAATAACGAACTCATATCAGAATCTGGTTATGACAATCTTCAATTCGGACTAAATATTGTAAATTGGTTAACATATGGTGAACCTAAAGATGATTGGATAATTGTTTTCGATGAAGCACACATTCGACCTGAATTAACTCGGGATATGACCTCGGCAGGTATCTTTGGGTTTATTACGCAGTATATTATTCATTTAAGTACTAATCCGATTACAGCCTGGATTTATCCTCTTTTAGCAATTTATTCCCTGAAAAAATATCTACCTAAAAAAGACGAAAAATCGGAAAAAAAGAAAGCTGATGAACAAGATAAAAAAGAAGAAAGAGAAAAATTTAGAACTTCTTCATTTTTTGCAGAAAAAATTGGATGGTATCGAGAGAAAAGTAGGTATGGTAAAGCATTAACTTTACTTTATAGGAGATTAGAGAGAAAATTAAATGCTCTTTTACGGGGTCAAAAAATTACAACCAAAAATGTAATAGATTTGGTAATATCTAAAGAACCAAAGACAACCAAAATTAAAATCAGAAGGATCGCTAAGTTTATGGATACAATGATCTCTATTAAAGAAGGGAAAAGCAAAGTGAAAAATGAACAAGAATTTGAAAACCTATACTTCGAGATGGAGTGGGTTGTAAATAACATATAAGAATAAATCATAATGATCAATTTATTAAAAAAAAAAAATCAAATAAAATTAAAAAAAAAAAAATAAGAGATGTGATAATAAATGGAATCCCATAATAAAGCAAAGTATTATGATAGGGAAGAATTAGATGTAGAACCAATTAGAGATATAGCACAAGAAGTATTATCAGAGGTTAGTCGAGTTATCGTAGGTTACGGTGATATCTTGCAGCAACTTTTCATAGCGTTACTTGTTAATGGCCATGTCCTCCTTGAAGGAGTACCTGGTTTAGGGAAAACTGTTATGGCAAAGACATTCGCAAAAACGCTCGGTATTTCCTTTAGAAGAGTTCAATTTACTCCTGATTTACTACCAGCAGATATTACAGGAACCAAAATATTTGATCAAAACGAAGGAGCGTTTGTACTCCAAAAGGGACCCTTATTTGCAAATATTGTATTAGCAGATGAAATTAATCGAAGCGCTCCCAAAACTCAAGCTGCACTCCTTGAAGCTATGGCAGAAAGACAAATTACTATTGAAGGAGAAACTCTTCTGCTTGATAAACCTTTTATGGTTGTTGCTACAGAAAATCCGGTCGAAATGGAGGGAACTTACCCATTACCAGAAGCGCAACTTGATCGATTTATCATGAAGCTCTGGTTAGAATATCCAGAAAAAGAAGAAGAAGTTGATATAATGAGAAGACAGATATCAGGAGAATCTCCATCAGTCGAGGCAATTACCAGTGGGGAAGAATTACTCGCAGCTCAAAGACTAATGAACATGGTATACATTGACGACAGGATATTGAAATACATTAGGGATATTGTATTAAAAACTCGAAGTCATCCTCAGATTGCTCTGGGGTGTGGTCCACGAGCATCCCTTGTCTTAATGAAGTGTTCTAAAGCTAGAGCTGCTATTTTAGGGAGAGTATATGTTACACCTGATGATGTGAGAGCATTAATTGTTCCCGCGTTAAACCATCGAATACTACTAAAACCAGAAGCCGAATTAGAAGGTTTAGATGTTAAGATAGTGATCAAAAACATTGTCGAAGATATTCCAATCCCTATTTAAAGTGTTATATTTGCATTAAAAATAGAGTTAAATTTAAAAGAAAAAAGATCTAAGTAACTTAGGTAAGGAGGAATAAGATGTTAGGAGGAAAGGGAAGGACTTTAGTATTATTTTCAGTTTTTTTTCTAACAGCAGGTTTTGCGTTTGAAAACTACTTCCTGATTTATTTCGCCATACTTCTATTATTTAGTACAGTTGTAAGTTTACCTTTATTCTATTATCAAATGAATATCGAAGAATTAAGAGTTTATCGGGAACTTGAAAAAGAGAAAGTATTCAAAGACGATTTTGTTCATATTAAAGTAATCATTGAAAACACTGGTAAAAGTAGTTTTGATTTTCTTGAAATCAGAGATTACTACAACCCTCAACTCTTTAGGTTAGTTTTAGGAGAAAATTTTATTTCCACTAAAATTGGTCCAAAGAAAAAAATAAAGTTCAGCTACATTCTCGAGCCAAAAGTAAGAGGCGAATATCCTTTGGGTCCTCTATCTTTAATAGTCAAAGATCGATTAGGATTTAACTCTGTAGAAAGAGTTGTTCCAGATAGTATATCTGATATCTTAGTTTATCCGCCCTACGAGGATATTAAAAGAATTGAAATTTTAGGTTCTAAGCGCTCTTTAAACTTAAATTATGGAATACAACGATCTAAGCAAAAAGGACTTGGATCTGAATTCTACGGTATGAGAAAATATGTATTTGGAGATCAGTTTAGATTGATTGACTGGAAAGCAAGTGCTCGGCATCAAAAATTAATTGTGAAAGAATTCGAAAGTGAAAGAGATGTTACCGTTATGATCCTGGTAGACTCGTCTAATTCTATGGCGGGTGGTGCTATTGAAAACACTAAATTTGAGTATGCAATTAGAGCCTGCATGCTTTTAACTAAAGTTGCGTTGTCTCGCAAAGATAATGTTGGTGTTTTTGCATTTTCAGATAAAAAAAATTTAAAATTTTTAAAACCTGGGAGTGGAGATGATCATTTTTACCAAGTGTTAGATTTTGTTGCTAGAGTAAAACCAGAGGGTAAGTCGAGATTTGTTGAAGCGATGGGCTATTTTATCAAACGGTTTCAAAAACGTAGTTTAATTTTCATTATATCGGATTTAGAAGCAAATGTTAAAGAAATAGGGCAAGCAATCAGAAAACTAGTAACTTTCAACCATTCTATTATTTTAATCAATCCTTTCAGTCCATGGTTTGAAATCCATGAAATTGATTTATCATCCACAGATAAGGCTCTTGCAGAAGCTATCAGCGAAGAAATGATGGAGCATATCATAAGAATAAAGCAAGAAGTAAGAAATTTAGGTGTAAACATCATTACAGTTGGACCTGATGATATGATGAACCAAGTTTTAGGGAAATATATGGAAGCAAAGAAAAAAGGGAGTGCGTATTAAAAGATGGCAAGATATTACCTTTTAATTCTAAAGGTTATTAATGCACTTATTTTCTTGTGGATTTTAGTTATTTTTCTGTCAATTTTTGATTTTAACAAAGTAATCACTACTACTGAAGGAGAACTTGTTTTATCTTCATTTCTAACTAGTTTAAGAAATATTTCGACATATGTTATATTTATTGTATTATATGGAGTTGCTTTTGTTTGCGTTATGGTGGCCTCTTTTCCTTTTTCAGCATTTCAACCGTCCCTGTTTACTTTGTTAGAGCAATTTTTTCGAGGATTGTTTAGCCTTTGGTTTACTTTTCCGAATGGTAATACCCCAGAATTCAGTGAAATTCCCGATCTAATAGGTCAGGAATTCGCAGTATTCAGTGAAAATTTCTATTTAATTGCATTTCAAATATTAATAATCATCTCTATCTATTACGCTATTAAAGCTTTTCTGAGAACAGATCCAAAAAACGAACTACGAGTTGTAGGATCTATTGTTCTCATGTTAGTAGTTCCACTTATGGTTTTTGGATTTAAAGATATGTTAGAATTATTCAATATAACACTTCCGTATTTAGAAGATCTTCCCGATCCTTTAAATAGGGATCTATTAGAGGGAATTCCTATCGATAATATATTTCAATTTTTTGCAAGTCCTGTAATTCTTCTTGCTATCGCTTCTTATATATATTTAGAAATGGCTTTTCAAATAAATTATACATTCACTGTTACTAAACCATCATTAGAAAGAAGCTATCGGTTAGAAGCTCAGTTAAGCGTGTTACAAAGTGAATCCTATTATGTAACAGCAAATGTTGACAAAATCAAAGAAGAAGCAAAAAAAAGGAAACAGGAATTAAAAATTGATGAAAAAGCAACAATAGGAAAATTTTTCGCTAAAACCGGAGATACATTTTCTTATGTTAAGGAAATGATAGAAAGAAGGAAATTAGAGGAAGAAGAAAAAAAATTAATTACTGCTGCTTCTAAGACGAGAAGACTTGGAAGATATATACACCGACTTTTTCAAGAAGATAGCGAAGCCCGCGATACTCTAACAGCCAGATCATCAGCTCCTAAACCTAAGAGCCTTATAGTTTCAACAATTATTAATTTTATTTTCCGGGTTGGTTTACTGATAATTATTAGTTTTATTATTATTCATCCAAGATGGTTCATGGAAAATGTTTTTAATTTACCACCTGCAATTATGGAAAGCGTTGCAATGTTTTCTCCAGAAGTTATAGTAATACTATTAGTTCCATTGATACTAATATTTCCCGTGATTTCAAAGATTATCTCTTCAATAAAACATAGAAATTTAATTATTCGTCTCCAACAAGAAGGTAGGATAAAAGAGATTCTAGCTTCAGTAGGGGATTATGTAAAGAAAGAAGATATAAAAGAAGAAAAAGATCTTGAAATTCAAGAAACTCCAGCGTGAAGTCTACCATGTTATATTTCTAAATTAATTGTAAACCTGGCCAAATCTTTCTTTTTTTCTGTTGAGACCATTAAGGTATCGAAACAATAAGTCTTTATATTCATTTTCTTAATAATCGGCTTTAATGCACAATCTTTATTATCGATAATGAAGTGGCCTATTATATCTTTATAATAATGCGCCACTCCAACACAAGAAACTTCGAACCCTAGATGTTTCATCATTTTATCTGCTGGACCTTTTACTGTTCCCCCTTCTATAATTGGGCTTATTGCAATTACTTTTTGCTTAATGTTTTTCAAAGTATTCCTAATTCCCGGAACCGTTAGTATAGTTCCAATGGAGACTACAGGGTTCGAAGGACAAATTATTACTCTCTCAGCATGCTCTATGTAATCGAGTAAACCCTTAACTGGTTTTGCTTTATCAATGCCTTGAAACTTAATGTCTAATATTCTTGGTCTACTTTTGTATCTAATAAAAAATTCTTCAAAATGCATTTCTTCTGAATCAGTTGAAATTATCGTTTGAACACTTTCATTCGTCATTGGTATAAGATGAGATTTTATCCCCATTTTTTGAGCAATTCTCATAGTGATTTCTGCTTTGCTAAATCCCTTCTTAAAGAGATCAGTTCTATAAATGTGCGTTGCTAAGTCTTGATCTCCTAAATTGAACCACTCAAAACCATAAAATCGTTTTAAAGATTTTAAACAATTAAAAGTTTCGTCTTGAAATCCCCAACCTTTTTCTTTGTCTACTATTCCCGCTAAAGTGTAAGTTACTATATCTATATCAGGGCAGATTTGTAAACCGTATAATTCTATATCGTCACCTGTGTTTATTACGATCTTTAATAAAGCAGGATCAATTACATTCGCCAATCCTTCTATAAATTTAGCCGCACCTACTCCACCAGCAAGTACTAAATAGTAAATATCATCCATATTTTAACGCTCATTTTTCTTTCCTTATCTTAAAGATAATATCTTTTAATTCCTTACGATATGGTTTTTGAGTTGTTTTAGTCGAATAACCTACTGTAAAAAATGCCATAGGCACGAAAGAACTTGGTAGTTTCAGTACTTCTTTGATAATTTTTTTTGCAAATAGGGGTGCGCAATACCAACACGCTGATACTCCTTTATTTTCAAATGCAAGAAGTAAATAGGTTGCTGAGGCGCTTATACTCTGCACTCCCATAATATACTCATTAAAATCTCGTGCACTATCCGAGTTGGTCTTTAAATCGTGTGAATCCAAACATAAGAGTATTAAGTAAGGTGAATTGAGAAATTGATTTCTCGTTTTATTTATTTTCTTAAAAACAAAATTATCTGATTTACCTTCTTGTATCAAGTCTTCTTTCAATTTAGAATTCATCTTCTCAATCAAAGTTTCACGAATCTTTCCCTTTTCAATTATAGAATATCGCCAGAATTGGCCATTGTGAGCACTTGGAGCCCATCGAGCTACATCTATACAATCTTCTATCAGGTTAATACTAACTTCTTTATCATTAAACTCTGATTTGTAGCTTCTCCGAGATTTAAGAATGGTTTCAAAATTACCATTTTTGCGTTTCTTTCTAAATAAATCTATCTCGCTTTTTCTTAAAATTTTGGTTATAGAAGATTTTTCCATTAATGAATATTCATATCCCCTAATTATAACAACAGGTAGTCCTTCGTCCGCTTCTCCCATGATTAATTGAGCAGCAGAAGTTAAATTGTCAATCTGTCCGATAATTGTACTCTGTAATTCTTTTCCATATAAATCCTTACTACCTCGCTTGTCTAATATTGGAGATATTCCAGAAACGCCTAAAGCCACTCCTACCGCCCCCAATCTAAAGGATCTTCCAAAAGAGTCTGAAATTACTACCGCAATTTTTTTTTTTGTTAAATTTTGAAGTGAAATCCGGATTTTTTCGGCTTCTTTATCTGAATCTAAAGGGAGCAGAGAAATTACATCCCCTTTTCCGACATTTGATTTATCAATACCTGCATTTGCACATATAAATCCGTGGTTCGTTTCGACAATCATTACATGCTCTGCTTTCAAAACTTGTCTCGATTCATCTAATATCGCTTGAATTAGCTCAGGGCTTTTATCAGGTAAATTATTTTTTCTTATCAGAGGAGCCATTTTATTGTGCAGATCGATAGCCTCTTGACTTGGGACTATGTCTCCTATATTTCTTAGATTTCCCAAACTTTTCGATAAAATAGTTTGGGCAATAATAACAACGTCTCCATCTTCTAATGAGATATTATTTTTTGTTAACGCATTAAAAATGATTAATGGAATATTGTCGCCATTTTTTATTAGGGGGATATCTTCCACTCCGAAAATTTCTATTTTTCCTCTCATAGCATTAAGTCTTCCTTTTTAAAAATTAAATCTTATAATTCTTTAAATCTGAATCCTTGCTTTTTGCGTATTTTTCAAATTTATCTGGAATTGCACAACACGCTGAGAAGAAATTGAATACAACATCAGGATCATTTTTTTTTATCCACTTTAAAGTATTTTTTGAAGGTATTTCAATTCTATTTATCCCAGCTTTAATTGCATATTTTTCTATATCTAATTTCACATCCCCTCTTGGTCTCATACACCCTAATGAAATTTCTGTGTCTGGATATATAAATCTAGTAGTCGCAATAATTTTTGCGATATCCCCTGGTTGAGGTCTAAGAAAATTATTTACAGAATCATTTGGAGGGATTAAAGCAATCAATACTATTAAAGAGGGATCTAATCCCGATTCTTTCAAAAATTTAATTGTCTCCAATTCTTTGTGAATCTTGCCATAGAATAACCCTATGCATATATGAGGAACGATATTTATTCCATATTTTTGCATGAGTCTGATTGCTTTTTTATAATCGTCAATATCTTTTTTTAGATGGTAAATATTGTTTATTATGTCTTTATCCATAGTAACATCAAAAGAAACGATATCAACCCCAGCAAGTGCTAATTGCTTTGCAGTTTCTTCACTAAGCAACCCAGTATGAGCGTTGATTATTAAATTCGTTTTCTTCTTGATTTCTTTGATGGTGTCTAAAAAGCTTAGTAAAGGAACTGAACCATCGGGAAGACATCCTCCTGAAATTAAAACGCCAATTCCACCCTTTTTGTTTAATTCTAATAAGTAGGATTTTAATTCGGAATTAGTTAAGATTGGTTTCATACCATCTAAATATTTTTTATTACAATGTTCACAGTGTAATGAACATTCGCTTCCAGTAATGCTTATTGCTGGAAACCGTTTATTGGGGATATAAACTTTTATTAGATTTCCAAATTTTTTCTTCTTTATATTATAAGCAAGATTTAAAATCGGCTCTAATTCTCTATTATCAAGTTTTAACAATTTATCATAATCTGACCATGTTTGATTACCTAATTCAAACCTCTTAACTAGATCCTTAATATCATTCATATTTTTCCAGCCAATTTTTATTAGAATATTTTTCAGACACAAGTTTATCTGCTAAATTCAATTCATAATCTGTGAAATTTCCGTCTATTAATTTAATTCCTAACGTCGCCTCGAAACCAGCTTTAAGATACAACAAGAATTTCGTTTCATCATACTGATCTAATCGTTCTTTGATGCCGATGCACTTCGCATATACAGATTTCACCATTTTAGTTTTCCCTACGTTATAGGGTGCTTTTAAAACGGAGTACATAAGGTTAGGATCAAGTTCCAATAATATTGTTCCATGTTGAAGGAGATATCCCTTCTTTCTTATCTGTGCATTCCCTGAAAATTTCTTTCCGTCTAAAAAAATAGCAGGGCAATGAATAACTCCTTTTTGAGGCTGTAAGCCATATTGTGTTAAAGCATTAACAATACCCGCCTCAATAATTTCAAATTGCTCAATCACATTCTTAGCATTAAGGTTTTCTAGAAATTTCAGAGAACATACAATAGAATACGTAATTTCACGAGTACTGTCATGGAATACAGCACCACCTCCAGTGATCCTCCTTATAACATTAAAACCGTTTTCTCTAACAGCATTTAAATTTACTTCGTTAGAAATACTTTGATTTCTTCCAATAGATACAGTTGATGGCTTCCATTTGAAAAATCTTAGAGTGTTAGGAATTTTTTTCTCAATAACTGCATTTAGTATTGCTTCATCTAAAGCCATATTCCAATATCCATTTCTAGTTTCTAAGGGAAGAAATCTCCAATCTCTCAAACCTATTACCACTATTATATATGAATCGTATTCTTTAAACTTTTAAAAATATCATCCATCTCATGTGTTAATAATGTTCTAGGATAATTATAAATAGGACCCGAAGGTCTTGATGTATAGTAAGGACGATTGCAACCGGGACAACCCGAAGTTAAAAATGCATTTGAATTGCGAATTATATCCCATAACTCCTTTTCATTCAAATTAAACTTAACAATTTCACCAACATTATTAAAAGTAAAGTCTTTAAGAGTTTTATTATCGCTAACCAGCAAATATCTGCCTAATTGTATTTTTCTAAAATTAAATAGATCCGGTTGGTTTAATTTTTCAAGCAATGTCCCCTTTATTGGCATAAATGCAAAAAGACTTACTCTTATTCTTAAATCGTGAAGTTTCTTAATCATTTTCAAGATTGCATTTGCAGTTTCTCCCAATCCCACGATTAAATGTGTGGTAACATTCCCCTCTCCAAAAATTGTAAGCGCTTCTTTGAGATTTTGAAAGTGGTTACTCCAATTATAAGGACCCTTTACTACTTTTCCTTTTATCTGTTCAAAAATTTCAGGAGTAGCACCATCAAGAGCTATACCTACCCGATCCACACCAAGAAGTTTTAATCTTTCTAATTTTTCTTTCCCCATCGGTGGTATAGCAATAGATATTGGGACATTGCATCTTTTTCTAACCTGGGAAACAATTTCTATAAGGTCTTGAAAATTTTGTAAATAATTCAAGGTTTGGATACAAATTCTTTTAAATCTTTTTGTAGGGGGCATGTAATTCAATTTCGTCAAAAAATCTTTAAAACTAAAAATTGGCCAACTAACGCGTGATAATAATTCAATTGAACTTCCCGATTCTCTAGCTTGCGGACAAAAACCGCAATTAGCAGTGCAATGACCGTCTTTATAAGTCATTAAATAACATGTCGTTGGAATGTCCTTAAATCTTTTACTCTCGTATAACCCTAGCACTGAAGCACTACCTATCGACACTCTAATCTTATCTATTGCCATAATTAAAACGAAAATTTTAGTAAGGAATACCTTTTTGAATAAGAATATACCTTAATTCAAAAAAAATTTATTGTTTAAATTATTCATGTTTATATTTTAATAAACAACATTAAAAATTGATTTTGATTTAAAATGGTTAACTCTGAATACGATTTTCAAAAAATTGAGGAAAAATGGCAAAATAAATGGGAACTTGAGAAAATCTTTGAAGTTAAAGAAGATTTGAACAAAAATGGAAAAGAAAAATATTATGTACTCGAGATGTATCCATATCCAAGTTCTGATTTACATATCGGACACCTTCGCAATTATTCAATAGGGGATTCATTTGCAAGATTTAAAAGGATGAAGGGGTTTAATGTTTTATACCCAATGGGATATGACAGCTATGGATTACCAGCAGAAAACGCAGCAATTGATCATGAAATTGATCCCGAAGAGTGGACAAACTTAAATATAAAATCAATTAAAAAACAACAAAAACGGATAGGACTTTCGTACGATTGGACACGAATGGTCTTTAGTCACGATCCTAATTATTACAAATGGGATCAGTGGTTCTTCTTGAAAATGTTTGAAAAAGGTTTAGCATACAGACAAGAAAGTTATGTGAATTGGTGCCCAAATTGTATAACAGTATTAGCTAACGAACAGGTACAAAGTGGTAAATGTTGGCGATGTAGTTCTGAAGTTGAACAACAATTTTTAACTCAATGGTTTCTGAAAATTCGTGATTATGCTGAAGAACTCTTAGACGGTTTGGATACCGTGGACTGGCCAGATAAAGTGAAGATTATGCAACGAAATTGGATATCTAAATCGGAGGGAACTATCATTCGATTCCCAATTACTGAAGAGGACAGGACTATTGATATCTTTACAACTAGAGCCGATACATTGTTTGGTGTAACTTTTATGGTTTTCGCACCAGAACATCCTTGGATAAAAGAATGGGTAAAAGGAACGGAATATGAAGAATTATTTGAACAGTTTTATAATGATGTAATGAAACAAGGTAAATTTGAAAGAACAAATATTGATATTGAGAAGAAGGGGATGTTCATTGGTAAACACGCTATTAATCCCATAACTAAGGAAGAAATTCCTATTTATATTGGGAACTTTGTTATTTATGAATATGGCGCTGGAGCCGTTATGGCAGTCCCTGGACATGATCAGCGTGATTTTGAATTTGCCAAGAAGTATAATATTCCAATAAAAGTTGTTATTCAACCATTTGAATACGAATTAAATGCGGATAGAATGACTAGAGCTTACGAAAGGGATGGGATTTTAACTAATTCTGATGAATTTAATGGCTTGGAAAACCGGTCTGCAATAGATTCAATTTCAAAAAAGCTAGAATCAATAGAAATGGGAAAAAAAACTGTAAATTACAAATTAAGAGATTGGTTAATTTCCCGGCAACGTTATTGGGGGTGTCCAATACCAATTATTTACTGTGATACTTGTGGAATTGTACCCATCCCATACGATGAATTACCTGTAGAGTTACCAAAAGATGTAAAATTCACGGGAAGAGGAAATCCGCTAAAAACAAGTGAAATTTATGTCAAAGTTCCATGTCCAAAATGTGGGAAACAAGCAAAAAGGGAAACAGACACTATGGATACATTTGTGGATAGCTCTTGGTATTTTTTTAGGTATTGTGATCCCGATGAGAAAGATTTACCATACAGAAAAGAAATCGCAGATTACTGGATGAATGTTGATCAATACATTGGTGGAATAGAACATGCTATTATGCATTTATTATACGCTCGATTTTTTACCAAAGTAGCTCGAGATCTTGGTCTTCACTCATTTAGTGAGCCTTTCCAGCGGCTTTTAACTCAGGGAATGGTCAATAAAGCGCATCCTTTCTGTTCTGAATGCGAAACATTCGCATTGAAAGCAGAAATGCACAATAAAACGTGTAAACGATGTGGAACGGATTTTTTTTTGAAAAGTGTTAAGATGAGTAAAAGTTATGGCAATACTGTAGATCCTATTGGAATTATGAATAAATATGGAGCAGATGCAGCCAGATTATTTATCTTATTTGGAGCAAGCCCTAAATCGGGATTAGAATGGTCTGATGAAGGCGTAGATTTTGCTTATAAATTTGTAAAAAACACGTTTAAATTATTAATTGAATCCCCTGATATAATCCGAGAGAAAAAAATAATTAGAGATACGCTGGTTGAGTATTATCTTAATAAAACTATAAAAAAAGTAAGTGAGGCCTTAGAAAAGATTTCAATTAGAGATGCCATAAACGAAATCATCCAATTTACTACTGAATTAAATAGATATAAGTCTGAGGGTGTTTATAAAGAAGTTTTTGACAAATGTAAAAAGAATTTAACTCTTTTACTTCATCCCTTTGTACCTCATATGACTGAGGAAGTATGGGAGCAAATGGGAAAAAATGACTTTTTAAGTTTAGCTATTTGGCCTAGCTACGATAAGAATACTCTTTCCGTTGAAAATGATTACAAATGGAATTTAATGAATAACACTGTTGATTCAATTAATCATATAATTCAAATTATTAAGAAAGAAAAACTAAATGAGATTATTATTATTATAGCAGCTGAGTGGAAATTCGATTTAATGCTTAAACTTCTCTCCTTAGTAGAAGAATCAAAGGATCAAGGAGAAATTATTGGAAAATTAATGGAAAATAAAGATTTTAAAACAAAAGGGAAATTTATTTCTCAAACAGTCATTAAAGTATTGAAGAATCTTGGAAAATTTGTTAAATCCCCTATCAATGCCAAGGGTGAATTTAATTTCTTTTTTGAAATCAAAAATATTTACGAAAAGAAATATAAATGTAAAGTAACTGTTATCCCCGAAAATGAATCGCAAGAAAAGAAAGCGGCGCAAGGCTTACCTGGAAAACCTGCGATAATAATAAAATAAGAATGTTAACTCCGTTTTTACCCTTTTGTATTCTTGGAAATTTGATTAGCTTTTTTAAGTAAACTATGTAATTAACTCAATTAATTTAAATATATATTGCCAAATCTATAATTATAGATTAAATTATATTTCAATCTTTAAATGTTTAATATGACATTTTATGAGTTTTCTGTTATTACCAATACAGGCTTTCCATATTATAATTTAATTCTAAATACTCCTCCTAAAGGTGTTAATTTAAATTTAAGATTTTTTGACTTCACGCGACAGAATTTAGAACCATTGACGAAATTAGATCCAGTTAGCTCGTTCGAACTCAACGCAGGATTAGTTTCTGCACTATTTGAGTTTGCTAGAAATATTGATAAAAAAATTGAAATAATAGAATTTAAATCTAGTAAAAAAAATCCTAGTAAGGAAGATACTAATCAATATGAAGGTGATGTATTAATCACGATACAATCTGAGTCATATCTCCTTCAAAAGTCTGTTAAAGCAAAAATTAAAATTATTTATAACTTAGTTATCGCAGATAAAATTCCTCTTGATGCAGCCCTTGAATTGCTACAAAACGAAGAGGATAAAATTATCGAAATCCTAACTGACAAAGAAGCTAGAAATCGCGTAGACGCACAGAAAAAAGAAATTAATAGGTTAGCAGACGATTTTTTAAAAGAAATGAGTAGTTATGGGCTTAAAGGTATCTGTATAACATCGTTTGATCTTTCACCAATCATGAGTTTCGGGACTTCATTTTCAATGGCAGATATAGATTCAATTCTAAGAAACATTAGCGTATTTCCGAATATGCCAACGCTTGAATGGATTTATCGACAATCACATTTTTCAAATGAACAGTTATGGGTGTATATAATAAAATCAGGAGTTGGCCCAACTATTAATGGCCTGTTTGAGCCTTATTTTTATTTACTTTTTGCAGATCCACAATCATATTTAGGTGAGTTTCCAGGAAAACTGGCATCTAGGTTTGATCAAATTTTAGGATAAATTAAACAAAAGTGTATTAGATATTAAAAAGGAGAATCATTTGCAGCTTTAACAATTTCACTAAATGATTCCGCTTGAAGCGAAGCGCCCCCAACTAAACCGCCATCGATGTTTTCCTTTTTGAAAATATATTTAGCATTACTAGGTTTTATAGAGCCCCCATATTGGATTCTTACAACTTTTGCAGTTTTACTATTATAACTACTTGCAATCAAATCACGTATAAATATATGAATTTCTTCAGCTTGTTCTGGAGTAGCAGTTCTTCCCGTCCCTATCGCCCAAATTGGCTCATAAGCTATAACAGTTTTTTGCAATTCTTCATCACTCAAGTCTTTGAATGAAATTCTAAATTGTTTTTCTATAAACTCCTTTGCTTTATTTGCTTCTCTCTCAATTAAATGCTCTCCAATACATACAATAGGATTCAGGTTAAAATTCAAAGCCTTTTTTACTTTTTTATTTATGATTTCATCGGTTTCTTTGAGAATATCTCTTCTTTCACTATGACCCAAAATAACATAGCTACATCCTAATTCTTTCAAGAATATAGGGGAGATTTCACCAGTAAAAGCACCCTTTTCCTCGAAATACATATTTTGTGCTGCTATCATTATATTCGTATTTTTAGTGAGGTTAATCACCGGTATTAAGGTTGTATAAGGTGGAGCAATTACTATATCAATGTTATCTATGTTTTTCACAAGAGGAATCAACTTTTTTAGCATATCTGTGGCTTCAGAAGGTAAACCTTTATTCATCTTCCAATTCCCACCGATTATTGGTCTTCTCATTCAAAATTCACCTATCAATATTTTTATATACTCTAGATAAAGCTCATTTACTATTTCAATTTAAGCTTCATTATTATTAGGGGATGTTAATTCCCCGAAAATTTTTATAAAAAAGAGTAATGAAGAAGTTTATTCTTCTTTTCTAATTTTTTCTGCTAATTTGGTAGCTTTTAGAAGTTTTTTTACTTCATCTACATCTGGAGGCATAACTTTTGGCAATCCGAGTTGATCTCTTCTTCTTTCTATCGCAGGTTGCATTGGGATGGCTTTACCACTTTCTAAAATAGCGGAAGCTTGCGTTGTATAGTAGTCTGGTGCTTCACCTTTTTCAACGCTAAGATTTTTTAAAATGGTAAAAATTTCTGTAAGTTCCACTTTTTGTGGACAAACTTCATCGCAGGTATCACATACTGTGCATCCCCATATATTAAAAGCATTTTCTTTACCAAAAATTTTCTCTTTTAAGCCAAGAAGTGCATCTAAAATTAGTCTTCTAGGATTATATCGTCCATTTGTTATCTGTGCTACAGGACACGCTCCACTACAAGTAGCACATTGATAGCAATAAGCTAGCGTATTACCAATATCGGATTGGATAATTTGATTTCGAAATTCAAAATCTATTGTTGCCATAATCGTTGATTTAGTTTTATTGTTACTTACTATCATAAATCTATCTTTAAATTTTAATCATATCTTTTTAGTACACACTCAAAAAATATTAGGCAAGTAGATACTATCTAAAAAGAATTGTTTTTATCCATTTTAAGATCAATAAATAAAAAAAATTCTAAATATGTTATTGGAGTTTTTTGGATGCTGTAATTGTAAATAAGACAATACTATCTTAATTCATTTTTCCAACTATTTCTCTAATAGTACTTTCATTTCCCGCTCCAATCATTATACCGTTCTTAACAAGCGGTTGGCCTTGAATTTCAATAATTCCATCAAATAAATCTCCATTTTTGAAGAAAAGAAGAGTTGGAATAGCAGTTATACCAAATCTATTACCCAAGGGTCTATTTTTGTCAAGATCAATTTTAATAAGCCTAAATAGGCCTTCATCCTTAAGTTTCTCCAAAATTGGACTCAGAAATTTGCATGGACCGCACCATTCTGTAAAAACATCTATGATCACATATCCTTCCTTCATACTGTCAGCAATTTCGATCCCAAAATCTGCCAGTTCTTCGATTCTCGTCATGATTAATCAATTTGACAATTTCAATATTTTTAAAAGTAGATTGTAAGTGTGTATGTTTAATATTAGTCAAAATAAATATTTAATTGCTTTTATTAATATCAATTATAAAACATTAATTTACATCTGAGAAAAGTCGTGTTTTTTTTTTCACAGCTAAAATAATTGAGAAAAAATCAATTCTACTACGCTGAATAATAATATTCGCGGAATTTTTAGTAAATATTACGAGAAAGAATGTTTATTTTTAATTACTTTTAATTGAGCTATTAGCCAACATACTTCTTCATATGTGGAAGAAGATTTAAAGATTTCTAGCGTTTTTTTCTCTAGATCCTTCTTTAAAGTACTTTTTGAGCCTTTTATTAAATCAAGCTGCAATTGGGCTAACAATCTACATAATTGTTTATAAGATTTTTTTTCTTGAGAGAGCTTATGTGTTGCAAGAGTGATTTCTGCTTCTAAATCGGGATCTAATCCTGCATCAACAAGCTCTACAGTCTCGTCATATTTTATTTCTAATTCTGGTCTTCTATCTAAATTTTTCCTAGGGTTTATGCCTTTCCGTAAGAGATCTTTAATAGCTATAAATGCTCCAAATTCTTTATTTTGAACAACTTTTTGAATATTAACATTGTTTTCCTTTTTGCTGTTCAATAGTTTCGCTTTATTTAATGATATTTCCCTTCTCTTTTTAGGTATATTTGATCCAAACCATAAATACATTGTTTTAGAATCATCAATTAAAAAAACTTCATTTTCTTTAAAATCGGCTTTATTTATCTTTTTTAACCCTCCCCTTACACCGACACTATACAATTTCATATGCAATCTCATTTTAAATTATTTTTATAAACTAATAATCAAAATATCTTTTAGCTTTAAGGAAAAATAAAAAAATAAAACTTTAAATTTTCAAGAATTTTTCCGTTAAAATTTCTACCTTTATCTTAGAATCTTTCTTCGCCATAATGTCTTTAAATGAATTTAAATCTTTTTCCCAATTGTGCATTGGTACAACTATTTCAGGTTGGATATCTACAGCAGCATCAGAAGCTTCTTCGAAATCCATAGTATAAGTTCCTCCGCATGGAAGTAGTGCGACAGTTATGTTTCTTTTTTTTAGATCTTTCATTTCTGGGATTCTTTCAGTATCACCGGCATGATAAATACTTTTACCTGCTGATTCTATTATGGTTCCCGTCCAATTATTGCTTTTAGGATGGGTACTTTTCTCAATTGTATATGCTGGAAAAAGCTCTATGGCAAAATCTTTATAAGCGAACACTTCACCGATTTCTAAAGCTTGTCCATTAAATTTTTTCAAACTACTTTCAATACTAGCAGGACCTAATAAAATCGTATCATCTCCCCAAATCTTCTTAATATCCGATCTCGAAAAATGATCTCCATGTGTGTGAGACGAGACTATAATATCAGCTTTTTCTTCTCCATCTTTAATGTTATAAGGATCTAAATAGATAATCCTACCGCTAAACATTTTTATTTTAAAACAGGCATGGCCTAACCAAAAAATTTCCATTTGAGCATCCAAATTTCTTACCTCGATTTTTTTTGAAATTTAAATTGTCATATCTATAAATGATTTTCGAGATTATAATCTTACCTTGAAAAACATACTAATCATATGTGATTCGAATTGAAAATATTAATAATGATGTTTATTTTTCATTTATTATTCAACTACATTTCCCTATGGTGTGTGAAGAATGAACTTAACCAGAGAAGATTTGATACAGTCAGATGCTACAATGAATCAAATGCGTAATATGGTTTATCACCTACAACGGTTTATGAAAATTAACGGTGTGTCAGAAACAAGAGAAAATTTAAGGAGAATGGGACGAAATATTGCCCGAACTTATGTAAAATATTGGAAACCGATAGATCACATCAATTTATCAAATGTGAGAGATGTCATAACTACAATCTATAAACATATCTTAAATAGTTCAGTTTCAATTGAAATCGATAAACCTAACAAAACGATTACCGTTCAAGACAACGATTGTTCATTGTGCAAATATCATATAAATGATATCGATGTTGCGGGTTGTGAAATTATTGCAGCGATGATATCAGAATTTATAACTTACATAAATAAAGAAAAATCTTCATTAATACTAGAACCACTTAACATTCTTGAATCTCGAACATTTGGACATAAATCTTGTATTCAAAGCTTTAAATTTGAGGGGGGAGGTGTTTAATAATGGGAGCAGTTCAGTGGTTATTAAAAAAAATCACTAAAGTATTTGGTAGAAACACTACTTCATTATTTTACGTTCTTCTTTATCGTGAAACATTAAAAGAGATAAATAAAATTACGAAAAATGAAGAGGACAGTATTATTATACTTAGAGAGATCGGGAAGAAGGCTGCCACAGAATCATGTGAGCGTCACACAGCTGTTTTTAAATGGATGCCTGGGAGCCCAAGAAAAATAATTGAATATTTTGAACTTTTATGGGTTGTTGTTTTTGGAAAAGAATTAGAAGAGGGAGACTTAACTTACGAGGAACTTCCTAAAGAAGGCTCTAAATATAACGATTATCTTGTAACGATAAAAAGTTGTCCGCTTTGTGCTGGGTATGGGGTAGATGCTGAAGATACTTTCAATTTTCAAGAAATAAACAATAAAAATACTGAAGGTCTTGCGTGCGGTTTAACGGGAATGTTAGAAAGTGTTGCTAATTTCATACTTAAAATAAAAAGAAGCGATTATAGAATTAACATAGTAGAACAGAAGTGCTTAGCGAAAGGTGATGAACATCTTCAGTTTATGTGTAAAATTTATGATTCTCTGGAATGGAAAGAACTAAGCTCCGTTCGAATTCAAGATAAAATTAAATCTGGAGTTAAATTTGAAGAATCTATAGAAGAAGATGTTGTTCAAGAAACTAAGTTAGACATTATTGATAAACTTCAAGAAGTTTTATCTCTTGATAAAATTGAGGAACTACTTGATGAACCCTTAGAAGGTGTTCAAAGTAAAGTTGCTGAGATCATTGAAGATAAATTACACATGGAACCAGAACACTTTTTCGATTATTTCAGAAATTATGAGGACGACTTATTAAGAATCATTGGTTATCTCGCAGTTCACCTACTTAATGAATATGGGGGGTTAATCGAAAAAACATTGAAAAATAGTACCTTTGCTAAAACAGCGGGGTATCTTTTTAAACAGCTAAGAGAATTTGTGTTATTATTCATCCCTATTGATGTTATAAACGATTATCATCAATTATTAATAAGTTTTCTCGATGGCTTAGCTCCAGCAGAAATGGTCGAGAATGTAAGACAATTCTCAGGTAAAGATGATCTTAATTTTCTCTTTGAAGGAGCCCAAATGGCACTTGAAAATTTAGGAATTGACTTTTCAGAGTTAAAAGACAATGTTTGGGAAGAATTAAGAAAGGAAAGAGAAAACGGTTTAATTTCTTCGGATCAATCTATGATGGAAAAAACTGAAGAAAACATCCCAAAAATCATTAAGATTTTTCAAGAAATCTTGATGTTGTTAAGCGATATTTTAACGCTTCCAATTAGAGTATTAATTTCTGAGGGTCATTACGGCCTAAAAACAGCTATTAATTCTGTAATATCTGAAGAAGAAGGGTTGTTCGGGAGTATAAAAGATAGGATTGATACAATTTTTGATTATGTTCAAGAGATAAGAAAATAAAAAAAAAAATAAATTAAGCTTTTAATCCTAAATACATCAATACTATACTACTTATCATTGCTAATCTTACAATAACTAAACCAATTCCAGGATTAACTAAGGAATCACCCGCACCGGCAATTGAGAATATTATAAATCCAATTCCTAATAGTAAGAACTTTTTTCTTAGTACCCCTGTTGATTTTATAGCCTTTATTAAAAAACCAATTCCATGAAATATTAGGATTGAAAGGATAAAAAGTGCCATTAATAGAAAAGTGGGATATAATGTTACAAAACTAGAATCAATTATCTCTCCTGGTATTAAATCTATAACAAATGTATTATCAGTCTGAAACCATAGAAAATATTCGAATATTATACCTAAAACCATGTAAATAATAACAAGTATCCATTTTCTTTTAGGTATTATCAATTCTCCACCAATATACATTGCCATAATTAAAGCTGGAGCAATCCATAAATAGCTTAAGATCCCATATATACCAAGACCCCAAAACTCACTAGTTATATTAGAGCCTGTTATTATTACAGTTAAGAAGTCTGTAGTTGGTCCCAGGTACAAAAATCCTATAAAGAAGATAGCTAATCCTAAAACTGTAAGAAGCTTTGCTTTTAATTTTCTACCTTTAATAATAGAGATTAAACCAAGTATTATTCCAACTGATATAACGCTTGATGCTGTTAATCCCTCTAACCAAAATGTCCAAGAAGTAGGAAGTGCCATTTTTTAAAACCATTTTTTTTTTTAAGTTTTATTTAAATTTAATATATTATATTGTGGTTTTTGTATTTATAATTACTTCTTGATTAAAATTTCTCTCTTGTCTTAATAGAGAGTTGGATATTATTTTTATTTAAAACACCCTTAATTTTCAAAAAAAAGATATTTTATAAAGCAAATTGACATAGAATTATATTAGAATTTATTATAAAAAATTCGATTAATATTATTATAATTATAAAGGTTTTATAATGAGAAATCTTGTAAAGAAAGCTGTAATAAAATTAACTATTTTTGTACCACTCGCAATAATCGTTATGACTATTTTTTCACTGCCCTTAATGGGCATCCCCCCATTAGGAAGCCTCTTATTTCCGGGAAACGGAGTATGGAAAGTTCCGGGAGAGCTTCCAACAGCAGAAAGGTTAAATGTAGCAGGGTTAAGAGGGGAGGTTACTGTTATTAGGGATGATTGGGGGATACCTCATATTTTTGCCGAATACGAAGAAGACCTTTTTTTTGCTCAAGGTTATTGTCACGCTCAAGATAGGTTGTTTCAAATGGATATGTGGCGTCGTCAAGTGCAAGGAAGAATGTCAGAGATTGTAGGAGAGAGTATGTTATCCAGTGATAAAATCATGCTTGCGAGGGGTATGGTGGATTCCGCTATTAAGACTGACGAATTATTACGGAAAATGCACGATAATGGAACGCTTGAGTTTTTTAGTTCATTTGAAAGGTATGTTGATGGAATAAATTTCTACATTGAATCCCATAACGATTTTATACCATTAGAATACCATTTAATGGATTTCAAACCTACTAAATGGACGACTGTTGACACATTGTGTTTAGTACAGGAAATGGCAAGACAAATGTCTTGGAATAATCATGATTTAGAAAGATATGTTACTTTGCAATCCTTAAATTATACATATTATAACGAGCTTTTTGGAGAACCTTTACCTTATCAAATTCCAATAGTTCCCGATTACGGGGATTTCCCTGAAAGCCCTATGAAGGCAGGAATTGATTTGAAACCAAATGCTGCTTTAAAATCAGAAATAATAACCTTTCTAGAAAATATTCAAGAAATTGATTCAGAGAAAACCTTAATGGAGAACAATAAAGAGCAAATAATCGGATCAAATAATTGGGTTGTTAACGGTACTTTGAGTAATACTGGGGCTCCAATCCTCTGTAACGATATGCATCTTGCTTGGTTGATGCCGGGTGTATGGTATGAGCAACATTTAAAAGCTGAAGATACAGGATTTCATGTTTATGGTTTTATAATACCTGGGATGCCCGGTGTTGCTGTAGGGCATAATGAAAGGGTAGGTTGGGGGTTCACAAATACGGGATATGATGTTATAGATTGGTATTATTATAATAAGGATGGACCAAATAATTATATTTACGACGGGGTGTCGACAGCTTATACACAAAAAACTTATAACATAAAAGTTAAAGATCAAGAGACAATACAGTTCGTAGTTAACTATACAGTTCACGGGCCTGTCTTCAATGATTTAATTAATTCGGGTCTGACATCCTCTCTAGGAGACATTGTTTTGGCACCAAAGTGGACTGCTAACGGTTATTTTTTTAATATTCTTGCTGGAAATGGATTTGATCGGGCTAATAATAGAGCAGAATTTGACGAGGGGTCAAAATACTGGACTCTTCTTGCTCAAAATATCGTATACGCGGATGTAGATGGAAATATTGCTATTAGACCAACAGGAAAAGTGCCAATTAGAGACGATTCTAAAATACCTCCAGGGCATTTAGGGAACGGATCACTCCCCTATAACGGTTCAAACGGTGAAGGTGAATGGGTTGGATATATCCCCTTTGAAGAATTACCTAACTCTCTTAATCCCTCACAAAAATATCTAGCTTCCGCAAACCAAATTATCGCAGGTCCAGAATACAAGAAATATTTCTTACAAAACGAATATGCAAATGGGTATAGAGCAAGAAGAATAAATGAACTGCTTATGAATGCTGTTGATGGGTCTGTAAGTGTAGAGACTATGAAAAATATTCAAAACGATGTGAACTCAACTGCAGCGAGGGCGTTCATTCCCGAGTTAATTGAAGTTACTCACGATTATTACAGTCCTACAATTCCCACGAAAATCAATAATGTTCTCGTTGAATTAGAAAGCTGGGGTTTTATAATGGACAAGGAAGAAAGCGCACCAACAATATATCGTAAATGGAGAGATTTCTTCCAAGATTTTACGTTTGACGATGAATCCACATTATATGAGATTAATATACGCTCTAGAATTGTTGTATTAGAGTATTTAATGAAAGAAAATGAATCATCCCACTGGTTCAATGATATCTCCACGCCTGAAAATGAAACAAGAGACGATGTAATGATGCAAGCATTAAATGCTACTATTGATTGGTTAGAAGATTTTTATAATTCAGATGATCCAACAACTTGGAGGTGGGGAGATCTCCATCAAGTTTACTTCACCTCTCTTACTCAGTTAGATTTCTTAAGTAAAGGTCCTTATGAAGCCGATGGAGAGGGGTATACGATCAATCCATCGGGGGTCAATATAAAAAATGGAGTTGGATACGCAAGAGGCGGTGCGTCTGAGCGACTAATTATAGATTTTAGCGACTTAAATAATTCTTTAAGCGTCATTCCATCAGGACAACGAGGACTTTCAAACTCAAAACACTATTCAGATCAACTAGAACAACTTTTCTTACAGGGTAAATATCATTATCAATATTTCTCAAACACATTATACAACTTTCCTACTAGTTCAATTGAATCTAAATTATATTTCTTTCCAGTTGGAGGTTAATGGCATGGAAATTGAAAATAGAAAGTTTTACATAAGTATAATAGCGGTTTCATGCCTAACAATGTTACTAACTGTAATTCCAGTTTGGCAGTTAGTGATAATACCTGGGATTATTGCAGGAATGCTTAATAAATCGTTAAAACGCGGGATCTTAAGTGGTTTTTGTGGAGTCTCTCTCTCATGGGGAATATATGTTATAGTTGGGTTGATTACACGAAATGTCTATTTTTTACTTGATCAATTTGGAGAGTTAATCTTTGGAGGAGATTCTGGATGGATATTTTTAATACTCGTTTTACTTTCAGCAGCTATATTTGGGGCTATTGGTGGAGGAATTGGTAACGGTTTGATGTCTGTAATAAAAATATATCTCGATAAACATCCTTCAAGGGATTTAAAGACTAAATAAGATTAAACAATACTTAATGTATTTTCTTTCTTTTCTTAAATTTTTAATTTTCTAATACTGAAAATAAAAATAATTGTGTTTCCTAATCTAAAAGTGTAGCAATCCTATTGGAAACGCTCTGGATGTTTAGAAAAACCATGCCTAAACTAGAATTAGCGCTACAAAGAGTGCATAAAATTGCGTTTTCACCAGCTTTAGAGAGAACAATAATTCCATTCAGACCTTCAATAAGGATTCTTTTTAACTCGCCTCTATCAAGTTCCTCAACCGCTCGCTCTGAAACGCTCTGTATAGCTGCTGACATAGCAGAAACTATGCCATCATTCACATTACGACTTAAAACGGAACAAATTGGAAGTCCTTGAACACTGACTATAGCGGAACCCTCTATATCACTATTTACTGCTGATAATTTTCTTAGTAGATCCGTGAGCTCGCTAATATTCTCAGACAACCATATATCCCTCCTAACTTTTTAACGAGAGTTTTAGTATCATGCAAAAATTTTCACTCAAATGTAAATCATCGTAATGAGTGATTAATTAATTACTTAGATGATCTATTAAAATTAACTTTATTTAATTATTAATGTTTACCTTATTTTTTCTATTTTATAATGTATGATGTACTAAATTAAAAAATATTTTTATCAATTTTAACATTAACATATATTAATGAATGAAATAAACAAAATGAAAAATCAATCTGATCAAGGAAGTAGTAAGGAAGATGCAGAAACTGAAGCCAAAGAAAAAAAAATCAAGTTGGATTCTCTTAATAAAGCTGGTAAAATCGCTCAAGATATAAAAAAATTCATTAAACCACAACTAAAGGTTGGAACAAATGTATTTAATCTTATTAAAAGCGCAGAAGCAAAAATCATCGAGTTAGGTGGAGGAAGGGCGTTCCCTATCAATGTAAGTATAAATAATATAGCAGCTCATTATACTTCTCCTATTAAAGACGATGAACTTACCATTAATGAAGGAGATATTGTGAAAATTGATTTAGGAGTTCATATCGAAGGTTACATTGTTGACACCGCCTTTACAGTAAGTTTTAATGATGAAACATCCCTTGAAAATATAATTCAAGCAACTGAAGTAGCGCTTGAAGCAGCAAAAATGTTAGCTAAACCCAAAATCAATACTAGGGAATTAGGAAAAAAAATTGAAAGCATCGTTAAAGGATTTAAATTTAACCCAATAAAAGAATTAGGCGGACATCAAATTGAAAGATGGATTGTGCACGGTAAAAAACAATTGCCTGAATTGGGTAACCAAGGTGGGGATGTTATGGAAGAAGGGGAAGTTTTTGCCATAGAAATTTTTGCTTCAACAGGAGAAGGAAGCGTCCATAATACAAATGCTTCTTATATCTATGAATTAAACCCTTACGCAGGAAGAGTCCCACTAAGGAGAAAGACATCTAAGCAAATTCTAGGACATATCAATAAAAATTATAAAACGCTTCCTTTTGCAGAAAGATGGTTAGCTAAAGATTTTAGAATGGGTGTTGCTTTTGGACTCCAAGAATTAATTCAACAAGGAAAAATTCAAGTTCATTATGTTCTAGCAGAAAAAAAGGGGGAGTTTGTAGCTCAGAGCGAAGAAACGATACTGATAACTGAAGACGGATTTAAACAGCTAACTTGAAATTGGCGATATTAACCCAGGTAATCTCAGAGAGCTTATGAAAAAACTAAAAATATGCCTTATTTCTTTAACTGTTTCACCAGATAGCGTGGATGGAGAGGCAAAAGTCATAAGAGCACTTTTTGAATATTTAAAAAAACAAGGGCATAGCGTTAAATTAGTCACCGGTAAATGGAATAAAGACTTAGATACTCCAGACATTATTCAGTTTGATCTAATTAAAAAAAGGTTTCTGTGGGTGCTTCATTTTTATTTTAAAGTCATCAGATACTTAAGAAGAAATAGATTCGATATTGTGCATGCAAATAGCGCAAAGGCTGCCTTACCAGTGATTTTATCTCGTCAGAAAAAATTCATATGTACAATTCACGATTTTACTCCTTTTGAAACACAACTCACAAAAATTCCATTAGAAAAGCTCTTAATTAAATTTGTTTCAAGAAGAGCATCTTCAATAGTGACAGTATCTAATTTTGTTAAACAAGAATTTCAACATTTTATTCCAAATATTGACAAGAATAAAATTCAAACGATTTACAATGGTATTGATGAAAAATACAAACCATATCCTAATGAAGCTCAAAAGTTAAAGGAAAAACTAAGTATTCATGGACCCGTTTTATTGTACGTTGGAAGAATAACACAATATAAGGGTGTGAAAAGTATTATTGAAGCTTATAGGATAGTTAAAAGCGAAAACCCTAATCTCAATTTAGTTATTGGTGGAAAACCTGATTTTTTAATGGAAAAGGAATACAATAACTGGGTTGCTGATTATGAAGATGTTCGTTTTTTAGGTTTTATCCCCGAAACTGAAATTCCATTCTATTTTTCTATGGGAGATATCTTCATCACTTATTCATCTTCATCTGAAGGATTTGGATTAACCTCTTTGGAAGCTATTTCTTGTGGAACTCCTGTTATATGTTCAGCAATTTCAGTATATAAAGAAATTTTAGAAGATCACGCACTTTTTGTTCCACCTAAAAATCCAGGTAAATTGGCTGCGAAAATTAGTCTTCTATTGAGCGATGACGATTTAAGAAATCAATTAGTTAATGGGGCTCGACAGTATATCCAAAAATACAGTTGGAACGCTGTAGGTAAAAGATTAGAAAACGAATATGAGAAATTTTTGATTCTCTAAGAACGCTCCAAGAGTTTTTTTTTAACAAATTTATAACAGATATCATTTGGATTCTCAAAATTCAATAGTTTTTCTTGAAAACTATTGTTAAACCTATCAGATTTCGGTTTTGTTGAAAGAATTTCCAAAGATTTTTTTACAATTTCATCAATCTCTTTGATATGTTGTAACGGAAAGCCATTATTTATTAAAAAAAGCTCTTGGGGTGCGGTCTCTCCTGGAAAAAATTCTATACTTGGTACATTTAATAGACTTGATTCACGTACAATTGTTCCACCACCGCTGATCACTAAACTGCTGTAAAAACATAGGTCAACAATATTCGGCATGTATCTTGTTATTTTTATGTTGGAATTTCCTAAGTAATTCTCCAATTTCTCGTTGAGAAATAACTCTTGCTTTTTAGTTCTTACAATTATCAAAAATTTATGATTTGGAAATTCTTTAAATATTGGAGGAAAAAATTTACTAATTAATGATTCTTCTGGCTTAAGAATATCAATAAAGTAGCTTGCAAATGAGGGTTCACTTCGTATAAGTACGTATTCTCCTTTCTTTAAGTTGAATTCATCAAGAATGGAAGGATTTGGTTGATATTCCGATAACCAAGCAATCTCGTCTATACCATTATATCTTAATATTTTATTTGGATTTGCGTGAAGGTCTATATACAGCTGTTCGGGAACACAAATTGGAGTAATAATATTATCTAAATAGGGAAATATCAGTTTACATACTGGAACATTACGAGGTTCGTCGTTATAACCTATTGAAGGGATATTTAGCCCATATGAGATTCTTGCACCTTCAACAGATGAAAATGTAATAAAATAATTTGGCTTAAAATTTACAACCTTAGGATATAATTCCACTAAACGATTGATATATGACTCTAATTTTTTTTCTAAGGTGGCACCCCCATGTGTCCCTACTTTCTCATAATTTACTTCTAAATCATCTAGAATTTGAAAGGTTGAGTCGTAATCTCTTGCTGTAACAAGGATATCAGCTCCATCATTTCTAAATTTTTCTAGAAGAGATTTAAACATTATCCCTGTTTTTGGTTCTTCTATATCAATCCAAATTTTCTTCCCTGACAGACTCATAATTATACCAGTTCTTTCAGTTATTATTTAAAAATTAAATAAATAAGTATATTTTGCTAAAAAATCCAATCTGCAGGTTTTTTTTTTAAAAACTTAGCAGGATTTCCTACAACTATATCCCCTTCCGCAGTATTTTTTGTAACAACGGCACCTGCTCCAACCATTGTTCCCCTTTTTAAAGTGATTCCCGGTAAAATAACTGAGTTTGCACCTAAGGATACTTCGTCTTCAATTGTTGGACCAATTAAATCAGGTACCTTCCGCATCATGTATTTATCATTCGTTAATTTACTGAAAGGACCCATAAATACATTATTTCCAATTCTGCAATTTAACGGAATATATACGCCCGTTTGAATACTGACTTCATTGCCTATTATTACATTACCATCAATAACAGTATTAGTACCTATAATTGTATTATGCCCTATTGATGTTTTTTCTCTTATCATAACATTGTGTCCTGTTTGACAATTTTTCCCGATTGAAACTTCAGAGTAAATTATACTACCGGCTCTTATAGTACAATTTGTTCCTATAGAAATTAATGGACTCTCATAATCCGTTACATTCTTCTTACTCTTTACAATTGTTAATAATTCCGCTCGTTGAGGGTGTCCAATGATACTATTTTCCCCTATATATGTTCCTGATTGAATTAAAGCATTCCCGTAAATTTTGACACCATTAGAGATATAAACTCCACTTTCTATTTTAACGCCCTTTCCAATTATTGAAAATGTATCAATGTATGCATTTTTATCCACGATAGCATTCTTATGAATAAAAGAATTATTTATATCTTCCAGATTCACTTCTATGGATTCACTTTCTTTTAATTTTTAGTTAAAATATATTGCCAAAAATATTAATTTAATCATTTTACACAATTACAAGGAGAGGAATTACACTTTTTACACTTATTAGGATATTTACTAACTATAGCTTTTTCTATATCAATATTTAAGATATTTGCAATAGAAATTGTCCAGGCTATTATATCTGCTAACTCTTCAGAAATCTTTTTTTTATCTAATTCTTGGGCGTTTAATAAAGTAGCAAGCTCACCAATTTCTTCAATAAGCCAGATGTACGTGCTATTAATCCCTCGATTTAGGTCCTTGTGAAGGTAGAGCTTTTTGAGTAACGCCTGAAATTCCGACATACGCATGTTTAAATGTAATCACCTTCATAAAAAATGTTAAAAATAAAGTTACGAGGGTGTAAACAACCAATTAAAAATACCTAGCCAAGCAAAAATTACTATTAATATTAAAGCACTAGCAAAAATAACAGTTGTTATCGGGCTAACTTTGATTCCAATTGAACTATCCTCGAAAAACCTCATCAAACCAGCGCCTCCTAATGGCATTGGTGCGCTTCCGCTTCTCCTTTTTTTACGTCTTGATTGGCTACGTTGAGACGACATTTTTATTTTTATAATGCAATTATTTTTATAAATTAAATAAATTTAAAACAACAAAAATAATAAGTTTTATCTTGAATCATATAAAAAAATATAATAAATTTTTATTAATGGTATTAATTATTGTTAGTTAATTCGAGTTTGAAAAGGAATTAAATTATGAGAAGAAAAAGTTTTTTCATTATATTTATTGGTCTTTTATCTGCTATGATCGTTTTTTCAGCTATTCAAGATAATTTTTCACCAAATTATCAACATCAGTTTTCAGTTGAAGACCCTCAACTATCGGGGAATTTAGAAGGTGCAGATAACATTTTAGTGGTAGAAATAATAAGAACCACTAATTTAAGTACTTATGGGTTAGTAAGTATAAAAGATAGGCTAACAATCTTAAATAATAATAACAACCCGATTAGTTCAATTTTATTTGGAATAAAAATTGAAGATTCAAATAATTTAATTTATTTTAACGCTTTTGGCGAAACAGGGAACACACTATCAATCGAAAGATCCAATGAAATAATGGATGTTTTCGAAATGATAACGATTTATCTTGATGTGCCCCTTTTACCATCACAAGAAGTTACTTTAACTGTTCTCCATTCATATACAAATTTAATATCTTACGAGCTAGCATTTATTGATAATGAGGTAACCCAACTTTTAGTTTTTCAAGGACCGCTGTTTCCTCTTTTACCTTATACGAGCAAAGGGGTCATCAGAGGAAATTATCTGTTACCAGTAGGATCAACGTTAGACTTTCATAAACAAATTGGGGGTATGGGGATTTTGGTTGGGGGAAGTAACATTGTTTACGATTTAGGGGCAAATCTTGAAATTAATCATCTGGAGCCTTTTTTAGTAAATTTAGGTGAACATAACGAAACATATATTTCTGTAAAAGATAGATTTACATCAAAATTAGAAATTGAAAAGATAGACAAGGATATTTACATATCTCCCTGGGGCACTATTAAAAATGTTGAAGAAATTACAATTGAAAATGTTGGAATTATTGAAGTCGGTTTATTATCAATGAAAATTCCAATCGATGCAATTAATGTAAAAGTTTATGATGATCTGGGAGAGATCCTAGGAGTATCTCTCATAGAATCTATTGATGAAGTTTCAACAAAAAGTGTTTCTATTCAATTATACCAGAATAGAGTTTCGCTGACACCAACATCAAAATTTAAGTTTTATCTTGAATATTATCTTCCTCCTGAAGGATACACATCCTTTAATTGGCTTCAACAATCTATTTCAATAAATCTACTTACGACTAAATATGAATATCTAATATACGAACAAAATACAAATGTGATTATCGAAGGTTGTGGTAGAATAGATTATATGTCTTCATTACCAGAAGCTTTGCATAACTCGGGAAATACTAAAGTTTTAGTATTTAGCCTAGAAAATGTTAGTCCACTAGAAAAGAAATATGTACTATTAACCTACACTATTGATTTATTTGAAATATTAATTAGGCCTGTTGTGTTCATTATGATCATTGCTTTACTGTCGTCGCTTTTCGTTCTTGCAATTAAAACATTAAAAAGAGAGGAACAAGTATCGATCTTCAAAAAGGATTTCATCCCTGTTAGCGAAATTAGAGAATTTTGCTCATTATACGAAGAAAGAAATGCATTAGTGTTGGAAATTAGAAAAGCAGAAAGTGAAACAAAGCGCAAGAAGTTAGCAAAAAAGACTTATAAAAATTTATTAAGCAAAAACACGATAAAAATTGACCAGATTAAAGACGAAATCCTCCCTTTCAAGAAAATATTGATGGAAACTAACGAAACATTTAGTAATATTGTAAAAAGACTTGATGTGTTAGATGCCGAAAGAATAAGTATTTCGGATAGCTTAAATCTCTTGGAGGCGAGATATAAAAGAGGTAAATTACCTTCTAAAGCAGCATACCAAAAATTATCAGATGATTTCTTCAATAGACAAAAAAAATTAGATAGAACGATCGATAAATATATTCAACAGCTAAGAAGTTATTTATTGTAAATAATAAATTTCGGTGAATTAATGAGACCGTGGTTGTGCGATATTTTAGCTTGCCCGATTGATAAATATTATCCGCTAGAGTTGGTAATCTTTTCTTTTGAAACGAAGGAAAATGTTTTTAAAGAAATATTAGAAGTGTATGATAAGAGAGACTTAGTTAGTATTAAAAAGGAAAATATTATTGAAATTGAGCAAGAAAATGAAAATTTACTTCTGAAAGACGAAATTGTGATCAAAAAAAGTAAACTTGGCTATTATGTAAATGCAATAATTTCTAGTGTTAAAGAAGTAGATAATATAAGCGATAAATCCTCATTTGCGCTAAGTAAGCGATGTATTCGCGTTATTCAAAATGATATAAAACCAAAATTAATCGCTTTTTCAAACAATTTGATGAATGAACATATTGATACAATTTTACCAGAATTATATCTATTAAACAAATTCAAAACTGATATTGAAATTGAAACGGGGTTGCTGTTCTGTTCTAAATGTAAGAGATGGTTTCCAATCATCGAAACTATTCCGCAGATGTTACCTGATGAATATAGAGATGAAGGAGCAGATATTATCTTTCTGAAAACCAATAAAGATTTATTAGATAACACATTTTTTAAACAAAATTTAAAACCATTTAATCTATAAAAATAATTATTAAAGCCCGGTGGTGTAGTGGCCAAGCATCTGGGGCCTTGAACCCCGTGACCACGGTTCGAATATTATCGAGTTATTTCGATAATCGAAATTCCGTGCCGGGCTACTTATGTCTTTTATTTTAAAAGATTTTATAATCCAAAACTGGATGATTTATCATGATTCGGCTATCTACTATGAATTGGGGCATTTTAGAAACAATTTACTTAATTATATCTTTCATTGTAGGATTTGTCACAACATTAGTAATTATCCCTTATATTATTAGAATCATGAAACGGAAGGGATACACGGGGATAGACATACATAAGAACTTAAAAACTGAAGTCCCGGAATCTGGTGGGATTTCTATTATCATTGGTATATCATTTACTGCTATATTACTAACTGTATTTTTTCCAGATTTCTTTAATGAAATTTTGATTTTTGTTTTAACAGTAGTAATTTCTGGTTTAATTGGCTATTTAGATGACAGAATCAAATTAAGATCAAGATACAAGCTGTTGCTAACATTATTTACAGGAATAGTGATATTTTTGGCAAATGTTTTTGGTTTTATACAAATCGAATCTCCTACAATCCCCTTTTTGGGAAAATTAAGGCTAAATCTTATATATCCTATTCTCGCTCCTTTGATCGTTGCTGTTTTTGCTAATACAGTAAATATGTTAGAAGGATACAATGGTGAAGGTTCAGGGACATCTATTATCGCTTTATTTTCCTTGATTATTTGCTCTATTATATGGGACTCCGCAGAAGGTTTGTTATTTTCAGTTGTATCCTTAGCAATACTCGTACCCTTTTTCTTATATAACAAGTTTCCAGCTAAAATTTTTCCAGGGGATGTTGGAACATTAAGCATTGGAGCAATTTTTGCTTCGATCGCACTAATTGGTTCGCTTGAAGCAGCAGTTTTTTGTGCATTGCTTATTCATATATTTAATAGCTTTTATGTCATTTATTCTGTAAAGGGGCTCGTCGAGAGTAGTGAAATATTAGATAATAGAAGCGATGTTTTATTAATAGAAAATGATTTTATGAAGGCTTCAGATCTAAAAAGCGCTGCTTTGACATTACCTCGGTTAATATTAGCTAAAGGACCAATGAAAGAACCAGATTTAGTTAAAAATTTTTACATAATTTCGATAATATGTGGCTTTTTTGCTATTTTAACAACACTATTGATGAATTCACCAATAGATTTTATTACAATAACATTAATTTCGAGTTTCTTTGGGTTAATTACCGTATTTTTATTGTATCGGTATCCTAGAATAAGAGGGATCGTAATTCTCATGGTAATTTTAATCGTAATAGGGTATATATATCTTGTCGCTATTGATTTATTTATTATCCCCATAGATTTTATAGATCTTGATATTTTTGGTTTAATAATACCTACTAATATTCTAATATCTTTAATTATAGTAATACCTGGACTTTTACTATGGTATTATATCACGATTAAATATTTTTGGTCTGAAATTAATAAAATGAAGAAAGAACTTTGACTGAAATAAAGGGTTTAAGATGAAAAAAATCGCTCGTTTTGGTTTGTTTATTTTCTTTCTATTAACTACCGTATCTTTTTCGCTAATTTCATTTTCTCTTCTAGATAATTGGATTGCAATATTAGGTGATTGGATTTTTTATGTCCTTTTCATTTTTTATTTGTTAATAATTGAAGAATTCTATAGATGGGCTAAAAGTGGTAAAAGAAGCGAATTGAGTGATTTTGTTGCTCTTCTTTTCTTTTTTTTTCTTATTTTTTTTATATCTAAAGATGTCTTCACTTCAATTATGGGAGCATTTTCAATATACCTATGGTTTGGTATAGCAGAATTGAAGGATTATCCGGTTTTGAATAAGATTTTAATAATATCTTTGGTAACTTATAATGTGATTTTTGTCTCGGGTATTATATCGAGTATCATTAATAACCCAATTGTAGTAAACACAGCTTTTTCCTTTTCATTTTGGATAATTTTAGTATTAGGATTTATTTTATTTGGTCGAAAATATATTGTTATTTGGAGGTTCATGTCTCCACAATATTTAACACTATTTCTTTATATACTCGCATGGTTAGCTATTGTTTTTATTAACCAATATACCCCTCTTAACTTCGTTTCTAACAAATCCTTGCTATTTAATACTTTTTCCCCCTGGGAGCTCATTTTTAACGTTTATACTATTCTAATCATGATAAATTGGGTAATTTACTTTATTTCAGGACGTGTTTTAGATTTTTTACTTGGAATTAAACCAGTTCACGATGAAAAAATTTTAGAGTTAATTGAAGAAATAAAATTGGATATTGGAATAAAAACTAAAGTGAAAGTAGGAATTGGTAAATATCCCATATTAAATGCTATGGCCTATGGCTCCATTTTGGATAAAAGAATAGCGCTTATAGTTGAAGATTTTAACGAGATTCCCATCGACGAATTAAAGGGTATTGTTGCTCACGAGTTAGCTCATACAAAGGGAAGACATACATTGATCTTAACTTTTATCACGACTGGGGATCTATTATTTAGATTGCTTCTTGGTTTTCCTGCTACATACTACGATTATACTTTTGGAAATCCCAAACTTCCTTTCGTTTTATTTATATTAATCAACCTTCTTATTTATGTAATTCTGTTTATGTTTGTTAGAATACTAGAGGGAAAAGCTGATGCTAAAGCAAAAAACGCAGGGTATGCTAATGAGCTAGTGAAAGCACTTTATAATTTAGAAAGCTTCTATGCGACTGGGCGCGAAATTGGTTTGAACACTATGCTATTATGTGATGAAAAGATAAATAAAGACAACGAAATGTTAAATTTCTTAAATACGGCCGATTATATCAATAAATCAATAGTTAAACCAAAAAGGATTTCACTCATAAGTAATATAATTAACTCTCATCCTCCCACATACCATAGAGTTGTTGCTATTCTTGATAATAAATTAACACCGACAAAAGAAATGTTACTTCCTTTCATATGTTTAAAAAGGTCTAAACAGAGATATTATGGTAAACTTTTTGAGCTTGCTAGAAGAAAATTTAAAGAAATTGCGAGTGATAAGTTTAGAGAGCACTTCGAAATTAAAAATATTGCAACCCTAATGCACGATTTAAACAGAAGAGAACTCTACAAATTAGAAATAGAAAAAACCTTCATTTTTAAAAATAAGCTCACAAATGAACGCTTTTTAGGTAAACTGGAAAATATTCAATTTAAAGATGATGTTTGCGATACTGACGAATATGTTGTAAAAAATTTAGAAAATAATATAATTCAAAATCTAAATTCCTCAAAATATACTAAATCTGAAATTTCTCTGAAGGACCACTATTATATAAAAAAGGAAGGCATCTTAAAACTCTTAAATGTTCAAATAAATCCCAATAAAAAAAAACTCGATTTTAATTTCGTAGATAATGGTGGGCATGAAATTCTCAAACCACTAAAGGAAACAAAATTACCTAATCCTATAAGCTTAATTGAATCATTCAGCGGTAAAGATATTTTCTTTAATAATAAAGGAGAAACCTTAATAATTAAATGTTCAAATGTAAAAATTTCAGATGTTTTCAAAGAATCAGAATTAATTTTTGACGAAATACCTCAAAATGGAGAAAAAATCAAAATAAGCTACGCACTTAAAGATTTGATAATTAAACCTAAGGTTATATCTATAACGATAAAAAAATCAGATATATATCGAGAATCAGAACGAAGAATTTTAAATTGGCTAGTGGAAAACCAAACTAGAACTTATTTTTATCTTAAAAAACCTGTGAATAACTTCGAAATTGGGTATTTAAAAGATTTTAAATTTTATCCCCAGAGCACAAAAAACTCTCAAGACGAACAACAAACTAACTTGTTTAGCTATGTGAATGTAACAAACATATTTGGTAAGGATGTTAAAATTCCGTACAAATCATTAGAAGGGTTATCTTTCGAAAACGAGACCGCTTATATTCAAAGAAAGGCGGAAACGAGTTTGTTTAGTAAACTCGGTTACATTTTTTTGAAAAAGTTTAAACCAGATAAGATTTTTTACCTCAACAAAGTTTAATTGATATGCATCAGTTTAAAATCTTATAATGACGAGCAAAATTAGAAGTGTTCTTCAACTCTTACGGATAAGACAGTATTACAAGAATTTTTTAATTTTTGTAGCGGTCTTTTTCAGCAGAAAAATATTTTATCATAACCTTTATTTTCCTCTCATTTTAGGTTTTATTTTACTTTGTTGTGCTTCCTCTTTTAATTATATCATAAACGACATAATAGATGTAGAGAATGACAAAAAACATCTAGAAAAATTAAAAAAGAAACCCCTCGCATCAGGAGAACTCCCTATGTATGTCGCGGTGTTATTACTTATAGCAATTGTAGGGTTCATGGTATTCTCCTTGGTCTTCCTTATTCCCAATATTAGTTTAATGGTAATGATTATTTTTATAATTTTAACAGGACAACTATACAATCACTTCTTTAAAAAATATGCTTTTATCGACATTCTAGTGTTATCTACGGGCTATTTGTGGCGAGCTCTATCTGGAGTAGTGATTATTAATGATTACATCTCTGCTTGGCTATTTTTAGCGATATTTGAAATTGCGATGTTCCTAAGCATAGCAAAAAGAAAAGGAGATTTGTTGTATCTTGGCAAGGATAAAGCGATCGAGCATAAAAAAGTTTACGATCAATATTCTCTAAAACTACTAGAGCAATTTCACGTGTTGATTGCTGGATCCTTATTTATGACGTATTCTCTTTATCTCATTTTAAAATTTTCCCTTTTCGAGCCCACTATAAATTTGCAAGAATATATTGTAATATTCACTATCCCAATATCGCTTTATTTAATCATGAGATTTATGTATTTAACCACAGCTAAGCCAGAATTAGCAAGAAGGACCGAAAAAGCTTTTTTTGACAAAGGCATTATTATTTCAGGACTTCTTCTCTTTTTCATCCTCTTTTTCTCATTTTACTTTGATATAATAATATCAATTTTGGGTGGGTAAGTAGCTATTTTTCAGATTTTTTTTTTACAATTCATTGAAGTTCATTACTTTCCTATTTTAAAGCTCCTCTGAATAAAAATTATCTTCCATGTAAATTATGCAAATAATTTCTACTTGGCAACTTTCCGTCAAAAAAATGAACATCAACAAATACCAAAAAAAAAGAAAAACCTTATAAGTTTCGGAGCTTAGGTAGATATTTAACTACAAATCTAATAAAAAATATTTATAAAATTTAAAATTAAATTTTAAGTGATTATGAAATGGAAAAAAAAAATATCGCGATACTTATTTTAGCCGTAGCTTTAGTCGCTTCTGGTGTTGGAAATATTTTTCTTGCAATTGGACCAGACATCACAATTGCTCCTCCCGACAACATAACTTTTGTATTCGGTACGAGTTCAGGTCCATCAGACTTAGATCCAGTTCGCTCCTGGGATAGTGCGTCAAACGACGTAATTGAACAGGTAGCTGAGGGATTATATCAATATAACTTGTCTGATCCAAATCTTGGAATTATTCCCGTGCTTGCAACAGAATTAGGATCTTGGGATATTACTGGAACCCATTTAACTATTCCATTGCGAAGAAATGTCTTTTTCCACGACGGAACACCGTTTAATGCTGACGCAGTAAAATTTACTTTTGAGAGAATTAACTACTTTATAAACGCATCATTAACTTTACCCGGATCAGTAGGAATATCCCAGATTCACTCATTATACGAATTCCCAAACGGAACGACAATTCTACATCCTACTACCCCAGTTACAGTTAATAGTGAATACAGTGTGACGCTTAACTTGAGAGCGCCATATGCAGTGTTTGAACCTTTAATCTGCTATGTTACCGCTTACATGTTATCACCTACAGCAACCAATGGAACCGCATATATCGAAACAGCAACAGGAGATCTAGTTGGAACTGGTCCTTTCATGTACGACCATTACATTGCTGACACAGAAGTTAAATTCACAAGATGGGATAGATACTGGAGAACTGGCGCATACTTCGAAGAAGTAACTTTCGCAATTATAGAAGACTCTACTACAAGGAACAACGCAATGTTAGGCCATACTATTGACTATTTGTCTGGCTCTGAGGCTGCATTATTCCCTACCTATGACGCAGATGTTACAATTACCCACCGTGCTGGTGGACGTGCCATGAGCTACTATTATCTTGGTATGAACAATAAAAGGATCAACGTAACATGGAGACGAGCTATATCTGCCGCCATTAACTATACATACATTATCGATGAATTACAGCAAGGTACAGTCTATCGATCAAATGGTCCATTAGCACCTGATTTCCCTGGTTATAACGCTAGTATTAAAGCGGAAGTTTGGGATTTAGCAAAAGCAAGAGGACTTGTCAATAGCATGTTTGCTACTGGATTAACTGCTGATAACCTTACAACGGGAGCGAACGCTATAGCTTGGAGAGCTTTAGATCTTGTTCAATGGAACTATTCCTATAACATAGGAAATGCATTCAGAGAAGACTTAGGAGTTTTATTAGATGACAACCTTGACCTAATTGGAATTGATGTTGTTGACCAGGGAATGTCCTGGGCTGATTTCATCTATCGAGCATACGGTTATATGGAACCTGGTGGATACGATACGTTAATGCTTTACTGGATTGGATGGGGACCTGATTATCTATCTCCGTTCAATATGATTGCGCCATTATTCTCCAACAAATCTGCCTCTGACTCATGTCAATATGGCAATCAAGACGTTGAAGATTGGCTGGCTGAAGTCTTAACTGAAACTGATGCAGGTGCAAGAGATATTCTCTACTCCAAAATTTTACATCAAATAGTTGAAGTAGATATGCCTCATGCGTTTGGATACCATCCTTATCAGCACTCTGTTCACTCGGCGGATATAAAAGGCGTCTCATACAATGCTATGGGCGGTTTCTACATCTATACAATGTATCGTGTACCCTCGGAATATTAGGAATAAAGTTCCTAAAAATACAAAAATAAATTTTAACAAACTTTTTTTTTTAATTATTATTTAAGTTCTTAATTTTTTCAAATACTTGAATGTGCTCCCTCGCAAAATTGAAATCAAATAAAAGAGATATTTCCCCAATTTGTTTTTATTTTGACGTGTTACCTAACGACTATTTTAAAGTACCAATAATGCCGATTCCAATGAGAATTGACAAGGTATTAAACGGAGATCCAACACTGTTTATATTACCTGATTTCAAAAAGTTGCGCGATTTGGGTGAAAAATTAGATTTCTCTATTGATTTCGTATCTTTTTTCAAAGTTGGAATTGAAAATTTAATAAATTTTGCAAAAGTAAAATATAACGAAACCAACTATAGAATGTTAAAAAACGAAATTCTTAGTAAATGGTTCGGTAAATCAATAAATGTTATAGCCAATATCCCCGATTTTAGTGACTCATTTACATATTTACTTTCTGAATTTCTAATTTTGTATTCAAAGATAGAAAAAAAAAAATTATCTTTCAATAGCGAAAATTATCGCTTAGAACTCGTTCAATATTGTGATAATATGATTACATATTTTCGTGAAAAAATTGAACAAAATAGCTTTAAAATTCAAGTAAAAGGAGAACTAGAAAATGTTAAGTTATATTTAGAAAAAAAAAAAAAGTATCATCCTCAAATTACTTCAATTGACATTCTTGATGCTAAAACTAATCGAATGAAGAAAATGGAATTTGTTCCTTATTTGATTTATGACGATCTTCTCGATTGTTTTTTCTTTGATAAAAAAATATTAACCGAAGAGAAAAAAAAAATAAACTATATAAATTTACGTGATTTTAATAAAATTATTATCAAAAAGTCGAATAATGTTAAGTCTGGTAAGAGTTTTCATCTGAAAGATTTAAAATTGAACGATGATTTAATGAGATTGTTATGAAATTTAAAATTGAATTCGGGAGACAAGGCAACTTCATTGTAGCCTTATTACTTTTACATTTCGTATTTTTTGGATATATTTGCAATATTTACGAAAGGACCGTTGGAGAAAAAGTATTATTTCTATATCAAGCTATGTTTGATCCAATTGCAATTCTTTCAGGCATTTTACTTTTTGGGATTGTATTTTTAATGGTATTAAGAGAAAACTTTTTTGAATACGGTATTCGCAATAGCATATGGCTTATTCCCTTTATTATTGTAATGTCTTGGATTTGGTATTGGTTTATTAATGGATTTGATATTTTTATGATTGGTTTTTATTTCACAAGATTTGAAACATACATTAACATCTTGGTATTATTAGGTATCAATATTTTATCAGCGCTTCTTGCTGCGATCACAAAAGAATCATATGCTCGCTTTACCAAAAGAACAAAAGAAATTGAAACTTAACAACTTATATATATAAAAAATAAATAAAATACCTTTACGGAGGATAAAAAAAAATGAGTATGATAAAGTTTATTATTAGACGAATGATTGCGATGATACCCGTGTTATTTGGAACGTTAACCTTAGTTTTTGTATTATCTAGGTTGATGCCAGGTGACCCTATTTTAGCTTATCTTCCCGAAGGAAAAGTTGATGTCGCATTGTATAACCAAATGAGACACGAACTTGGATTTGATCAGCCAATAATAGTCCAATATTTTAGGTATTTGGGAGATTTATTTGTAGGTAATTGGGGATTTTCTGTATCTATTAATAGAGGTCAATCTGTCTGGTCTCTTATTATGCAAAGATTACCAAGAACTGTAGATATCGCAATCTTTTCGATGTTAATTGCTGGATTCCTTGGAATTAAAACAGGTGTAGTATCTGCTGTTAATAGAAACAAACCCAAAGATACGATTTTAAGGGGCTTAGCACTTATTGGGGTAGCAATTCCCGTATTTTTTATGGGGATGATACTTCAATTTACGGTAGGATATCTGGTTCCAATTTTTCCTACTACAGGATTTAAGACTTACAGTTATCCTAACCCGGAGTTAGTTACTGGTTTCAGAATGATTGACGCATTTCTGTCAGGTGAATTTTATATGATAGGAGACTATTTATATCACCTTGTATTACCGGTTGTTTGTTTATCATTCATCATTTTGGCGGGGATTACTAGACAAAGTCGTTCGAGTATGTTAGAAGTATTAGAGCAAGACTATGTTAGAACAGCAAGAGCGAAGGGTTGTAAAGAAAAGGATGTTATAAATACACACGCTCGAAAGAATTCGCTAATTCCCACTATTACGGTAATAGGACTAAGCTTTGCTGGTTTATTATCTGGAGCCGTTTTAACCGAAACAACTTTTGGTTTGGTTGGTGTAGGAGAACTTCTGATCGCTTCTATAAGAGATGTTGATTATTGGGTAATGAACGCGCTTGTATTTGTAATTACAATTTTGTTTGTTTCAATAAATTTAGTAACCGATGTTATTTACGCAATGTTGGACCCAAGAATAGTTTATTAATAATAGAATTAAAAATTAAAAAAAAAAATTTGAGAAATAATGACACAAGAACAAATATATGAAGAGGAATTTAAAATAAAAAAGGAAAAGAGCATAGTTCGTGAGGTTCTTTCATGGTTCGGAAGCAATATTAAATTTCTCCTCGTACCGGGATCAAGATTGGAAGAGTTGACACTACGGGAATTAGAATTCGAACGATCAAAAAGCAAGAGAAAGTTCATTCGCCGGTTTAAGTCATTTTTAACAATTATTGGAATTATTTTAATTTTTGTAATCGTATCACTCGCGGTTTTAGCGCCTTGGATATCTCCAGGCACATTCATAGAAGCTAACGGAATATATTATAATGAATGGGGTCCTCCAAATGACGTCAATCCTTTAGGTAAAACGAGTTTTGGTCGCGATGTACTAACAAGACTTATATGGGGGGCAAGATCGTCTCTAACAATTGCTCTACCTGCAATAACCTTTAGTGTTTTATTTGGGGTTATAATTGGAGTCATTTCTGCTTATTACGGTGGATGGGTCGATTCGATTATAATGAGAATCATGGATATTTTCCTTGCATTTCCCGGATTGATTCTTGCTATGGTGTTTATAGCTATTTGGGGTCAGGAAATTCAATTTATCATGTTAGCATGGGGGATCTTGGGCATTCCGTATTATTCCCGGCTAATTAGGGGAAACGTATTGCAAGCACGAAAATTACCATATATTGAAGCAGCAAAAGTGTCGGGAGCAGGAAATTTGAGAATTATGTTTAAACACATATTACCCAATGTTATCCAACCAATTATTATCTCTTTTACGTTTGACATTGGAGGAATTATTCTTAGCTTAGCTGGTCTTGCCTTTTTAGGATTTAGCGATCCTAGGATGATAGAGTGGGGAAATGATATTGCTGAAGCTCGACTTCACCTATATGACGCTCCATGGGCTTCTTTATGGCCTGGTTTTATTATCCTTATTACGGTATTAGGATTTATGTTACTTGGAGACGGTTTAAGAGACGCTCTAGACCCAAAACTAAAGAACTTATAGTATTACTTTAAATTAAATTTTAATTATATAAAATAGAAATAGAATAAATATGAATACTATTGATAATAGTGAAAATTTTGGGACAAATTCTTCGGTTGAAGAAAATAGTTCTAAAAAACTACTTGAAGTTAAAAATTTAACAACATATTTTTTTACTGAAGAAGGCGTTGTTAAAGCCGTTGATGGCGTTTCTTTCGATATTTATGAGGACGAAGTACTTGGACTCGTTGGTGAAACAGGTTGTGGAAAGTCCGTTACTGCTCTCTCAATTTTACGGCTTGTAAGAGCACCAGGGAAGATTATGAGGGGAGAAATAAAATTTAAGGGGATCAACCTTTTAACGCTGAATAAAAACGAAATACGAGCACATCGAGGAAACAATATTACCATGATCTTTCAAGATCCTTTAAATTCTCTTAATCCAGTAATTTCAGTTGGTAAACAAATAAGCGAAGTATTCGCACTACACCAAAATAACGAAATTAAAAAACTTCGTGACGAGAAAAATTTAGAAAGGAAAGAAAAACTCAAAGAAAAGAAACTTCTTGCAAAGAAATTGAAAGAAAGCAGTGACCGTCTATCGGAAGAGGAAAAAGAAAACTTACAAAAAACTATTAAAGAATTAAAATCAAAATATACTAATCCTCCAACCTTAAAGGATATATTAAATTACGTTTCTGCTAATATAATAGCAGAAGTGGGAATAGCAGATTCTCAAGAAATATTAAAAAGATATCCTCATGAATTAAGTGGCGGTATGAGGCAGAGAATAATGATCGCTATGGCTTTATCATGCAATCCTTCACTTCTAATTGCTGATGAACCCACAACTGCCTTAGATGTAACGATCCAAGCTCAAATTCTTGATTTAATGAAGGATTTAAAAACCAGGTTTAAAACGTCACTCCTCTTAATTACTCACGATTTAGGCATCATCGCTGAAATGTGTGATAGAGTAGCTGTAATGTATAGCGGTAATATTGTTGAATACGCTTCCGCAATGGATCTTTTCAATAATCCACGGCATCCTTACACAAAAGGATTAATAGCAGCTATTCCAAGTATTGAAAAGAGAGATCAAAAATTACGTGTTATTAGAGGAATGGTCCCTAATTTAATCTACCCCCCGTCTGGCTGTAGATTTCACCCACGATGTGATGAAAGAATGGAAATATGCGATAAAGTCAAACCAAAACTCAATGAAATAGGAGAAAAGTATTTTGTCGCGTGCCATTTATTCAATGACGAATATAAAAATTCCCCCAAATATGTACAGTCTGAGAAAGAGGGTAATGCCTCGTTTCAACTTTAATTAACAGAATAATATAAATCAGATAAAGGTATTAAAAATGACAGAAATTGAAGAAAAAATGGATGCAAGACGTGTAGACGAAGAAATCCTTCTCTCAGTAAGGAACCTAAAAACTTACTTTCCAATATTAGGAGGAATGTTTAAGAGAAAAATAGGTGTAGTTAAAGCTGTCGATGGAGTCAGTTTTGATATTCATAAGAATGAAACTATTGGATTAGTAGGAGAGAGTGGATGCGGTAAAACCACAATTGGAAATACGCTTTTGAATTTGGTTGAACCTGAGTCAGGAGAAATATTTTTTAAAAACCAAAGATTAACAAAATCTAAAGGGTTAATAGCTAAATTCCAGAGGAAAGAATCAAGTGAGACTGCGAACGATGTTCCATTCAATAGTAAAATTCGTAAAAAGATTCAAATGGTATTTCAAGATCCCGATTCTTCTTTAAATCCTCGTTGGAAGATTGTTAACATTATTGGTGAACCTCTTAAAATATTATTAGGTGTAAAAAAGAAGAGAGAAATTAGAAGGAGAGTTCTTGAACTGTTAGAAACCGTTTCAATGAAAGCAGAACACTTAGATAGATACGCTCATGAATTTTCAGGCGGACAAAAACAAAGGATAGTGATTGCCAGAGCTTTAGCCTGTAATCCTGAATTAATTATTCTGGATGAACCTACATCAGCGTTAGATGTATCAGTTCAAGCACAGATTTTAAATTTATTAAAAGAACTTCAAAGAAGATTTAGTTTGTCATACTTATTCATTACCCACGATTTAAGTGTTATTCAACACATCGCTGATCGAATTCAAGTAATGTATTTAGGTAAGTTCGTCGAAGGAGGAACTATAGATGAAGTATTTTACAACCCAACTCATCCATATACTAAAGCTTTACTCTCCGCAAGACCAACCTTCGATCCGGGCTCAATATCAAAAAGAGTTATTTTAGAAGGCGATGTTCCTAGCCCAGTAAATCCTCCAAGTGGATGTTCTTTTCACCCAAGATGTTACGAGAAAGGAAATCATGTAGGATGCGATGCAAACAAACCCGTAAGGGTCGATCTAGAGGGTGAACATTACATGATGTGTGCTCCCTTAAGTGAAAAAGCAAAGTCGTTTAAAGGAATGGAATATATTTCTGACTAATTAGACTTTTTTAGTAGTAAAAAGCACCGTATTATTTTTTATTTTGTTTATTTTCATTTTTACCGATACTTGATTATTTCATTTCTAACTTCACAAATTGCGTAAAAAAAATAAAATGTCCATTCTTTTAGTAACTAATCATGTCTAATACATCTCAGATTTTCGTAGTAAAAACTTCTCCTAAAACAATTCTTGAGGATTATAAGAAATTAATGCATTTAGCAGAATATAGTAAGTATTACGATAAAAAATCTAAAAACATACTTAAATTAAATTTAAGCTGGTCAAAATTTTTTCCATCATGTTCTAGCCCTCCTTGGCAAGTAGAAGGTGTCATTAAAACCATGTTGGACGATGGTTACGAGCCAAAAAACCTCTTTACCGCTGAGAATCGGACAGTTGTGACCAATATAGAAAAAGGATTAAAAGGAAATAAGTGGGGTCCTATTATAAATAAATATGGAGTAAGATTTGTACCTTTAACTAGAATTCCTTTTGTACCGTATGAGTCCCAAAAACACCGTTTTATTGCCTTAAAAAACAAGAAATTGCACGTTTTAGATTCGAAAATATTTCCAGGAGGATTTAAGATTCCAGAATTTTACATAGGAAAGTCAATAATTCATTTGCCCACAATGAAAACTCACGGTCATACTGGAGCGATTGGAGGTTCCTTAAAACAGACCAAGGAAGAATCAAAGAATGGAGGGATAACATGCGCTATGAAAAATGCTTTTGGGGGTTTGTTGACCAAAAGAAGGCATTTTAGCCATCAATTTATGTCTGAAGTTCTAGTAGATTTATTAATCATTCAAAAACAAATTCACCCAAACATAATGGCTATAGTAGATGGAACAGTTTGTGGAGATGGCGCTGGACCAAGAACAATGATTCCTCGGATTAAAAATTATCTCCTCGCCGGATATGACCAAGTTGCTGTTGATACTGTAGTAGCAAAAATGTTAGGATTCGAGCCATTAAAGCTCCCCGCTATTAAATTAGCTCACGAAGAAGGATTGGGATGTGGTGATTTCGAGGATATTGAGATTATTGGAGAGGATGTATCGGGAATAAATTGGAATTTCAAAGTTAAGCGAAGTATAATAATATGGGGAGATCAGATGGTTAGAAAAGGATCCTTAAAATTTTTAAATCCTTTACTACATAATAAAATCTTTTTTACATTACCAATTTTAGGATCTTTAGTATTTCATGATATGCTATGGTATCCAACGATCGGAAAGAAAAGAATTAAAAAATTCTTTGACACATCGTGGGGAAACCTTTTTAAAACCTATCCAAAGGATTAGAATTTAATTCCTTAACATCCTTTAAGACTTCATTAATATTAATATCGGCTTTAAAAACAATTTCCTTATCAATCTGAATATGTGCCAAAAATTCAATCGATCCTCCTTTCCCTAGCAAAGGAGAAGCGATTAAACCGTTCGGATATAGTGAGTTCAATTTGCTCCATTCTATGAATTCTCTTAAAATTCTCTTAAGCATTGCCAAATCGGTAATTATTTTAAATTTTTTTTCTTGATGAAAATCGGTTTCAAAAAGAGGTTTAACAAGAACTATTATATGTCCATCTTGCTTCAAATAATTTTTAATGTTTGGAAGAACTGACCTAAGCGAAGAGAAGGTTACATCTACAGTAGCAATATCTACTTCCTCTGGTAAGGATGTCATTTCCCTTGCATCAACACCAAAGAGTTCTACAATCTTATCATCTTTACATGTCAAAGAAGGATGAAGTAAATTCGTTGCAGTATCAACTGTATAAACTTTTAACGCGCCGTGTTGCAGCAAGCAATCTGTAAATCCTCCAACTGATGCCCCTATATCGACGCAAATTTTTCTCTTAACATCAACAACAAAACTTTTAAGAGCAGCTTCTAATTTTAGACCACCCCTTCCAACATAAGGATATTTTTTAGTAAGTTTAATTTTTGAGTTATTATCAATCCTCTTGCTAGATTTTAGAATTTTTATATCATCTACAAGAGCAAAACCGCTCTTTATTAACCACTGTGCTTTTGTCCTACTTTCGACTAATCTCCTTTCCACTAATATGACATCTAAGCGTTCTTTCATTTCTCTAATCTCAGTTTATCAAACCATTAATCTAAATAATGAGATTGCCTATAAATCTAGTAATATTGATTCTTTAAAAATAATGAGATTTAAATTCTTAAAGTAAGAAATTAATTATCCATGTATTCTTCCTTAGCTGAAAACTTTTTTTTCAGTCAAGTTATAAATATTAGAAAGAAGTTCTTCAATACAGAATTAAAATTAACGCAACTATTCTTTGAGAAGACAAACATCTTTCCCGTTAGTGTTATACACACAGATAAATTTGTTTTCTTTTTTGTGAAACCTGAAGACTACTTCACAGCTAAATCTCATATAAAGAAATTACGACATATTCTCAAAAATAGAAAAATTTTAGTCATTAGAGCTGAAACTATATTAATTAAATTAATTTTCAGCTTTTTTGACGATATCTATATTCACAATTTACGAAAGAACGAAAATCAAAAAAGAAATGTCATAGATATATTATTATTAAGTAATAAAGATAGAGCCGTTGCTGTTGGAAAAGAAGGCAAATATATAAAAACCGTAAACTATCTATTTAAGAACTATATATCATTTAAAAATCCTGTTAAAAAAACTGGAAGCATACCGTTGGAGTTAAGATGTAGCCTTACATACATATGAATAAAATAAAATCCCAAATTTAATCCCTTCTTTTCTTTTCTTCAATTCTATATGCTAGTTCGAAACTTAATTTCCCTAATATTGTCTTTAACGACGCTTTCCAACCCCACATTTTATATACTTGTCTAAGAATCAAACTAAAAACTAGAAATGTTAATATTACCGCAATCCAAATAGTTACCAAGTCTAGTATTTCATAAAATATGAAATATAAGAAATTATGCCCTAAATAGACTGTAAATGAATAATACGAGAAATAGAAAAATACGCGGTAACTTTTCTTTGTGTTAAATATACCATATTCCTCAAGAACTATTAAGATCAATAACACTAATAAATCGAAACCTATTGCGTAAAATAGCCAAGAAAGACTGTTCCTGCTTAAAAATGATGGAAAGTTAAACAATACACCAAATGTAATTAATCCTAGACTAACAAGACATATTTGAACCAACATTTTCTTTTTTAATTGTTTTCTCCTAAGTTCAGGATTGTTGTTGTTATTTATATCATTCATCATATCGCCAATTACAGTTCCAAAAAGAAAGAATGAAAAAAAAATTAATAAAGGATCTTGACCATAATCGTTGTAAAAAATGTGATAAAATATGCCTTGAAGGTTTAGTTGATCTTGATATGGAGAGAGTAGTGCATAAAGATATTGACTGATAAACCAAATTATAACGCCAATTAAAACTCTTGTTATTTTTGAAAGTTTAAACAATGGCCACATTATAAACAGTGAAAAAGCAGCAGTCATAAGAACAAACCATGTCCAAATCCATGATAACCAACCCATTGTAAGAGCTATTGCAGTATTATAGATCATTGCTATTATCAGCAAAAAAAACGCTCGTAAAAAATAAGACATCTTTATTCTTGAATAGCTTATGTTTTTAAATTCCTCAACCTTAGATAATCGCTTACGGTAAGATAAGGTAATACTAACACCCGAAATGAATAAGAATCCGCCGGCTCCAATGGGATCAAAGATATAAAAAGTAATTGTTCTTAACCAAAGATAATTTGGATTAATCCACCATTCTATTAAATGACCGAGAAACATCCAGCTCATACATAATCCGCGAAATATATCAATACTTTTTAGTCTCTCCATAATGATCAGTATTCTAATAACTATTATTTAAGGATTTTAAGGAATGTAAGATATTCGACGATTTCAGATTCAGACAATTTGGTTTGAAATTATATATAATTAAACCTAGGAATGTAAATTTAAAGATTAAAATTCAACATTTTATATAAAAGTTTGATTTACACTTTTACGAGCTATTACTATTTTCTAATTCTCTAATAAAACGGAGGTTAGAACCACGGAAGCTGTTTAAACTCTGATTTATCTGTAATAGTTATTAAGGAGTTATAATGTTATTGGTTCCTTAATTTAACAATTTCAATTCTATCAGCTAATTCGATAGCTATTTTATTAAGTAGGAATTTTAGTGAAGCGCTTCTATCCCATTTTTTGTAGATAAACCTAAATAGAGAAGTCCACGCAATTAAAATGGGGACAATTACAAACCAAATGTTAATAAAATTAAAAATAGGTTGAAATAGGATGAAAAGAGCCTCATGTGCAAGGAACATAGTAAAAGAATAAAAAGAATAAATTTCAAAGAATCTATACCTTTTTTGGAAACTAATTACCCTAATCTCTTTAATATAAACCAATAGTGCCATCAATATAAGTTCAATCCCAACTATAAACATATGAGAAGCAAAGGTTGATTTATTCGAGAAATCTGGAAAATTGTATACCAATCCAAATGCTATCAGAAAAACTCCACATAATAGACCATTTCTAAAAAGCTTTTTCTTTAGGAACAATCTTCTTTCGATTAGATTGTCAATGCCGCTGGATTCAGAGAAAACATCACCGAATACTGTTCCTAAAAGAAGAAAAGGAAAATAACCCAAAATGACATTTTGATCAGGAGAATTGTAAAGAAAATAGAAAAGATATCCTAATATGTTTTGCGAATTACTGTATGGAGCCAACCAATAGAAAACAAATTCGTTACCTATCCAAAATACAAAACACATGGACAATCTAAAAATTCTGGATGTTTTTAAAAACGGCCAAGCCATTAACAAAGATATTGAAATTGTTTGTATTACAAACCATAGCCATACTCCTGAAAGCCCCATGAAAAGTGTACCGATGAAATTCCATAGTAACGAAATTAAGAAGATGAGCAAACTCCTCACCATATAAACATTCCTAGCTCGTTTCATATTAAATTCTTGAGAACTTTGAGCTTTCAGCTGATCCCTCTTATAGGATAATGAAGCACTCATGCCTGAAACCAATAAAAATCCACCGCCTCCTACTGGAGCACCATAATTCCAAATAATCTCATACAACCAGAAATCTCCTTGAGAAATCCACCAATTAACCATGTGCCCAAAAGTCATATAGAATATGCAAATACCTCTGAAGATATCAATACTTCTAAACCTTTTCATAATTCTAAATATCCCCTAAACGACAGGAATGTAAAATGCATTCTCATCAAGAAAATATATTTTTGCATCTCTGTGAAAAAAGTAATATGCTTTTATCGGTCTTATTAATATTAAATTGTAAAAAAGATAAATATTTTTTTATTATCCATTATTGACGGATATAATTTCTATAGCATTACTGAGAGATAACTTCCCATTCAAAATATTCACTACTATTTCCTCTAATGATAATAAGGGTTCGTCATGATTTTTAGATTTCTCTGTGTTATTTTTTCTGATAAATATTTTTTTCATCCTTAACTGTTTAAAAATATCGTCATAATTATCAAATCTAACATCGATTCCAAGTCTAAACGCTAATATCAAAGCGGAAATTTCATCTTTTGTAAACTTTTTGCCAATTGTATTTTTTGATAATTTAAATTGCGACGATTTAAACTCATCGATTAAACATACTCTGATATACTTCCGATTCTGAAACATGATGTAAATTTGCTTTACTAAATCATAAGTGATGTCAAGAACACCTCGCCCCAATTTGAAGTTTAATTTCATCAGAGTTGCATTATCTTCATCAAATATGGCTACATACTTATGAATAATAGCAAAGAATTCACTATTTTCAAAACAACAATATGAATCTAGATAATAATCATCTAAAAAAACCATTAAACCTAGTTTTTTACCGGGATCGATAGAAAAAGTTAATGTAGAATAATATTTCTTATATCCAATTCTCACAGCAGCAAGAACATGTAAGAAATACTTACCAAAATCATTATTTTTTGAATACACAAGAAAATTAACACGATTTTTATTTCCAAGTTTTTCAAAATCATTGGAAGTAGTAAGGATGATTGACGGAATATCGGGAATTTTAGAATCCAAATTTAGGATTTGAAAATAAATTTTATACTTATCTAACTCACTCTTAATTATATAAAAGAAATTTAAATCCTCTGTTAAGATATATAAAGGTTGATTTCTCAAATTAATTATAGAAATTAAAGAAACAATTAAAAATTTTTATTTATGCAATTTCCTCTAACTAAAGTAAATGAGTTCTTTAAATCTAATGGCACCAAAGAGGGAATAACTTCATTATGGGGGGACTTTGGTGTTGGGAAAACTACATTATCACTTCAAACAGCTAATTTATATGCGTTAAATAAAAAAAAAGTGCTTTACATCTATACAAAACCAAATTTTCCATCTAGAAAAATTAATACTGTATTCGAAAACAATTTAGAGGATGTTTTAGAAAATATTTTATTTATCCATACCACGAATTTTGACGAGATATTCAATTTTGTTTTTAATTTGGAATTTGCCGTTCTAAATGATTTAAAAACTAAGAGTGGGACATTTCATTTAATAATTATTGATTCTATGACGGATTTATATCGATTAGAATTAAATCATGAGAAAAAAGAAAAAAATGTTATTCTGAATTATCGACTAAATCAATTATTAGCTACTTTGATTAATTTAAAACAAAAATATGAGGTCGGTATTTTAGTTGTAAATGAAGTCAGTAGAAGAACTCAAGAGGGGCAAACTTACGCGGTTGAAAGCGGTGGTAATGTAATGCAATATTGGGTGACAAATTCTATTAAAATCGAACGAACAGATGTAGCAAACAATCGAAGGTTTATTTTACATAGAGGAAATGATGATAATACATTTCTACTAAATTCTATGTTAACGAAATGTGGTTTTGAATAAAAAATTATAAAAGATTATCAATTATAGCTCATTATTTTAATTCTAGAATTAAAATTTAGAAATATTAAATGAGTTGTTTTAATGAGTGAGAGAAAAGAAAATATAAAATTATCAAAATGGTTAGATAATGATATTCCACATTCGTTTTCAGATAGAGACGAATTAATTGAAATTATTGAAACAATTGCTGAAGCAACGATTCCCATAAGAGGTTTGCTAGAAAGGGGAATAACTTCACGCGAAATCGAACAAAGAATGAAAATTAAAAATGTTGAAAAGCAAGCTATCAATCTTTATGGGGAATACCAAATTCACGAGGATATATTAACTCATAGCATTATCCTAAAAGCGCTCCAAGAAAGCGATGTCAATTTTCTATTTGTTGCTTCTGAAGAAGCTGAACCTGTTCTCGGTAGTGGGAAGTTTGGTATTACAATAGATCCCGTAGATGGTTCATCTAATGTTATAGTTAATAGAACCGTAGGAACGATAGTGGGAATATTTAATGAAGTGGGAACTATTATTTGTAGTTTCTATATTCTTTATGGGATTTATACTAACCTTGTTTTAGCTCTTAATGGTAAAGTTGCAGAATTCATTCTGGATACGTCCCCATATAGTATGACTTTTTATCATTATATTTATCAAGAATTAAAAAAATTACCTAATATTGTAGAAGGAGGTATAAGGTGCCTTGGAGGAGATTCAACAAAGTGGTCTGATAGATGTAAGGCTTACGAACAAGCGTTAATTAATCGAAATTTCAAAAATCGCTACAGTGGAAGTTTTGTTGGGGATCTTCATGCAATATTAACTTATGGTGGAATATATTCATATTTTCCTTCACCAAAAGCTAAAATACGCATATATTATGAATGGCTTCCTTTAGCTTTTATCATAGAAACGTTAAAAGGAATTTTTTTAATTATTGGCAGCCCCGAAAACACAGATGAGGTTAAAAAAATGGAACATATTGAACCTTTGACAGTAGATAATGTTAATGAGATTCATATGAGAACTTCTGGTGGCTTGTTAGGTAGCGAAAAGCCAGTAGCCCTCTTTTTCTCAACAACCTAATTAACTAGTTAATAAGTAGAAGACAAAATGAAAACTGAAAACCAAGATTTTGGTAAAAATAAGTACATTACAAAACAAGAAGGTTCTGTGAAATTCTTTTTACACGAGACAGATAATAATGCTATCCCCTCTAAATCTATGAATGTTTTTTATAATGAAAGAATGGAGATAAACAGGGATATTTCAATCTTAGCTATTATAGCATATAATAAAACCATAAGCCAAACACCGTTAGTAGTAGTAGATTCAATGGCGGCTTCGGGCATTGGTTCAATAAGATTGTTAAAAAATACAAGTAATGTTGAAAAAATATATTTAAATGACTTAAATCCCATAGCAGTTGAGCTAATTAAAAACAATTTAGAATTTAATAAAATTGATCCAGAACAAGCGGAAGTATTAAATAAAGACGCTAACCTATTATTTTCCGAAATTTCTCGAAATTCTGTCTTGCCAGATGTTATTTCAATCGATCCATTTGGCACTCCAAATTTTTTTGTTGATTCCGCCTTTAAAGCGATCAAAAAAGATAACGGGTTGTTATGTATAACAGCAACAGATACAGCAGTGTTATTTGGAGTTAAACCAAAGGCTTGTATTAGAAAATATATGAGTAAACCGCTTCACACAGATTATTGCAAGGAAATTGGGGCGCGAATATTAATATCTTTTATCTCAAGAATTGCTCATATAAACAATTTAGGCATAATACCACTTCTAACATTCTATTCTAACCATTTCATAAGAATTTTTGCAATGAGTTTCAAAGGGAAGTCAAAGATATTAAAGGATTTACCAAAAAGTTATGGATATATTATTCATTGTAATAATTGCGGAGATCGTTCAATAATTATTGAGAATCTCTTAAAAGTTCCTCAAAAATGCCCAATATGCTTAAGCGAAAAACATTTATCATATTCTGGGCCTTTATGGGTCGGTGAGTTGCATCAAAAATCATATGTAGAAGAGCTAGATATTTTAAATGAGAAATTCAATTTTAAGAATAAAAATAGAATAAGAAAGGTCCTTAAATTCGCACTTAATGAAATAAATATGCCTATTTCATATTATAACATTCATAAAATATCTCAGCAATTAAAACTTTCATCTATCCCCAAACTTGAAGATATAATTAAAATAATTGAGGAGAAAGGTTATAAAGCCTCAAGGACTCACTTCGATTTTATTTCGATTAAAACGGACATGAAAATTGACGAATTAAAAAAAGTTCTAAAACAAAATGAAAAATTAAATTAGTATAAAGACCATGCCAAAAGATGCAGAAGAACATAGAAAAGATGCCACTTATAAGAAAGCTAAACGTGAAGGGTATAGGGCCAGGTCAGCTTTTAAGTTACTGGACATTCAAAATAGGTACAGTATTTTTAAAAGAGCGTTTTATATATTAGATTTAGGTAGTACTCCGGGTTCGTGGTTACAAGTAGCTAAAAAATATGCAGAATTAAATTTAACAAAACATAACGACAAATATTATCACCGCCACCATTACAAAATTATGGGAGTAGATCTCAAGAGATTATCCCCTATTGAAGATATAAAAATAGTTAAAATGGATTTTACATCTCCCGAGTTTCAAGTGGAAATTAATAATTATTTCGAAGGAGAAAAACTTGATCTCATTCTTTCTGATGCTAGTATTAACAAATCAGGTAATAAATTTAGTGATCAAGCTAGGCAAATTAAACTATGCCTCAACATCCTTGAACTTACTGAAAACCTCAAAATCAAAGGAAATTTCTTAGTTAAAGTATTTCAAGGAGCTGATTTCGAGAATTTCTACAAAAAGATGAAACAACATTTTATGGTTGTGAGAAGTCTAAAGCCTAAAAGCAGTAATAAAAAAAGTAACGAAATCTATTTAATTGGTTTAAAGAAGAAGTATTAGCAGATCACTTATCTTTAGTAACCTCAAAATTTATATTATAAATCTTCCCTTCTAAAGAAATATTTATCCAATCTGAAAACCAAGGGCAATGTTTTGGATTATATTGATCAAGGTTAGTATTATTACATTTACTCGCAAAAGGACAGATTAAACATGGTTGGCGTGAAAAAACATCCAAAATGAAATCAGGTTTATTTCTGTCAATATTCAAATCTTTAATTTTTACATCGTACGATTCACTTAGAATTATGTGTTTTGTCCACGAGGCCTCCATTAACTCTCGATCTACATGTATTTTTGATTGAAGTGATAGAGTATTTAGAATTTTATCGAGATCGATTCGTTCCTTCTTAGTTAGCTCTAATAGTTCATCAAAATAAATATCCTTTTCTCGTGAGATAATATTGAGAACTATTCGCTCATCCTTTCTTAAACTACGCCCCTCTTCTTTTTTTCTTTCTGCTATTCTTTCCAATCTTCGTTCAGTGTCAGATTTTCCTTCTTCTTCCGTGCCTTCAACTCTCTCCTTTACTTTGCACTTATGTCGGCTGAGATACGCAAAACTATTTCCGCAATACGGACATACTTCTTTCTTTTTTTTTGCCATTTTTAGAGGATGAAAAAATTATTATCTAATTATATAAAAACAAATGTTAAAATTAATATAAATAATAGTCAATATTTAATCAAAAATTAATTTTACGATTTAATATCAATAAAAATAAGTATTCCCTAATTAAGTTTTTATTGTTTATTTATTGATTCAAAATAATTATTTGTAGGAATGTTAAGAGACTGAAATATTATGGGAGAAATATTTGAATCTAATATAATCGATAAGAAAAAAATCATTAGTGAAATTGAAAGAATAAAACATGAAAAAACCTTGATTTCAACTGGTTCCAATAATTTCAATAAAGCAATTGGGGGTGGATTCTTTTCAGGTAAAGCGTATGTAGTTTTTGGAGCTAACAAAACAGGGAAAACTCAGATTTGTCATCAATTATCAGTGCAAGCGTTTGAAAATTCCATTAAAGTTGTTTATTTAGATACAGAAAACACCTTCCGTCCCGAAAGAGTTCGAGAGTTAGCAGAATACAACAAATTTAACAGTGAAAAGACATTAAAGAATATTTATGTGTCAAAAATCATGAGTAACAATGCTCTTTTATTAAAACTTAACGAATTGGATTCTATAGTCAAATTCAATAATGTAAAACTACTTATAATCGACTCTATTAATAATTTTTTCAGATTTGAGCGTAGTGATAAAGAAATATCATTTTTAAAGGCAAAGACTACATTCTTTAAAATTTTAGAAAAAATATACAATTTAACTCTAAGGTTTCAATTAATTACAATTTTAACAGCTCAAGTAGCTCCAAATTTTATTGAAGACGCTGTTGTTAAAGAGTTTCCCGTTGGAATTCAATATTTAAATCATTTTTTCTCAGAAGCATTGTATTTAAGCTATAAGGAGAAGGACATGATTTATATTCATATGGTAAATTCTCATATGCTTCCTGAGAAAAAAATTGTTTATTCTATTACTAAGCGAGGGATAGAAGATTTTAAAGTGTAATTTCTTAAAATCTTTCTTTAAAAGCTTCAAGTGTCAAATAATTTAATTTATCTGAAATCGGTGTCGTGTTAATTAAATACAAAGGTATCTTAATTTTGGGTATTAACCACTCGATTATCTGCAATGCATATTGTAACTTTTTAAACTTAATTGGATCAGCTAAATAATTCTTTTCATGATTTAGTTTACTATAAATTCCCACAATATCTTTGAAATCCATACCAATTAAATATAGTTCTTGATGAGGTAATAAAAAAGATATTATAAAGGTTAAAATCCGGTCTCCATCAGTAAACCCACCGGGATTAACTAGATTATAAGTTGATTCTGCTTGAGTTGTCCCGATTATTTTTGTGAATTTAATAATCGCGTTTTTAAAACGCTCTAAAAGATGATTATTGTCTCCATGTGCATGGACGATCACAAATTTCGCCTTGGAGAAATCGTTTTTAGTGATACCATCTAAATCAGTTATAATACCATCAATCGGTATGGTTTTCTCATTCAGCAATCTAGCAGCTCCATCAGCAGCTAAATTCACACAGTTACTAAAAAAGCTTTTTCCTAAATTACTTAATATAAAATCAACTGATTCTTCTAATGAAGGACCACAACCATAAACACAAATACATTCTTTTTTTTGGATATTTTCTTTAAAAGAAAGCAAAATCTCCTCAAGGTTATACGAGGAGGGTTTCTTTTCTAAAATATGAGATAATAAATCTCTTGCCTTTCGATCTTTTTGAAGATCAAAATTAAAATCATTTACTATCTTACGATACCACGCTCTAAATTCAATATGAGATTCGATTTGAGTCTTAAGTGAATTCTTCATATATATCGTTGTTTACTTTTATAAAATATTTCTCAATAAATAAATTTTAAATCAATGATATAATTAACTTTATAATATCATTAAATTCGATATTATATAAAATATTAAAATTAGAGCTAAGAGTTGTATAAAGCATGGCAATTTGGTATACTAAAACCCATCAATGGTATAATGATGAAACTGGTGAAGTAGGACTTACTCCTTATGCCGCTGAGCAATTAGGTGAAATTTCGTTTGTGGATGTAGATGCCCTTGAAGGTGCTGAACTTTCTCAAGTAACGATGGATGGAGGCGAACCTTCCTCAGACCCTATCGACGCTACAGTGGAATCAAGCAAAGCAGTTGGAGATGTTTATTGTCCTGTATCAGGTACAGTTAGTGCGGTAAATAGCGATTTAATGGACGAACCTGAAAAAATAAACGAAAATGCGCTTACTGCTTGGTTATTTAAGATTAACGCTTCCAATTGGGATGCCGAGAAAGGTAATTTATTGGATGAAGCCGCTTATAATTCCTTTATTGCATCCCTCAGTTAAATTAAATTTTAAAGCTTAAAAGATATTTAACTAATTTTTATTTTTTTTATTTATACTTCTATCTACGAGGAATTTTAAATTTTTTAGAAGTTTAGAATTTATATAATCAACAACCTATCTATTGACTGCTAATTTACACTCTCGTGACTAGATAAATAGAAAGATCCTCCAATACACAAATTTTATTACACATTAAATAATTTTTGACCTAGTTTAATCGTAATCATTGCCTGTAATGTAATAAAGGAAGCCAATATAAGAAGAATACCTACGGCTAAATATCTAACTGCTACACTCTTATTGTATACGAATTTGGATGCTTGGTATAACAAAATAAAGCCAATAGAACACAAAAAAATAAAAATGGAAGCAACTATACCTTCGATTATGAACGACTCGTTTATATCAGGATATAGAAACATGGGAGTACCATCTGATGGATTAGTACCCAAAGCAGGAACTTCTCTAAATACTATATAAACTATTCCAGTCTGCAAAAGGAAAAGAATAATGTAAACTCCTATTACTGCGAGAGATTTACCTGGAAGAGGAATTCCCCTTCTGGTTATTTTTAATTTTGGGGACAAAATCTTTGGTTTTCTGAATGCGTTGCCAAAAACCCATGGAGTTCTACCTCTAATTTTTTCAAATACAGTCTCCGAGCCTAATACTTCATCTTTAGCTGCTTTCGTTTTATTTCTTCTTTCCTCTTGCATAGCAATCTCGAAATTTCTTTACTTTGATTTATAAATTTTTTTTAAATTAAAATTTTGTCATAAAAGAATTTATTATTCGTTAAATTAAGCTAAATTTTTGAGCAAAGCCAAAAGAAATTTCCATATTTTCGATACGCTTCTTATGTTTAGCCTCTCGTCGGGAGAATGACCGCCAAGTACATCTGGGCCTAATGAAATCATCTCCATATCAGGATAATAATGGCTAAAAAAAGCACATTCCAATCCGGCATGAATCGCCTGGATAATTACATCTTCATTAAAAGTATTTTTATACACTTGCTTAGATATTTCAGTTAACTTTGAATCAAAAATTGGTGGCCAACTTGGATAGAGAGTAATTATCTCAATGTTTATGTCTAACCCAGATGTTTTTAAGAGTAACTTTAGCTTCTCAAATAAAGTATCTTTATCATATTGCGTTAAACTTCGAGTACTAACTTTGAATTCGATTTTGTTTTCCAAAGTGTGCACTACTGCAAAATTCAGTGATGTATGCACTAAGCCTACACTTGTAGGGTGTAAAGAAATAGGTCCATTTGGCATTAAATAAAAGAGATCAACTAATTTATTTTGGAAATCCTTTGAAAATGTTGTTTTATCAGTGAAATCTTTCAGTAGATATATTGAAATATTTAAGTTCGAATCTGTTCCTTCATAAAGAATCTTAATTTTAGGGATTAAATCTTCTAAAAATGTTTCAAGTTCATTCTTTTGGCTCTGTTCTATAAAGAAAATAGCATGAGCCTCCCTAGGAATCGCATTAGTTAAGTTTCCTCCTTCTAGGGAATTAAGTAAAATATTAAAGTTCGAGTTTAATTTCCAAATTATTTCAGTTAATATTTTTAAAGCGTTCCCTCTATTTTTGTTTATATCTGTCCCTGAATGCCCACCAAATAGCCCCGAGATGGAGATTTTTACCGCTCTTAAATTTGGGTTGCTTATTAATTTTTTCTCGCAATTTACTTCCGCTCTAAAGACTCTTCCTCCAGCACATCCAATAGTAAATCTGTCGTCTTCTTCTGAATCAAGATTTAACAAATATTTTCCACTTATCAAATTTTTATCCATTTGACTTGCTCCAGAAAGTCCTCTCTCCTCATCAACAGTGAAGAATAAATCTAGATCAAGGTCATCAAAATTTAGGCTTCCATCATGTATTTTTTTCATAATCGCAAGCTGATATGCAATACCAACTCCATTATCCGCTCCCAATGTCGTACCTTCAGCAGTTAACCATTTTTCGTTATCAATTTCAATCGTCTTTAATTTTAAAGGATCTATTGAAAAATCGTGGTGTATATTTTCATTTTTTTCACACACCATATCCATGTGGCTTTGTAGGACAACTCCTATTTTATTACCTCCAGAGTCTCTGCTTGAAGGAATTCGAACAACTAAATTTTTAATTGCATCAATTTCAGTTTGATAGCCCAATTTCTCAGCTTCCTCTCTAATATATTCTCTAATCTTATCTTCATGGGTCGAACATCGAGGAATTTTAGTTATTTCGTAAAAATATTGCCAAAATTCCGAAGGTTCGCCAAAATCTTTTAAATCTTCCATAATTATCGCTTCCAATGCAAATATTAATATGAATTATTTTTTATTACTTATACAAAATAATATTTAATTACTTATAACAATTGTAATAGTGGATAAAATTGAGTGAAAAGGATCTTTATTCCGAGGTTAAACGGCGCAAAATGGAAGCACTTGGTAAAAAAGATGTTGTAAAAGCGGTTGAGAAGCACGGTAGAATCCTTGCGGTTGAAGGTCGCTACGAACGCCCTAGAAAGGTGATAGATCACATGTATGCCGCAAAACATATAACTATTAAACCAAATGATATAATGAAACATAATTTAAGCGATTACGATGTTGTTTTGATCGGATGCCCGGGGGACAAAATTCCGCATTCAGCTTTCCCAAAAATCAGTGAGTTTGTGTCTCTAAAAGGAGGTTGGTTAATAACGACTGATTGGGCAATAAAACATATAGTTGAAAATATTTTTCCCGGTTATATTCGGTGGAACGGACAAAAGACTGCTGATGCTGTCGTGGCGTGTCAAATTGTTGAACCCGATCATCCTTTCTTAGACGGTGTATTAAGCGAAATATCACAAGCTAAATGGCAAAAAAAGACAGCTAAAGATACAAAGAAAGCTGAATTTAAGTGGTGGCTTGAAAATAGGTCTTTTCCTATTCAGGTTCTTAGTCCTGCAGTTCGTGTCCTAATCCAGTCTTATCAGATACAAAAGAAATGGGGCGAGGGTCCTGTATTGTGTTATTTTGATCATGGGAACGCAGGAGGGCGTGTTATTCATATAATTTCCCATACGCACTTACAGAAAGGAGGAGCAAAAGGTAAATACGCTTCAGCCTTAATTTTAACCAATATATTAGATGAAAAAGTATCTACCAAAATGGGAATTGCAAAAAAACCTGCTAAAGGGTATGTTTCAGATTGGGAACAACCTCAAACTTACACTCAACCTCAACAGCAAACCTCTTATGCACAAAATGATCAATATTTAAATCCCTCTAGTTCAAATATGGGTTTAACGGGTACGGCCCAAATAGTTGAAGTTGATGTAAATGGCTCTGACTTCTCATTTGGAGATAAATGTAGTTATTGTGGATACGATTATGGCGAATACACAGGGAAAATTTATAAATGCCAATCGTGTGGTACTACATATCACGAAAATTGTCTCAACATACAAATTAACGAAGGTACGTGCAAAAATTGTGGAAAAATTTTACTTTGGTAAATTGTGTGTTAAGTAAAATTTTCATTCAGAAATATTTTATTCCATTACTTATTTTTCAATATATATTCTAATTTAAGGGAATTTAAGATTATGAACCTAGAGCAAATTTATAACACCGTAGATAATTTAGATAGGGAAAAAGTAATGAGCGTTATGAGAACTTTTATCAATATTAATACTTCAGTCCCCCCTGGAAATGCATATCGCCAATATGTGGATGCTTTAATCCCCTTTTTCAGAAATTTAAATTACTCGTTAGAAGAAGTTGTTATACCAGAAGAATTGGTAAAACTGATGCCATATCCTTTAGAAGGACCTCGGATTAATCTTGTTGCTACAAAAGATTTCGGACGAGATAAAGATATCAGCTTTTATGGACACATGGATGTTGTACCAGCTCCGAATGATGGAGAAAAAAAATGGCGTTTCCCACCATTTGAAGCAACTATGATTAATAGTGGAAAGATATATGGTCGGGGAACTTCTGACATGAAAGGTGCTATGGTCTGTCTGATTTTACCTCTTAACATAATTGAAGAACTAAAATTAACGCCAAAATATAATATCAATGTAATGAATTGTACTGACGAAGAAATCGGTGTATGGCCCGGAATTCGATATCTTGCAGAAAAAGGATACGTTAAAGGAACGGTGTTTTGTATGGAAGGTGTAATTAATCCAATAATCCCTATCGGAACAGCGGGGGCCTTAAATGTTATAGTTGAATCTTTTGGAAGAAGTTGCCATTCTGGAATGAACTTTTTAGGAATAAATGCGTTAGAAGAAACTGTTACAATCTTAGTAGAATTAATGAAATTAAAAAAAATTGTCGAAGCTCGCGAAAGTAAAAACATTCCAGGATTCCCTAGATTTGGAACGGGCGAAAATCGTAATATGACACCCATGTTCAACCTAGACATTATACATTCAGGAACTAAAACGAATATCGTACCGGGTTTATGTACTTTAACTATTAACCGAAGAGTAATCCCTGACGAAAATCTCGAAGATGTTAAGAAAGAAATTTCTGAAGCGATTGAAAGAGGAAAAGAAAAAAGCAAGTTACTAGATGTTAAAACTACTTTTATTTACGATTACCCACCTATGATTGCAGATATAAACGCTCCCGATATAACTCGGATGAAGAAAGTTATGATGGAAGTCCAAAAAGTATCAGAAAATAAAATAATGGCGATCGGATTGGCTGGAAGTAGTGATATGGGTTATGTCTCTGAAATTCTAAATACTAAAGATATTATCTTTCATGGAGTAGGAAATGCTGGTTCTGGTAACCACGCAGTAAACGAAAATATTAGATTTAAAGAAGTCAAAACTTACATAAAGGAACTCATTGTTTTTCTCTGCGCTGACTTATAATCGATAACCTTACATCTTTTTTTATTCTTCCTATGCTTCTATAAAAATTATTTTTCATTTAGAATGTATTACACCGATATATCTTAGCATATTTCTGTAATATATACAAATTTTCGTGAAAGGCCGGTTTCACGATCTTATTCCTTAAAAAAGCAGTACAATATCAAATAAATAAGTTAAAAGTAATGTAAAATAATTAAAAAAAAAAAAAGCGCTAAAATATCTAAGAGGTTTTGTAATACTTATTCCTCAATAATCTCGATTACTTCTTCGGGACACTGGGTTTCACATGCTCGGCAACCGACACAATCATCTCTATTGTCATCGATTATATTTACCTTTCCGCCTTCTGGTTCCCCGAAACATTCACTTGGGCAGACTTCGTAGCAAGTTCCACAACCAGTGCAACCATCTAAATTTAGCTTGATTTGAAAGCTCATTGTTTTCGACTCCTTATCTATTTTTTTTCGTAATTTAGTAATTATCGAATTGATAAAATAATTACCTTTGTTTATGAGAATTGTGTAAAAGATTTTAATTTGCCGATTAAAAAAAAAAAGAATTATTTATTTTAAGAAGTCCACCGACTACGATTCCATAAAAGCCTAATTCGGGCCACCATTCATAATTACCATAGGTTATTCCAAAAGAGGCAAGTCCAATAACAGCAAAGATCCATGTTAAAATTGCCAAAAACATGCCGTACTTGTTAACATCCAAAGGAATGAACTTACTAGGTAGCAATTCGTTCAAAACAATGATTACTTGAATCACTAGTAGTATTAGAATTATGTATTGAAGTATTATGTCAACACCTGTACTATATTCACAATCCAAACACGAATATCTATAGTTTCCACTACCTAAGTAGAAACCTGCGAAGGGACCTATTAGTTCCGTTACAATTGCGATGATACTAAGAACTAAAATCAATAACGAAAAAGGATCTATATTTCTTTCTTCTGACATATTATATCACTTTTAAACCGAAATTTAAGTAATTAAATAGAAATTAATTTATTTTTATTTATAATTATATCTTATTTATCATAATTGATTATATCGATATTTTGGAATAATTAAGCAATAATAAATCAAAGAATATACAAATGATTGATTTAGAAGAAAAGTGGCATTTTCAAATTGAAGAACCTATTCTACAAATTGAAATTGGAGATGTGAATAATAATGGTCAAAATGAAATTATAGCAGCTTCAAAATCAGGTAGACTTTTGATTCTTTCTTTAACCGGAAAAGTTTTAGCAGATAAAAAAATAACGGAAAAATCATCAATTTGGAAAGTAGAAGTGGAAGATATAGATAATGACAATAAAAATGAAACAATTTTAGCCGGATTGGACGGATTATTAAGGGTTTTTAAATGTAATACCTCCTACGAATTGGAAATATTTTGGAAACATCAATTTGGAGCATCTATTAGTGGATTTTTATTATTTGATATAAATAATGATAAGCTGAATGAAATCATTGCGTACTCAATAGACAAAAGTTTGAGAGTTTTAAATCCTTTAGATGGATCCTTAATTTGGGGACAATTGTTTGAGGATGGAATTGGGGACGCTATAGTTTGGCAAGATCCTTCAGAACCCACTCTGAAAGAAGTAATTGCTACGGGAAATGATGGTACAGTTAGAATATTTAAAGGAATTAACGGCGCCTTATCGTGGTTTAAGCGATTCACTGATAAAATTCGATGCGTTTCCCTCTTTATATCAAATACAAACGAATTTATTGTGTGTGGAGGAGACGATAAGATGCTTCACTTCATTGAAAAAAGGTCTCACGATGAAATAAAAACAGTTCAATGCCAAGAGTACGTGTGGAAATGTTCTCAATTTGAATCTATGAATAATTATAATCTACTTGTTAGCACATACTCTTTTGATTTTTTTGATAGTTTGATAAACATCGATGATCTCGAGTTAAATTCTAAAATGATGTGTTTCAACCAAGATTTAGTAATTATTTGGGAAATCACTAACGTAAATGTGGAAACAGTATCACACATTATCTTTAAAGGACATAAATTTTTTATAATTGGTACAACTAGGGGAAAAACACTACTCATTGAAGATACTACTGGTAAAATCCTAGCAGAAATTAAAAAGGAATCTTGTGTTAATGACGCAAAATTCGATTTAGATACCAAAACTCTAATAACTTGTCACGACGACGGTTCTTTATTCGCGTACTTTTTAGGTGAGAATTAATTTTGATATACAAATATATTACATCTAAAGGATAGATTATGTGTCGCATGTTCTTTAAGTGCTCTCTTGAGCCATTCAATATCGATTACACAATTCTAAAACGCTTTCTTGCAACATGTCACTGGCGCTATTTTAGGAGGTATGACATATTTGGACATCATAGCCTAGGTTGGGGGTTTGCTTATCTCTCAGAAAATAATAATGAACTCGTAATTAAGCGTGATATTAACCCAATTTACCACGCTGATTGGAAAAGCCTTACCAAAATTAAAACTCGATTTCTTTTAGTTCACGCAAGGAAAACTCTACCTTGGAAAAGGAAATTTGAAAACGTACACCCTATAGACATTGGTGAGAAGTACCTAATTACTCATAACGGCATAATTAAAAATTTTCCTGAAAAAAAACTAAATACTCCTAAATTGAATAGAATTTATAAGGAAACAGGCTTAGATACTCGAAAGTATTTATGTTCCATAATTGACCAAATACAAGAAAAAAAAGATTTAGAGAGTGCGTTGGAATTTGTTTTCAAGAAAATTGAAATAGGTGCCGGTGCTAACGCTTTTCTCTTCAATTCCCAGACGTGTAATGTGATCACTAATCATAATACGAATTTTAACGGTCGGCACCATACTTTGTTTATAAGTCGAAATAGCAACGAAATCATCGTAAGTACAACCCCCCTTACTAAAAACGCCAAAGAAATTCCTAATTATTCTCTAATTCAAATAAACTTAGCAAATTTGGACACGAACTTTACGAAATTAAACTTTTAGAATCATATCCTTAATAATAAAATAAAAAAAATAAAAATTGTAAATAATTCTCTTTCTACTCTCCAGATTCTTCTTCAGCAGCTAATTCCTCTTCCAATTCCTCTAATGGAACGGGTGCTGGAGTAGTGAGCATGCTGTAACCAATCCAAATAGCAATTATCGCTATTAGAAGGACCATAATCCAGAGCGGTAGAACGGTAAATAATCTGTAGTCGAGCCAATCGATACCAAATATAAACCTGAAGGGAAGGTCCCAATCTGGGTTTTTACCCAGCGTTTCAAACCATAAATCCACGACACTTCCCATGGTATAGATAATAGCGATTAGGATGCCAAGAATCATAACGACTGCTCCAATTATCTTATCTTTTGCCATATTAAACACCTTTATGAATTTCAGATGTATTTTTTTTTTAATATTTTTAAGCTAGGTTATATTGCTTATTCAAGCAAGGTTACTTTTGCTTATTATTGTTTTTAAATTTATATTAAATTAAAACCATTCGTTAAGGATCATTTGGTTTTAATTGTGATGATCCATAATTTGATATTATAAAAGAAATTATGATTTAAAGAATCGTTTTTATAGAAGCGAAACCATGTCAAATCTCGATCGCTATGTTCTTATCGTCGGCTCCAGCAACATGGATTTAAATATTTACTCAGAAAGGTTCCCAAATCCCGGAGAAACGGTAACTGGAGGTATTTTTAAGCAATTCTTAGGAGGAAAGGGTGCGAATCAGGCAGTTGCTTCTGCTAGGTCTGGTTCCAAAACAACTTTTATTGGCAAAATTGGGACAGACGCATTTGGAGACCAAATGATTTCGCAATTGAAATCTGAAGGAATTAATCTTAAATACATTGTTAGGGATTCCCACGAATCAAGTGGTGTTGCCTTTATTTTGATCGATAAAACTGGTGAAAATATGATTAGCGTAGCACCAGGAGCTAATTTCAATTTAACACCTGATGATGTTAAAGCAAACAATGAGATTATTAGAAATGCGAAATCTTTAGTTGTTCAGATGGAAATACCATCAGCAACAATTGAAGAAATTTTTAAAATGGCAGCTCAAGGTAACTGTATAAAAATTCTTAATCCTGCGCCTTTAAAACCTATTAGTCATTCAATATTAAGTAATGTAGATATCTTAATCCCTAACGAGGGAGAACTATTGCGTTTACATTCATTATTGAACCTTAAAAATCTAAAAGGTGAGAAAAAAGAACGAATAATTCAGGCTTCCAGAGATATTTCAGAATATGGCGTGGATGTAATCATAACAACACTGGGGAGCAAGGGATCTTTAATCTATGATGCAAAAAAAGATAGAATTACAGCTATTCCTGCCTTAAAAGTTCAAGCAGTCGATACCGTTGGTGCTGGTGATTGTTTTAATGGCGTATTAGCAAGTATGTTAAACCAAGGCGAGAATTTAATAACATCTGTAAAATATGCATCGGCTGCTGCTTCTATATCAGTTACTCGAAAAGGAGCGCAAGCATCATTACCGTATTTAAACGAAATTACGGAGCGTTTTAAAGAATATAGTAGAATATAAAAGTCAAAGGTTGGTTATGTGAAGGAAGAAATTATTCATCCGGGTAGAGGAACAATCCTTAGAAAAAACGACCAGAAAGAACTTAAGATAATCCTAGATTCTAATCATCTGGATAACATTTTTCTAATAAATGGCATTAATTTTTACTCTCAAAATTTAACAATAGTTAATTTGATTGTAAAACCAAACGATTGTTACATGTTGATAAATAAATGTGATGAGGAAATAGAATTTAACTATAATAACGATGTTTCTAATCACAGAACGATATATGATCCCTATAAATTTGAGTTATCTGAAAAAGCAAAAATTGACCCAATACTATTCAAGAAGAAGTATAATGTTCCAAATGGATTCCTTGATGTATTAAATAAATGGTATAGCATTAAATTCACCTATTCAGACTATAGTTTAATATATATTAAACCAGGGATAGGTATATCAATTCAAACACACAAATTCAGGAGCGAAATATGGCGAATTCTAAAAGGTAAGCCAATAATCATAAATGCGAACAAAGTGTATTATTTTGTTGAGACGGGAACGAAATTTATAAACGATAAATTGATGTACCATTCGATACTGAATCCTACTAACGATCCTGAACAATTTGTGATTGTTGAAGAACGATGGAGTGGAAATTTTAATGAAGAAGATATTGTTAGAGTATATAATCCAAATAATTATTCCTAAACAATCGTGAACGAAACTTGAAATTCTCCACTTAACTACATCGATAAAAATTGAGATTTAGAGATAATACAATTTTCCTCGAAGGTCACATAGCAACCTTTTAAGTTTTTGGTTTTTGGTTCTCTGGTTTTAATAAAATTCAAATTTGATAGATAACTAATTTCATTACACGTGTTACAAATAGCGTAAAAAATAAACATAAAATATTGAATGGAACAAATAGATTGGTGGAATTATGGCTCCAAATGAAGAACGGGACAATGAAGAACAAAAAGAAATGACACCGGATGAAACTACTGAAAAACCTTCAGAAGAAACTGATGAAGAAACAAACGATAAAGAATTAGACTTAAAAAAAGAAAGAGATCGCCTCAAATTTCATTATAGAGGCCACACCTTAGAGGAATTAAAGAAGATGAATATGGACGAGTTCGTCCGACTACTACCCGCGAGAGCGCGAAGATCGTTAAGAAGAGGACTTCCTCCCAGACAAAAAAAACTTCTTGAAAGGTTAAGAAGGGCGTATAGAGCTAAGAAAAGAGGAAAGGATATTCTTACCCGGACGCATGTTAGAGATATGTTAATCTTCCCAGAAATGGTTGGTTTGCAAATAGGCGTCTATAACGGGAAAACCTACGAAATAGTAGAAGTAAAACCTGAAATGATTGGTCATTATCTAGGAGAATTCTCACAAACTAGAAGACATGTTCAGCATGGGTCGCCAGGAATTGGAGCCACACGTTCAAGTAAGTATGTTCCATTAAAATAATTACAATAATATAAGAGATGAAATAAAATGCCTAACTGGGGTTATTCTTTCGTAGAGCAAAAATATGACGCAGACAGGTTGGCTAAAGCTTCGGGTAGAGATTTACGAATAAAACCAAAACCTGCAAGAGAAGTTTGTGCTGTAATTAAAGGTATGAAGCTAGAGCAAGCCAAAAGGTATCTAGAGAAAGTTATTCAACTCAAGCAATCCGTACCATTTAGAAGACATAAAAAGAAACAAGCTCACAGAAAAGACTTGAAACAGTATAACTGGTATGCAGGTAGATTCCCCCAAAAAACCGCTGCTAGAATCTATGAAATTCTCACTTCCGTTGAATCAAATGCTGAGTTTAAAGGATTAGACACTGAACAGTGTAGAATTATTCACGCAGCAACACATCGAGGAAGAATAATAAAGCGCTATATTCAACGAGCTCACGGTCGATCTTCTCCGAAGTTTGGGCATTTAAGTCATGTGGAAATTGTAGTGTACGAATTTCCAAGTTAAAATTAAATTAAAGAAAATTAAAATTATAAAAAAAAGTAGTAAATATGAGCCCATTAGCAAAACATTTTATTGAACAAGGAATCAAATTAATGCAAATAAACGAATACCTGAGATCTGAACTGGTTCGGGCTGGGTTTGCTGGCGTTGATATACAGAAAACCCCGCTTGGCGTTAGAATCACTCTTCGTACGTCCCGCCCAGGCCTTGTAATAGGAAAAGGCGGAAAGCGTATTCAAGAGATCACGGATATCCTTCAAGAACGATTTGAGCTAGAAAATTAGGGGAAAATTTTTCCCTTAAGCTAATTGCCCCAAATCGAAGTCGAGGAGGTAGAAAACCCGGATTTGAACGCACAGATTATGGCGGAACGTTTAGCGTATTCGCTAGATCGAGGAAGACATTACAGAAGAGCAGGTTATTATATATTACGTAAAATCATGGATTCTGGAGCTAGAGGTACAGAAATTATCGTTTCGGGTAAGGTTACTTCACAGAGAGCCCGGACGACCGTATTTAGGGCCGGTACAATGAAAAAATCAGGTCAACCTGCTCAAGAAGGAGTAGATAAAGGAGTAGCTCAGTGTGTTATGAAGTCAGGAACTTTAGGGATAATTGTGAAAATCATGCACGCTGATATAAGAATGGGGGATACAATCGTAGTAAACCACGAAGAATTAGCTAAAGTTCAAGCAAAAATAGAAGCCGAGTTACGTAAAACAAAAGTGGAAAAAGACCTCGAGATAAGTGAAGAAACAAGAGAACCAACCGAAGAAGAAAAAGACCTGTTCGAAGAAGTTGAAGAGGAAGAAATTTCTGAAATTTCTCTGGAGCCAGAAGTAGATACAGATGAAAAAAGTGACGAATAATATAATATGAAATAAAAATATGGAGAGCGACTAAAAAATGGATATAATAACCGCAAATAAAGTCCGGGAAATGGATGAAAGAGAAAGAGAAAGAAGTTTAATAACCCTAAGAGAAGAATTGATGATGTTATACAGCCAACAAACTGGTGGCGGTATTGCAGATAATCCTGCGAAAGCGAAAATACTGAGAAAACAAATCGCAAGGATTCTTACAGTAAAAAATGAAGAGAAATTGTTGAAATTATAATGATTAGTCCAAAGTATCTGATCTACCACGATTTAATAGGTTTTAGAGCCCAAGCTAAACTTAAATCGAAGCCAACTCATTCTAAATTTATGGATGTGGGCGTTGTAATTGATGATACTCAAAATATGTTAATATCAGAAAAAAATAATGAAATAAAAAAATACATCAAGAAAGATTATATTTTTAGATTTACACTTGATAATGGAATGTTAGAGGTTAACGGATCGAAAATTGTAGGCATTCCAGAAAATAGGTTGAGAAGTTTAAAGAAAAAGAAGTGGTCGAGATAATAAAATGAGCGTTAGAAATATTGGCATTCCAGGAGTTAATCCTCCATCAAATCGTGAATGTAATGATAAAGATTGTCCTTTTCATGGGAATACACGAATTAGAGGTAAAATTACTCAAGGAGTCGTCGTTAATAAAAAATCCAAAAACACAGTTGTAATTAGACAGGATTATGTTCAATTTGTTAAGAAATATCAACGTTATGAAAGACGAAATTCGCGTCTATCATGTCATCTTCCTGAATGTTTAAAGAATGATATTGAAGTTGGGGATCTAGTCCGAGTAGGAGAAAGTAGAAAACTATCAAAAACTAAAGCGTTTATCGTCTTAGATAAAATAAAAGCAGGAGCTGAGAATTAAATGGGGACAAGAAGAAAACTTGGAAGAAAAACCTTATCAAAACCTAGAACTAGTTATGGTGTCCAAAACGGTACGAGAATTTTTATTACTGATAATTCTGGAGCAAAAATCGCTCAAATTATTAATGTCGACGGTTCCAAAACACGATTGAGAAGATTACCAAAAGCATCAGTAGGGTCAGTCTGTACAGTAACTGTTAAAAAAGGTCGACCAGATTTACGGGGAAATATTGTTAAAGCTGTAATCGTAAGACAAAAAATGATTTATAGGAGAGTAGATGGCACGAGATTATGTTTTGAGGATAATGCTGGTGTAATAATAACTAAGGAAGGCGACCCCAAAGCAACCGAAATTCGTGGGCCTATTGCAAGAGAAGCAGCAGAATTATTTCCGCGTTTAGCATCAATTTCATCGTTAATCATTTAAAAAATCAGGATAAAGAGATAAGAGAAATGAAAGTAAAATCGAAACAACCTCGAAAGCAAAGAAAATCATTGTATAGATATAAAAACCATCAGAGGTCAAAATTATTAACTGTAAGAGTAGCTGATTTCGTACGAGAAGAGTACGGAATTAAAACACTTCCCCTAAGAGTGGGAGATGGAGTCAGAATAATAAGAGGTGAATTCAAGGATTTTGAAGGAGAGGTCATCGAAATCACTAAAAATCAGCGAGCAAAAATCAAAGAAGCTACTTTTGATAAAACTGATGGGACTCAATTTCACCCCGCTATCCACATCTCAAAAATGGTTATAACAAAATTCCAGAAAGAGAAAAAAATGGATCCATGGAGAGCGAGTATGATTGAAAGAAAAGCGGTCTTTGGATTCAGAGAAGAGGGCCTAACAGGTCCAAAAAAACAAAAAGAGGAGGAAAAGGATTAAATGACGAGGCATGGAGGTTCAAGATCGCTAAAAAGACTGAACACACCTAAATTCTTACAGATAAAAAGAAAGCATGGTAAATTCTTTATAACCCCTTCACCGGGACCTCATCCGAGTAGATTTTGCTTGCCTTTATTACATATCGTGAGAGATCTTTTTGAGATTGTTGATAACCACAGAGAAGCAAAAAAGTTAATAGGTTTAGGGAATTTTAAAGTCGATGGAAAGGTTGTTAAGGATAAAACATTTCCAGTTGGATTAATGGATGTACTAAGTATCGTAAAAACAAACACACATTTTCGCGTTTTACCTGACTCACATCATGGATTAATTTTACACGAAATTCCTGAAGCAGAAAGCACATTCAAACTATGCAGAATAACGCAAAAGACTACCTTAAAAGGGGGAAATATACAATTAAACTTGCACGATGGAAGGAATATTTTTATCAGTGTTAAAGATCCGAAAAATCCTAAAGAAGATGTGTATCGGTGCATGGATGTCTTGAGCATCAGTATTCCAGATCAACAGATTATAAAGCATCTAAAATTTAAAGAAGGTCACCTAGCAATTATTGTATCTGGAAAAAACATTGGTCATATGGGGAAGATAATTAGTATACTTAAACGGTTTGGCCCTAAAGCTAGCACAGTTTCGATTCAACATAATGGGAGTCATACTGAAACTTTATATAGCTATACTTTCATTATTGGAGAAGAACAATCTGCAATTTCATTACCATAATAATCCTTTTTTTAGTTACTATTGACTAATATGAAAAGTTGCAAACATTTAGGAATCAAAAAAAATCATCATATCTTATGCCTTTTTTTTCAAGATCTTTTTTAAGGTCATCATTTTTAAATAAATCTCTACCAAATTTCTTTAGAAAATTATTCTCAATACCCATTAAAGTTTCTTTTAAAGCATTTAGATCAAATATATAATTTAGTCCAATAGCATAATTAAATATATCTAATATTTTACCATCTATCCCAATAAATTCAGCAAACAAGTCATGCTTGATTATCCTTATGTTTTTAAAGCTTGTTTCAATAATTCTCTTTTTATATTTCCTAGGCCATCTCGTCCCTACAATGAATAGTAACTTGTCTTTTTTTTGATATTTTTTACCCTTTTTTCTTATATTTTTTTCTGAAACATCATTAGTGTAATCAAACATAAAACCATTTATATTTCTTGTTTCATCGATATCTAAATGCATTTCTTTTACTAAATATCTATTACATTCTAATACTTTATATAAATAGTTATGAGATTTGACATTAAGGAAAAAATTATCAATTAAAACACGGGTGTTGAAATCTACAATTATCTCTGAGTAAGCTTTTGAATTTTTCCTCCAAAAATGAGCTGTGATTAAATATTTAATTATATTATGTAAAATAGTTCCTAATGCTGCGAAAAAATCTTGTGGAAATCGCTCTTCGTGACTAAAAGAGGTGTAGCAACCCTTCACTTCGTTTACTGAAATGCGAATAACTGTAGTATTGCTTACTCCATATTTATGTGCAATTTGTCCTATTGTTCTAACATTAGGATTACCATAATCAAGGATATCTTGAATAATTCCTATTCTTTTATCATCAGGGATTTCTTTCCCCCAAATAAGATCATATTCATTTGGAAATGCTTTTTTTGCTATATCACTAATCGTATCTCTAGTTTTAATAACTTGAATAAAATTATCTTCCCAAATTTCTTTAATATTTCTTGGTTCTAAGCCGTCTTTATATTTAGCAATTTCATTTCTTATTACTTCTATTACCTGAATTTTAATATGTTCTGGAATACGAGGGATACTCCATATTTCGTCATATTTTTCAGAGTTCACATTTTTTGCTATGGAAATTATATGATCTTTTGATTTAACCCATTTACCAAATTTCTGTTGAATTTGGCGTATGGAATCTGGTGTTTTTCCTGAATCATATTTAGAAATCTCATTATTTATAGTTTTAATCAAATATTCTTTAACCTCGACAGGTATTCTATAAGCACCCCAAATAAGTTCATAATCTTCCGGGTAGGCTTTTCTTCCAATCTCACCAAGCTGACCCTCTGACATATAAGGCTGAAAGTCCTCTTTCCATATATCTCGTATTGACAAGGGTTCATGACCACTTTTATAAAAATCTATTTCTCTTTTTATTCTCTTTATTGCTTTATCTTTAATTTCAGGTGTTATCTTAACTTTAGTCCATATTTCATAGTAGTATTTTGGAAAGTTCCCTCTAGCTATCTTTGCAATAACAGAAGAAGATTTTACTTTTTCTTGAAAGTCCTTGTGAATTCGACTTATTGATTTCGGTTTTATTCCATTCTTATAGTTTAAAATCTCTTTTTTTAAAATATTTATTATTTCTCTCATGACTTCATCTGGAAGAGGTTGTCTTGCCCAAATTTCATTATATTCATCAAGAAATTCTTTCTTCCCAATGTAATAAATTGTATCTACAGAATTTATAACATTTTTAAATTCTTTATAAATCTGTTCAAGAGGAGTTGCTGAATAGCCTGAATAAAATCTATCAATTTCAATAGCAATTCTTACTTTTATATCCCTATACACTTCTTGTGATACTTTAGGTTTACTATATATTATTTTATAATCTTCAGGAAAGTAGGTTTTACCAATGTTTTGGATTGTTTTATCACTAAAATGCTCTTTAAACTCTTCATGTATCTGTGAGACAGATTTATGGGGCTCACCAAGATTAAACTTTTCAATTTCTTGTTCAAATCTACTTATAATTTCTTTTTTGATCTCTTCTTTCATGCTACCCATTTTATTCTAATTCCATTTTTATTATATAAAGTTCTTTAATTTCAAAATTATTTTTATTATAATCTATTTAAATATGTAGCAAAAAACTATCCTCGAAACTCTATTTAGGTAAATAAAATTTCAGATTTATATATTCTTGCTTTCTCCATGTAGAGAATTTTGCCTTTATAAATAACTTAAAATGTTCATTTAACATTTAGTATTTAAACTTTGCGTAAAGTTTATAAATGGTATTATCCCTTGAATAGTGAATACTACTGTTTACTATTTTTGTTCTACAGAAATCAATCTCAAAAACTTTAAAGAAAATTAATAATGAAATATTTTTTGAAAAATACCCTGAAGAATTGATTTTTATTTCGTTTACACTTTAAACCCTAAAAATAGCAATCTTTTTCGTTAGTACAAAAATACACCTTAAAATTATCAAGATTTTTTCTCCTCGCGAAACGATAGTAGAGAGGGAGTAATTGACGATTTGACAGAGCTTAGTTTTTACCGATAAATCGTCGTGTAATCTCACTTTGCGAATACAAAAATAGTGGATTTTTTATAATTTTTTTTAGACCGTATTTCAGGCACGATTTAACCGAGACGATATGAAAAATCATAAAGGTTCAATTAGGACATTTAAAACCCCATATTTCGGTTACAATAGACTTAAATACGATACCTACAAAAATAATAGTAGACAAAAATTATGAATCAATTATTAATTAAAGGCGAGAAAATCCAAGAGGTTGACCATGCGGATATATACGACTTATTTAATTCGGATGTTCGGAATTTGGTTCGGGATTTGTCAAATTACCGCCCCGACGAGGATTATTTTAAAAAAAAACTGTTAGAGTGTGTGTTGTGCGAAAAAATAATTGAAAACCCTTCTTCTCCCGATCACTTTATTTTGTGGACAAAAGGCGACACACACTACATTTGTTTTCATTTTCATTGTGCGTTTAGAAAAGGGACTGCAGACGTCGTGAACGAGCTCTTGAAAAGGGGGGTGTTCGACTCTAAGGCACCAATCTGATGATAAATAATTCTGTTTTTACTATATATAAATATTAGTTTACGAAGTTTATAATTAACGAACCGAAAAAAAAAGAATTCAGACTTTTAAAGGGGCATGGGCTTTATTTGCAGTAGTTTTTTTCAGGAATAATTTTATTAGATTTGATGCCTTTTAATTTCGATAAATCTAAATATCATATTAATATATTATAATGTTCTTCTTCTATATCATCCAATAACTCGTTTACCTTCATAGTAACATAATTTGTCTTAAATTACTTTATACTACTATTAACTATTTATGATTTAATAAAATTGATCTCAAAAAACTTAACAAAATTGCTTTATATTAATAATAAAGACTAAAAATAAATTAAACAAAAAATAAAGAAAAATGGGTGTTTATTAATGCATAATGAAGTAAATAAAGAGATTTATCTATTTCCGAGTTCTTTCGAAAAACCTCTTAGTGAATTTAAAAAAATCTTAGCAGTAACTACCAAATTAAAAGTTCTATTTAAAGATAATAATAGTTGGAAACATTTCTTTGAGATGGGTGAATATGGTCTTATAAAAACTTTTTACACGCCAAAAGGTAATCTAGGCGGTTGGGAACGAATTTTAGATTCTCCCTTTAAAATATTAGAGATATATTCTAAGGATAATAAAACTATTTTTAGAATTGAATTATTATTGGAAAATCATATATGGGAGAAAAATCAAATCATTGAAGTAGAAAATTTCAAGCAGTTTAGAAAAGAACTTGATAATAAATTGGTTATAGTGGAACCTAAACACCTTAGAAATGCTTTCAAGCTAATCATATTAAAATATAAAAATCGTGAAAAGAACAGATGATAGAAAAAGTTTGTAAATACTGTGGGAGTTCTTGGAAAATAGAAAAGGAACATATTAAACCTAAAAGTAAAGGAGGGGTTACTACAGTGAACGCATGTCAAGCATGTAACAGATCAAAAGCAGATAAGACTCTTCTAACTTGGCTGAGATGGCTTAAAAAAAATGATAAATATCGAGGGCAAAGGATAAGAAAATGGCAATATAAGAAAAGGGGTAATATAGCAGATATAGTTAGAAAAGTTGCTAAAGAATAATTTTTAAAACTTTAATTTTTCTTAGATTTTCCTTTTTCTTCAAATTGTTTTTCAAGATATTCCTTTATTTCTTTTTCTCATTTTTTATATTCATCAGAATCTATTGGTTATATTAATTCGGGATTACTTATTCTTCTAGCTTCTTTTTCAATCATATTATATCTTGGAATCTCTATTATTGCTCCTGAATCTCTAAATTCCTTTAATAATCTATCAATAACTGTAGGAGTCTTAAAAATTTTTTCCAATTCTTCATAACTCTTTTCATTATTAAATAATACCTGATTTATTATGTCAAATTTATTGTTATTCTTCTGTCTTGTTCTCATTATTGTCTGTCCAATGGCTTTTTCATGTAATTTTTTTTTATTTCTTAATAATACGATTATTAAGTTATTAAAAATCTACAATTGAAATAGATTTGGAGTTTAGAATAGGAAAAGGGCATTTCTCTTTAAAATACCTTTTAACATCCTCTTTAGATTTTTCAGGACAGCAGATTTGGAGTTCCCAATTTTGAAAATCTTCCATTTGGGTTGCCGAAATCAAGAAGGAAGAATCTGAAATATGTGAATATACAGATTCATCTTGTTCTTTAATATAAATATTATATTTTTTATTAATATCGGAGATTTGAGGTATTTTTGACAAGTTAATTATAATTATTTCATCAGAATCTACATTACTTATATTTGCAATATCATTTTCTAACTTAATAAGATCAGAAAAATCATTATAGAATTTATAATCTAAGAATTCTGTTTCCAAGTGCAATGAAATGGTAAATTGATTATTCCGAATATTTCTTTTAATAATTTCCGAATTGAAACGAAATGAATTTACACGTTTGTACAAATCCCTTCGCATTATTCTTTCTATCATTTGATTTGGAATTCCTGGGAGCGTTCTTAAATATTCAAGAATTTGACTATTATTAAAATGTAATAAATTAAGACTTTCAAAATTATTTTTAATTATAGCATGATAGAGTGCTCTCAAATACATTTCTTCAGCAATTCTGCTCGTATGATGTAAATATACTGTTGGATACATTGTTGCTCTTGATAATAAAAGGGCAATAACAGATTGTAATCCCTTACGTTTAATACCAATTTTTAACAAACCATCATTTTCTTTATCTGGAATTAAACATATTGTTGATAATAAATAAGTTAAATCAACTTGACCATGGGGAACACCTGTGTGATGAGCATCTCTTAATAAATAATCGATTCTATCAACATCTAGTTCACCATGAATTATATTCGAAAGAAAATACTTTTTGATATCTCTAGTTGGTAATCCTAAAATCATTGACTTAATATCATCTGGATTTATTTTTACTTTATCAGATTCTAATTCTTTATTTAGTTTTTGTTCTATTTCATTTAAAACTTCTTTAACATAATCTGTCGAGACTAACCAGGCGGATAATATTTCGTGAGGTGCCACATTATGATTTGCATTTCCTATTAAGTCTTTTTTGATTATATCAATTTTTTCTCTCTCTGAATTAAGTCTATTGAATATAATTTCTGACGAATGAGACATCGGTAAATGTCCAATATCGTGCAATAATGAAGCTAATTTGATATGAATTAAATCAGATTTAGTTAATGTAATATCATATTCATCTAACATAGGATCAAATTCATTTAAAACAGTAAAAACTTTTTCTGCTAGATAAGAGACACCGATGCTATGTTCAAATCTAGTATGAATTGCTCCAGGATATATAAGATAGGTAAATCCTAACTGAGAGATTCCTCTTAGTCTCTGAAAGAAAGGTTGATCAATTAAATATTTTTGATACCATTCTAGTTTAACCATTCCATGAATTGGATCACGAATCATAAGATATTCAGGTTGAGCAATTAAATTGGGTTTACCTGATCTCCAAATCTCACTTAATCTTTTAGTAATATCATTATATTCTATGACCATATAATTTTTCCAACCCTTTTATAAAATAAAATGATTAATACGATTGAACTTTATTCTTTAAATTTATATATTGAAGATTTTTTGCTTGATAATCATATTTTATTTCAGAAATTTTATCTGTAGACATCTCATTAATAATAATCTTAGAATTATGAATCAATTTATCTAGTATTTGAAAAAGATTGATATTCTTGTTGTTAAAATGTGAAATTGACTCTGTAAAAATTCCAAAAAATGATTGTAATTCTGCGAATGATAATCTATTTATTTTTTTCAAGAAGTTCTCAACCTGAACCTTAAAATTTGAACATTCTCTGATTAACTTACTTATTCTTTTTCTTTTATTCTGTATTTCTTTCATAGATTCTATTAATAATTCAAATTTTTCTTGAAAATCTTGATTTTTCTTGATAGCTTCATTTATTTTATTTATTTGGTTATGTTCTGATTTTAAAACCTCAATTTCTTTATCGAAATTTTCTAATTGTACTTGTATCTGAGATAATTTCTTTCTTTTATTCAGAATTTCCTCAAAATATTGTCTTAATTCTAATTCATAGAAAAATAATTCTGAAATCACTCCTTTTAAATTCTTTTCTTCATTCTCAATGGCATTATATACTATCTCATCAAGTGTAAAAAGCTTAGATTTCTGATTTGGAATTGATTCAGAATTAATTATGGGATAAATCTTTCCATCATTAGGGGATCTTGGATGTTTTAGCTTACCAACTATAACTTTCTGAACATAAGATTTAGTATATCCGCCTCCAACACTCTTATGGATTTGTTTTAATGATGCACCGCCTTTTTCAAAATTAATATTTAATTGATTTTCAATACTGTACTTTCCTTCTCCTAATTTATAGGAAATCCCTAATAAAGTTAGTTTTTTAATAAATGATTTTGCCATACTATATCTTTCTTCATCAGGATATTTATCAAAAAATTTGATTATTTTTAGAATCTCTTTATCGTCTGATTCTTTAATAGTAAAATATCCTTTTTCTTGGATTTTTTTCAGAAAAGGTCTTTCTTTATCTAATTTTTTTATTGTATATAAGAAAAGGATTGGGTTTCTTGATATTGCAATATTGTATAATTGTTGTAATAATTCTCTATTCATTTCTGACAATAACATTCACCTTCGATTACAAATTAAGAGATACTCGTAAATCATGAATTAGATTAACTATTGGATGATCAGTAAGAGTAATACCATTCTGGGTAAAATTAAATAATTCATTTGTTAATTTTAGAAGGATAACCGTAATTTGAGACCGATAAGTTTTATATTCAAGTTGTTTTTCTGTAGGGTAAAATCCATCATCATTACCATATAAAATTATACATATCATTCTTCCAAAAGTCGCAACAATCTCAATAAAAAGATCTAAGTCTGTTTGTAAATTAAATTTTTCATCTAAATAAGTATCTGTACTTCTCAATATATCATTCATTGCCTTGCAAGTTTTGGGATTAGAATGATTTGATATATAAAAAATAATAAAAATTAACGAGATTAGTATCGAAAATTTATAAGATAAAGTTTTAGAACTATCAAAATCCATACTGTGCTTTAATAAAGATAAAAATGGAACAAGTCTGATATTTTTATCCCATAAATTATTATTATACCTTTTTATTTCAATCATAACAGGTGCCAATCGTGAAGGCCAACCATCTTCATTAATATCCACATTCAACCCACATAATTTACAAAACTTAGCGAAAGTTTCCGTTCTATGATTTATGACATTTTTTTTTTCTCCTAAATTATAAGATAAATAATCAAAAAGCATAATTTCCTCATTTTCTCCTTTATCTTGAAATAGAACAAATAAATCTTGAATTCGTGTAATCCAAGCTGGTGAAAATTCCTCAATTTCACTTGATTTTTTGTTTATAGGATCTTTAACGCTAACCCAATCAGGTTGTACTATTGCTTTAATATAAAGATCTGCGATTTTAGATTTACCCATTAACCGCAATATTTGTTGTCTAAAAGATTCACCAGTTCCAACTCTATGTACTAGCTCAATATAATTAGAGATTAGCAATATACAATTATTAATTTGATTTAAAATATCTTCTTTAATAAGTCCTATATCTATGTTTGTGTTTTCCTCGAAATTTTTAACATTACGATTTAATTTAACTAATAATTGTTCTATTTTTTCTTTCTGGATTTTTGTTATTTCTAAATTTGACATTTTTTCTACAAGGTTGGTTTTTATTTAACTTTTCAATTAACTTTTGAGTTAACTTTTGAGTTAACTTTTTATATCATAATATGCATTATTTATATATAAACTTTAGCAAAAAAAAAAAAATCAAAATATAAAATGAAGATAGAAGATTTAGAAAAAGAGATTCTAAAATATTGCATCATTAGATCTCCTGATGAGATTAAAGAGAATATATCAGAGATAATTGGATTAGAAATTCAAAAAAAAATCCTACAAAATATTATAGTTGCAGCAAAAAATTTTTCAAAATTAGAAAAAGCAGGATTGAATTCTAACCTTTCAGCATTACTTTATGGTTTTCCAGGTGTAGGAAAAACTCTTCTTACTAGAGCGATTTGTCGGAAAAAAAATACAATTTTAATAGAGATTCAACCGTCTACAATTTTTGAATCACATTTTGGAGAGACTTTAAAAAATATAAATTCACTTTTTACTCATATTGGTGAATATGCAAATCTAAGGTTTAAAGAAGGTAAGCCAACTGTATTATTTATTGATGAATTTGATTCTTTAGCAAGAGAAAGGGCTGATCCCACTGAAATTGGTGAGATGAAAAGAGCAGTAAATGAATTATTGAGAGGCATTGATTCTTTAATGTATGGAGTCCATCCTTTAGTTATTATTGCAGCAACTAATCATGAATCTACATTAGATTCCGCTGCTTGGAGGAGATTCTTATATCATATACATTTTCCATTACCTGATTTTAAAGAACGATTTGATATCTTAAAATACTTCTCGAAAAAATTAGAAAATATTGAACCTAACATTGTTTTAGATTTAGATTTTAATGTAATAACAAAACAGTTAGAAGGTTTTAGTCCCTCAGATATAGAACGCCTTGTTAGAAGCATTTATATTGAATATTTATCTTCCCCAACCAGAGATAAATTCATTATTGATAATGAAAAAGCTGTATCAACAATACTCTATATTGGAGGTACGCAAAAACATATGGAATTAAGTAATTTAGATAAACAAAGCGAAAAAGTAATACAAGATCAAGAAACTAAGTCATTATCTATATCTGATCTCTTAAAACAAGAAATTGAGAAAACAAAAAAGGGGAAAAGGTAATTTGAAAAACAAATTAAATGTAGGAATTATTAAATCCTTAAGGTTATTAAATTTTATCCGGTATGAAGACATTGAAATTGAATTTAAATATGGTTTAACAATTATTACAGGGCCAAATGGTGCTGGAAAGTCTATTTTAATACAATCAATTCAAATATGTCTAGGGGCTTCAAGTTTAATTTTTCCAAATTTAAAATCCATATCTGAAGTAATAATGGAAGGAAAACAAAAATCTGAAATATCTTTAAAAATTTGTAATCCAAGAATCAATGGAAGGAGATTAATCAATTTACCTCCAGAATCACCTCTTTATGATTTAATTAATAATGAGACCTTTACAATTCATCGAATTATCAAGAAAAAGATGAATTATTGGAAGATTGCTAATCGAAGAATAAAAAAAGCCCAATTAGACAAGATTGTTGCTCTAATGAATATAGAACCTAATAATGAATTTATTTTTATGTCTCAGCATACTCCTGACTCATTATTAAATACCAATAAAAGGGATCTTTTTACTACTTTTGCTGGAGCTACCGGATTAGAAGAATATAGGAAAAAAATGATAATTGGAAGAGAAAAGATTAAAAAGTTGGAAGGAGAAAAAAGCTTTTGGTTTGAAAAGTTAGCAACAGAAGAAGGTTATCTTAATAAATTAGAAGAGCAAAAAAATCGTTATGAAAATAAAATTCATTTAATGGACACATTAAAAAATCTGAGGTTAGAGTTATTCTGGGTTCCCGTGGTTGATATTGAAAAAGAAGAAAAAATTTTAAGATCTTCTTTAAAATATAAAGAAAGAGAATTGCATCAAAAAGCAAATGAAAAGATTAAACTTGAAAGGGAAATACAAGATATAATAAAACAAAAAGAAGAAATTAAAAAAATCCAATCCTTAGAAAATAATGAAGTATCAACATTATCTGTTCAATATTCTGATTATAGAAGTATTATTGAATCTTTAAAAAGAGAACAACAAAAAATATCATTTAAAAAGAAAGATAAAGAAAATCGGATTAAAAATTTAAGAAAGAAGATAGATTTTTTAAATAAAAAGCTCAAAGAAACTAAAATAACAACCTCAACAGAATATTTTAAGGAATTGGACGGTCAGATTAAAAAAATCCATCAAGAAATAAATCAATTAAATGAAAAAAAATTTGATTTAAATCAACAAATAACTGATTTTAATTATCAAATAAGGCGATTAACAAATGATATTAATTGCTACAAGAATTCAATAGAAAATATAAAAAAAAATGGAACATCATCTTTACTCTCTCAGGATACTTTAAAAATATTGAAAGAAATTAATAAAACTCAGAAAATACAACATATCTCCTTTGTAGGACCTGTTTGTACTGAAATTACAATTAAAGCTTTATTCAAAAAATGGTCAAAGGCTATTAATGCTTCATTAAGTGGTATTACTGAAGATATAATCGCTCTAGATGAAAATTCTTTGAATATATTAGATAAAATAAGAAGAACAAATCAATTTAATGTAAGTTTGGGTTACTTAGATAAAAATGAAACCAGAAGAAGGAGAGGTGATAATTATTATTCACCCCCAATTCAATCAGAAATTATCAATACCTTAGAAGGAAATCAAATTGTATTAAATTATATTAATAAACACCGAAATGGCTTACTCTCTGATTTTGATGATGCAAACAAACTATTTAAGTTATCTAAGAAATATAAAATGAATATATTTACATCCGATGGATTTAGATATTTACCTTCTTATAGAAGTCCTAAAAAAGGCAAAATTCGAGAGATTATAGGGATTAATTCTTTGGATATTGGTATTCTTGAAGAATATGAACAAAAAATAGAAGATTTTACAAAAAAATTGATTGAAATTGAGAAAAAGAGAGAAATAATGGAGCAGGAATTAAAAAGTATTAGAAAAAGATATGATAATAAGGAAAATGAGAAATTTAAATTAGTAAAAGCTATTGAGTTGATTAAAGAAGATGATAATATAAAAATTGAACGAGAAAAAATGATTACTGAGAAAGAAAACGATGAGCTTATTTTAAAACTAAAAGAGTATAATGAAAGATTAGAAAGTATTAATGGAAAATTTAATACTTTTGATAAAAAACTTTTGTATCTTGATAATGAATTAAAAAAGAAACAATTTGATTTAGACCAACTAAATAATAAGGCTAGTACTCTTGATATTAAATTTGGTAAATTTCAAAATAAAATTGATCAATTAAAAGGAGAGATAAATATTTTTAATGATGATATCTCTGATTATAAAATTAGATTAGAATTAATCGCTGAGAAGAGAATAAAGCTAATAAGACAAGCAAGGGAATATGGTTCTAGACCTCCAAAAATTAGAGATTCAGCAACTTTAATCTCTCTTAAAACTGAAGCAGAGACACTTATTTCAACTATGGATATTAATGAGAATATATTAGAAATGTTTAAAAAGCAAAAAAAGAAAGTTGAAAAATATATCCTCGAAGTGGAAATTAGAAATACAGAGATAGAAGAACTTAAAAACATTCAATTTGAGTTATTTACTACTTATAAAAATGATATAAGAAGAAACTTAAAGATAATAAATTTAGAATTTAAAAGATTATTAATTCCATATTTTGGAGAAATAAAAATTAAGAGAATTAATAATGTTGAAGAAACTTCTCTTGAAATCTTTGCTGCTTTTGATAATAGACCCCTGGATTTAACTAAATTAAGTGCGGGTCAAACGGCTTTAACTGTAATATCATTTTTGCTTAGTTTACAAGCTCTTAGAAAAACTCCATTGAAAATAATTGATGAATTTACTCAAAGATTAGACAGTCTTAATCAAAAACAAATAATTAATATGATTATTGATCAATATGAAAGGATAAAAGATAATCAAAATAATAATTCCTCTTATTTTCTCCCCCAATTTATAATCGTTACTCCTGAAATTTCTAATTTGAAAATAAATTATGAATTTAACCATGTTGCCGTTAGTACAACAAAGCCGAATATAATAATAGAAAATTTATAGAGGTTTCCTGATTGTTAGAAATATTTTTAATTAAAACTCTTAGAAGAAAAGGTCTATTAGATCTATTATATAAAATTTATTCAGAAGAAGCCGACTATTATAAAACAAAAAAAAAAGAGCTCTACTATTCTTTAAGAATTGGAATTCAAGCAGGATTAATTAAAATGAAAGAAGATCATAAAAATTATAAGAATATTGTGGAATTTACAGAAATAGGAAATCAAATATTTGAAAGGATTCACTCCTATACTACTGAGATAAAATCATTGAATAAAATCGATATCGAAATAATTCAATTCTTCAGTAAATTAAATAATAATCAAATCAATTCAGTAGAGTTGTTAAATAATCTATATTTTTCGAGAAAAACAGTATTAAAACATATAGAAAATATTTTAAATTTAGGATTCTTAAGAAAAAATAACGGGCTTCTAGAATTCTCTAAGAAAGGAAGGCAATTTTGGCAAACTATTGATAATATTTCAGATATTTTATATGAAAATTCGAATTTTAAACATGGATTACCAATAATTCATTATCTTATAATAAACAATCTAGTTGAAGCGGGTATATTACATCTATTACGACATGAAGAGTTGGGGAGAACAACAATTACAAATATGTGTAAAAGTTTATTTCTTCCAAGAGATACAGTTTTAAGAGTTGTTAAGAGAATGGGAAAAAAACAACTTATTAATCTATCAGAGAATAAAAAAATTGTTTTTTCTAACAATCTAACAGAACAATATCAATTAACATTAGATATAATAATAGTTTCTAATGTCTTATTAAGTAAATATAGCAATTCAGTTCCAAATGTACGAGGGAAAATATTAAAGCATATACAAGAATTAATTGATTTAAAAGAGGAAACAAGTTGAATTTTTTTCGAAAAGGAAGAGTTTTTAAAGGAAATATATTAGAACTTCCAATTCCCATATTAAAACATCCAAAAAATTATAAATTTATTAATTTCAAAAAAATAAATCTAATGGAAGATCCAATTGATTATGTTAATCTTGATAATAGGCAAAAGGCAATTGATCATCATTTAAAACTTCATATTAAAGCAAACCAAATTATTAAGGGAGATTTTCACCCATTTTCTTTAAGATTATTAGATAATTTTGATGTTTTTAATTATCACAATATGCTCCAATCAATTCAAGAAAGAATTATTGAATCAGAAACTTTTGCATTATTTTCTGAAATAAGAGATATCCAAGATTCATACTTAAAATATAGTTATATGGAGGATTTAAAAGATTTTATCCCTGAGGTAGATATTGAATCATGGGGAAATATTTTTCTTAATTTTATCTCAAATGTTAATTTCACATTTTCTACAAATATAATTAAAAAAATTTTACCTCAAACCAAAATTTTCATTGAAAGATATTTTAGAAAAGAAAACTCAAGTGAATACAAAGAGGAATTCAATACAGATATTATTTTTGAAGAAGAAACAAAAGAAGATTGGATTGAATTGTTAAATTTAGATTTATTAAGTGAAAGAAAAAAAATTTTTAGTCTTATTGCCAATAATTGTCTATTAAAAACGTTTTTAAAATCAGAAAATTCCTATGAACGGATAAAAAAAGCAGAAGCAATTAGTTTTTTAGAAAAAGAAGGTCGGATACAACTAATCAAAGATGGGAGTTTATTAAAAATTAAAACAAATTATAAGAATTGGAATAGAAAATCTCATCCCAGATCATTAGTAATTAGCACTTACAATAAGTTATAATAAGAGGATACAATAAATTGGATGATAATAATATTATAAATTTGGACAAATCTAAATTTTACATTGAGATAATTGGTAAATTAGAAAAAATTCAATGGTCAAGTACAAAAAATAAATTTATATTTGGCTGTTCAGAAACTATTTTTAACGATTATGCTAAAAAATTAAAGATTAATCAGGAATCTCTTATTTCTAATTTAAATAATTTTTTAGCCTTAACTGGTAAAAAAATAATTCCTTTCTTAAATCATAAGGAAATTAGATATCTTGTTGCTTCAGAATCAAATTCTGGTGGGCTTGAATTAGACAATTTTACTGCAGGATTATTTGGGACAATCATAGGATTGATACAATTATCGAAAGGAAAAATAAAAAAAATTGAATTAATGGAATTATTTGAAAAAAATAAAGAATTAAGTAAAAAGAAAAGTAGAATATATAATGCTTTAAAATTTTTAATAATGATGGATTTACTTGATTACGATTCAAGTGAACAAACCTATATGTTAGGAAATATAGGAAAAGTCATCATATCAAATAAGGCAAAAAATGAACTCGGAGAATTTTTAGAAGACAAATTATACAAATAATATATAATAGAAGGGGGAGGTAACAATTGAGAAAATAGGAACTCAAACTGAACATTTATTAAATAAAAAAAAGGAGCTATTATATAACTTATTTAATAAATTGGAAGAATTAGAAAGATTGGATATTAATTTTTCAATTTTTAAAGATGAAATCTCTAATCAAAATGATTTTTTATCATTAATTAATTATGTATGTAATTATCTAACGAGAGAAAAGAAAAAACTTGAAAAACCAATTAGATTATTGAATTCTGAACAAAATTCTTCACTACTTAATCTTCTTATTCTAACATTTGAATATATATTAAAGAATAATAGTATATTATCTAAGAAATTTGGACTAGAAATAATTATTATTTTAAATGAAATTTGTTTGAAGTTCTGCATTTTTTTAAATCAGCTAGATGCTGAAATAAACATAGAAAAATTCATTGAGAATTGCGATATACAAGATATTCTCACTAAAGAATTAATTATAGAATATCTTTTCGATACTTGCGGATTACAACTTAATAAAAATTCTATGAATTTATCTCTAAATGAGAATTCGTTAAGAATTCTAAAATTTTTTGGTGCTTATATTCGTAATAAAATGAATTATGTCCCATATTCACAATTCTTTAATCAAAAAGAAAATAATCCTTTATATTTCATCATTCATATTGCTGAGGCTATTGTTTTATCATTTGGAACTTTTTTTTATTATGTTTTAATGGAGCAATCAAAATTTAGAAATAAAATAACACAAGTATTTCTTGATACTTCGTATAAGAACTCTGAAGAATTTCTCCTAATTTGTGATTTTATAAAACAATTATTTAATTTATTCATCTTATTTAAAACTAACAATAATTTTAGAGAGTTAAATAAAGATCTCTTAAAATCTATTGATTTTATTCATCTTATAAACTTTTTATTCTTTTCTTTCAATTCTAAATTATTTATAATAGAAAGGGATAATTTATTTAAGATAGAACATCAATTATTTAACATTTTGACAGATGTTAGATCGAAATTCATTAGTACGACGACAGTAGAACTCATAAAGAAAGTCAAAAAGAAAAGTACAATTGAAAATAAAAGGAAAAAACCAGTACAATTAAATCTCTTTGGCAAAAAAATTTATTATTCCCATGATCCTCCAATCTCAAGGTAATGTGATTCATTTCAAATCATCTCTCAATTCTTATGTTGGGAAAAAAACTGTTCAGGATCAATAATTAACTTGCTTTCGTTTAAATAGCGCTTGAAATCAGAAAGCGTAAGTCTGGAAATATTATAGTGTTCAAGAACTTTGTCCAGTAATTCTAGTACCCTATTATAATTATCATATTGGCATTCACATGAATGAAATTTTTTAGAATGACCTAGGAATTTTATATGTAGAAGTTCATGAAAAAGAACATATTTAATTAGACAGATTGGAGTGTATTTGAAAGCTATTGAGATTGAAATCTTATTTTTAGAAAAATGATAACTACCGATTCCTGTTGTAAATGAAATGATTGTTCTTCCATTCGACAAGAAAATGTGATGAATAAGTTCATTATTCCATCTAACTTGAACAGATTGTAACTTTCTTTTTTCACTTATTGAAAACGTATCAAAGATATATTTGTGTTCTAATATCACATCTCTAAGCAATTGCTCTAAATCTTCTTGAGCAGAAATATCCGATCTTTCACTATTCCCTAAAGTTCCTCTCATATTCCCATTTTTAAATAATGTAGGATAAGAAAGATCAGATAAAGGTTGCCTAACTAGAATTTCAGATACTTCTTTGTTACAGGTAACTTCTTTCCTAAGCTTTCTAATAGTTTTTTCCACATAAATCGAATTCATTTTCTGTTCCTCAATCTCAAAATTTGAATCTTCTAATGTTCTTACTTCCTTTTTTTATTTCTTAAATTTGATATTTTCTTGAAAGATTAAATTAATTTTTTTTGAGAACTCTGATAATACGACTCTCAAAAAATCAAATCTTAACGGCGTCCTTTTTGGATTTTCTCTGCTAACTTCAATTTTTTTAACGCGAACAGAAAAAATTGCTTTTTCTATATTAAAAATAAAAGCGTAAAACTTTGTTCCTAAGCAGGAAATACAATCAACATCAATTTGTTTCGTAAACCAAGCGCATCTATTCGCCGTTTGAAAAAAAGAATAACTCATTGCGGATATGTTATCAAGTTTTTCTATTGTGATATCAACACTTATCAATAGGTTGGAAGCAATAAAACCCCCCTCAACTGATATAAAAGCATATTCTAACTCAGGAATTACGCGAGAAATATCAAACATGATTTTATTTAGTTCCTTAGACGTGTTTGCGAGATTTAACGAATAAGGAGATTGTTTAAACCTGACTCCTTCGTTTTCTTTAGTATTTACTCTTACTATTCCATTTCGAAATATACGATTTTTGAAGCGAATAGGGAGCGGTCTAAAAGATTCTTTGGAGAGTTCTAAAGGCATTTTTATCTTTTTTCGCCATTTTTCAATTCGGAAAAATAAGTTTTTTAATTTGATATTTGGTTGTGTCGTAATTGCTATAAAGAATTCAGGTTTATCGTTTAAAACACCTTTCTCAACTAAAATCCTATCGTTTGTTTTATCAAGAAGATTGTCTATAGGGGCGATTAAAAATTTTGCCTTTCTTCCTTCTATCAAGATATACTTCAAATCTTTAGGATAAAGGTATTTTCCCATGTTGAATATTGCACTTGTCGCTTCACTAACGTTAATGATTTCGTCCACGGAAAACCATACTCCCGCCGATTCAATTGTATTCCCGTCACTCTGAGCAAATACAACGTTTTCAACGCCTTTAACTTGCTTTATTTGCTCTAAAAAAATATTAATTTCTTCTTTAAATTGAACAAGATTATTTCTTTCGATACTCTTTCTCTCTTCATTTTTCAATTTCATTTATTATCGCCTCTCACCTTATTAGAACTATTATTCAACTGTAAATACTCCAACTGAGCAATTATTTTATTTAATAACCCTACTCGATTTTTTTCGTCCTGTATTGAAATCTCCATTCCAACAGGGCAACTCCATCCGTGAGGATAAGTAACTACATACAAATATGCGGTTTGAAATGTAATATTCAAATTTTTACATATTTTCGATAAAATGCGTTTTTGCTTTTTATTTAAGCGAATAAATACGATATACAATGGGGTTATTCCACCCCGTAGTTTTTCGCCCCCTTGACACGATTCACCCGTTATATACCCATTTTCGTTAAACCACTTTACTTGGTCGTAGATTTCCTCGTCAATTTTAATATCGTGGTTATTAAAAATCAGCGTTTTATTAGCGTGTCTCATTACCTTTTACCTCCTCTTTACTATTTCTTTTAAGTGGACTTATTTTTGTTAAAACCTTTACAAAGTACAACGCAACGAATAACGCCCATGCGATCAGTAAGAGCGTTACCGAAAAAATATATACAGAGATCGCTAAAAGTCCTCTATATTCTCATTTTTCCACTTTTCTTTTTTATCTTCCATTTTATAATTCAATTGTCAATTTCATAACTTCAAAAAATGGTTTCAAAGGTTTTTTAACTTCAGGGAATTTATCGCCTACATATATATATTCTTCAGATTGTAAATCTACAGATGTTTGGATTAAATCTTTCACAATAGCATCTTTGATAAACTGCTCTGGTTCTATCTCAATAATTTCGCAATATACATTTAGAGCTTTTGCGATATCTCGCGACAGTTGTACCACGAATTTAGAGTTATCATCCTTATTTCTGGCAATGATTACTTTCTTGATAATAAAACACCTCGTTAATTTCGATTTAAATTATGCCCTCTTTATAGATTTTATTTATAGATTCAGTTATTTTTGAAAAGTCTTTATACTTAAGAAGGAAACCATAGTCCCTATCTTTGACGTTGTTCAAAAGATCGTCTATCGACCACTTCAAAGTATCTTCTATAAATTCTTCAGGTGTCAAGGGAATTTTATCACAGATGTATTCGATTGCGTTTGAGATTAAAAGAGGAAATTCTACTTCAACTACTTCTATTTTCCCAGCTTCTTTCTGGATTTTGTTGGTAGGTTGAATACCAATCAGTTTTGATGCGTCGTAATATGCCCCAATTAAATCACATTCATTAGATACTATATCATCTTCAATAGCGTACAAATAGCAACCAACTGTGTTTACAACAAATTTGGTCAATTCTATACTATAGGTTTCACAAAATACCCGAATCTTCTTGGTTGTATCTTCGTCAAAATGTAGTTTGTAGCGTTTCTTCGTAGAAAAATTTTGAAACATTTCACTTCTGTTGTTATTATTATCTAACTCAACTGCTTTCTCGATACTTATCTCACCTCAACATTTGATCTGTATTGTATTGGTAATATTGTTTTACACCTTCAGATAAATTGTCCGAAAAGACAAAATAATCTTTCGCGAATCTCAGTATGGCTTCAGGTGTGTCCTTAAAATAATTGAGCTGACCAATGATTAGTAAAGAGCATAAATCATTGCGATCCTTGTCGGTAATTCTGCATAGTGAATCTATAACAGGTTCTATAATTTTTGGAAGTTTTAAAGAAATCTCTAACGAATTAAAATCATATCCTTTTTTTTGCTTGTTGTCCCGTTCTTTATTAACAACAGTAGTGGTTTTTGCTAAGATTCTCACACCTCCTCGCTATCTTTTTCTTTTTGGATAATTGTCTTTCCATAATAATTATCTATTCCCTCTTTTAAATCTTTAAAAAACTCGTCGCTATTGCCCATATAATCAAGGATCATTTCTGGGCATGCGCGGATACAATCTAAACGATCTATTATTAAGAGAGCTATAAATTCTGCTTTAGACATATTGGAGAGTCTACAATATTTTTCAATGAATTCAATTATGTTCTTATTTAATTTTAGTTCAAGATTCATAGATTTCCATTTTATTAATTCAGTCTTAGGTACAGTATCGCTTTCTTGTATTGCTTGAAGTTCATATCCAAAATATTCGTCTCGCCCATGTCCTATAAGCTCTAAAAAACCATTTTTTTCAACAATGGATAAGATCACTAAGTTATGATCGTACAGATAAGATTCTAACTGATATACTACAAATTCAGTTAGAAGCTCGTTTTGTGTTCTATTTGTAAAAAAAACTATAAATTCAATTGATTTGGTGAGGGTTTCTGGTAGTTTTAGACATATTTTTAAAATCTTTGAATTTTTAACCGTATTCCCATCAAATTGTAATTGATTTCTTTTTTTATTCTCTATTATTGTTAAAGCATTGGAATTTACATTTTCATTCATCGTATATACACCATTTCTATTCATTAGAACTGTGTTTTAAACAAAAAAGGCTAAATTATTGATCTGTTTTTTTATACTTTTATATTATTAATATTACCATACCAGTATAAAAATATTATCTTATTAGTAATTAAGTATCACCAGAATAATATCCGTATCAATTCTATATCGCATTAAATACTATTAAAATCTGATCGTTAATATTATCCGATAACTATTTAAATATGATTTCAAACATATTAAATGATGAATAGAAAATCAACAGTTATAATTAAATTGATTATTAAATTATAATAAAACATTATGCCGAGTATTGATGTATCACGGAAAGTTAAAGAAAGGTTGGAAAAGTTCAAAGATAATGAAGGATGTAAAACCTTTTCTGAAGCAGTCAATGTTTTATTGCTGCATTTTGACCAGAAAGCTTCTCAAACTACTAAATCTTGAATAATTACGTAAAATATTATTTGAATTTACAACCTTTATACCTATTTTTAGTTATTTAGTTTAAAAAACTAAAGATCAATTTTTGATAGTCTAATCTTTCATACTGATAAACCTGATATTAATTCAAGACAAAAATTACATAAAATTAAGGATATAGCTTATCACATACCTTATGGTTTTGAAGAACGAGGAATACTTTCTGGAGTAAATCTTTTAAACCCACCTACTTCTATTGAAGATAATATTGATAAACTACTTGAAAATTTGAGGAAAAAACAAACACAACAGTTTTTTTCTGGAAATTAAGATTTTATTAATTCACTGAGTTTTGTACTCCCCAATACATTTTTTATGAAGTTAAAATTGATTGTTAAAAATTTATTAATACTTACAAAAAAGATAATTCTATGAATTTTATTTCCGTTATTAGAATGTTGATACCAAAACTCTTCAGATTTTTGTAATTAACAATCCTATTTGATTTTCTGATAACTCTTAGGATGTCTCTCTTTTTTAAAAAATATCAATAGAAATCGGTATGCCTTTATAAAAAATGTGGATATAAAATAATTGGAACTATAATATCATTTATTTATATGGGAAAATTGATATAATATCTTATGATAATTCTTCAATAACATTGATTGAAATCAAAACAGGTAAGAATGAGTATGAGAGTCATTCGAATCAATTGGAAATCTATGGAGAATTATCAAGAAAATATTTTCCAGAGAATATTAAATTAAATTTGGAATTATGGTATTCCCATCCTGAAAATCCTAGAAAAAGTCCGATCAAACCTATATTATTAACTGAATATGAAAATTTGGATTATTTAAATAGTCAAATTTATTTATCTAAAAATTTAAACAGAAAAAATATTAATCAAATAGAACAATATGAAAATTATGTGGGTTGCCAATTTTGTGGACAAATGTGCAGTAGACTAGATGAAATTCTCAATGGTTTTTAGTATTAAATTCTAAATCTTGGGCAAGTTGATGCAAAATGTGAGTTAAAATCTCATTGCCAATACGAACCAATTCTTTATTTCGTACTCCTTGAGATTCTATTAGTTCAGGTTTATCACCATGAAATAAATTGCATCTAATCTGGTAAAGTATCCTCATTATTGCATCCATTTTATGAAAATTATTATTCCCATCCCGTTCACAATGATCTTTTTTTTTGCAATTAGAGCATATATTAGAATTAAGTTGAAATTCCTTTCTCAAATAGAGGGTTGCTAATCTCACATACTTATTGGGTTGTGCACTGTTTCTCCCCTTCCCTACACATTCAAGAGCCACTAATTCTCTCGATAAACATTTTATATTATCATCCCATAGATTTCCAATTTTTTTTCCAAAATCTATAACTCGACATACTTCCTTTTTGTTCCTACTGCATGCATTATATAAAGGGTTAATAAGACTCCAATGTAAAAAAAAATCATGATAATGTTTGGGATATACTTTCTCGTGATTAATATAATGTTTAATTACTTCTAATGCTTCTTCTCCTTCATCACGATTTAGGAATTTTTTTTTTATTGACATAAAACTACTTCTTAGGTTAATATTTGTATTATATAATTCACTTTCTAAAGATAAATTATGTCTTTGGATTTTAATAATTATTATTTATAAAATTTTACTATCTCTATCTAATTATTAATGATTAAGAAAGGTATTATGGGTTAATTTTTTTTCATCAATACATATTAAAATTATTTATAAACAAATATATTTAGAATTAGAAGAAAAAAGTTATATTAAAAAACAACTAAAAAAATCTATAAATATTAATTTAGTAGAAAATGTATTTGAAAAAGCCAATGATAATAATGGTTCACAGAATTGAGTGTAATGATTCATCAATCAATGACCCTTATTACCAAAGAAATCTAGTGGTTAAAATAGATGATTTAATTGAAATTATTAATATTATTCTTAAATCGAAATATTCTTTTGGAACCCTAAAACAATCTATTGAAACCAATAATCATTTACATATTACTTTTGATGATGGCTATAAAGAACATCTAACTGCTGCAAAAAAATTAAAAAAAGAGTATGGGCTTAAAAAAGAATATTGCTCTTTTGCTATTAATATCGGGAACTCATTATTTTCTGAATTTTCTGGAATGGATTTAATCTATAATATAATTCAAAATAATTCAATTGAAGAGCTATGTAATTATTTATCTATTTATCATCAAAAGAATTGTAATATTGAATTTCTCAAAGAAATATATATTAAAAAGAGTATTAGTGAAATAAAGAGCATCAAAAATTCTTTTAAATTTGATAAAGAAATTTTAAAAAATCAATTCTTAAATAAACAGGAAGTTATTGAATTGTCAAAATTATTCAATATTATTAGCCATGGAATATATCATCGAGATCTAAGATATCATAAAAGTTTTTCACAAAGAGAGATATTTAATTCCAAAAAACACCTTGAACAATTATGTAATCAACCAATTGATGTTTTTTGCTATCCAGAAGGAAAAAATGATGAGGAGGTTTGGCAGATGTGTAAAGATTCAGGATATAAATTTGGTTTATCAATAAATCATGCACCAAATAACCCTTATAAAATTGGAAGATACTGTATAAATAGAAATATAGCTGAATTATCGAGGGATTTGAATGACGCTTGAGAAAATTGTTGGAGTTATTGGAGATGCAAATCTCAGTAAGGATGATATCAAATGGAAATGTGCCTTTGATGTTGGAAAACTTCTTATTGATAATGAATATCGTTTGGCGAATGGTGGAATGGGAGGCGTTATGGAAGCTTCAGTACTAGGTGCGAAATCTTCAGTAAGATATAAAGAAGGGATGACAATTGGAGTTTTACCCGATTATAATAAGGCTTCGAGCAATTCTCAAGCGGATATCCTCATTCCGACAGGCCTTGGTCTTGCTCGAAATGTTATTTTGGTTAGTATGTGCGACGCAATAATAGCTATAGGTGGAGGATCTGGTACATTAAGTGAGATTGCTTTAGCTTGGCAAATGAATAAAATGATAATAGCAATTGATCTTGATGGTTGGAGTGGTAATCTTAAATCCTTGCAATTAGATAAAAGAAGGCTCGATAAAATATTTGAAGCGGAGAATGCGATAAGAGCAATAGAAATTCTTAAAGAAAATATTGAGAATTATAAGAATAATTATAAAGGAGTAAAGAAAGCAAGATTGGGAGTTAATAATGCAAAAATTATTATAGAAAATAAATTTGATTTTAAAGGGGCAATAATCTTATTAGGGAAAGGGGCAGAAGGGTATGTTTTTAAAGATGAAAGAACAGTGTATAAAATTTTTAACAACGATGAGCTTTTACTGAATCAGTATTGGAGATTAAGTGCGCTCTCTGAAGATATAAACAATTCAATTGTAAATTATCTAATCAATTTTAAAGTGTATTATGAAGAAAACTTACTTGCTATTTCCTATGATCATTTCGAATCAAAAGCTTATGAGGGTGGTTATGAAACAGATTTAATTTTACTTGCGAAAGAATTAAAAAAGATTGGATGGGTGATCACAGATTTTCAACCAAAAAATATAAGGATTCATAAAGAAACCGATTTGCCTACAATAATAGATATTGGACATAGTTTTGAACCATATTCAAGTAACCTTTTTAGGAAAATGTGTCGGAGAATGTATGTTTCTTCCTTAGTTGGAAATTTCGATAATATTAAATCTGTTTTAACTGAAACTAATTCAAGTGAAAAATTTCTTGGATTAAAGGAGTATGGACATGATCCCGGAACTGTTAAAGAAAATTTCAATTTATTTTATGAAAAAATAATGATATTAGACAAAAAAGATGTTTTGAATCCTTTAATATTGAAAATTATTCAAGAAACATCAGATATTAATAATTTATTTGACTATGGTTCGGGAAGCGGGGATATAGCATTCAGCATCAAGAAATTAGGAATTAAGGTGATTGCGTATGATCCCGATATTAATTTTTATGAGAAATATAAGAATAAATATTATAACGGAATCGAATTCATTTCAAAAGATTCAATGAAGGATTTTCTTAAATCTGGTGAAAAATTTGATTGTGTTTTATTATCGTTAGTATTATGTCATCCGTTACATCCTGACGAAAAGGAACGAAATACAATAATAGAAAAAATACTCAGTGATATTACTTCTCTTTCTTCAAATTATATATTAATAGCAATATGTAATCCTCTATATACTATTAAATTAAAATCAACTCTACAAAATAAAACATTACTACATAATTTTGATTATTTCAAAGAAAATAGAATTAAAAAACTTGTAAAATCTTCTAATGGTATAAGATATGATTATCATAGACCTATTTCGTATTACGAAAAGTTATTTCAAGCTCACAATATGAAGATCGTTCGCATGGAGCAAACTATTGGTGAAAATCTTGATAATCCAAACCTTTTCTATTCAGATTTTCTTATTTTCCTTCTCGAGGTGGATTAATTTAGAACAATATTATGATCCAATTATTGTTATAATTGCTACATCTATGAAAAGAACAGATTTATTAATTGAAAGGTCTTTACGTTCTGTCTATCAGCAAAAGAATGTAAATCCTACAGAGATTTTTATTATTGATGATAATGTAAAGAAGGATAGTTCTGATTATTACTCCACAGAATATCATAATATTAAATGGAGAGTATTTAACTTTAGAAAAGAATTTTTGAAAAAAATATTTAATGATGAGGCAGTTCCAAAATGGTATTTTCATACGACAGTTTTACCCAATAAAAGAACTCAGGGAAATTCAGGTACTGGGGCTTGGAATACTGCGATATACCAATCAGTTAGGTATGGAAAAAATAACTATATTGCAATTCTTGATGATGATGATGAGTGGAATGAGCATTATTTAAAGAGATGTCTTGATGAAACTAAAATAGAAAATAAAGAATCAAACAAAGAGTTTGTTCTAGCAGTTATCACCTGCATTAATCGGCGAGAAAAAGAAAGAGATGTTTTACTGAAAATTAATGAAAATAATTTCAAGATAAATAATATTTATATTGGTAACCCAGGATTTCAAGGCTCAAATATTTTTATACGATTAAGGGAATTTTTAAAGTTAGGGTGCTTTGACGAGAGTTTAAAGAGTACAACGGATAGAGATGTTGCTATAAGATTAATTGAATTAAAAAATACTCTTGAATATTCGAAATTCAAATTCATAGCAGAACCTCTAGTAATACATCATGCTGAGAGTGAAAATCGGATAACAGCAATATATAAAAATAAAAAAATGGGATTAGATTTTTTTTATAGGAAATATATCCATCTAATGGCAGATGATGTAAAAAAGCTCTCTCTTCAAAGAGCTAAAGATTTGTTTAATTACGATTATGTTGAGATAGAACAAAAGCCTAAAAACTTCTATGAATCCAACGAATTTAAGGGCAAACCTTTTAATTTAATAATAGGGGTAATATCTTCAGAATTAAAAACGCTGAAAGAATTTCTTAAGAGTTTTAATAATATTTCAAATAAGGAATTACTGAACGATTATAGGATTATAATTTTAGAAAATACAGATAATGAATACAAAATTAGACCAATTATATCTTATTTTATGAATAAAAAAGGCATAAAAATAGAATTAATAGAGATAGAACAGCAAAAAAAAATATATAAAACATATCCATTTCATTGTTTTTTTGAAGAAGAAAAAATAAATAAAAAATCCATTGCTTTCAGTCGTTCTCTTTTACAATGGATTGTTTACAATCGAAGTAATGAGTTTTTCAATAGTAATTGCGTTGCGTGGATAATTGATGATGACAATATGTTTAATAATCTAAGTTATGACGATGTAGATGGTAAAACGATAATCCATAATCAAGATTTTCTCTCTCTAATATCTTATTTTAAGGATAATGATAAAAAAATTGATGTTATTCTTGGAACTGTGACTGATGCCCCTCCACTGCCATTTCTGAGTTCTCTTCGAACTCAAATTTTAGATTTAGTTTTTAACTTGAAATGGTTTATGAGTCAGAATCCCGAAAAGTTATTTGATAGAAATATTCGTCATAACCTCTCCTTTATTGAGAATAATCGAGATTTCTATTATGATTTATCAAGTGAACACTATGAGCATCTTGAGTGCCCTTTTTGGTGGTATCCAATTGAAGAAGAATGTAATACTAATTTTGAAGCATTTAAAGTATTTCTTAAAGATATTTCATTAATAAGTAAGGGAACCAATGTTTTTCGCCCTATAATACTAAGGAATCATTCTTGGGGTGCAATTATTGGTGAATCAATTTATAGAGGTGGAAACACAATTATTTATGACCTTGAGATGCTTAAAATTCCAAATTTTATTGCAAATATATCTAAGGATAATAAAAAATTAGTACATAGAAGGAGCGATTTTAATTGGGCAATAATCAACAAATATATTTTTAATAAGAAAATTTACGAGGTTACAATACCCCTTAGACATCATAGAAGACTGCAAACTTCAACAATTATAACCAACCAAGAGAAATTATCTAGCGATCTTATTGGAATGGTGTTTTATAGAACCCTTGAAGAGATTTTAGAAAAAAGATTTGAAAAGAATAAAGAAAAATTATACAAAGATGCAGTAAATCTTTTCCAAAAGATTTATCGTGATTATATTAACCGACTAAAAATTAATATCACACGGACTGAATTTTTATTAAAAACGGCTATTACTATCCTTGAAAACAAGAAATTTTGGTGGTATAAAAATGAATATCGTCCGAATTTAAATGATAATATCCAAAAAGCATTATATTCTTTAAAAACACTCTTTTATGAAATTGGTAAAAGAAGAATGCAAGAATATATTAAATCAATTAGTAAGGACGGATATTTAATAAATAGTAATATTTTTATTGATGTAATAGATAAAATCGAAGAAATTCAAAATATTTACTTTGACAAAATCAAATAGTAGTCCTATTTGTCTAAAATCCTTTTCTAATGAACTTTTCTCTGGAGATGAATGGCGTAATCCTGCCAGTAGAGATATTTTCATAAAGAGGATGGAACATTTCCTAAATAAACACATTAGATAGTAATTCTAAGTAATTTCTTACCTTCAATTTTAATAACAATCTGATATCATTCGGATTTAGATCATATTCTTATTGAAAATTTATAAAGAAAAAAAACTCCAAAAAGTACTTATCTCTTATTTTAATCACCTTGTGTTGAAATCAATATTTGAGTCGTTTTTATCCTTAGAAGTTTGATCCTCTAAGGTGTTTTATCCTTAAATTCATTAATTACTCATTTAGAAGATGTTGCATAGCAATTTCCGAATAGAATAATTATTGGAAGGGATGAGCCAAGCTAATCAAAAATGTTCAAAAATCACTTATAGAACGAATTTAGGGAGTTAAAATCTATAACTTACGAGATATTTTGGATTAGACTGGTTAATGCAGCCATCAATGAATACTTAGAAGAAATCTTATTAAGATAAAATATATAGTCAGGTAATTATACTAAAATCTGGTTTAAATTTTGATATTATTCCTCTTTATATTAAATGTGAGTGTCATAAATACATATTATAAGAATTAATTCATTTGAATACTAAAAATAGTGTAATACCTAAAAAAAAATATAGTTATATATTCACGAATTTATAGTCATATTTTCACGAGAATATAGTTATATTTTCACATAGATATAGTGTTAAATTACTTAATGAAAATGATCCTTATGTAAGATATGGGTATTTAGAAGTAAAGGAACATTAAAATTAAATTTTTATCAGTAAGAATTAATAGAAAATTACTAGACAGTATTTATTTTTATATTTTAACAGAGGTATCAGAGTAAATAAACTAAAAATAAAAAATGATAAAGTATGCCAAATTATTATTTAGATATAGAAACTAATACAGAAGGAAGAGATGGCGTTGATCCTTTAAAAGATAAAATTGCCACCATTCAATATTGTCCTTTTTATGACGATTCAGGAAAACTAAAAAAACCAATAACGATATTAAAGAGCTGGGAATCTTCTGAAAAAGATATTCTCGAGGAATTTTTAATTATAACAGGATGGAAGGAAGATCCTCGTAGAATATGGGATTTTATCCCCGCAGGTGTTAATTTAGACTATGATCTAATCATTATAAAGAATCGTAGTAAAGAACTATTAAATATTAAGATTCCATATAATTTTCTTTTTCACAAGATTCCGAGAATGGAATTGAAAACTATACTGGTAATGGCAAATAAAGGTGAATTTATAGGATCTTCTTTTGATAAATTCTCTAAAAAGAGGACAGATGGATTGTTAGCGAGAAATTACATTAAAGATGAAGATTGGGAGAATCTTTTAAAATATATCAATCAAGAGGCAGAAGCTTTCTTTGAAATATATCAGAGATTATTAAAAGGTATTCCAAAACTCCTTCCTAAATTATAATTTAAACACGTAATTTAGATTTTCCCAAATATAAATTAGTAGCATGGCAATTGTTATTGATACTAATGAGAAACTTTGATTTCCTTATTTTTATCAACATCTTTTTTGAATTCATATAAATAAAAATGATAAATAGAAGGTAATTCAGTGATGACTAATTAAGTTGAATATAAAAATCAACTACCCTTAAATATTCAATTAAGTTATGTTTTTATAAGAACGGTGAGAAAAAATTAAAGAATTTAAAGAGAGTTCTGATAAAAAATTTATTATCTGGTTTGAAGATGAAGGAAAAGGGTCGATTAAGAACAAATATGGGGGAACTTTTTATTATGGGTCAAAATATGTATTTGAAGATGGAGGGGCTAAAGGATGGGCAAGAGATAATAATAAAAAAGTACTTATTCAAAGAGGGAGAAAAATTTGGAGAGTAACTCCTGAAGGTGATATTATAGAACTAAAAGAAAAGAAAAATTTTAAAATAATAGAATCAATCAAAAAAAAAGGAACTTGGTTTTAATAATATCCGTTCTATTACTTCTTATCTATATGTGGTGATTTTAAGCAAGGTTTAGTTTATACTGGCAATAGAGTAATTATTAATTCTTTTCATAGGTTCTTAAGAGTAATATCAATATATAAAAATCAATTCTCTAATCATTATATAAAAGAGAATTAAAGTTATATTGTTTAAATTATATGATTTAGTAGATTAAAATGATTGAACCAGAGATTAACCCAAAAACTAAAACTATTAAACAATTATTAAGTGATGGTAAGTATTCAATTGATTATTATCAAAGAGGATATAAATGGGAGGAGGATCATATTCAAGAGCTTATAGATGATTTAGACTCTAATTTTGAACTTTATTATGATAAAACTCATGAAAGAAAAAATGTGGAGAACTATGGACGCTATTTCTTAGGAACTATTATATTAACAAAAGAAGGAGGAATTAATTATATAATTGATGGGCAACAACGCTTAACATCTTTCACGTTATTGTTAATATATTTAAGAAATTTACAAAATGAGTTAGGGATTGTTGAGGATGATAAAGTTGATATAAAACGATTGATTTATTCAGTAGCATTTGGTGATAAATCATACAATATTAAAGATCCTTATGATCCAGATTGGGAGGGGTGTATAGCCGCCTTATATCACAATCGAGATTATGATCCTATTGGTAAATCTGAATCTGTAAAAAATATAATAGATAGGTACCATGATATTGAAAAATTATTTCCTGACTCTAGAAAAGACGAGTCATTACCATATTTTATTGACTGGTATTTAGGTAAAGTTGAGATCGTTCAAATAATGACTTATTCAAAAGATGAAGCTTATACAATTTTTGAAACAACGAATGATAGAGGTTTAAGATTAAATCAAACAGAAATGTTGAAGGGTTATTTGTTAACTAAAATAGATAATGAGAAAGACAGAGAGGAATCTAACAAATTTTGGAAGAGAAGGATTCAGAAGTTAAAAGAATTAGACAATAAAGATAGTGATTTAAAATTTTTCCATGCATGGTTTCGAGCAAAATATGCTCAGACTATACGTATTGGAAAAAAAGGAGAGACTAATAAAGATTTTGAAAGAATCGCATCAGAATCCCATAAATGGGTTAGAGAAAATGATGGAAAATGGGGTTTAAAAAAGAGTAATAATTATAAAGAATTCATTATGAAAAATTTTGATAAGTTCTCGCAGATTTATTTAGATCTTCGGAATTATGCAGAAATTTTTAGAGAAAAATATGAATTTATTTATTATAATGCTTTAAATCATTTTACTCTACAATATCCTTTAATATTAGCATCAATCAAACTTACAGATGACATAGAAACAATAGAGAAAAAGATTCAGATCGTTTCTGCCTATATTGATATTCTAATTGCAAGGAGAATGGCAAATAGGCGGACTTTAGCATATTCTTCTATAAAGTATACAATGTTTAATCTAATGAAAGAGATAAGGGATTTGAGTCTAATTGAATTAGCTGATGAAATCAAGAAAAAAATTGATGATATGGATGAAAATTTTGATGAAATCTTAAATTTCTCACTTCGGAATCGCAATAAATTTAAAGTCCGCTATTTATTAGCGAGAATTACATATTGTATTGAAAAAGAGACTGGTTTAATATCTAATTTTAAAGATTACATCTCATATAAAATTAAAGATCCATTTGAAATAGAACATATTTGGGCTAATAAATATGAACGATATAAAGATGATTTCTCAAATGAAAGAGAATTTGAAGAATATAGAGATCGATTAGGTGGTCTTTTATTATTACCAAAAAGTTTCAACCAAAGCTATGGGAAGGATCCATATAAAAATAAACTGGTTCATTATTTTAGCCAGAATTTACTAGCAAAATCGCTCCATGAACGATGTTATGAAAGAAATCCTTCATTTCTTAAGTTTAAGAACAGAAACGCTATACCATTTAGGGCACATCCTCAATTCAAAAAGCTAGATTTAGATATTAGACAAAAGTTATATCGTAAAATTTGTGAATATATTTGGGATCCATCGCGAATTGACAAAATACTAGCTGATAAATAAGAGAAGGGTAAGGCCGCCTAAATATAAACAATACTTCCAAAACTAAAAATAGTGATATATCTCATTTCACTACGCAATGATTACATTTTTGAAAGATATAATTTAATAGAATATGGAATGCAATTAATTTATTCCTAATAATCTTCTAACTGTATTAAGAACATCTGTTTCACGAGCTTTGATCCTTATAAATTCTAAAAATAATATGAGGATTAACGAATAATAATTATCTTTTGGAAATTTTTTAAATTTTGGATAGTAGTATATTAAATTGTAATAATTCTGCCGGTCATCTATAAATTCTCGTAATTCCGTATCAGTATTGAATGACAATAAATTTTCAAATATATCAAAAACTTTATTTAGATAATCTTTTTCAGAGGACCTGTAAATTAAAGGAAAAATTTGCCCCTTAAAGTTATTTAAAATGTCTAATTTATTATTCTCTAATCTTTTTCTATCATTAGAAAGGAACTGTCTGAATATTTTATAAATATTTAAGTCTTTAAAATATTTGCATGATTCTTCCTTACAATAATTATCTATATCCTTTTTCTTACAGATTATTTTAAATTTCCTTATTGTTTTAGTTAAAAGTTTAAAATCTTCAGTATTAACACCTAGACTTATAATTGATCTTGCTTCTAATTTAAAGAGTAAGTTTAGTGCTTTATAGTATCTTCTTTTGCCTTATTTATTATCCTTTTCTTTTCCTAAAAGGTAACTCATATTAAATTTCCTAATTCATAATCTTTACTAATTTTTATAAGGATAATTAAGTATTTAAATTATAAAGTTAAAACATTTCATGGTAAATAAGCATAATTTCCCTTATTTTAATATACCTTAAAAAATATTGTAAGCTTTCGTCCTAATACCCATAGAAATAGTCTTCATGAACCCATAAAGATTTTTAATTCTTTATAATTAAATGTTATTCTTTTTGACGCTCGTAATTGCGAGAAGTTCTTGGTATGATACAGGATAAAAATTATTGTTATCTACACCTATATCGTACTGAAAATTAAAAGGAACGAGGATTCCGTGAGAATGACCGTGTAATTGCCATGCTTGGTAATTACTTTTATTCCATACTCTCATTGCATAATGACACAAAATTATTAATTGGTCTTCTATTTGAATCTCCTTTAACCGAGATACAGAATCGCAAAATTTCTCTGCCAATTTAATTACATCAGTATGGTCGTGATTTCCGATAATAAAATGAATCTCGATATCAGTAAATTTCTTAAAAAACATAAGAGCTGTATCTTTTTTAAATGACAAATCACCAAGAAAATACAATATGTCTCCTTGTTTCACTTTATCTTCAAGATTATTTAGTATTGCAGCATTCATTTCTTTAACGTTAGCAAAGGGTCGATTACAATATTTTAATATATTTTTGTGTGCTAAATGAAAATCAGCTGTAAAAAAAATCAAAATAATTCACATTTTTCTATAATTTTCATAATTTCCCATCTTTTGATAACACCATTCAATAGTCTTTCTAAATTCTTCCTTAGAAAGACCTCCAATTAATTCACCGCGCCTTAGACCTTTTTCGTCTTGAAGATTGAAAGCCAAATCACCATGACCAAGAATATAATTAATAATATCAGCATAAGATGTGTCAAACTTACCTTGACGCACCCTTTTGATTTCGGTAGCAATCTTATCTACAATTTTTCTTAATTTAGGGTTTATATCCATTATTTTACACCATAACAATCTCAATTGTTCTTCAATTTCATCATCTTCCTTAAAAAAAATATAGCTATCGTGACGCGGATGGTGTGGATTAGATCCAAAGATATAATTTATCAAAAACTGACCTAATCTCTGATCAGGAACTTTTTTCCACTTTTCCTTTAATAATTTACATATCCTATCTATTCGTTCCAGTTCTCTCATTTTTATCAAACCTATAATTAACCATTGTATATTTTATCAAATAATCTAATTTTTTAGCTAAAATTTGTAAGGTTTTTTTATAATTCTCTAAAGACTTTGCTTTTCTTACTATTGATTTAGACAAATGCTTTGGATTTCTAATTTCGATAAAGAAAAAGCCATATCCTAATCTAAATACGAAAAAGCAAGAAGATACGCATTTAATAACCATATAATCGAAAGATTCTTTACTTGAATAGAAGTAGTTTCGTTTTGCTAAAGAAAGGATTCGATCAATTACGTTGGAAAACTCCCTCAACTCAGAGTTATTTATTTTTTCATTTCTAACAATTTTATCTACAATAAATCCTCCGTCAAGAGCAATAAATGCATATATCAGATTAGTGTATTCTAAACCCATTCTTTGTAAGACATTGCTTAATTCAGAGGTTATGTATTTTGAATAGTGATTTTGAAAAAAAGAACACATAATTTTTAATTCTGGAGCTTCGTACTTAGGCTTTGAGAAGAATATCTGGTCTAAACGTTCCTTTCTTTTATTAAAAATTCGATGTAGAATTGTGATTTGAGGGTAATTATCTTTAAAATTAAATGTTTCAAAATCTGTTTTTCTTATTACTCCTTCAATAAAAAATAAGGAATTTTCCCCTCTATTATTTTCTATCCTTAAAAATACCAAAAAAAGAGATTTCTCCTTTATTAATTCCGATTTCCTATATGTCTCATTAATTCTAAAATCTTTTTCAACTCTCAAGGGTAGAATAATGGAGCGTTCTTTCTTTCCGGCAATAAGAATATATTTGATATCTTCTGAAAAAAAATTAGAGTAATTTTTATTAATAAGTGCTGCGTGGTAGCTTGTGTTAATTAATTCTAAAATAGAGTACCAATTCCCCTCCCATTGAAGTGGCAAACCATCTTTTCGTGCAAGAATTACTTGCTTTGAATTTAATATTTTCCTGATTTGGTCTAATCGGTTATATATTTTAGGACTTTTTAGCATAAATATTACCCGCTTTCTTATTTTCGATTATTTTCAATACTCTATTAACGCAGTCTTCTACGTCGTTATAAATTTGGTTTCCCGTAAATCTTTGGACCTGCCAACCCTGAGAGTTTAAAAAAGCGTCGCGTTTATTATCTCTATTTCTATCCGCCACATTCGAATGCGTCATTTTTCCATCGCACTCTATTGCGATTTTTAACTCTGGAATTGCAAAATCAACATGCAGATTACTGATTGGATATTGCCTCTCCAATCCATTAATTTTATCCCAAGCCCAGGTATAAAACCAGCGTTCTATCGGGCTTTTAATTTTTTTAAATGTTTCTAAAAATATGTTATATTTTTTATATAATTCTCTTAACTCATTACCGACATTAAAGGATAGCTCGGCTTTACCATGTTTCTTATATCTCATTCTATTATATTCGTGTTCGCTCATTTTGTGATAGATCCATGTTGTATAATCGTCTCTAAACGTTGCCAAGATTTTCCAGAGACCCAGATATGTCAGG
>JAUVNS010000026.1 GCA_030599585.1 Promethearchaeota archaeon | reverse complement strand
TCTCTGGCTAGAAGAGGTATGGAAAAAATTTCTCTCGATCAGTGTTTTTTGAAAAATTGTGATAATGATAGTAGTGAATTGTTAGAACCTTTTAAAAAAGAAGAATTTGAAGACGATAAAAAAAAAATTACGAAAATTCACATAAAATGTAAGAAATGTGAAGGAACTTTCATCTTAAAATTAGAGACTGTTAAATCGGTGGCAAAGTCTACCAAGGAAACTGAAGAAGAACCTCTTTCTATGGGATTAGTATTCGCCGAAGATGAGGATGGTAATAATTTGGGTCATATTGGTTATTTTTAAGTCAACAGATTTTAAATAATATGAATCAATATTGTTAATTGCAAAAGTCTAGAATTGTAACACAAATATTATCACTCTTTAAAATTATGAATATAAAAATCATTATTTCCTCTATTATCCTAGTAGTTTTCCTTTTAGGAAGGCTATTTTTTAATTTTCTTTTATTATTTTTAATATCCCTTTACGATCAGTTCTATCTCTATGATTTAATCACTGTCCTTGCCGTTGTATTGCAATTGATTTCAATTATTGGGATTATATTAAAAAAAAAATGGGGACCATTAGTATCTATTGGAGATGGAGTTTATGATATAATTATTAATATATTGTTTGCATCATTCTCTATGATTGGTGGAATTATTGTAAATCTAATCCAGATAGGTTTAAGTTTTCTTTTATATTTCTTTATAGTTAACGATACAGGTTTAATTATCCAAAATATGCAAACCCAACAACCTTCAACCCGCATTAAAATAGGTGCTTCTCACTTTTTAGAACCTCCAGTGTCTCTTTATTGTCCTAATTGTGGTTCCAAAGTTACAAGTAGCTATTGTGATTCGTGTGGATTTAAAATAAACTGATTATCCAATTAATAGAATTAAGAGAAAAATATATATTTATAAATAAAAAAATCTTACTTAAAATAAATTCTAAGACAAAATACTTAAAATTATGACTACATATCAAGATTTTGGGCTATATACTAGGTTTTGCTTCTTTATTATTTGTTTCGGAATTTTAAATTTTATTTTTGGGATGATGTGTAATTTTTCAAGCACCTGTTTAACATTTACTGCAATTATAGCATTCATTCTTAGTTTCTTAGCTCTATTTACTGATTTGATTGTTCGGAATTATAAAAAAGGGGCGGGCAAAATTAAAGGCAATATACAAAAACAGAATAAAATGTGGTTACATGAAAACTATGATGATATAATAAAGAAATATGAAAACCATTTTGTTGCAGTATTTGAAAGAGAAATTGTCGATACGGATAAGGAATTATTTAAATTGAAGCAAAGGATGCAAAATAAAAACTTAAAGAATGTTTACATTGAATTTGTTAATCCAAAAGAAGTTCATGATTCTTATAAGAAATTAGCAAATTAATAGGTTTTAAATAGATTGATTTAAATATTTTTCCATCATTAACTATTTTACCAAAAATAAAAATATCAACTTCAAAAAAATTAAAATAATTTTTATGGGGTGAAATTATGAACGACTCAAATCAAAATGTGTTCGCTATATTTAAGACACATAGAATAAAGAAAATAGTTAAAGCTTTGATACCTATCTTAGTAGAAAAAAGAAATTCAAATATAACTGAATTTTATGATTTGCTCGGTGAATTAATTAAAGAAGACTTTGAATTTTTCCTAAATAGGAAAGTTTATTTCTATCTGAAAAAAGATGCTGCTAAGATTGTATCAGCTACAACATTATCTGAGATGGATAGATATATCTTAGAAAACTTTTGTTTTAATCCTGAAGAGAAATTGATTACATCAACTCGGGGTGTGTTTGTAAGACCTAAAGGAAAATTGACAGGATATCTCTATCTGACAAATTTTCGATTAATTGGAGATGGAGTTTTATCAGAAAAGCAATCCTCTACAGTTACCTCTCATAGTGCTTTAAGAGCTCTTGTTAAGGGTGCAGTGGGGGCTGTCAAGGATGCTCAAGTAGCTGCTGTACGTAAAGCACTTAAAATATCAATGGGCGATAAATTCTCAGATAAAGCACTTAAAATTTTTCCACACCATTTTCCAATCACGAATGCTTACAATATAAAAAAGGGGAACAAAAATGTTTCTTACACTATGACACTTGAATACGAGGACAAGGGTAGAATGAAATCAAAAGTGATGAATTTTAAAATTGTCCCCAAGAGCGAAAAGGGAGAAACTAATTTTGGTCAAAGGTTGGGAGAAAATCTTAATAAAATCGAAGAAACGCTTTTAAAAGCTCAATCTTAATTTTTTTTTTTTATGATGATAATTATTATAGTTTTTATAACTGTAATTATTACTGAATTTTTAAATATAAATAGTTTAATTTTTACTTTAATTTTTCCAAAAATTAGAATTTGGCCTTCACGCGTTAGAAAAGGTTGGAGCTTCTATTTTGTTTGTATTTCGAATGATATTATTGAAATTGGGATTATTTTATTAGGAATTTTAGATTGGAATTCATTTTTTATTAAAACTCTAATTCGACTCCCATTCGGAATAGTCTTATACATCTTTGGTTATTGGCTTTTTCATGAAAGTGCAAAGACTGTAAATAATCATTCTAACTACAATGGGGTGGATTATTTAGTAATTGAAGGGCCATATCAATATTCAAGAAACCCTCAATATATTAGTGCTATCATCATGATAATTGGAATAATTTTAATATCAAATTCTTCAAAAGTTTTAATCACAGGTTTTTTCGCAACATTCTGGTTTATATTAGCAACATTTACTGAAGAGTCATGGTTAAAAGACAAGTTTGGTAAAGATTATGATGAATATTGTAGAGAGGTAAGAAGATTTCTTTAAGGAACTTTTCATTCCCTACCAAAAATAGGAAGAGCAAAGTTTAAGCTATGATTATTTTTAAGATTGAATTAATAAAATAATACTAATTTTTATATAAGGGAACTGATTTTTATTTAATATTAAAAATCTTACGAGAGTTCCTCAGATGTCGACAGAAACAGCAGAAGAAAAGTTATTAAGGAAGAAAGTATGGAAAATAATCAATATTACTCAAGCGAATCAGCTCTTCGTTCATTCTAAGAATTTGAATATAAATTATTATGACGAAGATACAAAAAAGGTAAAGACAAAAATATTACCAGAAATACTTTCCTTATGTGTATTGAACGCAATAGTGCCAAATTCAGCAATGTTGCTCGTTGGTGGACATGGTGGTGGAAAAACTAGTCTTACTAAACTTTTAGGCCGTATGTTTACTGGAAACTCCTTAAACGAAATAGAAAATTCAATTATTAGAGGGCATCCGCAATTAACTGAAGAGAAATTGGTTGGGACTCTTAAATTAGGTAAATTGATGCATGATGGTGAAGAAGAAGTTGTATGGAGACAATTTGTATTAAACTTCTGGAAGATTATAGATGAGGTAAATCGACTAACACCTTACGCTCAAGATATACTTTTATCTTTATTGGCTGAGGGAACTATTAAATATTACGATGAAATTAAGTCAATTGATAAATTTTGCTTATTTGCGACAATAAATCCTCAGGATGTAGGTACCTTCGAATTATCTCACCCCTTTTTAGATCGCTTTGGCATATCGGTACCAATTGTAATGCCCGCAAGTCAGGATTTAGAATTAATTTTAACTGGCAAAGACGAAAAATATAGTGGTTACGATGAACTGATTCAAGTTCCCAAGGTCTTAACTATAGACGAATTAATGGAAATCTGGTATTATGTTAATAAAATTAACATAAATAAAGAAGTAAATAATTATATTCACGCTATTATTAGAGATTTTACGTTATGTGTAAGGGTAGACAAAGGAAGCTCTGAAAATCTCAAACCAGGCACCGGTCTATGTTCTGGATGTCATTTTAACACAAATCAGAACATTTGTAATAAAATCGAGTCGATATTAAGCGTAAGAGTTGCAAAGGATCTCTTAAGGTATTCAAAAGCCCTTACATGGCTTTTAAATCTCGAAAAAATAGATATTAACATTGTAAATACTATAGCTCCGTATGTGATTTCTCATAGAGTTAAATATACAACAAGAGAATTGGAAAAATCACCACATTGGGGGAATCCTTACAATTTTTCTAAAAGTATTTTAAATATTATTCAAAAGCGTTTTATTAATCGAGCAGATTGTTATCTAATCGTTGAACGTTTTAGAGATGGTGAGTCTAAAAGCGATGATTTAACCACTCTAAAAAACTACCAGAAGAACGATTTAATCGTGAAAAACGATTTGATACCGTTCGTAAATTCAATTAATAATAAAAAATATCCTAAAATAGCCCAAAAAATGAAAGAGGCTTCAAAAAATGGAGATATCGAAGTTTTAGCTAGTATTCGAAATGATCTACTTGAAAACATAGATTTTCCTAACAGAGCTTATTTAATTAACTTTTGTAATCAAGAGTTGTATAAACAAACAGTTTCAGATTATATTTTTAAGTATGTGAACAACAAAGAGATTTGGGCAGACATAGCAAGCGAATTTCCTAAATTAGATAAACCACTAAAGGAAGCCTTCATGCGGAGACAGACTAAACAAATTAGGACTGAAGATTTACTCCTTGAGATCAATGTTACCGGAACAAATGACGATTCTTTGGTCAACATTCAAATATCAGGAGGTTCTGAAGCACTGAAATTGAGGAAAATTATAGAGCGCTTAGATTATATACAAAGGGAGGAATAATTTAGATTTTTTTGAAATGTCGAAATCTAGAAGAAAAAGAACAAAAACAATCCCAAAAAAGGATTTAAACCAAAAAGAACAACATCTTATTGAATTAGCTAAGATTGCTTGGGATAAAACTCAGAGAGACTTTTTTTTTCCACCTTTAGATTTACCAACATTTGTCTTCGACTACACTCACTTGGAAGGTTTTTATATAGATCCCCAAAATAAATGGAAAATAACAATGAATTTAGCAAACGCACCTCTTTTCATTGATGATCAGGATTATGTAAACTACTTTCACGCTATCGCTCTTCACGAAGTTTCCCACTATCAAATTATTCCATATGACGGATTAATTAACGCAAGATTATTAAAGGCTGCTTTGAAGAATGTCAACGAAAATTTTGCTCCGATCGTCGTAAATGTGTTTGCTGATTTGATTATTGACGCAAAACTTCATAAAAAAGAACCAGATCTGATTTTATGGGAACTTAAAACAACTTTTAATCACCTATTTGAAAGATCCAAAAACAAACTGAGCGAATTCTCTAAATTCCTCTTTCGATCGTACGAAAAACTACTAAATATAGAGATTGTAGATAGTGATTTATTTACAAGTGTAGAAAGCGTTGCTGAAGAAGTAGTAAATGTCATCAAGAAAAATTTTGAAGATGAAACACTATGGGAAGAAAAGGTCTCTAAAGTTGCTTACCATCTTAGAACACTAGTTAATAACACATTTACAATGGTAGGTGCAGGAGCTCGTAAGGGTGAAGGAAATACAAGACGAAATTCTCCTGGTAGAAGTAGATCTACTATTGAATTTCCCGAAGATATTTTAGAAATTATGGATAATCCACTCGAAAATAAAAATTTAGATAAATTGAAAGAAGACAACGATGAAGAACTGAGACAAAAAGCTGAGGAATTTGCAAGAGAAACAGCTTATTCAAATTTTGGGGCTCCTGCTGGTCAAGCAGGAATATTAATTGATGGGAATCCTTTAGCTACATGGTATAGGGGGCTCGCTAAGGATCTTATTTACATCAAAATTTTCGAAGAAAAACCAGGTGGTCAGCTTCCAATTTTTCCAGAAGTTTGGCATTTAGGAGAACCTATAGAAGATTTAGATATTGTTCAAACGATCTTAAATAGCCCAGTAATCATCCCAAATATTACAACCCGAAAATGGGTAAAGAACTATGGTAAGGGTCATTTAACTGAAAAACAGATTCCCGATTTACTCCTTGTTCTAGACTCTTCTGGCTCAATGAACTGGAAATACCTTGCAAAAAATTCTAAAGGCATTTATCACACCGCGTTAGTGGCTTCTTTTGCTGCTCTCCATTTTGCTGCTAAGAAAGGCGTTAAATTCAGCGTTATTAATTTTTCTAATCGTGCAGATGTTTGCGATTGGACCGTTGATTATCAAAAAGCAGAGCGGACTCTCTTAAGATATCAAGGTGGGGGAACACATTTGCCGATTAAAGATATCGTAAAACAGATTGAGAAATCAGAAAGAGAGACCTTAATTTTTATTATAACTGATTTTGGAATATATAATTGGAATAGCGCAAAGAAATTATTTTCAAACTTATCTAACAAGGGACATAAAATTGTGGGCTTTTTTATTGGAAGCGCAAAAATCCCTAAAGATAAGTTTAAAACTCTACTCGATAAAGTAACATTTTACCCTATTAAAAACTCTAAGGATTTAATCGATTTAGTTATAGAAGAAGTAAAAAAGTATTATATAGCGTGACTTCTAAGGCTGCCTATTCATTTCACGCAAATATTGTTTCATGAAGTATCTTTGACTTTCGCAATACATTAATCGTTGTTTCTCCGTTAAGTGCGTACATCGTTGTAGCACGGTTTGAATTTCTTGTAATAGGTTTAGATTTGCTCTTTTATTTTTTCCAGGAAACTGATTAATTTTGTCAACGATTTCAGCCTTAATATTTCGATCATAAAATAGGTCTTTAAGATTGAGAATTGGTTCTGTGTCGGTTAGTCTTGAACTAATCATAATTATTATTCCCTAGATGCATTTTATATGATATATTCTCACCATGTAGATATTATATCTGTATAATATGCTTGTAATACGTTTATAAACAGAAATAGCGACTAAATCAATTTCACTCAAAGTTGTAAAGAATAACTTTGGTTAATAAAAAATAAAGAATATAGAAGAGTTTAAATTTAAATCTGAAACGATTTCTTAATTACAAAACCGCAAAAATTTCTGGAAGCAATAACCATCCCTTTCTTTCATGGATTATGTTTCCTTGTTCATCAATTACAAACTGGCCTGGACCTTGTTTCTCCCAACCTTCAAAATCGCCGTGTCCAATTCCTAGCTTAGAAGCTTCTTTCAACTTGCTTCTAACTTTCGTTACTGCTCCAGCGGTCATCAATCCTAATCCGTACTCTGCGTATAACTCATTTTTGGACGAAGGGATTATTGGAAAATCAACACTATATTTTTCAATAAACTCTTTAGCTACTTTTTCACCAGACTGGGTTATATAGAGTAGTTTTGCGTCTTTTTCCTTTATTTCTGGAACGGCTTCTAACAAAATATTGAAATCTAATTGACAAATAGGACAGCCAAAGTATCTCGAGAAAATTACTACGATCTTTTGATCTCCTATTAACTCACTTAAATCAATCAATCCTTGATTAAAAGACTCAATTTTAAAGGATGGTGCTTTATCCCCAACTTTTATCTTGTTCTTTCCCATCTTATATATTCACAACTTAAATTTTATAAATTAGTATAGTTCTACTCTTATTTTAAATTTTGGATCGTACTAATAGAACGCTCCTAACTTACGGGGTTATGGTACCTAAAGTGAATTATAATAAAGAAAAATATATTTAAAATTGGAGTTATGTGCTGTCAATGATGTAGGAACTGTTAATTACCAGTAAAAGCCAAGACTTCCTAACAAGATTAAAAAGGTTAGCGCAGCGAAAAAACCTGTGATTCCAAGTATATCAGATTTTTTTTCCTTTATTAAATCCCATTTTTTCTTATTTTCTGTTTTATTCATGATCGATCCTTGAAGAATAGAATATTTATCTCTCCACATCATAAAAAATAAAAATATGCTTGATAAGACCTATTTTTTTTATTTGGGGTGCTATTAATTTTTATAAAACATAAGGTAGCTGAAATGCGATACTTCACTGAGAGTATGAATCCTCAACATTTAGTAATATTTTAGTTGGAAATATGCTGTAATTGTTTTTTAAATACTTAACAGATAAAAAATCCTTAAGAATTCATAATAGGTTAATTTAATAGTGATATGTTTACTAAATAATATTGTAAGCATTTAAATTATAATTAAAAAACTAAATACTATCAGAAGTAAAAATTAAATGGCTTATTAATACAAGAGAAGATATTTATGGTAAAAAAGGAATATATATGTGAAAAGGGTAAAAAATCTTCAATTATCATTGAAGACCTAAAAACTGAGATAAAAGAAGGAGCAACTATGATTTTAGGTTTTGCTGGGGTAGGATTAATAGGACCGATCGTGTCAAACACTTTAATTGAGCAAATTCCAGACATTACCGAGTTGGGATTTGTCACCAGTGAGTATTTGCCCCCAATTTCCGTCTTTTACGATGGAGTATTAAAACATCCGTTTAGAATATATTATTCTCCTATGCATAATCTCATAGTTGGAATATCAGAAGTTCCTTTTCAAGTAGCTACTGCGTATAACGATTTGTCAAAAACTATTAACAATTGGTTGCTCTCTGAAGATGTAAAAGCGAAAGAAGTTGTCATCTTTCAGGGAATTCCTCAACGGGGTATAATTGACGATTATCCTGTGTATTACGCAGCGGAAGCGGATATGGTCGAAGGTTTGGAGAAATACGATATAAAGAAGGTAGAGAAAGGGATTATAGTTGGAGCTGAAGCGACAGTTTTGAACGAGGCATTATCGAGCAAATTAAACGCATACGCACTTTTCACTCCTGTTTTAGAAATTCCAACACCTGAAGCTGCCGCCGCAATAATAGAAGTCTTAAATAGAATCTATAGTTTGGATATTGAAACGGCTAAATTAATCGAAGAAGGTAAAGATATTAAGGCTAAAATGCTTGAGTTAGCCGAAAAAGCTCAACAATATCAAAACCAACAACAATTACCGGAACACCCAAAGGAAGGCTACAGTCGATATTTTCAATAATTATTTTATTTCAATTTTTTTATCGGTTCAGACTGGAGAAACATTTTTTTTTATAAAAACTAATTTTAATTTTATTGGTTAATTTATTTAAATAACTCAAACTTTCAATTGAGGTAAACGCTTATTAAGGAAAAATTTATCCCGGTTCAAATCGATCAGGAATTGTGTTTAAAATGCGAGCGGTGTTTGCGAGCTTGTAGAGCCAATGCAATCTATTTTGAACACGGAATTCGCAAAATTGACTACTCAAAATGTGTTGCTTGCTTATCCTGCGTTTTGGTATGTCCTCGAAACGCTATACAAGTTACTTCGATTGAACATCCCGAACAAATCGTCAGCATCAAAATTGACCATGCAAAGTGTTCAATGTGCGAGAAATGTATAGATCAAGATGGTGGCTTTTGTCCTCAAAATCTTTTTTATATAGGTTCTGTAAAAAAAGGCGATAAGGAAGATGTAGGTATTAGATTTAAGTTTAAGGAAATCGCGAAATGCCAAGGCTGTCAAAAATGCGAAAAAGCTTGTCCTGAAAAGGCTATTCAGCCTGTTATATATGGAGCTTAGCGGTTAACCCGAAATTTTTAAAATTTCTACTTAATTTTTTGAATTTAATTATTAGAAAGATAAAATATAGAGAAAAAGATAAAATTAGCTTGTTATTCTTGTAAGTACTGTTTATTGAGTTTATTTGCATACTCCTCAATATAAAGTAGTATCTGATTAGCTGTTCTGAAGCGAAAATCTCGGCCTTTTTCTAATTTAAACACCTTTTCTTCCTCTTTTGTATCAAAAGAGAGAACAAAGAATTTACGTCTTACTTTACCTGCAACCACAGTTTTCTTAGTTACTTTAATACTTCTAATATCTTTCCAGAAAATTACGAATTTAGGCTTGTAAGGAACATTAAATTCAATACTCTCGTTTGATAAGCTAAAATATCGAATTTTGAGGAAATCTTTAACAGTATATAAAATTATAAGAGCTGTTGCCCCACCTATTGCCCATATTACAATATTTAGAATTATGATGTATTGTTCACCTAAAGGTGGTATAACTGTGAAAGAAACTGTCAGTAGAAAAATCAAAAGAACGCCAATAATAAAAATTACTATGTAAAAGGTTATCTTCATGGTTTCTTTTATTTCAACAGGATGACCATCATTCTGAGAGCTTAATGTCATAATAATCTCTAAATGTATAATTAAGAATAAAAATCTTTTGAGATATTAAAAATGATTTTTAGTAATTGTTTTGATTAAAACTAAGGTTACTGATTAACTTTCTCAATGATAAGATTTCGAATGTCTTTAAATTCAGAAAGCACTATAATTCCTTCCATTGTTTTCAATTTCTTAATGTTTTCTAGTTCGATATCTCTTATTTTCAATACTAACGGCGTTCCATCAGGTCGAGAAGTTTTAATAGGTTTTGATTCTTGATCTGATGGGAATATATAGACTGTTTGGCCCCCCTTAATTGCTTGAGCAACGCAATTAGTGATCAGAGTATCAGCGATTCCATAAGCAACCTTGGCAACTGTGTTTGCAGATACGGGACTTACTAAGAATAGATCGTATTTTCCAAGTTGTAAAGGACCAGCATAAAATGGAATGTTAGGGGTTTTTTCTACTTTAACTTTTTCAACTACTTCTGTTAAAGACAACCACTTTCTGTACCATTTTACAACAGCCGCACCTTCTTTGGATAATATCACTGTTAGTTTTACGCCAAAATCTTCTTGTATTTCTTTCATCAAATCTATCGATTCTTGAAGGACGAAACCAGTTCCTGTAATACCCCAAAGCATTTTTACCACTTGAAATTCAACTCCTTTAATTAAATAATGTAATTGGAAATATACTTTTTAAAGAATTTACCTTTGTATATAAAACCTAATGGTAAGAGTTATTAGATTAAGTAATATATTTATTAAAATAGAAGAACCTAAAAAAAGTAAGCAATAGGAATTATGAATGCGTCCAGGTATGTTTATCTTGATTATGCTGCTACTACTCCAATGGATCCGCGAGTAATTGAAGTAATGAACGAACATTTTAAAACTTCCTACGGAAATTCCTCAAGCTTGCATTCTATTGGTCAAAAAGCTGCACAAACGTTAGTTAAATCCCGAGAAACCGTTGCATCTTTAATAAATGCTAAGAGAGATGAGATAATATTCACTTCCTCTGGTACGGAAGCAGATAATATTGCGATTTTAGGTGTTGCGCTTAAAAATCAAAATCGTGGTAAACATATCATCACATCAGCGTTAGAGCATCACGCAGTTGAAAACACGTGCAAAAGTTTAAAGAAGAAGGGATTTAGTACAACATTCTTACCCGTCGATAAGTACGGCTTAATAGATCTAAGAGAACTGGAAGATATGATTACCGACGAAACTACTCTTATTAGTGTTATGTTCGCTAATAACGAAATAGGAACGATAGAACCTATTAAAGAAATCGGAGCTATAGCAAAGAAACACGATGTAGTGTTCCATACCGACGCAGTTCAAGCGTTTGGGAAAATCCCGATAGATGTTGAAGCAATGAACATCGATTTACTTTCAGCGGCTGCTCACAAAATATATGGTCCTAAGGGTGTAGGGATGTTGTATATACGGAATAAAGGTGTTAGAGAGGGCTGGGGAAAATATATTGAACCTTTAATGTATGGTGGTGGACACGAAAGAGATATGAGACCAAGCACAATAAATGTTCCCGGTATAGCCGGATTCGCTAAAGCAGTAGAATTGGCTAAAGAAGAAATGCTAAAAGAAATTGAAATACAAACCAATTATAGAGATAAGATTATAAAAAATGTGTTAGAAAATATTGGAGATACCTATCTAAACGGACATCCTACTAAGAGATTGCCTAATAATGTTAATTTGGGTATAAGATTTATAGAAGGAGAATCAATCGTATTAGATTTGGATTCAGAGGGCATAGCCGCATCTACAGGATCCGCCTGTTCCTCAAAGTCATTAGATCCCTCCCATGTTCTATTAGCAATAGGTTTGAAACCTCAAGAAGCTCATGGTTCTTTAAGGGTGACAGTTGGAAGGTTCACTACAGATGATGAAGTAGATTATTTTTTGGAAAAACTACCGCCAATAATCGATAGGCTTAGAAAAATGTCACCTCTTACAATTAACTAAAAATTAAATAATACAATAAGCAAAACTTGGTAATAATTGAAATGAATGTAGAAAAAAAACTTGCTATAATAATACTAATAGGCGGAAAGAACATCAGATTCGGAAATGAGTCTGCTGCCGTTATTGAAGTACTCGGAAAACCGCTAATTTTGCACCAAATAGAGACGCTTTCTAAATTTGACGAAGATGTTTTTTTGGTTGCTAACTCAGAATATCAAATTAACTCTTATTATAAAAAAATAAATTTTCCACGAGATATTAAATTCGTCGTTGACGATACAGAAATTTTAGAAGATAATGAGTTAAGAACTCCAATGTTAGGTATTTATTCTGGCTTTAAAGAGTTAGATAGATTAGGGTTCGAAAAAGGATTTCTTTTATCTGGAGATATGCCTTTAATCAAACCGAAAGTAATTGAACTTATGATTAACACAGTTAAGGGATATGACTGTATTATCCCAAGATGGAATAATGGTTATTTAGAACCTCTTTTTGCGATTTACCCTGTCAGTAGTACTTTTAAACTTGCGAAAAAATCAATTCAAGAACGCAATTACGCGTTAAATAAGATAATCGACGAATCGTTAAATATTAATTATATATCTGTTGAAGAATCCATAAAGCCACTTGATCAAAATTTAGTTTCCTTAATTAATATTAATGGACCAGTCGATCTTGAAAAGGTAATTAAACTTTATCAATAAATATTATCATATACCGTAATTTTAAAGCTTCTCGCATTTATAGCGTGATCAAACGAATTAAAAACCCCTAACAAGAATTCTAATATTCTATAAGAACTTCATCTGTTTTTTTTAACCGAAGATCAATCGAAAATCGAAATTGTTTTTTTCCTTGTTAAATTGTTAATCTTAATGGCCATTGAGGAATTTAAATTTTTAGAAAAAACAATAGAACTCGAGAAAAGGGAAGAACTAGGTTCTGCCTATAAAGTTAGGTCATATAGCGAGAAATTGAAACTAATGGAAAGCAAGAAAATACCTCAAAAACCAATTTTAGATGTATTAAATCACCTATTCACTGAAAATAAAGAAATAAGCACAAAAACAAAAAATTCCATCTCAAAAATAATATACTCACCAAACGACAGGATTATTATTTTAAACACATCTCTTGGACAAGATATTATTTGGAAGAGAAATAAATTAATCTATTTATACGGTTGGTTTTTTTACGTTTCCAAACCAAAAACAAAACCTTCTAAAGCAAAAAAAGAAAAAAAAAAAAGAGAACCGAAAAAGGAAGAAGTAACCATAAGCAAAGAAATGCTCCATCTTGGAGAGTTGTCTATTCCTTTAAAAGAAAAAGAAAATATGCGTTCATTATATCATTCAAGAGAGTACATTCGATATTTAAAGATTATTAAATCAGATAAAATAACACAAAAACCAATTAAAGAAGTTTTGCATGACTTTTTAATGGAAAATAAAGACATCCCTACGAAGGAGAAGAAATCTATTGGAAAAATCATCTATTACCAAAAAGAAAGGGTCATAGTCGTTAAATCCTTAATAGGAGATAAGATGTATGAACACTTAAAAAGTATGGTAAAGAAATATGGTTGGTACTTTTATATCACTGGTGTCCCCGTTGGAGAAAGTGATATCTCGAAAGCTATTGATAAAATCGAAAGAAAGTTTGATGTCGATTATTTTAAAGATTTATCACTTTCAGCCGGAAATAAAGATGAAAAGTTGAGAGTTACCATATATCCAATTGTTTTAAAACCAAATCATAATTGTCACATCTTAGGTTTAGGTAAACTTAATATATTATTAGACTGTGGAATTTCTGAGCCCAAGATAATACAGAATGAAGTAGCAAATGAACAATCAGAACCTACTGAACAACGTGATGAACTCGAGATTGAAAAAGATGTAAATAGTGAAGAAGAAGCTGAACAAGAAAAGAATTTAACAAAACCTGATGATTTTAAGCATATTGATGATTATATCCAGAACCTCCCTCAATTAATTTCAGAAGCAGAGAATGAGAAATCAGATAGTGATGAAAATGAATCTCTGCTTCCTTATTTACCAAAAATTGATGCTGTCTTTATCTCACATAGTCATTTTGATCACGTCTCGGGGTTAAAGAAGCTAATAAAGTTAAATCCTGAACTTCCAATATTATGTTCGCGCATCACATTAGATTTATTTCTTCTAAGAGATTCCCATTACTTAAAACAGGAACAAAACGATTTTATTGAAGAAGAAGAATACCGTAAAATCGTTGAAAATGTAATTTATGTAGAAAACGGTGACAAACTAGAGTTTAAAGAGAAAAATTGTTTCTTATCATTTTTCCATGCCGGTCATATGCCAGGTGCACTCATGTTCTTGGCTAAAGTTAATGATTTTCGCTTTTTGTATACGGGAGACTATACTTATTACGACATAACGCCATTTGCAGGAACTAAGCGTTTTTTAGAACAAATTTCGCGGCCTATTGACTATCTCTTAATTGATGGAACTGCTGCACAAGAAGAATACGGAAATATAGCTGATCAGTTTCACAGTTTAATTCTGTTTTTAGAACAGAAAGCTGAGTACGAAGATAACGTGTTAATTGGAGCTGATCCATCAAGTTTAGCAATAAGTTTTATGCTAACATTTTGGCGTTATTTTCGTAAACTCCAATTACGAAAAGGATACACAAAACGGCCAAACATCTATGTCGACATGATGGTAAGGAAAAACATTCAAGTCATTAATCATCGATATGAATATATTTACGGTCCAATTTCGAGATTGATAAGAGATAAAGCAAATCCATTTAATAGCATCAAATTTAGATGGTTTGATCGAAAGGATTTAGAGTTTCTAAGGAATAAAAACAATATAATCATTTCACATCCACCCGATCTTTCTTATGGATTAATCAGAAATATTATTAATGTGGTCGGTCGGAATCCTCATAACTTAGTGTTTCTCGCAGGAGCGATTCACGAACAACCTGGCATGGATTTAATATCTGGAGGAACCGAGATAGAATTTTCGGAGACCTGGAAAGCTCCCTTTAGAGCATTTTTAATCAATACTTTTATGCCTCAATTAAAAATTAAATTACACGCGGACAAAGCTCAACTCACAGAAATGATAAAGATCCTTGAACCTAAAGAAGTATGTTTTTTTCATCAATCGATAAAAAAACTTATTAAAGTAGTGGATTATGTAAAGGAGTTAGGTGTTGAAAAGGTAAACTTACCCAAGAAAAGAAAACTCTTGATATTAAATTAATTCTACTCTATTGATGTAATTACCAATTTACTATTGATCACATCAAAATCATAAAAAATTAATTTTAAGGATATTTTTTTTATAATATATTAGAAAATAGTAAAAGCGTTGATTAAACATATATTCTGAAAAAGTTATGGATCACTTTCGAGATCCACGAAATATGGGAGAAATGAAAGATGCCGATTCAATTGGAGAAAAAGGCAATCCTGTATGTGGAGATCTCATGTATATTTATATTAAAGTTGAAGAAAGGGATGGAAAGGAAATAATAAGTGATATATCATTTCAGACCTTTGGATGCGCTGCCGCAATCGCAACCTCTTCTATGATGACAGAATTAGCCAAGGGTAAAACGCTTGATGAAGCTTTTAAAATTACTAAAAACGATGTGGCTATATCTTTAGATGGCTTACCTCCGATTAAGATGCATTGCTCCAATTTAGCAGCTGATGCTCTTCAAGATGCTATTAAAAAATATCGCGAGAAGAAGAAGTAAAAAGTCTTTCTCATCAGTGGATATTACTAAATCCTTTCACAATTACTTATGTAATTCTTTCGTTTGATAAGAGACATATTTATTTAGAACAACTTATTTTCATGATTAAATTAATAATGAAAAAAAATTAACAACAAGAATGTGATTTGAAAAATGATTTTACAATATACCTTCAGTCCTTATCACTGGATTTATATGCTAGTGGGAGGAATTGTCTTATTTGTCGTACATCTATTAATTGCTAAGTTTATGCATAAGGACGCAATTAAGAGGGAAATAAAAAATAGCGAATTCTGGTTAACAATTGGTTTTTTTCTAGGCGTGTTTGGCTTATTACTCTATATTTTTGTTAGAAAAAATTACGAAGAAAGAACTTAATCTCTCTTCAATTCAAAAAGTCGATACTACCCTATTTTTTTTTATAATAAGAATATTTAAATATATATTTTCTTGTATATATTTTAAAGTATTAAAAATAAAAAAAATTAACTTAGTTGATTAAATGAGTTTGACAGTATTACAATCATACGATTATCATATGATGGATTGGTGGTTTAATGTATTCGGGCCATACGGATGGATTTTTATGATCGTTGGAGCGGTTACGTACATAGGCTTGAGTGTTTTAATTGCTTACTATTTACATAAAGATGCGTTGAGGCGGGGAATCAAAAATTCTGAACTTTGGTTGTTAATCGGATTAATACTAAATCTGTTAGGATTAGTTATGTTTTTACTAGTTAGAAATAGTTATAATCAAGAGACTGAATTTAAAAAGTAAGAAAGAAATTAGATTAAAATATAAAATAAGAGGAAAAATTATGATTTTTGATGAAATGCATGACGAATGGGGACACATGATGGATTGGGTTACTCCTAATGGAGCATTAATTTTTTTAGGAGTTATTTCTTTCATTGCAGTTGTAGTTATATTATTGTTCGTACTTAATCGACACACGAATCGTGAAGAAAATTTAGAAACTACAATTGATACTATAACCCCTTCCGTAAAACACGCGGAATTTGAACCATCTGAAACAACGAATTATTGTTCAGCATGTGGTTCAAAATTAGATGACCGTAATTCCAAATTTTGTTCTTTATGTGGAACCAGACTATAGTTCCAACATGAAGTAAATACTTTTTTTTAAAAAGTTTTAAATGCTTTTTACATTTGTTCATCTTTAAATGCTTTTGCACAATGTTTACAGCAAAAATTTAAATTTTTGTTCCCAATTTTTTCACTGTGATAATTATCGTAAAGTTTAACGCCACAACTGGCGCAGATTTCTAATCTTGATTGGATGGCAACTTCTATTAAGTTGTTAAATCTTAAGAAGATTCTATCTATGAATTCATGACCTTGAGGAGTGAGTTGATAACCCTTAGAGCGTTTCGATGTTTTAGATTTTGTAACATCCTTTACATACCCTTGAACTTTTAAACTTTTTAAGAAATCGTATACATAAGTTGGACTAATTGTTTTCCCCAAATCCTTTTCTAATCTTTTAATTATAAAATACCCTGTAACTGCATCGTTTGATTTTAATAACACTAACATGTAAAATTTAGTGAGATTTTGAATTTTAATTTCAGTTTCTTCAGCCATGATAAAATTACCTATCTTTTTTTAAATATTCTTTAAATTTATTATTGATCTATAGAATATAAAAAGAATATTTAAATATATACTTTTTAATATATATCTTAAAGTATAATTTTAATTAATTTTTAAAATAGAAATCATGAGAAAGATTAGGTTAAAAGTAGTAAAGAAACTGTCGATTATATTTTCAAATTATAATAAGAATCTATATTTAATTAGTTCAATAATGAAGAATTAAGAAAGGAGTGATGTAAAATGGAAGCGAAAACAGAAGAAAAGATGAAAATAAAGCTCAGCGGTATGACATGCGCATCTTGCGCTTTAAAAATAGAAACTAAATTGAAGAATTTAGATGGAGTAAGTACTTCAGTAGTAAATTTTGCGAGTGAAGAAGCCACCGTCGAATACAATTCTAGCAAAATTAGTTATGCTGATTTTAATAAGGCGATAAAAGACTTAGGATATAAAGCAACGCTAGCTAAGATAGATTATAAAGTAATTGATTCTATTCCTGAATCAGAATTCAATGAACTGGCTAATTCAGTTGAAAAAATTGAAGGAATATATGAAGTGAGAGGAAATTTTAAAGTTAGTAAGTTATTTGTCGAATACAATGAGTTACAACTAGATGAAAGTAAAATTTACTCAAAAGTTAAACAATTAGGTTATAAACTTGAAATAGCAGCAGGAGCGCTTGATAAAGAGATCGAAAGCCATAAAAAAGAGATGCGATATCGATTAAGGATTTTAATAATTGCATTAGCGTTTATGTTTGTTATTACTCCAATTAGTTGGTTCGTAGCAGAATCTTTCGGTAGGAACTTAGTCTTGTTTTTTTTAGCGATAGCTGATTTTAGTATTGCGGGATCCTTCTTTCTTATTGGCGCATACAAATCGTTAAGGAATAAGTCAACTAATATGGATGTGCTGGTTGCGTTAGGAACAACAACAGCACTTGTATATTCAATATTGTCAACATTTTTCATAGACGGAAACACATTTTACGAAGCAATGAGCATGATTCTTGCGTTTCTATTAATTGGCAAGTATTTTGAACACAAAACGAAAGGACAAACTTCAGAAGCAATCAAAAAACTTATTGGATTACAACCTAAAACAGCCACTCTTTTGAAAGACGGAAAAGAAATTGAAATCCCGATCGAAGAGATTGAGGTTGGAGACATCTTAGTTGTTCGACCTGGCGAAAAAATTCCAATCGATGGAAAAGTGGTTAAAGGAAAAACAAAAGTTGACGAGTCAATGATTACCGGAGAAAGTAGATATGTGAAAAAAGAAATTGATAGCGAAGTAATTGGAGCAACATTAAACCAAACTGGGCTACTAAATATCAAAGCAGAAAAAATAGGGAAGGATACACTTTTATTTCAGATAATTAATTTTGTAAAAGAAGCCCAAAGTAAAAAAGCGGCAAAACAACAATTAGCAGATACCGTTAGTAATTATTTTGTTCCGGCGGTTATCATAATCGCTACTGGAGCATTCTTATATTGGTATTTTATAGCAGCTATAGGATTAGAAATATCTTTATTAGTGTTTACATCAGTTGTTGTGATTTCATGTCCTTGCGCTCTTGGTTTAGCGATACCTACTGCTGTCATGGTAGGAACTGGTAAAGGTGCCGAAAATGGAATACTAATAAAAGGTGGGGATTCTTTAGAAGCAATTAGCACGATTAATACTATCGTTTTTGACAAGACTGGGACTTTAACAATTGGAAAACCAAAAGTTTCTGGAATTTTTACTGAAAAAGATTTGAATGGCACTGGTTATGATGCAGATGAGCTATTATTTTACGCAGGAAGTGCTGAAATGGGTTCTGAACACCTTCTTGGGCAAGCAATCATTGAAGAAGCAAACCAAAAGGGGTTAACTCTCGAAATTCCCACTGAATTAAATGCTATACCGGGGAAAGGTATTAAAACTGATATTAAAAATAAAACCGTACTTATAGGAAACGAGAAGTTGATGGCTGATTATAGTATCTCTATTGATTCTTACACAGAAAAGTTTAATGAATTTCAAAGACAAGGAAAAACAACCATTTTAATTAGTGTTGAAAATGAGATTAAGGGGATTATTGGAATTTCGGATAAAATGAAAGAACAAGCCCCATACGCTTTAGAAAAATTACGAGAAAAAGACTTAGAACTTTTTATGCTTACAGGTGATAATAAACAAACCGCTTTGAGCATTGGCAAAGAATTAAATTTTGACGAAGAACATATATTAGCTGAAGTTTTACCAAATGAAAAAGCTGAAACTATTAGAAAATTACAGGAATTGGAAGATAAAAAGATCGTTGGTATGGTAGGAGATGGAATAAACGATGCTCCTGCTCTAGCTCAAGCAGATGTTGGAATTGCGATTGGATCTGGAACAGATATTGCAATAGAAACTGCAGATATAGTACTTATGAGGGGAGATCTTCGGAATGTAGTTTCTGCAATTAATTTGTCTAAAAAAACTTACCGTAAAATGATTACAAACTTGTTTTGGGCATTTATATATAATTTAATTGGAATACCTATCGCTGCTGGAATTCTGTATTACGGGACTGGATTTTTCTTACCACCCTATTTAGCCGCTGTTTTTATGGCGTCTAGTTCTGTTTCTGTAGTCACTAATGCGCTTTTCTTGAAAAGATATGAACCAAAAACACCCCAACAATTAGAAGAAGAAAAGCTATTAATCTCCCAAGAAAAGGTTGTAGATCCTGTGTGTGGTATGGAAATTGATCCTAGACGCGCTTTAGAACTTGAATATCAAGAAAAAACTTTTCACTTTTGCAGTGCGAACTGTGAAACTCACTTTAAAAAAGACCCTGAAAGGTTTAAAAACTACGATAACATGGACCCTAAGTTGATGCAGATGAAAGGAACCGATGAAGAAGAATCTGTAGTTTCAGACGATAAAAAGAAAATTCAAGATTTCAAATCAATTAAAGAAGAAAAAGAGGTAGATAAAAAAATGAGTAAATTAAAATGTGTTGAATGTGGATTGGAGCAAGATTTGCCAATGCATTGCGGTCAACCAATGCATAAAGAAGGAGAGGAACTCGTCTGTTGGATGGGTGCATCTTGTGGAGCTCAATCAATCCCCGAACATCACGGTAAAGCAATGGAACTTGTTGAATAAATTAAGTTTAAATAAGGAGGTTATAAAAAATGGAAACTTTTAGATGTACCGGCTGTGGAAAAATAATGGAAACGATTCCACAATGTTGTAGTCAAGATATGGTTTTTAACGAAGAAAAAAATCAGCTTGAGTGCAATATGGGTGAAAACTGTGGATATTTAAGCTTAGCTGAACTAAAATGCGACGAATGTTGTAAAAAACTAAATTAATAATTTTTTTTCTCAATTAATAACACTAATTATTATAACATAATACCTCGTGAGATAGATTGAAATTGAACTGTCCTAATTGTGGAAAACAGATAAACGATTTAAATATGAAGTTTTGTGAAAGTTGTGGTGTTGAATTATCATTAAAGAAAGAAACTAATGATACAAATGAAAATAATACATTGAAAACACCACCAAGAAGGAAACGCTGTTGTTGATTCAATTCTTCGGATGTAAAAAACTAGATTAAAAATTTTATTTCTTACCATTTTTACGTTTGAGCCATGAATTTCTTAATGTTCAAACTATTTGATGTACTTATACCATTTAAACTTAAGGAGGTAAAACAGAGAGAATTAATGAAATGTCTGTAGAATCTGTTACTGCATTGCAAACAACAAAAAAAAGAGAGTGAATAAGTTAAAAAACCCATATCGTTTCGAGTTTTTTTACGACTGAGATAGAAATCAACGCCATTAAGATCAATAATAAAAAGCGATTCAAATCAATTAAGAACCCAAGTAGCTTTTTGAACCTTCTGATTCAGCTTTCATCAGGCATAGTTACAGAATATCCTCCAGTTGTATGAGAACTTCTTAATTTCAAAATACTAAATCCAACTCCATAACAAAAGATCTTAGGATCTGGTTCAATTTTAACAAATACATACTTTATATCATTCTCAAAGTCAATATCAGCAATAAGCTGTCTTAGTATCTTTTTTTCTGAAAATGTTTGTATGATTTCCTTTGTATTGACGGGAAGTATTTTTGCAATACCATTAATTGTTATTGCGCCTGAAGGAACAAAACGCAAAATATGATGCGGAAAAGGTATAATAAAGGAGACTTTAGGATTCCTCTGGATATTTCTTACTTTTTTGTTTTTTTTATAAGTTAAAAGATACAATGCAAACTTTTCATCTTGATTAGAAACACCATAGAGAATTCCAGATGTATGAGGACTTCCATCTTTATTTAATGTAGTTATAATACCAAATGTTTTCTTTCTTATTTCGTTTTTAATAAAATGAAAATCAAATTTGTGTTCAGTCATGAATTACCCTTGTTTTAGATTTGGACCATGAATTTTAATTTATTACGCTTTTATGTGTAATATACACATTTATTTATGATTCTATTTAAATTTGCCTTTTTTCTCTCTTTTAATATCAAATTCTTCATATGCTATTTCTTAGCACTTCTAGGTTTGAGCAAAATTTCTAACACCAATAATATAACTAATCCTATTCCTGTTATAAGAGCTCCTACAATAAAAGCAGCTTGATAAGATATAACTTCGTCAAAATCGTTATTGAGTAGAAAGTCTATCAACGGGCCTGATATGAAAGTACCCGCTAATCCCCAGGAAAGAAAAAAAGTCGTATTATATACTCCAAATAATTTTGCCCTCCTTTTGGAAGGTATCAAGTTAGAGGCAATGACGTAAGAGGCAGCAAAAATAATAACTTCAGCCGCACCCATAAAAAAACTTCCAACAAATATCAAAATTAAATTATCTGTTAATCCCGTGGTAACTAACGCGAAAATTGCCAATCCCACACCTAATATTAGAGTTCGAGCATGTCCGAACTTTTTGCTTAAGGTACCAGCTAAAAACCCAATAGTTAGCACTGCTACCGAGCGAGTGTTTGCAATATAACCTAATAATATATCACCTACCGCAAATCCGGTATCCAGTTTTAAATACGGACTATAGAATGTTGCGATTGAATTGCGTCCAAAATTAATAAATGTTAAAGAAATGATGAAGATAATGAAAATAACTTTAAAATTGTAGTTTTGCGGTGTATTATCGTTATTCTCCTCTTCTATTTCTTCTTCAGGTTTAATCCCTCCTTCTGAAGTGAAAATCATAGGGATAGAAGACACAAACATAACCAGTGCTGCTACAAAGAATAATGGTCCATCACGAAAACCATAACCGTTATTGTAAAGTATTGATCCGATAGAGATTCCTATTATTCTTCCGAAACCTCCTACGCTAGTTAATTGTCCCATTACTTTGCTCCTATCTTTAGAAGGGTAAATATCGCTAATAAGTGCGCTCCAATTAATATTGGACATTGACCAAAACGCTTCAATACACATTAACCCGATAATTATGACAAATCCCGCAAGCAACTTATTCGAAAAAATTGAGTGAACAAACCAAACTGATATTGTTCCAATACCGGCTAAAACCTCACCCAAAATAATCATCGATCTCCTCCTTTGAAATTTGTCGCTTAAAGGACCCCAAACAAAATTTTGAAAAACCACGCTCATTATCATAGGAAGTGTAGCGTACAATGATACTATAATCGGGGATAAACCCAAAAAAGTAGACATATAAACAGATAAGAAGGTGTAAAACATACCTCGTCTAAACATCGCCAGCAATTGAAAGGAAGAAAGCCCTAGAAATGTACTCCTCAATGAGATTTTTGGATTTATAGAGCGCATGAGGAAGAATTAAAGATAAATATCAATATCTTTTTTAGGAAAGACTTTTAAGATTTTTGGTAATTCTACTCCTAATCTTATCCTCTCAAAAATTTCTGTATACTTAGGATAAACATTATTAAATATTTTGTATATCTCATTCCATGCTCGTTGTTCTTCTGTATTCTCGCCAATCTGCTTTCTGAGTTTAGGAAATATAGCTTTTGATTTCTTCCGATTTAAAAATTTAAAAAATAATTTCGTTACTTTTATTCTTATCTTTTCGTATTCTTCTGGTCTAAAATTAGCGAGGGTATGACTTAAGTCGTCATCCGCAATGGGAAAGAAATTGATACGCTTGTCTTCAGGTTCGTCTGGATTTTTCACTAAGCTTAATTCTAGATCGTCCGTAGCAATTTTTTCCAATAAGGGATAGAGTTGACCCGGAGTGATACGAGTTTCCATTTGAATTTCAGACGCGATTTCTGAGATACTATAATGAAATTCGGGGTATTTCTCCAGATTTTCACTCCGATATGCATATTCTTTTTTTAATATTTCTATGATATTATTTTTTAATGCTTGAGGAATCTCTTTTTGAGTAAAGGAAATTGAGATGTCTTTTTGTTTTTGTTCGAAAGATAATTCATCTTTTTGTTTTTTTGTATAATCTGAAGTTAGAGAAGATATAAATTGATCAGAGGCCTTATTTTGGTTCGTATCAACATGTAAGTTGAGTTGTTTAGGTTTGTTTGATGTCATGGTTGTGAAGAGTCGATCTGACAGATATTTTTTTGCTTTCTTCTTTGCTACTGCTTTTTTATCAAACTTCTCGAGAACCGAAGTAAAATCTACGAATTTTTGATATCGCCCTTGATTATTTTTTACGTCTGTCATAGTAACATTCATGTTAACTTTCGCAAGAGATTCAATCATAAAATATACATTATTTTTAGAAAGTTTCGTAGCTCTAATCAACTCTCGCTCTAAAATCTCTAGAGGAAAACCCTCTCCTCTTCGCAAATACTCGCTCCTTAATAGTTTATAAATTATATCCATACTCTGCTCTTCTTGATCAACTGTCTCTTTCTGTAAACGAATAAACATTGAAGTTTCATGTGGCTTTAAGTAATAGAATAGCAGAGTGCTTCCTAAGAAAATAATCATTAATATAGAGATAATGTATTTATCTGCCATGAAAAACTGTCCAAGGGGAGTAATTATCTGATTCGGAACTTGTGTCTGTAAAGCATAACGAGTAAGGGTTTGAGAAAGAACACAACCTAAAATTAAAAGTATTAGACCATCTCTTTTAAATATGAGAAGTTTCCATTCTATTGAACGCCCTAATTTTTTGATGATTCTGTACAGAAAGAGAATAGATACGGCAAATTCTAAAATAAATATAAACCATATAGTAGAACTATTTGCACCCACAGTCGCTTTTAGGGCGGTTAAGGTTACTGGATTTAAAATTAAGAATAGAGATAACTGAAAGACTTGAAAGAAAAATATAAATAAAACTATTAAAGAAAAAGTGTAGTTATCAAACAATCCTGCTCTCTTTGTCTCGGCTCTTCGTCGTGTAAATACGAATTCAAATATGATGAACAAGAGAGTTAAAATTAAACTAAAATAAATTAAAGGCATTATTAAGCGCATTTCTAATTCGTAAACTCTTACTGCTTCACTGGGGGCAAAGGGACCGAAAAAATCAAGTGAAATATATACTAACAGACCACGATAAAACAGGGCTATTACAACTAATACTCCTAAAATAAAATAAGGAGCAATGAAAGCGATAAAACGGCGAAATGAAGAATATTTAGTTATAAACTTAGCCTCTATTTTGGTTGCAAACTTTCTGGAATACATGTAAAAGCGAATGCTTAGTAACACAAGCCAGATTGTCGACAATCCTAATAAATAGCTAATAAGATTTGTATTTAAATTATAGACATATAAGAAAATAATAAAGAAGCTCGAAATAATTCCAACATATAAAATAATCTGCTTAATCGCCGTATGTTTTTCAAAAAAGAATATTCTAATTTTATCAACGCTATACAATATAGATAATACTAGAAAGAAAGCTACTAACGCGTTTCCAAAAACAAATGGGTTTCCAAAGGTAAGAATGTCTAAATACGGTTCTGGAAAATTAATCCCAATTAGTACTAAAAATGAATATATCAAAAAAATCGCATAAAGTCCAAAGAATTTCTTTTCTCCAAAGTATGATTTTGGAGGGTCTTCTCCTTCCACATAAAGTTCTTGTATAAACACTTTACGAATGCTCTGTAGAAGAGAATCTTTTATCTTTGCTAGATTTTCTTTAGGTTTCATTTTCATCGAAAAAACAAGTATAATGACGGTAAATATTTCATTAGAATTAAAATATTATTTTTTTAAATGAATTAATATAAATAAAACCAACCATAATGCATTTGATTGAGGATTATCTAGATAACACCTTTCGTAGTGTCTTCATAGCAAGTTTGATTTTTTCTCGTTAAAATTGGTGTTAAAGAAAGTTTAAAATCTTGGTTTTCGCTCATTCTTTGCCCTTCTCACTTCAAATTTTCTTTTAGATATTCTCTCTTGAAATTTTGCCTAATTATCTTTAAAATTTCTGGCTTTGTATCTTTGTCTAATTGCTCAAACTTATACACCTTTAAGTTTGTGGTGTGTTCTTTCTTTTCTACAACTATTTTATGCTTTTCTTTCTTTTGGATGGTTAAAGTGAGGTCATAATTGAGGTATAGCTCGCTAAAACCATTTTTTTCTTTGATAGGCGTTAAATCTTCGTTTACTGCGTCTATAAAATCTAAGCAAAATCTATACATCTCCTTGTGGTATTTTTCGATCCTCTCTTCAAAAAGTTGTTTTCTTTTTTGGTAATTTTCTCTCTTAGGGGCGTTCATAATTAATTTAACAATGTTATTTCGGTCTTGTTCTAACTTTTCTATTTTTTTTATTATTAGCTCTCTCTGAGTTGAATTTTCCGCGGTCTCTTTCTTAATTTTTCTGATTTTTAGCTCGATTTCTTTTCTATCGTCGTTTAAGTGTTTTACTGAGGATTCGATGTCGTCAAAAGAAAGTAATTTTATCATTTTAAGAACCCTCAACCGCTCTTCAATTTCGTTTAAGCCCAAAATTTTAGCGATTCTTTTCGTCGTGTTATTTAGTTCTTTTTGGTAAGAGTCGTTTGCAGGGGCGTTAAACACGTCCAATTGGAATTTAAAATTTTGTTCCATTAGGTTTTTTTCGGCGTTTGTTATGGTTTTCGCGAAAGTTCCCGTCTTAATTTTTTTTAAAATGTATTGATATTTTTTGGGGATTTTTATGTTGCTTAAGAGGTTGAGGTCTTCCGTAAAGTCGCTGTGTGGAAAAAAACTTTTTTTGATTGCCTGTACTTTTTCTCCCATATTTTTTTCTCTCTTTTTTTGTATTTGGTTTTGGATTTAAAACGTAAAAATAAAAAAAAATAAAAATTAACAATAGAAAATGTTGCTCTGATTCATAACCTTAACCTCGTAGCGGTCTATAAAATCGGCACACGCTTGTTTTACTTCTGGCTTCGTTCCCGCTAAGATTCCTTCCACGCTCTCCTTGTCCATGTAGTGAGGCGTTTGCCTTCCCGAATAAAATAAGTTGTGCGTCATCACGTGTGCACCTAAATCTGCTCTTTCTTTTTTATCTGATTCTCTGGTGTATACGTCGTATTTTCCAGTATATTTTTCCCCGTTTTCGTATTCGATGGTGAATTCTTGTTTTAAATAATAACCGTGTTCGAAAGACTTTTTCCATAGGTAATCGTTTGCCTCTTCCCACGTGGTAAAAGTAATAGGATAAGAATTGTGGGTGCTTCCTTCGCCGTCATCGAAGGTTATTGATTTCATTTTGATCTTTTCGGGTGGCTTAAGGTGTTCTTCTATTGTGCAGTGGAAGGTAACGAAATTTTCTTTTTTATCGGATTCTTTTCTGATTTTATTACTCGATTCCATTTTTTATGTTCACTTCTTTTTGATTTTGGTTATAATAAGAATTATTTGATTCGAATTTATGTCTTATGAGTCCTTAGATTTACTGAATAATTAAATAAGTAAAGCAAATTGGCTGAATAAGATAATACTTATTGTTATTCCGAAGACTTTACTGACTTCAGTCAATCAATTTTTAATCCCAGTAGTAAAAGTAAGTAAAAAAAAAAGAAAAATTATTCTTCGGTTATTAGACTATTTCTATTAAGGATTCGTTTTGTTTCTCACGAGGTTTAAGCAAGGTTTCGAGTTCTGTCATGGATCGTGTTTGTGGAGGGCGAAATCTAACGGTTAGCGTTTGGGTGGGGCTGTATTTGGTAATTTCTGCCTGATACACCTTAAAGTTTAACTTCTGGAGCATGGAGCAAATTACATGGCTGTCCTCTATCACTATAATTGACTTATACTCTTTGTTTAACCTGAACTCGTTAATTAATTTTACTTTTGCAGTCCAATATTTAATTAAAAACGAACTCTCGTCAATAGCGGTTGTTATCCCCATCTGGTTAAAGAAACTTTGGTCAATTCTAAATCCTCTAGTCTCTAATAGGTGCTTAATGTACGCTTCTTGTTCTTGGCTCCTCCCAGTGATCAACACAAACTCGGTCTTGTTTGAAATAGTCTCATTGGTTTGAAAAGTAAACTCGTTAAAAAAAGTGTACGCGTCTATAATATAGTCTAAAGGAATGTTTAAAGAGAAATTGCTAGTAGGATTATAAAAAATAGTCCCATCAAAATCTAGTATTACGAGGGCTTTCTTCTTATCATGGTCTAATTTTTGGTTTGGCATTTTTTTTAGGTAATTTTTTTTTTTGGTTTTGGTATCGGTTTGGAATATAAAAATAAAAAAAATAGAGTTAGAATTTCAGGCGGTAGTTAATTTTTTTTTAGAAAAGAATCCAGATCCTCGATAAAATCCTCAAAGGTTTGACCATCGGGTAGATCGTCTTTAAGTAGGCTGTAATGGTCAAATAACGTGGATCCTTCTTTTGGGGTTAAAAAACCAAACTTTTTGTAAACACTTTGCGATAACGACTCCAAATCGGTATGCTTAGAAAAAAAGTCTTTTACGTGAAACCATAACGCTTTCTCGTCTTCAAAAATGTAGTAAAAGTGTAAGTAGTTAGTGTTCATTCTAAAATCCCCTTCCACTGCCTCTATTTGAAACAAAAAAGTGTTATCGTATTGATGGTTAATTTCCATCTGAAAAAACCCCTTAGTAATTGATTGAGGATTGTCTGGATAACATCTTTTGTAGTCCCCGAAATCATAATAAGAATTGGCTTTCAACTCCTTGATAACTCTACTAAAAATGTCTTGTTTGATAGTCCTTAGTAAAGCTCTTCTAACGCTATTAATCTTTAACCTCTTTAGTTTTTTTAGTTTTTTCTGTCCTGTGATTTTTGTTTGATAAGTCATAATTTAAAATTCTCCCTCGCTGGTTGTTTTTATTTGGGCTGGAAGTTGCGATTGAGTTATTTGAGATTCAAGGTTCCAAATACACTTGTTTTTACTCTGAAAATGACAAAAATAGCACGTTCGGGGATAATTATCATCAACTTCAGAATAAACACACTCAACAACTCGAAATCTGGACAAATCTTCTAAGGCTTGAGGTCTTGATAGTTGGTTAAGTTTTGCGATTAGCGAATAGTAGCCAAAAATTCCCTTCTTACTGAACGCGACCAAGCATTTTGAGTCTAAAATAGGCGAAATTACCTCTCGATACTTTTTCCCTAAGATAACAATAATCGTATCGTAGGCTTTGTGTAGTTCCACGAGTCGGTAGAGGCACTTGTCTTGCACTCTTTTGACGTCGGCTTTGGTGCTGATTTTCAAATCGTAGGGATCGACCAGATCGCTCATACTAAGCAAACCGTACTTGCCCGACAATATTTTTTGGTCAAATTCGTGTAGTTCTGAGAATTTTCTTACCATTCGGAATAGTTGCCCTGTATAAAATTCTCTGGCTGGGGCTGGTTGGGATTGCTTACTCTGAGAACAGCCATTGATTACTAAAGCTTTGCGTAAATCCTTCATAATATATCGTAAACAGAAGATTTCGATATTAAATACCGTCTGGTCGATAATTTTCTAATTTGTGTAAAAATTATAGAAATGTCGATGAAAACAGAAAAATTTTTAATCGTAAATAAGGAAATTAAGGCTGAAATTACACGAGTGGACAATAAAAAATATCACAAACTCACTGTGGGGGTAGAAATATTACCTAAAAAAAGACAAGAAAGAAAAGAAATTATGATAAAAAAAGGACAAATTCTCTGTCTTGCTCTGGTTCATTTTACCTTACCTCCAAATTCTCGAGAAAAACAATCTTTGCACCATTTGTGGAATTCTCTATAAGTGTTCGCGACTTCTGGGCAAAAATCGCACTTCATCGTATCAGTTTCGATGTTAAAACCGTCTTGGTAGGATTTTAAAATGGAGTCAATTAATTTGTAAATCTTGAACACTTGCTCTTTTGCTCTGGTCAAGTCGTTTTTGACCGTCAAAATGTCTATCGATCCCTGCTCTTTTAGTTTTGCTAGCGTGTCGTGGGCGGAATTAAAAGAGTTCAAAAGACCGATAAAGGTCATATTTTTTAACTGTTTGACTTGGTAGTTCTCAGGGGTTGGATCGCGTTTTTGTTCTTCTAAATTTGCTAATTCTAACATTTTTAATCAGGCATTTTTTTTGGTTTTGGTAAGATAGGTAGGATTTATCAATTATAAAAGACAAAGGAAGTAATCGGATTAATGAATTGCGTCAAAAAAAGGGTGAGGGCGAGGATCGAGGAGAGTAGTGAGAGACTCTCCTAAATCCGATAATCAGTGAAGGACACGATTATTAGTTTTTGCGAGGTATTTATACAAACAATGGGGTTTAGTTTACTAATTTTCAACACGACAGTCTTAATTAAACATTATTGATCGAGTAGTCAATTAGTAAGAAAAAAACTTCCGTCCTAAATCGTGTATATTAAGAGGGTTGCAGTATCTTCTAAAGATAAAAAGAGAGGGTTTTTAGAACCTCTAAAAATTAAAGAAGAAGAACGACAAAAATCTCGAGTTAAGAGATTCTATATTAACCAATAAAAAATAGGAATAAATCGCTTAAGAAAGGTAAGACTTTGGGAATTTACTAATTTCAAATTGGAAAAAATAATACTTTAGGTAATCTTACGAATGGTTAGGGATATTAGATTATCTTAAAAAAAGGTTAGAAGTTTTTTAGATTTGAAATAATTAATAATTAGAAAAAAAGAAAAAAAAGATAATTTAAAGGGTTATTCAATCATTTTAAGGTATTCTTCTTCGGAAATAATTTTGGTATTTTCTTGGCTTTGAGCTTTTAGGTATTTTTTCGTAGGGGTGTCCGAATTAGTTACTAAGAAATCTAAACTACCGACAACGCCGTTTTTAACAGTTCCACCGTTCTCAATAACGCTTTCTTGTGCTTTGCTTCGCGGTTTAAAATGTACTAGCGGTCCAGTAAAACAAAAACTCTTTCCGTCTAACTTGTTGCTTCCCATTTTTCTACTCCTTATTTTAATTTTATTTGTTTTTAATACTTCTATCATGTCAAAATATAGGGCGTGAAATTCGTTGTGAAACTGGTTGGCGGTAATGTCGGCAAATAACTCTACCCGTTTCAGGTCGTGAACCGTTGCGTTTCGAATTTTCTCTAAAGTGTCGTATCCTGCCTGAACAATTTTTTCCACTAACGATTCTCCGATGTTTTCGAGGTCGAATCCACCTACAAATTTTGCCAGAGGGATTTGTTTTACCGCAAGTAAGTTATTTAATGCTTTCTGAGCCGATCGCTCGCCAACTCGATCTAATTTGGTAAGGTCTGATACCTTTAGGTCATATAAGTCGGCTATTTTCTTGACTTTTCCAGAGCTAAACAGTTGTTTTAGAATGAGTTCGCCGAAATTTTTCACGTCGAGCTTTTTAATCCACCTAAGAAGTCTGTGATACGCTCTTTTGGGACATTCTTTGTTAGGACAATACAGTCGAGTTCCTTCGTCCACTAATGGAGTATTACAGGCGTTGCATGTGGAAGGGTATTGAATTTTTTTCGCATCTGCTGGTGTGTGGATAATTCTTTCGATCTTGGGGATGATGTCACCCCTTTTAGAAACGATTACTTTCGAGCCAATCTTTAAGTTTAGCTCCCTTACTAAGTTAGGGTTGGCTAAACTCGCTCTCTTGACCGTAGTCCCGGCAATTAATACTGGCTCGATGATACCGATAGGCGTGTAATTGGCACCAGACTCGCTCCACTCTAAATCTATTACGGTTGATTCTACTTCTTCGGAGTCAAATTTGAACGCAATCTGCTTGATCGGTCTTGCTCGCTTCATATCTTCCAAGTCAATTTCTTTCCCTTTTATTACCAAACCGTCTATATCGTAATTAAGCTGTTCTCTCATTGAGGTCATCACCTCGTCCCTAAAACTTACCACTTCGTCAATAGATTTGAAAAAATACGTCCTAACGACTTTAAATTGGTTTACTTTTAACCATTCTATTTTTTCTCTCTCGTTTTTGAACTTGTAGTCGGGATTCTTGCTTATAGCGTCGTAGGTTAAGATAGTTAAGTCTTCGCTTCCTTTTCCGTCTTTTCTTTTAGTTATTCCGCTCGCCATGTTTCTGCTGTTCTTCGCTTCGGGATAATTTTTATTAAAGATACATTTGGTTAATATTATTTCTCCTCTTACTGCCCCTGTAAACTCAAGGTTCACTTCAGGGACAAAAAATTTCATCTTTTTGGCGTTGTTTGAAATATCGTCACCTACTAAGCCATCTCCTCGAGTCACTCCGTATTTAAATTTCCCTTTAACGTATTGAAGCTCTACGCTTATCCCGTCTAACTTGAATTGGGTGATAAATAAATCGTAGTTCACTTTTCTTGCCCATTTGTTAAATTCTGAAGAATTAGTCACTTTAGCTTGAGAGTTCATCGGGATTACGTGCCGAATCTTGTTAAACGTTGTATCAAAATCTGCTCCGATCTTAGAAAATACCTCGTTATTCGGATCAAGAACTTTTAACTCGTCCCATTGCCTGTCAAACTCTTCGTCGCTAATTTCTGGCTGGGCGTTGTAATAAAGGTGTTGGTGATATTCTATTAGTTCTTGAAGCTCTTTTATTCGATTCTGGGTTGGTGTTGTGGATTTCTCTTTTGGGTTTACGGATTCAAACAATTTTAACTGTTTTCCCACGTGATTTTCATCTCGTATATTTTGCATTTGGGTTTTAATTTGAATTTTGGTTAAAGAATTATACGCACCTTAGCCTTAAAAAGTCTATTACTTCTCGAAATTAATGATTTCTGGAATTTTGAAATGTTTTGGGTTTTTTAACGTTATAAGAAATTTTTGTTTAAATATTTACAGGCAGAAAAAATTAGTATGAGCAGCGTGAGAAAAAATCGCTCTAAATTCTTTACTCTGAATTATTTTTTGCTAAAGAAAGCTTGTTATCAATGCGAAACAAAAAGGCACAGATTGTTCTTAAAAGAGGGTTACGACCACATATCGTTGCTCTGTAAAAGATGTTCGCATAAAAAAACTATTAAAAAAAATTAAATAAAAGAAAGAACGGTTAAGATTTGATTAAAACTTTTGTTGGATCGTGAATAGTCCAAGAAGAATGCAAGTGAATCTTGAAACAAGGTTTACAAGTGTAAAAATTAGACAGAATTAAATTTTTGTTGATAAAAATTAAGAATCTGGGAATTTTTGCTCCCTAACCCACAATACGAGGTGAGGCCGAATTTTGACTTAAGGTCCCAGAAGTTAATTGCTAAAAAAAAAGAAAATACTAAAAATTTAAGAACTAAAAGACTTAAAATATTCGCACTTTCCACCTTTGAGTAACCCAATGTTCGTAATTTTCGAATAAGCCTCTTGGTAGTCGGAATCTTGTAGCATCTCGTGTACTTGATCTTTCGAATCGAACTTAATTACGATAAAAATAGAATTTTTGGGTATTCTCTTGCTTTGACCTGACATTTGCTTCTAACCTTTAAAGTCTGTTTTTGTATACATTTGTAATACTTTGTCGACGATCGTATATAAAAGAAAAAGATTGCTAACGATCGCCGTCAATTGTCAACAAAATGGTGATTTTGTGATCAAAAGGGTGTAATTTTGGAAAAAATCAAACAAAGATAAGCAAAAGTATCCTTTTTATTATTATCGGTTAATCTGAGGGAAAAAACTTTTTTAATTTTAAAATAAGTTAGTTAGTTTTCGAGATTATTGATTCTAATTGGCGATATGTATCTTATACTGATGACCAAGAACTAAACGAATCTGCTCTTTAATTGCTTTAGAAGAACTTTTAATCGTTACGTCAGGTGAAACGCCTAGGTACGGAAAGATTTTACCTCGAAAGTGTGCGTAGAGACTGCTTTGGGTGACGCCCGCTTTTTCGAAAATATCTTTCGCGGAAATACTGTGAATATCGCACGAGATTTTTGTAAGGACGCAGATTATGGCAGCAACAACTTCTTCTTTTGCGTGTTGAATAAGCGGATAAAAAAGTCCGAACAAGGTTAACCCCAGTTCTATCGTCTTTTCGCTCGTCTCAAGGCTCTTTAGAATAGTGGTTATATACTCTTTGATTATGAACTTTTTGTCGCGTTCGTTAAATTCAGGGTAAATTTTCGCCAAGTATTTAAAATCCGTGGTAAAATCCGCGTACCTTAACTGATACAAGTCCAAAAAATCGGGAAGAACAAGTAAAATTCCCCTCGTTTTTAAGAAAAAATAAAGTAAGATCGGACCGAGCTTTCTTACCGACCGATATTTCGTATTTTTTTGTATTCTGTGCCTGATACTGAAAAATAAATGAGCGAACTCATCGCATTTACCCTCCATTCCCATTATTTGTAGCGAATTCAAGGAATTCAAGTAGAATTTGCGAACTTTTGCGTTTGCCAGCTTATCTACCACGATTACGTCTAATTCAGAACCACATCGGTTGCATCTATATGCCCCGTGGCTTACGAGGTGGTGGACTATACTTTTGTTACAATTAGAGCAATGGAACAACGCTTGAGCTGAAACAATTTCCTTATTTCTTAAAAAGATTGTGCCGCACGGATAACACTTGTAATTATTCTCAGAAGTCCTAAATGTGGTGTGCTTGAACGAGCAGAGCGGACAGCTTAACACGCTTCCTACTTTTATTATTTCTATAGGAGAGAGATAGATCGTTCCGCATTTTGTACACACAAAATTACCATGGGAAACGCGATAGGATGGTTGAGTGTTCTTGCAAACGGGGCAAGGGATATACTTGTGATATTTAGTGATAGTTCCTCCCTCAATGAAACAAGTTCCACAACGCTCGCAACGATATTCTTTGTCCCTATGGTAGTGGGTTTTTGCAGAGTTGCACCCCGGGCATATTTGAGGAATTCGTTTGGTTATAATTTTTCTTCTAGTGGTGAACACAGAACCGCACTTGGCACAAATATAATTCCCTCTTTCGAAACGGTAAGTCGTGTCTTTATTACCACATACTAAGCATGGTTCTGCTTTTCGCTTTGTGACGATAGAAAATCCTTTCTTGTACTCGGTTCCGCATCGATGACACCGGTATAGTTTCTGACTGAACTGGTAGGTTATAGTTTTTCCGCTACATTGAGGGCAAGGATGGAAACTCCTCTCTGTTACGAACGACTTGTCGCGATTGAATTCAGAACCGCACGCTTCGCAGCAATAATACCCTTTGAATTTTTTAAATCTGGTAGACGCTCTATTACAGCTTGGACAAATCAACATTTTACCCGTTTTTACAATACTCCCGTCCCCCTCAAAAGTAGTACCACACCTTACGCAATAATAATTGTTATCCTTGTTAGGTACGAACTGACGCACGCTGTTGCACACCGGACAATTTATGATCGTTCCATCCGCAATAGCAGGTATACGAACGTGTTTTACTTTCTGCATCCTCATAACTTCCATTAATTGTTTTATGACTTCTTCAAACGGTTGTTTATAAAGGAAAATTTTTTTATGGCTTTTGGTTTTCACAATTACAATTAAACTTTTTAGTTGAAAAATTAAGAACTAAAAGACTTAAAATATCGTAGAAATTGTTTCTCCTTAGAAAAAAGAAACATATCCGATTTATTTAGTAAAAAACTCGTCGGCGTGGACGAACTGAAACCCGCAACGGTTCGCAAAGGTGTTGTCGACTTTCATATCGCCAACCATGATACACTGGGAAGGATCGAGCTTGTATCTTTCGATATATTCAACTCCGATTCCAGGCATCGGCTTTCTGCAATAACAAATCTGAGGGAAGGCGGGGTGAGGGCAAAATTTATATTCGAAATCGATTCCTAAAAGGGCGTGAGTGTTTTCGAAGCATTCGATAAGCTGTTCGATAGTGAAATCTCCTTTCGCAACAAAAGATTGGTTCGAAACTCCTAACAACAAGTAACCGTTTTCTTGATATTCTTTCAAAACTTGAGCTCGGTTAGGAAGTATCTCAATATCTTCAGGAGTGGACGGGTATCTCTCTCCCGACTTTGTTTTTCTAAGAGTTCCGTCGTAATCTAAAATAATAGCTTTGTTTTTATATTCTGCCTTGTCAATTTTTCGCTTAAATTTTATCTTTTCTACGCTGTGAAATCCTTCTTCTTTTTTTGGAGTCTGAACGGTCTTTCGATACTTATAAATCACCACCGGAGGGTATACTCCCACTTCTTTGGTATTTTTGATTTCTTCCGGATTTAATAGCTTCCCGTAGGTGTCGATCAACCGCTTAGAAGCGTTATACAAGGCGTCTCCTACGTCAATGCTTATGTATTTACAGTGAATTTCGAAATCGTTGTCGTGGGCCCATTTAATAATTGATTGCCGGGATTCTACTGTCGGGTAAGTGTTATCCATAACAAATTGAGATTCGCTATTTTCAGCGTGTTTGCGTTCTACATGCTTAACTAAATCGGTCAAGGACCCTCCGAGTTCGTCTCTATTTATTCTATAATACCCTCGTCCCTGGTATTCTCTTGCAAGAACCGTCTTTCCCGAAGCGGGATAACCCATAATGATTATAATTTCTTTGCTCATCGTTCTTCGCGTATTATTTGTGTTATGTCAATTAAACTAAAAATAAAAAAAAGAATAGAGAGTGCTTAACTTTATTGTAATTAACAATGTTTACAAACGAAGATCTATTTGTTGTTTTGATATATTTGCAAAAAGACAAACATACCGCACTTTGCGTGGAAAAATTAAGTATTAATAATTCTGACGCTCTTCTTACCTTCCTTAATAGCCAGTTCAATAGGCGCTTCGGACTCAGCTATAGCTAACGATTTTATTTTCTCGATTGAGAAACCAGAGAGCAATTTGAAATAGCATTATCAATAAATCCCCATCATAAGATGGCTCGGATGTTTAGATCAGAAATTTATCGAAAGTTAAATATAGAATGATTCTAAAGAGGTTTACAATTTAAACTTGTTACGCTTTAAAGTTAAAAAAAGAGATAACGGCGTGCTACTAATCTGGCTATGTGAAAAGGTTTAAATACTCGAAAAAGAAATAGTAAATGTAAGAAAAGATAAAATCTTAGCATTTTTTTCGCTCCTAATTTTACATTTTGAGAGGAAAAAAATTCCAAGTAAAAAAAGAAAGAATTACGATGGGGAAAAATCAAACTATGACTCCTGTTGCCGCCCTGGATTTTTGTCTTTTGGTAGTGTGTAATTCACACTATATTTCGCCCTCCTAACCCTATGATCTTTCTGACCTTCTTATTAGGTCTTGGTGGCAGGAGTCTCTCTTCTTATTAGAAAAACAACAATATATTTTCTATAGCAAATAGATTTTATAAGTCATAAAACGACCAAATTTTAAATGACACCATTTATATTTAATGGTTGGTTATAGTTTTTTATGACAAATTCGTCCAACACTTATTTTCTGAGAAAGTGTGAAATATGGCTTGATAGGTTAAAATGTATCGAAGATGGAGAGATTGGTGCTGCTCATCCTTTTATTTGGATAGTATATTTTAAAGTGGATTTTAAAAACGTTGATTTTCGATTTGATTACGAAGGTGACCCAGAAAAAATTATTGGAAGATTTAAAAAAAAACCAGGAATAGCTCATTTTTGCGATGTTTTCCCATCTGACGCTCAGATAACTAGCAGTAGTTTCGGACATAGAAATGTTGGGTTGGGCTGGGAAGATGGAAAAGAAAGGACAATCAAGAATATGAGTTTTAGAGGTTTTTATCCTTTTAAAATTGACTTTGGAGAACTTCATAAAGCTGATGTTTTTTGGTTAGGGGAACCGATGTTTAATTTCTTCGCACCTTTCTTAGTCGGATGTGTAGTTATTTTACTTGAAGAAGATTCGACACCAAACGATGTTATCTTAGCAGGAGCTAAGAGATTTAGAAGTGTGTTAAGGAATAAACTTGACGAAGTATTTTCAGAGCTCGTAGTAGATCTTGAAGAATTAGTTGAGGGAGAGGAAGAGGAAGACATAATTCAAATACCTGATAGCCTTTTAGAGGAGATTAAGGACGAAGCTAAAGAAAAAATAGAGGATAAGATTAAAAACTATTTTTATAATCATTCTAACGTTTTTGAATGGATAGCAGGTACTTCTGATCCCGACGATATCCTCGGAACACACACTAAATATTGGTTGGAGGAAGATTTAATTAAAGGTACGAATCAATTGGATTACCAAGATCAAGTCGTAAAGACGATTACTTGGAATAGAGAATTTGATCGTAGTGGAGGGACTTGGAATGAAGGTAAATATAAGCTTTATGGAAAAACGAGAGCGTATATTGAAAAAGTAAAGATCCTTAACGTGTCTATTCGTGGTCCATCTCAAGAAAGCCCATTTGATGCGACAAGCACTTTATATAGTAATCATCTAAATTTTGATACTAACATAGATAGAATAAGGTTTAAACCAAATTATACAATTAAAATTAAAGCGTGGAACGAGAGCGAGTGGAAAATTTATGAAGACCCTGTTACAGGTAGAAAATATACTGAAATTGACTGCTCTAGCGATAATCATGTCATTTCTTTACTACTGAATATTGTTGTTGATAATGATTATGTGGAATATGGAGTCGATGTGAAGATACAACTAAGAAGGAATAAAATAGTCGGAGATCCTCTTCAAATAAAACCAATTGCTGAAACTATTAAACGACATAGTCTTAAAGGATTAGCAACACAGGAGATTGAAATTATTCCTTTTAAAGATATTCATAGATATGAACATATGGTAAGAACTGGTAGACTTCCAAAACTAGGACCCCCACAATTGATTGTCGATGCAAAAATATCGAATGATGATGTAAAAATAAACAAAAATTTAACTGAAAAAGAAACAGAAAAATTATGGGCGAGAAGAGTGGGAGTACTTGGAGAAATCGCGGGGGATCCTACCGGTAAATTAAAAAATATATCAATAAGTTATCACTTAGGTGAAATAAAAAAACCTGTTTATATTTTTATTAATTCTAAAGGTGTTAACAACCCAATAACTTGGACAGCCACGCTGGAAAAAGTCTCTTCAAATCCCCATCATCAATTTACCAAAGACCTTACAGATTTTAAGCTTGATATTAGTGATATCTTTAAAGATTCAGCAAATTTATTTACTCATGAAGATTATGAAGAAGATAACTACCTAATATTAACAGTTACAGCCAAGGATAAAGAAAATCAAACTTTTGTGGGATCATTCAAACTTTATGCTAAATGTTTAATTGTGAAATATAATTTGATATATGAAGAATTCACGAGAGAAGAAAATCACAAGCCTATTATAGAAGGAGCTTATTATTACTTTTCTAGATATTTATCAAAATATTTTAAAGAATTAACCCCAATTCAAAAAGAAAAATATTTAAGAAATTCCAGAGAGTTTAAAGATGATCTACAAATAGAAATGAACAAATCAGTTCAAAATATGTTTTCTGATAAAACAACTCTCGAGCAAATAAATAACAAATTTAAAGTTATCAACCAAGAATTTGTGAACGACAGATTATTTGATCTCAAAACCCAAAGAAATTCTGAAATGCTTAATAATACTGTTAAGCAACAGATAAAATATTTAACTAAAAGTTATAGAAGAAAATTATCAAAGCTCCTTGTGAATCAGATATTCGTTCCTAAAATTCACGGCAAAAAAGATAAGAAGTATGTCGAAATTTAAATTTCTCAATAACATTAGCAATGAAAGAATATCTTTCATTTTGTTATGATCGACGGTTTAAGCCGTTTTATCGGTGGTTACCAAAGGGGTACGGACCGAATAACGCGATAAAAAAGATACTTTATTAACCTTTAACACCAAAGTATATTTTATTAAGAATTATCTTTTAAGCACAATTACAGAAAAGTGGCGATTCCACCTGGTAAGTAAAAAGAGAATCGATTATAGTTTGTTAGAAGAAAAAAGGAAACGATATAGAAATCATCTTATCGTCTACTTACTCGTGTTTATACCTTGCGTATTAACCTTGATCGGTTTTAACGTTTTTCTACTCTATTCTACCACTAATTTCTTCTTATCTCTTTTAGTTGCGGCGTTAGGACAGTATGTGGTTTTCATTAATTTTTTTTTGATTATGTTTGATAGTCTTATCGGTTTATTTGTTGCTCTTGCTACGAGGGGTTTTGTAACTACCAAAGGAAAAATTAAGCGATTTGAGTACTCCTCACCTTGGACAGAAAACCAAATTTTACAGTTTCTAATTGATAACAAAGGAAAATCGTTCAACTCTGCCTCGATAAGCGATCAAGTAAACTATCAAGGAATTTCGGAAGAATTTGAAGCCATAATTAGCCATTTAGTAGAAGATAACAAAATAAACAGAAGTTTAAAGGACGACACGCCGAATTACTCTATAAATTTGTAAGAACCATCTTACTTAGGTAAATGTTCGCCACAAATTCCGCAAAACTTCAGAGTGGTAGAGCACTTTGAACTACAATGTGGACAGATTACGTTCCTCATTTTACTATCTTTTATGCCAAACGCTTGTAATTTTGGAGTTAGGTAATTGTCGTTCTTGCTCTCATCTTCTACTATTTTAGGTGCTTCCAAGGATTCCAATTTCTTGACGAAGCGGATTAAGTGTCCAAACCCTCCAAAACTTTCTTTAAAAAACTTAATAACCTCAAACTTATCCAATTTTACGTGTAAAGTCCCCCCTGTCAGCAAAGAAAGCACGAATTTAAAAAATCCGTCTCTTATTGACGTAAACTCAGTTTTAAATTGGGAAGTAATTCGAAAAATGACTGCTTCTTCAAAGTAGGAATTAATAGCGCTATTAATCTTTTTATTTGAAACAAGTAGTTTTATTTTCTCGGCAATTTTCACGACAGACGTGAAGCGAAATTGGGAGTCTAAATAGACGCAGAGGTAAAAAACGAACTTAAAGACGCCCTTTGTAAATTCCCTCATCGACTCAAGAGACGCTCTATCCGTAAAACATTTGTTGAGGTGATATAAACTGCGGATAAGAACGTTCTCGTAGTCAAACTTGATGTGTAAAACTTCAGGTAATTGGTTGCGAATGTTTCTTCCGTAAAGAAGAACTGAATTCTCAGAAAGTTTTAGGTCGAGTAGGCTCCACTCGTAGTTGGCAAACGATTCTTTCTGGAATTGTTCTCGATTTTGAAGTCCTGCTAGGGTGTTAAATCCCGTCCAGATTTCCTTATCCCCTATCCGCTTTTTCTCGTATCTAACCTCAGTCCAATCTTGCTTTGGGATGATGTCTAAAGAATCTACGATTGCGATCAAGTCCACGTCGTTTTTTATCCAGTTAAGGGGGAGATTTTCGTCAAAATAACTTCCTATTCCGAACACGCTAATAACGTGCTTTGAAAACCGAGATTCGAGATCAGTTAAGACCTCTTTGATCAGAGTATCTTGTTTATATTTTTGATGCAAGCCGAGAATATTACCTTCTTTTTTCTATTTTCTTTTTCTTTTTGCTATAAACCTATGTGATTTCAAAACCACAAAAATCCCGATAATTCCTATCAGTATTAATGGTATAGAACCAGGAATTGCTGCTGGATCGTTGTACGTAAAGTGTATATATCCTCCAACCGAACCAGGATTCAATAGAGTTATAGTATATTTCCCCTCTTTTGTTGTTACATACACTCCGCTCCCACTCTCAGCAGTTATTAAATTTTCAAAATAACCGTCAGGATCATCTATTCTCACTAAAGCTTGAAAAGAGCTGTTATACGTCTCAAATTCCCAGTTGAGATTAAAATTTTCGGGTAAAGTCAAACTAAAGTTTGTCCACGCAAAAGGAGATAG
>JAUVNS010000005.1 GCA_030599585.1 Promethearchaeota archaeon | reverse complement strand
CTATCTCCTTTTGCGTGGACAAACTTTAGTTTGACTTTACCCGAAAATTTTAATCTCAACTGGGAATTTGAGACGTATAACAGCTCTTTTCAAGCTTTAGTGAGAATAGATGATCCTGATGGTCATTTTGAAAATTTAATAACTGCTGAGAGTGGGAGCGGAGTGTATGTAACAACAAAAGAGGGGAAATATACTATAACTCTATTGAATTCTGGTTCGATTGGAGGATATATACACTTTACGTACAACGATCCAGCAGCAATTCCTGGTTCTATACCATTAATATTGATAGGAATTATCGGGATTTTTGTGGTTTTGAAATCACATAAGTTTATAGCAAAAAGAAAAAGAAAATAGAAAAAAGAAGGTAATATTCTCGGCTTGCATCAAAAATATAACCACGATCCTCTGATCAAAGACGTCTTAATTGACCTCGAATCTCGATTTTCGAAGCACGTTGTAAGCGTGTTCGGAATAGGAAGCTACTTTGACGAGAATCTCCCCGGTAACTGGGTTAAGAACGACGTGGACTTGATCACAATCGTAGATTCTTTAGAGCCTATCACAAAACAAGACTGGACCGAAGTACGATACGAAAAAAAGCGGATAGGGGACAAAGAAATTTGGATAGGGTTTAACACTCTCGAAGGCCTTCAAAACCGAGATCAATTCAAAAAAGAATCGTTTGCCAACTACGAGTGGAGCTTGCTCGACCTAAAGCTTTCTGAAAATTCCGTTCTTCTCTACGGTCGAAACGTTCGCAACCGATTACCTGAAGTTACTCGCCTACAATTTGACTACGATAACGTTCTTATCCGCAGTTTGTATCATCTCAACAAAAGTTTAACGGATAACACCTCTCTTGAGTCGATGAGGGCATTTACAAAGGGAGTCTTCAAGTTCGGGTTTTACCTCTGCGTCTATTTTGACCCTCAATTTCGCTTTACTTCTATCATGAACATTGCTCAAAAGGTAAAACAGCTCGTTGCAGATAAAAAAATTGGTAGCGTTATTAATTCTTACATGGAGGAGGCAGTTATTTTTCGAATGACTTCCCAATTTAAGACCAAGTTTGTACCGTTAAGGGACGACTTCGTAAAATTCTTGGTTTCGTTGTTGACAAGCGGAAATCTACACAGAAAGATGGAAAAAGCTGAACTTGTTAAGTTTTTTAAGGATAGTTTTGGAGGGTTTGGACACTTAATCCGTTTCGCCAAGAAATTAGAGACCTAACAAGTAATTTCTTACAGATTTATAGAGTAATTCGGTGCTTCTTCTTTTAAACTCTTGTTTATTTTGCGATCTTCTACTAAATGGATAAGTATGGCCTCAAATTCTTCTGAAATTCCTTGATAATTTATTTGATCGCTTATCGAGGCAGAACTGAACGATTCTTCTTTGTTATCAATTAGAAACTGTAAAATTTTGTTTTCGGTCCTGGGTGAGGCGTATTCAAATCGGTTTATTTTTCTTTTAGTGGATATAAAACCTCTCGTTGAAAGAATAACGAACAAACCGAGAAGGCTATCAAACACAATCAAAAAAAAATTAATTAAAAACACATACTGTCCAAACACCGCAACTAAAAGAGCTAAGAAAAAATTGGTAGACGCATAGAGTAGAAGAACGTTAAAGCCGATTAAAGCTAATACGCAAGGTATAAACACAAGTAAGTAGACGATAAGATGATTTCGATATCGCTTCCTTTTTTCTTCTAACAAACTATAATCGCCATAAATTCTCTTTTTGCTTACCACGTGGAATCGCCACTTTTCTGTAATTGTGTTTAAAAGATAATTCTTGATAAAATATACTTTGTTGTTAAAGATTAATAGAATATCCTTTTTTTCGCATTGTTCGGTCCGTACCCCTTTGGTACCCACCGATAAAAACGGCTTAAAACGCCAAGATCAAACCTTAAAGAAAAAGCGAAAATTTTCACCCTGTAAATAGAAATATAAATACAAACGAAAAAATTACGGAAATTAAGATAATATAACAAGTACATTTGAAAAGACCTCTTGTCACTCCTTTTGAAGCGTCTTTAACGCGTTCTTTTCTTTTTATTTGCTCCCATTCTTCTTGAGTAAATTTCTTTTCTTCACTCATAGTTTTAGACCTTTTTTATATTGTGATTATTAATTCTTTGATGGTTTACTTGATCAAGTAACAAGACAGATGCGATAAAAAACATAAGGTTGGCTCCTGTCGCCAAGACCTAATAAGAAGGTCAGAAAGATTATAGGGGGAGGAGGGCGAAATATAGTGTGGATTACACACTACCAAAAGACAAAAATCCAGGGCGGCAACAGGAGTCATAGTTTAATTTTTCCCCATCGTAAATCTTTCTTTTTTTTTATTGGAATTTTTTTCTTCTCAAAATGTAAAATTAGGAGCGAAAAAAATGCTAAGATTTTATCTTTTCTTACACTTACTATTTCTTTTTCGAGTATTTAAACCTTTTCACATAGCCAGATTAGTAGCACGCCATTATCTCTTTTTTAAACTTTTAAGCGTAACAAGTTTAGATTGTAAACCTTATTTCGTAAAAAACCTTTCATACCGATTGTACGCTATTTTACTTTAAGTTATTTTCTGCTAAGAAGACCAGCAAATCCTTGCTAAAATCGTGTGCGTAGTCTAAAACGGAAGCAAAATTCTTGTCAGCGTTGTAATCTAACGATCCTATGAATTTGTTTAATTTAGGAAAAATTTCTTCGTAATCCGCCGATCCGTATATGCAACTTCCAAGTTTATCGAAAAGTTGTCCTGCTGCTTGAAAAGTCTGCACGATAATAGGAGAATCTGTCGAATTTGACACTATCATTAGCTCAGTAAGAATTTTTCCTACTTGCCACATGTAAAGCGAAAGACTTTGGCCAATTTCTTTACTTTCCATAACTTTTTACCTTCCAAAATTCTTTCATTGGTTTTTCTAAATTAGACACGACCTCAATTTCTTTTCTTACCCAGTCAGAAATCCAGTTCACTCGTTTTATAAACCTCTCATCCATAAATATTATAGCACCTTTATCGGTCTCTTTTCTGATCGGTCTCCCTGAGGCTTGGTTTGCTCTTTGCATAGCGGGATACAAGTATGCAAACAACCACCCTTGGTTGCTAAACACTTTGTCGTAATAGATAATTTTTGCCTTTACTTGAGCGGAAAGAAAGTGATACGGAAGCCCTACAATTATTACTGCGTTCATATAATCGCCGGGATAGTCTTCTCCTTCCGAATTACGCCCACCGCATACTCCTAACAGCACCGCCCCGTTTTTCTTAGATTGATCTTTAAAATCTTTGAGCAGTTGAGCGTTCTCGGAGGCGGTTAAACTCGACCGTTCGAAGAACAACTTTTTACTCTTAATAGCAGCCGTAATTCCGTGCATTCTAAGAGAATTGAGAATCTTGTAGGAAGCACAAAACACGCCAACATTTCTGGGAGTATTATTTACAACCTCAGAAATACTAGCAATTATTCGTTTATATGTATCAACGGTCCTATTATCCCTACTGGTGTTAATTCCTTTAGTAATCAACGCCCTTACGTTCCTACTTTTGAACGGGGAATCTGCTAGAATTTCGGTATATCCCTTCACTCCGCTCTTTAGTTTGTCGTCGCTTCCATTTTTGAACTTGTAAAACAGCCCTGTCAAGTTGTTAAACACGTAAGGGTTCACTGTTCCCGTTAGGTTAAGACACGCGTAGCTCCCTTTAAACAGTGACAAAGTTATCTCGCGTGGATCTAAAGACACGATTTCTAACGCGATGGATTTCCGCTTGTTATAAGTTTTTACGCTGTAACAGAAAAAATATTTTTCTGATAAATACTTGGCCAACCAATTTACCCAAAATTTCACTAAATACGGTATTTGGGTTCGAGAAGTTCCCGCTTTTTCCTTAGTTTTTGAGTCGAAGCTTTCGTAAGAAGTTTTTAATTCTTTGAGAAACTTCCTAAATTCTGCCTTCGTCTTTAACTTAAGCCTTTTGAGAATAGAATCCAAAACGGCGTCGGGAAGCACTTCGATCTCCCCTTGGCTTAAATCTCTTTTTTTCTGGTTGAGTTGATTTTTTATGTAACTTGCAAACTGTCTAAACTTAATCGGCATTTTAAGCGCTTGAATATCTTTTATACAAGTAGTAAGCGCACTCGGGGTTAATTTATAAGAATTTACGCTCGTTGCTACATCTACGATGTTATGGCACTCGTCAATAACAAGAATTACCTTGTTTAGCTTAACGTTTAATAATTTAAGAAAGCGAAAGCGAATATCGGGGTTAAAAATCCACTGGTAATTGCACACCACCACGGACATTTCTTTTAACAGATACTTCGTAAGAAAATAAGGGCAATACTTGTGTTCTTTACAATATTCTATTAACTCTTCTGCGTCCACCGGTCTGTTGAACTCAATCATATCGAACTTTTTGAGTCCCTCGTTAATTTTTTTTACCTTTCGATAATAAACGCAGTTGTTGTTTTTGCGAAGGTCAGCACAGACCGCCATTGATTCGGAAGGACTCGCCCTCAACCTTAAAAGCACGTTGTTTAAGCACATATTATTTCGTCCCCGTATCGAAATACCCGAAACGGTTTTACCAGTACCAGAGAGAGAGTTTTCGATTTTAATTAGTTCTTGGATTACCCTCGAAGATTGAGCGTGTGTTCGGCAAAGGTATACAATTTTAAATCCTTTGTCTTGAGCCAACGGCAACAACCCGCTCAACGCCATTACCGTCTTTCCCGTACCGTTTGGCGCAACCAACAAAATATTTTTACCTTGCCGAGCGCTTGTTTCTATTTGGTCGATAATTTGCTCCTGGTCTTTGCGAAAAATCGGGTAAGGAAAAAAATCTAGGTATCGATGATGTTTGATCATATCAAGATACAATACTATCCATCGTTTTTAAAGAAAAATAGTTCGTTCGGTTAGTGGTATTGTGCCCCCCACCGAAAAAATAATTTGGTAATATCAAAAAACTAGCTAGTGTTGAGCAAAAAAACGTATTCTAGCATTTTAATTAGCCAAGAATGATTATCGTACTGTAATCGGTTGAGCTTTACTATGTTCCAACACACTTCTTTAAAGGTTAATTTGCCATTTTCTTTCTCAAGCGTCATAGGATACTAATAAGGTACAAAAATTTATACTTCAAGAAAATACGCAAATTGGAAGGGTAAAAATAAAAAAAATAAAATTCTAAATTTTCTTTATCAACCTTCGACCTCTTCTAAAAGCAAAGTTTGAAGCCCAGAGTCTATATTCTCCCATCCATTCGTCGTATCTTGCTTTCAAAGGTCCAATATACGATTTTGAAGTGTTACTCGCGTATTCTTTAGACACATTCTCCCCAATAGCTTTCGTAATCAATTTTTGCCAAGAATGCGTCAGCAAATTTGCGTTTTTAACATAATTGATTTCTGCATCGGTTAAGTAGTGAATTTTAGCCAAAAATGTTGCGGGAGAGCGATGGAAAAAGTGAGGATAATTATTTACTTCGAAATCATCTCTCATTTTTAACCGAAGAACATTTAATTTTATAATACGGAACCTTTTTGCAAAAGAATCGGGATTTCCATATAGAATTTGAGGCTGAGCGCAAATTCGGTATTTTTTTACTCCGAGTTCCGTTAAATACTGAAAATTTTGGTTTAACTTTTCTGGATTACGAAGCAGCAACCCCGCGTAGTCAGAAATTTTTTTCATAGATATTCCTAATTTTCGCAGATTATCGATCTTACGTCGAATAGTATCGGAGCTTGCTTGAAGGAGCGGAGGATGCTTCAATATTTTCTTTTGCTCGATACCAAGACCGATAAAGACTCTTAATTTCTCTTTGAGGCTATCTATCTTAGAAAGCACCAATCTTAAATGCTTTGATATTTTAGCAGGAGAAAATCCAAGTTCGTACTCCAAAAAATCTAGTTTTGCGTTTAACGTTTCTTCGGACAAACGCAAGAGAAGAGGGTTCTTGAGCACGTCACCTTCGTTTAACCCCCTTGTTCTTAACAAATTTAATTTCGAATCAATCGTCTCCAACGCCATGCGTAAAAGCTCCGGATTGTCCTCAATTAATTTTTTGGAATACCCCACACTTTTTAGGTGTAAATAATGTTCTTTAATCGTATTGACGTCGTAGGCGAGTAAATCGGAACAAGAAGAAATTTTGGAGGGCGTAAACCCTAAGGATACGAGGTAATCGTATTTTTTTTGTAACGTCTCTACCTTCCTCGATAACAGGAACGGAAAACGTTGAATTTGCCTTTGAGATACGCCCAAGGTTCTCAAACCCTCAAACTTATTTTTTAGCGTTTCTTGACTGAACCCCAGTAAAAACGGATACTGTTTAGTTTTTTCTTCTTTTATTCCATGTGAAGCTAGATATCTAACATTTTTTAATAACGAAACGTGCGATCTCCCTAATAATTGTGGGCTTTGAACTATTTTTTTAGGCGTAAATCCATTACTTAGCAAAAAATCGTAGTTTTCTTGAAGGGATCGCAAAGTTTTTCTTAATAGAGGATTAAAAGTGCTAATTCTGGAGTTAGAGAACCCTAAAGATTTTAAATACTCGTATCTCTTTCGCAAAGTAGTGGTTTTTAGGCACAAAGTACGAGGCGCTTGCACTAATTTGCGAACATCCAATCCTAATTCGCCGCAAAAATTAAGTTTTTCTTTCACCGTATCTGGAGACATCATAAGGATTCTGGTATACTTCACTATTTTACGGTGAGCCATCCCCAACGCTATCAACGAATCGTAGTTAGATTGTAGTGCGTGTATAGTCCTTAGAGGTAGATTTCGATTGCTTTTGATTTCGTTAGGAGAAATTCCAAGTGAAATTAGAAAATCGTATCGCATTTTAGCCTGAGTATCCTTCGCGCTTATAACGCTCATAATGTTTATTTACCAACTTTTTCAAATTATATTTTAGTTTATGTAACTTTATATAAAGGAAAAATTTGGTTAGATTATTTTTCTTAATTTCAATTACTTAAACCTTTTCTCCTAATCAAATTAGTTTAAATCAGATTACTACGATTCTACTAAAACAAAAATTGCACCATCGCGCGAATTATCCTCTTTTTCTTTTATATAGACCAAGCAGATATTGGGATTAAAACAGTTAAAAAAAAATAAAGGTAAAACAAAATGGAAACAGTTTCGATAGAAAAACAAGTAGAAGGCGACATTAGCAAATTTTTTCTGGACACTTTGGGTTGGTTGTTGATAGAGGGTATGGACGATAAATGCGAAGAATTCGTTCGCTTTTATTACGGCGTAAGAGACTTGGTAAACCCAAACACGCATTTTACTTCTTTAGATAGGCTTGGTCCGAGTTTGCTCTACATATTCTTAAAAACGCGGGGGATTTTACTTATTCTTCCGGATTTGTTGCGTTTGTACAACGTAAAGTATTACGATTTTACTACGGATTTAAAAAAAGTTATAAAAATATACCCTGAATTTAACGCTCGAGACAAACCAAGTATTGTTAAGAAATACATCAGGACCATTTTAAAAAGCTTCTTCGTAGAAGAAAGGATTGTTTCGCACGCTTTAACTCTTTTCGACCATTTTTATCCGATCGTACAGTATACGAAAGAAGAACTCGTAGCGGCAGTAATCTGCGGGCTCACAGCGATTTCGTTCGACCTTCACGATGTGAGCATGAGATTTATCTGTAATAGAGCCGGTATCCGCCAAAGTAGCCTTCACAAATCAATTACTACTAAAATTTTTCCTTACCTAGGTATTCCCAGTACTTTTAAGCTTAAATCATCTTTTGAGCTGATAAAAGGGAAGATACGCAAAAAGACTTCCTTAGCCGAAATTGACGCTAGAACGGTAGAGGAAGAAGTCGTAGATTTATGGTGCTCGGGTCTTACTCTCGTTCAAGTGGTTTATTTAGTAGAAAATCCCAAAAATAAAATTATAGCCTTATTAAAGGATAAATTAGGCGATTATAGAAATTATAAAATCCGATATAACGTTACGCAACAAGAAATCGACGCTGCTTGTCAACTCAGGAAGAAAGGGTTGAGTTATCTAGAGATCGCTCTGAGGCTCCATCGACAGCAAAAGATTATAAAACAAATCGTAGAAAATAATCTCGAAGGTCACGCTGCTTATAAATACATCCCCCCTAGAGATCGGGTAAAACGAGCAAAATTACAAGTCCCAAGAGGTTCTATTAACCCCGAACCAATAGTCCAATTCTACTTCGAACTGTTAAGAAAAATTAAAGAAAAAAGAAGTCAAAAAATTCCGTTAAGCAAGTTAGACTACCTTCTCCTGCAAAACGAAGAGAGCGTTAAAAAAAATATTACAAAGACTGGTCGTTACTTGTCTGAAGTAAAACTTTACCGATTTGAGAAAACAGTTTTAGGGATAGCATTGGCGTTGAGCTTTCCACAAATCCCTAAGCAAGAGGTAGCAAATCTAATCGGTATCAGCGGGACCGCCATAAGAACAAATCTAGCCCTCAAAAAGTTTGCTGGTGAAACCATTGCAACACAGGTTAATCTAGTTATTAAAAAACAAATTAACCTCCAGTCGATATTTGATTACCTCGAAATTATTGCTTCCGCGCCAAAAATACCACAAGTAGAAGCTAAAGATCTAAGGGCTGTAGCAGATAAAGTTCAAAAAATCGAAGCGCAGATTCAAAGTATAACTGAGTTATTGAAGGAAAGAAATCTTTTTTGGGACGAAGCGATCATTCTCGCAACCACTATTTGCGCTTCTTGTCCGTCTATTAAAAAGGGAGCGATAAAGCTAATTATTACGGGTGTAATAGGCAGGAAAATAAATTTCCATCAAATTGAGTTGTTACAGAAAGAACTTGGTTTCGGTAAACCAATTGTTAGGAAAGGATTGTTGCTAATGGAGCAGCTAGGGGAACTGTTGGAAGAACGAGAAACCGACGTTCTCTGCGCAAAGTGCGGCAAATTTGTCTTCTTGCAAATATATCCAGACAACAAGAAAATCTTCGCTTGTAAACATTGTTAATTACAATAAAGTTAGACACTCTCTATTCTTTTTTTTTGTTTTTTAATTTAATAAGCATTACACAAATAAAGAGCGAATATGACGAAAAAAGAAATTATTATCGTTATGGGATATCCTGCTTCAGGAAAAACTGTGCTCGCAAAAAAATACGAAACTCAAGGACGTTATAGGGTTAATAGGGACGAACTGGGCGGGTCGTTAAACGATTTAGTCAAACACGTAGAACACCAGTATATTAACAGCAAAACTTCTCAATTTGTTATGGATAACACCTACCCGACAGTAGAGTCTCGACAGTCAATTATCAAATGGGCCCACGACAACGATTTCGAAATTCACTGTAAATACATTAATATTGACGTTGGAGACACTTTATATAACGCTTCTAAGCGGTTAATCGACACCTACGGAAGCCTTTTAAACCCCGAAGAGATAAAAAATACAAAAGAGGTGGGTGTTTATCCTCCGGTAGTAATCTACAAGTACCGAAAGACGGTTCAAACTCCAAAAAAAGAAGAAGGGTTTCACAACGTAAAAAAGATAAAGTTTAAACGGAAAATTGATAAAACAGTATATAAAAACAAAGCTATTATTTTAGATTACGACGGGACTCTTAGAAAAACGAAGTCAGGAGAAAGATATCCTTCAACTCCTGAAGATATTGAAATACTTCCTAACCGAGCCGAAGTGTTAAAAGAATACCCGAAAAAAGGCTACTTGCTCTTAGGGGTTTCGAATCAATCGTTTGTTGCTAAAGGAGATTTCACCATCAAACAGCTTATCAAATGCTTCGAAAACACCCACGCGCTTTTAGGGATCGATTTCGAACGTAAATTTTGTCCTCATCCGGCGTTTCCACAAGTTTGTTATTGCAGAAAGCCGATGCCTGGAATCGGGGTAGAATTTATAGAAAAACACAAGCTTGATCCTTCACAATGTATAATGGTTGGTGATATGAAAGTCGACAACACCTTTGCGAACCGGTGTGGGTTTCAGTTCGTGCACGCAGACGATTTTTTTAAATAATAACGGATCAGATTGATTTTTCAAAAGTAAAATTAAACCACAGGTAATAATAACCCCTTACAGTGGTATGGTTAAACCCATAGAACTTAATTACCAGTTCTTTAATCGACGTTTCAGGAAAATTGTTCAAGAAGGAAAATATCTGACTGACGAGAGCATCTCTAACAACCCCTTGTTCGCATTCTTCATATATTCTGCGGTAATAATCTCTTATACGTTTGTCCACTTCTTCTCTGTGCTCTTCTCTATATATCTTAGCCCGTTCTATAATTTTTTCTTTATTCAACAACCGCCAATTTTTATTATTTTCGCGTATATGTTCTCTGTTTTCTTCTTGATATTTTTTTATTTTATCTTTATTTGCTTCTCTATACCGTTTAAACCTAGCAGATTCTTTCTCGGGGTTCGACTTACTGTATTTTTTATTGTATTGCGCGCGTTTTAACCGACGTTTCGCAACTCTGCACCCTTCGCAACAATATTTAATATTGTTTTTTAATGGTACAAATTCGTCCCCACAATACTCGCAAGCTTTTACTTGCGATTTTGGTTTGTGACTGTGATAGTATTTATTAGTTGATCTATTTACCTTTTCTTTGTTCTCCAACCGCCAATTATCATGCTGACACTTATTTCTACAAAATTTTTGATTAAGACCTGTAGGAGCATAACTTTTTCCACATTGGTTATGATTATTCAAGATTGGTAATTCTCGTTTCTATTAAAACAATTAAAGTTTAAAATCTTAAATTTCTATTTCCACGTATTTTTCGTACGTTAAATTATACCACCAAAAGTAAAAACTCGCAACTGAACCTGGATTATTGTGGTAGAACATAACGCGCAGTTCGTCCAGACTCGTTTCCAGATTATTGTTCAGAAAATCAAAGATTAGATGGATTAAAGTATTCTTAATTAATCCTTGCTCGCACTCCTCGTAGATATTCTGGTAATACTTCTTAGTTTGCGCCACAGTTTCCTTTTTGTGCCCGTTATAGTATTTTTTGTGTTGTTCTTTAATGCTTGCAACGTTTTCCTTGTAATTTCTTCTATGATATTCAGCAATTTTTTCTTTGTTTGCTTCGTAATATTTCTTATTGGCCTCGGCTAATTTCTGTTTGTTTGCTTCCCGATATATTTTACTGAGCTCTGCAATTTTTTCCTTATTCGCTTCCCTGTATTTTCTACCTCGTTCAGCTATCTCTTCTTTATGTTCTTCGTTGTATTTTTTTCGCCACTCTTCAATTTGAGTTTTATTTGCTTCAGCATATTTTTTTTTACGCTCAGCGACTTTTTCCTTGTTATTCTCGTTATATTTTTTAATTCTTGCGTCTATTTGATCCTTATTTTCTTGGTAATATTTTTTGTTGTATTCTGATCTCCGTTCCTTATTTTCTTGATTGTATTTTTTCCTATATTCTGAGATTTTTTCTTTATTAGCTTCTCGATATTTTTTAGCACGCTCTGCTATTTTTCCTTTGTTGTTTTCTCGATAAATTTTCTCTCTTTCTTTTCTCTTATCTTTGTTTTTTTGGTAGTTATCTGCCGAACCACATTTTTTAGAGCAAAATTTCTGATTACTCCTTGTTGGATTGTAATTACAACCGCAAAACTCGCATACCTTCTCAGGATTTTTTTGTTCGGTCATTATGAAAAATTCAATTTTTTTCCATATATAAAGGAAAAATTTCTTATGGTTAATCGCCAAATACTGCAAACATGTCTATATTTCCACCAACATCAATGTTTTTGCTTTCTTTTAGCGATTTTTTTCTTTATTTTCTGTTCGAATTTTTCCTTATTCAAAATATTTTAATATTTTAATTCCGCTTCTCTCAACTGTTTTGTATCAGAAAAAGGATTTTCTTTCTTGGATCTCCCGTCAGCCATCCCAACGCTCTCAAACGCGGTTTTCATCGCATTTCTAAGATTATTATATTTCTTTTCTAGATTCTCGTAAATAACTTTTAAGTTGTGGTATTTGTCCCTCCATTCCATAACTTCGTTGCGCACATCTTTAATTTCTGCCCGAAGTTTTTCGTTTACTTGAACTAAAATCGGTCTAGTATCTTTTGATTCTTCCTCTCCCAGTTTTAATTGTGGACTCTCTTCTTGTTCTTTTTGCATTTTTACCGCCGCTTTATATACCGAACTAACCGACCTTTTGCCTTTTTTCGCTTCTTCCCAATATTTAGCGATTTCTGGGTGGTCTTGAGCTATTTCGCCGATTATAATGCTTTGCTTCATAGTCTCGCTCGACGTCCCTGCCATTTCAGCGGCATTAATGATTTTTTTCTTTTCTCTTACGAGCTTAACTTTCTCCTTCGTTGCTTCGTCTTCGTCTTTTAGCGCTTCTTCGAGTTTAGCATCTTCGTTTTCGTCTCTTAAAAATTCCATAATCCGCTTTGCCGTTTCTGCTTTTTTCGCCGGGCTAGAATGCCTTCTGATATCGTTTAACGAAGTAACCAAATCGATCGGAGATAAAGATCCTTTATAATCCATAAACATGGGGCCCACATTTACTTTTAAACATGCCCTGTATCGATTTTTCCCGTCGATTATCATTCCATCGTACAAAATTATTGGTAGAATTAATCCTTTCTTCTTTATGTCCTTAACCAAAGCGTCAAACTCTTCCCCGCGCAAATCGTCGTAGATTTCACAGGCAGGATGAATGTAATAATTTCCAATCTTTCTAAACTGTTCTACTTTTTGATTCGTAAACTTTCACCTCTACAATTATTCTATACATAATTTCTTTTAAATACTTAAAGGAAAAACTTGAATTTGCTTTCAGTTACCATTATACCTTTTTCCTCAGATTACACGAAGATAATAAAAAGGATACTTTTGCTTACCTTTGTTTTCATTTGTTTGATTTTTTCCGCAATCACACCCTTTTGATCACAAAATCACCATTTTGTTGACAATTGTTGGCGATCGTACGCAATCTTTTTCTTTTATATACGATCGTCGGCAAAGTATTACAAACGTATACAAAAACAGACTTTAATGGTTAGAAGCAAATGTCAGGTCAAAGCAAAAGAATACCCAAAAATTCTATTTTTATCGTAATTAAGTTCGATTCGAAAGATCAAGTACACGAGATGCTACAAGATTCCGACTACCAAGAAGCTTATTCGAAAATTACTAACATAGGGTTACTTAAAGGCGGGAAGTGTGAGTATTTTAAGTCTTTTAGTTCTTAATTTTTTCCTTTTTTTTCTATATAAATACAGATTCGGTAAGTACACAAATGACTAATCCATCCACCCGACAACATTTAAATTCCGAATTAACCGATTATTCTTAACATAAGACGTAAAATTGTTTTAGCTAAACAAATTAAGGTGTGTAAAATAGTAGCTATTGTAATGGACCAAAAAAGCGAAAATTTAACCTCGATCCTCGACAATTACCACAATTTACTTAACAATACTGGGATAAAGGATCAAATAATTAACGCCTACAGGTTCGAAACCCCTGCAACAATGTTTATCTTGCCAGACACAAAAGACGAAAAGATAGAACAATTTGTTAGGGATTTAGGCGAATTTTTTTACGCTGGGGCAATTCCTTTCAAAGACAGATCAAGTAGATCCACGCGTTCGAAATTGATACTTCTCTCCCGGTTTAAAAATCTTTTCGAAACATCGTTTCACTATTACTCCTACAAATGGGACTCCAAGTTAGATAATCTTGCTGACTTGTCACACGTATTATCCGGTAGAACCCTTCAAGACCTATCGGAATACTGTTCGCAAGAGCGAGTTGGAATATTAGAAGAAATTATTGACGATTACCACCACATTTATAGCGACGGTGGAACGAAAGATCAAGTCGTACGAGCCTTTATCGGTGCCAAGCCAGTTACAACTATTGAACTTTACAATCAAGACTTCAAGATAGTTGCAGAACTTTCCGAACTATTAGAAGATTACTTTCTCGTCGGTCAAGTTAGCTTCGAACCAAAACCACATAAATCTCTTTTTTCTGGAGAAATAATAGTTTCTCGATTTAGGAACCCGTTTGACATTATGATGCGATACATTACAAAAGGTTTCGGTCTAAGCGAATGGTTTGCCGACTTGTCGGGCTTTTTTATACTTGGAAAAGATGCTAAAGAAGTCGCCTGGTATTGCTGTCAAAAAAAGCAAGTAAAAGGATATAACCTAGTAAAATAATTTTTTTCCTTTTTTTATTTCTTTTTTTTTACCACAGAATAAAATGAATATTTAAATGTAGTTCCCAGATTTATTTGATGTTATTACTTTTTTATACTTGGAAAAATTTTGCATTTTTTGTTTAAATACTCACGAAGATAGAAGTTTTTGTCCTTCACTACCATACGGATTGGAGAGAGTCCGCACCAGCTCTCTCTTGTCCTCACCCCCCACGCTTGTCTGAACACAAATTATTAATCCTTTTGCTTCCCTTAGTTTTTAAATCTTCTAATTCTTATGTTTTATAGTATGGATCGGCAGAAAATGGTAAAAGAAAAAGATGATAAAATCTTGTTTTTTCTCAGCAGGAACAAAAGCGCCGAATTAGATAATTTCGCCGGGAATTTTTTAAACAGGTTGCGCGTAACTCGCTGAACTTCGCGACCATTCGCTATATATGAATCCTTCGGTTTGCTCAGTTTGGTTGAGCTCCGTTCCGCTTAAGTGTCGCAACCAGATGGAAATTTGCTTACTTTACGCCACCAGGTTGCGCGTAACTCGTTTCTCTCCGTAGCACAACGATTTTGGATATGAATCCTTCGGTTTAATCTTTGTGCGACTGCGTTTCACTAAAGTGTCGCAACCAGATATTAACCAGATATTAACTTTGCAACCAGATGGAAGGCGCGAGAAAGAGGGATACTTTGTTAGAACTTACGACGATTGGTCCGAAGCAATGGAAATAGACTGGATTCCTTTCGAATGGAAAGACGAAAAGTACCGAGTTTCAATCAACCACCCTACGCTTGGTCCGGTGTTACCCAGTAGACACCCTCTAACTGAGGCAATCCCACCCGCGTACTCCAAGTATATTATGAAACACTTTCTGTTACGACATCCTAGCCTTCTTGATTTTAACCCAATTTATTATAATAAAAAAAATTACTTTTTATAAACTTTTTATAAAATACCGTCCAGTCACGCAGAATCTCTTATAACATTATATTAAAGATAAAATGATTATTCTTGTCTTAACTATAATAAATACAGCAGAAAGATATCTTTATCACTATTTTTGTATAATTTTTCTTTTAAATAGAAATGATTAAAATGTGATTAAAAGGTTAAATTAAATGGAAACAATAGCAGTAGAAAAACAACAAGAAAACGAAGTAAGTAAATTCTACTTGGGCGCGCTAGAATTTTTACAAGTCAAAAAATTAAACGGCGATTGCGACGATTTCGTCCATTTTTATTACCAAGTAAGAGATATAGTGAACCCTCACACGCAGTTTACTGCTTTAGATAAGCTTGGTCCGATTGTATTTTACATTTTTTTGAAAACGCGGGGAATTCTAATAGTCCTTCCCAATTTTTTGGATTATTTTAACTTAAAATACAAAGGGTTTACGACGAATTTAAAAAAAGTGTTAAAATTTTATCCTGATTATACCATACGCGATAAAAAGACCATTACTAAGAAATACATTGCAACGATTTTAAGAAGCTTCAAAGCAAAACCGCTAACTATTGCGAACGCTTTGGCTCTTTTTACCCTTTTTTATCCGCTTATACAGCATAAAAAAGAAGAGATCGTTGCGGCAGTAATTTGCGCTCTCACGTCTATTTCGTTAGGCCTTCAAGGCGTTACTATAAAACTAATATCCGAAAGAGCTGGCATCTGCCAGAGTACTATTTACACCTCTGTTTCAAATAAAATTTTTCCTTACTTAAATATTCCAAATACTCTTGGTCTTAAACCTTCTTTTGAATTAATGAAACGCAAAATTAACGAAAAAGCTTCCCAACTCGAGATTAACGCCAGAACGAGAAAAGAAGAAATCGAAGCATTGTGGCGCTCAGGTCGGACTCTAGATGATATTGCTAAGTGTGTAAATTTGCCACAAGATAAAATAATCTCCGTCTTGGAGCAAAATTTGGGCGATTACAGTAATTATAATGTTCGATACCGCATTACACAGCAAGAAATCCTCACGGCGTGCCGGCTTAGAAATGAAAAATTAAGTTATCGAGAAATTGCGCGTAAGGTTCACCGACCATTAAAAGTAACGAGAATTATAGTAGAAAATAATATTGAAAATTACTTAGAAAAGTTAAAGGTTAAGGAGCTGACCGCTATGAAATTAAGGTGCGTTAGGTTTAATAATAGGGTTAGACGAAATGAATACCTTCGCGCTTACCGAAGAGAAAAATACGCAGAGCAGAAAAAAGAAAGAGAGGTTAGGGTAAACGACTTAAACAACAGAAAATCTGTAAGTAAAACTATTCAAGGTAAAATTGCTCTAAATAAAAAAGAAGTAGAGAAGAGGTTTAGATATATGAAGCCAAAATCGTATTCTGCGTTGTTGCGAACTTTAGACGAGCTAAAAATCTCTTACGAAATTAGTAAGGAGGTCGTACATTCTCATAAAATGGGTAATACCACGTACACCGCTTGCAATTTTTCCGTCGAAGGCGTTTCCTACAAAGTGATCGACAGTTCGAACTGTATATGGATAACTTCCAAAGGCGTAAAAGGCAACTACGTGTATAATTTGGTGAGGAATATGTTTAACAAAGAATTCTAAAAATTTCATTGAGAAAAAAGATCAAGATAAAGCTAGGACCTTACATCAAAATTCGGCCTCACCTCGTATTGTGGGTAAGGTAATTTTATATCTCGAATGTATGCTTTTGTTTACATTTGTACGCTTTTGACCACAAATCTGGTTTAAATTACGATTATAAAATAATAATTTTTCTTATATTGTCATAACAGAGCAAAGAAATAAAACTGCGAATTTTATTTTTCTTTTTTTATTATTTTTTAGAATCGTGTTCCGATGTTTTTACAATTTTTCCTTTATATAAAATTACTTTATTTTGTGAGTAAATAAATTATAAGTGTGGTTAACAAAAATGTTAAATAAGTTACTATTTTGTCAGTGTTATAATGGGATGTCAACTAAAAACGTAGTATTTAATAATCCAAAAGAATTTTTATCAGTCCTCAATAAAACATATCCTTTTGCAAAAAAGTGGATCAAACCCCAAATTTTTGAAAGTGAAATCCCATGGCCTCAAGAATATTTTCAAACTAATGGTATAGGAGGCGCAAATATTACAGGACATTTTATTAAAAATAATCTTAAAACACCTACTACGGTTATCGAAGGACGTTGTACCAAAGATAAACTTTTGTATGAATTAAAAAAAGAAAAATATTCACACGTAGGGTTTAGCGTAATCACAAACGATTTTACTAATTTTATAGAATGTACTAAATTGGTGAGAACTCATTATCCTGAGATAACAATTATAGCTGGAGGATACGGTTCAGTATATCCAATAATTGAGAATTACGTAGATTATGTTTGCAAAGGAAGAGGTGTACCCTTCTTAAGAGAGATTTTAAACGAAGATATTAACGAACAATATAATATTGGTTCAATTCCCTATCAAATCGTTGCAAAGGTGGGAAATAATAAGGTAATAAGAGACGTTTTAATAATAACAAACAAAATTGGTTGTCCTAATGATTGTAATTTTTGTCAAACAAATAAATTATTTCATAATGAATTTAGTAAAAATATAATCACCCCTCAAGAAATGTTTGATTTTATTATTGATTATAAAAAAAAGAATGGAAATAAAACATTCACTATCCAATTTGCTGAGCCAACCGCCATAATTTATAAAAAATGGTGGTACGAGTTATTTGAACTTTTTGAGAATATAAAAGGAGATTTTCCTTTGTATCTTCCTACTACTTCTTCATCGTTGAAAAATCTTGATTTTGAGAGAATTACTAATTCTAGTTTAAGATTTGATACTATTTTAATTGGAATCGAAAGTTTTACAAAAAAATACAAAAAAAACACAAATGTAGATTTACCAAAATTAATCGACAAATTAAACTTCTATGGAATTGCTACATTGGGAACCTTTGTTATAGGCGTTCCTAACCAAACTAAAGAAGATATACGTTTGGAAGTATCCAAATTTGCAAGATTAAATCTATCTTGGTACGAACTTCATAATTTGAAATTATCGCCGCTTACTTCTGATATTTTTATAGATAAAGATGACCAGGTTGATAAAATTCCTATTGATTTTCACCATTTACACGGATTTCAAGCTTTTAAACACGATTACCTTAAAACTGGTTTTGAAGATCTATGGCCTTTAACGTATGAACTTAACAAATTTTGCGAAAAAGAATTTTTACCATATACGGTTAATTTATATCAAGTCACTAAAAATTTATTGAAAATAAAAAATTCGAAATTAGTTAAAAGAAATATGAAAATATATCAAATCGTTAGCAAAAAAATATTTCCAATTTGGAAAAATTATTTTAATCCATCAAAAAATCAGATAGCTAAATATATTGAAAAAATTGATTTTTAATAGATAACACTCAAAACTTACTTTTAATTTTAATTATCGATCTTTTTTGTTTTAACTCCAGAAATCATTAATTTCGAGAAGTAATAGACTTTTTAAGGCTAAGGTGCGTATAATTCTTTAACCAAAATTCAAATTAAAACCCAATATCAAAATATACGAGATGAAAATCACGTGGGAAAACAGTTAAAATTGTTTGACTCGGTCTCTTCGGGAGAAAAGTCTTCAAATAATCGACCTAAATCAGATCGAATTAAAATCTTACAAGAACAAATAGAATACCACCAACATCTTTATTACAACGCCCAACCAGAAATTTCTGACGCTGAATTCGACAAACTCTGGGACGAACTAAAACTACTCGATCCTGATAACGAAGTATTTACCAAAGTTGGTTACGATTATGATACTTCTCTTAATAAGATTAGACACATAATTCCGATGAATTCGCAAGCTAAGGTGACAAATTCTGCCGAGTTTACCAAGTGGGCAAGGAAGATGAATTACGATCTTTTTATTACACAATTCAAACTAGATGGAATAAGCGTAGAACTTCAATACATTAAAGGAATGTTTAAATGCGGAGTGACTCGGGGCGATGGACAAATCGGAGATGATATTTCAAACAACTTAAAGAAGATGCAGTTCTTTGTTCCTGAGATAAATCCCGAATTTACTGGAGCTATAAGAGGTGAAATCGTTTTAACCAAGTGTATATTCAACAAGAACTATCCCGAAGCAAAGAACAGCAGAAATATGGCTAGCGGAATCACCAAAAGAAAGGACGGTAAAGGAAGTGAAGATTTAACTATCTTAGCTTACGACGCTATAAGCAAGAATCCTAACTATAAATTCAAAGACGAGGGAAAAAAGATAGAATGGTTAAAAACAAACCAATTTAAAGTAGTTAGAACATATTTTTTCAAATCGACTAACGAGGTGGTAAGTTTTAGGGACGAAGTGATGGCCTCTATGAGAGCACAGCTTAACTTCGATATCGATGGTTTGGTGATAAAGGGAAACGTGATTGACTTGGAAGACATGCAAAGAGCAAGACCGAAAAAACAAATTGCCTTCAAATTCGATCCAGAGGAGATAGAATCCACCGTAATAGACGTGGAATGGAGCGAATCTGGTGCTAATTACACGCCCATCGGTATTATCGAACCAGTACTAATTGCCGGGACTACGGTCAAGAGAGCGAGTTTAGCCAACCCAAGCTTAGTAAATGAACTTAACCTAAAAATCGGTTCGAGGGTCATCGTTTCAAAAAGAGGCGATATCATTCCAAAGATCGAGAGGGTTATCCACACTCCACCAGAAGCAAAAAAAGTGCAGTATCCATCCATATGCAACGCTTGTAGCACCGTCTTAGTTAACGAAGGCACTCGGTTGTATTGTCCTAACAAAGAATGTCCCAAAAGAGCGTATCATAGACTTTTAAGGTGGATTAAAAAACTCGACGTGAAAAATTTCGGCGAACTCATTCTAAAACAACTCTTTAGCTCTGGAAAAGTCAAGAAAATAGCCGACTTGTATGACTTAAAGGTATCAGACCTTACCAAATTGGATAGAGTTGGAGAAAAATCAGCTCAGAAAGCGTTAAACAACTTACTTGCGGTAAAACAAATCCCTCTGGCAAAATTTGTAGGTGGATTCGACCTCGAAAACATCGGAGAATCGTTAGTGGAAAAAATTGTTCAGGCGGGATACGACACTTTAGAGAAAATCAGCAACGCAACCGTCCACGATTTAAAGAGGGTAGAGTTATTTGCCGACATTACCGCTAACCAGTTTTACACCGAGTTTCACGCGCTATATTTTGACATGCAGCAAACTCTAAAAACTAATAAAATAACAATAAGGAGGAGGAAAATGGGAAGTAATAAATTAGAGGGACTAACCTTTTGTTTTACGGGAAAACTCGAGACTATGAATAGAAACGAAGCCAACGCTTTAGTAACCGAACACGGCGGCACTCCAAAAAGCGGGGTGGTAACAAATTTGTCGTATTTGGTAACCAATAGCACCGAGCAAACCAGTAAATACACTAAAGCTCAAGAACAAGGTTCGAAGATCATAACGGAAGAAGAATTTTTAGCTATGATTAACAAGTAAGTAAATTTTAAGCCTCGAATTTGGCATCAAATATTAACTTCTTTTTTTTTTATTTTTGATCCTAACTAATATGCTAAGAAAGACAATATATCACTATAAGAAGAAATTTTCTAATATGGAAAAAGTAGAATTGAACGGATGGGATCCTCTTGAGCCCACGTGTGGATTTGATCCCCCTTCTGATTATACGCAAATAAAAAAAATCGTCATCAATGGCCTAAATCCCAAAGATTACACTTGTCTTAAAAAGTTAAGAGACATTGTTGACTGCTATATACAGATTAGCGTTGAAAAAAGACATATAGTTGAACTTTGGTTAGGATCAGAAATAGACGATCCTATTTTTTCCATCCCTCAAGCAGTCTGGGAGTTTGAAAAGTTGAAATTATTAGGGTTAGACAGAAACGAGATTAGTGACGTTTCCGACTCAATAAAAAACTTAAAATCGCTTGAAATTCTTTCCCTAATGGATAACAGATTAACAACTTTCCCAGAATCTATACCAGAAGTTACCTCTCTTAAAAAGTTAGATTTGTCAGGGAACGAAATCACTTCAATTCCGAGTTCGATTGGTAAATTAAAGAAGCTTGACCATCTTTCGTTGTCTCATAATCACATAAAAATACTACCAGAGTCAATAGGGGAGTTAAAATCATTAAAGATTTTTTACTTACTTTATAACGAGATCGAAATTTTACCTGAAGGTTTTGGAAGTCTCGAAAGTTTAACAAAAACCGATATAAAAAACAATCGCTTAAAGTCATTACCTAAATCTATAGGTAATCTCAAAAACTTGAGGTATTTTTCTTTGGTGAATAATCGTTTGGAACGATTACCAAACGAGATCAGCGGTTTAGAATCTCTTAAAACTTTTAAGTTGGGCGGGAATAAAATATCAGAACTTCCTAGTTCTATAATTGAATTGAAGTCGTTAGAATTTATTCAACTCTATCGAAATCCAATAAAATCTATTCCAGAAGGTCTTAAAAAAGATTCTATTCGAATCCTTATTGATTAACACTTGTAATTGTCTACTTTTGCGTTATTTTGTTTACAAATATACGCGTTTGATAACAAAACTATACCTTTTCCTCCTCGATTAGTAAGGTTTAACTAAAGAAGGGTTTAAGGGCTACGCGATGGAAATTAGTATTCCAATAGTCATTTTTTATTTAAATACTCACAAAAATTAAGACCAGTAACCTTCACTATTTTAACGGATTAGGGAGAGCCTGCCACTCTCCTCAATCCTCACCCTTTTTTTGACGCAATTCATTAATCCAACTACTTCTTTTAGTTTTTATATCCGCTAAGTCCTACCTATCTTACCAAAAATCAAAAACATACCTGATTAAAAATGTTAGAATTAGCAAATTTCAGTGAAGAAAAAAAACGCGATCCAACCCCTGAGAACTACCAAGTCAAAAAATTAAAAAATATTACCTTTATCGGTTTGTTCAACTCATTCAACTCAACCCAAAACTTGCTAGCAAAACTAAAAGAGCAGGGGTCGATAGACATTTTGACGGTCAAAAACGATTTGACCAGAGCAAAAGAGCAGGTGTTCGAGATTTATTTAGTAATTGATTCCATTTTAAATTCCTACCAAAACGGTTTTAACATCGAAACTGATTCGATGAAGTGCGATTTTTGCCCGGAAGTCGCGGATACTTACAGAGAATTTCACAAATGGTGTAAAGATTGTTTTTCTCGCGAATTTGGAGGTAAGGTAAAATGAACCAGAGCGAGACAGAAAGTTTAAAAGATAAACATAAGCCAAGCGTTAAGAAATACGGTCGGAAGTGTTGCGACAAAGCTAAGTGCGTATTTCACTCTTCTCTCGATTGTAAAAACAACCTTTACCCCACTAACGACAACAAGGCAAAAAGACTTTACAAATCGACAGGATATTGCGATAGCTATATGACGGAGTTCGAAGAAATTTTCAGAGACAATGCCCAAAGGATTTTACAAAAAGAACAGGATAAATTCGTTCGGAAACTAAGCCGTGAGATTTCCAGAATAGAACAAATACCAAAAGAAGAGTTTACTCACAACATTGCCTCACCCCAATTCAACCCAACCGCCCTCACAATTTTTCTTTCCATCGAAAACAATTTAGACAAGTATTATAGACCTAAAAAAGACGAAGAAGACGAGATTTTGCCCGAAACAAGAGAACTAATAAACAAGACTGCCGAAACCTACCAAGAACTCAAAGAAGAACTAATAGAAATTTGCAATCGAGGGTTTGGGGGTAAAACTTACAAGCAGAAGACTCAGACGTTTCATATAAAACATAAACTGGTGCGAAAAGAATACTCAAGACACATCAAATTTTTAAAGAAATATCGAAAAAAATTACTGTTACGGAACACACTTCTTTCCGGACTTTTTACAAGAGAGAAAAATTCTTTAGAAATCAACGAAACCGACATAACCCCGAAGGATTATTTTTATTTTAGAGATTATTACGACAGTAAACTTGGTGTATTTTACAGAAATTACGCCCGAAGGAGAGTAAACGACGCTTTGGAAGATTATTACCTTTGCCCTTCAAGAAATTTTTATTACGATGACGATCCTCACAACCATCACCCCCCGTTCTATTACACCCCTTATGGAAAAATCGAACCGATCCCCATCTTTAAATTACTTCGCAGAAAAAAACAATACGCCGAGATTCAAAACATTTACACCTTAGAAATTGTTAAACTTCTCTACGCTTCTCACAAAAAGATTTATACTATTCATTTTTCCAAAGAAATTAATCCTGATAGACCTCAAAAACCTTCTCGAATCGATTATTTTTTTAACCCCCAATAAACCAAAATTTTATCGTAATTTCTTTTCTTTATTATTATCCACCCGTGCAATTTCAGCCTTAATTTGCTTAAATACCATTTTAAATTTTTCTGTTTTCAAAGTTTTTTCTATAATTTTACCACAAATTAGAAAATTGTCAACCGGACGGTATTTAATACCGAAATCTTCTGTTTAAGATGTATTATGGAGGGTTTACGCAAAGTTTTGGTAATCAATGGCTGTTCTCAGAGTAAGCTATCCCACCCCGCCCCAGCCAGAGAATTTTATATCGGACAACTCTTTCGCATGGTGAGGAAATTCTCAGAACTGCACGAATTTGACCAAAGAATATTGTCGGGTAAGTATGGTTTGCTCACTATGGACGATCTGGTCGATCCCTACGACATGAAAATCAGTACCAAAGCCGACGTCAAACGAGTGCAAGAAAAGTGTCTATATCGACTCGTGGAACTACACAAAGCCTACGACACGGTTATAGTTATCTTAGGGAAAAAGTATCGAGAGGTAATTTCGCCTATTCTAGATTCTAAATGTTCGATAGTATTCGATAAAAAAGGGATATTTGGCTACTATTCTCTTATAGCCAAGCTCAACGAACTAACAAGACCTCAAACCTTAGAAGATTTGTCTAAATTTCGAGTTGCTGAGTGCGTTTATTCCAAAGGTGAAGATAATTATCCCCGAACATGTTATTTTTGTCATTACCAGAACAAAAACAAGTGTATTTGGAACTTTGAATCGCAATCATCTCAATTACAAATTCCTATCCAAATTAAAACAAGCAGCGAGGGAGAATTTTAAATTATGAGTCATCAAACAAAAATCACAGGACCAAAAAAACACAACTTAAAGAAAAAACCCGAAATGCCAGGGTTCAACCAATCTTTTTTTACCGTCGCAAACACATTGTGGTATAACTACGCAGTAAATTGGCTTCCACACAAGAAAAAACCTTTAGTGTGCCTTCCTTGTGCTAGTGCAAACAAAACTCGTGCTAAATACGGTAAGAAGATGTTTTCTCACAGTACGACCCACCAATTTTTATCTGCAATTACTCGATGCGAAGATTTTGAGCGAGTAGTAATTTCAGAACCGCTTACAATCGTACCATACGCTTTAGAAGGACAGCACCCCGATTATAACGTCCCACCCGAAGATTTAACCATCCAAGACGAGACAGAATTTACCATTAGATTAGCCAATTGGCTCAATATCGTGAAAAGAAAGCAACATAAACGTAAATACATTTACTACATTGGAGGAACTCACCATTATTTTATCTTAAGACAAGCACTTGAAAGGGCAAGAAAACCGTTTAAGCTAATCTACGAGATTCCAGAAGGTGGGGTGAAAGGGTATTCTACTTCAGCTAAAAACTTTAAAGAAGTCGTTTTAAACTTGGAGAACAACAAAATCAAGCCCGAATTAAAACCCGTGTCTCTAGAGAAACACATCAAGGCTAGGGGAAGATATACTAATCGCAAGTTCTGGGAGTATATCACCGTAATCAAGAAGATTAATTCCAGCAAGAAAAACCCCATATTCCAAAGCGAGAAAATGCCAGTCGCCCTTAAAAACCAATATTTCGAAGGTTTTTTGCCTATGTATCCAATGGACGCAATTAAAACGATGAAGGAGGGAAAAGTCTATTGAGTTCGCAAGAAATACCTCTTGAAGATGTAAAGGCTAAATTTTCCAACGTGGAAAACTTAGAAAAACTACTTATAACTATAAGAACCGATTTAGTTTCTTTTGTCGAGCAACACACCAAAACGCAAGGAATAAGCCCCGAAAAAACCAGCGTGCTATCCTGCACTAAAAAAATTTCTGAAGACAACGGTAGAGATGCATGGGCCTTTTTCTGCTCTATTATCAATTTTTCCGTGAAAGTCCAAAAGTTTATGATCCCCTTGTTAGACGGTATTGCCAATTCGATTATAACTTTGTACGATGGAGATTTTATCGCTTTTCTTAATAGCGACGTTCATTCAAAAAAAATTCTTCTCACAAATTTTAAGTGGCAATGGGTAAGTAAAGACGGAAAAAAGGTGAATCAAATCGGTTGGAGCCATCACAGAATTTTAAAAACATACCAGCTCATATATATTTTACAAACGCTAAAAGTAATTATAAACGAGAACCAATCTTTTGAAAAGAACGCAAAAAAACTCTATCAGGAGTCAAAAAATTTCGTTGAGTTCGTTGTAAAATTTGTCGAGAGTTTTCGCGGTGAACCTCGAATATTCGGAACTCCTAAACTAACATCTCAGAAGTGTTTTAAACGATATTTACTCTTTTTTCGATGGGTTGTTGGACTCGATCCAGACCTACACCTATGGACTTTTATCCCTCACAACGACTTACTACCACCGGTAGATGTTACGGTAAAACGGGTTCTTAAGCGAGTCGGGATATTTGACCGAGAGTATGGTTGCAAATGGGCAGATGTAACAAGGTATTCAGATTTCCTTAGACTTATAAGCCCTCAAAACAAGCTATGGGCAGATTTATACCTTTCGAGGTTGGGAATTATGGGAATTTGCAACAGTAAGAAGATAGATTCCAAGTGTGATATTTGTCCATTCCAGAAATTTTGCACATACTAGCAAGGTGAACATATTTGACTGAAGAAAATGAGAAAGCAATAGAAATTGAAAACATCGATATTATTCCTTACGAATTAAAAGAAGAAGATCGCAACACCGACGAGTTTGTAATATTTAAGTTCGATTCTGCGGGTTACAGTTATTCCCCTAAAAAATACAACGGAGTTGTAAAGCCTGAAAACAACCTTATTATGCTTCTGGGTGGAAAGACTGACTTGGACATAAACAAATGGATTGCCACCGTTAATCACGAATTAATGCACTACATTCTATATTTTTTAGGGATACAAGAAAAACCCACTAACGAAACAATGGTTAAAGTACTTGAAGGATAAAAACTATGTAAGTGATTTAGTAATTAACAACACCCCATTTTTATTTATAGACAAGTTTACGCATTAAACATAACTAAAAAGCCCTTAAAATATTAGGGATTGACGAATAAATCTTTATTTTTTTTTAATAACGACCAAAATATAAATAAGTTGATATTTTATGGAAGTTCGAGAACAAGTTCAAAAGCTTAGTGAGATCGACACTATCAATTTATTGCGATCAAATTATCACAAGACGGCTCTGGGCAAATCGAACGGAACAACCTCCCCAACTAAAGATTTTCTTAAGTGGTTAAACGATAATCCTGAAATAAAGAGTAAGATTCGAATAGTATTGGATTACGGTTGTGGTAAAGGTCGAGACGAAAATACTTTAAAAGAAGAGTTTCCTTTCTATATTGGCTACGATCCTCACAAAGATTTTGGCTACAACTCAAGCAAACAAATTTTACGCGATTCGTTTGATTTGATAGTATGCAACTACGTGTTAAATGTTATAGTCAAAATTGACAGAGAGACCGTCATTCAAACTTTATTAAAATTCCTAAGAGATGAAAGCATTGTGTTAATTGGAGTTCGGCAAGATAAATACGAAGCAAAGGACAATTGGATCAGATTTCAAGACGGATACATTACTACTCGACCTACTTTTCAACATTTTTTTACCAAGAAAGAGATTTTTGATATTTTTTCTAATTACGCTCAAATAACCCCTCTAAATTCGAAAGGAGCTTACATTTTAACATCAAAAAAATCTTTAGAGAAGTGATTACTTAATGGACAAAAAAGAGTTAAAGGAATTTTTAAAACAATTTAAAGAAATAGCCCCAAAGAAAGAAAGCGAATCGGAACAAACGAGATTCGGATTAGATTTAAACCTAAAAAAGAACTTGGACGATTCTAAAATAGGATATAAAGTAAAAGGACTAAATAAATACAAAAGATTTGAAATAAACCAAAAAGATGAAAATAACAATGATAAGTAAAAATTTTAATTTGGAAGAAAAAAAAATGGATAGAAAGAAAGCCAAAGAGATAATGCGACTATACATCGAAGGACAACTTGAAATGTACAAAGACATACTGGGAGAAGAAGAAGACTTTGACTCAAACACGTTATCGGGCTTAACAGTTCAAGATTTAGAAAAAGCTTACAACCAAATAAAACCAATTCTTCTATAAACCCTTTTTTTTAATTTTTTAAGGTAAAATTTCTACTACAAACTCACCACTTTGTTCACAATTGCAAACAAATGTATCAAAATGCTACTTTGTTTAGAAGAGTCTAACAGAAGATAACAGAGGCTTCGCATAAAGATCAAATACAGACTCTAAAAAAGTAAGGTTTTATCGGAAAAATCTGACTCTTCTAATTCTTCTATTTTCCTTAGACAGATCACAAATTTTTCAAAATAAACTGGAAAATTTTCCAAAATAAGCTGGAAAAAATTACATTTTTTTGAATAATAAACTGGAAATTTTGAAAAATAAACTGGAAAAAAATCACTATCAAAATTTAGCAGAAAAAAGCTAGCGCATTACAAACCAATAAAAACGAGTATTTCGATTAAAAATTTTATCCAAAAAATTCCAGTCTTTTATGGAAAAATTCCAATCTATTATGGAAAAATTCCAGTTATTTATGGAAAATTCCTATTTGTATTTTGAAAAAAAAACTGGAAAAATTTTACTACAAGGAACAAGTTATTTTCAATAATAAATTGGAAAAAAATCGCCCCAGAACTACCACAAAAACAGTTTAAACAATTTTCTAGCAATAATAATTTGGAAAAATAGCAGTAATAAGTTGGAAAAAATTACGTTTTTGCAATAATAAATTGGAAAAAAGTTATCTTTTTTTGGAGATTGCTCGTTTAACGGCTCAACCATACTTTTTCCATTTTATTTCTGAAAAATTCCAATCTATTTTTGCTATTTTCCAATTTATTTCTGAAAAAATATCCGATTAATTATAGAAAAATCTCCATTTTGAAAAATAAACTGGAAAAATTTGAATAATAAGCTGGAAAAAAGGGATTAATTTGAAGAATAAACTGGAAAAAAATACAGCTAACTACCCTACCATTTTTACTTTTACTACAGGAGACAAAAAACGAACGAGAACCAAAAGATTAATTTGAACTTCATACCTGATGTAATTTTACTTTTTGGAAACATTGAGAAATCTTACGCCCCCAACTATTTATATTTAGAACCATCTTTCTATTTAATATGACCGAAACCAAACCAAAATACAACTGGGGGGAGTTAGCCGAAAAAGGCAATAGCTACGACGAGATTAGGAAAGCATTAACCGTTCTAGAAACTCATTGTATTGGACTTACCAAAGCCGAGATTTACTCCGAAAATAATACCTTCAAAAAAGAGTTTAAACAAGACTTAGACAACAGATTAGACCAAATTTTCGAAGAATCGCCTTTACCAGAAACCGACAACAACTCAATGAAAAAAGACTTCTTAAAGAATCTCAAGACCACCCTCGAACTTATCGTAATAAAGAAAGCGTACGCCCAAATAACCTTTTCACAGTTCCACCTATACAAATTTTTAGAAGCACTAAACTCATTCGTAGACGAGATTCAAATCCAATTAAACGAAGAGGGAGTAATAATTGTGACAACCGATCCCTCAAGAATCGGACTTATGGAAATCATCTTTGGCAGCAAAACTTATCAATGTTATAGAACCGGTAAGGTAGGGATAAATCTTGAAGATTTTAAAAACAAATTAAAATGCACAAGCAACAATTCGGAAGTTCAACTTATTTTTTCTGAAGAATTACTTGAAATGAACCTCACCACTCCTAAAAGAAAAAGGGTTATTAAAAGAACATTATTCACCATAGACTTCGAACCGGAAGGTAATTCTATTGGATCCTTACATAATCTCGTATTCCCTTACACGTTTGAAATGACCAAAGACGACTACGAAGACTTAATAAAGAATTTGGGGTATTACTCAGAAATTGTGGAGATAAATGTAAACCTACAAGGCACAATCTTCAAGGAATCGAGTAATCAAGGGAATTCTGAAATAGAATACGAAAAGAAAGACCTCGTAGACCTCAATTTCAACGAGAAAGAACTACTTTTGGAAATTGAACGAGAACAAGACAAAATCAAAAAACTAACTCTTACTAACAAACTCGAAGAAAAAGATTGTGAAGGATCGTATTCGTTATCTTTTCTAAAAGTTGTAAAAAATTTTTGCTCAATTTTAGAGCTAAAAGAAAAAATAGCTTTCTCAATCAAGACCGATACGCCCCTCAAAGTTAATATGTCTTTTAAGAAGTTAAACAAGACAACTTTAACCTTCTATCTCGCCCCAAGAATAGCAGAAGAAGAATTTGAAGAAGACGAGGAAGAGTTTTAATTAATTTTTTTTATTTTTATATACCAAAAATAAACCAAGACCAACCATAAAAATGACAGACCTAAAAATAGACCAAAAAATAGACCAAAAAAGTAAAGTAAGCAGAAAAGACCTAAATTATTTTTTCAAGAAAGTCGAATGTTGGAGTTGTAGCGACTTCTTCCATAGATTAGTAATAACAAAATATAACGGGATAGTTTGTAAGAAATGCTACCAAGCCCTGCACAACGAAGCCAACAAAACTTTTTTTTACTTCGTGAGCGCGTTAGGAATAGAATTTGACACGCCCTTGAACGAGGAGACCAAGACCTTAGAAGCTACTTTTGAGACGATGCACAGCTTTTGGAAAACCTACGTAATAGAGTCTAATTTCGACCTAAACGACTTTGATAAGTGCTATATCGAAGATATTAAAGCAGTTAAAGAAAACTACGAAATGATAGAAACCTACAATATCTAACCTAAGAAAATGATAGCTAATAAACAAGACCAAGAGAAAATAGACCTAATAATCCTTGATTTCGATGGTACGATTTTTTACAACGATAAAGATAATTTTGGATTCAATATAACCATTAATCGCGTGATAGAAGCGTACACCTTTTTTAACGAATTTATGTTTCAAACCCGCGAAAGAATTTCGGAAAACTCCGAGTGCATTTTAATCACCGGAAGAATAGAAGCTCAAGAAGGCGTTATCACGCACTTGTTAGAGCTGAAGGGATATCAATTCGACGAGAGTTTCTTTAATGAAGGCGAAGGAACAAAAGATATAGATGAAGAAACCTTTATGGTTAAATATTGGAACGGAAAAATAAAACTAATTAACGAGATAAAGTCAAGTAAACGATACAAATCAATAGTGGTTATTGATGATGACTCCGTTCTTTGTTCTGCTCTTGATAAGTTAGGATTCTCAGTTTATCAAGCCCAAATCACCAAAAACAGCTCAAACCAAAATTTAGCAGTAACGTTTTCTACCCCTCAAACACTTTCAATGATCGAACTCAATGCACTACTCAACCCTCGTAAAAGCCAAAATAGTTCGATAATGGAAACAGCATAAAACAAAGAGATGATAAAAATGACCGAAGACAAAAAATTAAACCCTCTTATAGAAAAGTTCTTAAAATCCAAATTGTACAGCAAATTATTTTCTATGGGATGGCAGTTAGTTCACCAATCAGTTATTAAAGACTGGGTTCAACAAACGAAAAAACCAGCGTACATTCCAAGAGGAGCAAAGGGGTTTATATTCGTCGATAAACACACCTTAGAAGTCGAATCCTAAAATTTCCTTTTTTTCTTTCTACACCACTACTATGATTAAACAAGATTAACCTAAGATAATAAAGGCTTCGCTAAGATAATTGATATTGCTATTATTTGTTAATTTTAGACTCACAATTTAATATTCAGTAAATCTTGACACCCTACACAAATAAATAGCTTTGTAAACTTCTTATACTTATGATAAGCCAATCAAAACCAAAATATAAAAATAATTTTACGCCTGAACAAAAAGAACAGTACAAACAAAAAAAGGAGACGGAAAAACTCGAACTTCAAGACCTCTATAAAAAATTCCTCGAAAAGAAAACCATTCAAGATTTTATCGGAATTATTGCCAACTACAAACAAATGCACACCTACTCAATTCGCAACCTATGTTTAGTCTTAGCTCAAGCAGAAAAAAGACTAGACAAAAAACTGGTTGGAGTTCTTAACAGCTTTCTTAACTGGAAAAAACAAGATATCCAGATTCTAAAAGGATCAAAAGCGTATAAAGTCATAGTACCGATTTTTACTAAGAAAACAGAAGAAATTACGGTTATTCAATCAGAAGACGGAAAAGCAGATAAAATATTGAGCTATTTTAAGACGGGAAACGTGTTCGACATATCGCAGACTAGCGAGATAGAAAATTACCTCAAAGAACAAAAAGAAATCGACGAAAAAATAATGAAAAACCACGAAATTGACTACAATATCGCCTTAGACCACGTAAAGCAAAAATATCCAACCATTTCAATAATCGAAGACTTCAAACACCAAGACAAAAAAGGAAGTTACGATCCTCTCACCCACCAGATAACTCTATACGAGCAATCTTCACACACGATTTTCCACGAGTTAGGGCATTATATAACCGTTTCGCTACTTAAGATTGCGGGAGATATACGCAAAGATTACGCGAAGAACGAAGTTTTAGCGGAACTTACTGCCTACCTTTTAATGAAATCTTTTGACGAGAACATTCAATACAATTTCGCTTATAGCAATTGTTGGGCAAGTAAGATCACGGACTCTTTTGAGTTAGACGAGTTCGAGCGAGCTTTCAAGAGCATTACTCACTACTTCCAAGACGCTAAAAAAGGAGGTGATATACTAAAATGAACGAAGATCAAAAATTTAAAGAACAAAACGAAGTTCTTGCCGAATACCTAAAAACTCACGATTTAAGCGACAACGAGCTTAAAGAACTGAATTGCAAGGTAGATTTCTTCTTTCTCAAAGTTCTATGTAAACCAGCTTTTTACGATAAGGTAATGCAAGAAGTTTACAACCATTTAAGAAATACATAAATTTTTTTTTAATCTAAAACCAATTCCAAAAAAAGAGAGAAAAAAATATGACAGAAAAAGCACAGGCAATTAAAAAAAGTTTTTTTTCACACAGCGACTTTTCGGAAGACCTCGACCTCTTAAGCAACATCAAAATACCTAAAAAATATCAACACACTTTAGAAAAGATTAAGATGGGAACGTTCACGAAAACCATATCAAACGCAGAAAAGAATTTAATGGAACAGAATTTTAAATTCCAATTGGACGTGTTTAACGCCCCTGCAAACGACTCTTACCAAAAAGAACTAAATAACACGACGAAAAAAATTGCTAAAATCTCGGGCATAAACGAGATTGAAGAACGGTTGAGAGTTCTTAAAATGATAAAATTAATTTCATTTGACGACTTCGAATCCTCAGTAAAACATCTAAACGACGACAGAAAAGAGATCGAGCTAAAAATCAGAAAACTTAAGAAAGCACCACCCGAAAAGCTAATAATAGAAGAAATAAATAAGTTAGAAAAAGACCAAAGCAAAATTATAGAATTAATTTTAAACGCCCCTAAGAGAGAGAGCTACCGAAAAAGAAAACAACTTTTTGAAGAGAGGATTGAAAAATACCATAAGGAGATTTATAAATTTTGTTTACATTTTATTGACGAATTGAACGAAGATTTAACGCCTATCAAAGAAAGAAAAGGTTTTAGCGAATTCTACCTCAATTACGATCTTACTTTAACGATCCAAAAAAAAGAGAAGCACAAAATCGTTGTAGATGGGAAAGAACACACCGCAAGCTTGAGGGTTTACAAGTTTGAACAATTAGATAAAGAAACAAAGCTCGAAATTTTAACGAAAATTAAGGAAAATTTCAAGAAAGAATATCTAAAACAAAAACCTTAGAAGATCACCTCTTTTATTAAAATTCTTATTCCCTAGAGGCGAGTTCAATTCTCGCATCGGGCCCTCTTATTTTTCATAAATTCAATTTATTTACCTCTAGGTGCCTTATTTTATACTATAAACAAAAAATTAATATTTTGTAGTGAATTTTACTCTGCAATTAAAAAATGCTTATAGGGTTATACTATGGTTGATTTAGATCCAGAGAAACTTAGAAACATACCAGGATGGGAAAATGCTCCAATTCACATCTGTATGGGTGCTGATTGTCGAGGTCTAACTTTTTGTTGTAAACCAGGGTATTCTCTTACTTTTGGTTTTAAATGTACCCGGGATGAAGCTTTAAAAGATTTAGAACTCAGTCCAGAGGATTTTATAAAAATTAAAGAAGATTTTTCGAGAGAAAACAATTGGGATTCCGATCTCGTGTGTTTTGGATCAATATCGTATTGTTGTATGAGAAAAGGAGGGTGCTCAAGGAGAGACCCTGCGCTACAAATGAGATACCCAGATAAAACTCGAGAAGAATTTATGGAAATTTATTACGAAAAAAAGAAAGAGTTAGCTAAGAAAATCTTAGAATACGTAAATAACAACGGTAATAAAGCAAAAGTTGAGCCGTATTTAGATTTATTCTAAAACTATATTTCAAAAAACAAAAATACTCTTCTGCTTTAATTAATTTTAAGAGGGATTTAACTTGAGAATGATTGTATCAATTACTCACGAACACGATCTCGACGGACTTGGCTCACAAGCAATAATTAAACGTCATCTTGATCTTTCGTCAGTAGTCCTAAAAAAGAAAGTAATCTATGAGTTTGCTACATATATCGATTTCGTTGAAAAAATTCGAGCAATTTTGGATACAGATAAAATTCCTTCAAAGTTAATAATCTCTGATATAGGTTTTAATGACTCTTTTGAAGAATTATTTGCTTATTTTGAGACTGCAATAACGCGAGGATGCAAAATATTGTGGTTTGATCATCATATCGTCGATGATTTGATTAAAGAAAGATTGAGAAACTTAATTGATACATATGTAAATGACCCCGAAAGATGTGCGGCGGAAGTAGTTAAAGATTACTTTTTACCAAACGATATCATATCAAACAACATCGCTAAATTTGCCAGAGATACAGATTTCAGAACTCAAATATTCGAGGTAGCTTCAGATTTGCAATCAATTATCAGTTTTAATAGAGGAGCTCATAACGATCACAATAAACACAGAATAGTTAAATTATTATCTCAAGGTGATTTTGAAAATGAATGGTTTAGTTCCCAATTAGAATCCTTAAAACAATGGCTCGAAGATGAGTCATCGTTTGCCTTAGAACACGCGATAACTATTTCTCTAGAATCATTTGGAGATGTCGTTATCTCTTGGGCTAAGTTAGGGGGCGGTAAAATTACGAAGGTGGTAAGACAGAAATATCCTCATGCGAAAGCTTTTATTGGTATCGACTCAAGGCATAACGAGATTATAATTCACAGCGATTTTCTTAATTGTCGAGAGTTTGCTAAGGAATTTAAAGGAGGAGGCCATAAAGAAAGAGCCGGTTTTAAATACCCGGGTATTTTCGATAACCCTAATGTACTATCCCAATCTTTTATTGGAGACATAAAAAAGAGAATTCGTAAATTTAGTTCGTAAATGTTAAACATAATATGTAGAGATAGTTTAAAGTACTACTCTACGATATACAAAAGGGCGTGAAATTGGCGTTTCACGAAGAAAAAATATAATTAAGCTACCCCAAAATTTGATCAACAATTAAACATGATGATAGAAACTTTCCTTCTAAGGATATTCTCATTAAAAAAACAATAAACAATAAAAAAGAAATAAAAAAAAATCATTACTCGATAAGTTAGAAAATAAGTTTTTGGTTGTAACCAAAACTTAGAAAAAATAGAATTAATTATCTTCTATGCTTTTTAAAACAATCTCGACAATAAACAGGTCTGCCTTCCTTAGGCTCAAATGGAACTTCGCACTCGTTTCCGCAGTCAGCGCATGTAGCTTTGTGCATCGTTCTATCGCCATAATTTCTATTAGACATTTACTTTCACCAAATTTTAATCTTATGCTTGAAACTATAAATATCTCTGTTCAAGCATGTATTGTATATTTTTAAATTTGATAAACCTTGGTATTATGAAAAATGCACTTCAAAATTCCGTCAGTAAATATCTTGGTTATTTTTAGTATAAGAGGGTTAAATTGAGGTATTTTAAGATTTAGAACCTACTCCTAAGGATGATAAAAATTATTGTACCGATTGCAATATATGTATAAAAGCTTGTCCTTCTGGAGCTATTTCTGAATCGGGATGTGACCCAAAATTATGTAGCCCTTATGCAATGAAACATGGATTGCCACAAATTCTCCGATTTATTTACGAATTAGAAAAGGAAAAATCCACGGAAAAATTATTTAAAAAATTGCATAGCTTGGAAATGTGGAATTTTTGGCAAGCGTTATCCCAAGGTTCTTTTTACGAATGTTTCATGTGCATTCAATCTTGCCCTGTAGGAAAAATTAAATTTAAAAAGGCAGAACACACAGAATAAGAGAAAGAATTTGTAAAAAATCGAAGGTTATTACTCTATATCAATAGATTTTCCTTTTCCTTTAATTTTTTTCAACCGAACTTCTAAGATTCCATTTGTGTACCGCGCTTTTGCGTAATCTTGGTTAATCGCCGCTGGTAAATCAATTTCTTTAAAATAACTTCTCCCAAAAACAGTTTTTTGGGTAGAAATCGTAATAGATCTAGTTGTAGCATTCAATTCGATGTCGTCTTTCTTGACTCCTGGCATCTCAGCAATGACGATAATGTGATCCTCTTGTTCGTTAACTTCTACTAAAGGTTCCCTATTCTTCCTTACTTTCGTTTCGCCAGATATTGGTTCTTTTTTTATGTTCCCAAATGAACCCATACTTGGTTTTCCATCTGGTCCAATTCCAAAATTGAATCCATATACAAAAGGTCCTTGTTTACCAAACTTAGACTGATTTTTCATGAATTCTTTAGTAAAATCTTCTGGTGAAAGGCCCTGGAGATTTTTAGGGAGAGATTTAGAAATTTGTTTGAAAATTTCTTTAAACATCTTCTGAAACTCTTTTGAATTGAATAGTTTAGCAGGATCTAGATTTTTAAACATATTAGGATCGCCAAAACCCTTGAAAGCATCAAAGATATTTACAGGCTCATCTTCATTATCTTCCTCGTCTTCATCATCATACTCGTCTTTTCCCGACATTTTATCACATCCTTGTAAAATATACTTAGATATTAATTACAAATAAATTTTTAAATATAAATTTAAATATAAATACTAAAGCTAGAAATATAATAGCTTTTATTCTAGAAAAAATTGTTTAGTTTAATAAACTTATTCCAACTAAATAGTTTGTAATTCAAAATCAAAGTTAATTAAAAACAATTAAGTAGAGGGGATCTTGTATGTATTCGGAATTAACTGATGACGACAAGGAAATGTATCTTGAAATTCTTAAAGAAGCACCAATCCTACCTTTTTCCAATTTCGTGAGTAGAGGGGATATACCGGATAAAATCGATATTTCGCGCCCAAGAAGCTTTATCGATAGAGAAGTCTATAGGTTGGTGCGTCAAACGCATAGAGATCGATCAGCTCGATTGATCCCCATTTTAGGATCCGCTGGAACTGGAAAGACTCATGCGTATCATTCATTTAAAGATAAAGAGAGAGAAAATAGAAAAAAACTAGAACTCAATACAGAAACAGAAAATGTGAGTGTAAGTCAACTTGAACCTACTGACTGGACGATTATATATGTTCCCAGCCCACCTGCTTCTATTAGAGTCCTATTACACGTCTACACATGCATTATCGAAGAAGTAGGCCCAGAAATCCTTGATATTGTCTCAGAAAGATTAGTAAGAGAAAAATGGGGAGGAAAAAAAAGCGGTCTGTTTCAAAAACCTAAGATAGAAGAAGTTATTCAAAAGGGTATTAGAGAATTCCCAGGCGTTTTCGCAGATTGCGTGAAAGCGTTAGTTACTTATCAGTTAGATAAAAACAAGAAAGCGCTAGCAGAAAGATGGTTGCTTGGAGAAGATCTACAACCAGAAGAACTAAGTGAGCTTGGGATAAATTCTGTTGTTGAAGAAGACGATGTCTGCCTTGCTATGATTAAAATAATAACTGAAAATTTAGATAGAGTTCTTATCCTTTATTTTGACGAATTAGAATCCCCGTATCGTATGTTTGGAGAGGTTGCTGAAAGAAAATTCCTTGAAATACTTAAAAGGTTGTATAACGAAGTTAAAGGTTTAGTCATTATTATAGCTGTTTTAAAAGAAATTTGGCCGAGAATATTGGAAATCGCTGACGCTCCTTTACGGTCTCGAATGGAACCGGAACAAGAATTGAAGCCTTTTAGTTTAAACGACTTGAAAATCTTTTTTAGCAAATCGATGGAAGCTTTCTGGGAAGATAACAACCTCAATCCTCCATTGTATCCATTATTTCCTTTGAACGAAAAGCTAATCGAGATGATTTATGAAAAAACGCAAGGAAACCCAAGGAACTCTATTAAACTTTGTAGAAGGTTTATTGACAAGGTTGTTACCGAGGAAATGAGCGTAGAACAGTTGTTAGAAGCAGGTACAGATATTGTGGCAACAGCTAAAGCCCCAATGGGAGACGCTGAAGAAGAAGTCATAGACTTTTCAAAGCCAAGAGAGATTATAAAGAAAACTATAGAGGAAATTTTAGCAGAGGAAGAATACATAATAGAGGTAAATCCTTCATCGGTTGCTGGAGCATCCCTAAAAAGTATTATGAAGGTCGGGGAGTCAAAAGAGAAGAAATTCAACACCCAAATGGAATATAAATTCATGATAGGAAAACGGAGCCAAACTTTAGCCGCTTTAATCGAATTTGAGGGGAAGAAATGGGGATTGGAGATTCCTTCTATAAAAACATTCGACAGAAGCGCTGGTGTCGCAGGTTATTACGCTGCAAAAAGATTGAAGGATGCTATAGACGAAAAAGCAATAGATTCTGCAATCTTAATAGTTCCTGCAGGGAGTAGCGGTGCTAAATTTGAGATGATTTTACAGAACAAATCTGAAATTCACAAAGTGGAGCTGACGAATGAAACTGGCGAATCTCTTATTGCCAACGCGTTGACTTATCCATCAAAAGAGGGATGGGAGATAGCTAGAATTATTTTTACAGATATTGGTGAATATATTCCACCTGAGCCCAAAGAACCATTAGAGGAAACTGAATAAGCAATAATTCGATTAACATCAAATTAATTAGAAAATTTTTTATAAATTAGCTAATCTCTCGTTTATTTTTGCATCTAAGCTAAACAACTCTTTTGCTAATATATCTGCTCTTTTAAAGTTGTTTAATAATTGAGTTAGTTTAGATGTTAATTCGTGCTGCTCAAAAGAATTAGATATGTTTATTAACGATTCTATTGGTCTAATTAACTCGTGATACAAATGAAGTTTGTTTGCATTTAATTCTTCTATAATTGACTCCAAATCTTTCATTAACGATTCTTGTGCTTTAATTAATTCCGGAAATTTTCCAACTTGTTCGGCTTTATTTGTTAAAAATGAAACGATGTCGTTTTCTTGGATTATAGCTGCTAACTCTGCTGCTTTAAGAAAATTCTTTTTAGCCTTCTTATAGAACTTGTTTTCTAGTAATTGTTCAGCCAGTTTAAGTTCTTCAGATAATTTTTCTGGGATTTCTTCTCCTAAATCAATCAATTCTCTAGCTTCTTGCAAGTTTCCATCGTCTAGCATTTTTTTAGTCTTATCGTTGATTGTTTCTTTGATCAAAGCAGGCTCTTTTAATTTTTCCATTAAAGTGAAGATGGAATCAAATTCTTTTCGCAAAATTGATTCAAGCTTTGCGCTATCCTTTGTAAAACCTTTTACAACCTTTTCTGCTATGTTTTCTAAGATACTCTTGGACGAAACTAAATCCTCTTCTTGCTTAAGTACGAAGCCTAAGAACAGATTATCTCTTTCTAAAGAAGAGGCGTTAATTCTCCACGAGTAATACCTTAGATCTTCTTTCCAATAAATCGTATTTGAAAATTCTTTTTGAACGTGTTTTTCTTCAAAATCCTTTAAAGCATCATTAGAAACTTTATCTTCTTGAGCAAGATAATATTCTGCTAATACATTTGGTCCGAACGATTCGTCAATCTCGTAGAGATATATTCCAACGGGCATATTACTCATTCTTTGAAGTTGTTTATTGAATAAAATTATTATTAATTACTAGGTAATAAGTTTTTAATTTTATATTTTTATTTGATCCAACTAATCATGTATTATCAAAGAAGTGTTATTAGATAATAGAAAAGAAGTGTGAAAAATGGAAATCGAGGATACTTATTGTGAAGCGTTTGAAGGGTTAGTAGTTCAATTAATGGTCACTGCTCAAGACGCAGAATTCTTAAATAGAGCCGCAAACGCATTTACTGCGCTTCCTTCAACAGTTTTTGGAGATGCGGAGGGAGGTATTGTTCGGTGGCTTTCTGAAAAAGAAACTATCGATGGAAGGTTAGGAGCAATCATTCAATTATGGGTAACTGGAACGGGTAAAAAGGCGACAGCTAAGTTTTACGAACAATTTGGTCGTAGAATGAGGCAGGGTATTCTTGTTGTTCCTACAACTGCAGTTTTTGATTATTACCCAGGAACAACTGAGTTTAAATTTAATATGATGGATAATGTAGGTCATTGTGGAGACGGATATGAATGGATTGTTGAAAAACTTAATCGAAAACTAATTAACGTCCCAATCATGATGGGTTACGATTTTTTAATTGAAGAAAACATCTCTTACGCTAAAGGCGTTATGGGAGGGAATTTATGGTTATTTTGCGACTCTGTTGAATCTGGAATTAAGGTTGGAAGGGAAGGCGTTAAAATTTTGGCTGAACTCGATGATGTGTGTACTACTTTTGATGTATGCTCCGCAGGTTCAAAACCGGTTCCCCCTGATGCTAAATATCCCGAAATAGGTCCGTCAACTAATCACCCATTTTGTCCTACGCTTAAAGATAAGTTATCTCCAAACGAATTCGAGGTTCCAGCTGGAGTGAAATCAATACCAGAACTTGTATTTAACGGCCTTCAACTTGATGATGTAAAATTAGCAATGCAGAAAACTATAGAAGGAATTTCTGATATGGATGGTTTGCTTAAGATTTCCGCAGGGAATTACGGTGGTAAGTTAGGAAAGTTTAAGATATACTTACGAGAGTTAAGATAAAAATAGAATTTTTATTAATAATTTATCATTTATAAGTGAGAGTTTTGTCTTTTACCGGTAATATCAACTCTCCATTTTTCAGTTGAGAAAATTTCGGATATTTTTCATCAAAAATAATTTCAATCTCCTTAAGAGGTAAATCCGCATGAACTCCGCGATCTTTGACATATTCTCCGAATCTATTACCTTCTTCATCAAAAGAAGGAAAAGTAGCGTCATTCTCGCCGTCAAATTCGACCATTGGAGTAAAACCTCCTTTTAAAGCAGTTTTTGGGTCAAACGAGGGTGTTAATTTTACCCATTTATTATTAAGGTAAAATTCGCTATAACCATGATAATGCATGACATTTGTTTCCATAAAATCTATTATTTTTTGAGATATTTTATGATTTATCAGATCTACTAAGTGAATCCTGGCAGGAATTCCAATAGCTCGTGCAAAAGAGGATAATAAAACGGATTTTGAAACACAAAAACCATTTTTTCGTCTTAGAGTCACGCTGGCTTTAAAATTAGCTTTAGCAGAAGGAATATATGTATGCATATTGTATTTAATTTTATCCCTTACCCAATAAAAGAGCGCTTTAGCTTTATCACTTTCGGTTTCTAACCCTGCCGTAATCTCAAAAGCTTTTTCTCTAACAAATTTTTTATTAAAATCGAAAAATTCGGTAGGTTGTAGATAAATATCAATATTCCCCATAATTATGAGAAATTTTAGTTCTTTTTGAATATTACTTTTCCATTCCAATTTCAAAGGAAATTTTGACAATATTCTTACTATTTTAACGGATTTGTAATAATGTAATTATAGGCAAACCTTAACAATTTTTTTTCCACAGCCCACTTTATTATTTTATAGGCTATTTCAAAGCTGCACCATTTCCAATCTGTATGTTCAGCAGGATTCAATACTGGATCCTGAGGTTGATCTATACAAGCTATGAAATTATAAAATGTAATTTCTTTTACAAGTTCTTGAAGATGTGGAGGTGATTTATCGCCTTCATCTTCTTCATTTTCTGTGTATAATTCTTTAGGAATATTAAATGGGATCATTAGAGTAGGAATGTATCCTGTTTCTTCAAAAAGTTCTCTTTTTGCACACTCAAGAGGGCTTTCTCCTTTCGGGTGATCAGGTTCCCCCATAGTATCTCCTACTGAGCCAGATACGCATTGCCAATTATAAGCTACTGTAGCTCTTTTTATCATGAGAAGCTCTAAATTATTGTTTTTGTACCTAATGGGATAAACATTTACCATCGCTTTCTGAACCATATTAATCACTTTAAATCTTAAATTGTTTTTAACACTATTGTTATATCATTTTCCAATGGAATTTTCATTGAAATCAGACTCTGAATTTAGCATTCCAATTTCAAATGAAACTGGTAAAAAAAAGAAGTCAGTCTAATATTGAATCAAATGAAGTTTAGTTTAGTTTTTTTATATTACGAAATGAATTTTGAAAGATTAGTACCAAAATCCTCCACGGATGCGCCTTATGTAGTACAATTGTAGAATACTAATAAAGGTTATGACAAAAATGTTAAATACGAGAATTTAATCCTTACTAATAGAGATTGATTCTGCAATATTAATCTTAGAGGTGATACGCCATTGAAAATAATTAATGATGAGAAGGAAATTACATGATTTATTTAGAAACAGAAGGGTCCGCTTATGAAAGAGGGAAAATTCACGGAGAAGCGCTTAAGAAACATATTCCTAGAATGATGTTTGAGCATATCACTCGTCATTTTGGTTTCAAGTCATATGCTCTCTTTGCTAAAGATATTTTAGATACGACTAATTTTCTTTCGGCTGCCAAGAAATGGACTCCAGATTTGATTGACGAGATACAAGGAATTGCTGACGGGGCAAAATTTGATTTCAACAGCATCTTTGTTAGACAATTAATCGGAGAAATGGGGTGGTATTGGATCTTGCGAGCAAGTACAGAAAATTTTCAAAAATTAAATGATGTATTTAAGACGACCACGAGTCAGCAATGTACTGCATTAGGAGTTTTCGATCAGACCCAAGATTATCCAATAATAGCTCAAAATGCAGATAATTCAATTGGTTGGGTTGGAGTAGAAACATTAATCCACGCAAAAGATCCCGAAAGTTCAATGGAATGGTATCATATAGGTTATCCTGGATTAATTGGAATATATGGAATGAACAATTGTTCCATGGGAGCTTGCTTGAATCAAATGAGTCCTAGTCTAAAGAAAAATTTAAACGGATTAGGCGCGCTCTTTGTCTCCCGACTAATATTGAATCAGAAATCTCTTAAGGACGCAGTCTCTATCATTCAAAAACTACCTCATGCCTCAGGGGTAAATTATCTCATTGGAGATGGGACTAGTGTTGTTGATTATGAATGTTCACCTAACCAAGTTAAGCAATTTCTTCCATATCAAGGGTCTACTCGTGTTTATCATACTAATCACGCAATCGAAAATACAGATGTAGATGATGAATATTTAACACTCCTTAATAATATTAATTATTATGGGGACTACGGATTAGAAAATTGGAGATTAGATACAAAAACACGGTTAGATTATTTAAAACATAATTTACATGAAAATTCAAAGTCGATAACTGTTGAAATGATCAAAAGAATCTTAAGATCTCACGATCCGAAAGAACATCCTATTTGTCGCCATGACCTCCCGAGTGGAGCCTATACAAACATGGGGGTCATCATGGAACTATCTAAATCCCCTAAATTGCATATCTCATTTGGACCACCATGCAAGACAGACTTTTCTATATATGAATTCTCACATTGATTTAATGTCTTTTTTATCTTTTGAGGAAAAATCTTGATTAATATTTATATTTTGATTTATTTGATAAGAATTATCATTAAAATCAGACTCTGAATTTACCATTCAGGAAACTATTCTATAAGAAAAAAATGGAAAAAAATTCAGAATTTACCAAATTAGTTAATTAAATTTTTTCAGCTATCAAATCAATTATGTCAATTACTTGAATTTTTTCTCGAACTTCAGCATCCATATCTTTATATGTATCACTCAGATTACCAATACAAAATGGACAGCTCGTAGTTAAAATTTGTGCTCCTGTGTCTATTGCCTCTTTTATTCTTTCTTTTGAAATGTCAAGCGCTAAATCGGGAAATTCGCTCTTTACTCCTCCACCAGCTCCACAGCACCAAGCATTATTCCGATTTCGTTTCATTTCTTTTAATTGTATCCCCGGTATTTTTAGTAAGACATCCCTAGGTATCTCATAGAGATCCATATGTCTTCCTAAATGACATGGATCGTGCCACGTTACTGTTTCCGAACCTTCAACTGATTTAAACGGTATCTCGTTATTATTTAACATGTCAACTAATATTTCTGTTATGTGTTTTACTTCAAACGGCAATTCTTCACCTAGTAATTCGGGATAATCTTTTTTCCATGTTCTATAACATCCCGCACATGCAGTAAATATCGTTTTGGCCCCCATGTTTTTAAAAATTTCTACGTTATGTTTAACAATATCAATTACAGAGCTCTCATCTCCGATTCTCAAGGCTACTGAACCGCAACACCACTCATCTTTAGACATTGCCATATCTTTTCCCGCTACTTTAAGAATTTTCATCATGCTTTTTAAGGTATCTACTTGTCTTAACGGCATCGTGCACCCGCCAAAAAATACTAACTCACCTCTGTCCTTGATTTCAGGAAATTCGGTTGTCCACTTGAATTTTTTTGCTTCTTCTTCGCCATAAGGATTTCTCATAGTTTCATCGTTCATGTAATCAATTAACTTGCCATGTCTGTCAAGTGGGGCGAAGCCCGCTTCTACAAGATCTTTTCGTAACGCTTCCCATACTTTTACATGGTCGATCCATTTAGATGTATTGAGAACGATATACTCGTTTTGAGACATATGACACACTTCGGTGCAATTCCCGCATTCCATACACTCATAAACGAATTTCGCGAGCTCTCTGGAAAGAGGTATCTGTTTTTCTAATATACTCTTAAGAACATTCATCCTTCCTCGAGCAAAATAAATTTCAAAACCTCCTTCACCTTTTGCTTCCTTAACTGGACAAGTTAAATATCTTTCAACTGCCGGTCTTATGGCGTATCCACAATCCCCACAGCCCATACAACTGAATATAGCTTTCCATTCTTCTTTCAGATTTTTTAATTCACTCATATTTTTACTTCCCCCAAAAGTTAAATTTTCCTCTACTTAAAATCATTTTTGGATCTAAAGATTGCTTAATTGACTTCATAAAATTATAATAGTGTTCGGGATACGCACCCATATCTACCATCAATCTCGACATATAGTCTCCCATCATGTACCATTGCACTCCATGTTTGGTTACTCTTTCTAGCAATGATTTCCAAAGCTTTAAATTTAGTTCCTTGAGAAACTCGTGATTCTCTCCATTAAAATAACTTCCAATGGTGGTAAAACCACATGTAATTTCTACATTATTGCCATCAACTAATACAATTGGTCCACTCCCTGCAATCGGACGAGTTTTTGCAATATTAAAAATTTTTTGCATATCTTCGTTATGTTCCATGTCCCACTGGTCGATATCGTTTAAGACCTCAGGATATGAATCGATCGGACTAAAACATTCTGCTGTTAATGGTTCCATGCAGTGAGATACGCCCCATAGGTTATGATAGAATTGCCAATGACCTTGTTCAGCATAATGCCATCTAGCGATGTTCCCGTCAGCAATTTCTGAATTTAATTCTTCTGTCTTATTATTTAGCATGATTTCATCTAATTGTTTTACTTTTTCCTCTAATTCTTTTTCCGAATTTGCTTCGATCGTATAAAAGATTACTCCCCTCTTTTTTTTCAAGTTTTCCCAAAACGGAAACATTCCTTTTTCTGAGCCTAATCTTACTAATAAATCCATCATATACATAACATCGTAAACATCAATTCCCTTTTGCCTGATCTCATTCATAATTTTAGCTGAAATCACTCGTTCTTTCCGAGGTAATTGAAATGTTTTATATGCTGCGAATGGTGGTCTTGGAAATATTTGCAGCGAAACTTTGGTTTTCACGCCAAAAATACCATTGTCACCACAGAAAAGACCAGCTAAATCAGGACCATTACCAAATCGATTGAAAGGGAATTTAGAGTACTTATTAGCTTGAGAACCCGTTTCAATGATTTCACCCGTCGGAAGTACTACCTCCAACGAAACCAATTGATTAGTACAGGCACCATATTTAGCACATCCCCCTCCACCTACTGAATGATGAGATATACTTCCTCCTACCGCAGCAGTCATTCCGGAACCCGGTCCCATACAACCCGTATAAAGATCATAATGACACAAGTATTCGTTTAATTTTCCCCAAGAAATTCCAGCTTCAACTGTTACGATAAGATTTTCTTGGTCTAACTTGATAATCTCGTTCATTCTTTTCATATCTAATACTATTCCACCATCCCCTATTGGTTTACTCCCCCCGAATTCACAGTCCCCACCTCCACGAGGTGTAACGGGGATATTTTCGATGTTTGCAATTTTAAGAATTTCTGCAATCTCTTGAGCATCTTTCGGTCTAATTACAATATCAGGAACGCCTTGTAAAATGGGATCTACATTCCTCGAATACGCGTGCCGGACATAAATACTATTAGAGATGTATTTCTCTTTCACGATATTTTCTAATTTTTTATATACTTCAGACAATTTTCTTAAACCTCTTAATTTAATAAAATTATTTTATAATAGACTCTATAAATTACTTAAATGTATTCTAATTGTGTTATTTATCATTATTTTATTTATTTTCAAACTTTCTTATTTTTTAATCAATACATTTCCAAGAATCTGCAATTATATGATATTCAGCAAATTTATCGCTAATTTTAACTTCAGGATTGTTGTAATCACTCTCTAGCTTCGTGACCTCCCCAGTTATTTCGATCTGATCTTCACAAGAAATCTGGTCCTTAGTATAAACTATAATTTGATAACTATCAGCTAAGTCGAAATAATTCATGTGTGGATGAGAATCAATAAGAGCCGTCATATGTTGCCAGATTACATTAGAAATTCTACCTTTCACTTTAACTATATTCCCCACGTTATTTTCAAGATAAATCCTTTTACTAAACATATTTTTTACTTCTTTTTCTAATAATGTTTGCTTTTTATTTTTCTCCCCAAAAATTAAACTTTCCTCTACTTAAAATAAAACGCGGATCAAGTGTTTTTTTAATTGATTTCAAGAATTGTAAGTACTCCGGCTGAAACGCTCCAATTTCGGCTAATAGCCTACTTAGGATATCTCCTACCATGTACCATGTTACTCCGTGTTTAGTTATTCTTTCGAGTAGCGATTTCCAAAGTTTGATGTTTAATTCTTTAAGAAATTCGTAATTTGTTCCATCAATATAGCTTTCGAAGCTTGTAAATCCAGTTGTTAACTCAACGTTGTGATCTCCAATTAGTATAATGGGTCCTGCTCCAGAAATTGGTCGCATTCCTGATACACCTAAAATTTGTTCCATTTCTTTAGTGTGTTCAAAATCCCAAAGGTCTACATCTTTTAAAATTCCGGGATAGGCGGTAATTGGCGTGTGGCATTCTGCATCTAATGCTGTAAAGCCAGGGACTAACCCCCATAAATTATGTGCAATTAACCAGTGTCCTTGTTCTTCGTAGTGCCATTTCCCTATGTTCCCATCAGCAATTTCTGGACCTAATTCTTCTGCTTTATTTTGGAGAAAAATTTTGTCTAACTGTTTAACTTTCTCTTCTAGTTCTATTTCTGTGTTAGCTTCTACGGTGTAAAACATTGTACCTCTTTTTCTCTTTAAGTTTTCCCATAAAGGAAAAATTCCTTTTTCTGTGCCTACCCTTACTAATAAATCCATAAAATACATCGAATCGTAAACATCAATCCCTTTGCGCCTAAATTCAGTAAAAATTTTTGCTGATATTTCTTCAGATTTTCGAGGCATGAGAAATGTTTTGTAATCTGCAAATGGAGGTTTTGGAAAAATTTGTAATGACGCTTGGGTTTTCACACCAAAAATTCCGTTATCACCACAAAAAAGGCTTGCAAAGTCAGGACCGTTTCCGAATCTATTAAACGGCAATTTTGAATATTTGTTTGCTCGTGAACCTGTTTCAATTATCTCCCCAGTAGGTAGAACGACCTCTAAAGAAACTAATTGATTCGTACATGATCCATATTTAGCACATCCCCCGCCACCAACTGATTGATGAGAGATACCACCTCCAACAGAAGCTGTCAGTCCGGATCCAGGACCTAAGCACCCAGTATATAATCCAAAATTGCATAAATAATTGTTCAATTTTCCCCAGGAAATACCTGCCTCGATGGTAACAATAAGATTTTCTTGGTCTAGATTAATTACATTGTTCATTCGCTTTAAGTCCAAGACAATTCCACTGTCACCAATGGGTTTACTGCCCCCGAATTCACAGTCACCACCTCCACGAGGTATCACAGCTATATCTTCCTCGTTTGCAACCTTAAGAATTTCAGAAATTTCTTGAGCGTCCTTTGGTCTTATAACGATATCTGGAACACCTTGTAATACAGGATCTACAGTCCTCGAATAAGCGTGTCTTACATATAGATTATCTGAAATGCAATTTTTTGATACAATCTTTTCAAGTTTTTGATACAATTCTGGCAAGCTTCAAATCCTTTTTTTATGGATTAAAATAATATATAATGGGAAGCTTCCAATATATAATAATTACTTATGGCATTAGAAAATTGGAATTGAGTAAAAAATATCTAACTATTACCTTTGCAGTAATATTATTAATAGTTCCATTATTTTTTGGCATTTACACTGAATTTCTCATCGTCAATGATTTTTCTCTTTTTACTCTGGCATTTTTACTAATAGGATTTGTATTCCTTTTGGTTTTAGGAAAAGTGATGGAATTTTTTATGTACAAAGGAACAAGCAAAGAAACTATGAAACATCACGAGGTAATTAATGCTCTATTGAATAAAAATGGTAAAAACATCTTATTTGTGTTTTTTCCTCTGACTATGATAATGGAAGAATTTATCTTTCGTTATTATCTCATAGGAGTTTTATTATACCAGCTAAAATTAGGGTTATTCTTAGCGATTTTAATTTCGAGCGTAATTTTTTCTCTCTATCATTTACATATCTGGTTTAAATTCAAAAATTTAAAAATCTTGATATCTTATCTCATATCCTCATTTCTTTTAGCACTCTATAACGGATATCTTCTTATTACACTCGGAATATTTGCTTGTGTGATAGTTCATACTTGTTTAGTATTTATTTTATATTACAATCTTTACAAAAAACTTTCTTAATATTCTCTGATTATTGTTTCTATAATTAGGTTATTTATTATTGGTTGAAATTATGAAATTATATTTCCGAGATTTAACAAAAAAAGATATACCAGCAATTTTAGACATCAGTAAAGACATATGGGAAGGTGATGATTACATCCCTGATGTTATAGAGAGATGGTTAAATGAAAAAGGCAACTTGGCTTACGGTGCTTTTCTTGAAGAAGAAATGAAAGAATTAATTGGGCTTGGAAGAGTAAAAATGTTTCCTAATGGAATAGCGTGGTTAGAGGGGGGTCGAGTGAAGATAACTCATCAAAAGCAAGGAATTGGACGTGATTTAATGAAATATGCTATTGATTATGCAATTCAAGTAGGCGCCAAGGTCGCTCAGTACGATACATCTTCTAGTAATTTTGGTTCTAAAGCTTTAGCAAAATTTCACGGATTTAACGAGAAAAAAAGGATGGAAGTCTTAGAATGTAAGATAAGTAAGTTAAAACTGAACTTAAGCGATTTTTCTCAAATTCGGAAAATAACTAACAAAGAAGCAAAAAGTAAATATAAAAAAATGGATATTGGCCCTGGAGATGAATTGAATATCGGGTGGTCGTATATTCCACTATCAAGTTTAGAAGACAAAAACGCTGTATGGTTAACTAATTCTGAAGCAATACTACAAAAAATAGATATTAAGAGCCATGCTCAACCGGAAAATCCTAGGGAAAATGAATTATGGATTATAGTTTACGGTGATCCATTAGCCGCTTGTAAATTAATATCTTATACATTAAACTTCGAAATTGATAAAAATGAAATCGATTTAGTTGAGCTTTACTGTAAGGCTGAAGCAGTAAAGTATGTAAAAGAATTAGGGTTTAAGGATCCCTCTTGGGAAGACGAACCCGTAGCGGTTGTTCTTTACGAAAAAAAACTAGATTAAAATACTGATTGATTGAAAAATAAAATAAAAAAAAGGAATTTACATCTTTCTTAAAGCTTTTTTATCGACTTTGCCTATTGTTGTTAATGGTAATTGATCGAGAAATTCAATGAATTTAGGGACTTTATATTTTGCTAAATTGTCTTGCGCAAATTTTAAAATATCTGCTTTAACTTCTTCTGAGGCTTGGTAACCTTCCTTAAGCAGCACATACAATTTAACTATTTCTGAACCGGGACGATCTGAGTCAGGGATTCCAACAGTTGAACATAACTCAATTGCAGGATGTTTATTCATCTTATCGTCAACTTCAACGCTAAATACTTTAAATCCGCTGACAATTATCATATCTTTTGTACGGTCAACGATAGTAATATATCCATCCTTATCCATCACACCAACATCACCAGAATAAAACCAACCGTCGACAAGTGCATTTTCAGTTTCTTTTGGTTTATTCCAATACCCTTTGAATATTTGAGGGCCTCTAATAGCAATCTCACCCGGTGTCTCTATAGGAACTTCCTTATTTCGGTCTGTAACATCTACTAATTTTACTTCCGTGTTAGGAAATGGAACTCCCACAGTTCCAACTTTCTTCTCTCCGAGATAGGGGTTCATAGTTACTCCGGGAGAGGCCTCGGTCATTCCATAAGCTTCTACAAGTTTCCCTCGACCTACAACATCTTCAAATTCATTTATATTTTTAGTAGGGAAAGGAGCTGCACCAGAGATATAGCCAATCACAGAGCTTAAATCTAATTTTTTAAATTTCCGATTTTTTAAAAGCATCATATAAAGAGTTGGAACGTTATACATTAGTGCAATCTTTCCTTCATAGTCTTTCATTTTACCAGTCATATAATTTGTATCTCGTGGATCAGGAACTAAAATTTGAGTGGAACCCATAAAAGCACTCTGAAGGCAAAATTGTAAACCCGCCAAATGGAAAAAAGGAAACCCAGACATGTAAATGTCTTTACCGGGATTAGAACCAGGTTCAAACCAATGAGCTACTATTTGCATTATATGTATTAAATTTCGATGAGTTAGTATTGCCCCTTTTGGAGGACCAGTCGTTCCACCAGTGTATTGAAGTAATAAAAGATCTTCAGGACCTATTTCAACATTAGGCGATTGATCGTTTGGATATTTCTCTACAATATCTTTATAGTTAAAATATTTGATGCTATTAATTGGTTCAACTTTTCCATGTGGGATTTTTCCTATTTTAATTAATTGTTCTTTCATAGCAGGTTCCAAATCCAAAACATCAGCTACATTAGTTGTAATCACAATTTTTACATCTGTGTCCCCAGTCTTGAGCGCCTCCCTTACTTTCTCTTCGTAAAAAGAGTCTAAAGTAATTATTGCAACCGCTCCACTGTCTTTTAACTGGTACCTTATTTCATTTGGTTGTAATAAAAAGTTCATCCCTGACGCAGCACATCCTGCGTAAAACGTTCCAAATAACGCTATGATAAATTGGGGAAGATTTGGTAGATTTATTACTACACGTTCTCCTTTTTTCACGCCATTATCAATAAGAAAATTAGCAAAACTGTTAATATATTTTTCTGCTTCTTTAAAAGTCGCACAAGAACCTTGAAAATCGTAGCATAAACTATTGGGGTATTTCTTAACCGTACGTTTCATCATTTCTGCTACAGAATAATACTCTAGATCAATGTTTGGTTTTACATGAGCATCGTAAGATTTAAGCCATATTTTTTCCGAATATGGACTCTTTTTGGTATTTTCATTTGTCATTTTTTATCAAATTTTAATATTATTTCAATATAAATAACGAAATTCGGTAACTACTTCATTGTCTTAACAATATTTAAAATTAATCATCAGATATAGTCTACAAACAGTCATAAAAGTTACTTTCAGAAAACCTACAGTAAAAAAAAGATTAAAAAAAAAGAAAAAAAATTAGTATTGTTCTACTTCAACTTTAATAGATTTGTATCCTTTTCCACAAAACACACAATAAGCAGTTCCATTTTCACTTAATTGTTCAATCATTCTCTCGGTATATTGACTTCCACACTCACTACAAAACACAGCATTAGGTTGTACAATTTGAATTTCTTTCTGCATTGGTTTAATAATCTCTTGTTCCTCGTAAGATTGTTGGGGTGCTTCTGATTGTCCATAACATTCTTTATCAGAGGATTCCTTAATAGGTTTAGGTTTACCAGAAACCTCATAATAAATTTCCTCAAAAAGCTTATAAAGACCAGTGAATATTCCTTTTAGTAAAAGATATACTCCTTTTAGGATGTAATAAACTAAATAAGCCACACCTTTAAGAGTATAGTATACAATGACTACCGATAGGATTATCACACCAACTGCTGCCATTATTACGAAAACTTGAGAGTAGATGGGTAAAGCCAAAAACCAAGTTATAAACTCTTGCCAATATAATAGGGCTTGATCTGCTATTTGTCTCCAATCAACCATTTATAATCACTTCTCTCATTCATTTTTATTACTTATATTTTAATTAAAAGAAGTCTGAAGTCGATTATAAAAAAAATGGAGTCCAATTTTTAGATTAATTTTAACCGTTAAGTTTCGATATCTTTATTCAGATTTTTATTTGATTTACTAAAATCATACATAAATTTAAACGCCTTTATTGCGTGGCTTATTTGAGTCATTATTGGAATTTTATATTTATACGAATGTTTTAAAAAGTATTCAAGAACCCAACGGGAACCAAAAACGCAAGTAATAACAGGTTTATTCAGCTTGGTCGAAAGATTTTTCATTTCCCTCAAGTGTGGTGTTATGGGTATAGAAAAGGTCTCTAGAGGTTTTTGAGGGACAGCGAATATGTGTAATAAGGCATCTACATGTTCATCGTTTAGTATCGCTTTTAACGATTTACTAAAAGTCATAAATAATGAAGGCCCCAAGTCGACAGGATTCTTCAAAGAAGTCCAATTTGGGGCGATAGATTTCATCTCTTGAATGGTAGCCTCATTTAAAACCGCAAGTTTTAGACCTAGCCTTTCAATTTCGTCGCAAGCTAATATACCTAAACTTCCTGAAGATGTAATTATTGCGATGTTCTTTCCTTTCGGTAAGGGTTGAGTAGCAAACACTTGAGCGATATTAAACATTTCGTAAAAATTATTTACGCGATAAATACCGGGATGCTGTTTGAAAATTGTATCGTAAATTTTATCGTCTCCAGCGATAGAGCCAGTGTGACTCTTTATCGCTCTAGAACCAATTTCGCTACGACCATTTTTTAGAATCAAAACAGGTTTAGTTAATTTTTTTAGTGTTTCTATTAACTTTGGGCCTCTTTTCACCCCCTCTAAATAAACTGTTATTACATTAGTGTTCGTATCTTTATCTAGATATTCCAGCATATCAATCTCATCAACATCTACTTTATTACCAAGTGTTATCGTTTTCGAAAAACCAATTTTCTGACTTGCTGACCATTCAACAAATATATTTCCTAATACACCTGACTGAGCGATAATTGAAATAGTGCCCCCTTCTATAGATTGATCAAAATCTATTTCTGTGGTTGTAAATTTGTTGTCAAAATTAGTAACTCCCACACAATTAGGACCAATTATTCTTACATTCGAGTTTTTAGCAATTACCTCTATTTTTTCTTGCATTTTAACAAATTTTTCGATACCCGTTTCAGCAAAGCCCGCAGTTTCGATAATTATCCCTTTAACTCCTTTTTTGACAGAATCCTTAACTATTTGAAGCACATGTTCATTCTTTACTACAACAATTGCCAATTCGATATCAGCTGGGATATCATTAATATTTTTGAACACGGTATGACCAAAAATAATATCTTTATTAATATTTACAGGATATGTTTTAAAATTCGAATTTAATAAATAATTTGTCATAGTATAACCAAATTTGAAAGTATCTGAAGCACCAATAATAGCAATGGATTTAGGGTTAAAAAAAACATCCAAATCAGTTATTTGACCATTCATAATTAATTTGTCCCTTTATAGAGAATATAATAGAGATTATAATTTATTTAACTTAAAATTTAGTTTTGAAGGTCGAGACTATATTAATTTCAAAATTAGGGGTATTTATATTCTAAGATATAAATAAATGGTAAGACGAAAAAATTAATGCATTTTTTTTTAAAATTGTATGGAAGTTATAACAACCAATAGATACGTTCAAGTTATTTGTCCTGTCTGTAAGTCGAAAGATGTTATACAAATTCCTAAATCAGTAATAAATAATGCAACACAACTAACTACTGTATCAGTACCAAAAGGTAAAATTTGTCCGCACCATTTTCAATTGTTTTTAGACAAAAATTTTGCGATAAGGGGATACCAAAAAGTAGATTTCCAATTGAACCACGACAAGAACGATAAGCAAAATAAGTTTGATTCTAATAACCACTTTGTAAACAGTTTAGATCTCTATAAATCCAATGTGTTACATAAGAAAAAATCTAAAACTAGACCAAGAAAGCCAGATATTGATAAAGATAAGAAATATGTTGACATAAAAGCTGAGACTAATTCTAAAATGACTTTAAAGGAAATATACGATGAGTTTTGGGAATTTATTGACGAAAACAATGAAACCTTTCGAAAATTCATTCTAAAAGATAAAAGAAGAAGGCTGATTTTAAGTATGAATGACTTTTCGCATAAAACTGAGCATGCTCTTCTTGAAATTTCTCCTAAAATTTGAATTATTGACAATTAAGGTAATAAGTTTTTTATAAAAGTAGTCTATATATCTTTTAATTAGTTATCAAATCTTTATGTTCAATTCATAAAGAATCTCACGTGAGAGCATAGTTTAATGACTATAAGCAGTCTAATTCAAAAAGAATTTAATAGGATTAAATCTGATAAGAGGACTTTAATACTATTGTTCACAATCCCAATGCTGTTAATTATAATTTTTGGGCTAACTACTGGTGTCGGTCCTACTAAATTTTTTACAGCGGCAATCATAACCCGTGATGAAATGCCTACCTTCGATGATTTTCCTTCAAATTCTACCGAATATGATAACATTTTTATCTCGATAATGGAGAAAAATTCGACAACATGGGACCTCTATAACCAGTTTAATTCCACGAATATTGGAGAATATTACCAGGCTTTTAATCGCTGCATATATTTGTTAAAAAATGAGCTCATAGATGTTTTCATCATACTTCCACAAAATTTTTCAGAGTCGATCGCAAATAATTCCAATCCCGTGTTAATCTATTACATCGATGGTTCTGATTCTAGCGCTGTTGGTGCGATAGAAGTTGCAATCCAGGAACCGCTCGCTTTATTTAGGATGGAAATTAACATGATAGAAAATTTTACTATTATGATCCCTCATCTGGAATTTGGCGTACCCTCGTGGGAATCTCAATTATTAAATTATGCATTAGCTCTAATTTTGCCAATAATTATTGTAGGAACTACTATGAATCTTACATCTTTATCTATTGTTTCAGAGGGTCCACTACCGAGAATGCTTATAACTCCAACAGCAAAGAGAGATATAATTTTGAGTAAACTAATAGCAAACACAGTAATAATGATTATGCAGGCCACAGAAATATTTATCCTTACATCATTTTTTGGTTTGTATAGTTTAGGCTCACTCTTTGATTTCTATCTAGTTTTAATATTGATTGGGTTTTGTGGAGTTGCTATTGGTTTATTTATTTCAGCTATTAGTCCAACTGAACAGGGAGCTAATCAGATGTATCTAATGATGTTTATCGTGATTATTATTTTCTCAGGAACACTATTACCCGCAGAGTCTTTAGGTGGAGCAAAATTCCTAGCTGATGTTTTACCATTAAGTCATGCTTCAGTATTGATTACTGATATCACTCTAAGAGGATTACCATTAAATTTAGAACACGTGTTTTTTATGCTAATGATTTCTTTTGTCTTTCTTACTATTGCCTACATTGGTTATAAATTTAAAAAACTGGAGGTATAGATAATCATTAGAAGTTTAAACAAAAAAAATGGTAAGAAATTATTTCAAAAAAACAGTGTTCTAAGGTTATTTAACCAAATTAAAAAAGAATTTCGTCTATTATGGACAGATAAGTTTAATATTTTCATAGCGTTAATTGTACCTCCTCTCGTTGTAGTTTTAATAGGTGTAACCTCTAGTAGTTCGGGAGGACCCGCAGACCCTATTAATTGCGTTGTCGTTTCCTATGATTCAAACACTTTTATTGAAGAAAATAATTTCACAGAATCAGAACTGGATGATTATAATCTTAAATATGTCGAGGCTGTTAATTCATCAAATTTATTGAACCTCGTCCAATTTTTCAACGCAACTGAGGAGATATATGCAATGGAGACCGCTAGAAATTACATGATTTCTAAAAGGATTCAGATTATTATAGCAATTCCTGTCGATTTTTCGGAATTAATAAGTTGGGGGTATCCAGGTTTAATCGACTGTATAACAGATTCATCAGATATCCAAAAAATTCAGGTTAACTTAAATGCTGTTTACGATTCGATTAAAATTTTTGTGTCCCAGAATAATTTAACTCCTCAATTTGAACTCAATGGCTTTGAGGAATTTACAATTCCAGAAAACTACAGCTCAGGGTATAATAATACCATGGTATTAGTGTTGTCTTTTATGATAATTGGCGTTGGTATGGTCTCAACAATCTTAATCATCGTTCAAGAAAAGCCCGTTGCGAGATTGTTACTCACACCGGTTAAAAGAATTGAAATACTATTAGCAAAATATGTAACCTACCTTAGCATTTTAATCGTTCAAAATATTTCTCTTGTGATGGCCGCTTTAGGTTTTGGTTTATATTTACTAGGAACTGTATTTGATTTATTTCTAGCTTTATTCATTTTAGGTTTTGCCGGTCTTACAATTGGTATATTTATTAGTACTTTAAGTAAAACTAAAACCCAAGCAAATCAATTATTTTTTGCAACCTTTCTCGTTTTGATTCTTTTAAGCGGAATTTTTATTCCCATTGAAGCTATGCCCATTTACCTACAAGCTATAGCCTATGTGCTCCCATTATCTCATGGATCCCCTTTAATTACAGGAATAATTACTAAAGGGAAATCTGTATTTGGTTTTGATTTCTTTTCTCTTTTAGGAGTAAGTCTTGTTCTCGTAGTGTTGTCATTTATTTTGTTTCAGAGAAGAAAATACGAGGTGTGACATGGAGACTACTGAGAATTCGAACAACACAATGGTATTTGTTGAAAATTTAAATGTCATTTTCGGAGATAAGCAAATAGTTCAAGATGTTTCATTTAATGTAGAAGAAGGGGAGATTATTGGGATGTTCGGAATATCCGGAGCTGGAAAAACAACCATAATAAGGGTTTTAACATGCCAGATTGATAAAAAAAACTGGAGTGGCAATGTATTAGTTACAGGTTTAAATCCGAGTAAAAAAGGAAATCACTCAAAAATTTTAAGCAATATCGGATATGTACCTCAATTAGAACTGCTAAATCTATATTTTGAACTAAATCCCATGGTTAATGTTGAGATTTTTACCTCTACTTATGGAATGGATAAAAAAGAAGCAAAATCAACTGCTGAAAAATTATTTAACATATTAGATATCCCCCAAGACACCTGGAAAAAAAGAGTTAAGAAGATGAGCGGCGGGGAAAAAAAGCGCTTATCAATGGCTATTGGGTTAATTCATAACCCAAAAGTCTTATTTCTTGACGAACCTACTACTGGAGTCGATGCATCTAAGCGTTATGATATTCTTAGCTATCTTAAGAAGTTAAACCAGCAGCTAAATACTACCATGTTTATAATTACTCACGATTTAGAAGCAGCGTTAATATGTGATAAATGTGCTATTTTAAGGGAAGGGAAATTGCTTGAATTCGATTCTCCACAAAATCTTATAAACTCTTTACCTAGTAATGGTTTGGTAGCAAGAATTTCAATTGAAAATTTAAACCAAGAGATAATTAATACCATACAAAAGTATCCATTCACAGAAAAAGTATTAAGGGTTGGAAACGAGACTATCGAAGTTTTAATGGAAGATTTTGAAGATAGCTTACCTAAATTGATGAAATTCTTGTTTGAAAATAATTTAAAAGTTTATTCCATGAGCAGGGACGTCGCTAATTTTAGAAGATACTTTCAAATCAGAATTCAAGAAGAGGAAGAAATTGAAAACCGTCTAAATAATTCTGAAATATTGAATGGAGGTGACAATCCATAATAAATCTTAATCGTAAAAACAAAAAAAGACTCAAAAGGCTTATAATACTCATAATTTTAGCAGGAACACCAATAATATCATTGGTTTTAATCAATATTAGATGGACCTATTTTATAAGTGAAACAGATGTAAGCAAAGCTAAAAACCTTGCAACATTATTTGCAACCACTCATCATAATCAAATAGGCTTGTTTGTGGAACCTGAAATCGATTCAAATTATCGAGCAATAGATTCCACAAATTTTACATTTACAAACATATATGCTCCAGATTTAATTGATCCTAACAATAATACCAATGTACAATTTTTTCTAAAAGATATCTTCTTTAATTATATATTTGAAAAACAAAATTACGATGGTTCTTATTCAGATATCGCAGGTCTGGGGAATTTGTTCTCTACTTATATGGCTATCGAAACATTAAAAATAGCTAATATTTCATACCTTGAGAGAAAAGTTCAACTTGGAGAAACAGATAATATAGCGAAATATCTGTTAAGCTCTCTTAATGGGGGCGGATGGGGTTTTAAATTTAATCAATTTCTAAACGATTCAGACATAATTTCTACTTTTAGCGCGATTAAATTATCTTATAGCATATCTGAAATGTCTAGTATTACAAACAAAAAAGTTGGAGAATTTATAAATTCTACATGGCTTGGAGGTAGTTATAGGTTAACTAACAACTCGTTAATCAGCACTCCTGAAGCAACATTCTACGGTGTAAGGGCTTATTTAAGGATGAATATGACCTATAGTATTTTTGATTTAACATCAATTTGGGCGTATTTTGGTTCATTGTATAACTCATTCGATGGAGGGTATACAAATCCTGAAACGGGAATGTCTGATGTCCAAACAACTTATTACTCAATTTCAACATTAGAGATAGTAGAGAATCTGTTAGGGTTTAATATATTAAATAATGAGGATGAAACATTAAATTTTGTTTTAAATTCATCAAATAATAATGGTGGATTTGGTGTTCGCCCTAACACTACCATATCGGATTTTAACTCTGGGTGGGCAGCAATGAAATCAATTGGAATATTAACACCGAGGCTTAATCTCACAATTGAGCTTTCTAATGTAATTCATCAGGTATCTGTTAAATATTATAATTGGCTGCACTTTTTTCAAGCTAAGAATGCTCTGTTCGGGCAAATTACAATAGAATCTAACTATTTTGGTGTATTAACTTATTATGAAATGGGATATTTAGATACAATACAAACATCTCAATTTCAAGCCATAAAAAATTATATATTAAATTTTGTGGGAGCATGTTATAATTCATATGATGGAGGGTTTGGGTCTCAACCAGGACAAAATGCTACATTATTTTCTACTTATTGCGGTATTAAGCTTTTAGAGATGATCATTCCTCGAAATCGTCCATGGTTTCAAACAACTCCTATTAATGTATTAAACGCTACTAAGAATTATCTATCTAGTTTGCAAAATCCTGATGGTGGATTTAGGGTAGGTGATGATATTGATTATTTGTTTTCTCTTTTTGGAGCTTATTCCGTACTTTTTACGGATTTAATAGATGTTAATGCATCTACTGTAGAGAGTACATATTGGGCTTTGGTTTCTCTAGAATTGATTAACGGACTTCATACGATTCAATACAATAATTTTTCACATTGGGTAAGGTCCTGCCAAAATGCAGATGGAGGATTTTCCATTGTTATGGGATTTCATAGTGATATCATTTCGACATATTATGGACTCCAAATTTTTAAAGAAGGTTTCGTTCAAGGACCAATTTCGAAAATGTCAGCGATTAATTTCTTGATTACTTCGCAAAGTTCGGATGGTAGTTTCTCTTTGCTACCCATGATGGGTGATTTATTAGACTTACCATCCTCGTTTCTTACGACATACATGGCTTCCAAATCGTTATATGATTATGATTTTCAGCCAGAAAACATTAAAGATGCCCTATTCTGGTTTTCTGATTGTATAAGCGTTCGTACGGGAGGGGTTGGAGATAATCCAAATTTTGGAGCTGATTTAAGAAATACTCCTTATGGAATCATAATAATTGATGAATTAAAATATGATCAAAGTTTCGATTCGAAACCGTGGAATGTGCTATTAATATATATCTTATTAACTGAAGCTGGTATTTTAAGCGCTTATGTATTTCTTATAATTCGCAAAAAAATTTCTTTAATAAAGCGTATTAAGGAAAAAGTAGGTCTGGGAGGGAAAATCACACCCTCCTATCTTCAAAGGTTTCCAGCAATTCATTGTGAAAATTTCAGCGTATACGCGGGTGGTAAGTTAATTGTTGATTCTGTTACAATGAAGGTAGAACACGGTCAAATTCTAGGGATTTTAGGCGAAAGTGGAGCAGGTAAATCCACATATATTAAGGGTTTATTAGGGATGAGGAAAATAACCGGTTTCTGCCAAATTTTTGGGTTAAATATAAATAAAAGAACTTCTAAAAAGATACGGCCGATGTATGGGTATGTTCCTCAAGATCTAAGCAAAATTTACCACGATTTCACTGTTATTGACAATTTACTCTCATTTGGGAGCCAGTACGGTCTAACTGAGCAAGAAATAATAAGCAGATCTAAAAGACTCTTACGAAGCTTAGAGATTGAAGATAAGATGAATGAATTAGTTAAAAATCTTTCAGGAGGCCAAAAACGTAGAGTTAGTATCGCAATCGGTTTAATCCATTCACCTATCTTTCTTATTTTAGACGAGCCTACTTCGGGATTAGATCCGATTATTCGTGAAAATTTATGGTTAGCCTTAACTAAAATTAATGAACAATTTGGCACAACATTAATTGTAATAACTCATTATCCAGAAGAATCTCGATTTTGTAATAGGGTTGCAATTTTTGGTAGGAATAGAGGGATTATAGATTTCGGGAAGCCTAAAGAATTACTTGCTCAGTTACCAGGTAAAGGGCGCTCAATTGAATTATCTTTTAACACCATTCAAAAAAATATGGTCCAAAGGTTAGAATCTATAGATGGGATAGAGAATGTCTTAGAAAATAAGGCAGGGACGGATTATTCAATATTCACTAATCTTGATGTCGAGTCTCTTGTTATTAAAATTGAAAACGAAGTAGGAAAGGATACAATCCAAGATTTAAAACAAATTGATTCAAAAATGGAGCAATTTTTTAGATATAAATTAATTGAGGTACCCGAAATTGAAGAGCTCTAGAGATATAGAATTGGAACGAATAAGATTAAAAATTTTAGATGCTGTTCGTTTCTCTAAGCGTTTTTGGATGACTTACAGAGAAAATACGTTTGGGATTGCTTCTATTATTAATTTAATCTATAAAAAATCGTTTATCGAAGTTTTATTCTTTCCTAATAGTGATGTTATTGAAAAAGGAGTTCCGTTATTGAAGATATACACCCCTCTTGAAAATGAAATTGATTTTAATGAGATTTTATTTGAACCAGATTTTGATGAAGACGGATTGATAAATCCCATAAAAATTATCCACCACATGAGAAGGCTTATCAGTTCGGAATTCCAAAGTCATCTAAGAATTTTAAATACTGAAATTATACTACTTGACGAAAAATTTGAGAATTATCAAATTAAAACTAACCCATACGACCGAGAGATAAGAATCTCTTATCCTGATTTTACTTTAAATCTCAAAATTAATTTAGAAAAATATCCGTTTTTACCAACCTTTTCTTTTTCAAGATCTTTATCTAAAATTATCACTGAGAGAGAATTTATAGAGGACGAGATGATTAAAAATTGGAACACAGAAAACCCCCCTCACATTTATGAACTTGTAGATAGAATATGTGGTATTGTCTCCGCACGAGTAAAAATAAAAGTGTTAAAAGAAAATTCTCAATATTTGGTTGTAAATCGTGTTACATTAGGTGATATGATTGATAAATTATCATTCAAAATTCACCGAGGAAAATCGATAGGAATAATATTTGATGAAAAAAGTTTAGCCAAAATTGATCTCAGGCGGGATTTGATGATTTTATTTGACGCCATGGCAGGTTCACAACATGACTATTCTGGTTCAATCGAAATTTTTGGAAAACCTACTATATTATTAAGTCCATCTGAGAAAGAAAGAATTTTCATTCTACCTCAAGCATACGATTCAACAATCACAAGTATGAAGATCAAGAAAGCTATTCAATATCAAATTAATCTACATGCAATTTATAAGAAAAAGAAGGAAATATTTAAATTAATGCTAAAGAAAGCTGGTTTGGCTCAAAGTTTAGATGAAATAATGGAAGATTTCTTAAAAACCAGGTCATATAGAATCAATCGCAAGAAGGCGTATCTAAAAAAAGTTTTAGAATCAACTGGACTACTGAATAAGAAAAATAAGAGATTCTCAAAGTTGACTCCTTTGGAATTTCTTCTTTTTTCTATTACAAGGGCATTAATCCAATCACCAACAATTATAATGTTTTCTATACCATTTGGGATTTTAGGCAAGCTCGAGTATGAAAAGTTTAATTCATACATGGATAAAATCAAAGAAAATTTTCATGTCATCCTAATTTTTCATGGTCCGGAAGATATTATATCAAATTGTGACCGAATTCTAACGATTACAAAAAATACATCAAAAATAGGCTCTATTAAAGACTACATTGAAGAATTACCTCAATTTGGTGAAATTTTGAGCATAGAATTGAACAATCCAGACGATTCCTCAATTCAAAAACTTAAAGAAATGAAGGAAATAGAGGTAATAATTGAAGAAAGAAAGAACGAGAAATTTAAAATCTTCATAAAAAATAGTATTAGTGATGTAATAATCCAAATCACAGAACTATTGGGTTCAAGCCTTTTTAGCTTTAAAAGGTCTACCGCCTCCATCGGTGATTATATGGAATTTGTTGAAAATAGATGAAGTTATTAATTAGATTATAAAAGAGGATATAAGAAGATGTTAAAAAGTTTATATATCTTGGATGAAAACGGAATTTTATTATATTCCAAAGAGTTCATTAAGGAACAGCAATACGACGACAATATTTTAATAGGGTTTTTCACTTCAATTACTAACTTTAGCCGGGAAGCTTTAGGAACTGCTGTAAAAAATGTTGACCTCGGAGAAAATAATAAACTAATTCTCGCTCCAATCGAGGATGAAGGTCTACTTGGAGCTGCAATTGTCAGTTCAAATGATAATAACGAGTTAGTAACAAAAATAATTAGAAACATCATGCAAGAATTTATTGACGCTTATTCACCAGATTATGATCAAGAAAAAATCATCATTGAAGAGATGGAGAAAGTTGTTCAAGATGTTTTAAGAACTAAAACGATTCATTCACCTATAATAAGAATAATGATCTCTTGGCTAATCAACACTCCCTTTACGATTCTTTTAGTTTTTGCTAGCATTAATTTAACACTTTTTATCTATATGGCTTTCGATCTCACCCAATATATTACAACCGAAGAACTGTTTTCGAAGTTTTTCCCAGCGTTAATTCTATTATCTACTGGGAACATTATATTACTATTTCTGATTCCAAATTTAGTATTCGGTTTTTTATCTCCTAGTAGAAATGTTGCTATAGTGAATTCTATTGTTCACTTAGTTGTTACAATTATATTATTTGCTTACTCATCTGAACCTGCTTTTGGTTATATTATCTTAGGCCATTTGCCTTTAACATTGATTTTCTCATTGTTTTTCCTAGTCATCGGAATGAGATCGTCGTCAAAGAGATTGTTAAAGAAATAAAAGGATTACATATGTATTTTTTTTTTATTACGATGAGATTATAAAAATATTAGCGATAAGTTAATTGTTTCTCCCACTCAATCCCAGAAAGTATCTTTTTCTTCTGCAAAGTTAATTTAAAAGAGTTCAACTATACAATTATAAGAAAATTACTTCTTTTTATGAAAGCCTTTTATGACAAATTTAAAATTAAGCAAATAATTTTCGAACGTATAAAGAATAATTAATCAAAATTAAAAAAAAAAGGATAAAAAGGTATTAAAATATGAGCTATAAATTACCAGATGAGAAAGATCTTGAGGCTATGATTGGTATTGTCGGTAAAAAATACGCATCGAATAACAAAGCAATTACAGCGTCATATCTTTCCAAATCTGTAATGGGATTAGAGGCGCAAATTCCTGATATCGTTGTACGCCCAAAATATACCGAAGAAATAAGGAAAATTTTAATTTATTGTTCTGCAGAAAAAATCGCTGTAAGTCCAGTTTCTGCTGGATTATCTGGCGGATTTGCTTGTCCTACTATCAAACCAAGCGGAGTTATGCTTGATTTAAGCAGAATGGATAGAATCATCGAAATTGATACGGAAAACCGGTATGCTATTGTAGAGCCAGGTGTTACAAATGGAGGTCTTTGGGCTTATATGCACAAAAATTATCCAGATTGGGCACCACCAATTGCAGATGGAGCGCCTCCAGCAGCCACAGTAATGGGAGATGCTATTGATCGTGGTTTTTCTCTCTACACATCTAGTGTTGGCCCTCAAGGAGATAACTTTATGTGTGCTGAAGTGGTTTTTCCTAACGGAGACGTCATTAGAACTGGTTCTTGGGCGCTTCCAACAGCGAAACCTTTCTATAAGTACGGTATAGGTCCTGATATGTGGAGTTTTCTAATGGGTAGTCAAGGTGCTTTAGGAGTATTTACCAAAGTAGCTGTCAAAATCTACCCACACCCAAAATTTAAAACTGTGGTGGCTTGGGGGATGTCGAATCCCTACGATATGCAAGATCTAACGCTCGAAATAGGAAAGCAGGAATTTGGTATTGCCCATAACACTGTAATGGTTCAAGGAGGCAATTACCCATTGGTGATGACGCGTTGGCCGAAAGATAAAGTTCCGCACGATTATGAATTTTATAAAGGAATCGGAGTGAGTCCTTGGTGGATGAATTGGGAATGTTGGGCTCAAACGCAAGAAGAATTAGATTATGTTGTTAAGCGAATAAATAGTATGGCTGAAGATTTCAAGAAAAATAGAGCAAAAGACGGTGAGGGGATGAAACCATGGGAACTTCATCCTAAGCAAATTGCAAGCAGAATGAAAAAACCTAATAAAATTGCGGTTCCATACTCGTTCTGGGAAGCAGGTTTCTTATTTATCACATGGTACGTACCTTGGAATGAATGTGCGCATTTCGCTGAAATGTACAATAAAGCTATGGAAAAGTATGGCTTTCCACCTGTTATGTGGATTGCTTCAATTGAAAGATGTCGCCAAGCTATTTGTATGCCCATAGTTTGTTTTGATTCAACAGATGAGAAATCCGTTGAAAAGGTTCAAATGATGAATCAAGAAACAACCGAATATGGATTAAAACAAGGGTGGTTTAACTATAGACCAGATCCTTATATACACATCCAAGCGTACTATCAATCTGGAATGTATTGGAAGTACTTGAGAGCATTTAAGAAGCTCTTAGACCCAAATGGAATTTTACACCCAGGGAGATTGGCTCTTCCGTAAACAAAGGAGGTTAAAAAAAAATGGCAAAAACTGGAATGGATAGATTACAAGAATTAAAAGGCGATATTTATAGATGCATCCACTGTAAAGCTTGTCGATTTGCGTATTCAGGGGAACCTGATAAAGAGGGAATCGGAGAACACGCTGGTAAACAAGGAACAGTGCTTTATGAAGGTATGATTGATGCGTGTCCAGCGGGAATTGAATACGGTTGGGAAGCTTTTTGGAATGCAGGAAAAATATGGATTGCCCGTTCGATATTAAGCGGAGATTTAGAATTTTCAGAAGAAGTAAGAGATGTTATTATGCCTTGCATTACTTGTGGACAATGTGCAACTCAATGCGAGAATAAAATACCCACAGTAGACATCATTGAATCTTTAAGAGCCGCACTCGTAGAATCAGGCGTCCCTATGATAGAAAAGCACCAATTAGTTGATCGTTTAGTTAAGGAATTAAACAATCCTTACGGAGGAAAAGCAGATGAACGATTTAAATGGGCAAAGGATGCTGGTTTAGGGAAATACATAAACAACAAAAACGCAAAATTTGGATATTACGTCGGTTGTACTGCGAGTTATCGGCAAGTAGAAGTTGCTATCGCTACAGCAAAGATTTTCGAACAATTAGGCATAGACTTCACATTAATCGAAGATGAAGTGTGTTGTGGAAGTCCCTTCTTTAGAGTCGGAGCTGTTGATACTGCCCAGATGTTAATGAATAAAAATTTAGAAGCTTTCAAGAATTTGGAAGAAGTATACTTCTCTTGTGCAGGTTGCTACCGGACTTTTACTATTGATTACCCTAAATGGATGGCAGAAGGAGAAGAGCTACCGTTTAAAACGATGCACGCATTTGAATTAGTCTCTAAATTAATCACGGACGGCAAGATTAAGTTTAAACCGAACAAAGAACTCAAAGGAAAAGTTGTAACATATCACGATCCCTGCCACACTGGTAGGCATTTTGCGCACGATATAGAACAATCAATGATCAAGAAATCAACGAATTTAATGTTCGATATGCGTAAAATAGACAAAATGATCGAGGCATGGTTCGAAATTCCTCGAGTTATCTTACGAAAACTTGAAGAAGATGTCGGGATTAAGTTTACTGAAATGTATCGAATAAAAAATAATTCTATGTGTTGTGGTGCCGGCGGTGGAGTTAGAGCAGGTTATCCTGAGTTTTCATTACGTACAGCAAGTCTACGATGCGACGAAGCTAATGCAGTAAAGGCTGATATACTCACCACGGAGTGCCCCTTTTGTTGGAGAAATTTAAGCGATGCAAATGAGCAATACAACCATGGCATGCAAGTAATGGGTGTTCTTGAAATGATATCCAAATACAATTTATTAGATACTACAAATTTAAAATAAGTGAGTAGAACTACTCCTTTTTTTTTATCTTTTTTGATTTATATTTTGAAGTTATTTTATAATTACTAAATTCAGTAATTAGAAAGCATTTCTAAAAACGCTTCGAGTCGAGTCATTATTTGTTCTGGTGCGTAGTTTCGTTGGTCTACGCAATCTACATCTAAATGAATAAGTGGGATCCCTATCTTCTGAAGTGCGTCTTTAAACAAGACTCGAGCTCCAGCGCTTTGACGGCATCCCCAGTGAGCGGGATTAACAGCACCATCAATTTTGTATTCTTGAGCTAATTGCGTAATGACTTCAAGACGGCGTTCTGCAGGCCCGACAATAGGGTGAGTTATCATTCGATTAGCCAAACTCCTTAGAGGTTGGCTTTCATCCATAGGTTCCCACCAAATATGGTTTAATTCATCGATAACGATATTAGCTCCGAATTTCTCTTCCAAAATATCTAAAATATCCGTTTTAAACTGTATTCTATTCTGTATCCACATTAAACGAAATTTTTCTTCAGATAAACCCGTTAATCCGTTCTCAATGCGAAATTTAAACTCATCTCTAAATAATTTTGCAACTTCTACACCTTCTTCAGTTCCTTGAAGTAATATATAAATTATGAAATTTTTTAAGTCGTTTGAGTTTGCAGGACAAGGAACATTCTTGCAGAAGTTATTAACTTCTAAAAGGTATTCTCTTGCTTGATTGTTATATTTGATTGTTTTTTTAAGTTTATCGTAGTCTAGTTTGCGGCCAGTTTCATTTTCAACATATTTTATCATTTCTCTATATTGATCAGTTAAGTAATCGACAGCGTCTGGAGTTACTTCAATAGGTATGTTCAGTATAAACACCTCTTTATTGAATATTTCTCCAATTCGCTTCAAGGCTTTTACACCACCATTACAGGGAATACTTGCACCTATAAGCACATCTGGTTCCGGAAGTAAGCCATCCATTGCAGCCCCAATTATAGTTCTATGGTAGGAACAGCTATCAGTTGAAAAACCTTTGCTTTCAGAGAGATCAAGGTATTTACTGGACATACCTGTTCCAGCAAGCATCGCTCCAAAAAATTCTACAAACATTCCAGAAACACTCATGGAATTAAGTATTTCGTATGGAACAAATACAGTTGTCCAAGCAATTGACCAATCGTTGTCAAATATACGAGAACCAATCCGTGCTATCTCGTACACAAATTTTCTACGAGCAGTAACTTTAGATTCAAGTTTATTTTTAAGACCGGTCTCCAATTGTTCAAAATATTTTTTTAATATATTGTGAGATACCATTTTAACCACCTTGTTAATTTTTAATCATTTCTGAGAAGGCTTCAATTCTCGTTCTAAGTTGATTTACGTCTCCTAACCCGCCATCGCTTTCAATGAATAAAACAGGAATTTCATTTTCTCGCAAGATTTTTTTCAAAGCAGGAACATCGTACAAATATGTATCGCAAAATTTTAAGGAATGGTGAATTACTCCATCGGCCTTGAATTTTTTTGAATTATTTATGATCTGTTTAGCTCTTTCTTCTATTTGCATCATTCGAGCGCATGGAGTTCTTGTTAAGTAAGCTTCGCTTAATGAAGATATTAAGTTATTAGATTCTTTAATATTCAAATCAAAAAATTTGCTCCCAGTACAAAGATCTTCGTAAACAAGATTCAATCCAATTCCTTCTATAAATTTAAGGAATTCTATTTCATGGAGTGGACTTCCAGATAAAAGGATTCGAGGGCTTTTTTTTTGTTCTGCTTTCGTAGTTTCTGATTTTATTTCTTCTATGAGCTTTTTAGTTTTCTCATTCCAAACATCTGGTTCGATTTTGAAGAAATCTGTCGTGAGTTCCATTAAGCGACCTGCTGTTATTAATGGAGGATCTTCCATTCTTAACGAGTTCAGTTGGTTATACAATAACCGTGAATTATTATAAATGTCAATAGCGTTTTTAATATCTTCCTCTTTAATTTGGGTAGATGCATATTTTTCGAGCGCGTTCTTAAGCTTCAGAAACTCATTTTCGAGATACTTTGAACCCAAAGATAAGTTGCCCATCGGAATATCTAATATATGAATAAACTTCGTTGGAACGTACCTTTTCCAAACATCGTGCAGTCTCCTCATCGCATCGCAAGAGTTTACGAAAATAACCCCCTCGAGGAAATCATATCCACCTTCTATTGCTACATCAATTGTAGATTTTATAAATTGACAGAAATTGGGATGTATATAAGAATCTGCGTTTTGTGGTGGATTTGAATGGCCAATTATACGATATGGAAGAAGACCTGCAGCGTAGATGAGTTCTATAGGTGTATAACTGCATAACCATCCAATACATTTCTTATCAATAGTAATTATATCCTCAATCTCCTTGTATACTTATTCAAGAAAATAAATTGAATATTTTACTAAATATTGCTAAAACTTTAAAGATTTCAATACTAGAATTAACTTTTTTGTATCTTATTGATAATTTCAAATGCATCAAACAAAATAATACTAAAAAAATAAATTCGAAAATTTTTATCATTGTTATATTATTAAAAGAAGTTTGGAGTTTGTTTAGTTGACAAATGTAGAGAACAAGACAGCATATCCGTACATTACGGAATTCAAAAAAGAGCCTTTTAAATCTTTTGTTTTAGCAAATAGAAAGGATATCGGCAATTTCTACTTAAGTAATTACAATAAAGTTTTAGATTTATATCAATATTATAATATACACTTAAATAATGAATCGTCTTTAAATTTAGAGGATCTTTTTTGGTTTCTCCTCCTGAGGAAGTATATCAAACAAAAAGTGGACGATAATACCGAAGTTTTCTTAGAATTTGTAAAAAATTGTGAAGTTGAGATAATTGAAAAAGATCAATTGGGATTTAAAGCATCGCCTTATTCATTAAAAACACCTGATATATGGTCTACATACTATGCATTAGCAAGTTTAGAGTTATTGGGTGTGCTCCAACAATACCTAGCGTCTAAAGGCCAAGATATAGTTATAGAAAAAGTTAAAAACTTTATTTATGATCATAAAAGAAATAACGGATTCTTACATTGCCTTGACAAACAATGCGAATTTGGTAATCAAGGACCTTTGGGGGAGACTTTTTACTATGTAGTCGAAAGTCTTATGCTTATCGGTGTTGATGTAAGAGTTTTCAAAGAGCAATTTCGTCAATATCTTAGAGAAAGAAAGAAGGATGTATCTTTTATTTTTAAACTCCTTAGTCTGAAATTCTTTGATTTAGATGTAGATGTAAAAGATAAGGAAATTCAGTATTTCTATCAATTTCAACAGCCAAATGGAGGTTTTGTCATAGATTCAATTGGAGGGGATATTGAATCTACATTTTGGTGCGTAAATCTTCTTGACATATACTCATGGCTTATAGATTACAATCCAGCAAGAATCTATTCTTTTATCGCCGAAAAATTAGACTTATTATTGAAAGATAAAGAAAGTTGGAACTTAATCGCGTTAAAAAACGTTACTAAACTCGTAATTTTGCTATCTATTATCTGGAATCGTTTTATCGAAGAAATCGAGAGAGTTGTATTTAAGCGATTAGAAACATACAATTTTATAGACTTAAACCAGATAAAGACTACTTTTGGGTTAAGCCATGGAGTAGAAGAGATTGTACTGTATATTAACCTCAATTACATGTTTTCTTTAAAGAATATCGATATTTCATCTGAATTTAATGATTATTTACAAAATTTAAGTCAAGGTAAAAAGCAAATTATCGAAGAAGTCTATAGCCAACTAAGTAATAGTAGCGTCATTTCACTTTCGGATATACACAAAAAATATAAAAGTTCCTACCAACAGGAACCCGTGAAATTAAAAGAAGAAATCTTTCCGATCATCTATGACTTAATAAGCAACCATTTTTTTGAAGGAGAGATTAGATCAAAAAAGGCTTATTTATTTAAAACAAAATTTTACTTTTGTTTAGATGTTTTGTACAAAAACATAATCATTTCTGATAAAGAAATTAATAGTGAAAGACTTTTCGAAGAAAAAGCTAAACTGAAGGAAATTAAAAATGATATTTACAATATGACCTTGAAGCTCAAGAACACAATTCCACAAATAAAGGAAGAAATAGAATCTTATCTTATGATTGACGAAGTTGATTTCGCTAAAGAAAGGTTGAAGTTTGTATTGCGAGATTCATTAATGGAAGCAGATTTTCTTAATAAAAACATTGAAACATCGTTTAATCAAGAGCTTATATACATTAACCTACAAGCTGCTTTAGGTTCTGAAATATCTCAATGGAATAAATCTTATTCTTTACTGCAAAAGCGTTTAGGCGAAGCAAATAATTACCTCCTTGAAAAGATTCAAGAGATGGAAAGTTTAAAAAAATTTAGCGATATTTTAGGCGAGTTAGATAATAAAATATACGATATTCAAGATCAGGTAAATCGTGAGATAGATTCTTTTAAGAATTACATTATGGAGGTTCTTGAAAAGGGTTACGATGAAGAAAAATTATCACTTATCATAAATGCGTTTAATAAAATAGCTCAGGTTGTAAGCAAATACGATTCAGTTATTTACAAAGTGTCGCATCAGATAACAACCAAGGAGAAGAAGATCGCGAAGAACCATAAGAAAATAATAAATAAATGGGTTAATTTTAAAGAAAACTTTGATTTGATTTTTGCTGATTATACGAATGGTTTCCAGTTTTTCCACGAATTGAATAGAGAGATTGGAAATGTTAGGGATAATATACAAGAAGGAATTCTACAAATAAAAGAGAATGTTAAAAATATAACTTCTCAAAATCAATATCAAGACGCTTTTAAGATTATTAAGATGGAAGCGGATGTACTACTAAAAGATAAAACTAAGAAAATTCAAAGTTTAAAATCAATGGTTAAAAAGAATATTTCTTTTAAACAGAAACTATTTCCACTTTATAAATATATAAATGAAAAGCTCGACAGCCTGGAAGAAAATATTATTGAGTTTATAGCGGGACAAGAGCAATTATTAAAAGAAAAAGTTATAGAAGAAAGAAATAGAGCAGGTGTTGAAGATTTTGATAATTTTGTTTCTGATACTATCCAAAATTTTAAGATTAAGTTAGAAAATTACAGGAACAACATTGATCAAAGCAAAACAAATAAAATCCCAATTGTTATTAGAGGTTTTGATACAATTCTAATTGATTTAAACGAAAATAGCAAGAAATTTTCTAAAAAATTATCAAATCTTAAAGCTATTATCCCAAGCATTGATGAAAGTTCGATAAAAATTATTCAATGGGAGAAATTTAACATTTTCTTTACTGAAGAAATTGATAAACTTAAGGAAGAATATGTAAATGACATAATTTCTCAAGAAATTGTATTAATGAGCGAGGAGGAACACACAGATACAATTAGTATAAAAAAACTTGCAGATAAGCTTAAACTCAAATGTAAAGTGATAATTCCAAGAATTAGAGACATGATAGAGGTGTCTAAATTGCAAGGTGATTTACTTGAAGATAAAAAAGAACTAACAGTTCACACTGAAGCTTATCATAAGAATAGAAAATTGACAAATTTCACAGAAAATAGAATTATTAAGCAAACCCAGGAGGCGGTAGGAAAATTATTAGCCCTTTACGACTCGTGTATTAAAAACAAAACTCTTGGAGTAAACTTGTTAGAAATTCAAAATAGAATTAATGATTTAATTGATTTGAAGGATTCTATTACCAATCAATACAACACTAAGATAAAAGAGCTAAATATTGACGAGAATAGATTAGAAAATATGGAACTGATTAATAATCTAAAAGCTATTATAAGTAATAATGAAAAAGCGATTTTGAATATTAAAGAAAACTTGGTTTTGTTTAAAGACATACAAACATTCATCATCGATTTGTTAGATACGCTAAAAATCGAAATTGAAAATCAATTAACAAAAACATCTGCTGATGTTGAGGGAGCTGGGTCTCATACAGAGATGAAGGTTATTCTTGAAAGTAGAAAAGAGAATGTTAGGATTAGATTAAAGGAAGTCGACGAAAAAATCGAAAATAAATTGAAATCAATTATAAACATATCTTATGAAACGAGGAAATTTGAAACAGAATTGAGAGAATTCTCAGTTTTGCTCAAAAACAAAATCAAAACAATGATTGAAGATAGAATTCAAGCAATAAATGATAAAATAAATTCTCTGAGGTTTGAGACGAATCGAGGTAAGTTAATATCAACGATTTCCAACAACAATATCCATTTAAGTCAATTATTAGGAACGTTACAAACCAGGGTTGAAGAATATATTGAAACGGAACAGTATAAGAGAGCATACTTAAAAGTTGATAAAAAAAAGATTTATATCGAACAGGAGATTAAAAAAACCAGTCGAGAAATAGCTGATTTAATTAGAATATTTAAGAGAAATTCTAATGATTTTGAAACCAAAAATAGGCATATAATAAACGATTTTGATCGTTTCATTAAAGAATTTAACGAGACATTAAGAGAGAAGGTTAAAACTTTAGAAGAATTAATTGTGAAATCTTACGTGGAAATGGCAATAAAGGCCGTAGCAAATGAATTCCTTACATTAAGTTTTTTACAGCACGAATTGAAGATAAAGAAACCTCTTATTCAGAAACACCTAATTTCTCTAATTAGTTCTGGAAAATTGAAAGGGAAATACGATCCTCTGATCGGTTTATATTACGAGAATCCGGATGTTCTGAGTATGCTTGATGACAAAGAGTTAGAGGTAATAAAGAAAATGAATTTTAGAGTATATATAATGATGCGAAGGTTAAAGAATTTCACAAATCAGTATGGTTCTGTTATCGCTTTCTTTGCTTCGCTCACGGCTATCTCGTATTATATATTTCAAATTAGCGGAGGAAACCCGATTACGATAATGATCCCACTTATTCTAACTTTAGTGGTATTAGGGTATCTCTTATTTAAAAAAAAGAAAGACGAAAAGATTTGATTTTGAACTTAACACTTAAAATATAAAAAGGATTTTAATCGTAATCTTTAATAAATTGTATTTCTTTGGTTGTTCTTTTTAAATAACCTAAATAACAAGCTTGATTCAAATGGGCGTAAAATTTCTTTTCAATTATATCTTCTTCTTCAGCAAATGCTTTAAAATCCGAAAATGAAATTTTTCCGTCTACAGAATATGTTTTAGCAATACGAATTAATGTCTTTACATTATGATTTAAATAAATTTTTCTTTCTGGCATTTTCTTTTTTTTTTCTTTATGATTTCCTTTTAATTTTAATATTGAAGTTTTCAATTTCAATTTATCCAAGTCTATTACATCAGAATAAAAAGTCACACCTGCATTTTTAAATCTTTTGAACTCTTCACTGTGGGCAAAATTATCAAGTTCTGTAATGATTTCTTCGATTGAACGATTGGCAAGAAGTTCTTTTTCCCGTTTACGCCTTTCCTTGTAATTTTTAATTAAATCATATTCTGAAATTTTATTGGAAGCTACTTTGAAGTTTATCTGTTTTCGGTTGACTACATCACACAGATTCAGCTGCTTTGAATCTATAAGTACAGAATGCATAGTCGACTCCTTTTTTTCTGCAGCTTTATAAAAAGGAACATCAATAGATTGTCTGGCTATTAATAGGTAACACCTACCGGGTCTATATCTCCCGGTTCTACCGCGTCTTTGGATTAATCTAATCTCTGAAGGGACGGGTTCGTAAAAAATAATTGCGTCCACATTAGGTATGTCAAGTCCTTCTTCTGCAACACTGGTGGCTACAAGTATATCTAGCGTCCCTTCTTTAAAATTTTTAATTATTTCAATTTGTTTATCTTGAGAAAATCCAAAATCATCTGGTTTGGTTGATTGGCCAATAAATTTTTCAACTCTTAAAGACCCAAAGCGTTCTTCTATTAAATTTTTTAACAATTCAGCCATGGCTCTGTACTGGGTGAATACTATTATCTTATTGTTTCGATAATCCTCAGTTTCTTCAGTAATTATAGAAAATAATTTTTCTATTTTAGGATGTGAATAGTCGTTAATATTATTTTGTAGAAGATTGTTTTTAATAAATTTGAAGTGTTCGGAGCTTACGATTCTTTTAGCCGAAAGTATATCTTGATCGGATTTCCATTCAATTTTTTCTAAAAATTTTAAAAAGAGCGTAATGTTTTGAGATTCTAATAAATCTTTAGCGTGAAGTATTGATATAAAACTTGAGCAATAAGAGAAAATGGATTGAATGTTTAACGAGTTTTCTTTAACTTTATCTATTATTCGATCAGTTTTAAAAAAGAGCGCATCGAAGTAATCCTCTTCTGATAGTTCCGGTAAGTATCCATTCTCGTACTTAAGAGAAAGTGTTAAGTCGCGAGATATCCCTAAGAAATCTAATTTTGAATAGTATCTTTTGTTAGGGGGCAATAATTTTTTGTCAATAAAGAATTTCAGAAATTTCTCGAATAAATTATACCAAACCGCACTTAATTCAATGACTTTAATGGGTAAATCTACAAATTCTAAATATGTATCAATATCGTAAATATACTTTTTTACGTCTTTATCTTCGTAGGTTTTGAATATAACATTCTCAATGAATAAACTATCACACAATTCCTGTATCCGAAGGTAGCTTTTTCCTGGCGAAGCAGTTAATCCAAGTATAAGAGGATCTTGGCAAGTATTAAAATATTCAGTTGATATGAAACAATACGCATAATTACCTCTTGTCCTGTGAGCCTCATCGAAGATAATTAGAGAAACTTGCTTTAAATCGTATCGACCCCTTTCTACATCGTTTTTTATCACTTGAGGTGTTGAGACGATAATTTTAGAGTTGTTGAAAAGGACGATTCTCTTTTCAGGCGAAATCTTGCCCGTAAACGAAATAATCTCATCAGGTTCAACATTAAGAAAATTATTACATGAATCTTTATGTTGCGAAACTAAAGGCCTAGTAGGAGCAAGAATAATAATTTTGGATTTAGGATACTTTTCTAAAGCTTCACTTACGAGTAAAATCCCAACAATCGTTTTTCCTAATCCAGTTGGCAAAACTATTAAAGAATTTCTTCCTTTACACCTTTTTGTGATATTATTTTGATACTGTCGATAAAATACTCGATTTTTTTTTAGAAAGGGATGATTAAAATATCGAGAAACTTCTGTTTGCATTAAAGAAAAATTGAAGTTGATTCTTTTTAATAAGGAGAGGGATATAGTTTAATAATATCAAAAAAAGGAATATAAATCAAAGTAATTTAGTTTTAATTATTACCTTCTTTTATTATAGTATCTATTAGGATTTTGTGCTATATCGATTAAACAAATACTATGTAGATTCAACAAGTTTAAATAAGATAAATTGTTATTTAATAATAACTAACTGAATTACCACTTAACCTCTTCTCCCAAGTTAGTTTATCCACACCGTGGTTCACTTTGGATAAGGTTAAGCTTGATAATTGGGAAAAGTATGTGAATAAAAATGAAAATTTTATATATTAATCCAGCTCGTCTGCAATCAGGGATGGACGCTATTATTACTGGAGCTCCATTAAGCTTAATTACGATAGCTGGGATGGTTCCAGAACATGACGCAAAATTATTTGATTTCAAGGTTGATAAATATCGCGAGAAAAAATTTCGTAGCGAGCTAAATCGGTACGATACAGTAGCGATCACAAGCATGACGCCACAAATATATTCAGCCTTAGAAGTCGCTAAAATGGCGAAAGAGCACGGTTGTAATACGATCATAGGTGGATATCATCCTACATTGGTACCAGAATTTGTAGCCGACCATGATTATGTAGATTTTACGGTAAGAGGAGAAGGAGAACATACTTTTAAAGAAATTATCGATTATCTTGATGGGAATAAAAAACAGATTTCTCTTAAAGAAATTGATGGAATTTCATTCAAAAACAAGGAAGGTAAGATTATCCACACTTCTGAAAGAGCGTTAGAACCAAACTTAGATAATTTTCCAATGCCCAGAAGAGATTTATTGAAAGGAAAGCTTTACACATACCTGGGGACCACAACTCGCCAAGTAGAAACTTCAAGAGGTTGTCCGCACAATTGTAAGTTCTGCTGTATTATAAAAATGTGGAGAAATTCAAGTGGTGGTTCTACATACAGATCTAAATCAATTTCAAGAATAATGAGAGAAGTATACGATGTTGACTGGAAAAACGATTTTATTTTTTTCTGTGAAGATAATTTCACAATTAACGTAAAAAGAACGCACAAGATATTGGATACTCTAATTAAATCAGGAGTCAACTCTAAAATGCGCTTTTCTTGCCAATCAAGAGTGGATACTTTATATAATAACCCAGATTTAATCAATAAATTGCATAAAGCCAATTTTAGACAAGTTTTTCTTGGAATTGAATCCGTTCATCAACAGAGTTTAGACGCGATGAATAAGAGGAACACTACGCCTGCAATGGTTAAAACAGTAGTAAAAAGTTTACGAGACAAAGGAATATCCATCTTCGGTGGGGTTATAATCGGGTTTCCTGGCGAAACCAAACGAATGGTTAGGCAAAATATTCAAACTACAATAGATCTAGATTTAGACTGTGTCCAGTTTACACCTATTACTGCTTTTCCAGGGACACCATTTTATGATGAGATGAAAGAGAAAGGAATGGTAACCGCAAGCAATTACAAATTTTACGATTTGTTTCATCCAATGATGAAAACTGAAGAATTAACCTCTAAAGATTTTCTTCAATTAGTAGCGGAAGCTTATGCCGCTTTTTATCTGAAAGGATGGCTAATTAGAAGAGCCAAAGAATATCTTAACCCTTTTGGGAAATTTAATTGGATGCTGGGAAGCTTGGGAAGGTTAGTTAAGCAAGGAATATTGGGCGGGCTAGGAATGCTCTATTCTCAAGGTATCACAACTAAAATAATTTCAGACGAATTAAAAAATAAAGTTGAATTAATGAAAGACATTAATCCGACAATTGAAATATCTACGGTAAAAAAAATCAAAGAACCATTGAAGCATGATTCGTTAACTCTGGAAATATCTTCAGCAAAAAAAACCGAAGTACCATTGAAGCATGATTCGTAAATGCTTTTTTATAATTGTATGCAAAGTTGATTCATTTAAGGTAGTCTTACCTTAACTTCTCGTTTTTAAGTTGGAAGATTTGAAACACATAAAATTTTATTTTGCGAATAATTTTTAAATTCAAATTTTAAACTGAAGATGTGATAAAATGAAAATAGCTTTTATTGGTTCAGGTTCGATTGTATTTGGAGAATCAATCCTTACCGATATCTTAACTTTTCCTTCACTTCAAAAGGATACGATAATTTGTCTTGAGGATATTAATGAACATCGATTAAACCTAATGTACAATTTGATGCTGAAACATAAAGAAATGTACCCCGAATTATTAGAAGGTGTCACATTCGAAAAAACAACTGATTTAAAAAGAGCAATAACTGACGCAAAGTATGTTATTAGCGCTATTCACGTTGGAGGTCTTGAAGCGTTTAAAACGGATATAGAAATTCCTTTCAAATACGGGGTTTCTCAATGTATTGGAGATACATTAGGTCCTGGTGGAATCTTTCGTTTCTTACGAAATGCTCCGATATTAAAGCAGATAGTCGAATTGCTTAGCGAAGTAGGTTTCAATGGGGAAAAAAAGGAAGGAAAACCTCTTTTTTTTAACTATACGAATCCCATGGCAATGAATACTTGGTATTGTAATGTTATCAATCCAGATTCAACCGTTGGACTCTGTCACGGAGTGCAAGGAACTAGCGGGATGCTAAACAATTGGATTGGATTTAAACGAGAAAATTTCAGCTTTTTATGTGCCGGAATTAATCATATGGCTTGGTTCCTCGAGTTGTGGTATCGAGAATCGAATTCGTCAGACTCGCCATGGAAAAACGCATATCCACTATTACATAAAAAATACAAAGCCAATCCAAAAATGATTGGAGGAGAACTTCTTAGATGGAACATGATGGAAGCAACGGGATACTTCATGACGGAATCTTCTGGACATCTTAGCGAATATCTTCCTTATTATCGTAAAAGAAATGAATTATTAGAAAAATATAGTGGGGCAAAAACGGGTTTCGATAGTTTATTACAAGCGGAAGATTTTAGGATGCAAGTATGGATCCAAGGAAAAATGGAACGCAGGTTTGAGCGAAAATTATCACGAAATAAGTTAATTCTAAAAAAGAAACCTTCAGGTGAATATGTTTCTCACATCATAAATGCGATTGAAACTAACGTACCGTTTAAATTTCATGGAAATGTAGTAAATAAAAATGGATCTCTGATTACAAACCTGCCAAAAGAGTGTTGCGTTGAAGTCCCAGTATTCGCTGATTACCACGGATTACACCCTCAAGGAGGAATTACCCTACCTACCATATGTCAGGCGTTATGCTCTTCGAATATAATGGTCCAGAAAGCAGCAGTAGAAGGACAGCTCTTGCTCGATAGAGATAAAATATACCATGCAGTTCTCTTAGATCCTAATACAGCTAGCGTTTGTTCTCCTAAGGAAATTGAAAACATGGTTGAGGAGATGTTTGAAGCTGAGAAGCAGTGGCTTCCACAATTTTACCAATAATTTATAAACCTAACCAACAGAAACATAACAATTTTTAACCCAAAGATTTAAATGGTTGGTTTTTCTTATAAATCTCGGGTTGTTTTTAACACCAACACCATATATCTTTTTTTTTGACTGTGTTAGATCTTTTACCATTAGAGATTTAGCACAGTTTTTCTTTTTTATAGTATCTTTGAATGACTTTCTGAAAAAAAATTGATTTTTGTTTTAAGCTCATTACTATTTGTCATTTTGCCCTTCTAAATAGAAATGTTTCTTACCTATTCTCCCAAAATATTCTCAATTTAATTGGGTGTAGTAAAAAAAAAAAGAAAAAAAGTGTTTTAATTAAAAACTTAATCTATAAATCCTATTAGAAGTATTTAATAGCGAGTAAAATGTCATCTCGAGTGATTTTCTTCCTTTTGCCATGTTTCGTGAGAACTAACGCAGATTTTGTAATTGTTACTGCAGAAGTACTCATCCAATCAACTAATTCATTGACAGCATCTCGAGCAACGATTACAGCGCCGTTGTGTTTCATTAATCTTCGAATTGGACTCCAACTAATATATTCAGCCATTTTTATTCAATCCTCCACTTGTTAATTATTTGAGTTATTTTCCTTATATGTTACTTTTTTGATCAAATTTAATTAATCAAATAAATTATGTTCTTTTATATATTTAAAGATTTTGGTTAGTGCTTCATTTTCTAAAGAAAAAAAAGAAAAAAATTTCACGACAAAATTCAAATCATAATAATTGAATCATCTCGTGCAATATAAGTTTCTTTTACCAGTTTGTCGAACCTATCAAAAATTACTATAAAAAGATATATAAAATGGGAAAATTTTAGCTGATATATAAAAGTGGTAATAATATTAAAAGATTTCAAAAAATAAGTTAAAATGTGTATCGCTGTATTATTAATTTTTCCGTTATAGGAAACTTAAAAAAAATATATCTATACTCATTTTTTTCTGTTGAGAGGAAGATATTTTTACGAAGTTCGTTGAATTAGTTAATTCCAAACAACCTGTTCATATTTACACTTATTACACTCAATTGATTCACCTTTGGGTGGAAAGTAGGCCAATGTATTCCCACAATACTTGCATTCCAGAGTGAAAATTTGTTCGTTAGATGCTATGTGACCAAGCGTTATCATTTCTCTTTCAAATTCGGTGATAAATTTCGTTAAGAGAGATATGAGTAATTGAGGATTTGACGATGCGGCTAACCACTCTATTTTGTGACCCGATACTTGACAAATAATCAAAACATCGTTCCCAGAGACTAAATCAGTTCCAAAAAACCAACTTATTTTGGTGTCTTGATCTTTACTAATTAGTTGGAAGTTATGGGTTTCAAGAATTCCATTTATATGGTCAAAATAATATTTTTCATCAAGCTGGCTGTCAATTCCAATCCCGATGCTTTTAATTGCTTTTTTTATCCATGGTTTTTCTAGAAACTGTTTAATTTCTGAAGAAGGTATTATTTTTCTTTCAATACTGAAGGGATCAAACTGAATTGGGATGGCATCAGTGTCAATTGCTCTTATAAAATCAGCGTTGTTAACAAAAGTAATAAAAGATCTAATTTTACCTGTTTTTTCTAAGAAAAGGGGGCATAGATATAGGTTTATCTGTTTATTGGAATTTTTTTCTAAGCTTTCAAATTCCATAACGACTTGTTGTTGTTCAATTTCTTTCTCATCTTTGTTACTTTCATCTTCCCCCGATTCTAACGATTCTAAGATCAAAGTTGGGGGAGTGCTCCTACATAATTTAAAAAATCCCGGAAAATTAATTCTTATTTTAACCTTTGTAATAGGATCGGCGCTCTGGTTCGTTATTAGTAAAGAATAAAGGTAGTTTCCACCAAAAGGAACTAATTTATAGACCATGCTTATTTTGTCTTCTTGATCTACATATTCTAGTGGTTCAGGTTCAAATACTTTTGAGTCTGATGCAGTAACTTCATTAAATAGGATTAATTCATGGGTGTCTTTTTGATTTTTATCTTTTGTTTTCCTTTCCATGAATCATCGCCAATTTCTCAATAAAAAAGTTACATTCGATTGTATAAAAAATATTAAACTATAATAATTTATATTTTTTTTTGACCTACTGTTTTTTTTACGGATGATTCTTATTATATATCAACAGTATGAATGAATTGAGTGAATTAGACCCATTATTTGAAAGTCCTACTATTAAACCAACATTCGATTACGTGCATGTAGTATTGTCACTATTTCTATTTGGTGAGAATACAGAAGGAATTGGTAGGTATCGAATTAAAGAAGAATTACAAATTGGGGCTGGAACTGTAAAGTCATTGTTTAATAAATTAAAAAATGTTACCAAATATATAATTGTTCCAAGCGAAGGAGATTTGAAAGCTGGTGAATTACAGAGGAGGGGACATGTTTTAACTCAAAATGGTTTTGCATTTTTAGCGAAAGTAAAAAAGAAGATCCCATTGTTAAGGAAAGCAGATTTAAAGTATTTAAAAGATATTATTATTAAACAAGAAGACGTTAATTCGTATTTCTGTGTAGTCAAAAAATCCTCTACGAAGTTAAGATATGGAGTAGAGCAAAGAGACGCTGCTATAAAAGTTAATGGCTCGGGTGCTACTTGTTTAGTTTACGATGGCGTCAATCTATTTTTTCCTACAAAAACAGAAATCAAAGATGAAGAAGAAAATACTAAAATTAATCCTGAAACATTGAATTATTTTAAGTCGGAAATTGAAGATGCTAAGGTTAAAATTGAAAAAAATGATGTAATTATAATAGGTTCAGGAGATAACTATCAAAAGGCAAGATTAGCTACTCTGAGCGCTGCTTTAACTTTATTCTGATTTTATATACGGAGTTAAATATGAGATTTGAGAAGGATATTGTTTTTTACGTTAATGATACCATAGTTGAAAAAATCAATAACTGCATAAAATTAGCATCCCCTAACGAGGCTAATGGTTATATCCTTGGAAATATTCAAGAAGTTAATAATAACGGTGATTTTAATTATAACTACTCTAGCCTCTCTTTCCACTGTATAGATTCCACCAAAGGAAGCGAAATTTCGTTTTTTTTAGATAATGAACAGAAAATGTTAGAGCTTAATACACAAATTAAAAATGAAAACTTGAAATTAATAGCAATTCTCCACTCTCATCCTGCTGGAACAACTCCTAGTAGCACAGATAAACATAACATGAAATATTACCATAATAGCGGTTTAAAGAAATTCACGCATTTAATTTGGATTATTGTAGATTCCCGGAACAATAAGATGAATGGGTTTATTTATTTGAATAATAAGCTTACACAGATAAAACTTATAGTAGGCGATTATTGAACTTGTTTATAACCATTTTTGTCTATGCTAGCTATTTGAAGGCTGAACCCCGAAGCTGCGTCTCTTTCTCGAGAGCTTGATATCGCTGTTTCTATTAATTTTATTCCTGCTGATTTAGTTAAATTTTTCGTCCAATCTGCCTCCAGTACCCCCAGTGAAAATGGAGATCCTGAACCGAATGAAATAAATCTTTCTTCTTCATATAGAGTTCCTAAAAGATCAACACCATAGAGAAGTCCTTTTTTAGATTTTTGTGAGAAACCTCCTATGATCATCATACACAAGAAGTACGATCTTCCGCTAAACAAAACATTCCTCGTCATGCTTGCAATGTATTGTGGATCTGGTACTTTATCGTCTTCTACTTGTTTTAATCTTGAAAGCGCTTGTAGTTGATTAACAACATATTGGCAATCTGCTACTCCACCACTAATAGTGGCCGCCGTGTAGTCATTTATTTTAAATAATTTTTGAGCTTTCTTGGTGGCCACAGTATATCCTGCAGTAGCCTGAGATTCAGTTCCGATTACAACGCCATCCTTTACCATTATCCCTACTGTGGTTGTACCCGATTTAATTATTTTTTTTACAGAATCTTCATCTAAGTTTGGATATTTCGATTTGTTCTCCATCATTTTTTCTCAATCAACAAATGTTCTATAATTAGTATACGATTTTTAATAATGATAATAAATACATTAATTTTACTTATTTTTATTTTTCTATTTAAAATTATAAACTGCTAAACGCAAAAATTTTAAAGATATCGATAATTATCGATTATATCTTAATTGATTCGAAGAGTGTCCTTTAATCATGGCAAGAAGTCAAGCAAGAAGCAAACGAAAGTATACTGGAAAAAAATATAAACATTTCCATAAAAAAAGAAAAAGAGAATTAGAACGGCCACCAATGAACACGCAAATTGGAGTAGAAAAGAAAAAGAAACAGCGTACTATTGGAGGCAATTATAAACTTAAGTTATTCTCGTCTAATTTTATGAATCTTACCGATCCTGCGACTAATAAAACCACAAAGGTTAAGATTTTGAAATTCGAAAGTAATGCGGCTTCTAAAGACCTAAATCGGCGCAAGATTCTTACTAAAGGCGCAATAGTGGAAACGGAAAAAGGATTAGCAAAAATATCTAGTCGTCCAGGTCAACACGGAATTTTAAATGGCATCTTAATTAGTGAATAATCTTTTTTTTGTCGTAAGACATATACAAGATCAATCTGAAGAATCAGTACTAATTACGACTTCAGATGTTTTTAATTTATATCAAGAAACTTATTCTTGTATTTTGACATTCTTTATGTTTGCTTTTTTTCCATCAACGATTTCAGTATTCTTACTTTGACAGTGTTTACATTGAAATAATTGTAAACCGGTTAAGTGTGATTCTTCGCTTAAAGTGACAGATGAGTTTTTTCCGCATTCTCTGCACTTAATTTTACCAGGAAGTATTTCGATTACTAGTTCTGCGCCCTCTGCAATAGAACCAGTTGTCGCCATTTCAAATGAGCGTTTGAGAAGTTCTGGCACAATTAATGTTAATTCACCAATTTCAAGGTGAACTTCTGTTATCTTTTTAGCGTTATGTTTTATGGCTGTAGCTTCTGCTATTTTAAAGATATTGTAGGCAAACGAGAATTCATGCATAATAACAAATTTATTTTTTTAGTTGATTTCTTTTCATTTCTTTAGCAAGGTCTATTAAGACTTTTGACTTCTTCTTACCTTTCGTATCTATTGATACTCTACCAGGATCGTCCCACCAAGTTCTAGGATATAGATAACCTTTTTCGAAATGGGCTTCATAGCCTAAGCGTTTTGCAGCTTTTAAAATATCATTTGTAGTTATTTTTTCGATTGCAAACTTCTTCGATATGCGCCTTCCCTTTGATCTACTCCTTTTTGCATCGAAATATTGAGGCCAAAAAATGGTAAAAGGTTTTCTGGAGCGCATAATTTAACAAAAGAATGATTTAATTTAATAAAATTATAAGAATAAAAAACCTCTAAAGAATTTAAAAATTATTGCTTTTAAAAAAAGGGATAAATAAACATAAATATAATTTGTGATTTTAAATAATACTAAGTTATTACAGACCTATTCATCAGAATAGATGTATGAATTTTATAACGAAAGAGGATACCAAAATGAATTTAAGAGAATTAATCAATAATCAAGCAAAAAAATATGAAGATAAAACATTTATGTATTGGGAAGATATAACCATTTCTTACTCCCAAATAGATGAATTAACTAATAAAGTAGCAAACTTTCTTTACGATCTTGGAATAAGGAAAGGAGATAAAGTTAGCGTTTATCTACCAAACATGCCCGAGTTTGTTTATCTCTACTTAGGAATTCCTAAAATTGGAGCAGTTACTGGTCCTGTAAATGCATTGTTTAAGGCTCGAGAAGTTAAATTTGTAGTGGATCATTCAGAAGCAAGGATTATAGTTACAATCCCGAAATTAATGGCAGTAATTAATGAGATTAAGGACGACCTCCAAAAAGTAGAACACGTAATTGTTATAGGAGATTCTGTTGAGGGAACTTTAAATTTTTGGGAATTAATGGAAAAATCATCTAAGAATGCTCCCCCAGAAGTGGTAATTGATGAAAAAAATGATCCTGCCGCTATTCTTTATACTTCAGGGACAACCGGTTTTCCTAAAGGCGTTTTACAAACTCATTACAACATAAGAAGAAATGCTGAAATGATAAAAGATTTCCTGAATGCTGAAGAACACTACAGATTTATGTTGATTTTGCCATTATTCCATGTTAACGCACAAATAGTTACCGTAATGGCACCTTTTACTATTGGAGCTAGTTGCATTTTAACTCCAGGATTTTCTGCCCAAACGCATTGGGAAACAGTAGCGAAATACAAAGCTTCTACATTCAGTGCGGTTCCGACTATACTATCAATCCTTATTAAAATGCCCCACGAGAATTTGGATCTTTCTTCCTTAGAATTCGTAATTTGTGGAGCAGCGCCATTACCCGTGAATGTATTCAGAGAATTTGAAGAAACATTTAAATGTAGGATTGTTGAGGGTTATGGTCTTACAGAAGGTACTTGTGCATCTTCAGTTAATCCGATACCTACAGATACTGAAGATCGACGGAAAATTGGAAGTATAGGTATACCATTACCAGGTAATGAAATGAAAATTGTAGACAGTGATGGTAATGATCTTCCCCCAAACTCAAAAGGTGAAATTCTTGTTAAGGGCGATAATGTGATGAAAGAGTACTTCAAAAACCCAGAAGCGAACGCACAAACTCTTAAAGATGGTTGGTTGTATACCGGTGATATCGGCCATATAGACGAAGATGGTTTTTTCTACATAACAGATCGTAAAAAAGATATGATTATTCGAGGTGGAGAAAACATCTATCCTAGAGAAATCGAAGAAGTACTTTATTCGCACCCAGCAGTCTCGTTGGCGACAGTTATAGGGGTACGAGACAAAATATATGGAGAACTTCCCAAAGCTTTCATTGTTTTAAAAGAAGGAAAATCCGTGACTACCGAAGAAATATTAAAGTTTTGTAAAAAAAATCTAGCAGATTTTAAGATCCCAAAATATGTCGAATTTCGAGATGATTTACCTAAGACACCTACTGGTAAAATCATGAAGCAAGCACTTCGCGATGAAGAAAAAGCTTAAGGAGATTAAAAAATTATTTTTTCTTTAATTTTTAAATTTAATACATTTCCAATATTAATGTTGCCTTTATGAACTTCGGATATCATTAAAAATAAATAGAATTTATGATTTTAATTTATAAAAATCGAAGTTGGACTATTTTTTAGGTGTATAGTCTAAGGATTACATCATTTTTTAGAAGGGAGGGTGGTCTAGCTTGGTATGATACCTTAGTTTGGATTTCTCAAACTATTTCTAATCGGCTGGGGGCCGAGTGGCCGGGGGTTCGAATCCCCCCTCTCCCATTTTATTTATAAGCGAAATTGAACTAATTTTAAGACTTTTACTATTTACATTTCCCACCTTAAAATTCAGCTATAAATTAAAAATATTAAATGTTTAAGAGGAATAGGCTATAAATATTTAAGGAGAAGTTGTCTATTCTTTATTTAATTAGCATTTAAATTATGGTGTCTTAATATGAGTGAAATTCAAGAAAGCGATGTAGTTATGCGTATAACGGCAATCGCGAGCGGTATTATAGTTTTAATAGAAGCAGTTTTAAAAATAGCAGGGGTTTCATTAGTAGAATGGGGATGGGGCGCAATTGGAGGTGCAGTTGCTCTTCTCTTTGCCATTCTTGTGATATTGCTAGGTATCAGACCAATCCATTACGCTCCTGTTTTTTTGGGAATTCTCGGAGTAGGTGTCATCATCTTTGGAGTATTAATTGGCGGTATCATAATTCTTGTAGCTACCTTACTTGGAGCAATAACTTAAATTTTTTTTTATTTTTTATAAAAGAAGCTGTTCTGGTTCACCACGTCTCAAACTAATTGTATTTTAATCAACATTTAAATCACTAATTTCTTTGTGGAATTAGATTTTTAACGAGAACTTAGACTTTGAGCTAAAATAATGGCCCCTCTGATTTCAGAGATATCGCCTACTCGGGAAGTATCGACAATTGCGCGATCAATATCCATATAAATCGCACCATAGGCTTTACCTCCTCCTAAATGAACCAAAGTTCTATACATTAAGTTTCCTGTAATCCCATCAGGAGCGATGATTAAATTAGTTTTTTTAGCGATCGCATTTTCAATTAAAATCTCTGAATGTTCAATTTTTAAAGACGAATTTTGTTCTCTAAAATGGTCTACAACTTTTTGAGCTTCTTCGATACTACTATCTACTTTAGGATTTCTCCCTATATCTCCGATTCTTCCACCACTTAATATATTTACTTTAGGTTCTAAATTTAATGCTTTTATTTCATTGATTGCTTTATTAACGAATAAAATTTTGCTATCGAAATCAATGCATTCGTCTATACCTACGGGTCCGAAAAAAAACTGATACCCCTTGAAAGTTTCTAGCAGCGCTAACCTATTAATTTCTATTATATTTAGAATGGACTGAAGTCCTAGTAAGAATTTGGTTGAGTCTAAGTTTCCTCTCACGACGCTTGAAATTTGATTATTTTTAAGATAATTGAGAATTTCAGAAATAGGTTCATCTGAATCAACTAAAGTAATAATTTCTTTATTTTTACTAAAGAATTTATTATCAGCGATTTGGTCTATTGATTTTCTGTTTCCGAAGAAAAAAAATGAATTATGCTTTGGTATTAAAGTTGATATTGCAGCTTTTAAGATTTTAATATTATGAAGCTCTGATTCTCCTAATCCAATACCTATTTTAGCTTCAATACCTTTGGTTCTTTGATCAAATTTTTCTAATATACTCATCAAAATTTTTGGTTTTTGTTAAAGTGAACTGAATACTAAAAATGCAATAATGACCGTTAACGCATTATAAACGCCGTGGGTTATCATAACAGCAATTAAATTTTCTTTCCTCCAGTGATATAGTAATCCAAGCAAAATTGAAATCGCGAAAAATGGAAAAAAGTTAAGGAGCAATGATACTAAGAAGATAGTCAATGATTCTGGAAATAAGAATATTCCTATTAAGTGAATTGAAGAAAATATTAATGCTGTAATTAAAATTCCCCAATTTTTACCTAGACTGCGTACGAGTCCTTTTTGTAAAAATCCTCTGAAAAGCACTTCCTCTGATGTTCCTATTATTAATATCATTATAATGACTAACCAAATGATACTGAAGATATCAGAAGATGTAATGAGAACATCTACTTCACCAGAAGTCCCAAGAATATCATATACTAGTTCGTATCCAAAAATGACAGTTAATATAACCTCCATTAAAAATGACACTCCTAAAACTAAAATTACTCCAAGAATCGCAAAACCTATACCTATAAAAATTTCTTTCATAATTCTTTTATTGCTAAAATCCCTACGAGTAAATCCTAAGAGGAATAATCTATTATTTAAATTTGGTTTTTTTAGGAACTTACCAATATATAACATTGGAACAATAAACAAGATTAATTCGATAAGGGAACTAAAGATAATGAAATATGGATTGGTTAAGATATCATATATAGCAGCTAAGTTAAATGAAAAAAATACAAATACGATAACTGCTAATATTATTAGGAAGTTCATTAAGAGAAAAGCCGCTGCTGTCATACCAATAGAAGCGAAACTACTCCATAACTTCTCTTCTTTTAGATTCAAGAGATCTTCTTGTGAAAGTTTCTTTCTTAGAGGCCTAGAAGGTCTGAAATTGTAAGGTTTATAAGTAGTCGAACTCTGAGAAGTTATTGGTATTATGTTTTTACGAGAGGGCATCCTCATATGGGTGTTGATGTAGATTAAATCCACACCGCATTTGGTGCAAAATTTAATATTATTCACTTCAGGGATTTTAGTCCCACATATTGGACAAAACGACCATCTTAGCTTGATTTCGTTCGAATTGTCTATTTTATTATTCTCATTCATTCTTACAACAAATTAAGATTTCATCAAATACTTGTTTTAGTTTTATTATTATTTCTGGCTTAAAAGGATAACGCGTTATAAAATGTTATTGTCTTTTTAATGTGTAAAGTAGCAAACTAATGTATGATTTTCCCACTTAATAGGATTTACAAATCCATATCTTTCGAACTGTATAGGCTTATTTAAAGGTACATTTTGAAGACTTTTCTCTCCGTTTCCCATAGACACTGTTCCATCGGGTTTTATGACCGAAACTTTTATATTTTCTTTTTTGGGTACCCAATGTATTATACTGTAATCCCTATTTAAATCAGAGCTATGGAAACGAGCTTGAATTTTACTATCATTTACCCTTATAGAAGTTATTTTTATGTTTATAAGATCTTTTAAGCGAATTATTTGATCGGTATTGAGTTTAACCAGATCTGCTTGAGATATTAGAATCAACAATTTATTATCTACCACATCAACATTAATTTTTCTCCTTCCTTTTTGTGGATCGGTTGGTTGAACCATAGGCTCAGCTACAAAGTTTGAAAATGGAACATCGCTGATTTCAATAATCGCTGGTTGTTCTACAAAGAAATATCTATTTGAATGTTCGTCAATGATATCTTTATTCTTTGAATATAACCAGTTTACCGAAAAATTAATAGCATTAATAGATAATCCTAGATCTAACAGAGAGTCTTTTAAAGCTTTTGGTTCAATCCCTCTCAGTTTTAACGATTGGAGGCTCCAGGTACGAGGATCATCCCACCCTCTATAAGTGCCATTTGTTATATTGTTTCGAGCTTTAGTTTTGCTTAATAGATTTTCTTCGTTTTTACTCAAACCCGAAAAATTCAAACGTCCATAATGAATAAACTCTGCTTTTTTCCATCCGAAATGATTCCATATAAAAGCTTCTATTATATCCTCTTTAATTAAATCAGATCCTCTAAGTATGTGAGAAACACCAATAAGATAATCATCAATTGCCCAAGAAAACTCCAACATCGGCCAAACCAGATATTTAGTACCTACTCGTGGGTGTTCAGCTTCGGAGATTCTCATTATAATTTGATCTCTTATTGCGGGATCCTTATACTTCATCCCAGTTTTCAACCTTACAACAACTTCCATTTCGTGATATTTCCCATTTAACATATTCTCCCATTCTTTTAAGTTAAAGGATAAGATTTGATTTCTATGTGGACAATCTAGTTTACGATCTTTATACTTATTTTTAAAATCAGCGGCGGTGCAAAAACATACATATGCCATATCATCCTGAATAAGTTTTTCGCAGTATTCGTAATAAATTTCAAGCCGATTACTTTTATAATAAACTTTTGAATAAGGAATATCTAACCACTTTAACCCATCCTCTATTAACCCATAGGCTTCTGGGAGCACATATTTAGCCTTAGGGGTATTTCTTAATGATTTTGGGCTTCCAATCGTGTCATCAAAGAAAAGTATTAGATCTCCTTTGTATTTTTTGATATATTCGCTGTTTAAGACTACCATTCGTGCATTTCCAATATGTAAAGCCCCACTTGGGTATGGTGCTAAACGCATCACTATTTTATCATAATTTTGAGCGTTAGGTAGTTCTGGTAGTGTTTTCTTTTCTTTCTTCGATTCTTTTTTCTCTAAAGCATCGGGTTTTAACTCTAGTAATTTCGCTTTTTGTTCTTGAAGAGTAAATTTAGAGATTTCTAAAACGATCTCATCTAGAATATGTTTTATTTCTTGTATTTTAGATCTGAGCTCATGGTTTTGACTTATAAGTTTTCCAAGTATGGCTTTTATATTTGGTATGCCTCCAAATTTCACTGAATTTTCAAGGCTAAAAATCCATAACAATCGCTTTATTTCTGAATTTTCCACTGTTTAAACCCCTTTGAAGATCATTATATGAATGTATAAAATTATAAGCTATTTGAGTATTAATAATAAACCTTATCAAAAAAAATATATCATTATTAAGGTGAATATTAGCATAAAATCATTGTAGCGTTTGTAATTAAAAATAAAATTGTGGTGTTTAAGATCTACTATCGCGGATACATACTCATTAGACTAAAAGTAATTGGAACTGAATGGGAAGTTGTAAAAAGGTTAACAAATTTAAGATCGAATAATCCAGATGAAGATTGGGCGGTGACTTACACAACTCCTGTTTATGGCGGATGGGATTTAGTAGCAGAATGTAATTTTACTAAACTTCAAGAACTGGATAAAATCGTCGCTTATATTCGAGTTGATGATGATTTATCTAGCTGGATCGAGGAAACTACAACATTAGTTTCTAGTAGACCTGACTATCCTAGGTAACTAATATTAGTTAGATTCATTCTTCGTTTGAAATAATCGATTATACGTCTCTCTAGTATTTAATAGAGAAATAAAGTATTTTAACTTTAAAGTATTGTAACAATTATTAACGAAAATTTAGCCCAGTAGTCGAGTGGATAAGACGCTTGCCTGCGAAGCAAGTGATCAGGGGTTCAATCTTCTTAAAACTTCTTTTAGAAGGAACATTTCCCCTCTGGGCTACTTCAACTCTAATTTAAATACTGTAAAACTTCGTCTATTGACTTGATTCTTATTAAATTAGGTATATTAATTTCTTTTTCGTAGGGAAATTCATACTCTCGTTCTTTTAAGATAATTTGCATGCCTATCCTATTAGCGCCGATGATATCAGCAGCTTCATCACCCACCATTATACAATATTCTGCGTCGTTTTTCGTTAATCCCATTCTTTTTAATGTATGAAAAAATATGTCTGAAATAGGCTTTCTTTTGCCAAATTTAGCAGAAGTCACAATAGCATCAAAAAATTCCTTCATTTTGTTATTTTTAAGCATATTTTTTATAGTTTTATGATTAGGATGATTGGATATTAGCCCAATTTTTAAGTTTGATATTTTTGATAAAGTTTCTAAAGTAAATCTCGTCATATCATCGGGTTTCCATTCTTCTTCTTCACAGGAATGATACAGCTCAGCAAGTTTTTCTAAGAATTTTTCTTTTATTTTCTCTTCTTGAATTTCATATCCTTTTTCTTTTAACATAGCTAATGCCGTCTTAAACAATAGAGTAGTTGGGAATTCTTCTTTTGTTTTCATTGCTAATTTAAAATATGTAGCTCTCTTTTTGTTGAAAATTGTCATGAAATCTTCCAGAATTTGGTCGTTATCTTCTATTATTTTCTCTTGTTTGAGGACTTTAATAGATTTTGACATTCCTCTATTGAAACAATCAAAATATTTCTCAACTGAGGGGTTCTCAAAAGAAAATAGTGTAAAACCAAAGTCAAATATAATACCTCTTACATTCATTCTAGATAAATAAATTACTTGAAGGAATATTAAGCTATCTCTCTAAGATTTTAATGATAAATTTACCTTATATTAATAATTTAATAGATATATAAAAGATTGAACGAAATTATTATTTTTATTAAGATTATGTCAATGGATAAGTGGTTGGATGATGAGGAAACCAAAGAAAACAAAAAAAGAAGAAATGAAATTTATAGCAGTTTATCAAATGAAGAAAAAAATGATCTAAGCAAGCAAAAAATCCGCGAATTAGTAAAAAAAGACAAAATTACTAGTAGTTATGACGAAAGTAGAAAGGATTTTTTAACTAAAGTTTTAGAGTTTAAAGATTGGTTAGATAATCGATCATATATAAAAGGAGACGTTGAAAGAGTTCAAGCTTGGATAGAGAACCTATACTCCATGGTTGATATAAGCATAAATTTCCAGAATAGAGCAAGGTTTACTAATGGAGAAGAGAACTTGATTAATAGCTATAAATCCATACCAGTCAAATTTTTAGATGAAAAGACGCGGATTGCATTGAATAAAAAGTTGAAAGGTTTAAAGCGAACTAACTCAGATAATTATTATTTACGAAAGCTAAAAAATATCATTAAAGAAAAATTAAAAGACGCAGAATATTACAATATCTTAAGAGACATATTAGAGAGTTGATTATATTTGAAATTAGTTTGTCCAATCGCGGGTGTAGGAAAAAGACTTCAACCATTTACATATTCAAAACCTAAAGCATTCCTTAAAATTGCAGGAAAAAGGCTCATTGACCATATATTAATTAAGCTAAAAAGAACATTCCCAAAAAATACGGAAATTGCCTTCATTGTGGGCTATAAAAAACGACAAATAACAGAATATATTACCGAACATTTTTCTGATTACTTTAACATTGAATTTATCGAACAGAAACCACTTGGCTATTTAGCAGATACGCCATTTTTTAGCGGTCTTGGAGATGCCATTTTATTAGCAAAAAAATTTGTTAATAATGACGATTTTTTCATTTTTCTTAGCGATAGGCTTCCAATGGAAGACTATTCTTCAATTCTATTAACCTACCACCAAGGAGAATGCGACGGGGTAATAAATATTAAAAAAGTTGATAATCCTAAGTTTTATGGAGTTACGGTAGTAGATGACGATGAAAGAATAAAAAAGATAGTGGAAAAACCACAAGAGTTTATCTCTGATTATGCTGTTTCAGGAGCTTATCTTTTTGGAAAAAAAATAGTGAATAGATTGTTTGAGCTTTTAGATGAACAAAGCAAGGTTGAGCTCGAGAATGGGAAAGAGCATCTTTTTACTCCAATAATAGAACAACTTATTAGGGAAGGGATTGTTTTTAAGGGGAATATAATGCAGAGCGAAATATTGGATTTCGGAAGACCAGAAACATTACTTGAAGGAAATCGATACTTGTTATCTGAAACGAAATTAAATGATCCTTTATTTGAATCAAAATTCCAAATGGGAAATATATTAGACTCTAAAATTGTTCCTCCGGTTTTCATAGGGAAAAATGTGAGCATTAAAAATTCAGTAATAGGTCCTAATGTTTCTATAGGAGATAATTTACATCTCGAAAAATGTATCCTCTCCGAATCTGTAATCGGAGATGGAGTATTCCTAAGAAGAATCATTTCGTCTAACAGCATCATTGGAGATTTCTCGATATTGGAGGACCTCATAAAGAAAAATATAACAATTGGAGATTCTTCTTATATTACAACTTCGAAAATAAAATCTTTTTAAATTTTAAATAAAAAATCTCATTTTACAAAAAAAAAAGATATTAGTTAAATATTGGGCGTTTATCTTGCCACGGTGAGACTTCTTCGAAGGCTTTAGAGACTTGGAGCACTGTTTTTTCGTCATACCGCTTCCCAATAATTTGCATTCCAATTGGTAAACCAGATTTAGTCCAACCAGATGGAATAGATGCAGCAGGTAAGCCTGTCATATTAAATGGGTATGTATATGTCATCCAACTTGTAATATTTAACGCTTTTTTCCCAATTGTGGGAAATACTGTTCCAGTTTCTGACCATCCAGGTTTTATAGCAGGACATGGCAATGTCGGAGTAATTAACACATCGTATTTCTTAAAATATTGATACATAATTTCGTAAACAAGTTTTCTTCGTTCTCTAGCCTTTCCGATATTCATTGCAGTATTATCTAAACCTAATCTTATTGAACCAATTAAATCAGGGCTAAGGTCTTCAAATCTATTGTTATAATCTTTCTGTAAATCGTAGGCATAACCAATACTGACCAATGTTTTAAATGAAGAATCGGGATTTTTTATTTTTAACTCTGCTTCTTCTACCTCCCAATCAAATTGTTCAAACTTTTTAACTCCATTAAGTACATTCTCTTTAACTTCTTCGTCTAGTGCTTTCCAAAAACCCAAAGTCATTGAATAACCGATTTTTAATTTTTTTGGTTTATCATCAATCACCTTAACATAATCGATGTCATCGTCGGGAAAAGAATTAAAATCCCCTGGATGGTGACCTTTTAGAGTATTTAGCATAAGAGCGGCGTCCTTTACATAGCGTACAATTGGACCGTAATGATCCATTGATATAAAATGGATACCAATGCGAGGATAACTAGGAATACGTCCAAAAGTTGGTTTTAAACCGTAAACACCACAACAACTACTGGGGACTCTTATTGATCCACCACCATCAGATCCTAAAGCTAATGGGCCTATACCACTTGCAACGGCCGAGGCAGCACCTCCACTAGAACCTCCAGAATTTCGTTCTATATCCCATGGATTTTTTGTTTCTCCAAAAAGCTTGTTATTTGTAAGAGCGATAGAACCAAATTCAGGTGTGTTTGTCTTACCAAGCATGACGCAACCAGACGAAATTAATCTTTGAACAGCGACTTCGTCTTGTTCAGGGATAAAATCTTCATACAACTTAGAGCCAAATGTAGTTTTGATTCCTTTAGTTAGCATTAGATCTTTAATTGAAGTTGGAATTCCATGTAATAATCCAATTCCTTCGTTTCTTTTAACTGCGTTATCTGCTTTTTCAGCAGATTCTCTTGCCGAATCAAAAGTAGGAGTACAATAAGCATTTATAATTGGGTTGATTTTTTCTATTCGTTCAATTAATGTTTCAGTAATTTCAATTGAAGATAGTTCTTGTGTTTTGATTTTTTCTCGCATCTCATAAGCCGACATAAAGCAGATATCTTCTTTATTCATAGTATTTTACCTCAGTAGAATTAATTTTGATATATTAATGATTATTTGAAGTATCTAATATAAATTAATTTCTTTAATTAAGTTAAAATAATTGTAGATTTCCAAAATCAAATTTTTAAGTTTAAAAAAATTATTATTCTGTAATTTACTAACGAAGATATTCTATTAAAGAAACTTTGGTAGAACCTAAAACCGAATATTGATGAGAAAGTGAATCAAAAATTAAAAATAATTTGTTTAATAGGAATTTTAAATATCGTTATATTCAGTTCCAGTTTCAGTTCAATTGGTAAAGCAGTTCCAGAGCATGATATTGGTTTTACCGAAGGAACCGAATTAATTTGGGAGATTACAGAACTAGACTTAGAAAGTTTTAGAAGGATTTTCGGAATTGATCCTAATTTTGAAGTAGGAGATCAAATTAGAAGGATTATAAGAGAAATCAAACCATCTTCATCAACTTGGATTATAACAGTAGAATTTTGGGATTATAAGACTGATTGGGGATTGAGTGGCGAAACACAACTAACCTTAATCGGAAATTATCCCGAAAATTGGCAAGATTACATTTTCAGTCTTACACCAGTAGAAGATTATTTAGAACAAGTTATAGCAACTCTGACTTCTGAGTATTCTAGAATTGGCTTGTCAATATTCAAACAGGGTAAGAGCGACCAGGGATTTGATTATACTTGGCAAAAGGAATTTGATCCAAGAGGAATTATTATCGAAGAGACTTATTACGATGAGGATGATCAGATAATTGTAAGAAGTGAAGGGAAATTTCGGATTATTCCTTTTGGCATAACTTTTATCGGTTTTACAATATTGGCGATTATTGCCACAATAGTTATTTCTATAAAAAAGAAAAATCTCAGAATTAAAATTTAAAATCTTTTTGCCAGTGCTTATACCCAATTTGCCAAAGCTTTAATCTAGGTTTATTTACTTTACTATCCAATTCAATTCCAGGTTGAGGATGGTCCATAATGTTATGATAACGCTCATAATATTCTTCAGCATTAGATGTTCCTTCAATCATATTTAAAATAGCTTTTTCTGTAAAATACAAGATTAAATCTGGTTTAATATTAGGCTGGGTTTTTGTCATCTCCAGCGATTTTTCGCTTTTTTTAAATAAAAAGAAGTTTAGTTTGATATTCGCATCATTAGTGGATTGTTCAGTGATACTATATTCCCAACATGCGTTTACATGTAAATGTCTCATTAAATCTAATTGAATTGGAAAGAATTCTTTTAATTTTGTATATAATTTATCGGGTTCCATTGTGCATGTTATCTATTTAATTTTTTCTAAATTCAGCTGAGTACCATCGTAAATATATTTTCCATAAACTAACTCTTGAGGATAATATTTACAACCTGCAGGATAAGCAGAATCTTTAATTCCACCTAGGGAAACTGTAATATCAACAAGCATAGGTCTTGCATTAATATAGATATTTGCAGCTTCTAATTGATTCTTAAAAACCTCGATATTGTTCAAATCAGAAGTGTAAACCACTGCTCGCATACCATAATTACTTGCATTTGCTAACCTAATAGCATCTTTCATATCTTTGGCTTTAGTTATAGAACGAACCGGTCCAAAAGCCTCTTCTCTCCACAAAAAAGGAGCCTTAGATAAATCTTCGCACAGTTCTGGTTTAATTTCAACCAGAGTCGGAGTATAAAATAATCCGTAGTCTTCTCCTGTATCAATTTTTTCACCACCAGTATATATTTTTACGCCATATTCTTTCGCATCAGCCACCATCACTTCCATCATCATTAGTATACGTCGACTTCCTAACGGTCCAATATCAACGGTGGGATCTGTGGGATCTCCATATTTTAATTTTTCTATTTCTTTTATTAGACATTCGGTGTATTCGTCATATATATCTTGGTGGACTATAATTCGCTTCATTGAGAAACATTGTTGACCTGAATTGGTGTAACTTGCCATAGCGTTCCATTTAGCTACATGTTCTAAATTTACATCATCCATTACTATTCCAGCATCATTTCCTGCGCACTCAAAGAAAAATTGTTTGAAAGGTTGAGTATACATTGCGACACCCATTGATCTATCTGCAGTTTTTTTCAGCAACCTCCCATATCTCACAAGAATATCTTTTGCAGTGTGTGAAGAGGTAACCGTCATAATAATCTTGATTAAATGAGATTTAAGAAATTCGTCTACAGCCCATTCTCCAGGAGCTATAACTAAATCTAATGCATCTAACCCCGGAAAATCCATATCCTTCATGGTGGAATAGGCTTCTAACATGGTTAAGGGACATGCGGTAGATGGTTTAACAATCGCACCATTTCCGACTAAATAATTTGCACCCATTTGGTAAAGGGGAAGGCTTATAGGCGTGTTACGAGGAGATATACAAGCAGATAATCCATGTGGAATATATTTTATTGTTGCATTTTGTTCGCCTTCAATACTAGTTAGTGGTTTGTCTTCTATAAACTGATAATACCAATCGCAAAATTTGAAACCAGTCATTACTATACCTAGTTCCCATTCAGAATATTTGATCGGTAAACCTCCTTCTGCAACGACCAAATCCTTTAATTGGGCTTTTTTAAAGCGTAATTTAGTAGATAATTTCGCAAGAAGTTGAGCTCGTTCAAAGAAATCCATTTCTCTTAATAAATGTTGATTTTTGTGAACTTTTTTTATTTTTTCATGAACCGTCTCTGGTGTGTCAGCAGGAACAATTCCTATAATTTCACCAGTGTATTTATTTTTTATTTCTAATTCTTGAACTTTTGTCATATTTTTCATTACCTTTCTAATTTTAATGATGTGTCTAAATTTATTTAAAAAGAGTTTTACATACTATAAATATCGTCATCATCTTTGAGGATACCAGCAGTTTGGGCAAATTTTCCATAGCCCATATCGAGTAAGTTTTGTGTTCTTTTACGCAATATAAAATCAACCCATCCTTTTTCCTCATCTGGATCATTATAAAATGTTCCCAAAAGGTTTGCATATTCTAATTTCGTTTTTGTTTTGATCAATTTTTTAACCGCTTTTACCGAGAGTGCTAGTTCTAGATCTGAATTAACTGCTCTTCCAGGTTTTATTGCAATCCCATTTCCATTTCTTAACACATTAAAGATATCTACGGGAGATTCTTTATCATATGTTTCAATTGAATTGTAGAGGGCGAAATCAAAATTTGATCCAAAAATTAGATCAGAAAAAATTTCCGGATATTGTGCAAGAAATGTGGTGTATTTTTTTGCTATTTCCGTTTTATATGCTTCTTTATCAATAATTTGACTGGTTAATTCTTCATCCAACATGATGTTCGAAAACTCATCTTATTTTTTTCCTTCTTCACTATATTCCTTATACCATTTAATTGTTTCTTCTAAACCTTCTCTTAATGGAGTAATATTATAACCAAATTTATCAATGGCTTTTTTTGATGAGTACGATCTATGATATTTAATTGCTCTTAGTGTAGGTCGAGTTAAAAAAGGATCTTTCTTAGTAAACCTTGCTTTAACTTCTAATAACCAAGCATATACCATCGCAAATGCAAAAGGAAGCTTAATTGCTTTTTTATCTCTTCCAATTTTGGCAATTAAATCAAGATATTCTTTAAATTTAACATTTTCTCCCCCAAGAATAAAATCTTCCCCAAAAAGATCTTCTCTATTTATTACATCTGCTAGAGCATTTGATGTATCATATACATAAGATAGACAGGTCATAGAGTCTCCCTTTCCAGGACAAATGCCCAAGGGAAACATTTTTCCCCTCATAACATCATATAGCATTCTGCCGAATATATTAAAATCTCCTGGACCATATACAATTCCAGGATAAAATATCATCGCTTTCAAACCTTTTGGGATATAACTTTTCACGAGTTTTTTCGCTTGAAATTTAGATTTCTCATACTCCATAAAAAAAATCTCGTTTTCAAATGATTCATCAACAGGTTCTGGAGGAGTCGGTCCTATGGCAGTAAAGGAACTAACATAAAATAATTTCAGATCATTTTTAAGAGCAACAATAACGATGTTTTCCGTTCCCTTAACATTAATATCGTAATAAATTGATTTATCTTTCGCCCATATCCCTGTATAAGCGGCAAGATGGTATATAGCCTCTACTTTATTCACAGCTTTTTCCAAACTGCTTATATCCTGGACATCGCCAATAACATAATCAATATTGCCAAGATCCTTAAAAGGAGTTGTATTGCTACTCTCTCTTATCAGTAGTTTTACGTTATGTCCTAAATCGTGCAATTTTTTAACCAAAGGTATACCAATAAATCCAGTTCCTCCAGTTACAAGTATACTCGCCATTATAAAAAATAAGTAATTGTATATTCAAGTCTCAAATAAAAGAGAATCATTAATTCTCGTTTTTAAAACTTTTAAAACAATTAATATTATTAAAATAAGAGAAGTTTAGGAAGTTTGACAAACATGAACAAATTTAAATGAAATTTTATTGACCAATCCACGATATAATATATTTTAATTCTTCGGGAGAATTAATATCTGGGTTTAAAATTTCCCACTTTCCTTCTATTCCAACCTCTTTTGCTGTTAGATCAAAGTGACAAATCGCAATCCCTATATCGATGTTAATGAACGTGTTATAAACTTTTTGCTTTGAATCCTTTGAAGATTTCACATAGAAATGAAAACTATCGTACCCCTTTTCTTTTAAAATTCTCCATGGTTGTTTATTGCCCGCCGATGGAGCAAGTCGAACCATTTCCATTAAAGTTTCATATTTACCAGTTGTTTCTCGAGGAAGGGCTGTAGAGAACGTATTTTCAAAAAATATTTTACTCCAAGGAAATCGAGAATCAGCTTTTACGAATGCTCGTATTACTTTCTCTTTTTTGCGTCTGGTTTCTGTGGTGTGACCTATAGGAGTTATTGCGGGAACTATCTCGCTTTTTTGACAATTAATTTTAGTAGAAAAAAGACTTTTATTAAAAGTTCCTCCCAGCCAACAAGTACCTAAATTCAAATCGGTGACTGCTAAAATTATAGCTTCCAAGATGTATCCGTAGTTTTCCTTATAATAATCAGACTTTTCAATCGCTCCCACTATGAACTCTTGAGCTCCCTTGATTAACCCATAAGTTCCTAATTTTTTTCTTTCATTGGGAGCAAATTCTGGGACTCCTATAAGTTCAAATCGCGTTTTCCCCGCGAGGTTACTAAAAGGACTTTCAAAATCTTTAAAAGTTAAAATTTGAATAACCTTCTTTTTCATATCATCTTCAAGTAATAGATCAGCGTAAGTTCTCCAAGATGATCGCTGCTTTATGATATCAATTATTGGTTTTGAAAAAGTCATTAGAATCCATAATTAACGCTATCATAAATATTATTTTAAACCAAGAAGATATGATATTTACCTACGAATTTAATCTGGTAAAATTTGATTTATTTTTATCATAGTATGTTTTAGATATTGTTTCATGTAATGTCTTTCGCTATTACAATAATTTAACTTTTCATAGTTAGTTAAATTTTCATGATTGCTTAAGATAACATGGATATCTTCTACCATGGTTAAATATTCTTTTTTAGCAACATCACATTCTTGAATGAGTAAATTATTAGGATTATTTATGCTATAGGAGGTTTTTCCGGCATTAATATCTTCCTTACTTAAATTTAGATTAGTCTCATTTTGGTTAATTGTTTCGAATGTATTTTCAACATCTTTGTTGTTAAGGAAACCCTTAGAAATGAGAATTCATCCCGGAAAATTTTCGATTTAAAGAAAAGGAATCGAGATGAGTATTTAAAAAAAAAGCCTCAGATGATTTATCATGAAATTAAGAAGTGTATTATAAAAATAAAAATAAAGATTTAATTAAAGATACTTAAATTTTTGAACCACAATTTTCACAAAAGTTACCTTCTGAAGATAATTGATGACCGCAATACATACAGTATCCTTTTCCTTTCGTTTCTAATGGCTCTGCTAACTGTTTTGGAGGAACAACATATTCTTCTGATTTCACATAAGCAACTTTCTCACCAAGAATTATTTCGCCCGTTTCTGAGTTAAAACGGTAGGAAATAGCTCCTTTTTGACGCAGGTCGATAAGAACTTTAAGCACATCCCTAGGTTTAATCCCGACCTCAAGAGCTATATCTTCTAATTTATGAGTTCCTTGATTACTGCGATCCAAAATTGCAACTCTCACAGATTTTTGAAATTTTTCATTAGTATAATACTGTTGAACTCCCCCAAGAATAATAAAGAAGGCAGGAATGAAAAGCCAATAACCCCAAGAACTAAGACCAATAAAGTTAATGTTGAAAGCTAGAAAAAACAGGGATAATATTGCTACAAATAGGAAAACAAATCCACAGCCTAGCGTTTCAATTGCAGCCTCGTATTTTTTTTTAGAATAGTAACGATTTCTATAATTGTCACTTGACATGGTTTCTAACCTTTTTTTAATAGTAGAAATTCTAAATAACGAGATGAATCATTAATTTAAAAAGATTTGGAGTCCAATTTATATGGATGTTATAATTATTGGTGAAGTTATAAATTTATTAGTAATTTTTGAAGAAATCCTTTTATAGTAGTATGTAAAAATAAGATCATATTCATTGTTTTACATAAAACTAAAACAAAATTGAATCCAATTAAAATTTAAAAAAAAAAAATGAGTGAACGAGAACAAGTCGAATTTAAGAAATACTATATTGCTATTTTTAATGTGAATTACCTTTTCCAAGGAATCGATCAATCTTTATTTGCGGTAATTATACCAATTTATTTGATCCAATTTATTGGAGTGATCGACGCTTCGCAACTTGCGTTTCTGGGATCAATAATTACCTTACCATGGATTTTTAAAATTTTCTATGGAATTCTTGGAGATAAATTTGGGTTAAAAAAATTAGGGAGACGACGACCTTGGATAATAAGCATGGTATCGTTTGCGGGAGTATTGTGGATCATTTTAGGAATGCCAGGCATTATTACAGCTGGAAATGCCATATCTGTATTTACGATTATGGGTATACTAATTTTTTTTGGTGTTTCTTTCGGTGATACAATTATTGACGGTTTACTGTTGGATATTACTCCAAAAGAAAAATTAGGACGCGTATCAGGGTTAAATTGGGGTTTAAGATCCGTAGGAGCTGTAGCTGGGGGGCCTTTATTTGCGTTATTAGTAGTTTCAGGCGGTTTAGAAGTACCAACTTTGTTTATCATTATTGGAATTTTAACTATACTATGTTCGTTTTTAACCCTTTTAATCAAAGAGCCTACGGTATACCCAGAAGCAAAAGTTGGTAAACATCTCAAGGAAATGTTCAACAATAAAAGAGACTGGAAAACTTACGGATTTTCTTTATTCGCTTCTATTATAGATTCCGTTGGTATTTTATTTGTCTCAATTTTCATCCTAATAAACATGGGTTTATTATCTTCTAGTGGGACGTCCCTCTCGCTACCTAGCGATGATTTAAATATTTATCTAGTAAACGGGAACTTAACTATGGTAATCGCTATTGGAGTGGTGATCGGGGCGATAGTCGGAGGACAAATCGCTGATCGAATCACAAGAAAAGTAAGCGTTTATATAGCGTACGGAATAACTACCATTTCTCTATTATTAATGATAATTCCATTAGAATGGCCAATATTAGTGATATTTTCGACGCTTATAGGATGTGCAATTGGGTGGAGACATTCGAGTTACGCCGCTGTAGTAACTGAAATTTCAAAACAACACCCTGAGATGAGTAGCACTTATTACTCGTTATGTAATGCTTTTGCAAATTTAGGTAGCACGCTCGGCATGTCTTTAACAGGAATAATTTTAAGCGGCACCGCTTCCTATCTAATAGTATTTCTATTTTTGGCCATAGTTTCTAACATTGGCCTTGGTAGTTTCTTACTGTTAAAGAAGGAAGATTATGAGCATAAAATAATCAAAGAGTAATAAAATTATAATAAATTCCTTTTTTTTTCTTTTTTCTACGAGAACAGGCAATGATATAATTTGTATTAAGTAGATGAAAATAGTTTTAAAATTAAATTTTAGAAGATATCAAAAGCCTTTCCCATCCAATAAACAACTAAATAGCTATTAGGTATTACTTGTGTCAATCCGTTTCCTGTTGGATTACCCCCGGTTCCAAAGAATTTGCTGTGTTCCCAAAGAAAATGGTGAACGCCCATTTCTGAGATCGTTAATGGAAGTGTATATTGAGTATCTCTTGGATCGTCGAGATCGATTAATTCTCCAACCCACGAAAAGAGGGTCCCATATATGTTATTTTCAAAGAATTCAACCCACTTTGCTCTACTCGGATCTATCTCCATAGAGGCTATTGAGGGATTTACACTAGTTGCCCTTGTCGAATTCGGTCTCATTGTTAAATTATAGTTTCTTATCCCATCTCCCCATCCAGAAGTATTAAATTTCCACAACTGATCCAAAACATCCCACTTTATAGTTTCGTCATTATAGCTCGAATCCTCAAATAAAGTCGAATCTTGAATCATTTTCATAAAAGTCAAGTGTATAATATTAAAAAAAGCATTACGGTGGTATCTCAGGAAACTATAGAATCCTTCCTCGAATCTTTTTATGTAATGGTGTTGAATTAGGGGGTTATCTTCTAAAATTATTAACGCAAACTCTACATCCATGCTAAAAGATAGAGCATAGGTATCGTACGCAGTATTGCTAGCTGATCCCATGTGACCATTGTGCATAGACATGATTTTTGTCGCTGCATAATGATAAAGCGAATCATATCTATCTGGATAGGCTGTAGCTCCTATGCGAAGTAAAGTTAATTGCCACATGCTTTCCCCTAATATCGGATTTAAATCTGATCCAACAGGTTCACCATCTCCACCCAATACAAGCCAATTTGTTTTGCGAAAGCCTTCTATCATTTGAGCAGTTAATAACTTGATTCTTTCAACGCACCATCTGCTTTCTTCATTGGCTTCAGGATCGATGAATTTTAGCACGCTAGCGAATCCCAGATAATATCCTGCTAGCTCGTCACGAGATGTGTGTAACCTTACTCTCCAATTTTTATAAATTCCTGTTCCGTTAAAGTGTCGTGGATGATCTTGGAATAGCCACTCGTGATATTTCCGGTTTTCTGGAGCAGATACAAATCTTGCAGGCATTCCAGGGTAATTGGGGCCAATTCCCCCATTAGGAGCCGCAAGCATGTTGCTGAATCCTGTAACACATTTTTTAACCATACGCGTTGCATTATTTAACTCAGCTAAATCGCTATTATCTAATGCATATTTATATCGCAAACATTGAGAAACGAGAGTATAACCTAAATGCAAATTTCCATTATCGGTGCCATGGTAGCTCTGAACTTCGTTATATGAGTCATTTGTGAATGTAACATCTATACTGATGTTAGTAGGAATGTGCCACTTTTCTAACAGATAATCATATTTATCAGCCATTTGATCTAGATAAGTTTGGTTTGCGGTAATTTGATTTAGGGGTGTAAAAAAAGTAGTATTTGGAGGTTCAAGGCGTAGAGTGAGCGAAGCGAGATCGTCGAGAATACTAAGACCAAAACCAACAAAGCCAAAAAAGCTTATTGCAGGAATCAAAAGCAAAAATGTTACAACGATATTTTTCTTTAAAAGATTTTTTCTCGTTCTTATTCGCATTTAAACTACTACTCCTTCACATTTTATATAAAATATCAAGTGTTATATTATGTAATTATCTTCACTCTTTTATTATTTAAATCTTTAAAAAATGAACCCATGATGAATCGTCCCTTAATTGTTCATATATTTGCTTAACTCCTAAGTCAATTCTGAATTGATATTTCCCCATTTCTACAACTCTTACTTTCCAATTATGTTCTTTTATCCCTTTTAGAAGAGCTTTAGGAACTTCTATTTCACCCCTTTCGGAAGGTGAGAGTTTTCTCAAAAGATTGAATATGTTTTTAGAAAAAATGAACACGCCACAATTGTTAAAATTAGTCTTCGAGGTTCCGAGAGGTGGTTTTTCAATTATATCGGTACAAATACTGCCATCGCTATAAATTGCAGCACCTAAGTAAGGATCTTCCGTGTAATTAGCAACTAAAATATAGTCATACTTTTCTTTTTGATGGATATCAACCACATCTTTATATATCTTATAAGGTACTAATATATCTCCCCATGTTAAAAAAAAGTGATCTTTAATAATAGAACTTTCGCAGAGCAATAAAGCTCCTCCAGTTCCATTTAACTTCTCTTGCTCTAAATATTTGATATTTACATTCCAATTCTTTCCATTTTGAAAATAGCTAATTATTTGTTCTTTTTTATATCCAACCACAAAAATGAATTCTCTAAAGCCTGCAGATATCAATCCTTCTAAAAGGTATTCTAAAAAAGGCTTACCGTGAAGTTTCAGCATCGTTTTCTGATATTTGTTAGTATAAGGTTGTAACCTCGTTCCTTGACCCGCACAGAGTATTATTGCTTTCAGTATGTCTCAACTCCATAACTTGTTTTTATATTATATGCTTTTCCTCCCGCTTATCTTATTAATGAGAGTTGAGGAATCGTAAATAATTTTCAAATTCTAAATAATTATATTTCCTTATAGTTTAAAGATTTCAATATTTTTTTTATATTACTAGGATATTACTTTTTTTTTTCTTTTTTAGATATTAAATTTTATTGATACTAAGATTGATGATTTTATTTGAGTTTTTATAAATATCTGAACAAAGTAAGACGAGTCTAATTCATGATACATGATTTCTTAATTATTAAAGATGGATTACCGCTATTGTTTAAGAATTTTTCTATAGCTAAAAATATTTTCTCAGAAGCAGACTCATTACTTATGGTATCTGGGTTTTTTTCAGCACTGAACTCTTTTGCTGACTCTTTTGAGGATTTAGGAACTATTAGCGAATTGAAATTATCTAATAATGATTTAAAATTATCGTTTTTAAAGGACTCAAGTATTCCAAATTTAATTTACATTGCCACATACGATGAAAAATCTAAACCTGTAAATGTTTTAAGGATTTTAAGGAAGCTTTCTCGAACATTTATACTAAAATTCAGCATCGACGCAATATTGAATTGGAAAGGTAATACTAATGCATTCAAATCCTTTGAGAATATTTTAGAGGCTTTTGTAGAAGAGGAATTGAATGAGAGCGATACAGAGTTCAAAGAAAGGGTTGTTGACTTATTTAAAAGCGTAGAAGAGAGATTAAATGAAGAATCCAACTTAAAAGCTCTAAGGAGTAAGTTAGATCCTCCGCCTAACTTACCTCCTTACTGCAATCAAATCCCTCGATTCACAACACTAAAAAAAATTAATCCAAAATATTACTTGACCGGTGAAACTTCACAAAAAGTATATTATCAAATCGATGGGCAAAAATCTATAAGACAGATAACGGAAAAATTGGATTTAAAGCATGTACAAGTCTACAACATATGTAAGAATCTTGTGAAATTGGGTTTCATCGGGTTACGCTAAATCCAAATCTAGGAGGCATAATTATAGATGTCAAAAATCCAAGCTCTCCCTCCAGCCCGCTCTATAGCTTTAACAACCTCATTTTGTCTTCCTGGTGCTATTGCAAGCATGGCACCACCACCTCCGGCCCCCATTTGTTTTGCTCCGAGTGCTCCTGCGTTTTTTGCAGCTTCACATAATTTTAAAATCTTAGGAGTGGTAGCTTCTAATAATATCTCTTGCTGTTGTTGAATCTCCATATACATTCCAAGTTTTTGGTAGTCGTTATTTAAAAGCGCCGTTTTGGATTGAGTTACGCAATTTTCAATTTCCTTAAAAGCTTTTAGAGTTATTTCATCCTTTAAAAGTATTTGTTTCTTAATCCGATTTAATACAGAAGCAGCTTTCCGATCTTCAACTGAATCTCCAACTACAATGGGAAGATTCTTAAGTTTTAATTGTTCAACCCGAGGATTATCGTCAGTATGGATAAAAGTGATACCACCATGCGCAATGCTATATTGATCCATTCTCCCACATTGGATTCCTAAATCGTGATTTTCTCCCAAATAAGCAAGTTCTGCAATTTCATTGTTATTTAAATTTAAAGTGAATACTTCACTTATAATTTTCAAAAATCCAACGGAAAGTGCTGCTGATGTAGAGAGTCCCCCCCCAATGGGGATATCTGATGACACATCTAAATAGAATCCGTGGTCAATTTTACTTTTTAGCCTATCAAATAAAACACTCCAATACGCTAAATCTATATTTTTAGGGGGTGATTCATCCAATGTGAAATGGATTCTTTCATTCGTGTTGTGACTATAAAATTCAATTGTATCATCTTTACGAGGTTTATAATTAAATCTCATCATTAAATTAATTGCCATGGCTATGACTGGTTTTCCTAGTAGATCAACCTTATCCCCCACAATACAAATGCGACCAGGAATCTCTAGAGAAATTTCTTTATTCATATCTAAGACTTACTTAAGTTTACTAAGTATCGATGGATTTATAAAATTAGAATATTGAATACTATCTTAAAAAATTTTATCAAATAGAAATTAGCCTTGAACTCTTTTTTGGTGCTGTTTTTTCCTTTTTTTCTCTCGTTCTTTAATTTCAGTTTCCAATTCAGCATCGCTCTTTCCTTCAAATTTAAAGGTTCCAACAATTTTACTTTCTTCTTTATCTCCTTTTTTACTTATTTTTTCGAAAGTTATCGAAACCGGTTTATCTTGATTTAAAGCTAAATTAATGAAATTTATAAAACCTAAATGTTTGCTTGGAGCTATGTTGAATTTAAGATATACATCTTTGTTTTTTTTTGTTGTAGTTTTAAGTATAAGTCGTAATTTCAATGAGAATCACATAAAATTTTTCTTTAATCTTTTTATTAAGCTATTTAAAATTATTATTTTTAATAATTTTAATTGGTTTTATTAAGCTATTTAAAATTATTATTTTTAATAATTTTAATTGTTAAAATAATTAATTGTTAAAATATATGAGATATGGCATCAAAATTTAGACTCCGTAGAATTTTCAAACCCTCAGTAAAAAAAGTTGCACATCTCCTAAGTAGAGTGGGTTTAAGCCCAAATTTGGCTACGATTACTATGCTCAGTTTTTCTATTATAAGTTTCATTCTTCTCGTCTTCTTATCGAATTTGCTCTTATTTTCACTATTTGTCTTCGCAACTGGCTTTTTTGATGGGGTTGATGGAGCAATCGCAAGGGAACAAGAAAGGGTAACGAAATTTGGAGGATTTTTTGATTCTTTAATGGATAGAGTAAGTGAATTCGTAATATTTTTGGCACTTTTGATTTATAACTGGAATAGCGCTTTATGGGGTATTTTTGACATGAAAATAATCATCCTTATATCATTTTTTAGCTCGATTATGATAAGTTATATAAGAGCGAGAGCGGAGGTATTTTTTAAAGGTGATTTTGATTTTGGCTTGATGGCAAGATCCGAAAGATTATTTTATCTAGTGATCACGATGTTGGTTGCGAATTTTATCGGTTATGTAAACGAATTCTTATTCGTTTTCATGCTTTTAGTATTAGCCACAGCTTTTTTTAGATATTTTAAAATTAAATCCCTTATAAAAGAATACGAGAATAATGTGTAAAGTTATTTAGCCCTCATCATTCTTTTGCCAAGCTAAACCTGTTTTTAGTTGCTAAAATTTAGTTCAATAATTAATTTATCTCCATCTTTAAGGTTAAAATAATCCCTCAAATAAGGTTTAGCCAAGATTTCAATTGTATTTTTTTCGTGATGAGTTCTTTGTATATCAAGTATTGCAGCTTTAATTTTATTCTCATGATTATCTAAGCGAGATATAAAACAATCATAACAATGGACGCTACCGTAAGTCCGCTCTGAGTTATCGTCTTTAAATCCCGAAATAATCACTGGTTTAATATATTTTAGTTTTTCTATTAATAAATCGATATTTGTATCATTTAGTCCTAAATTCAATGTGCCTTTATATGGGAAAAACCCTAGTTTATCTTGAAATTGTTCAAAATATCCTTTAATTGCAACATAGTAAGCACCTTCTTTTATTCCGCTCTGAACAGAACCTAAGATAACAATGCTACCAAGAATTTCCTTTAAATTTTTATACATCAAGAGCATTACATTGTTTCCTTCTCTCGTAACAACAATTTTTTGGATTTTTTTCTCAGTTTTTCTTTTAATCCACCCGAGGTTCTCCAGTTCGCTAATTCTTCTCGCAGCAGTTTGTTGACTCAAGTTTATAAGTTTCCCAAACTCTACACTGCTAATAGTAATTGTTTGCCTATATTCTATATTCTTACAAAGTTGATAGAGAGCAAACCAATTAGCATAGTTTTCAGGTGATATCTCTCCTTTATTTGACATAGCCTTACTTAAAATTTTAATTCTTATACTGTTTTATTATTTTTTTTTTAATTAAGCTAGAAGAGTGAAGCGAGTATTTCTCATAGTAAGTATCCAACCTTTTTACCATAATTTTACTTAAACCTTTTTTTCCTAATTCTCCTTTCAACGTTTCGAGATTATATTTTTGGTCTGGACCTAAAAGGATAATATCTGGGTTAATTTCTTCAACAGTTTTGAGAGTATCGTTGTCAGATCGTCCCAATCTTGCTTCTTTTACGTTTTTTATGCTTTTTATAACTTCTAACCTTTGGTCTTCTGGAATTATAGGTGTTTCTCCAGAATAAATTTTTCTATTCATATCAGTAGCAACAATTACGTACACATCACCCATTTTTGCAGCTTCATTGATTAGATATAAGTGTCCAGGGTGAATTATATCGAATGTACCGGCAACTAAGACTTTCTTTGCGATTTTTTTTCAGCTCATTTACATTTTATAATATACCAAAAAATATTTACCAAATATCTGAAAAATTGTACTTTTACTATGGAAGTGCAGAATTTTAGCGATTTTTTTCACTTTTTTCTATACAACTTTTTAGATCATTCATTTGAAGCGAAATAGATACATCTCCTCTAGTTTTTTCAATGATATTTCTTCCTTGATCTATTTTGTGTCTTAGATCTTTTGTCAAACCGGCAGGAAAGTCGATGGAAAATAATTGAGTGTATATATCATCCATGCATTCTAATATGTAGTTCAGATCATCTACGATTGAATTCCTTATATTATCCAATGCGTATCTTCTTAATTCCCCAATTACATCAGCAAGACCTAAAGCATAGTTTATTGGATCGATATTCAAATCACTGGGTAATGGAAGAGGTTCTTTTGTTATGACAGCATAAAACGCTATAGCTTCCGTATACTCTTGTTCCGGAGTTTTTAAATACTTTGAGAATACACCAGGATTATTGCTTACTAAAAGTAGCATATCTTTATGGATTTTTTGAATATTTAAGATTTTCTGGTGATATTGACTATATTCCTTTCTATGAATATTTTTTATTGCAATACTACAATTACGAATCATAGTACGAGATAATTTTAGTATGCTTTCTCTATCTTTGTCTAGCTTCTCTAAAGTTTCATTTAATTCCGTAAAAATCTCATTAAGCTTCATGATTTTATGATTAAATATTTTAGTAATAATTAATTTCAATTTTAAATATATTAATTATCAAAAGGAAGAAAAATATTTAGGATTTTTGATATAATCATGAAAATTTTACTAATTCACTCTGATGGGGTAGAAGTTATAAAAAATAAAGTAGCCACAAGCAATCCACAAGACTTTCCCGAAGATATAATTAAAATGGAGGGCCTGATTTTGGTAGCTTATGTATCTGTAGAAGATCAAGATACTTACGATACAGATTTAATTTCAAAACAAGGTGCTCAAGTTATAGAAGATGCAATAATTCAAATAACGAATTTTCCTGAAATAATTAGACGGAAAAACGAAGAGATAAGAGAATATAATAAAAAGATTGAAAGTGGCCAAATCAAAGGAAAACCAAGAAAAATCCTTGAGCTAATAAAGGAAAGGGATAATTACAGGGTTGATCAAGTATTAGTATACCCCTGGGCGCATTTAAGCAAATTTCTTAGTAATGAAGCAAACGCTATGGATGTCTGTCCTAAAATCGCTAAATTTTTAGAAGAAAAGGGTGTCGAAGCAAGTTATTCTCCCTTTGGATGGTATAAGTCTTTTAAAATTAACTGTATAGGTCATGAAGTGGCTGAGATGTACCGAGATGTAAAGTTATACATTCAACCTGAAGAACACATAGAAACGGCAGTATTTAAAGTAATTACACCCCAAGGAACTGAATTAGATTTAAAATTTGATGATGATAAGAATGTTTTACCCTTAAAAGAGATTAAAGACGAAGATTTCCAGCTTTTCTTAGAATCTGAATTAGGAACAAAAAGAACAGATGAAGGCATCGAACCAGCTCATATCAAAGTAATGAAAGAATTTGAGCTTGTAGATTTCGATCCAAACACAGATGCGGGGAATCTCCGTTGGTATAGTAAGGGAGTGATCATGAAAAACTTGATTAAGAGTTTTGTGGAAGATAGGATAATTGATTACGGTGCTATTCTTATCGACACTCCCCTTATGTATACTACTAAAAACAAAAAATTGACTGCACAAACTGCACGTTTTCCAGCAAGGAGTTATTGGGTTGAATCGGGAAGTGATAGGTATATATTAAGATATGCTTCTGATTTCTTACTTTTTGATTTATTAAGTTCTATGAATTTAAAACCTCATTATTTTCCATTACGAGTATATGAATGGGAACAATATTCCTTTAGACGAGAAATGAAAGGAGAACTTACAGGTTTGAGAAGGTTAAGAAGTTTTGTAATGCCTGATATGCACACATTATGCAAAGATGTGAAGTCTTCAGTAGAAGAATTTAAAAGTCAATATTTCTTAATAAAAAACCTTTTAGACGACCTGGGAATAAAATCTTACATAATTTTCAGAGCAACTCAAGATTTTTATAAAGAAAATAAGGAATGGATTAAAGAATTAATAAAGAAAGAAGGACAACCAGCTTTATTAGAATTATGGGAAGAACGATACTTTTACTTTGTTTTAAAGTTCGAAAGACCCGTCCTCTCAGCTCAGAATAGAAGCGCTACGCTCTCAACTAACCAAATTGACGTAGAAAGCTCGCTTGAATATATGGTAGATAACGAAGGAAAAAAGAGACAAAAATACGACATTAATTTTACAGATACTGATGGTACAAAGAAATATCCGGTCATTCTTCATAATTCTCCAACAGGAGGATTAGAGAGGATCTTGTGGGGATTAATCGAGACGGCAATTCGAGATAAAGATAAAATCGTTCCGGGATTTAGAACGTGGTTATCTCCTATCCAAGTAAGGATTTTAACTATAAGCAATGATCAGCACGACTATGCTGAGAAAATACTCAAAATTCTTAGTAAAGAATCCTACAGAGTAGATTTTGACGATAGAAATGAAAAATTAGGTAAAAAAATTAGACAATCCGAAATTGATTGGATTCCCTATACCATAATACTCGGTGCAAAAGAGCAAGAAAATCAAACTATTTCAGTAAGAAAAAGGCTAATAGGTTATCCAATAGGTCCAAAAAAGGAAACGTCAAAAAATGTCAACAATGTTAAACTGAGCGAACTTATTGAAATGCTTAATGAAGACACGAAAGGATTTCCTAAACATAAATTGCCTAAACCATTTAGAAAATTTTCGACTAAGATTTCTTTCAGAAAGTAAAGTTTTATATAAAAAAAGATTGGAGATGATGAGAATGACGATTAAATGTGTAATTATTGATTTAGGAGATGTTTTAATTGATTTGGATTTTAGTAGATTTTTCAATGATGTTATTACACCATCTCCGTTGAATAAACCTCAAACTCCAATAATGTTAGAATTTTTTCGTCAATCAGACATATACCATCAAGGTAAGATAACGGATGAAGAATTTTATAAACAATCTTGTGAAATACTAGGAGATTGTTCTCTCAATCAGGATCAATTTTTCGATTCTTTTAACAGCATCATTGACAAGCTTAATTTAGAAATGGTAGATTTGATAAAAAAGATTAAAACTTTTAACAGTTTTAAACTTATCTGTATGTCAAATATCAATTCAAGCCATTGGAACTTTCTAAAGAAACAAAAATGGGATATTTGGGAACTCTTTGATGAATTTATACTTTCTCATGAAATTCATCTCACAAAACCAGATCCGAAAGTTTTTAAACTTGCCATAAAAATAGCTGGATGCAAACCAAAAGAGATTTTATTTATCGATGATGGCTTAAACAACGTCCGATCAGCTAAAGAGATGGGTATAAATTCGATTAGATATATGGGATTAGATAAATTGGTTGAAGAACTTCTAAACTATGGCATAAAAATGAGTTAATTATTAATTCAATAAGACATTTCAGATTAGATTATACTCTAATTGAGTTCAGACAAGCTCGAGCAATTTTTTCAAAGGCAATCTCAACTTTTTCTCCTGTTTTAGCAGATGTTTCTAAATAATCACAATTTAATCTTTTTGCTAGATCTTCTGCTTCTTGTCTCCCAACTTGGCGTTCCAAATCAATCTTATTACCAACGATGATCATTGGGATACTTTTTTTCACTGTTTTCTTAATACTGCTTACCCATCCAGGAAGTTTTAAAAGAGATTGGGGATCAGTCACATCAAATACACCAAAAGCGGCATTACTTCCCTTAAAATAAATCGTTCGCAATTTTTTAAAAATATCTTGACCGCCTATATCCCATAGCAAGAGTCTGACATCTACTTCATCAATTACTACATCTTTTATCAAGAAACTCGAGCCAATGGTTTTTTTCAAATCAGTGTTAAAGAAATCTTTAATGTATCTAATAAGTAATGAGGTTTTACCCACATTTCCAGGACCAAACAAGCATACTTTAAATTTATAAGACGATTTATCCAATAGGGGTCACCAATTCAATATAGAATTATTTATATATATAATTATCTTAAAGGTAAATTTAATAGTTATAACCACATTTAAAGAGCAAAATAAAATCTATTTGGGTTGAATTTTACGCCAATAACGATTTTCTATTTTCGCTTTTTTTTTCCAAATCTACCCATCGCAGCCATTAACCATTCCGGGGATCCAACACCATTGGCATACTCCATCCAAATATACATTAGAAAGCCCATCATACCTATATAGGTTATATCTGTGGTAAGAAATAGAATAAGGTCAAATTGTCTACTGAACAAACCGAGGAATATTTGATGAACGAAAAACAAACTTAAAGATACCTTACCGTAGTATACCAGCATTTTAACAAAATTACCATAATTTTTCTTAATGTCAATGAAGTAAAAGCTAATAGAAATAACTAATAAAGCAGCACCTAAATTATATATCAAATTTGGGCCTCTTCCTCTGATTAAAAACTCGGGCATTCCAGGGAGATTAATAAAAGCTGGTCTATTTGCCACATCTAGGAGAGCTATATTTGGGTATTCAGAAACGCCCCCTAGTATCGTGTCACGGGTATATAATTGAAATCCAAATCCTATGCCAATTAAAATTAAAATTATACTCCATATCATAAAGATACGAAACAATCCAACGTACGCGTCGTGAGTTCCTTTATTCATCGCTTCGTAAAGATATTCTCCAAAAATTGTAGAAATAAAGCAGATCGCCAATCCAGGTAGGAGTGGAACCATAGGAAGAGGACCTACTACAAGAAAATGAACGAAAATAACTATCAAATTACCATCTTCAATACCTGGGATGAAGAGGAGATCTCTTATGAAATTTGAAGAGAAAACAATTACAATTCCTATAATAGCTCTAGAAAGCTTTGTCAATCTTACTGCATAATAAGAAAAGATTTGCGAAAAGCCGATGAACATTAGGATGTTCCACCCCCAGAGGTTTAGAGGAAAAGGAACAGAAGGAGCTTCTATACTAAGAGATGTAACATTATAAATTGTCGCAATAAGGATGATAATAATGCCTCTAGAAAATATCCTCATACGTATCACTTTAGAGGGCAATTTGTTCTGTTTGTTTCGAATACTGAAAATCACGCTTAAAGCTGAAAGAAAAACAAACAAGGACGGCCCAAGAAAATCAAGCAGTGCAAATAGCACGCCATAAAGATAGTAATTTTCACTGTTTAACCAAACGGCAGCTGAATGTGCTAATATAATAAAAACTATTGCAAAACCTTTTACAAAATCGATACTTCCGATACGCTTTGGAGAAGCAAAATCTCGGATATCTTCTAAAGGAATTAGTTCTTGCAAATAGTTAAAGAGCGGAGGGGATTCGGTTGCTGTTCCAAATTCGTTTTCAATTGACATTTTTTACTCATCGCTATGTTGATAAATTGAATGTTATTCGTAAATCAATAACTACGAAATTATAAAGTATTCTTAATTTATGAAAATTTAAACTTTATTATATAAGTTAAAAAAAATGGGTAGAAGATGTAATTTCTAAATAAAGTTAATTAGAAATCGAAATTTAGATTGAATGTTATTTCTTTGATCCTTCGTCATGGTCTTTTCTTATTTTATGAACCGTTTCTTTTATTTCTTCTTCGATGACGAGAATTTCTTTCTTTACTGTTTTCCCCGTTTTTTGTCCGATTCTTCCAATTTGAACCATAAGCCATTCCGGCGACCCTACACCGTCATAGAACTCGTTCCATATATACATTATGAACCCCCAAGATCCCACGTATGAAAAATATAAAAAGGCATAAGCGACGAAATCTAGGGTATTCAAAAACAGAGTTATAAAAACAAAATGTAGCAAAAACAAGCTTAATGATACTTTTCCAAAATAATTTATCATTGTTATAAAATTATTCATCTTTTTTTTAATATCTATGAAGTAGAAACATACTGCAATGAGAATAAGGGCAGCACCTAAATTATATATCATGTTAGGGGCTCTTCCCCTTATCGTAAATTCCCACATACCAGGATAAGTAATATCGGGTAGAAATTTTTGGGTTATCATGTCATACCAAAGAAGGATGTGGGGGTATTCATTTGCAGGTAGCCTTCCTATTGTAGTATTCGTAGCTAAAATAAACTCGTCTCCAGTCAGAGATGGTAAATATGAATTTCTACCTAGAAAAATACCTACGAGGATGAAAAATATTCCCCAATATAAGAATGTTCGAAATAACTTTTTATAGTCTTTTATCGTTCCTCCAACCATGGCTTCATACAAGTATTCTCCAAAAATCGATGAGATAAAGCAGATTGAAATCCATGGTAATAACGGTGTCATAGGAGAGGGAGAAGTTATAATGTAATGCAGAACAGTACTTATTAAATCTCCTGCTTCTTTTCCTTGAAAAAGATACAGCCGAATTGAGTCAGATGCAAAGATAATAATGAAACCAATGATAGCCCGAGCAATTTTACTAAGTTTCAATGCATAATAAGAAAATATCTGCGCAAAACCTATGAACATCAGAATGTTCCAACCCCAAAGTGTGGCGGGAAAAGAATAACCTGGGACGGTAAACTCGATAGAAACTAAATTAAATATAACCGCTATTACGATAATCATAATACCCCGAGAAAAAATTCTATTTCTTATAATCTTCTCCTTTACTTCTCCCTTTTTGCGGCGTATACTAAAAACGACGCTTAGAGCTGACAAGAAAACGAATAAAGACGGTCCAACAATGTCCAGAAAGGCAAAACCAATCCCATAAAAAAACTGCCAATGAGGCACAAGCCACGCTTTAGCGGAATGCGCTCCAATTATAAGAATAATTGCTATTCCCTTGACGAAATCTATGCTTCCAATTCTTCTCGAAGAAGAAAAGTCTCTAAGGTCCTCGACGGGTATATCTTTTTTCAAATAATCAACAATGTGAATCGAATCGACATCAATTTCTTTATTTTTTTCTGATGACATCTTGATCAATAAATGATTATTTTTAATGAGATGTATTTTAAGACTTAAATTAATATTAGTATTTTAGTTTATAGTATTTGAACATTTAAATAATAAATAATTCAAAAAGATGAGATATAATGAATATCAAAAGATATTTAGATTTTCGGTTATTAGGATTAACTGGTTCGGTATTGTTGATATTGTCTCAATTTTTACCTTGGTTCTCTAACCAATCTTTATTATATATTTATATCATTTCAGTGAGTGTAGCTATTGAAGATTCCTTTTTATATCTTTTTCCCCTAATTTGTGGGATAATATGTTTAGTTGGGGCTATTGTTATTCTATATAATTTGGATTATAAGATTAATTCTGTAATCATTAACTTCATCGGACTTGGGTTTTTTTTAATATTTATAATCGAGATCATTCCCCGAGAACTCCTTTATATCCCCTATGCAGAAATCGGGTTTTACTTTTCAGTTATTGGTTCGATTCTGATATTTTTCGAAATTTTAAACATACTCTTAACCAAACAAGAATAAAATTTGGAAGGGATTTAAAAATTACAAAAAAAGAAAACATAGAAAAAAAAAGTGACTCTGCTGACGCCGAGGCTAATTATTACTATGCATTAAGTCACGAATTAAGAAGAAAAATAATTAAAATTATCGGGGAAAATAAATTTTCTTCATTTACTTACCTTAAAAATGAGTTGAAAGTGAGCACAGGCACTATTTACCATCATTTAGATACTTTGTCTAGTCTAATTGAACAACAAGGCGACAAAAAGTATTATTTGTCGGAATTAGGGCTCCACGCTTATAATTCGCTTATTGATAATAAAGATGACATCATCACACCAGAGTTCAGTAAAAAAGAATTTAATTCTCCCATTTTAAAAGGATTAATGTTTCTAACCCCAAAAACATATATAAACTACGAGAACAAGAGAATATATAGAGTGGTCATATTTTCATTTCTGATTGCTTTAGTGGGTTCCATTTTTTGCGGCTTGAACGGGTTATTTCCCTTCTTTTTATTTTTCGGTGAATCCTTGACGATATTTACTACCGTTGATTTAATTATTCAATTTCTACTAGCTCTTTTTTTTATAGGAAATGTCCTTCTTTATTTTCTAATAAATGAGGGATTATCTCGAATCCTTTATAAGAAAAGAGATAATACGCTGAAATTTTTAGCGACATTTGCGATAATTTTTTTTCCTTTAGATATTTACTTAGTGTTGCGGTTTATTTTAACCTCAACTGGGTCTTTAAGTTTTTCATATATTAGAGTATTAGACAACGTTCTTCTGATTTTATTTCAAGTGTGGTCTCTGTGGTTATTAACCTATAATTTAAGCATTAATAAGAAATTGAAAATTGAAAATTCGCTAATAATTTCATTGCTAGTACATTATGGTGGATTCTCAATTATGCTCTTATTTTCTATTTAGTTATTCGAAAATTAAACTTGCCAAAAATCTGCTTAATTTGAGAAATACGATACTTCGATGATTGAACATCGTTTGATTTTGTCGCGATAAAACAAGAATAAAAAGCTTCTTTGTTCTTATTTACTCCTTTGATAATAATGGGGGGAGTTAATATTTCGGGAATCAGATTTATCAATTTAGGCAATAACAAATTATTAATTTCTCCCGAAGTATAATCTCCGACATATTTCAATTTTATTTGAGTAAATTCTGAAAACTTATGAGGGCTGAACTTGTAAATTTCAAGTACCTTTTTTTTTTGATTAAGAAGTAAATCCACAGGATTGAATTCTAAAACATTCCTAATTCCTACATAGGACGTAGTTAATCTTGGATTAATCTCGATAAAAGATAGAGAATTGTCAGTCTTTTTCACAAAATCTATTCCAAAGTAACCTTTGAAAGCTGATAAATCTACACACTTTAATATATCTTCTATCTGACTTCTCAACTGTTCAAACTGTTCTACAGGCGTAGAGCCTCCGAGATATAAAGATTCCATCGTAGGGTCCGTTATTTGTAAATTCTGAGCGTTAATACTTAGAATTTTAAGAATATTTTCGTTAGTTTTTTCAAGGGTTTGATCGTTGATTATTGAAACACTCATAGGATCGCCTTCGATATATTCTTGAAGTATATATTTTCTATTTGTATCGAATGTTTTGTTGAATCTTTCAAAAAATTGTAAAACATCATCTTTTTTCTCGAAGTAAAAAACAGACTCTGATCCTGCTCCATCATCAGGCTTAATTACGATGGAACTATTAAGTTGATCACATTTTTGAAGGATCCAATTTATATCCAAAATACTTCCTTTAACTGGTATTCTGTATGATTCTGGAGTATTTATTCCATTTGCAATAAAGAACTTATAAGTTTCTAGCTTAGAAGCTCCAAGCTTTACGCCGTTTAAATCTATGCTTAAAAGTTTCTTCTTATTCGTTTTAACAATTTTTGTAAGATTATAAAGAATATTAGAAAATTCGGGCGCAATTACAAAACAGTAATTAGAACTTCTCACGCAATCTGTATATTTTTTCAAAAAATCTTCTTCCAACTCAACAGATTTTACTACATCTACTTTCATATAATGGGATAGAAATTCTATCCTAGAATCTAATAGAGTCGTAATATGAAAGCCAAGATTCTTAAAATCCTCTATAATTGACCTCAACATGGCAAACCCTTCGCAGAATAAAGACGAAGGGATTTCAACTTGACTAAAACCTCCTCCTGAGACAAATTCAAAGATAAAGATATCTTCATGGAACATTTTTAATATGAAGTACTAATTTTCATAATTTTAAAATGGTTTTAAAATAAGAATAAATTATTACATTTAACTGAAATTTAAACAAAAAACTGTGAATTATGACTTTTTTTTCAGAAGAAGTAATGCAAAGAATTCGATATCTGCATTATAAAATTAAAAAAATTGAAGAAGCATTAGATAAAGAAGAAGAAAGCTTTACTTTAGACGATCTAAATCTTGTCTTAGAATACACTAAAATCTTGAATATTAACTATCATAATACAGATCAAGTTAAACTCTTAAAAGCTTTAGATCTTACTCCTACATTCTTAGAACCACAAGAAAACAACAGAGAAGTCCAGATTAATGATTTAATGTTTGAGTGTGCACGAACTTTATGGGTTATGGCACGAGCTTATTCTCATCTCTCAGAAAAATTTGAAACCAATGAAGAATGGGAAGATTCTATAATAGCTATGGTTGAATGTAGCAAAATATTTAAAACAAGTGCTTATTTTAGTGCAGCATCTATTAATCAACATGATTTAGGGATAACTCTTTCATCTGAGAACTTAGAATTAAATTCTGAAGAAGCGCGAATACTTGCGCAAGGTATCGCAGCTTTGAAAGAAGAAAATTCTAATAACACATACTTTGCTTCTAAGCTCTACTCGGGTTTGAGCTCCCTATCAAAACGATTATTCTATTTAAAGAAACATGAAGAGAAAAAAAAACAACAATTAAGAGCTCAATTTCATTTCGATATGGGTAAAGCATGTCAATTAAAAGCTAAAGCTTCGTTAGAATCTTCTATTACTAATATCAATAAAGATAAAGTTACCAAACTCCAACAAAAAGCAAATTTTTACTTTTTAAAATCAGAAGAAATATGGAGTGAAATGATCAGTAGTCTGTCTGAATTATCTAATGAAGAAACAAGTAGCATTGAGCAAAATCTATCAATTGTTAAAGATATATTGAAAGATCAGAACTTAGATCAATTAGATTATGAGGAGATCAAAAGAATTCAAGACCCGGAGCCAATTATTATTATTCCCGAAAATTTAGCCCCATTTGTTCCAAAAAGCACGATATACTTAACTAAGTTCGTACCAAAAGATTTGAATATTAAAAGATTTAAATCATTTCAAAAGAAAAAATTGGAGCAAAAAATCCCATATAGCAAACGAGAAAGGTTAATTGATAAGAAAGCAGGAATCGTGAGAACTATTAATGAATTGAAATTATTAAAAGAGAACAAAGAAATCGATATTGAAAAATTCGCGGAACTACTAGAGAAGTATACCGTAAAATTGAACATGATAGGTACTGCTATAGAGAAATTAACTCACGTAACCAAGTAATAATTACATTATCTTAATTTACTTTTTTTCAAAATATAATTTTCGATTTTGTTCCAGCTCAAATTTTCTTTCAGACTCCTCCTTAAAGAGAATATCGTAAATTTCTTTAAATACAATTCCGAGTAAAAATGTTTCTATAATTAAGTTTAAGATTACCATCATCAGTTGAAGATCGTGCAAATCAATTAACAATAGCGAGATAAAAACAAATAGATGAGGTGTATATGTTAACGATACTACTCCAATTCTCTTTCCAAATTTGAAAATATGCTTTTCCTCTAAACAAAATACGCTGTCCAACTTTAGAGCTTCTATTAAATAGTAAAAGCTAAAAGCAAGATTTACTGAGGCTAAGAGTATTATAAAATCTCTTTCGTCTGGCTCCAAGGCAATATAAGGCTTTAAAATAATAGACCCAAGTAATAATGTTGATGAGAAGACAATTTGAACAACTGATAATGATAGTAAACCATCATGAAAGTATTTATAATCCATTTTTCGTCTAATTTTTTTGTTGCGTAATTAAGATTTTAGTCTAATTTTAAAATTGAACTTTTATTAAAGATAAAAACAAAAAATGTATTATTAATTAAAAAAAATTGCGTGCTTTCAATGACATATTTAACCAACGAAGAAATTGAGAATTTAAAATCAATACATCCCAAAAAACGAATATTACGCTATATTTTTCTTTTAACAGGCTTATTTATAATTCTTTTAGGTTGTATATTCACTTTTATAGGATTTAATTTTGAGATAACTCTTAACGGTTCTAATCTCTCACTCATCGTAAGCATCTTGATTATTATATTTGGGGGTATAATTGCTTCGAAATATTATATAACGCCCTACTACATTCGGGAAAACTCTTTAACTTTTAAAAAAATGCGAGACTTAAGAGAACCGGTTGAAGATTATGTGAAATTTAATTCGTTTGCTCTTACAAGACTCATAGCCTCTGTACTCTTAATATTAAACGGACTTATTTCGTATTTTATTTTTGGAGATGATGTTGGACACGAAGTTGAGCTAGGTAGCGCTATATTTCTTGGTGGACCCTCCTGGTTTTATGTTACTGGTTTTCCCATGCTAATGACTGGTCTTGGCTTATTAATTTATTTTATTCTGAGTCCATTTCGAGGTATATTTTCCAAGTCGAAGAACTTTCTTTTCTTTTCCGAAATTAGACCTGGGTTTGCATGGTTAACCGAAATTCCGAAAAAAGATATCGAATTCGTACGATTCCAAAATAATCATTTCGGCCCCAAATTAGCGTGGATTATTCTATTTATCCCTTTTATCATCTTACAACTCATGACAGCATTTCCCTTACTTGCTGTAGAAAATGCAGGGCCAGACTTCGTATTGTCATGGACTTTTATCGTATTGTCTTTTATTGACATCCTAGTTTTAGTTATTTTAGTGATATTTCAGCAAAAATACTTCGAAATTGCTACGAAAGAAAAACTATATGAAATGTGGTTTTCACCGATTAAATTGAAGAACAAATCACATTTTAAAGAAAATTTTGCCAATTTATTAGATTGTAATCCAAGTTTACGAGATATAGAAAAGAACGATGATGAGAAGGTATTCTCGAGTGTTAATTCAACTAATTTTCAATTATTTAAGCTCATCTTTGGATTATTTTTAATAACAATTGCTCTTATAATGCTCACGCAAATGGTATTATTTGGTCCTCAGGTATGGTGGTTCGCTTTAATGTATGGTTCAATGTTGATTGTAAAAGCCGTGCTTTCCGACTTTAGCAAAAAGAATGGAGATTCGTTTAATTTTAACGAAGAATCAAAAGAATTTAAGTTCAAGCGAGAATTCCTACAAAAATTTCACTATATCGCTGCGAAAAATGTAGAATCAATAAGCGTAAAAAAATGGTATAGAAAAATAGATTTTTTTGATGTTTTTGGAATATGTGGACTTCTAGTGTTTCTCACGCTTCAACAATTGGAAGGATGGATAGCGGCAGATACTGTAACATTAAGAATAGATAATGTGATTAGTACTTTGTTGTGGGTGCTTATAATCGTATTATTTATTCTTTACTTATGCTTTCCGATAGATTTCATTGAAGTTAAATCGCCATCTATAACTTATAGAGTTCAAGTCAGTCTAAAATTAAAGGAAAACAATATTATTAAGCAATTCGTAAAGAATTTGAAACATTTTCCAAAGGAAATTATGGAACCTGAGATGAAAAAGACTTTTCTAATAAGAATGAGTGGTATATTTGGTCTTATTTTCGGGAGCTTATTTTATATGATGATTTATTTTTTAATCTTTTTTTAAATAATAATGAATTAATTTCTAGAAAGCTTTTATTTTATTATGTCTGCTGACCAAATAAAATTAGTATTATACATGAAAAATATGTTTTCAGATCTAATTTATATAAATAGCGTAATCGCAACTGAATTAGTTAAAATTACGGAAAATTTAACCGCGTTAAGGCACGGAGAAGATTTTTTAAAGAAGAGTGGCTGTCTACAAGAGCATAACAAGTTGAATAAAGATATAATCGACATATTAGATAAATATGGCAAACTTAATGAAGAAATTGACAGAAAAATTCGACTAGAAAAACACGTACTTCGACACTTGGGGGATTCTAAATAAGATGCCCCAGAGTAAGGAAAATTTTGACAAATTTGTTGAGGAACTTCAAGAGGAGATCATTAATAAAGAAATACACGATTTTAACGAACACATTGTAAATTTGTTTCATAACCCTAAAAATTGGGGAAAACCGGTTAAATTCACAATATCTCATTCATCCAAAGGAGATAAAAATGATACGATGGAATTTTATTTAACGATTCAAGACGATATTATTAAAAACGCTCATTTTTTTACTGATGGCTGTGGAGCAACTGTAGCAACTGGAAGTCAAACAACTATATTAATTGAGGGGAAATCTTTAGAGTTTGCTGAAAACCTAAAACCCGAGGATATAGACCTTGCTTTAAATGGATTACCAGACGATCATAAGCATAGTTTAGAACTGGCAGTAAATGCTTTAAGAAATCTTATTACGAAATACAAAAGCACAAGGGATTAAATAGTTAAAAAATGAATAATTTAGAAATTGAAAATATAGATATTCCAATCAAAGATGAAGATTTTTTTCTTAAGGGAACCATTTATTCTAGTCCTAACACACCCAAGAAAGCACTTTTTATAATCAATCTAGCGGGATTATTAGATCATCGCGAGAGTTATTTTGTTAAGTATTATACAGAAAAGTTCGTTGCCGCTGGATTTTACGTGTTATCTTACGATTACCGCGCTCATGGAGAAACTAAAAAGCAAACGGGATCTAGATGGGATAGAATGGCTGTTCAAATATTTTCCGACATCGAAATTGTAATTGATTGGGTGCTTACTCATCAGTCTTATAGACTCTTGGAAGAAAAAATAATTCTATTTGGAAGGAGCATGGGGGGTGCAATTATATTAACACATGGTTTCCTTAACAAAAAAGTAAAAGCTTTGATTGCTCTGTGTACAAGATACGATTACCATACGACTACTATAAAATTTCAAGAAGAAATTATTCAGAAAATTAGCCCTAAATATTTTCTAAAAAACGAGCCATCAAACAATAAAAGAATTCTGATAGCCCATTGTAAAGATGACAGTAGAATTCCGTTCTCTAACCTCTCGCAGATAAAAAAACAACTCGGTTTAAATGCGGAGAATGTGATCCAATTTGAAGAGGGAGGTCATTCTTTTAAAAGTCATAGAGACGATATTTTTAATGCTTCTCTTAAGTTTATACAAAAAATATAAGAAATGGAATAATATGTTAAAATGTAAAAAGTTAATATAAAAAAGTGATACTGTATGAAAAAGATATTAATCGTGGGTCCAGCAAGTCAAATACTTGGGATAAGAATTGCTAAGGGTTTAGACATTGATTACTTTAACACCGAAACAAAAACCTTTCCTGATGGAGAAAACTACCTTAGAATAAACATAAGCGATGATTCCTTAATAGAAGGAAATGAAGTTATAATTGTCCAATCAACAGGCCCGAGCTCAAGCGAAAACCAAAATGGACGGTTAATCGAACTTTTAATGATGATCGAAGCTGTTAAGAGAATGGGTGCTGCCAAAATAGTTGTTGTTGTTCCTTATCTAGCATATGCTCGCCAAGATAGTGTTTTTAGACCAGGAGAATGTAAATTTGCTCAATTGGTTCTAAAACTTATAGATTCAATGCGAATTGATGAACTCTATGTTGTTGATATCCACTCTCCAAAATCCTTAGAAGAAATCCAATGTAAGTGTGTGAATATAGATTCCATGAAAATTTTAGCGGATTATATTAAATCTTTAAACATTGAAAACATTGTAGTGGTCGCTCCTGACAAAGGTGCTGTAGAAAGATCTAAAGCATTTGCGAAGCGTTTTGGAGATAACGTACCAGTAGATTATTTTGAAAAAGTTCGAGATGTTAAATCGGGAGAGATAACAATGTCGGGAAAATTAAGCTTAAAAGGTAGAGATGTCATCATTTCAGACGATATAATTGCCACGGGCGGAACGATGGCTAAAGCCATAAAAATTTTAAAGAAGGGGGGGGCTAATAGAATATTTGCTGTAGCAACCCATGCCCTTTTATTACAAAATGCAAGATATCGGATATTTAATGCAGGAGCAGATGATATAATCGGAACAGATTCTATTGATAATGAAGTAAGTAAAGTTTCATTATCGAAAGCTATTGTAGATTATTTGAAATGAATTTTTAATAATTTTCTATAATTTTAAAAATCAAAGCGCGCGTTTCTTGCTGAACATCCACTTCTAATAAATTATTATTTATTGTATAATTCGCGTTTTCTATAACTTCATTTAAGCCGAATCGAATTTCTCGTTGATCTCTATCCCGTACCTCGCTTAAAGAATTTGGATCATCAGGTCTTTTTCTGTTAGAAAGCCTTTCATACCTAATTTTTTCATCTACTATAGTTGAAATTAATGGAAATTTCCAGTATTTTCTAAAAACTATAACTTCTGCCATAGATCTCAACCCATCTATAAAAAACACATTACTTTCTAACTTTTTAATTAAACTCACGCATTTCTCAGCAATAATCTCTGGCCCGTAATTTTTTCGCAATTCTAAGGCTATCTTCCCCAAATTCTCATCACTAGGGGCGATGTTTCTGTGGTTCGCTTCGTCTCTTATAACATCCCCCATCGTTATTATGGTCCCTAAATCCTCTATAGCTTTCAAGACGGTTGATTTACCTGAACCGGGTAATCCACAAAATCCTATAACTTTCATGAAGGTAACTTAATCGATCTAATAAATTAAATGTGTGAACTTTCTAATTTGTTAAAAAGATTGATAAATTTAAAAGTTTTAAATTTATCCAATAAATAGTTAAATCTATTACGAGATTAGAAAACTATACGGATTCATTACAAGCTCACTAAGCAGATTTAGTCGATTTAAAACTATTAATAATTAGGTTAAGAGCATTGAAACTTCAAAAAGAAAAGGAAGATAATTTATTATCCGATACTAATGAAATCATCGAAATGTCAAATAGAGATTCCTACATTCAAAAGTACGGGATTGATCCGGCAATCACGCCGGTATTTTTGTCATACAACGCTTATAAACGCATTGTTGGTTATGCAATGAGATACGGGAACAACGACCTTCCTCAAAAAACCTGGCGTGAAGTTTACGGTATATTAATTGGGTCGATTAAGGAAAATAAAGAAGTAGTCATTAAGGATGCAATCCCCGTTATGGTTGGCGATAGAGCATATGTTGAATATAAGAGTAAGCATTATGTTGACACAGCTCAGTTTAATACTGCGATTTTTGAGAGAGCAATTCAAGATGATAAAGAAGATTTCTTCGTAGGCTGGTGGCACACTCATCCGGGAATCGGATTTATTTTTTCACCTAGAGATATTGAAACACAACTTTTTTACCAAGGAGTTAACCCATTTGCTATTGCTCTTGTTTTTGATCATTGCCAAAAGGAATCTAAATCATATTATTTAGGAATAGCTGGAATAAGATTGAAAAATCCTGACCGCGGTATGTTCGCTACGTATTCAAACTCAATAGAATTAAAGTTTGAAGGCACTATGGAGAAGATGGTTAAAAATGTTGATAAAGTAGTAAAAGAAATCAATAAAAACATGAAGGGCGTTCTAACTGAAATTAAATACATAGACGAAATTTTACGAAAAAGATATCTTGCTCAACTTCAAAGGAATTTCGGTCTTATTATGGTTTTAAAAAGAGACATTAAAATAACCGACGATGAAATAGAAGCTGAAACCGAGGATTACTATTTATATGAATGGGATCCTGATATCAACAAAAAAATCTACAGAATTCCAAAGTTTAGAGAAAAAATTGAAAAAGAATTAAAAAAGTATGAGACAAATCTTTCTGAACTCAACGCTGAGAAGAATAATCATGAATTCAATAAAAAGAAGGCGAAATACAAAAAAAAGCTAAATGAAATATTGTCTAAGCCGAACGAGTGGTACACAAAAATCATGAATGATTTTACCAAAAAAATAGAAAAAATTTCACCCTTTTTTGATTATCTAGATACAGATGAACGAAAAATAATTGAACATTTCGAGGAAAGGATTTCTGAATATAGCAAGGTATTAGATGATTTAATGAGTCGTGCTGAATTCAATTTATAAACTTTAACATTATATATCCATGAATTGTCGCAAAGTGAAAGTTTAATTTATCGTTTTATTTAAAAGGTCATTCACATAATTGCTTTTTAAGTATTGTTTTCAGTAAATAATTTGAATAACTTTTATATTACTTGATGTATATCTAGTATATAGACTGCTTTTAAATCAAACTTAGCAAATAATTGGTAATGAGGTTTTTTCATGCCTATTAGTACAACCCTAATAATAAGAAATCGAACAGATCGGGAGAAAACTATAAAGGATGCAATTTTTGCATTTTCAGGAGGGACAAAATCGCTATTAATAAAAGGGGAAGGAGAAGAAATTTCAACTGCGGTTGAAGTTGCTGAAATCTTAAAAAAACGAATGTATCCCGGAGTAGAAATAGCAAAGGTCTCGTTAGGGAGCCGTCCCTTCTATGAAAATAGGCAAAGGAATAACTATCGAAAAAACAACAGAAACAATTATAATAATAAAAATAAAAAGGATTTAATTTCTAAAATCGAAATAACCCTCTCAAAATCACTCTAGAATTGATTTATGACTTTTGAAAACCTAGGGCCCTTATTAGAAGAGGCTCGAACAACCGCTTTCTGCAATGTCTGTAATAATTATATATATAAACGAGTCTACTACGACGAGAATTCAAAAGATAAGCGAAAGGTCGTGTTCGTTTGTAAAAACTGCCTAAAGAATAACGAAAAGTAAATTTTATACTTGTTTCTTTAAATCGAGTTGGATAATCTTTTTTCGCTTCTCTTTGCTAAGTATTTCTCCCAATTGAAACTTAAAATGAATTGCATTATAGCAAGCGTAAATAATAACATGATAGATTCTGTTATGACGCTTGAAATATCCCCTACTTCTATTCCTGTTGCCGTAAATCCTAGTAAAAGCAAAATTGGAAATGTAACGTAAAAAATCGTAGTTACATTTTTACCTGCCCAAGCCCATAATATACAGCGGGGGAAATTTATTTTCTTTCCTGACATCCCTAGAGCTATCCAAAGTGGATCGTCAGGAATAGGTAGAGCTGCTGCAATGAAAATATATAAATGCATAGATTTTGGATGATCTAACACTAATTTACCAAATCCCTGTACGTTTTCAAGGGTCTTCGAATGAGTTCGTTTAACAACTTTCTTAGCACCCATCCCTATCAAGAATCCAACAAGTTCACCAATTGCACTCCCTATGCCTCCTATTACTGCAATTAGGAGTATTTCTAGCCAAAAAGGTCCGTTCAAAAGAATTTCACCTAGTGCTAATCCAAGATTTGAATATTTGATGTAAATTGAATTTGAAAGCGAAAACAATATAAATGGGTAAGGAATTGGAAACCCAACGCTCGCGTTTCCTATAAGACAGATAAAAAATGAGATGAAAAGTGCTAATAGAAAATTAGATCCTTCTGTAAGTCCTGTAAGCTCATGTCGCCATTGTATTATGGCGTTTTGAATATCTGGAACTGTGAGAAATAAGATTAAATATAATATAACTCCCAAATAAAAAAAAGTAAACACTACAACTAATTTGTTAGAAATCGCCATCCTATCCTCCTGAAAAGTTTGATCTTATGATTTCATCTTAGAAATTTTGGTATTCAAACCATTCTTCGCTTGCAGAAAGAATTCGAGATTTTCAGTAACCTTTCCGATTTTATTTACTTTAGTTTGTAATTCTGTGTCGTCTAAAATAAATATTAATTCATCAGATTTAGGATTATATATGATATCGCCTTTCTCTACATTTTTATTAGATTTTGTATTAGTTCCCTTATAAATTTCAAGCCCTGGGAGAGTCCAAAAGCCTTTTGATCCAAAACTAAACCTTCCTCTTAGTATTATTGGCAACTTATTAATTATTGCATCAGCCGATAATGGCGCTAAATACCGAATTATCTCACCGTTGATGGTTCCTATTCCAAAAAGATCAATTTTTATTTTCATAGACATATTTAATTGGAACTTTTTTAGTCTTTATCTTATTTCTGAGAGATAATATTAGATTAAATTAATATTTCTGTAATTAAGAGAATGAATATAAGTTAATAGTAAGATTTAAATATACAATTTCCCACTAAATATTTGGACAATAGTTTAAATCATTGGTTTTTGATACGTGAGTGCAATTTAAACAACGGAGTAGTTGTTGCAAATTGATTCTTAAGATCTGGAATTTTTTTCACCCAGAGTTAGTGCGTATACATTGATTTCCAATCGGATTTATTTGTTAATTTTTTCATACTGCTGAATACACAATAATCATTTGTTATTAATTTTGGACGCTTTCAATAGTTTTCACGCTGAAGCATTTATTTAGTAGAGAAGCGCAATCAAGTTCTAATTAAAGTTAGTCTACGGTAATTTGAAGCTGTTTTGCCTGATCTCTTGTTGAACGAATAATATTTCCACTTGCTACACGTGACATTAAAACATGAAGGCCCTCGTTTAAAATGAGTTTTATAGTCAATAGGGCTTTGATCCCAGATGCGATTCATTGGAACAAAGAAGATGATCCATTGAAACAAGTTTTCTGTGATAATCGGAGCTACTATTGTCCACTTTTTTTATAATGCCTGTTCAAAAATGTTAAATCGAGAACAGTATCAATATCGTAAAAATTATGATCTGATTTAACCCTGCACGCTGAAAATTCCATATCGTTTTTGATTGATAAGTTTATTGCATCAACAATCTTATTCAATTTTATCTTACTAGCAATATCCTCAAAATTTTTCACGTAATCATAAGTAATAATGAACGCCGGGATAATCTGATTGAATTCTTCATCATCTGATGATGCATTCATATTTCTATTATATATTTCTTTGACATATTGTTTTGAGCCTTTTTCCTTGGTTCTTACACAAGATACCATTCTATTACTCATTAGTTTATATTTTTCGGTCTCTTTATTTAATGCTATTTTGGTAGTTCTTCGGTAAAAAATAATGGAATTCTGATTAGCTTCATCGTAATTTTCTTTAAGCAAATTTAAAATTTCTTCCATAAGCTTGTAGTCAAAAATTGTATCTCCCGGAATAACTAGAAAAAGTTCGTTGGTTTTAAAAACCTGTTTATTTCCTGTTATGCTCAAAAAAGAATGCAAAGGGCCTAACTTATATCGATTTCCAGCGTTGATGATTATTATCGTTTCGCTTTTGGAAGTGTTTTTTGCTTGAGATGATATAATATTTTTCTCAATTTGTTTACCTAAGTATCCAGTTACTATTACAATTGGTTTAATACCAAATCTATATAAATGTGATATTAGAATTGTAAGAATAGATTGATTCTTTAATGATTCGACTTTTATTAATGGCTTCGGGATATCATCCGCAATTCCTTTAGCGCGTTTCCCTTCACCTGCACAAAGAATAACAATTGTGAGATTTTCCATAAATTTGGTATTAAGTGGTGACAATTGAATTTCCATCTAGATCTATTAGTATTGTATGCTCCTGTTGAGCAACTGGAGCACCAGTCTTTTCTATTAAAAGAGGGTAATGATCTAATATTCTTTTTCTTATAAAAACTTCAATTATTTTTTGGATTTTGTTTTTTGGGATGATATTATGTTTTTCGATTAAACGTGGCGAGAATGGTAAGGAATTAGTCAGTTTTTCTATTTTATTCATGTAGTTTAATTCGTCATATGGAAGGTTTTTTTTGACCCTCTTAGCAAAACGATAAATATAAGATATCTTACCGTTGATTACTAATCCTACACCAGAAGTAGCGAAAGGTTCACACGCGTAAACTTCACCAGGTTGAATAACTTTTTTGTGATTTAAATCTTTAAAGTTAGGAACAAATGGACCCGCATGCAAATTGTACTGTTTCAATTCGTGGCCACCAAGGTTAGTTATAGGTCTCAACCCTCGGTTAAGTATTTTTTCAGCAATCGCTTCTCCAATTTCATATAGTTTTGTTCCAGGCTTAAAAAGTTTAATAGCAGCATCAAGCGCTTCCGTAGCTGCATCAATATAGTTTTGCAGTTCGGGATCATCATTTATATTAATAGTGATTGCAGAATCTGCAATATAACCATCATAATGAGACCCTAAATCTATTTTTAATAATCCTCTATCAGGTACAATTGTTGGATCGTCAATTGTTGGGCTATAATGGGCAGCATGATTATCAAGGGACATATTTATAGGAAATGATAATTCGCATCCTTGCTTGATAATTTCTTCTTCACATTTGTTCGCTATTTCTAAAAAAGTCACTCCGGGTTTAATTAAGGTTCTGGCTAATTCTTTAGCAGCCTTTACCGCTTTACCTGCTTTTATATAAGATTCGATACAATTATCATCCATGATCTTGTAAAATTATTTGTTAACATTCAATTAAATTAAGGGGTCAATCTTTCAGGAGTTCTAGGGTACATAACCGCTTCTCTGATATCCTCTAATCCACATAAAACTGTTAGCCATCTTGCTATTCCTAAGCCAAATCCAGCATGAGGAGGCATTCCAAAATCAAATGTTTTAAGATGAGATTCAAACGCTAGAGGATTAAGTCCTTTATTTTCGAGAGCTTCTACTAATTGCACTTTATTATGGACTCTCGTACCACCAGAGGTTAATTCTAGCCAACCTTTTTGTAAATCAAATGATTCGCTAAATTTTGGATTTTTTGAGGGCATAATGTAGAATGGTTTTATTGCCATAGGCCAGTGAGTTATATAGTAATAACCTGGGATTTCCTGTCCGAGTTTTCTATTAGCCTCGGTTGATAAATCTTCTCCCCACTCAATCGTTATGTTAAGTTTAGTATTTAATAGATCAAGTAATTCTTCATAAGTATATCTTGGAAACGGGATTTCAGGGACGACTGTCTTGTTTTCCATTCCTAACTGCTTTAAAGCAGACATCTGCTTGTCTCGAACGCCGATTATGACATTTTGAACTAATTCTTCTAATATCTCTAGAACATCCCTCATATCAGCAAATGCCATTTCCAGATCCAGCTGCACAATTTCACATAAGTGGCGTTTAGTATGACTTTTCTCAGCTCTAAAGCTTGGACCTACCTCAAATACTCTCTCATATACTCCGCTCAATTGTTCTTTATACAATTGTGCAGATTGAGTAAGAAAAGCTTCTCTATCAAAATACATAATTGGAAATAGTTCAGTTCCACCTTCTGTAGCTGAACCAATAATTTTAGGTGTATAAATCTCTTTAAAATCGTGATCAAGTAAAAAATTTCTCGAGGAATTTAGAATTTCTCTTCTGATCGCAAAAATTGCTTGATTCCTTACTGATCTAAGATCTAAAGCTCTATTATTTAGCCTTAAATCTAATTCGGTACTGGTTTCTCCCGTCATATCGATTGGTAATTTTTCGGGAGTTTTGTTTAAAATCTTTATTTCGCTAGGAATAATTTCGATGCCACCAGGAGCTTTTTCAAAGCCTTTAACTGTTCCTTTTACCATAAGGCAATATTGATATCCAACTTTAGCTTTTTCGAAAACCTCATCAGATACTATACCTTTTTTCAAGGTGACTTGGCGCTCTCCGTAGACATCTTGAAGAGTAATAAACCTCAAACCACCTAAATCACGATAATTTCTAACCCAACCTCCTAAAATTACTTCCTTATCTACTAAATCTTTAGTAATATCTTTAGTATAATGAGTTTTTCTCCATCCATCCATCTCTTCATTTGACATGGTTTTGTGTTTGATCATTAATTACTTAAAATTATTTTTTAAAAGGAAAGTAAGAATAAATTTTTTGCCATCTTAGTGACGATTAATAATGCCCAAACTAAATTGGAAAAAAAAAGATGAAAAACACACTCAAAAATTTAATATTTCTCAAGATGTCTCCGAATTTCAAGTGTTAGAGTCTAATAAAAACCCTGTAATAGGCAATAATAATTTCAATGAAGATTTACTAAAAGTTAAGCGATCACAGAGCCACGAACATAAAAAAAAATTGATGGATTGGAATAATTTACTAATTTGGGGTGAAAATATAAGCATCCTGAGATCGTTGATTCCTACATTTTCAAACAAGATTAAACTTATATATATTGATCCACCTTATGCAACAGGGGGCAAATTTGAGTCAAAAACATTTATCGGGGAGGGAAAAACATTCGAGAAAAAAAAGGCTTACTCTGATATATGGGATGGAGGAATTGATGAGTATATTGAATTTCTTTACGAAAGATTATTGCTAATGAGGAATCTCCTTTCTGAAAAGGGTAGTATTTATGTTCATTTAGATTGGCATGTTTCGCATTACATTAAAGTAATAATGGACGAAATCTTTGGAAAAGAAAATTTCCAAAATTCTCTAATCTGGGCGTATCCTGCAGCTTCAGCTAAAACGAGGAGATTCTTTATCCGTTCTTTTGATACGATTTTATTTTATACTAAATCAAATGATTACACTTTTAACGACGATCCCGAAATCTACATGGAATATTCTGATCGCGTTAAGTTTGCATTAAAAGAAGACGAGAAAGGGATGTTCTATTATCGGGGTGGAAGTCACAATGGTATAAGACTTTCACAAAAGGTTTATATCACTAATAAAGGCATCTTTCCTCGTGATGTTTGGACGGATATTCCCTACATTAGAGCAAATACAATGGAATATCAAGCATTTTCAACCCAAAAACCCGAACGACTTTTGAAAAGAATTATACTCGCGTCTTCAAATAAAGACGACATTGTAGCTGATTTTTTCTGTGGGACTGGAACATCCCTAGCGGTTGCGGAAAAACTTGGTAGACGGTGGATTGGTTCAGATATCGCAAAGCAGGCCATAAATATTAGCCGCAAGAGAATTTTTGATGTGTGGAATAGTAATGATTTGATGGATTGGAAAAAAAAATATTTAAGGCGAGCTCAACCCTTTGAAATCATGAAAACTAATGATTTTAAGCAAATAATAAATATACACAAAGATTTCCTCGTTAAGAATATAGGAAATAAAGATGTGATCTCTTTAATCCAAGATTCCAAATTTGTTGTTCAAATATCAAAAAAGGGCTCTAAAATAACAGTTGATCTAGTAGATTTTATCGTTTCAAATTTAAATTTAATTAAAGAAAGAGTTAAAGACAAAATAAGAATATTCACAGATTGGATAGATAGCTGGTCTATTGATTTTAACTATCAAGAACATAGTTTTACCACAGCTTGGATTTCATATCGAACGTTAAAAAATCGTAAACTGAGCTTAACCTCAGTTCCATATAACTACGAGGAGAAAGGAGCACACAAAATTTCTATAAAAGTAAACGATATTCTTGGTAATGAAACCATTCAAGATTACGATGTATTTATTACCTAAATTCTTATTTTACTATTTCACGTAGAAGTAATGTAGCATAAGAGCCTTTCTGAAGAGAAAATTCTATTTTCATCTTGTATCTATTTGGGAAAAGATCATCGATAGAATATTCGAGTTTTTTTAAACCTATAGGTTTTACTATTATAGGTCTAAAAGAACCCTTGAATTCATGCATTTCTAACAATTTATTTTTGAAAAGATTTAAAGAGATACCGTCGTTCTTAATTATCTCTAAAAATAAGGTCTTCATATAGGGAAAATCGTCAAGATTAGTATTATATCCTACAAGAGGAGCTAATATTTTTGCCCGATTCAGTTTTCTCGCTTCCTGCAGATATTCATCATAGAATCCGCCGTATGTGTGTTTTATTTTTGTTATATTCCCATTTTCTTCGTCTAGTATACTAATGACATCACCTTTTATTGGATTATATAAAGAATTTCCTTGATAAACACGTAACGACACCATTTTATTAAACAAATAAGATTGAAACGAACTGATTAGTAATTTGATGAGATACTTGGGTAGTTGGTAAACAGCTCCCTCATAATCCCCCGGATTATCTATTAAGAATTTAATCATTATTCTTTCATACTCAAGGCCTGAAGGAAAAGAGTTAAGGGCTTTATCTAGATCGCCCGTCTTTGCTAATTCTGCCCTTACTTTTTGAGACTGAGGTAATTCTGTGGGGTAATCATTTATCACAAACTCTTCATATGCCTTCTTAAACTGGTCTTCTAAAATTAATCTCCCGATTATATGAGAATTCGGTCTAAATGTACCAAATCGCTGAAGCCCGTAATAGTTTGGAAAACCGTGATTACGCAAGTAATTAAATAACTCTTCTATTTTTTTGATTTGATCAGGCACATGTTTGATGTCCCTTAAGGTTATAACAAAGTGGTTCCCCCAGTTATGCCCTAATTTAATAGAATTCTTTGAAGGAAATATGTTTCTAATATATATATTGTCCAATTTCAAGTTCTTCAATTTATTAACATAATTACCTCGAAGGGAAGCCATTTGGACACTTATGGATCGTTTATCTTTTAATCCTGCATATCCTATCGATTTTGGTGGAATATCTAAGGCTTTACTAATTAATCTTATTGCTTCAAATGTATCCTTATTAACTTTTATTATATTGAAAAGGGTGTAATTATCTTTATTATCTTCAGAAAAATTAACTGGGCCAAAATCCTCTTTTATTTCAAGAACTCTTCCCGAATGGGTTATCTCTCTGACAATAAAATCTTTATAACGTTTTTTAATTCTACCTTGAATACCCTCATGAGAAGAAGAAGAAAAAACTTCGATTCCAACAATTTTTTCCATTTTTCTCTTGCTGAGGTTTGTAGGTCCTATGGAAGTAATATTTTCTTCAACCAATTCATCCAGCCTATAAGTAATAAATTAAAGTAGCTTCAATTCCCCAGTGATTTTATCCAAGGCAGTTGACAGTGCTGGCCCAATTCCTAACGCTGTTGTTGTTCCAGGGGATAACTGCGTTAAACCTGCGTCTCTAACTAAAAAATAGAGGATTTTGGCTTTGTCTAATTTTTGTATAATTTCACTTAAATCCTCTATGCCAGAAACTCGCAGTACTACTTTCTTCTGCCCACTGTTTTTCCATTTCTTCCATGCATCCTTATTTTTTACTCTAACGATATCCGCAGAAGAAATTGAAGCGTGACACGATTGCGCACATTTTTTGCCTGTGCCCATCTTCAAATCGGTCCTTATTAAAATAACTTGTTTATATTCATCCACAATTCATTTAACCTGTTTAAATAAGAAATTAAGATATAATACACTAAAAACTATTGATATTCAATGCGAATTGTATTACCGGTGAGTTCAACGATTAATTCTTCAAGCTCTTCTTTAGTAAATAAGATCGCATCTTTATCATTCTTACTCAAAACTCCTTTAAATTCAACATCTCCTGTCGCTAAAAATATCTCGTTTAAAGAAATTAATTTACTCGGCGTTATCAAACTTTCTAACGCAGCTCTAGGATTTTTAGTCTGCTCCACTAATATTAATTCGTCGACTTCGTACGTTTCTTTTAACCAGTTAATAAGTTTCTGGTTTATTTTGAGCTTATCCTTTTTACCGATTACAAAAATTACTACATCTTCGAAATCAATTGCTTTATAGAAAGATATATTTTTTAAAAAACTAAACTGTTCCTCCTCCTCCAAAACAAGCAAATCCTTAGCTAAATCTAACTCAAATTGAGTAAGAATTTCGGTATCTAGTTTTTCTTGACAACTAGAACATAAAAATCCGGAATTTACACATGTTTTGCACGCAGGAAGATTCTTCATTTTATCAATACCAGTAAATCAATTAATAGTCATTTATAACTCGATTATATCGCAAGTTAACCCTCTTACTAACCTATCAGCAGTTATAGGATCAGTTTTATAGGTGTAAAGACGCTTCTTTGTCCTTAGTTTCAACTTTACAACGTCTTTAACTCTCTTAACGCGACAGTGGATCGCAATCTCTGCTAATTCTAAGAACTTCTCTTCGTCAAATATCTCTTTCGGCATAATTTTTCAATTAACTATGAATTTTTACTTATTCTAAGTTAAATCCTAAAATTATTTATAAAATTTTAATTTTTACTTTATTTCTATATTTCTATCCCATATCAAAAAATTTTTTAGCCTTTAATTGTTTTTAAAATTATTCTTAAGTTGCAACTTGTATTACTACAAAATAAGTTCAAAAAGAAAAGCATTTTAAGAACTAAAAAATTCGCAATAACGATTGGTAGCAAAGGAGATTATATTATGCCCATTGATGACCCCTACAAAAGAAAAATAGCTAGACACCACCTTCTTATGAAGACGGTTTGCAGAAAATGTGGAGCACTGAACCCCATCAAAGCTAAAAAATGTCGTAGATGCAGATCTAAAGATTTGAGACTCAAGAAAAGAGACCTTCAAAAATAAAGAAAAAAATGCTTCTACTTCTTGCAAGAATCTATTCCTACCCCTAATATTTTATAGGCTTACCCCTTTACGGTTCAAAAATTATATTTTCCGTAAACTTTTTTAATTTTATGACTTAGAGATCATTATATAATTAATAATTATTTTAAAAAAAAACAAAATAGTGTGAATTTAATATGGCACAATTAGGCGGTCAACCTATCCTTATTATGAGGGAAGGGACCGAAAGAACTCGTGGAAGAGACGCTATGGAAAATAACATTGCTGCGGCAAAAGTTATCGCTGAAGCGGTGCGAACATCACTAGGACCTCGCGGAATGGATAAAATGCTCGTCGACCAGTTCGGAGATGTTGTAATAACCAACGATGGCGCCACAATCTTAAAAGAGATTGATGTCCAACATCCTGCAGCTAAAATGATGGTTGAAGTTGCTAAAACTCAAGACTCCGAAGTAGGAGATGGCACAACTACGTCTGTAATCCTTGCTGGAGAACTATTAAAACGCGCAGAAAAGCTTTTAAAACAGAAGATTCACCCAACAGTTATTACTGAGGGATTCCGAAAGGCTGCTGAGAAAGCGATTGAAATCTTAGAAGAAATGTCGATCAAAAGCGGAATTGACGATAATGAAGGGTTAAAGAACTCTGCAATGACTTGCATGTCTTCTAAAATCGTTTCTGAATCAAGAGATATGCTAGCTGACATTTGCATCGATGCAATAAAGGCGGTAGCCGAAAAAGGCGAAGACGGTAAATGGGTTGCTGATATCGATAAAGTTCAAATCCAAAAAAAAGAGGGAGAGTCAATTGACGAAACGTCCCTCATTAAAGGTATTATTTTGGATAAAGAAGTTGTCAGCCCCGGAATGCCTAAAATCGTTAAAGACGCTAAGGTACTTTTATTACAGAGCGCTATAGAAATTGAAAAAACTGAGTTTGACGCTAAGCTCCAAATAACGAGCCCAGAACAAATTCAACAATTCCTAGATGAAGAAGAACGCATGCTTCGAAGCATGGTTGACAAAATCGTGAACTCTGGAGCAAAAGTAGTAGTTTGTCAAAAGGGAATCGACGATATGGCACAACATTTCTTATCTAAAGCGGGAATAATGGCTATTAGACGAGTCAAAAAGTCTGATATAGAAAAGCTTTCTAAAGCTACTGGCGGAATGATCTACACCAATCTCAACGATATCACTCCAGAAAAGCTCGGATTCGCTGGATTAGTCGAAGAACGCAAAATTATGAACGATAGCTGGATTTTTATCGAAGAATGTAAAGATCCTAAATCAGTTGTAATTTTAATTCGAGGTGGAACTGAACTCATCATAGACGAAGTCGATAGAGCTATACACGACGCTTTATGCGTAACAAGAGATGTTGTCGAAGACCAAAAAATCGTCGGCGGTGGAGGAGCTCCAGAAATCGAAACTGCAATTCAATTAAGAAAATATGCTCAAACTCTTGGAGGGCGAGAGCAACTCGCAGTAGAAGTTTTTGCCGATACCTTAGATATCATCCCTAAAACGCTCGCAGAAAACGCAGGATTAGACCAGATTGACGTGTTAATGAAATTACGAGCCGCTCATCAAGCAGGAAACAAGTTTGCGGGGCACGACTTAGAAACTGGCAATGTAATTAACGACATGGCGTCTGTAGGCGTAGTTGAACCAACAATAGTGAAAATTCAAGCGATAAAAAGCTCTACCGAAGCAGCCTCAATGATTTTACGAATCGACGATGTTATTGCAGGAGCGAAAAGCGCAGGTCCACCAGGAGGAATGCCTCCAGGTATGGGTGGTATGGGTGGAATGCCTCCAGGTATGGGAGGCATGGGTGGTATGCCACCGGGTATGATGTAAACCAATCAATTTCTTAAATTTATTTTTTCTTTCTATTTTTCTTTTAATTTTTTCTTAATATTTTATTCTTTTGATTCTTCAGTTTCAACGAACTCTAATTTGATCGGGTTTTTTCTCTTTTCTACTAAAAGGTTCTCCTCAGCTTCTCGTTTATTATGCTTTTTAAACCGTTTGACTTCAATAGTTGACTTTCTTCTTTTTAGTATTAACCCTGTAGCAATTATTATGCTGATAAAAACGATTCCTAACGCAATGGTGATTTCAACAATGAAAGGATTCTCAATAATGCAAACTGCTTGGTTATCTTGAATATCATCGTTATTTCCGTCAAAAATATTATTTGAATATTCATTGCACATAGAATTTTCATCTAATATAATTCCTATCGTATTGTTTGTAATTGTATTCGAACGGATTTCATTCCTAGAGCTAAAAATTATGTCTATTCCTACTCCGCCATGTTTATTAAAGACATTTCCTAAAACCTTGTTATCTTTACTTTTATCCATTATTGTTATTCCTACATTAACATTATTGCTTACTTCGTTTCCTGAGATAGTATTTGAACTACTATTAGATAGGATTATTCCTTGATTATTTGTTAATATAATGTTTTCTGAGATTTCATTATTAAGACTATTGAACAAATGTATCCCAGCGCCCGAGTTGTTGAATATGTTATTTTTTGATATATTGAGATTAGTACCAAATTCGATAAATATACCATTATAAGAATCATATATTGTATTGTTAATCACCAAACCATTACTAACAAGTTCACCAAATCTGATTCCGCCATTACCCCAAATTCCTCCTGAATTATAGAGGGTACAATTTTTAATTTCAAAATACACATCTGTATTCCTTATCTCAATACAACTGCCTGAATTTCCTCCATCTATTACAAAATCCTTTACGATATAAGGGTTTGAAGAAGTACCTAATCCGGTACACTTTCCGGCGTTTTTTAAATTTATCCAATCTGAATTGCCGTTTACACTAATTTTTCCTGAAATTGGTGAAGTTTTCAATTCTTCTGCATTTATTTCACTTATCTGGAAAGTATCCAATTGATTAGAGCCCTTATCCGAGTTAAATTCTCCTCGAAAGTTAATAATGATAGAAAATAGTATAATAATAGCTATAAGGGTGAACTGATATCCCTTGAGTTTTAGTTTTGATCTCATTTTATTCCGCTAACACTCAATGCCATTTAAGTAGAGAAAAGGTATTAAGTTATATTTAAACTTATAGGTGTAATACCGTAAGATTAGGTGTTAAAAAAAATAATAAAAAAGCTAATTTTGAAATAATAATTCTATATTATAATTAAAATGTTAATTATAACTAAAAGAGAAAAAAAGAATTATGACAATTCTATTAAATCCAAAACAACATAAAAGGTATTATCCAGATGCGAAGTCAAAAGACATTATGCTTAAAACCATAGAGTTTTTTGAAAACAAAGGGAGAGCGAGAATTAAAGAGGATGATCGTGCGCGAGTCTGGTATTCTGATTTCCTTGAATTTCAAAAGAAAAATAAAATTTTTGCTCGTCTATTAACGCCATCTCAATACGGAGAAGATGAGAATTATCGATGGGATACATGGCGAATATGTGAGTTTAATGAAATTCTTGGGTTTTATGGGTTGAGCTATTGGTATACATGGCAAGTTTCAATTCTAGGTCTCGGACCTATTTGGATGAGTAAAAATGAAAAAGCAAAGGAGAACGCAGCGAAACTGCTTAAAGAAGGTGCAATATTTGCTTTCGGACTATCTGAGCAAGCACATGGAGCAGACATCTACGGCACTGAAATGGCATTAACACTTCAAGAAGATGGTTCATATAGAGCTAATGGAGAAAAGTATTATATTGGTAACGGCAACGAAGCAGAAATGGTCTCAAATTTCGGTAAATTTGCTGATAAGGATGGCAATATCCCCCCCTATGACATGAAAAATAAGGAACAATATGTTTTCTTTGTAGCAAATTACAAACACAAAAACTATGAATTAATAAAAAATGTATGCGACAGTCAAAATTACGTTTCAAACTTTGCACTTCACGATTATCCTATTACTGAAGAAGACATCCTTTCTAAAGGAGAGGATGCATGGAACTCGTCTCTAAATACGGTCAATGTGGGAAAATATAACTTAGGATGGGCTTCAATTGGAATGTGTACACACGCATTTTATGAAGCGATTCATCATGCAGCTAATCGAAGGCTCTACAATATGTATGTGACTGATTTTCAGCATGTTAAACAAAATTTTGTTGATGCTTACACTCGGTTAGTCGCTATGAAATTGTTTGGGCTAAGAACGGCTGATTACATGAGAATAGCGTCTGATGAAGACCGTCGATATCTTCTATATGCTCCCGTTATGAAAATGAAAACAACTACTCAAGGAGAAGAAGTTATCAATCTTCTATGGGATGTGATCGCAGCAAAAGGATTCGAAAAAGACATGTTTTTTGAAATGGCTGCAAGGGATATTCGTGCTTTACCGAAACTCGAAGGTACTGTTCATGTAAATATCGCCTTAATTTTGAAATTTATGGTAAATTTCTTTATGAATCATAAGAAATATGAGGAAATTCCAAGACAAGATCAAGCTAAAGACGATACATTTCTTTTTAATCAAGGACCAACTCGTGGGTTGGGAAAAATTCGATTTCACAACTGGAATCTAGCGTTTGAGCAATATAATTTACCTAATGTCAAAATATTTACGGAACAAATAAAGCTGTTTAACCTTATGGGAACGAAGGCTACCCCTAGTATTGCACAATTAAAAGATATGGACTTCATGCTTTCAGGGATTGGCGAAATCTTTTCTCTTATTGTATATGCACATTTAGTAATTGAGAACGCTAAAATATATGACATCGATGAAGACACTTTAGACCAAATATTTGATTTTCTCGTGAGAGACTTTTCCAAATACTCATTGAACCTGTATCAGAAAGCGGGTACTACCACTGTACAGATGGAGTTTTGTTTGGAGATGATTAAGAAACCTAATGTCGATCCTGAGCGTTTTGGTAAAGTGTGGAATACCGTTCACTCCTTAAAGGATGCATATGAAATGAATGAATAATATAAATCCAATTTTTTTTTTTGAATTGAATAATTTGACAAATAAGTAAGATTTAAATCATTTTCAAGCTTAAATATCAATACAAATCTAATTTTCAATCAAATTAAAATTACATAAAGGTGAGGATTATGGTTATGATTGTAACTACCACTTGGTTTCCAGTGGGTAAATCTTCTGAAGTAGGGAAAATATATCTTGAAATCTTGAAACAATTTCCTCCGGATAAAACTATATCAAAAGCGATTGTACGCGTAGGCGTAAGAACAACAAAAGATGGAATGAAATCCTTTTCGATTCATGAAATAAAAGAAGGGAAATTAAAGGAATTCATGGACATTTATTACAAGCAAATACTCATGTTCTCTGAAATTGAGGGTTATAGATCTGAAATGGAATTATACATGTCAGGAGCAGAGGCGTTACCACTTATAGGACTTGAAATGCCTGAATGATAGATCAAAAATAATTAAATTTTTTTTATCTTTTTTCTTATTTAAAATTTTAATGAAGTTATTCTTAGTTTTTATAACATTTATAAACCCTCTAAGCGTTAAATATATTTACTAATCGTAATAATTCAGCAAAAATAAATATCATAAATCTGTTGATGAGAATGGTTGATGAAAAAATCGAGCAGAAAAAGAAATTAAAAGAAGCAGAAGAATTTTACCAAAAAGGGTTAGTCTTTGGTAAGGATTCAGATGCCGATGGCGCTATTGAGTGTTGGCAAAAGACTGTTGAGCTGAATCCTAAGCATTTTGAAGGATGGTACAACTTGGGTAATGTTTACGACATAGGAAGGGGGGATTTTGAGAGCGCACTTGAGTGCTGGAATAAAGCGTTGGAACTTAAACCCAATGATGTTGATGTGTTGTACAATATGGGTAACGCTTACAGAGAACATAAAGAATACGACAAGGCGATTGAGAGCTATAAAAAAGTAGTAGAATTAAATCCAAAGGATCACGAGGGTTGGAATAATATGGCTAATGCGTATCAGGGAAAAGGAGAAGTTAATCAAGCGATTGAATGTTGGAAGAAAGCTCTGGAAATTAAACCTGATAAATATGAAACTTGGTACAATTTAGGGATTACATATAAAGAATTAGGAAAATTTGATTTGGCGATAGAGTGTTGCCAAAAAATTCAAGAGAAGTATCCAGATTCCCACGAGGTGACACGTTTACTAGACGCAATCAATAAAGAAAAAGATAGAACTTGAATTAATTTAAAAAAGAAAAAAAATTGTTTATTCTTTAAATATACTCTCTACTAATTTACTGTCTTCTTTGAAATATATTAACGCTCCGCTCCAATCTGCTAGGACATCTGCGTATTTAGCTTCAAATTTAGTTACGAGTTCTTTTAATGATGAGCGAACTTCAGTAGATTGTTTTCCTTTAATAAATAACGCTCCAAAGATGCGTTTTCCGTATTCGATTAAGATGGTAATATCACCGTGATCTATGGTTTTTAGCAGTTCTTGGGACTTAGTTGTTTCTTTTATGAAAGAGGTAATAGCTGAAAACATACCCGAAACGATACCGGGATCGTGAGCGTAATCCTCTGCAAAGTTATAGTCAAAAATTCCTCTCCCGTCGTCGTAGATTATATAAAGTCCTTGTTTTTCGGCTTTTTCAAAGAGATAGCTGAATTCTTGTTTTAAAACATCAATATAATTATTATTGTACAAGTATTTGAGGGTAAAGTAGAATCTTTGCATTTCTTTTTCGTCTGTAGGTTTAATATCTTCTAAAATTTGTTCAGTTTCTATAGATGATAATAAAGATTTTACTTCGTCTCGTTCGAGAGCTAGATTTTTCAAATCAACATCTTCGCCTTTGGCAATCAAATACTGAATCTTTCCCTTCGAATAATCTTCGTAGCTTGGGAATTCAGTTATAGACGAGAATATTACTTTTTCTAAATGTCTATCGTCAATAACCACATTTTTTACTTTAAAGTTTTTCCTTATATAGTATATCAACAAGCTCCAGAAGATAATATTGAAGATATATTGCGTCATTTGGTAAGGAATTGCGAGATAATATAAGGGTCCAGCTAAATCTGCGCTGAATCCCGCGGTTCTCAATGTGAAAAAGTTAAAACCAAAAATCGAAGTATAGCTTGATTGCCCAGTTATCCAATATGTCTCTCGTGCGAAATTTATCATCCCGTTTCCGCCAAACATCACGAACAATATCGAAAGCAGTATTAAAATAGGGAGAAAGGTGACTATCCCTAAAAACATGCTTTTCGTAAACCTAAGAGTAAGATTAAGAAAGATTACAGCGATGATTAACGAAACGACAATTAATGCTACGAAATTAAAAATATTCATCAAATCGAATCCCAAGCTTTCGTATAAATAGACCGAACCGCTTACGGTAAAACTAGCCGAATTAATTATGTTATCTATGCTTGCTTGGTCGCCAAACATTAAGCGATAAGCTGAGCCAAATACAAAATTATTTATTATAAAAAAAATGAAAAAAGCCAGACAACTGAAAGCGATCCCGTAAACAACATCACTAACATGCATACTTTTCTTGGTTTCTTTTTTATTCTTCCACCAATTGATTATTTTTATGAATATTATTAGCGATATTGGTTCAAAAATTTTAAGGAACAGAATAAAAATAACCGACGCCATAAAAAAATACGCAAAGAAATATATGATCAATCCAATTGAACCAAAATCTTCTACGAGGAATAAAATGATGGATAAAATAGATATTGGTACACCAACGGTGTATAAACTTCTATAAGTTTGTTCTCTAATGTTTTCTCCAAAGTTTTTTCCTCTTAATGCGATTTGGGAACTCAATAATATTTCTAAACTGAAAATGAAAGTCGCCAGGTACACAAATAAGATTTCAATAAACCAACCTAAAGCGTTGGCATCATCAATTATAGACGCTGATTGAACTCCAGTAATTTTAAGGAGAACTTGTAATAAATATAAAGAAATGGGCAAAAGAACGATAAGGAGTTTTAAGATGTCTTTTTCTCTTGACCAGTCACCTTTAAACAGATCTGCTCTAATTCTCTTGTAGGGACTATCGATTATTTGATATGTTAAGCCTTTCAATTTTTCACTTTTCGTTCCAACTTCTTTCCTTAAACGGTTCCTTACGTAGATAATTGAAATAAAGGGCGCTAAAAGAAATATAAAAGGAAGAGTTACGAGAGGATAATAAGAAAACGATGCGATTAAAGAACCAACGTGAGCGATTATATATCCTATTCCTAGATTAATATCATCCCCAGCCTGCAATTCTAATTCTAATGGAGTAGTTCCTACCTGAAATATTATTGGAAGGACCCAGTAAACTAAGTAAAAGATCATGATCCCTAGTATTATTCTAAAATATATTTTCCCTGCTAGCTTTTTTCGTATGAAAAAATACGGGATAATGAGTACAATTATAGGAATAGCATTAAGTAAAAACATTGCAACAATTTCAATAAAGTTCATTTCGATTCTCAAACCTTTTTTTTTAATTAGAAATTATTTTTAATATTAGTATGCAAATATTAATATAAGAGTTTAAGTCATTCTACCATTTCCATTTTTTATAAAATGTCAGAGAAAAAAGTAGGGATTATTCTTGACGATGATTTTGGGTCTAAACACCTCCCTCCATACCCTAAACCTTCTTTTATATCGTTTGAACATCCCATTAGAATTAACGCTATTTTAAATCACCTTGAAAGAAATAAAATTTTTAAGGATAATCGAGTGGTAAAAGTAAAACCAAAAGAAATTGATGAAACAATTTTAGAACTAGCTCATTCGAAATATCATATCGAAACAATTAAAAAAATATCGCTCATAGGGGGCGGGTTACTCGATGAGGAAGTGTTTGTTACGGATGATACATTCGATTTAGCAAAAAAAGCAGTTGGGGGTGCTATAGAAGCTATTGAAGGAGTAGTAAAAAACCATTATACTCAATCGTTTGCTTTAATTAGACCTCCAGGACATCATGCCTATAGAGAAAAATCATCAGGACTCTGCATTTTTAATAATATCGCTAATTCAATTCTATACTTGCGCAAAAAGCTAAGTTATACCGAGAAAATTGCAATAATTGACATAGATGACCATTTCGGAGATGGAATAGCTCAATATTTCTACCACGATCCTTCCGTTCTTTATTTTTCTCTACACGAATTTGATTTTACCCAAGGTGATATTGGAATGTTTGACGAACTAGGACAAGATGAAGGAATTGGTAAAAATATTAATTTTCCCGTACCAGAAGGAATAACTAATGAAGATTTTTACTATTGTTTAGATTTGTTGGAGCCAATACTCAATGAATTCCAGCCTGCTCTAATTATTGTTGCGACGGGATTTGATATGTATTACACCGATCCTATTGGTAACTGCTCGTTAACCAGTATAGCTTATAACCAATTTGCGGATAAATTTTTAAAAATTGCTGAAAGGGTGTGTGAAGGGAGAATTTCTTTCATATTAGAAGGAGGTTACGACATAATTGGATTGCCATATTGTGTTGAAGCTATAATTAAAGCTTTGTTAAAAGAAAAGTACGAACCTCCTGACTATGAGAAAAACATTTCATTTGTGGACGATTCTAAGAGGGAGGAATTAGATAAAATTAAAACCTTTCTTAAAAACTTGTTAAAGCCTTACTGGGACCAACTATAGAATTATGAAAAATAAAATATTAAAAAAAATGAGATGTGCCATCTCTGCAATCTTGCGCTTATTTTTTATTTAATTTGTGGTTAAAGTTCTAATTAGCCCTATCTTTTCTATGAGTTTTATATATCAGATATATAGATACAACTAAAAATATTGCACTCAAGCTATTTAAAATAAGAAAAACGAGATTCCAAGTAATAATTGTTAATATAACTATAGACCAGGGTAACCCTAATTCTACTTCCAATCGATACGCCATATATGGATATTGAACGGACATATAAATTAAGTTTGAAGTCAATATTAGGATTGATGAGATTATAAGGGTAATTCCATAATTATACGAATTTCTCTTAAATATCAAGATCGCAAAAACCAATATGAATATATAGAAAGTCATAGTTAGTAGGTTTGATGAATATGTTATAAGGTATGAAAATAAGTCACCAGGTATTTGATTCAGCATTTCTATCCCTCTTTTATTAAATATGTTTTATGTAAATTATGTATTTGTGAATAATTATTAATTATTTATTTAAGTTTTGCTTTTTGAACAGTTAACTTTGAGGATACGGTAATTCATTCGATAAAAAAAGGATAAAAAAATTAAACTATATTTTGTAGTTTTAAGGCGTAAGATTGAACGGTAAATAAGGCATCTCTGGGTCCGGCTTGAGGGTTAATGTAACAAATTAACGCACCAGTACCACCTATGGGGATTGGCGCTATAATTAAATGCCCTTTTCCTGTAATATTTGTACCTATCTTTCTTTCTTCTGTATTTTCGACCATCATATATTTAATTCCTTGAACCGTTATGTTTGTCATACCTCGTTGTCCCAATTCTAATTTAGCTCCGAGCAATTTGTTAATATCCCCTAAATCGTTGCTAAGATTCCAATTTTCAGTTTGTGTGATAAGAGTGCCAGCTTTGTTGATAATTGCTACTCCAAAAATATTTTGTTCTTCAGAGAGAAGATCATCTATAATTGACTCAATTTCTGCAGACATTATGATACCCAAAATTAAAATAATAATCTTATTATATAACTATACAAACAATTCATATAAAAAATTAATTTTTAGCAAACGGTGAAAAATTTATGGCATTTCGTATGTTTAAGAAGGCAATCCTAATGACGCTGAGAGAAAAGAAGTTGTTTTCTGTTTTTACGCTTATTTATACTTCGTTGATTTTCATAACGAGTTTATTTTGGGAATTGGCTATCACAGGTCAAATTGGTGAAATTGCGGGATACTTTGTTTTGATTTTTCTTGGAACAAGTCTATTTTTATCACTGCTTTACGCGTGGATTATCGTATCTCGAAATAGGAGAACCTGGGCTACATTAAAATGCATTGGCTATACAAATAAAAATATCAATTCATTAATTACTGGTAAAATCCTATTTACAACTTTAATGGGATTTTTAATTGTACTTGAAGTCCTCTTTCATTACACTGCAGTAGTAGGTTATCTTCAATCCGCTGCTATACCAGTATCTCTCCCATTGACGCTAATTGGGTTAATTCCTGTAATTATAACGAGTTTGATATTTATCTTAGTTCAAATGGTAGCAATTGTATTAGCGAATCGGAAAATCTTGAAAGTAAGGCCAATTATTGCATTAAAAAAAGTAGGTGAATGAGGAGGAGTAAAATATGCCAGTAGATAAAGATACCATGATTGAAGCAATGGATGTTAATAAAGAGTATAGAAGATCCGGGGCAATAATTAGAGCTTTAGCTGATGTGAGCCTTACTATTAAAGTAGGTGAATTTGTATTAATTCAGGGTCCAACCGGATGCGGTAAAAGTACGCTCCTTAATGTTTTAAGCGGAATTGACTTACCTGATTCTGGAAAAATAATATTTGACGGAGAAAATATAGCAAGGGCTACAGAAGATAGGCTAAGCCGGGTAAGAAGACAAAAAATCGGTTTTGTTTTTCAAGATTTTAACTTAATACCTACTCTTACAGCAATTGAAAACGTTGAAGCCCTCTTGTGGCCAACAGTTTTACGAGAAAAAGAAATTGAAAACCGGGCTATAGCTGCGTTAAGAGATGTTAACTTACTTGAAAGAAAGGATCATTACCCAGTCCAAATGTCTGGTGGTGAGAAACAAAGGTGTGGTCTCGCTAGAGCAATTATCCATCGACCCAGAGTGATTTTAGCGGACGAACCTACGGGAAACCTCGATCCGGAATCTGAAAAGCAAGTTATGGACCTATTAAAGAAAATCAATAAAGATATGGAAACTACTGTAATAGTCGTAACCCATAGAGGCTCCTTAGCTTCCTACGCGGATAAAATTGTTAAGATGGAAAAAGGAGCAATTGTCAACATTAAATAACTAATTTTATTTAACTTTTTTTACTTCAAATTTTGTTTACATCACCCCGAATTTATCCCAATTTTAAAATCATTGACGCAGTGTTTTATAATTTCTAAAGGAGTTCAAAATCTCCAAAATTTTTATAATATATAGTGTAGATTTACTATAAAAAGGTTAAAAACAAAATTTTAAATAATCGAAGCATGTTTCAAATTATAAGAACGTAATTTAATTAAATCAAACTTTATTGAATTAATAATTAGAGGAAATTTCACATGGGATTTGGACGTGTATTGTGGACTGGAATTGTAGGAATGATCTTTCTTTTGTTAACATCTTATATTAGTTTTGTATTCCTAGATTTAACTTCAGGCGTTACGGGGGGTTTAATCGAAAATTTAGGTGACGCCCTTTCTTCTTTAGGATCGTTATTGCCAGGAATTGGGGGCATTATCGCAATTCTTGCGCCAATGTTCTTGGGACTCGTTTTAATTATAATTTTCCCTATTCATTGGTGCTTAATGTATCGTCCCGATGACGTACTGCTGTTAATCTCCGTTACATTGCCTTGGATATTAGCTTGTTCAATGATATCCGGTATAAATGCTAAAACGCCAGGTAAGGGCATACGAACGAGCCTTGCCATCGGAATTGGATATTTAATTATTGCTTTATTAATATATTTCTTATTACCTCTGATCCCAATTATTGGTCCTTTCATTGGTGGGATAATTGACGGATTAACATTGGGTTTAACTGATTTACCCTATGTTTTTGCCGTATCTACCGCTATATTAGAAGGTTGTCTTGTAGGCGCTGTTTTTGGTGGGTTCATTGGTAGTTTGAAATATAAGCCAACAGGGGCTGGAAGTAAACAGAAAAGTAAGAAATCCAAAGCGAAAATAGAAGATGAAAAAGAACCATCTTTTGATGATAGCGCTCATTGCACTAACTGTGGAGCCAAACTGGTAGCTGATAATGATTTTTGTACTAATTGTGGAATGAAGTCGTGAAACAATTAGGAAACATAATTAAAAGATCGTATTCTTTTTTTAATTTTTTTTTGAATCACCAGATAAATTAGATTCCTCAAAGATACACAGATAAAACAGAGATTTTAAAATATCGTATCATCATTATATATATAATTATTAAAAGCAGATACATATGTGATCGATGTCGAAAACTGTTAAGGGAGTTCTAATCCCTCGTTTAATTGTTTTGCTTTCTATTATTTTGGTACCATTGAGTATTTTTTTGATTTTTTCTTTAGTTGATTTTAATTTATGGTATTCTAACGATGCGAGTTTGAATTTTTTTGTTATAAAAATACTGAGCCCTATTGTTTATAGTATATCTTGGTTATTTTTCCTAATTTTATTTGCGAATCGATTTGCTAACACAATGGAATCTTTTGACGATAAAATAAGTGTAGTTCCTTCAAGGTTAAAATTTTTTTATGGTATCAATGCTGTTTATATTCTCTTTATATTTATCTTTCCAATCATAACCCCCGTAATTTCTATATTAAGCTTTGCTTCTTTTGCGTGGCGTTTAACAACTTTTAGAAAAGAAAGTTGGGAAGAGGATACAGAAACATCGAAGTTGACTAAGATTGTAATGATATTAGCGGCTGTAATCCCAATCTTCTGTACAGCGAGTATAATACCTGAGTTTTTAGCCCTACCTATTTTTTTATGGAATAACATTTGGCTCTACCTTATTCCTTATCTATTTAAAATATCTTATTCCTTATTCACGGCTTTATCAATCGGTTCTCTTATTATCTTGTTATCTAATTCAGGTATTAGCGAATACGAACAATTATTTACAGATACCACCCAAAAGAAGCGTTTTGCAAATGTGAAGGTTTTAGTCGTATTTCTTTTTGGTTTTTTTTTGTTTCTGGATCTAAACAATTATCCCATCGTTGAGCTGATTTACACTGCGGGTTTAATTATCGTAATCTTTACTTACCTCATCAATCTTATAAGGGGTAGGTCAAAATATGGAAGTTTTAAAAGCTATTTTTTAGGTTATTTAATCGCAGCTGTGTTTATTGGTTCAAATGTGATTTTAACAACCGAAGAATTATCAGAATTTTTGAGAGTATGGAGTTTATTGATTTCAGCGATATTATACATATTCGTATTATTTTACACTTTCATTACTTTGGAAGATTAACCTTTATTATTACATCTATTTTCAATTTCACTTGTTTTTTACTTCATTCAATTATTGATTGAAGAGTATTTATTAAGAACTATAAAATCAAATATGAGTTTAAATTAATCATGCATTAAATTAAAAAAAATATAAAAACTAAGAATTAGTTTAACCGAAACATTTTACTATTCTGAAATCATCTAATATAATTAGGTTCAAACTCTTAGTTTTAAAATTTCTATTGAATTAGAATATAAACAATTAAAAACAAAAAGTCTATTCTTATTTTAAGTACCTAAATTTAAAAAAAAATAATGTGATTATAAATAATGAAAAAAGTAAGCACTAAAAGCTTAATGGTTATAGCGTTAGTGGTAGCTTCTTTTACAGCCACACCAATGATGGTTGCTGGCTACGATTACGACAACGATTATACTTACGACCAAATTGGAATCACAGATCCTTCTGCTCTTATCGGAGGCTTTGGAACCCTTCTTGGAGGGATGTTTAGGGGTATAGGTCCCGGAGGTAATGTTTTAGCGACAGTTTTTGAAATGTTGTTTATGCAAACATTAACTAACTTTAGCGGTAAAGAGATATTACCGGGAGTTTATGCCATAAGCGCAACTCATGAAAAAACTTATTCTGATTTAAGAGATTTCAGCACTCCAAGGAAACAAATTTATATGGTTCCTTTTGATTATACCGAAGGAATATATAATGCAAGTGAAAATGGATATGCATATTGCGAAGTTGAAACATCTGGAACATATCAGTATAATTTAACTGTAGGTGCTGGAGTTACTCTAATTATTTGGGATAACGATGGCTCTTTTGTTAATGCAGTGAAAAGAATTATTAATTTCTTTACTGAACTTCAACCATATATAAACAGTCCTTCCACTTCAAGTACCGAATCTCCTGCCACATCTAGCATTGGAGGAATTCCAGAAGAATTAATTCAAAAAGGCGTTGAACTTATTACTTGGTTCCTAATTCATATTAACGACATTTTTACTGGTGAGGAATTATTTGTATTAAATCCTATCACTTGGCGAAAATTAGATATTTACACAGGTGCAGGATTTAGTATTACTAAAACATGGAAAGTTACTGGAACTGATTGGCAAATAGATCTTGCTGATGATCTCTTCACAGATGTTGTTCCTTCAGGAAATACTTTATTGGACTCGTGGAATGTCACTGCTCATGCTAGACAAGATTCTCTTATGGAGTGGTTATTAACCGAAGTTGATGTTGTCGCTAATCTTCAAAAAGGATTTACTGAATTTACCTTTGATCTCTTCCAATTATGGATTAAAAATTTCGAAATACACATTGATGTAGCCGAGATTTTGAGTTTACTAGGTGGTGGAGGAGGTTCTATTAACCCTGCCGCAATCTTTCAAGGATTGGATATTGAATTTTTCTTATTCACGCATCACTTAACCGGAGCTTTCTTATACAATGATACAAATCTCGACAACAGATTATCTGCAAATTACGTACAAGTAAACAATTCTGTTGGTGATCCGATTTTAGTAGACGGTCGCCCTATAGAGGTTCCTCGTGCATCAGAATTAACTCATCGACTACTACTCGGTGCTGTAAATGATATTGATTTTAATTTACCAGTTAAGATCCCGGGTGAGGACAAAGTTTCTTGGGGTTTAGATCTAAATCAAGCTACGATTACCCCTGTTCCTGTAGGAGTAGATACAGATTCATATTTAGGAACTACTCCAGAATCACTCGCATACATTCACTTTGGATTTACTTTTGAGCCAAAAAAAATAAACCTCGCTACTGCTGATGGTGGTACCGTACCGGTTTTACACGGAGCTGTTAAGTTAGACCAATTTTTTGCTCCATGGAATGATCCTTCAGTACCTGACGCTAATAATCCTATCGATGGATTAGACCTTGCTATCATTTACGTTTCAACAGTGTTACACTTCCACCTTAAAATCGATACAATTGGAGACGATCCAACTGCAAGATTAGATCCCGCAGACGATTACGATGATGTAGAACATTCTCTTAAGATTGGCAACTATCTCCCTCATAATATAAGGGACAAATTAGATTTTGTCGATATCGCTGGACCCGATTACTTCTACGGAGCTGAAGGTACATCTGATAGCGCACCAGCATCTACAAGCATACTTCCAGTTGCTTTGTTTGAAGCTGAAGCTAACGCACACCAAACATTTGAAGGCACTCCGGGTGAAGTAGATACATTTGCTGCTGATATTGGCTTAAACGTTACTTTCAGCGTCATGGTTTACGCGGTATGTTTTCCAATGTTCGAGGATGGAAGTGGAATTTGGCACGATCCTACGTTCAGCGTGTTCATGGTCTTTGAAGCTACAGGTTTCTGGGCTTTAATTCTCTTGGTTGCCGGTGTCGGTTTATTAGGTGTTGCTACCATTTTAATTAAAAGGCGTAAAGATTCGAGATTTTAGGTCTCAATCAAATTAAATAACACTCTTTTTTTTATTTTTATTTTTTTATTTTTCTGGCTTCAGTATTGTTAAGGATAGTTTTAAATTCAGAGTTATCAAAGTGATCTTAATCACTTGTTATTAGAAAAAATAAGGTAAGACCAATATGGTTACTAGCACAAACAAATCATACCAAATTGACGAGAGTAAGCGATGGTTTCAAACATGGTGGCCTGAAAATGTGCCATATAACGCAATTTTTGAAGAGAAATCCTTGAATGAGATGTTAGATGCCCAAGTTGAGAAATATCCCGATCATAATCTGATATGGTTTCTCGACTCTTGGGTAACTTATAAGCAATTTCAAAATTACGTAAAAAGGTTTGCTACTGCTTTAGTCGATTTGGGAATCAAAAAGGGGGATGTTGTTGCCATTCATCTACCAAATTGCGTTCAATATATTGTGTCTTATTACGCCATTACGCGGATAGGAGCAATTGCTACGGGTATAAATCCAACATACCAGCCCATGGAAATTTTACATCAAATAGATATTGTTAAACCTAAAATGTTAATCGTGCTAGATGCTTTATTTGAACCTTACATTAGCCCCATAATTGGAAATACAGATATTGAAATTGTAGTTTATACTAATTTAGTTGATTTAGTTCAGATGTTTGGAACTAAGAAAATTCTTGGAAAGTTCTTAAAAAAAATTCCAACCGGAAAATGTAATTGTGAAGGAGCAATCAAATTCAAAGATCTTATGAAAACTGAACCAAGAGAGGCTGATATAAATGTAAGTATTGACGTAAAAAATGATGCCGCTACATATATTATGACAGGAGGATCTACAGGTTTACCGAAAGCTGCAGTATTAAGCCATTTTAACGTCGTATCGAATGCAGAGCAATGCAAGCTGTGGTTAGGAGGGGAAATGCCAGGTATAGGAAATATAGGTATACTCCCTATGTTCCATAGTTTCGCACACACTATAGTCATGAACACTTCTATTGCAATAGGAGGTTGGATGATGCTTTTCCCAACACCACCATCTCAAGACGATTTATGTGAGTTAATAGAGAAGCTACCATGTTCAGAAGGTTTGATATATGCAGGGGCAGAAATTTTGTTTATAAAGCTTGCTGAGTTAAAACACTTAAATCGAAGATATCCAGGAGTAATGGGAAAATTAAAATTATGTATTTCGAGTGCTGGACCTTTACATAAACACGTACGGGACGCTTTCGTTAACAACACGGGAGGAAGAATTGTAGAAGGATATGGATTAAGTGAAGCAAGTCCCGCGGTAAGTGCAGGCAATTTATTTGGAGAGAGTCCGGTTGGAGTGATAGGTATGCCTTTTCCAGGAACGGGATGGGGCATTTTTCACTCAGATGATTTTTCTAAAGGACCGATTTGTCTTGGAAATCCTGACTGTACAAATTTTGGAGTTGAGCATACTGGAGAAATATGTGTTTACGGACCTCAAATAATGAAATGTTATTTAGATCATCCTGAAGAGACAGCTAATACATTACTTCAATATGACGGGAAAACTTGGCTTTTAACTGGAGATATCGGTTTTATGAACGAAGATGGCACAATTGAGATAAGAGATCGTAAGAAACAGTTGATTAAGTTCAAAGGTTTTTCAGTCTTTCCAAAGGAGGTAGAAGAACTCTTAATGAAGCACCCTGATATCCTAGAAGTTGCTGTATCGGGTTTGCCAAGCGATGAATACGGGGAAGTTATAAAAGCCTGGGTTTCTATAAAGGAGGATTCTGATTTGTCTCCACGATCAATAAAAGAGTGGGCTAATGGAAATATGGCTCATTATAAAGTACCTCACCACATTGCAATTATTGGAGATTTACCAAAAAATATCATAGGGAAGGTTCAAAGGCGTGCTCTCCAAATAAACGATCCTATCTGGAAAAAAAAATACGCAGAATAAAAAAATCTTTCTCAATTTCATTTTACATATGTTTCTAAACTACTTCTAAAAAGAAAATTCTTGCTTTTGAATGTAGTAAGGAAATTATATCTTAATTTCTATAATAACGAAAATAAAATACTATGATATTTTATTATATTTAAATCAATTTAGATTACAACGAGAGTGAATAAAAATACCTATTATAGAAAAAGATACTTATCAAGTAAATGAGAATAAGTTATGGTTCAAAAAGTGGTGGCCGGATAACGTTCCAAAGAACGTAAAATTCGATGAGAAAACGGTAAATCAATTTTTAGATGCCCAAGTGGAAAAATATAGCGATCAGAATTTTATCTGGTTTTTGGAGACCTGGGTAACATATCGTCAATTCCACGATTATGTTTTAAGCTTTGCAACGGCTCTTCACGACCTAGGTGTTAAAAAGGGCGATGTTGTAGCTATGCTTATGGGAAATTGCATTCAATACGTAGTTTCTTATTTTGCAATAACAAGAATAGGAGCAATCGCATCGGGAATTAATCCAACATATAAACCACTAGAGATACTACACCAATTAGATGTAACTAACGCTAAATATTTAATTGCTTACGATGCCTTCTTTGACGAGAACAGTAAATCTCGAATAAAGAAGAATTTACCTTATATAGGAGAGATTCTTGGTAAAAGTACTGTTGAAAAAGTTATATATACTAATCTTGCTGATTTAGCTCACGGTTTAGGCTTCAAACGTAAAATAGGAAAGAAAATAGGAAGAATTCCTACGGGAAAAGTAGATATCCCCGGCGCGGTTAATTTTATGGATTTATTAGAAACCAAACCAAACGTTCCTGAAGTTAAAATCGATGTTAAAACACACCCAGTTACATATATTATGACAGGTGGAACAACGGGAGTACCTAAAGCGGCAGTTTTATCTCATTTTAATGCAGTTTCTAATGCGGAACAAGCCAAATATTGGCTTGGCGGTGAAAAACCGGGAATAGGAAATATCGGCGTACTTCCATTTTTTCACAGTTTTGCTCATACAATAGTTATGAACGCAACTATCGCCTTTGGAGGATGGATAATGATGTTTCCAACACCTCCACCCACAGAAGAATTATTAGAACACATTGAGAAGTTACCAGCCCCTGAAGGATTAGTTTATGCCGGCGCTGAAATTTTATTTAAGCGATTAGCTGATTTTCCAGATATCAAAGGGAAATATCCAGGAGTAATGGGTAAATTAAAATTATGTGCGTCAGGAGCAGGTCCTTTACATCGACCGGTACGAGATGCTTTTGTAAATAACACAGGAGGTAATATTGTAGAGGGTTATGGATTAACAGAAACTTCGCCTCTTGTTAGTGCAGGCAATCTCTTTAGTGAAAGTCCAATAGGAGTTATTGGATTACCTGTTCCAGGCACAGAATGGGGAATATGGCCAACGGATAATTTTGACGATGGACCCATTTGTTTAGGAAATCCGGACGAAACGAATTTTGGAGAAGAACACACTGGTGAAATTTGTGTACACGGTCCTCAAATTATGTACGAATACCTCAATCAACCAGAAGAAACGAGCGAAACTATTAAAACATATAAGGGAGCATTATGGCTCTTAACTGGAGACATTGGTTTTATGAATGAAGATGGGACTATTGAGATTAGGGATAGAAAAAAGCAACTTATTAAAGTAGCAGGACATTCTGTTTTCCCAAAAGAGGTGGAATCGATGTTAATGAAACACGAAGCAGTATCTGAAGCAGCAGTGTCTGGTCTACCAGATCCTGCGGGAAAAGTTGGCGAAATCACAAAAGCTTGGGTTGAATTGAAACCTGAATACATCGGTAAGATTACTGAAGATGAATTGATTGCTTGGACGCAAGAAAACTTAACGAAATGGAAGTGTCCAAGGATGATCGAGTTTATCACAGAAGTTCCTAAAAATATCCTTGGTAAGGTTCAACGTAGGATATTACAAATCAACGATCCAATCTGGAAAGAAAAATACGATCAATAACCGCCAAGATACAATTCATAAAAATCTATAATTCATCTATTTTTTTAATATCTTTTAATTTTTGAATATAATTATGAAAATATTCCTTAACGTCCCATTTTTATAGGAGTTTTATAATTAGAAATTAATATTCTATTTAACTAGAATAAATATTATTAAAAGTTTACATTTTTTTTAATAAGTTATAATAAATATCAATTTTGAGGATTGTTAGAAATTACTGAATTAAACATCTATATATTAGAAAAAATTATTCACGAAATCGCTCCTGAATTAATTGATATTTATAACATACGGGAAGACGAGAGCGAGCAACAGCAGGTAAAAACTGGAAGACTTCACGAGAACCGAATTTTAGGCATCATGCTAAAATTCTTTCTCGAGGGTAAGAAAAGAGTCACAACGCGTGAAGTAGAAGTAGAGTATAAGAAATTTTTTAAAGATATCGCACGGTCCACAATTTCAACCTACTTAAATATTCTAAAAAGAGAAACGACACTATACAAAGAACGGGATGGAAGATTAGTAAACTATATTCTTTATGAAGATCCGCCTCTCGAAATTAGCCCCTTTTGGTTCACACGATTGTTCTGTGTTGACCCGGCCTATTTTTCCAGAGCGATATATTTCTCAAGTTTATATTCAATTACAGAAATTATCGTGAAAAAATACATGAAAAAAGGTAACTTTAATGAAATAGTCGAATCATTTAGATACCTAATTGGTATAATAATACTTTATATTCTTAAAAATAGAGCCTTGAAATGCGTCTTATGTCAGTTCGGCAAACAAGAAAGATATAGAGATCTACTTGATTCCATAAACTCAGCATTAAAAGATAGAACAGATGTGTTACCAGACGAGCTTCAAGAAATTCTAAATCATAACTACGCTGAAATACCCAGTTTTGGAGGATACCGTATTATTGATGGAGAGAAAGAAATTGAAATTATCGAGCAGTTAATTGGGTATGCGAACCAATATAGGAAAGACATGGAGTATCAAACAATGGTATTGAATCGAAGGATTAACACAAGAGTACCCGAAAAAATTACTGAAATCATAAATAGATAATATTGATTAAGAAGCAATACTTTTTTTGTAAATAAATGGTTCTATGTGTAGTTTTTGACTATTCAATCTCTATTTTGCGTCATTAAGCATTAATCTCGTTAATGCTTCGAAAGTTTTTTCTACGTTTTCTCCCGATTTAGAGCTTGTTTCAATAAAACCATTTACATTTCTTGATTTCGCAATTTTAATACCTTCTGCAGATGAGACTTCTCTGCTTTCTACTAAATCTGCCTTTCCTCCAACTACAATGATGGGAAAAATATCTTCAGCTCTTATTTCTTTTCGTATAACGCTAAGCCAATCATCAATGTGAGCAATTGAGGAAAAATTAGTTATATCGTATAAGAATAGACCACCACGAGCACCTCTCACATATGTAGGGAGTAAAAACCTAAATCTCTCTTCTCCTCCAAAATCCCAAATCTGTAATTTTACTTTTTGTTCGTCAACTGTTAGGCTTTTTACTTCAAAGTCTACACCGATCGTCATTGTTTGATCTGAAACAAATAAATTCGTTAAAAATCTTTGAGTCAGAGTGGTTTTCCCACAACCCGCATCTCCGAAAATAATTATTTTAAAGGTGGCGTCGTACATTTTTGTTCATTTTTCTCCAAATAAAACTATCTATCTTGATTATTTTGCCTTTTCTATTAAATTGATGTGATAGGTATATATTTTAATTTGATTTCAATTATAAATAATCGTTATAGTATATATAAATGTTTAAATGATTGTATTATTAAAAATTCTAATAATCTTAAAGATTTACTAAGAGAATTGTTTTAAATAATTATCGAATTTGAAGAGTGAGACTATCTATTTTACTAAAATTTATTAGATGACTTATTAAAAAAAAATCTAAATGAGCTTTGAGATTAGATGAAAGGCGCAGTTAATTGGTCAGATTATTATAAAACAGATCCCAAAGAAATATCAGAATTTAAATTCGCTTTTAAAACAAATCAAATTTATGGTATGGGATTAATGCCGGTAAGAGGGCAAAAAGGATTTAGAAAGTTAGATTATGAATATGCTGAAAGAGAATTGAATGTAATTGAAGTCATGGATAAATTAGAAAAACACCACATCAATCTCTTAGGGCTTGTGATTAAAGACACTGACGGAGCGTGTATATGGGATACGAAAGTTGGATGGAATCCGACCAATAGAGATATCTTAGGGGAATTTTGCGATGCGGGTAATGATCGAAGCATAAAGATAATGGTATCTTTTACTAGTATGAACGATGCTTATCAAGGTGCTATCCACCCTGAGCGCGTTAGTATTCATGGAAAAACAGGCAAAAAATCTGGAATTCTATACAACAAAGGAGAAATATCAACCCACGAAGAAGGTGAAATGAGAATTGATTTGCCTGAAGGTGTGTTGTTTAAAGATTATAAAAAGAAAGTCCCCTTCCTTACTGAAAAGATTGATTTAAAGAAGGGAAAAGCAAGGGGCACCAGAGGAAAAGGATACATACCTACTACTAGTTTTATGTGCCCGAATAGTAAACATGTTGATTATCTTCTAGATCTAACACGAGAAGTCGTCAAAAACTATTCGGTTAGCAGTTTCTTCGCTGATTACATTAGATATGATGGGGCTTTTACTGATTTATGCTGTTGTGATCGATGTAAAGAGAAATTTAATAAAAATTATGGATTTAAAGCTAAATTATTAAAAAGCCACGAATGGTACGATTTTAAGTCAGAAACTATAGCAGAATACGCCCAAAAGCTTCAAACAGTAATAAAGGATACGGATGAAGATTGTACTTCCGGATGGTTTTGTCTTCCTGGTCCTAAGAAAATGTTATCTCAAAAAAGATTGGGGCAAGATTGGACAAAATTATCTTCAATTTTAGATGTCGCATCACCCATGGAATATCCTTATTTAATGGGAACGCGAGACGATGGGTGGTATTGGGGGAAAGTTGGTAATCTTTTTTATTGGTATTTTACAAGGAACATGAAGAAAAGAATTCACGAATTCAGAAGTCCAATCTTAGCAGTAACAAATTCTGTTGAATGTAATTCAAAGGAAATGCTTAAACAAATGAGAAGATTCGATTTTGGTTTGGGTATCGCGGTTTTTAAATATTATGGGACAAGTGATGCTCAATGGATTGCATTGAAGAAATATGCAGAAGAAGAGATTGGTTTAGAAAATTTAAATTAGATTAAGACTAATTAATCAATTCATTATATCGAAAGCAATCAATCGTATGATCGTTTACAACTCCGATAGCTTGTAAAAAAGCGTATATAATTGTCGTTCCAATAAATTTAAATCCTCTTTTTTTCATATCCTTGCTAATTCTATTAGAAAGTTCAGTGTTTGGAGGTAAATCTTCTAACTTATTCCAAGCATTATTAACTGATTTATTATTCACAAAATCCCATATATATTTATTAAATGAACCAAATTCTTCTTGAACTTTAATAAAGGATTTGGCATTTGTGATTACGGATTGAATTTTTAATCGATTTCGAATTATTCCTTCGTTTCGCATCAATTCTTCGATTTTATTTTCTTTGTATCTTATAATTTTAGTGTAATCAAAATTATCAAAAGCTTTTCTAAAATTATCTCGTTTTTGCAGCACTGTGTTCCAGCTTAAACCGGCTTGCATTCCTTCCAAAATCAATAGCTCGTAGAGCATTTTATCATCACGTTGAGGTGTCCCCCATTCTTTATCGTGATATTCCTTCATCAAGTCATTGAAGTTTGCCCATTTACATCTTTTTACCATTGTTGTTTCTCCCTATACTATACTTTCTCTTCTTTTTGTAGGATAGATACAGTTACAGCCGCATTACAGACAATTATTTTATCAGTTGAATCCCCTAATTCTTTAATCATTATCCCTGCCGCAACTAAGCCTCCTTTTTCTATCTCAATTGATTTGGAACCAAATGGAATTGCTTGTAAAATTTTGTCTCTTTTAACATTTTCGGGATAAGGTGCTCCAATCTTCACATCTACGATCATTCTTTGAAGATCTTTTGGTTCTTTTAAACCACAAATCTCCAATAGACCAGTAAGGCAGTTATTTGAGATTGCATTTTTAACCGCCTTTATTGCGGCATTAGTGCAATCATCATTATGTCCGTGTTGATCTACACCTGATCCTATTTGCACTATAAACCTCTTCATAAGCGAATACTGTCCCTTTTACTCTAAATCTTCCACTAATTTAAGAAAGTCGGCGTATTTAATAGCGGTCCAGCTTTCTGCAAAGGCAGCTCCGGTTGTTCGGGAAAGTAGAGAAACTTTCGCTGCTTCGTGTTCGTTCTCAGCTTCGAAAATATCTATAAAATCATATTGTCCTAATATTGCGTAATGTGCAATCCATGTAACATTCGGAACTTTTTCTTTGACTAATTTTAAGAATTTTTCACCGTGTTCTTTACGATCTTCAACTAAATCAGGGTTTTGTAATTTAGTTGCTAGAATAAATATTGGCATAGAAAAAATGATGATGCTTTTCCTTATAAATTTCTTCTTAAAGTTTTATATTTCATGCCTTAAAATAATATTTAATAGATTAAACTCTTTTAAAGAAAAAGTAAAAAAAGGATTAAATAGAGAAGAAGTGTTTAGATGCAAACCAAAAATGATTTTCCCTACGAAATTGACGAGAAATCTTACCATCGCTTCGAGCAGAAGTATAATATGCTTTATAGAAGACTTTGGGATAAATCGCTACCTACTTATGGGAAAATGTTCGAGTATAATGTAGGCAATCATATTAGTTCGGGTGAAGATGGATATTCCCGGATTGATTTTGCGTTAGTTGCAGCAGGATGGACTGTTTACGAAAAATTTCCATTTGCTTTTAGTTGGCATAGAAAAGATTTAATAGACTTAGGATACGGTGAAGATTGGTTGAAAGAAAAATATCAAGTTAGAGATTTAAAAACATTTACTGAAAAGACTAAAAGAGCTGCTGAGTTTTATGGAGCATCACTAGTTGGTATTGCCGATGTCGACGAGAGATGGATTTATAAAACTGGTTTTGTAAGACCAGCATTAACCAGCGAAGCAGATTCAAAAGAAAAAATCAGAAAGGGTGAAGCGTCTAATTCTGTATTAGAAAGCCCTATTAATTTGCCAGAAGGGGTAAGTAAGGTTATTGTTATGGCTATCGAAATGGACCAAATGGCGATTTCTACAGCTCCCGCTCAACCAGCTTCAGCTGCGGCAGCCGTAGGTTATTCGAAAATGGCTTTTACAATCGCTTGTTTAGGTGAATTTATCAGAAATCTTGGATATCGTGCCATCCAATGTGGCAACGATACTGCACTTAGTATACCACTAGCAATTGACGCAGGTCTAGGAGCGTTAGGTAGAAATGGATTGTTGCTCACACCAGAATATGGTCCAAGAGTTAGAATTTGTAAAGTTTTTACGGATATGCCCTTAATAGCTGATGAATTGAACTTAGGTTTTATTAAAAAAGTTGGGAACTTTTGTAAAACTTGCTATAAATGCGCTGAGGCTTGTGAAAACGACGCAATTACAAAAGAAAAAGACCTTACTTTTGAACCGGCTACGATTTCTAACAATTCAGGTGTTAAAAAATATTATGTCGATGTAGAAAAATGTTTTGAATTTTGGATCGAAAACTCGGGTGATTGTGGGAATTGTATTGCTGCTTGTCCTTTCTCCAAAATTAAGAAGTTCAGTTCTTCTTCTGAATTCTGGAAATAAAATCCTACTACAATTATTAAGTGGAAAACCTAAATTATTATTAATCAAAATTATTAAGCGAGGATTAAAATGAATAAGATTAAAGTAGGCATTATTGGGTCGGGTTTTATTGCTGACCATCATTGCTATTCATATTCCTTACTAACAAATGTAGAAATTGTGGGAATTGCGTCAAATAATAAAGATGAAGCCAAAAGCTTAATGAATAAATACGATATCGCAGATACCTACTTTAGTGATTATAATGACTTACTAAAATTGGAATGCGATGCTGTTTCTGCATGTGTTCCAAATAATTTGCATAAAGAAGTAACTTGTAATATCTTGAACTCAGGAAAGCATGCATTCGTAGAAAAACCATTAGCTAGAAATATTCGTGAAGCAAAAGAAATGTTAGACGTAGAAAAAGCTTCAAACCGGAAGATTTTTTATTGCGAAAACAACATGTACGCCCCTTCATTTAGCAAGGTTAAAGAAATTATCAAGGAAGGCGCTTTAGGAATGATATATATGGGGCGCGGTAAAGAACAACATTCGGGACCTCATTCTCGATGGTTTTACAAGCTAGAGGAATCTGGAGGTGGTGCGTTATTAGACTTAGGAATTCATGATATTGCTTGTTTAGTATGGTATCTTGGATGTGAAGTTAGTGAAGTCTATTGCCAAACGAGGACAATACAACATGATCGAGGGATTTTTGGAACATGTGAAGTGGAAGACAACGCAGTAGGAATTCTTTATTTTGAAAATGATGCCCAAATAGTAATCGAAGAATCTTGGACTGCACCAGGTGGTTATGACATGCGCTTTGAACTATTTGGCACCGAAGGTCAAATTAAAGTAGCCCCAACTTTTTCTGATTTAGTGAGCGTGTATAGTAAAAGCGGGTATGGGTATGCTGTAGAAAAAGCGGATACTACGAAAGGATGGACATTTCCCGTTCCTTCCGAAGCACATTCATTTGGTTATCCCCAAGAAATCGCTCACTTTATTGATTGCATTCTAAGAAACAAGAAACCACTTACTGATGGTTTATATGGTTATAAAATATTGAATATCGTTGAGACGATGTACAAAAGTGCTAAGACTAAAAAACTAGAAGAAGTAGTTTAATCTTGACTTAGAGTAGTATTTTTTAAAGATTTTATAAATTCTATTACATTATCCAGTTTTCCCTTAGAAGCTAATAGCATTTCTTGAGGAAATTCTATACTTCTTGAATAAACATCAGAAACAATTGGGAAATGTGCATCATTACTTTTTTCTCCTCCCCAATTAGCTTTAGAATAATCAATGCCTTTCTTTAAATTAATATATTTAAAACAATCTAAGCCATGTAATGGAGGATAACAATCGTCAGTAGGGATACCATTATCATTCAACTTATCATAAAATTTTGATTTAGTGAGACCCCCGAACTTCAGAGGATCAAAAACTATGGGGAAAACATACCAACCAAGGCTTGTCGTTCCCAATGTAGGTTCCATAGTTTTTATCCCATCTATTTTATTAAGTTCGCTCATAAGATATTCCGCATTCTGATTTCTAAGTTTATGCTGCTCTGAAAATTTTTGCATTTGAGTTCTTAATATTGCTGCTTGATATTCTGTCATCCTATAATTAGTACCGTAAGAGAAGTGTTTATAGAAATACTCGTTTTTCTTCCTACCACAATCTATGTAAGAATAAATGTTATCGGCAAGTTCACCATTATTGCAAATAATAGCTCCCCCTTCACCACTTGTTATAACTTTTGAAGCTTGAAAGCTAAATGTACCAACATCCCCCCAATTTCCAACTTTTTTTCCTTTGAAATCTGAACCATGAGCATGAGCACAATCTTCGACCACTTTTAAATCGTGTTTCAATGCCAACTCCATAAGATGGTCCATATTAACCGGGTTACCCCCTAAATGTACTGGAATAATTGCTTTAGTTTTTTCAGTTATAAGTTCTTCAACTTTATTCACATCCATCACGAGAGTATTGGGATCTATGTCACAAAATAAGGGAACGGCGTTTGTTGCTATAACTGCAGATGCTGACGCTACAAAAGTGTAATCAGAAACAATTACTTCATCACCTAAACCTATATCTAATGCCATAAGAGCGGTTTCTATTGCAACCGTTCCATTACACACTGCAACGCAATATTCAGATCCTTGAAGCTGAGCAAATTCTTCTTGAAAAGCCCAAACATTATTACCTTGATGAGCGCCGGGAGCTCCACACCACCACTCTCCAGATTTTATAACTTCAGTCAATGCGTTTATCTCTTTATCATTGTAGATAGGCCATTTAGGATAAAATTTTCTAGCTTCTTGTTTGAATGACATTAATAAATCAACCGTCTTAATAACTCACTATCATAAATTTTATGAGTTAAACTAAATATATTTAACAAAACAGATAAAAGTTGCAATCAGCAATAATTAGAATTTTGTGATACTGGAAACTAAAAAAAATGATTATAGTCGATAAGAATACAATTGCCGAATATTTAAGTGCTTATCTCCCCAATCTTTCGCAGCAGGAGATCAAAAATCTTATTGAAATACCACCTCAAGATTTAAATTACAGTTATGCATTTCCATGTTTTCAACTTGCTAAAGTTAAAAAAAAATCACCACACGTGATAGCCAAAGAATTAGAAGAGCAGTTAGATTTACCAGGATACTTAGAAGTTATAGAGGCAAATGGTCCTTACCTCAATTTTAAAATAAAACCACAACCACTTCTTGAGCAGATTTTCACACTGAAAGAGAAATATGGGAGAATTTATGAAGAGATTGGAATAAATCAGATAAAATCTTCAAAAATAGTGATAGAATACCCCGCACCAAATACAAATAAGCCACTCCATTTAGGACACATTCGAAATATGTTGTTAGGTCGCACCCTTTCGAAGTGTTTAAAATATAAAGGCGACATTGTTTTCGATGTCAATTTAAACAACGATAGAGGCATTCACATATGTAAATCTATGTATGCTTACAAAAACTGGGGCAATAACAAGGAGCCGGATATCAAATCCGATCACTTCGTTGGGGAGTTCTATGTTAAATACAATGAAATGGAAAAGAAAAATAGTAAAATAATAGAAGAAGTATACGATCTTTTAAGATTATGGGAAGAAAACGATCCTGAAACGAGAGATCTTTGGAAGAAAATGAATTTATGGGCATTCGACGGATTTAAAGAAACTTACAAATTACTAAAAATATCGTTCGATAAAGAATATTTTGAGTCGGATATATATTGGAAGGGTAAGGAAAAGGTTTTGGATGGCTTAAAGCAAGGTGTTTTTAATAAGACTGATGACGGAGCGATTATTGCTCATCTAAAAGAAAAATTTAATTTACCAGATAAGATTCTTATGAGAAAAGACGGAACTTCTCTATATGTAACCCAGGATATCTTCTTAGCTTATCAAAAAAAGGAAGACTTTGATTATGACAAATCAATATATGTAGTTGCTAACGAACAGGACCTCTACTTCAAGCAGTTATTTGCTGTTTTAGACATGATAGGTTTTAAAGAAGATAAATTTCATCTATCATATGGTATGGTTAATTTACCCGAAGGCAAAATGAAAAGTAGGGAAGGGATTATAGTTGATGCTGACAATATTATAGAAAAAATGCAAACATTAGCTTATAAAGAAGTAAATAAAAGATATCCTAATCTTACAGAAAAGTTGAAAAAGGAAAGAGCTGCCGCAATAGGATCAGCGGCATTAGCTTTTTTTATACTTAAATTTAATCCTAAATCTGAATTTGTTTTTAACCCTAAAGAAAGCATATCTTTTGAAGGCGAGACTGGTCCTTACATTCAATATTGCTATGCGAGAATTGAATCAATAATTATTAAATCGAAGAATACCGTCAATTTAAATGTAAATTGGGATTTAATTAACCACGAAAAGGAGCTAACTTTGGTTAAGCAACTAAACTACTTCCCCGAAATTTTGATTTCAGTAAGAAAAAATTATACTATTCACCAAATCCCTCAGTATCTTTTAACTTTATGCCAAGCGTTCAATTCGTTTTATACTTCTTGTCAGGTATTATCCAGTGATAATGAATTAGAAAAAGCGAGATTATTGTTAATTAAATGTGTTCAAATCGTAATTAAGATAGGTTTACAAATCTTGGGTATAGATGTTTTAGAACAAATGTAATTTACTAATAAAGAGGTATGAGCAGTGAATTTTTTTGATTCTGGGGAGATAATTGAAAATGATACGAACTTTGTATTTTTTGGAATTCCTTGGGACGAGTTAACGTCAATTGAAAGAATAAATTCTTCCAAATCACCTCAGAAAATACGAAAAATTACAGAAAACTTAGCTTTAACAACAGAAATGGGATTTGAAATACCAAAATTAAAGTTTGTAGACGCTGGAAATGTTATGATTGATCCCAATAACACCGAAAAGAACATCCTAGAAATTGGTGATTTTGTAAAATCGTTTTTTAACCAAAAAAAGGATATAATTCCAGTAATGGTTGGAGGCGACCACTTTTGCACTTATCCCGTTATAAAGGCAATAGGAGACTCTATTAGAAAACCAAAGAAGTTTGGCGTTCTAATCTTAGATGCTCATCTCGATTTGTACGAAAAATATCAAGAGAGCGTCTATTCTCATGCAACTGTTTCCCATCTCATCCATAGTTTGGAATTTATTTCAAGTAAAAACTTATTAATTATTGGGACAAGGGATATTGATATTCCTGAGTTAAAAATCGCAAAAACTAATGACATTACTTATTTCAACTCTTATATGCTTCACGATATTGGAGTTAATTTATTCACAGAAAAAATTATTGAATTTTTTGAAAAATCTGATATAACTGACATATACATTTCTATTGATATAGATGCTCTAGATCCATCTATAGCACCGGGAACAGGTTATGCTATTCCCGGAGGTTTTACTTATCGTGAAGTATGGAAAATCTTCAGAGAAGTCACTAAAAAAGTTAATATAATTGGTTTTGATGTTGTTGAAGTTTCACCTTCCTTAGATTTACACAACAATATAACATTAAATGTGGTGGCAAAAATAATAATAGAATTAATGTATTTTATTATAAGCAACAAATGAGTTGAAAAAAATGCCAGATGACGAATTGAAAAAGAAATTAAAAGAGGTAGAGCAAATTAAAGTAGAAAAAAATGAAGATATCACTACTTTTATTCAATCTTTAGGAAATACAGGGTTTAACGCAAAAAGATTAGCTGTTGCGTGTGAAATTTATAAGGAAATGATTAAAAATGAAAATTGTGTTAAATTTTTTGGTCTTGCCGGAGCGCTTGTACCAGCAGGGATGCAGAAAGTTATTCACGATTTTATAGAAGAAGGATTTATTGATATTCTTGTTACTACTGGTGCTTCTTTGACTCATGATATAGCCGAAACTCTTGGTTTTCACCATTTACAAGGAGAAATAAACATTAAAGATGTTAATGATTCGGAGTTGCACGACCAAGCCCTTAATAGAATTTACGACGTATATTTACCAAATAAAGTGTACGAGGGTATCGAAGATTTTGTATCCCAGCTAAAAATTCCTAATAATGATATGTCTGTTAGTTCTTTTCTAAAGTATCTTGGCGATAATTTACCGCCAGATGATAACTCTATATTGAAGATTTGTGCAGAAAAAAATGTTCCAATTTTTTGTCCTGCATTTACTGACTCCGGTTTAGCACTTCAATTAGGTTTCCACCATCAAAAATTAAACCTTAATCACTTTAAAGACATGCTTAATATGGTCAATTTGGCTTGGGATGCTAAACAAGCCGGCGTATGCATTGTTGGTGGAGGCGTACCTAAAAATTTTATTCTGCAATCGCTTCAATTCTGCCCAAACTCTGCGCAATACGCGATTCAGATAACGATGGACCGTCCAGAACAGGGTGGTCTTAGTGGAGCGACTTTACACGAAGCAATTTCTTGGGGAAAAGTACATCAAAACGCTAAATTCTCCACAGTTATTTCAGACGCGACTATCGCTCTACCTATAATGTTATGGTTTTTAAAGAAAAGTTTGTTGTAAAATTCATTCTTTATTTCAAATAAATCGGATTACATCTAATAAAACAAGCCGGCTAGCTTTTGATCAACTTTTTTTGTATTAGATCCGAAAATAATGTCTAGGGTTTTTTTATAGATTTTGAACTGAGATACTTCAGATAAATTTTTACCTTCGTACTGTGCTTTAAAATTCTCCGCAACCTTAATTAATAGGGGGTTGACTAATTTCTTCACGTATTTATCAATCCTTTTATGTTTATCTATAATAGCATAAGAGATTAATAATTCAGGTTCTACGCTGTCATCTGCTAAGATGTTTGCGTTTATGAAAGCGATCGTTAATCTATTACCTTGAAAGTACTCTACAGACCCCGTAGAAAATGCAGTTTCAGCAAAATTTAAAAGTGCGGTGAGCAAACCGCTTCTTAAATCAGAATCTATTTTTCCTAAGGTAGTTTTGTGGTAACTCTTCTTTACTAAAGTAAATCCCCTAAATAACAAACCTACTTCTCGAATTACCATAATTCTAAGTTATTTTTTGTTTAAGTTATAATATACTTTGGTCTTATTAAGAATTCATCCTATCGATATTTTAGTTAAAACAATTCTTTGTAATAAATCTAATGCTGCCAAAGATGTTTAAGATTAATATTTAAAAAAAAATATATTGAATTATGGTAGAATTAGAAAAAATTAAGTTATGTGCTAAAAATATTGTTAATGCGATTAATATTCAAAGAAAAGGGGAAAACATTCTAGTAAAGGGTGGTACTTATTCTCAAGATTTACTGGAAGAAATTGCCCTGAACATCTACAGAAACAATGGAATTCCCGTTATTATATCAAGCAGCGATAATTATACAAATACGATATACCAAGATACAAGCATTAGTAGTGAAATTTTAGAGATCACGCCACTTCATTATTTAAAATTAATCGAGAATATCGACGCGTACATTGTAATTGAGCCCTATGAAGATCCTGGTATTTTAGGAAACGCACCTAGAGAAAAACTCAAAGCAAAAATCAAATTTAACGCACCAATAAAGGATATATTGTATGGAGGTAAGGCAGAATACGCTCCAGGGAAAAAGTGGTGCTATGCAGGATGGCCCTCAAGGAAAGCTGCAAACTATTATAATATTGAATATGATTTATTAGAAAAATTCATAGTGGGTGGAATGAGCGTCCCTCAAAACAAAATGGACGAAATTACAAAAAACTTGGGAAAATTCTTTGAAAATGCAAAAAGAGTTTATGTTTCAGATGATCTTGGGACGGATTTTACGGTAACAATTCAAGATCGCCCCATGATTTTAGATAACGGTTTGCTTTCCGATGATCAAATTGCGTTAGGATTACTAGGGGGAAATTTACCTGCAGGAGAAGTATTTTTTCCCCCCCACGAGAAAATTGGCGAAGGCACTCTTTTTTGTCCCCTCACTAGAGACAGGATGACTAATAAGATCATTAAAAACACTCATTTAAGATTTAAGGAGGGACAGTTGTTAATCGATGAAGTCTCATCTGAAGAGAATCAAAGTGCTTTAATTAATACCTTTAAAGATAGCGAAAAAATTGACCGGGAGAAGAACCTACCAGAGTTAAGAACTTATAATGTAGCAGAGCTAGGGATTGGATGTAACCCAGAAATTACAAAAGCAATTGGTTATATTCTAACAGATGAGAAGATTAATGGAAGCGTACATTTAGCGTTTGGTTCAAATAAAATGATGGGAGGCACATCAGTTTCTCAACTGCATTGGGATTTTGTTACTGCTCCACAGGCTAACATTACCGTTGAATACAAAGATGGAACAAAAAAACAAATAATGGAAAATGGCAAATTAGTTTAATAATCAATATAGGAAAGAACTATTAATCAAATTCTTTTATTTGTTTGATTTTATTTACTAATACGAGAATTAACTGAATTCCGCAAGAAAAGGCAAAAAAGATTGAAGAAATAAAAATCAACATTTCCACGCTGATAAAAACTGATAACGATGTTCCTATAGGAGCAAACACAATATTTGCGATTGATTGGCATGTTAATAATAGCTGATACACAAAAGTTTTGTATCGCGTCTTTACTGAAATAGTTTGTACAATACTTATATACATATAATTCGCGATGTAACCGGCAAATGTGAGACCACATTGAAGCACTAAAAATGTTGGAAAATTTGAGAACGGTAAAAGAACAAGGAATAATAAATAGAAGCAACAAAAAATAAAGAGAAGAACAATATTACTCATCCTTTTGGCGATTTTTGAAGCAATATAATATCCAAGGAGTGCAAATATCGATATCACATAATATAAGGAAAAGAAAATTCTTAGCGAAAACTCATTATATTTCGTTAAAACCCACGAACTAACTAACGATAAAAATATCAAATCTGAAGACGCTAAAAAGAACGCAATATACAAGAAAATAATAAACCAGAGAACACTTTTCTGGCTCAATTTTTTTATATTTTTGCTTTCAATATCTTTCTTATTATTTTTTGAACTTTGATCGCTGAATATGGTGTTATTTCTCAAAAACAGAATTATAGAGAGTAATGGTAACGTCAACATCCATCCGACCATGAAGAATATTTCCCATTGCGGTAAAGAGTAGATATTTTTAATAATAAAATCGAAAAACAAAGACACTAAAAGAAAACTAACACCTCTTGCTCCGTTTACGATTAATATCATATGATGTTTAATTTTTGGCGATTCCACGCTAAGTGTGAGGAAAATCTTACTCATAATTGTACGAATAAACATCCTGGCAAGAAAATATACGCCCAAAAAGATTCCATACAATGAAAGTATGTTTTTATTAATAAGAAAAATAGAGAAGCACGAACACAGCAAAATAACGCAAAGATATACAAATATTTTATGATTTCGTTCAGATTTTATATGAGCATCAAAAATATAACCAATAAGGGGCGTTATTATTAACGATAAAAAACCTAAAAATTGGATAAATGCTAAGTCGTTTCGATTAACAGCCAAAATCTCGTAATAAAACAACGGAATGTACAAACCAAAATAAGCTTCAAACACTCCTAATGTGAAATACACTAAGAAAAAAATTCCATACATCTTTTTAACATTCATCTAAAGGACCTTCACACTTTATTTCTAAGTAGAAATGAGATACCATATTTTTAGGATTTCGATATTTAAAGAAAAAGGTTTTGTTGAATCTTTTATTCTTCTTCGCTGCAGTAAGAAAATAGAATGAGTCTTGTTGAGTTATTTTATGTAATTCTGTAATAGTAAAAGGATTTTTTCCAATATTTTAGTCTTAAAAGTAATCCTATCTACGTTAAAATGATGTTTCCCCACGAAAGTTTCATCGATAGTTGAAAAACCAATATATACTAATCCTACTGGTTTCTCAGTCGTACCACCAGTAGGTCCTGCGATGCCAGTAATCCCTATCCCTATGTCAACATTGGAGAGGACTCTAATATTATTCGCTAATTGTTTTGCTACCGTTTCCGACACTGCTCCGTGCTGATTTATACTTTCAGGATCAACATTCAATAGCGCTACTTTAGACGCATTGCTATAACAAACTATACCCCTTTCAAAAACTTTAGAGGCGCCAGAAATATTGGTAAGCATATTTGAAATATAGCCTCCTGTACAAGATTCTGCAATGGCTAAGGTAATTTTTCTAGTTGTAAATTCAGTAATAATGTCTTTGATTATTTCTAAAAGTTCCATAAGTAATTTATCACCTTTGATATTTTAAAAATCTGGAGAATTTATAAGAATCCATTTAATAATAAAAAGCAATATAAATAAAAAGTACTATTTATAATTTATATTCTATAGAAGTAAAAGAAATTACAAAGACATTCAAGTTAAAACTATAATGTGATTTTATGAGTGAAAGTGACGAGAGGAAGGATTTCGTTTTCAAGATAACAGTTATTGGAGATGGGGGAGTAGGGAAGACCTCCTTAATAAAAAAATATACTAAAGGGAGTTTTAAGAAAGAATACATCAAGACTTTAGGAGCACAGTTCTCTAAATATGACGAGAAAATAGAAAACAGCGCTGTAAAACTCTTCTTCTGGGATATAGCAGGACAAAAAGAGTTCTCATTTATGAGACCTACTTTTTACAAGGGTAGTAAAGCCGCAATTATAGTTTTTTCTCTTGCTCCAAACGAAATTGATAATAGTTTTAAGCACATTTCAGAATGGCATGAGGATATTAAGAAATACTGTGGAAATATTCCAATCGTGTTATTTGGAAATAAAATGGATTTAGTTAATGACGAGGAACTAGATGAGAGTAGAGTAGAAGAGATTGTTGATAAAAGAGATTTTCTTGGATACTACAAAACAAGCGCAAAGACAGGAAATGGCGTGTATAAATCGTTCCAAGCAATAATTAAAGACCTTTATGAAAAATATAAGGATCAATGAATGAAAAAAAAAGGTTTTGCCGGCACATATAGGGTGATGTATGTTAGAAAAGTTTCAGCAAGGTTATCCGAAAATTTTATTTTTTTCATCTTCCCATTGTGGTCCGTGCCTGCCAATTGAGCAGATGTTAAAGAGAATAAATATTTCGATGTTTGGAAAAAAATTGTATATACAAAAAATTGATGTAGAAAAAAATTACCAATTAACTAACGAATATAAGATTACTTCATTACCGACAATTATTGTGGCAGATAGGAGGTTATCTGTAAATATTCAAGAGGAAGACATCATAGATGCAATATTATATGGATTTATATCTTCCGTAAAATTATAATCACAAATATATAAACATAGAGTGTGGATAAAAAAATGGATAGGCAATTGCTTTCAAAAATTTTAGTACAAATGAGGAAACATTTGAAAGGTGGAAAAGAGATTGGAGATATGAAAGTAGGAGCTTTGTTGGCTTTAGGTCATCAGTTAGAGGCTATTTTCTACTATTTAGGTCACGAATTAGGAACTATTTTAAAAGTTAAACAAATTGATGATGTAAAAGATATTCCTAATGCTTTAAAAGAAAAAATCTCTGAATATAACCTAGGCGATGTCGAGATTATAGAAAGTAGCGAAGAAATTGTGCAATTAAAACTTAAAGGACATTCTTCCATAAAGGATCTCATTAATAAAGGTATAAAAACAGATGGAAGCTTTTGTTCATTCGAAGCAGGTTTATTGGCAGGACTCGTTGAAAAAATGACAAATAATCATTGTTTTGCACAAGAGGTCGATTGTAGCTTACAATCAGGAAAAGATCATTGCGAATTTATGATTGTATTTCAAAAAGACTAATTTTCAGGACCTCAACTTTCAATAGTTTCTAATTCAAATTTAGTTGTATTAAAAAATAGGTAGATTTAGCAATTAAGTATTAATAGTAAGTATATTCTTTTTTTTGATTAAAATATTGATAGTTTTAGAATTATAAAAATTGCAACTTTAAATAAAGCGAGAATCCTTAAAAAAAATAAAATAATTAAATAAAAGTAATATCTTGATAGTCGGGATTTCCTAAGTCCTTTTTCGCTACACCTAACTTGCGTACTTCCTTATTTAATTTCTTCACTGCTTCTCTAACGATTTCTTTCTTCTTAGCTCCCGTACAAACAATCCTACCAGTGCTGAAAATTAAAAAAACCGTTTTAGGCTCTTGCATTCTGTAGATCAAACCGGGAAATACTTCAGGTTCGTACATAGCGTATTCCATAACGATAGCTGCCATATTTAAATCTATATTCGTGTGTAAATCTCCGCTTGCTACAATATTCTGAATCGTAATTTCGGGATTGGATACTTTTATGCCTGCCTTTCTTATATTCTTTAACACTTTCTCCACAACCCTATCAGCTTCTGAAGCTTTGCGCATCCCTGTAACTACCATCTTTCCAGTCGAAAAAATTAAGATCGTAGCTTTCGGTTTTAGAATTCTCATAACTAAACCAGGAAATCTTTCGGGATTATATTCAACATCAGCGTGTTTGCGAGCAATTATATTTAAATCGATTTTTTCGGTGATTTCGACAACAACAGTCGCAACTACATTCTCAATTTTATAATCTAAATCGTTTCTGTCTTCGATTTCGTCTTCCTCGTCTTTGATTTCTTTTTCCTTATCCTTGATTTCTTCTTCTTTTTCGACTATTTTTTCCTTTTTTTCTGTCATCCTACATCAAACGTTATAAATATTGTTTTAACTAATTAAGAGAATTAATTTCTTTTAAAAATGGTATTTTTTTATAGATGTAATTAAACAAAAGTAATATCTTGATAGTCGGGATTTCCTAAGTCCTTTTTCGCGACACCTAACTTGCGTACTTCCTTATTTAATTTCTTCACTGCTTCTCTAACTATTTCTTTATTCTTTGCTCCGGTACAAACAATCCTACCAGTGCTGAAAATTAAAAAAACCGTTTTAGGCTCTTGCATTCTGTAGATCAAACCGGGAAATACTTCAGGTTCATACATAGCATACTCCATAATGATTGCTGCCATATTTAAATCGATATTCGTGTGTAAATCTCCACTTGCCACAATATTTTGAATCGTGATTTCGGGATTGGATACTTTTATCCCTGCTTTTCTTATATTTTTTAACACTTTCTCTACTACTTGTCCGGCTTCATTCGCTTTTCTTAAACCCGTAACCACCATTTTACCAGTCGAAAAAATTAAGATTGTAGCTTTCGGTTTTAGAATTCTCATAACTAAGCCAGGAAATCTTTCGGGGTTATATTCAACATCTGCGTGTTTGCGAGCAATTATATTTAAATCGATCTTTTCTGTGATTTCAACAACGACAGTTGCTACTACGTTCTCAATTTTATAATCTAAACCTGCTTCTTTATCGGCTTCGCTTGCTTCGTCTACGTCTTTTTCTTCCTCGACTTCTTCCTTAACTTTTTCCTCTTTCTTTGCCATCTTATATCAAAGTTAATAAATATGATTTTAACTAATTAAGAAAATTAAATTCTTTTAAAAAGGGTATTTCTTTATAAATGATTTTTTATTTATAAAGGCATTTATAAGTGACTATAGTAATTAACCATTTTTTATGAAAAATAGTGACGAAATTTATAGATAGGTAAGCTAAAAGGCTTATATTATAAACTCTTATCAAGAATTGTCTTTATAACTCTTAAAAAAGCTTCTTCGACATTTTCACCTGTTTTTGCTGAAGTGGATATAAATTCCATATTGTAATTTTGTGCTAATTCCATAGCTTCACTGTCTTCTATCAGAATATTATCAGATAAATCGCTTTTATTCCCAATTAGAAGCATAGGTTCGTCTCCCCTAGCATCTTTGAAATCTTGAATCCAATCGTAAAGTTTTTCAAAAGAACTTCTTTTAGTGCTGTCATATATAACTAAAGCACCATTAGCACCTTCTAAATACAGCTTGCGAAGGCTTTTAAAACTTTCTTGGCCCCCTAAATCCCAGATTTGTGCAGAGACATCCCCGAATTCTTCAATTTTCATATCTTTCTTTAATAGGTTTACACCTAAGGTAGATTTATAATTTCCTCTAAATTTGTTTTCGATAAATCTATAGACTAATGAAGTTTTACCAACATTAGCTTCTCCGAGTAAACAAATCTTCACTATATAATTCGCTTCGATGCTCATGATTGTTCAATTTAACAATTAACTTGTATTACATTCATAATAATAATTATCATTTTTAATTATTTTGTCTTAACTTAAGGATCTATATTTATCTTTAAATGGTATTTTTAAATCTATAAATAAGATTTAAGGCAGATTTGATTGAGTATCAATTTTTTGAGATATGGCGTTTATGGAATTAATGTATTCAGAATAAAGGTTTGGGATAAGATTGTTGATCCTAGCTTTGCTATAAGCGAATAGAAACAATTGGTTTAAGGTCACATCATTGTTAATCTCGTAAATATCTCTACTTAGGCTGAAAAGCTCACTATTTTGGTCAATAAAATTACAAAGGATGAATCGATTTTCGTTCTCGAAGTCTACCTCATTTAACAGACCGTACAATCTTAAAATTAAAGGTCCTCTATGTCTAATCTTACTATTGCTGATTTTATGAAATAATTGGAGAAATTTATTCCTCTTTAAAGACAGCGACATAATCTATAATATCGAAATATTATTTATCATCTGTAATAATATCCCGGTAATATCTTCATAAAAAAAAAGAATTTTATTGTTAATTTTCTGAAATTTTTGTCATAATTTCTATGTTTTCATCAAGGGATTCCTTAGATATTTTAGGATGGATATCTAGAGCGAATATTTCCTGCGTTACTTTCTCTACTATTGGTAAATAAACTTCTTTATAATTTATTTCTTTATTATAGAAAGGGCATGACCAGGGACATCCATGAGAGTATGCAATTTTTTCTTGGAACAATTTTGTTTTATAAAGAGGTTTCGGATAGAGAACCTTACTCCTTGGAAATCTGTTTAAGAATTGAGATTTAGTAATTCCTAAAACACCAGGATCTAGCCTTCCAATCCAATAATTAAACGCGGGTTCGCAATATTCAGGAATGAAAGGAGGGCTAATGCCGTTCAAATTGGAAGTTGCTTCTGAAAGATATTTGGCATTTTTATTCCTCATACTGATAAAAGAATCTATTTTTTTTAATTGGACTCTTCCAATTGCGCCTTGAATTTCAGTCATTCTATAGTTATATCCTAACCTATTATAAACATACCATTCTGGTTCACCATGGTGTCTGAGTAATCGGCATTGCTCAGCTAATTCGTCATCATTGGTAGTAATCATCCCTCCTTCTCCCGTAGTCATATTTTTAGAGGGATAAAAGCTGAAACAACCAAGATGCCCTATAGAACCCACTTTTTTTTTATAACATCGCGTTCCAATAGATTGTGCAGCATCCTCTATTATGCTTATTCCATTATCGCTTCCAATATCCATAAGTTCGCTCATATCAGCACTAATTCCTGCTAAATGTACTGGGATAATTGCTTTCGTTTTCTCAGTAATTTTATCCCTTACAGAGTTGGGATCTAATGTATAAGATTTATCGTCAATATCTGCAAAAATAGGTATCGCATTATTGTGTAGTATTGAACTTGCACTCGCGATAAATGTAAAAGGAGGGACAATAACCTCGTCTCCCGGACCAATATTTAACGCCGCAATAGCTATGTGAAGTGCTGCTGTACCGGTATTGACTGCAATAGCATGCTTTACACCGATATATTGTGCAAATTCCTTTTCGAATTTACTGACAAACTCACCATGTAAGAGTGTTAGCATCTGAGATTTCATTACTTTTAGAACTTCTTGCTGCTCTTCTTCTGAAAGGTTCATTATCAATTTCGCTACTATTAAAAATTAAAATTATAAATTAATAATAATAAAAATAATAACCATTTTAATAATGTAATTCTTTATAGAGCAGCTATTTAGGATGTTCATATAATAAGATAATATGTATCTTTTGTAACACTATATCCAATAATCTTGTTCTGTGTGAGAGTTTCTAAGACCTTATCGAGCCAATTTTTGCTAGTGTTAATTAATTTATGTAATTCTTTATAATTCATCTCATTATTTACAGCTAATAAGAATTGGATTTTACTTTTTACTTTAAGGTGGTCAGCGTTAACAATTTTCTCAAATCGTCTTTTCAAGTCATATTCCATCGTTTTTAATTGGGCGACCTGATTGCTTAACTTCCCAATTACTTCGTCCCTAGTCCTAAATACCTTTAAAGATAATTTATAGATTCTTTCCAAGTGCTTTTTAAGCTCAGCTTCGCTTAATTCTAACTCGAGCTCTTTCTTAAATTCATCTAGTATTACAGTGTAATCCGATCCATCATCGTATTTGTCTAATACTAATACGATTATTATTTCTCTATTTTCGTTATAATAAGAAATTGAGTTCCAATTTTTTTCTTCAATAGTGATGTATGATTCGATAAAATTATGTGAAATCTGGATTTGTTGCACTGCATTATCCAGAACCTCTAATCCTTCCGGAAACTTCATGTAAATGTTTCCACCAAGAACCTCATCCCATTTAATCAAACAAATACCTAGAGGAAAAGTAACTCACCAGAAAAACCTAACACTTCCTTTAAAAAATATAAAAGTTCTTATTAATAAATTTAATTTTTAGTAGATTAATTTGTTAATCACAAAATATGTATTACGAATCTTTAGATTTTCTTTTAATAAGGATATAATGCGATAGTTTTGCCAAAAAAAATAAATAGTTGAAAAATTATCTTATAAATAATATAGGTGTCTCTATTAATGAAAGGAATTTATTTCGTGTATATTTTAGAAACGATTGCGAAGAATAATAAAAAGAGATTCTACACGGGATATACCAATAATTTACAGAGAAGATTAGAAGAACACAAAAAGGGGACCGGCGCTAAATTTTGTCGAGGTAAAAAGAGTATAAAACTTAAGTATTTTGAAACTTTTGGAGAAAGAGGAATGGCTATGAAAAGAGAGCTAGAAATTAAGACCTATTCAAGGAAAGAGAAGATTCAGCTTGTAAGAACTTTCAATGAAGAGGAGCAAATTGAATAATAATAAAATTTTTCTTATTATATTAGTGGGGTTACCCGCATCGGGAAAAACCACTTTCGCTGACATTTTAAAAAAAAAATTAAATCTCTACTTTCAAGCAGAAATTAAAATTATCGATCCAGACTTATTAAGGGATACTTTATCTCCAAAAATTTTTGATTTTCAAAATGAACCTCGCATAAGAGAAGAAACGCTTAAAAAAGTGAGGAAATATCTCAAAAAGAGAATAATAGTTATTAATGACGATTTAAACTACTATTCAAGCATGAGACATGATTTAAAATCTATTGCTGATGACTTAAGAATAAATTTTTATATAATTCATATATCTACACCGCTTGAACTATGTTTGAAGCGCAATGAAAAAAGGGGTAAACCTATCCCTAATAATGTAATTCAAAAAATTCACAATAAATTTGATAATTTTAAAAAATATAAATGGGATCACCCATTCAGAACTTATACTTCAACTCAATCTTCTGATCCAGTCAAATTTATAGAGGATCTAATTATTAAAATTGCAGAAGATCTTAAAAAAACAACAATAACAACAACGGTTAGAAAAACACTCCATTCCTCAAATTTAACAGCTTTAGACCTTATCACCCGAAAATATGTGGGAAGACTTTTAGATGTTCCTCAAAATCTCTCTCACAAAGATGATATATTAAAATACAGGAAATCCTTTATAAAAAAAAGAAAGAGAGAATTAACTGATACTAAAGCAATACTCGAGGATTTTAAAAGATATTTAGCACAAAATCTAAATATTAACCTAATTTAACACTAGAGCGTATTGTTCTGGTTTTGATGAATCGAAACAAATCTAAAAATTGGTTTAGTTTTATTAGATAAAGTCGTGAATGTAAGTGTACGAACTCATGAATTGCTTAAATTCATCAAATAAGATATTATAACTTTAAATTTTGATTTGTCGAGCTAACATGACTCGTTATATTAAATAATACAAAAGAAAATAAAGTACCATTATTTATCTTAAAATAGCAAAATAAAAAAGAAATTTCTAATAAAATGAATAACGAAGGAATGCCTAAATCAGCAAAACTGAGAATTGAAAGGTTAGAGTCAAGCCGTAGCGGGAGAAGTTTATGCTATGTAGATCAATCAATTATGGAAAGATTAAGATTGTCTACTGGTGATATTATAGAAATCGTTGGGAGGAAGAAAACTGCGGGTATTGTTGTGGCGAGCTTTGCAGATAAAGGAAAGGAGATTATAAGAATAGACGGAATACAAAGATTAAATCTTGGATCTACTATTGGTGAATTGGTTACTATTCGATACATTAATGTAGAACCAGCGAGAGAAATTGAACTCGCACCGACTAAGGGAATTTACGACATTAAAAAGCAAGCAGATGCCATAAAGGGAAAACTGATTGATAAACCCGTGATGGTTGGAGATTTGATAGATGTTCCCGGGGCTTATATTAAATCTGATGAAGGAAACAATCCTATGAATGGATTTATGAGAATGCTCAATATGGGGGGAACTCAGAGGAGAGCAACTTTAGGCCCTTTAAGATTAGTAGTGCTTAGCACTAAACCTATGGACAAGGTAGTTAGACTTACTCGGGAAACAAGGATAAAAATAAATAAAAAAGTTGCACTTCTAAATATTGCCGGAGAAATTATTACATACGATGATGTTGGAGGTTTAACTGATGAAATTCAAAGGATTAGAGAGGTAATTGAATTACCCATTAGACATCCCGAATTATTCCGAAGATTGAATATTGAACCCCCAACAGGAGTTTTGTTTTATGGACCACCCGGTACAGGAAAAACATTGATGGCAAAGGCGGTTTCTCAAGAAGCAAATGCTCACTTCATTACTATTAATGGTCCTGAGATAATGAGTAAATTTTATGGGGATAGCGAGAGAAATTTGAAAAATGTTTTTAACGAAGCTGAAAAGCACGCACCTACAATAATTTTTATTGATGAACTTGACTCAATAGCCCCTAAAAGAAGTGATGTTACAGGCGAAGTTGAAAGACGAGTAGTGTCTCAATTACTTACACTTCTTGACGGAATGAAAGGAAGAGAGGGAGTGATCGTGATTGGAGCTACAAACCGAGTAGACGCTATTGATCAAGCTCTAAGAAGACCAGGAAGATTTGATACCGAAATAAGATTTAGAGTTCCAAATAAAAGCGCAAGGAATGAAATTTTTAAAATTCACACTCGAGGAATGCCAGTTGCAAATGATGTAGATATAGATTACTATTCTGGGATCACCCACGGTTTTGTTGGAGCAGATATCATGGCTTTCGTTCGAGAAGCTGCTATGGATGCTATTAGAGATATGTTACCTGAAATTAATATTGACGAACCTATCCCAATTGAGATCATTCAGAAATTATTTGTAAAAGATAAAAATTTTCTAAAAGCATCCAAAGAAATAAAACCATCTGCTTTAAGAGAGTATCTTAGAGAAATTCCCGAAATTTCATGGGATGACGTTGGTGGATTGGATGAAATAAAACAAGAGTTAAAAGAAGCCATTGAATGGCCATTAATGCATCCAAACCTGTTCAAGAAAGCGGGAATTCGCCCTGTTGCGGGAATTCTACTTTTTGGCCCTCCTGGTTGCGGAAAAACGCTCTTAGCAGAAGCTGTAGCGAGCGAAACACAGTCGAATTTTATAACAATTAAAGGTCCAGAACTAATATCAAAATGGATTGGTGAATCTGAAAAAAATATCAGGAGTATATTCGCAAAAGCCAGAGAATTAGCCCCTTCTATTATTTATTTTGATGAAATTGAAGCCCTTTCTGCTAATCGAGGAGGATGGAAAGGATCAGCAGTTCACGACAATGTATTAACCCAATTATTAACGGAAATGGATGGGATCGAGAGTAATAGCGGGATCGTCGTTGTAGCTAGTACTAATCGGCCTGATTTGGTTGACCCAGCCCTACTACGGCCTGGAAGAATCGATAAACTATTATATGTAGTTGCTCCAGATTATGAAGGAAGAATTAAGATTTTAGAAGTTCATACGAAAAATATGCCACTTAAAGAAGGTATTTCTCTGAAAAACATAGCATTAATGACAGAAAAATATAGTGGAGCAGATCTAGAAAATTTGTGTAGAGAAGCAGGTATGCAAGCAATACGAGAAAAACTAGAAGATTTTGATTTTGTTGAATTTAAACATTTTGAGTATGCTCTTTCCAAAGTTGGCTCAACACTACAAAAAGAAACTATTGTTAAGTACGAAAATTTAGCAAAACAGCTCGTTCAAGACCAAAAAGTAAAAAATGGCGATTCTAACTTGTATCAATAAGAGAGTATAAAGAAATGCTAGCAATATCAATGAATTAATCATAATAATTTCTATTTTTCAATTACGCCTTTATTTTATTAAAAGCTACAAGCAATTCTTTTTTTATACTTATATCAGTATTTTAACTAAATAATAACAATTATAAAATAATGAAATTAAATTATAACCATCAAGCAAAAAATGTAAAAAAACATAGTGAAATGAAAATGAGTGAAATTGAGATAAATTGGGAAGGACATATTAAAAAATATCAAACAGCAATGGAAGAACTCAACCTAGATTTTTGTGTTCTTACTCGAGTTAAATCAATTACCTATTTAACAGGATGTTTTGTTCCTTGGAAAAGTGCAATTTTTTTACCAAAAGAGGGAGCTGGTGATCCCTCACTATTTACGGTCCTTTTAGATGTTGAACGGGTTAAGGCGGAGGGTCACCTAAAAAACGTGAGTGGGTGGGGTCCTATGAAAGGATTTTTCTGGGAAAAAAAAATTCAATCAATCGCAAAAAAGACGGGATTATACAATCCGAAAGGATCTCCTCCTCGAATTGGAGTAGAACTGGGCTTGGATATTTGTATTACTGGGCAAATGCTCTCTTATACGGAAGCACAATTACTTAAGCAGATTTTTCCTGGATGTGAATTAGTCGATTTTAACGAGAAGACTGAGAGGATTCAATTTATTAAAGAGCCCGAAGAAATAGCGATGTTAAGGAAGGCAAGCGAAATTACGGATATTGGCCAGATAGCTGTGAAAAAAGCATTAAGTGAACGACCTAGAGGAAAAGTTTTTACTGAGAACGAAATCGCAGGTATAGGGACCCTTGCGATGAGAAAAGCTGGTAGTAATTATGAATGGACATTTACCGGTAGTCAAGAAATAGGTTCTGGTTATCGAGCGAGTTGGACTTTTAATGGATGCACGCCTGCGACGAACAAAAAAGTAGAGGAGGGAGAATCCTTGCTTGTAGATTTACACAGCGAATATGGATGTTATCTCGGAGATTTAAGCCATAATTACGTGCTAGGAAAGTGCCCATCTAAGCTAAAAAAATTTAATGATGTATACGAGCAACTATGTTACGCTCTTATTGATAACATGTACCCTGGAAATACCTTTGAGGAATGTTACCAAGCGGTTAGAAAAGTAGCTGATAAAGAAGGTTATGCTAATGATCTTTTCTTTGGATTAGGCCACGGAATTGGTCTTATAGGGAATGAATCGTGGCCAGTAGTAGTACCTGGCAAAGAATGGGGTCCTATGGTCTTTGAAGAATATATGGTCGAAATTGCTGCTGTTGTATTCAATCGTCCTGGACTTGGTGGACTAAGGTTAGAATCTCCAACATTGATTACTAAAAAAGGAGCAGAGGTACTCCCAAAAACTCCATTTGAAGTGGATTACATTTAATTTGTTTACATTTTGTTAAATTCTATTTTTTCTCTATTTTTATACTAAATGAGTACAATAATTAGAGTTCATAGAGATTTTTAACAGATGTTTGTCGATAAATTCTAAAAAGGGAAAATTTATTATGATTTTCAAAGTTTTTATACATCAAATTCTAAATTGATTAGATGATTCATGAAAGCTAATTTAAAGCAAATTCTTAAGAATTTAGTACAAATACCTACGGAGAATCCACCTGGGAAAACCGATGAAATCATTAACTACCTAATCACGGATATCTTTAAGGAGTCTGACGGTTTTCATAATGAGGTCATGAATTACAGAAAAAAAGGTATCGAGCTAAAGAACCTTATAACAAGAATCGGAACTGGTAAGGAAAAAATAATGCTCTCAGGGCATTTGGATGTTGTACCGGCAGGTGAAGATTCACAATGGAAGTATCCTCCGTTCTCTGCTGAAGTTATTGATGGAAAATTGTATGGTAGAGGGGCATGTGATATGAAAGGAGGATTAACCATGCTTATTGGAACATTAATAAATCTAAAAGAATATCCGGAATTATTAGAAAATTACACAATTTTCTTTTTAGCTAGTGCGGATGAAGAATCTGGTATGACTGGAGCTTATAACTTTGCTAGAAAGGGTTTTATGAAAGATTCTGTTCTACTTATAGTTGGAGAACCAACTAATATGAATATAGGTATAGCCGAAAAAGGATTATTATGGGCAGATATCCATATTAATGGAAAACCCGGACATGCCTCAACCCCCGAAGGCGGAATAAATTCTATTGAGTGTGCATTAAAAATTGTTCCACAACTTCATGAATGTTTGGATGATGTTGAAAATAGATTTCTGGGCTCCTCTACACTGAATATTGGGAAAATTTCAGGAGGAGTCGCGTACAATATAGTTCCAAATAAAACTATTTTATCTGTTGACTATAGATATATCCCTGAACAAGATTTTGCAAGATTAAATGCGAAATTACGGTCGATCAATGCTTCTCCTTGTAAATTAGAAGTAAAAATTACCCATACACTCCCAGCACTTCAGACTGATATGGAAATTCCATTTATTCAGAATTTAAAAAAGATTAATGGAAAAGAAATTATAGGCTTACCCTACGCTACAGATGCGGGTGTTCTCATTCAAAAAAAGAATGCTATTCCATTTGTGATCTATGGACCAGGAGACCCAGGAGTAATCCATAAACCAGATGAATATATAAGGATAGATGACGTTATAAAATCAACAGAATATCTATCTCAAGCTCTAATACGAACTTATTTAGAAAAATAGAATTTATATTTTTTTTACAAATTTTTCAATCCTATCCATCGCTTCTTCGAGCTTTTCTAATTTAGTCGCATAAGACATTCTTAACATATATTCTGAGTAAGATCCAAAAATATTACCTGGAACTATTGCGACTGCCTGATCTTTCATTATTCTTTTCGAAAATTCAGCACCAGTTAACCCAAAATCGTTGATTTTCGGCATAACGTAAAAAGCTCCTTTTGGCTTAACAACATCAAAACCCAATTCGGTTAAACGATTGTAAGCTAATAAACGTCTTTCATCAAAACTCTTTAAAATTTCGTCAAAAAAACTACTACCCATCTTTAAAGCCTCTAAAAAACCATATTGAGCCGCGTGGTTTGTACCTGCTACGGTATATTGATGATATTTTTCCATTGTATCTATTATATCCTTACTTGCAGCTACATACCCTAATCTAAATCCCGTAGCAGAATACAGTTTTGACATGGCGTTTATAGTAATAGTCCGTTCAAACATATCATTTAACGAAGCTGGACTTGTATGCTTGGAATCGTCGTATAGATAATTTTCGTACACTTCATCGGAGATTAAATATAAGTCGTGTTTCTTAACAATTTCAACGATCTCCTGTAATTCATTTGTGCTTAACGAATATCCAGTTGGATTGTTAGGTGAATTAATTAAAATCGCTTTAGTTTTATCAGTAATTGATTTCTTTATTTTGTCAATATTAGGACTAAAGTCGCTTTTCCTCTCAACCTCAATCACTCTTAAGTCAAAAAAAGCACTCAAATAGAAATAAGAGATAAAATTTGGAGAGGAAATTATTATCTCATCTCCAGAATTAAAAATGGAGGCAAAAGCAAGATGAAGAGCCTGGGAACCGCCGTTTGTAATAATAATATTATCTTTCCAGGCTGTTTTAATGTTATTCACAGAATTTAATTTGGTTTCTAGATGCTGTAATAATTCTGGAATACCTTTCGTAGGGGCGTAATATGTGATTTTCTCTTTTAAGGCATTAATATTCCCCTCTATTGCGGGTTGAGGCGTGGAAAAATCCGGTTGCCCAATCCCTAAGCTTATAACATCTGATCGTCCCGCAGCAAGGTCAAAAAGTTCACGTATTTTTGATTTTGGAGCGTTTCTTATCTTGTTTGATAATTCTTTCATTGTTACCATTTAATAAAAACAATTTATAATTATAATAATGATTTGTAATTAAAAAAAACTGAAATGGAGATTTCTTATTTAATTAAGCGTCCTTATATTTTTTCTCCATAATTTCGTAAAATTTGGTATACTAGACTTTTGAAGGCTTCTTCTACATTTTTTCCCAATCTAGCGCTGGTTTCAACAAAAACACTTGCACCGATTTGTTTAGCTAATTTTTCACCCTCTTCTTTACTGACGACTCGTTCGTCGTCTAGATCGACTTTATTGCCGATTAAAATGTAAGCGCCCTCTTTTTTCACGTAGTTTTTGAAATCTTTAAGCCATTTAGATTCAATCGCAGCAAAACTCTCGTGACGAGTGACATCATACACGAGTAGACTCCCAACACATCCTTGAAAATACATACTTCGTATCACATTGTATTTCTCTTGACCCGCTAAGTCCCACATAATTAATCGAACTTTAGCGTTGACCTCTCCTATATTAACATCTTTTCGGATTATATTTGCGCCGAGTGTTGGTTTATAATCTTCCTGAAACGAGCCCTCCACAAATTGATTAATTAATGAAGTTTTACCAACGGCACTTTGTCCAAGAATTGTTATCTTGAATACATATTCCTTAGCTTCGGTGGAAAGTCCTTCTGCTGGCAATTTTAATAATAATTAAGTTATGATTTTTAAAATTGAATTAATAATAACAAAAAGTATCTTGATTTTTGATATATATAAGCTTTCGTTATTTTATGATATAAATGTTTTCTCAATTCGTAATTTCAAAATAAAAGAATTATGATTAGGATTAGTAATATTTTCTTTCGTTTCGTAGGAAACTACTCGATAATCAGAAGGCAAACTTTTTTCTAACGAATGAATCAAAAAACTCTTAAACAACTCGCAGGAAACTCCGATTTCCGAACAAAAAATACATTTATCAACCCGAATGATGACGGATTCAGCTCTATTTTCCACAATTTTGACTTGCCAATCAGTAACAACCATTTTATTAATCTCTTCGACAATCTCTTCGAAAACTTTTCCAAAAGGGAACAAGTAAAATGAGAATTTTCTCCCAATTTCAGATAATAAATCAGTTGAATCGTACAGCAAACAATTTTGAGCAGATATAATCTTTTTAAACGAAAAAAAGTCGATTTCCCCCTCTGGATCTACATCTCGTATATCTTTCAGTTCTAAGAGCCCCGCTTCCTTTAAAATCGATTTCATCCCATCGTAATCTAAGTTATCCATATAAGACTGCAATAACGCAGTTAAAACCCTGTTTTTGACTGTTCCCCGATATTCCCCTATTATATCCGTATTGCTTACCATAAAATCTGAATAAAACTACTACCTTATATATCTAATAAATAAGAGTCCGAATTTAAATACTATTTGTTAGGAAGCTATTCTTTAATTTCTTAAAAATGAAGAAAAAATAAATAATAAAATAAGATTAAAATTTAAAAAAACGATTATTGTTTTACGGTTTCTAAAAGCTCTTTAATTTCTGCTTGAATAACTTCGGCTTTTTTAGCTTCCTCGCCTTTAATGGCGTTTGCAAGTTCAATTCTTTCCCTGTGTAGTGTATTCATAGCACAAAATGGTATCTCCAATGTTTTTGTGTTGTCTTCTGGATCTACTACACCATAATGGACTAAACATCTACAAACTCTGTCCAAATCGAAGTTGTAGGCATCTTGAAAGTGCATAGCTGAGATCATTAGATTCTTGTTATGAAGGAAGTTCGCGGCGCTTGCTAAGTTCGGGGAAGCGATAACTCGTGCAAAACTCTGGTAGGTTTTACTCGTTAAGATTTTTTCTGGATGTTTTACGAACTTAATTCCTCCAGCAAAATAATAAGCTTTCATCATTTGCCGATATCCTAAATCAGTCATTTCGTCTATGAATTTCCCTACAGTACTAGCTACAGCCCCGAAATCTTGCAAGTTTATACCTTTTAAGAACCCAGTTGGTTTTGGGACTTCTTTTCCTTGAACCATGTCATAAACCTTGTTTGACCACTTAATAAGTCCTTCTGCGTCAAAATAATCATCGAGGGATTCCCATTCGTCTTTATCGTTAACGATGAGTATTGTGGCAAACCCACAATCTTTATGGCTCGTCATACCAAATTCGGGCATGTTATCAAACCAAGCTAATAAACGGGTCATTTTTGCTGTAGTTGCGATAGGATAGAATTTTTCAATAGCATTGTTTGTGTGTTTATTTATTGCTACTTTGAGGTCTGAGGTTGTATATCTTAAATCCATCAGTTCTTCAAAACTGATCCGTCCACAAAGTGAGACTGGCTGGAAAATTACTCCAGAAACCACGTCGCTATTATTCTTAGCAAAGTCTAAAATGTTTCCGACTTCGTGGTCGTTAACTCCTTTGGCTATAACAGGAACTAGCATTAAACCAAAATATCCAATTTTGCGACAGTTTTCAATAACACGTTTCTTTAACGGCCATAAATTAACGCCACGAACCTTTTTCCAAGCTTCAGGATCGTCAGTTGCATCAAATTGTAAATAGATGGCATCCATTCCCGCGTCTTTGCACTTCGTTAAAAAGTCAATCGATTTGGCGAACCTTATACCGTTAGTTGTAACCATTACTTCAGAGAAACCGAGTCTTTTTCCTTCCCGGATGATGTCTGGAAGATCATCTCTGATCGTAGGTTCTCCCCCAGATATTTGGAGCATAACTGCTGGAACAGGTTTCATTGACCTGAAATGTTCCATTATTTGGAAGACTTGTTCGAGCGTAGGTTCTACAACATACCCTTTCGCGCTTGCGTTAGCAAAACAAATTGGGCAGGTTAAGTTACAGCGATTTGTAATATCGATTAGGCATATATTAGGTGCGCTTTTATGATTTTCACAGAGGCCACAATCGTATGGACAGCCTTCAACACACTCCTTTAAACCTGAACTAACATATTCAGGTTTAGTAGAGTTATCGACTGTAGATCCTATGTCGTCAGTGAAAGTTTCGCCCCATTTGTATTCATCTGGATCGATGGAAAGTTTGTCTTTAAAATGCCCGTGTTCCTTGCAATCTTTTCTCATCATGACCCAATTAGTTTCTGGATCAACATAGATCTCCGCTGGAATGGGTTGTAAGCATTCTGGGCAAATACTCGTTGTCCGTCTTATAATATCTTCTGTCATAAGTTTCAATTTCGTTAATTTTTACGATTTATTTTATTTAAATAACAATTTGATCAAATAACACGTTATTCTATTTTAATTTTATAAGAAAATTAATAGTATTTTAAGTATTATCGAATAAAAAAAGAACGCTTTTACATCTAAAAGGCAATCCTTTTCTTCTACTTTTTCTACTTCAAAATTTTCTAGTTAAGCTACACATAAAAATAACGTAATTTGAGTGAAAGATTATTTATAGTTATAATTATTGAAAAAACGAAACAGAAGGAGGCGTTTCTTACTTTAGTTATCTCTATAATTAAATCTTATGAAATGTGTTTTTATTTAAAAACTACTGGTAAAAAATGAAAACTTACCGGTTAATTTCAGTGTAACCTTTATATTCCATATTCACCAACTGAAAATTAACCTACTAAATATATCTTTTTTTTTAATTTTTTCAGGTATAATAAAGGGAGACTCCTGCCACCAAGACCTAATAAGAAGGTCAGAAATAAAATAGGGGGAGGAGGGCGAAATGAGTGTGTATTACACACTACCAAAAGACAAAAATCCAGGGCGGGGCAGGAGTCATGATTTTTTATAAAATCCCTATTTTATTTTTTTAAATCTTATATTTTTTTTAAATTTGTTTTGTTTAATATTTAAATCTTTATCTTCAACGATTATTATATGTTTTACACATATAAATTTTTATCTTATTATACTAATATCTTTAGTCTTATTTAAAAGAATTGACAATATTTTGAAACTTTTGTCGGAATTTAAAGGGTCTTACCCTTTTCTAACTAAAAGTTACCTAATTTTCAGTTATTCAATCGTCAAATATTTTTTATAATGAGAATTATCTTTTACAACTTAAAAGAATTTATTTTTTTTTAATTGTTTGGTAAGAAGTGACATTGTTGGAGAAAAAAACAGAATCAAATCGAAACGATCGAGATAAGGCGGAGAAAGATTTAAGTATAAATGTGTGGACTTTATTGTTTGTAGTAATTGGTTTTGTAGCATCTTGGGTAAATATGACGTTCATACAAGATGCTCCTCGCTCAATTGAAGTTTTAGCGTTTCTTTCAATCATATTCACAACGATGATTCCGGGAATAATAATAGCCTTAGTTAACAGGTATTGGGGGTATGGTTATTTGATAGGATTTGCGATTGCAGGTATCCCGTTTTTAATTATTGTTGATCTTTTTATTGGAGGTTACACTTTCGCTACAACTCTATTTATATTTATCATATTATGGTTAATTTTTTGGAAGGCGTGGCGTAGTTTGAGTTCAATAAGAACAGGTTCACTTGAGGAGGATCATTTACAATAACTAGAGTAAAACGATCTGTTTACATTTAATACACGATTTCCTATCAGCCTGAGCTTTTTTACGCATTCTGGGCAATATATAATTTTACACTTAGGACAAGTATAAATATCTTCTGACAAATCACCCTTATGAAACAGGCAAAACTTACTTGATGCGGTAAAAGAAGGAGGTAAAATTGAGGGAGGGTGTAATTTTTTATTGCTCATTTATAAGAAGTCTATTCGTTATGAATTGGAATATCTTCTATTGAGACATTAACAATTTTCTCAATTGCGAGGAATTTTTCTTTTATAAGGTCCATAGACATTTTCTTCGATTTTAGAGTGTCTCCTAATAGATAGGTTTCATAGAAGCAAGTTTCCAACTCATAACAAATTCCGGTAGTATGCAGAATATCTTTACTTAAACCAAGATCGTTAAGTACGGTCGATATTCCCTTCACTAGATCGGGCGAGAACTCAATTAACTTAATGAGAATTTTTTTTATCTCATTCGTATTAGTAGGAAAGCAGCTAATTTTTATTGAATCTTCGCGAGAAATGAAAATTAGCAAGTAATAAGGAGTCTGGTTGATTTCCGCTTTAACCTCCTCTGGAAAAATAGTGGAATTAAAATCCTCTCTTGATAGGATTTTACCAATAGAAATTTTATTTTTTTGTTTTCCGTGGTTGTTATTTAGACCCATATTCATCAAAAATTAAAATGTGATAAGAATAGTATATGTCTAATAATAAAATGATTTTATTTTAAATTTTTAGGTTTTTCTTGAAAAGTTTTTCTATCATTTTAACTCAAACTACCCAGTTAAGCGCAATATTAATTGGATTAAGCTTCAACTAGCTAAAAAAACTATTTATATGTCACTAAGATAATATTTACATTTTAAATCGTAATCGTTTTCATTTTTTAATAGGAATAGTTTTAGGTTAGAAAGCAGTCGAAAGATGTCGAATAGATGGATTAATAAAAATATAGAGAAGTCGTATGGATTTAATTTAGAAAAGATTAATTTAGATGTTAATCGTTTTCACGCAATTTACTTCTTAGACAATGTATCGGGTTCTTTACTGCTTAGCAAAAAATATACGCACAACTCTAGATTTTCGTCTCATGAAGATTTGATAAGTGGTTTTCTTAATGCGCTTAATCTTTTTATTAGCGAGATTAAACCTGAATCAGTGAACGACGAGATTCAAGAAGTGAATTTTAAGGAGAGTAGAATTTTATACGAAAGGAGAGGGCGATTGTCAGTGATTGCGATTTCGAAGAAAACCAATTTACAAGTAGAGAGAGTAATTTTACATCAAATTATGGAAGATTTTTACTATAGATTCGAGTCTGCAATAAGGAATTTTAATGGAAATGTAGATCCTTCAATTCTACAATATAAAAAAAGATTAGAAAATATGAATTTAAATACTTTATTCAAATTTGATGTCCATTTATAGCTTTAGATAAGAGTAGAGAAGATTTCAATCTTTATGTAGTATTCTCGTCCTTTTTCTTCTGTTCAATTTTTTCAATTTTTCCTTCGATTAAAGAACTGATACCTTTAATATCTGGTTTAAGCTCTATTAGTTCAGAATCGCGAGTTTTTTGTTTTTCGATAATAAATGCTTTTTCCCCTATTGTTTTTTGAATAGCGTCACTGGATTTCTCAAAGTCCGGTTTTAATTCCATTCTTTTATGGTCCATCTCTTTTTGCTTCTCAATTCTAAAAGCCTTTTCGTCAATTGAAGATTTAATGGCTTGACTTGCTTTTGTTATGTCTGGTTTTATTTCCATACGTTTAGAATCCTCGGCTCTGTGTTTTTCTCGTAAAAACGCTTTTTCTTGTATAGATTTGCTAATTAATTCTGCAGTTTTTTTTATATCAGGTTTTAGGTCATGTTTTTTTTCGTCAATTTCGCGACTTTTTTCCATTCTAAAGGCTTTTTCAGCTACTGTAGCGCTAATTGCGTCTCCAGTTTTCATAAAATCTGGTTTCAAATCTATTCTCTCATGATCCTTTTCTCTGCGCGTTTCGCGTAAAAAGGCCTTTGTTCCAATAGATTGGGCAATGGATTCTCCAGCTTTGCTAATATCTGGATTTAACTCTTTTATTTTTCTTTCTCTATCCTTTTGCATATCAATCCTAAATGCTTTTTCGTTAATAGATTCCTTTATTGCCTCTCCTTTACCTTCAATATCTGGATGTAGTTCCATTTTTTTGTGCTGGGTCTCTTTTTTTTTCTCAATTCTAAAAGCTTTTTCGGCTATTGTTTTACTTATCGCTTCACCCGTTTTCATAAAGTCTGGTTTGATATGCATTCTACTCAGATCGCTTTCTCTTTGTTTTTCTCTTAAAAAAGCCTTCTCTCCTATTGATTTACTAATTGCGTTGCTAGCAGTTTGCATGTCTGGTTTTAAATCTAGCAATACCGAATCGCTCTCTTTCTTTTTTTCTATTAAAAAAGCTTTTTCATCAATATTTTTACTTATTACCTCTCCTGTTTGCTCGAAGTTAGGTTTGATCTTCATTCTGTGTTCATCAGATTCTCTCCTTTTTTCAATTAAGAAAGCCTTGTCGTCAACAGTTTTACTTATTGCTTCACCTACCCCTCTAATATCAGGTTTTAGATCGATCCTTATATGATCTTCTTCTCTGTGTTTCTCTCTCATAAAAGCTTTTTCACTTATGGATTTTTCAATCGCTTCGCCAGTTTTTTCGATTTCAGGTTTAATCTCCATTCTTATTATATCTTTTTCTCTTTGTTTTTCTCTCATGAAGCTCTTCTTTGAGATTAATGAGGATATAAGATCTTTACTCTCTTCAAAAGCAGTTTTTCGTTCTTCCTCAAAGCTCTTGAAGTAACTTTCTCTATCTTCTTTTTCTTTTCTATATAGGTCATCAACTATCTTTTTTTGCTTCTCTATTTCTTCGGTGGATAAAGGTTTATCGTTTTCTTCCAATTTTCTCACGCTAGGAGTAAATTATTGTTTTTTTTAAATATAATATCAAAATTTGTATTTAATAATTTACTTATCCAAGATTTAATAGATTTCAATATCCTAAATGTTCAAATTATTCGAATTTTTAAAAATATGGAATTTTGGAATAGAACAAGAATCAGAACTTCGAGTAAGGCATTTATTTAATTGGAATAGGTTCAAATGAATCGTCTGATATTGATTCCGTTAAACTAATAAGAGTAAGTCTCAATGAGAGCATTTCCATTATTTCCTTGAAAAGTTTTTTGTAAATCTCAGAGCTTTTAATAATTTTAAAATTAATCATTAAATCTTCATATTTTTTTCCTAATTCTGTTTTAATCTCGTCTTGATTGTTTAATGTAATAACTTGAACCTTTAACCATTCGTCAATTATGGTCTTAATTTCAATTTCATTTTCATTTTCAGTAAGAAGGGAATAATTGATTTTTTCTTCCTTAGTCTTGAGTGCTCTATCAAGATAAGCCTTATCCTGATACATAGGTTTAAGAAGTAACCCTAAATTAATAATAATAGGCTGAATTTGAAGTTTCTCAAATGAATCGGATAAAAACTTCATTACTTGTCTTTTTTGTGTTAATTGTGAGTAATCTATATATTCTTGAACAAATCTCATCAATGCATTTTTTACTAGTAGCTCTTTAAAATCGCTTACAGATTCAACCCGAATTTCTAAAGTAGTTTCAATGCAGTAGTAAACGGAATTCATAAAAGGTTTTACATTCTTAAAAAGTGAAAAATAATAGATAAATTGGGTAATATTACTTAATATTTCCATCTTAAGACTATCTGAATCAAAAATTTCATCAATCTTCTTATCCAAGTTAAAATCTAGCTCAGAAATCGATAAGAATTGTCTTATTTCAAAATATTTTGATTCAAAATCCATTATTAAATTTATTGAACCATCTTATTAATAAAACATTATTTTTCTTTTACAAAAAGGTAAATAAAATAAGAAGAAGTAATAAAAATAGGTACTAATTGTTTTAGATCCAATCCTATCTGAAAGCTAAATAATGTATTTCTAATTGTTGTAGTATTACAATGGAACTAAAGCGGTACTGCCGTGTTCCTTAGCACTATCAATAAGGGACATTATCTCTTCAGTGGAAATTGATACTAAATCAAAAACCGTCATACCTGATAATTTAAGAATTGCTTTAACTGTTTCAGCTAAATTATTGCAATCACCTGAAAAAAAGACTTTCCGTTTCCCGAATTCTTTCCTAATTTTTTCGCCGACTTCATCAATCGCACAATATCCTGCTACTAATCCTTTAGTAAAACCTTTTTCCTTCAAGATTTCTACAAGATTTTCGTCGTGACCTTTACCCATTACTAAAAACCAACCTCCTTTGAATTTCTCTTTATGATCATAAGCAAATACTTGTAAAGTAGCTAAGGGATTGTTTTGGCAACCTTCTCTACATAATAATTTAGTGCCCTTCACAATCATAACATTCTCAGGGAACTCTTGTAATAAATCCCAGGGGTATTTCTCTGTATATTCGTCCAAGTTTTTTCCTATTACTTGAATTTTACTTAAATCCCCTTCTCCTAATCCTCTCTTGTTAGCTATTTTAAGGTGAGGGACATCATCTAAGGTTAAACCAAAAACTCTTGCTCCAACGACATCTACAGCTAAGGTGTCTCTTCCACCTATTAAAATGTTAAATTTTTTAACTAGTCGATCTTCCCATGCTGTAGGAGGGTAATGTCCATGAATTGTGCCCTCAATTCCATCAATAATCGTTATGTCTGGTTTAATATATTCATAAACGTCAACTAATTTTGAATGTAGATTATAGTTATGATCTTTTCCTCGATCAGCATGTTGGGGAAATCCCCATTGATTTTTAATTCCGAGAGTTACTCCTGCCATTGAATGAGTTTTAAGCTTGGGAAGATTTATATATGTTATCGAATCCCTATTTTTCATGATTTTAACGATCGTTTTAGGTAATCTAAAAGTCTTTAGATTGTATCCCGTATGTTTATCTTCTGCAGAAGGTTTCCCCTTAAATTCAAAAGTTTCTGTATCCTCTTCGTCTAAATATACGATTTCAGCGCCGGTTTTTTCGCATACTTCTTTAAAACCGTTGATTGCAAAGACTATTCGAGTCATGTTTGCTTGAGTAGAGTTCTCCATTACGTAAATCTTGGCATCCTTGCCTTTTAAATATATTATCACTTCTTTAAGTACTTCGGGAGATGTATATGCGTGCTTCTTAAAATCAATTCCATTTACCTTAATATAGACTTCTTTTGAGCTTTTTAAAATCGATTCCGTTTTCGTTAAGTTTGAAAAGATTTCATTTACGGCTTTACTAACACCCTTTTTTGTGTCTGCTATAAATACGTCTGTCATTTTAATCGTTTAATATTAATTTTAATATAGATAATCGCGATTAATTATAAAAGGATTTCATAAAAATATTAATATTTCAAAATGAAAAAAATTATAAATTAATGAATATTTCGCCTTTCATAATATTTCATTTTGAAAAAAATTTTCTTATTTATATCTTTTATACAAAAATGTGGCCTAAAGGGTTTAAATTCTTCATAGAATTCTCAGAGGATTTAAAAACCATATTTATATTCAACACAGTCAAAGATTTTCCAGAAGGATTAACTTACTACGATTTGAAGAAGTTTGGAAATATACCACACTCAAAGATTTATCGGATGATGAAAGAATTAGCAGAAGAAGGCTATTTATCAATAAAAGACGATGTAAGTAAGGATACCGGTCGACCTAAACACCTATATTTTCTAACCGAAAAAGGCATAAGAAAATCATCAGATCTTCGTCAAAAAATCGGAAAATTATTTGAGTTTATCAAACATCGATTTCCAGAAAGTGGTTTAGAATTTGATCATGAGACGTTTCTAAAAGGAGCAACCTTTTGCGTGTGGTCTAGTCCAGTTGAATATATAATGCAGAAGGACGTTTCTATTGAAGAAAAATTGAATGCATTGACATATATGGAAGATGATGTAAATGAAATATTGAGAAAAATTAGAAAAGAGAAACAAAAAATTCAAAAAATTACTAACTTGAAAAAGGAAGAATGAGAAAATTATGAATTCACTTCGCATGATATTCAAATATTGGGCAAAATCGAGAAAAAACTTCATTTATCAGTTTACACTTCTCTTAATATCAACGATTTTTTACACATTCACTCCCATATTTATAGGGAGAATGATTGGAGCATTAACAAATGCTCCAGATTTATTAATAAATTTTTTACTGATTGTATTGTTCGCAGTATTGATATACTTTACCAGTCGAGCCGCTAGACTTAAAGGAGCAGAAGTATCTTCTAGAGCCATATATTACTTACGAGCAGATATTAGTAATGCTATATACCGACAATCATTTTCATTTTTTGATAAGACTGAAACTGGTCAGTTGATATCAAGAGCTACAAGTGACATCGAAGAAACTCAAATGATTTTTGGGATGGGTTTAACTTTAGGATTACAATCGATTCTTCAAATGACAGGTGTTTTTGTTGGTTTTTTACTTTTTAGCTTAGAACTTTCATTTATTTTGATAACAGCTTTTGTTGTATCCTTAACTATATCCTACTTTATAGCTAAAAAATTAAAACCGATTTTTATAGAAACGCGGGAAAGTTTTGGCGAGTTAACTAATACGATTAGGGAGAATATCGTAGGAGCTGAAGTTGTTAGAATGTTTAGCACTCAAGATAAAGAACACAAGAAATTCCAACTAAACAATCGAAGATTCTACAAAGCGAGTGTTGACTCAGTAAAATACAACTCGCTTTACATGCCACTTGTATATATTGTTATCGGATTTATGATAATTATCACATTTTTCTTAGGAGGAATGTGGTATATTGAGGGAAAAATAACATTGGAAGCAATAATCACTTTAATTTCCTATATAGCCGTTCTAGGTTTCCCTTTAATGATGTTAGGACAAATTATGCTGCTTTATGTTCAAGCGGATGCTGCTTTAACGCGTGTTAGAGAAATTCTTGATTCTGCTCCTGAAATTGAAGATCTTCCAGACGCTCTCCCCCTGGAAAATGTAAAAGGTGAAATAGTTTTTGAAAATGTATCGTTTGGTTATACGTCTGAGCATAGAATTTTGAAGGATGTTACATTTAAAATACCCGAGGGAAAGAAATTAGCAATTTTAGGGACGACTGGCTCTGGTAAGTCAACAGTAATAAATTTAATTCCACGATTTTACGAAGTTAATGATGGTAGTATCAAAATTGATGGAATAAATATCCAAAATTATAGATTGAAAGATTTAAGAAGAAATATTGGGATAGTTTCCCAAGAAACTTATCTTTTTAATAAGAGCATAGCAGAAAATATAGCCTATGGTAAGGAGGATGCTAAGGAGGAGGAAATTGTTGAAGCAGCACAAATTGCCGAACTCCATGAGTTTATCATAACTTTACCGAAAGGGTACGATTCAATTGTAGGAGAAAGAGGGACACGGCTATCAGGAGGCCAAAAGCAACGGTTATCCATTGCTAGAGCCTTAATTGTAAAACCTAAGATTTTGGTTTTTGATGATTCTACAAGTTCTGTTGATGTTGAAACTGAATTTAAAATTCAAGAAGCCCTTACAAAAATAATGAAAGATACGACAACCATTATAATAACACAGCGTATATCTACCATTCGAAATGCGGATTTGATATTAATTCTAGATCGAGGTCGCGTGGTAGGATTCGGTAATCACGAAGAATTAATTAAATCAAATGTATTATATAAGCAAATATATGAAACTCTGTTTCAAAAACAAAAATCGAAAGGAGGAAACATTAATGAGTAACAATAATCAGAAGAAAAAAGAAGAAGAAGAAAAGAAAATTATTCAACCAGGGGTTGGTATGCATCGTGGCTTTATGATGGATAGTGGTAAATCTAAATTAGAACACTCTAATCGAGAATTGTGGAAATGGTTGTTTTCATATTTAAGAGGATACAAATGGAAATTTGTAACCTTTTTAATTTTGTTGTTACTTGGAACTTTAATAACTTCAATAACTCCCATCATTTCAGCAAATTTAATAGACTACGGTATTGTGGCCAAAGATAGTGTTTATATCATAGTTATGACTACATTTTACTTTTCGCTTCTTGTAGCTATGGCTATAACGACGTATTTTGCACAGTACGGAATGGGAAAAATATCACAAAATATTACATTCGAGATTCGAAATAACCTTTTCTATAAGCTTCAAGATATGTCATTAAGTTATTTTGATAAGAGATCCTCGGGAGATATAATGTCTATAACAACTAATGATGTGTCTCAGCTAAATCAATTGGTTGGGGGTCAATTCGTTTCGATAATTTCAAGTATTGTTAGTTTAGCCCTTACAGTAACCATAATGTTCTTTCTCAATGTGTTCCTAGCTTTACTTTCTTTAATTATTTTCCCGATATTTTTTATTTTTATATATATATTTAGAAAGAGAGCAATGGGACTTTTTAAGGAATCTAGAAAAACAATTGGGACCATTACATCTTCAATTCAAGAAAATATTGCGGGAGCTAAAGTAGTTCAAGCCTACGGACAGGAAAAAAAAGCATCCTCAGAGTTTGATGAAGCTAATACGGCTAATTATAATGCAATGTTAAAAATAAGAAAGTTTATGGCAACGATCTTTCCATTAATTTCATTAGTAACAACCATACTTACGGCAGGAATTTTATTAGCAGGAGGGTTTGCAGTCTTAGGAAATGTCTCGATATTTGGTATTACGGTTACAGTTGGAGTGCTTAGCGCATACATATCGATTCTGGGTCAATTTTTTAGACCATTCATGACATTAATGCAGATTCAAGAAATAATCACTGCATCTTTAGCTGCGAGTGATAGAATATATACCTTATTAGAAGAGAGAGTTGAAATACCTGATAATGAGAGTCCAAAACAAATTGAAAATGTAATTGGAGAAATTAAGTTTAATTCCGTAAATTTTGGTTATATATTGGAAAATGGAGAAATTACTAATCGTGAGTCCGATCCAATTCAAACTAGTCCAAAGACTATGACACCACCCAAAACACCAGGTGTTGCGCACTCAGATAATCCAATGATGGAGCAAATGAGAAAAAGAGCTATGGATTTTATGAAGTCGTTACCAGAGCCATATTCTTCTTTCTTGATGAAAAATACCATGAACATGCCTCAGAACATAAGACAGAAGTTATTTATGAGCCTTATGGGTCAAGATCCCTCTAAAACACCTTCATTAATAGATAATATCCTTGCAGAATTTGGATATGCTGTTCCAGGTACAGAATTTGCAAAAAATAATCCAAAACTAAAAATTTCTTTCGATACGCTACCGGATGCACATGAAGATCAAGAAAAATTGCCCTCTATGCCAACAATACCCCCTGAATCAATATTAAAAATGAGCAAATTTCTAGAAAAAAGTTTGAAAAGTAAAAGTGTAACACCAGCTTCTAGTGGAATGGGTGGAGAATCAGGAATGATGGGAGGGGGTATGCCTCAAATGTCGCCTCAATCTATGGTAAAAATGTTAGCATCTATGAAAATCAACGAAGAAACTTATGAACAAATCCCGAAAATAGTTAAAGAGGCTATAGAAGAACAAAAAATCATTATTAGACACGAACAATCTACTGGTTTCGTCCTAAAAAATGTAGATTTAACAATACCTTCAGGAAAAACCATGGCTATTGTTGGAGAAACGGGATCTGGTAAGACAACGATAACTAAATTGATTTCCCGGTTTTACGATGTAAACGATGGAGAAGTATTGATAGATGGGATTGATATTCGTGATATCACAAAGAAAGATCTTAGAAACATGATAGGTTTAGTACCCCAAGATGCTTATCTTTTTACAGGAACTATACGAGAAAATTTATTATATGCATTCGATAACCCTACTCCAGAGGAAGAGAGAAAAATGATAGACGTTTCTAAATTTCTCGGTTTGCATAATTTCATTGAAGCTTTGCACAAGAAATACAATACCAAACTTAAAGAAAATGCTTCAAATATTTCGATTGGACAACGTCAATTAATCGCTTTTGCTCGTGCGTTAATTACAGATCCGAAAATCTTAATTTTAGATGAGGCAACATCATCAGTAGACCCTTACACCGAGACGCTTATCCAGGACGCTTTAGATAAAGCCAGAAAAGGAAGAACCACAATTATTATCGCCCATAGATTATCAACGATTAAAAATGCAGATAATATTATTGTGTTAAGCACAGATAAAAAGGGTATAATAGAACAAGGAACACATGAATCATTACTAGCATTAAACGGGAAATACACGCGGTTAATAGAGATGCAGCATCGAGATATTGAGTTCCAAAATTAAATCTTTTTTTAAATATTTTATTCATCTTGATTTTTAAATATCAACGATTAGTAATTTGATAAATCTATATTGTTTCCTTCTTTCTCTATACTAAATTTATATCATTGATTACGATTGGTAAAGATGTATTTAACAATTGAAGATAAGAGGATTTACTATAATAATAAAAAATCTGGAAGTAACAGAGCTATTATATTTGTACATGGTTCTGGAGGAAGTTCATATACTTGGAAAAATCAATTGAGTTTAGATATTGATTATGATTTAATCACACTCGATTTACCTTCTCATGATAAATCAGATAATTTTTCAGATTTATCACTCCATTTGTATGTCGATGTAGTTCACCAGTTAATTAAGTCTTTAAACTATGAAAAAGTTATTTTGTGTGGTCATTCTTTAGGAGGCGCAATTGTTCAACAATATTATTTTACATACCCTAAGGATGTTTCAGGTTTGATCCTTTTTAATACAGGAGGAAAATTAAGAGTTGCTCCTTTCATCCTTAAATCTTTAAAAAGTAATTATCAAGAATTCGTGGATTCTCTACCAGCTGGTGCATTTTATAGCGCGACTCCAAAAGAAACGATAGAACTCTATATTCAAGAAACATCTAAAATTAGTGCTGATGTCACCTACAACGATTTTAAGATTTGCGATGGGTTCGACGTTCTAAGTAAGCTAAGCACAATCGAAGTTCCATGTTTAATTATCGTGGGGAAAAATGACCAACTAACTCCCGTTAAATACTCGAAATTCTTTCGCAATAGCATCAAAAATTCAGAACTCCACATAATAAACAAAGCTGGACATATGGTAATGCTTGAAAAACCAAACGAGGTTAATCAAGTTATAGAGAATTTTATCAATAATCATTTTTAGCGATAAAAATAGCATGCCAAGAGAATATACATATGGTCCATTTAACTCTAGAAGATTAGGAGTCTCACTTGGAGTGGATATCTTACCTAAATATAAATTATGCTCCTACAATTGTGTTTATTGTGAAATCGGCCCGACATATCAAGTTGTGTCTCCAGAACATAGAATAAAAGCACCTCCGTCATCAAATTTTAGAAAAGAACTTAAAGACATATTAAAATATGTTCCTCATTTGGACTCAATTACTTTCGGCTATCATGGAGAACCGAGCTTAAACGAGAGTTTGTTAGATTTCTATAAAGTAGCTTATGATGTTAGAAATGAATTGAAATGGACAGGAACACCGCCCCTCCTCACGCTTTTTACTAATTCCAGCACATTATATATCGATGAAATTCGTGATAGAGTAAAGCATTTTGATCTTGTGCTTGCAAAATTAGATGCTGCAACCGATGAAGATCTAAATAAGACGAATAGGCCACATAATGACTGTCCTGATATAAATAGAATCGTTAAATCTCTGGTAAAGTTGAGAAATGATATGCCAGATAAGAAATTAGCAATACAGAGCCTAATTTCTAATTCTTATAATAAAAATTACTATTCTAACAATAATCCCAAAAATATTAGGCACCTTGCAGAGTTAATAACTAAAATTAAACCTGATATGGTGCAGGTGTATTCAATTGCTAGAATTCCTTCTGAATATTTTGTTTACGCAATTGATGAAAATAGAAAAAGGGAGATCGTAAAAATTTTAAGAGAACTAATTAATAACGATAATATTGAGATTAATTATTATTAGTTTTTGTATACATTCATAATTCTAATGGAAGAGACGATGAGTAAAAAAGAATTCATTATTGGTGCGGATATTGGAGGTACTTGGATTCGAGTTGCTATAAGCCATATTGACTTAAAAAAAGAGGCAATTATTGTTAAAAAGACTCAGACACCAAAGGTAAATGAATATTCGATCAGTAATGCTATTATCTCCTTAATCACTGAACTACTCATTGATAATAATATTGAGAAGGACCAAATCTTAGGAATTGGTTTAGCTTCCGCTGGGCCGATAAATACTGAAAGCGGGGAAGTTTTCAATAATGCGAATTTAGGTTTTAAGGAAATTCCACTAAAAAACCCTATCCAAGAGAGATTTTTGGGCATTCCTATTTATCTTATTAACGATGGAAACGCTTCAGTTTTAGCTATTCATTATTTTGAAGCAAGTGACGATGAAAAAGATAATTTAGTCTATATAACGATGTCAACAGGAATTGGAGGTGGAGTAATTTGTAACGGACATCTACTTCTTGGTAAAGAGGGTAATGCAGCAGAAATTGGTCATGGAATCGTAAATCACCAAAGCAGCTTCCAATGCAATTGTGGTGCGTTCGGTTGTTGGGAAGTATATAGTTCTGGTACAGGGGTTAAAAACAGAGCTTTAGAAGCAATAAAAACATCCAAATTCAGTTCAAAAATTTTAATGTTCATGGTTGATAGCGACGAAACAAAGATCACTGCAAAAGAACTGTTCCAAGCAGCAAGAGGAGGAGATAAATTTTCCAAAAGTATAGTAGCCCAATGCATCTTTTATACTAAAGTAGGGGTTGGTTTAGTGAACAATTTTTATGACTCTGCTTCTATATATTTTGGAGGAGCTATGATGAATGATAATGATTTAATTCTACCACCTGTGATTGAACAATTCAAAACAGAACCTATCTTATTTACCATTAATACTCCACCTCAACTTAAAGTAACAAAAAATTTAGACGAAATAGGCGTAATGGGAGCTTTAACGCTGGTTAAATATAAATTGGAAGGGAATCCATTAATCTTATAAATGTTTTCAATCCACGATAAATCATGGAAGGGAGTAGCTTAATTTTCACTTTTAGTGGAATCCGAGGGTTATCTGGAAAAGATCTTAACTTTGAAGTCGCAAATAAAATTGCTATCTCGTTTGGTAAAATTTTTGATAGTGTGAATAGAGAAGTTATAGTAGGGCGAGACACGAGACCTAGTGGTAAGTCTATCGAGAAAGGTATAGTAGAAGGATTGGTTGCAACGGATTTCAAGGTAATCAATGTTGGTATATGTCCAACACCAATTATCATTCATACTAAAAATCAGTTAAAAGTTCCCCTCGGAATCATAATTACAGGATCTCACAATTCACCGGAATGGAACGGCCTAAAACTATTATCTCCAATATCTTATTTACATAATCGTGATCTAGAAGAAATTTCTCTTTCTTTAAAGAGTGCCAATTTTAGAAATTATCACACGAATAAAAAGGCAATAAAGAAAAATGTAAGATTCATTAACCCTATTCCAAATTACATCAAAGCACTTTATAACCATATAAACATAAAAAAAATAAAAAAAGAGAATAATCTTAGAGTAGTCCTTGATACGGGGGCAGGAGCAGGAAAATATGCTACACATCAAATTCTTGCTGGTCTGGGGTGTGAAGTAAAAGTTATCAATAACGATCTACTTGTAAATGATACTTTTCCAAGAGAGATTGAACCAATATCTAAAAACCTTAAAGATATAATTATGGAAGTTTGGCAAGGTAAATTTGACGTAGGTTTCGCCCACGATTCGGATGCAGATCGCCTTGCAATTATAGGTGAAAATGGGGTTTGTTACCCTGAAGATATTGGATTAGCGCTTATAACAGAACATTTAATGAAGAATAATATTAACGAAGCAAAAGAATTCATATTTGTTACAAATTTAGCTTCTTCGCTTATGTTTGAAGTTATAGCTGAGAAATACAATGCACAAGTAATAAGAACCCAAATCGGAGAGGTTTTTTTGGTCGAAAAAATGCATAAACTCTTGAATGATGGACCAAAATCTTTAATATTTGGCGGAGAAGGCTCATGTGGAGGGGTTATGTTTCCCGATTTTAACAATACTAGGGACGGTCTTTTTGCAGCAGCTAAAATTATTGAAATTATGCTTGATACAGAAGAGAGTATATCGAATCTTGTCGCTCAACTTCCAAAGTTCTTTTCCCATCGAAGAAAAATTTCCATCAATCCTAAGGATGTCAAAGTAATTATAGCTGGAATTAAGCAAGAATTGATTAACGAAGGTGAAGAAGTTAGTCAATATGGTAATGATCTAAGGTTTGGTAAAGAAAAAGATTGGTTTGTTCTCATCCACCCGTCAAATACAGAGCCAATAATTAGAGTTATTTGTGAGTCAAAAGTTGATACTTTTGCCCGGATTTTCTGTGAAACAACCACAGAATTAATAAAAATAGTAATTGGGAATCAATCTTAAGGATTTTATTAAAATTTAATTATTTAATTCTTTTAATATAATATCTGCTAACTTTTTACCAACTAGATCAGCGATATCTTCAAGAGAGGCTTGTTTAATTTTGTTCACGCTTCCAAATTCTTTAAGTAACTTATTTCTAGTCGCAGGTCCTACCCCTCTAATGTCATCTAAAACCGATCTTTTCACACGCTTCTCCCGTTGCTTTTTGTGAAGCTTAACAGCGAAACGGTGAGCTTCATCTCTAACTCTTTGAAAGATTTTAAGGAGATTTGAATTTCTTGGTAAAATTATAGGATTTTTCTCGTTAGGAACAAAAATCTCTTCAAATTTTTTAGCTAATCCGATGATTGGAATGCCTTCAATACCGAGTTCTTTTAAAACAGAATACCCCGCATTGAGTTGCCCCTTTCCCCCATCAACAAGAATTAAATCAGGTAATGATAAATTTTTCTCAATTAACATTGTATATCTTCGCTTGATCACTTCTTTCATCATTGCTACATCGTCGGGAGTTGATTTTGTGCGAATTTTGAAGTGTCGATAGTATTTATTATATGGGCGTCCTTCAAGAAAATAAACCATAGACCCGGTTGCATCAGTTCCTTCGATATTCGAAATATCAAATCCTTCTATAACCCTTGGTATTTTAGGTAAATTCAATATCTCTTTAGCTTCTTCCAGAGCTTCCTGAATTTTGTTGTCATCTTTTCTTTTAATTTCTTTCATTAGGATTTCTTGATCTACTATAACTTTCGCGTTCTTATTAGCAATTCTAAGTAAACCATATTCCTCCTCAAGAGGAACCCTTATTTTTATGTCTATTTTATGTTCGGTAAGGATTTCCCTAAATAAATTAATTCCTTCATAAAACTCGGGAATTATTATGATATCAGGTAAATCGTGTGTAAGGTCTTGGTAAAATTGTTCCACAATCAAAGGGAAAATATCATTCTTTTGAACAATTTTATCTTCTATGTTCACAGGAAAAGAGCTTTTTTTAGCGATCTTACCTTCGCGAATATGAATTATAACCATTGCAATGTATTTCTGCTCCTCGTCTTTAAAATACCCTATAATGTCCTTATTTTCTTTGCGATCTAATAAAACATTCTGAGAGATTGTTGAATTATCAATCGCTTGAAGTTTATCTCTCCAAAAAGCAGCTATTTCGTAATTTTGTGCCAGAGCCGCAGACTTCATATTTTCGTTAATCTGCTCTTTTAATTCATCTGTTTGTCCTTTGAGAAACATCTCTATTTGCTTCACATTTTGGACGTAATCTTTTTCTGATATAGCTTCTATACAAGGTCCCGGACATAGTTTTAATTGATAATATAAGCACGGTCTTTTTTTTATTTTAACTCTTTTCTTGCATGAACAATAGGGGAATATTTTGCGTAAATCACGTAATATTCTAGTAATTTCCTTTTTATCAGTGAAAGGACCCAAAAATAGGTTTTCTTTAGAATATTTTTCTGGTCCTCTTATAATTCTGATTCTTGGAAATTTTTCTGAATAAAAAATCCCAACCCAAGGATATGTCTTTGAGTCGCGCATTACCACATTAAATCGCGGTAGATGCTTCTTAATTTGTATATTTTCGAGTATTTTTGCTTCTTTTTCGTTTTCTGTAACTATATAATCAATAAATTGAATATTTTTAACGAGTTCCTTGATTTTCTCTTCGTAAAATGGATCATTATAATTCGTTTTGAGAAAATACTGATTTACCCTTCTCTTTAAATTTATAGCTTTCCCGATATAAATAATCGTTTTTTTATCATTTAGAAAAAAATATACTCCTGGTTCGTTGGGTAAACTTTTCCGCTTTAGGTCAATTTTACTCATTTTTTTTAAAGATTCAATTTTTCGAATATAGATTAGGATTCTTAGTTTTAAATCGGTTCTACTTAATGGTAATTTACTATATTAATAATAAAAGAGACTAAATGTTATTTATGATTATTTAATATAGCTACCAATTTTTAGGTGAGAGAGAGCAGAAGATTAATTTTTGCTAATTCTTTATCACGCTAAAAACAATCCAAATAAATAAGTTAATAAGAGCACAATGGCACGCATTAGAATTTGTCCAAAGTGTAAGAACGCTACCTTAAAAAATGCTGTCAATGTTTCTGGTTGGTTAACACCAAATATGTTTGAGTGTACGTCGTGTGATTACATAGGTTCTCTGTTTATAGAAATCGATCCTAAGGATTTTAAAAAAGACGCTAATTCTTATGATGGTGATACGAATAATGAATGAATACACTGAAAAATCATGGTTGTTTTAATATTATTTAAGAAAAAATAGGTGGTTGAAATTAAACAATTATTGAAAGATGCTGAAAAGATTAAATCGTTAGAAATACAAGGAGCGACAAATGTAGCCCTAAGTGCTATCGATTTTTTGAATAACTACGCCCAGAGGCTAACAGATTACAGTACTGCTGAAGATTTTTTAATTAAATTAGAAGAAGCAAAGGAAATACTGTTTAATGCGCGTCCCACTGAACCAGCGTTGAGGAATGGACTAAATTTCATAATAAATAGATTGAAAAAACCTAAACACGAATTCAAGGAAGATCACTTTTTAGAATTAATCAATCGCTATAAAAATAAATATCAAACAATAATTCATAATTCCAAAAAAAAGATAGCTGAAATTGGAGCTAGAAGAATTCCTTTTGTAGAAGCAGATGATGATTACCTCATTATGACGCATTGTCACTCATCTGTGGTAACGGGTATCCTATTAGAAGCAAGAAAGCAAGGTAAACACTTTAACGTAATAAATACCGAAACCCAACCGCGCCTTCAAGGAAGACAAACAGCGAAAGAGTTATTAGACGCTGGAATAAAAGTTTTTCATGTCGTGGATAGTGCTATGCGGTGGGCTGTAAATCATTACGAGGTTAACCTAATTCTTATTGGAGCAGATAGTGTTACAAGCGAGGGAACTGTTTTAAACAAAATAGGTTCAAGATTATTAGCTTTAGTAGCCCACGAAGAACATGTTCCTTTTTATGTTGCTACTCCTCTCTTGAAATATAATCCTCAAACTTCCTTTGGCGTCATTGAAAAAATTGAAATGCGAGAAACTTCAGAAGTATGGGAAAATCCACCAACAGGTTTAGAAATTTTAAATCCTGCCTTTGAAACCGTAAGTAGAAGGTATATAGACGGTTTAATTACAGAGGCGGGAATTTTTGCGAGTAGCCATGTGCATAATTACTTTGAAAAGTTATATCCAGATATGATTTAAATTAGTTTAAGGTGATTTAGAAATTAAATATGAAGATTTTTTAGATTTAGCGTATGAACCAATAGAAGAAGACTTAATTTGCTTGTTTAAAATTAAACCCGCAAGCGGTTTTCCAATTGAAAAAGTAGCTATTAGGGTAGCTGCTGAAAGCAGCAACGGTACTTGGACGACACTTAAAATTCCTGAACATATTCGGGCATTAAGTGCTAAAGTTTATGACATAAATAATAGTTATGTTAAAATCGCATATCCCAACGATTTATTTGAGGAAGGTAATATGCCTCAAATTTTAAGTTCTATTGCCGGAAATATTTTTGGCATGAAAGCTTTAGACGGTCTAAGATTAGTCGACGTGAAATGGCCTAGAAACTTAATAAATTCATTTCAGGGGCCTCAGTATGGAATAAAGGGAATTAGGGATTTACTTAAAGTTAAAAAGAGACCAATTACAGCTACAGTTCCGAAACCCAAAGTAGGGTATTATGCCGAAGAGCACGCTCAACATGGGTACGAGATTTGGACAGGAGGGGTAGATCTGTTAAAAGACGACGAAAACTTATCGAATCAGAAGTTTAATAGATTCGAAAAAAGACTCGATCTTAGCATGAAAATGAGAGATAAAGCAGAAAATGAAACAGGAGAAAGAAAAAGTTATTTAATAAATATTACCGCTGAAGTTGACGAAATGAAGCGTCGTGCGAAGTTAGTAAAAGATTTTAACAACGAATATGTTATGATCGACATATTAACTATTGGTTGGGCAGCTGTTCAAACAGTTAGAAAGGAATGTGAAAAATTGGGTTTAGCTATACATGCTCATAGGGCATTTCATGCTGCTTTTGATAGAAATCCAAATCATGGAATGAGCATGAAAGTACTTGCGGAAATAGCGAGAATGCAAGGCGTAGACCAGCTTCACATTGGAGGTTTGGGAAAATTAGTGGGTGATAAAATAGAAGTGTTGAATAATTATAAGAAGATTGCTCAAAATTCTAACGAGGCCGATTTAGAGGTCTTAGAGCAGAATTGGTACGGAATGAAAAATGTTTTGAGCGTATGCTCAGGAGGAGTTCATCCGGGAATAATACATCGTTTAATAGAGCTTTTATCAACAGACATTGCTGTTCAAGTCGGAGGAGGTGTTCTTGGTCACCCAGATGGTACACAAAACGGTGCGAAAGCATTAAGACAAGCAATTAATGCTTACATGGATAATGTTAGCGTAAAAGAATACGCTAAAAGTCATGCTGAACTAAAAAAAGCATTAGATATGTGGGGAGACGAAACACCGATATAATTCTATTTTAACATTATCTATTCACTTATATTTTTGTCATATTATTTATTGGAAAAAGATTAATAATGTCCTTAATTATATTATAGAGTGATTAGAATTTGAGTGAAGATAATACTAAAGAATTAACTATTGACGTAAAAGATTTATCAATTGAAAAGGAACAATATATTGAGGATCTACAAAGGTTTCTCGAAGAACAATTACCCCAAATAGAAATTTCTCGAAGTGGAAACAGCATTGAATTGATTGTGCCTAGTAGTATGTCAAATAGAGTAATAAAATTAAGGATCAAGAAATTTCTGCATCGAAAAAATTTAAAAGAGAAATACAGACCGATTTCTTACAACACCTCTGATATTAAGGGTTACAGAATTAAGGAGAAAAGAACCTTAGAATTAACCTATTACTAACTCATCTATAACTAACATATATTAATTTTAAAAATAAATATTTCTAACGTGTCAAGTATAGAAATTGCTATCAAGTCACTCGATGATTTGCTAAGGTGCATAAACCTATCGAGTTTGTTAGAGCTTTCTGGATGGCCAAAACCAGGAAATGTACACAGAACGAAAAATTTTAAAGGTACAAGTTTTGAACATTTTCTATCGGGGATTTCTGCCATTCAACCTAATTTAAGAGTTTTATGCGAAAAAGTTTATACTACTATTGATAACGACAAGCAATCGTTTAGTAACATCGAATTAGGTGTATTTTTTAAAGAAGCAGTTGTAGAAATGATGAAGTGGCAAACCGGTGGAAATGTGATACTAGGGCATATTCTAATCTTAGCGCCCCTCTCATCTGCCGCTTCAATATGTATAAAGTTAAAAAAACGCAGATTTATAGATTTTGAGTCAATATTAAACAAGATCATCGAAGATACTACTGTTAATGACACATTGCATTTATATGAGGCAATTAAACTTAGCAATCCAGGAGGATTAGGTCAAATTGATAAGTATGATATCAATGATCCAAGTGCTTACGACGAAATCATCCGAGATAAAATAAATCTTAAAGAAATTTTTAAAAAATCTCAAGAATACGATTTAATAAGCAGAGAGTACGCTACGGGGTTTGAAATCATTTTAAAGGAAGGTTTACCTTATTTTCTTGATAGTTTTAAGGAACAACGAAACATCAATAAAACAATTGTGAATACATATCTGAAACTACTAGCTAATCATTTAGATACATTGATTATTCGTAAAGAAGGTAAACCAGAAGCATTGAAAGTTTCAGAAATGGCTTTAAAAATCATTTCACAAGGAGGAATTTCTACTAAAAAAGGATTGAAGTTAACACTTGAATTTGATAAGAACCTTCAAAAACAAAATGGAAAGTTAAACCCAGGTACAACCGCAGATCTTTTAACGGGTGTAATTTTTTGCGCTTTATTATCTGGTTTGAATTTTTAGATATAGGAGGAAAAATTTTTGTTATTGAAATACTATTTTAATTATAATTAAATTTCTTAACTCGACTTTAAAAATGCAATATTGCGATGAATGTGGCTCTATGATGTTACCCACTACAGTGAATAGTCAGAAAGTGTTTAAATGTAAATGTGGTTACACCAAACCTCTTTTGGAAGAAAATGCTGATTCTTATATCTTAAAAACCAAAATCGAGCAGCCCATTAGGGAGGAAGTCTCAAACCTTACAGAAGTAATGCAATGGAAGGAAAAATATTTAAGAAGTTCTATTAAGGGTTTTAAGTGTCGGAGATGTGGTTACAATAAAGCACACTTAGAAACAAGGCAAACTAGAAGCGCCGACGAGGGTATGACTCACTTTATTACCTGTTTGAAATGCGGAAAAATGATAAAAATTGGATCTTAATTAATTTGCTAATTTTTCTAATATTTTTGATTTAGACATATCTTGATAAAATCTAATTTGAATCGTTTTACTCGCGTTTTTCGGTCCCGCAATTATTTGAATCTGATTGGTCGCAATATTTAGCTTTTTACTTAATAATTTAATTAATTCTTTATTCGCCTTATTTTTAACGGGTTTAGATTTTAAATTAATTGAAATCCAAGTATCTGTTAATTGGTTGAATGATATTTTTTGTACTTTAGAGTTTGTTTTAACTCTTATCTTTAAAAAAATTGTACGCTCTGATTCATCTTCGAAAAAAACCATGATAATGATTCCTTAAACCTAAAATGCAATAAAATCGTCAGCATTTTTCTTAAGTATATTAAATGAGGGCACAGATAGTCTTATACCTCCGGCTAATTTATGTCCACCACCCGTTCCTCCAAGTTTTTGTTTGATCGTGCTTATAACCTCATTGACACCCATGTGATCATCTTCTAAGTATTTTCGAGAGCACCTCACACTAAGTTTAACCATTTGAGTTTTCTTCTCGAGACCACCTAAGAACAACATCTTATCGGGTTTTAGTAGTCCGTTGACGGATGTAAAACTTGCTGTGTCTGACCAATTACTTGGCGGAATTTTGCCGTTTCCTGCATCTATGAAGATTGTATTTTTAGTTTCGTAACGAGGCAATTCATTTGCTAATATTTTTAAATTTTTAACCAGTGTATTGATGTATTCGTTATATAGTTCTTTAGCGTATCTAGTAATAGACTTTTGGTGGATGATCGAAATAGCAGCGCTAATATTTTTAAAGGATAGGATATTTAGTAGTATTGCGTGTTCAAACGCGAATCTTAGTATGCCTTGCTTTTGAGGCAATAAAGCAAAGTGTCCGACATCTATATCAATGCTTTTAAGAATTCTCTGAATTTCATCTTGCTCTAAATCAACAACTTTCTTATTAGGGTTTATGTTTATGTTATTTAAAAATGATTTAATGGTTTGATCATTTTCCCCACCATATCCAATTAGGAAAGGTAAAATGCTATTCTTTAAACCATTTTTTATTGATTCGTGCATGCTTCCAAAGAGTATTAACCCTTCTTTATCGACGACCAATTCTTCGTCGCATATTTCTTGATAAATTTCCTTGTTAAAAGATTGGAGTTTTTCCATGGACCTTAGTGAGTCTCCGGCGATTCCAATAACGGCTAGCCAACCCTGTTTTATAATCGATAAATTAATTTTTTTAGCGAACAAATAAGCTAAAGTAGCACCCGATACATGATCTAAGCCGTCAAATCCAAAAACCGTAGGATTAACAAAGAATAAATTTTCCGGAAGCTCTTCTAAAACAAAATCGGAATCGACTTCATGATGATCAAGAATGTAAAAATGTTCTTTTCGCTTCTTAATAATAGGCACTAGTTCAGCTAGATTAGAACCCACATCAGTAAAGATTAGTGCAGTTCTACTATTTTGAGTTTTCGATAATATTCCATTTAAATAATTCCCCCATGAAACAGATCGATTATAGATGAAATAATCATAATTGAATTTCATTTTATGGAGCAAATTTTGAATAATTTGTAAGCTACTAATTCCATCTGCGTCATTATGTGAAATTGCAATAACGTTATTATAAAGATTTTTAGAATAATCCTCGAAGGAATCTACAGCAGTGTTGAGGTGTTTTAAAAATTTAGTGCGATCTGGTTTTGTGCCCATAAAAATCATTTTGTAGGATTTTCGATAATAATGTGTTTAATCTGGTGTAATTGGAAAAATCTAATATATCATACTTTGCTTCCTATTTACCTCGTTATTGAAAATGTGTTTTAAGGTAATAGATATGCCTTTTAAAGACATTATGAATGATATAAAAATATATTCAATAAATATAAATATTCGTATAAGCAGTCATTCACGGAAATTTAAGTAAAAATTAAAATCCTAAGAAAAATTAATTAATTTTATTTAATTTTGTGTTTAAAAAAATTCACTTCAAAAATAGCGATGAAAAACAATAATCACTGGAAATCTATTATAGTCGTTGTAATACTAATGAGCACGGTGATCACATTGTTATTTATAGATCCTTCTTTAAAGGACAGCTCTTTAATTCTTGATAATGATGATACCTTTATAGTTCCCGAACTTGGTTCTTTTTCGGAAGAAGATTACTCTCCTATTATTAACGATCCTGAACAGGGACTTGGGAACATCACTATAACACAATTTTCATTTGACGAAGAAGGTTTTTTTAATCAACCAGTTAATTACCCCAATCTCGTTGACGATTTAAGTTCTGGAGCTTTAAATATTACATATTTAGAAACTAAATATATTCAAACTACGGAAATCGCCCAATTTAATAATCTCGATGATTCTCTCCCTGAATCGAACAAGATAACGGTGATGATTAACGAATCTATTAGTGTTCAGTTTAATACTTCCATAGAAAATTCTGAGGGTTATTTAATCTATAGTTCCGTTTTATATCCGAGAGTCCTTAATCAGGTACTTGTGAAAAATAGCTCTAGTGCTATTATCGAGGAACTTAACGAAGGAGATTACACGATTGATTCTGATGATTATTTCGTGTTCAACTATGAGAATTTCTTCTCAACAACTTTTCACAATTTTTCGATCTACTTCATATTTGAGTATACTCTAACACTAGAATCTTGGGATTTAACTCAAAATCCTATGGATATTTTATTATTGACGCAACAAGCTCAAACTTTTAGTCCTTCATTTTATTATAACTTTACTTTGTTTGGAACAAAAATATCCGATAACCTATCAATCCCCCTATTACCTGCTGATAATCTCGTTTTAGAAGTAATTGTAAATCCCTTAGATAATGATTTATTTTTTGATCATATCTTAGAAATAGATAATCAAACTAAAATTGATTTTTTAGAACCAGACAAAAAGATAAATGTAACAATTTCTGCTGACGCTAAATTTTTTTCATTAAAATTTAGTGCTAATTTTACTTTTATGTTTGAAGATTCGGTTGATTTTAGCTGGGCTATTGATAGATTAATAGGAGCTAGAAATATTCGCGAAAGAATTTACTTTCCCTCTCTTATCTCTGGTCCAGAGCACATATTTCTCGAAGATATCACACTACTTGAGAGTACAATAATCGTAGATCAGATAATTAGTAATAGTTCATTATTTGGACGAAATTTGAACATTTACGATGAGATCATTTCAATAACGCAAGAAACCATCGAGAACAGCTTGATTTTTACTAAGAATGCGGTGAAAAGGAAGGGTTTAAAACTTACCATTCCATATATAATTCTTGGTGAAACAAATCCATGCTCCTTGAAATATTCTGCTACTAATGACTTAAAGCTTGTGATTACCGATAATATTCTCATGCCTTTAGTTGGATATAGAATAGAATTAACCTATTACGGTAAAAATTATGGCACGTATATCTCGAACGATTATAACCAACCAATGGCTTATGCGTACTCAGATGAAAACGGGGAGATTTTAATCGAAAATGTCCCTAATGGGAATTATACTGTTAAAGTATTTCAAGGCACTGAGCCAATTACGGAATTTCAAATTAATACTTTTAGAGAAGTTAACTATTTAATTACAGATGTTTTTCATTTTCCAATCTGGATTCTAATATTTGGGGGAATTAACGGTATTTTAATACTGTTAGGTTTAATCTTATATTTTAACTACACGAAAAGATCTCAGAAAAATTGATAGTAATTTTCATCGATGACATTGAAAATTTCTTAAGTTTTCTCGACAAGAGAATAATGGATCAAGTGTTTTATGAATTTAAAGAGATAAAAGACGAGACTGATTTATCTAAAGAAATAAAAATTAAGATTGTTCTTCACTATTTAGCAAAAATCGGAGATACTTTAATCCTATACGAAACAAGTCAAAAAATTTCAAAAGTAATTGATTCTAATAGTGATGTCGATGTAATTAATACTCTGCAAAACATTTTTGATAAAGCAGATACTTCATTAAAATTAGTGAAAGGTAAAATCAGAGAAATTTTTCTTTCTTACTCTCAATAAAAGTTATCAGAATTTGTCAATGTTTCTTTAGATTATCTCCTTACCATAACCTATTAAACGATAACGGCGATTTATAATTCTTGAAATCGCAAAAATTGAATTCACTGGAGCACAAATTGGAGGGTTCAAACTAAGAATATATGAATCTTTTAAGATTTTTATTACAGTTCCAGCTGTTTTTTCCGTTCCAACGACGAGTAATAACTTCTCGTTGTGTTTCAACTGTTGAACTTTCATCTGAACCTCGGTACCTAGCACTCTTTCCATAAGATTTACTTGAACTTCGACTTCAGAGAGTATTTCAGGCAGTGTGCCCGGTCTACCAACTAAGTGTCCTATAAGAGAATCTCCCCGCGTCATAGCAGGATCTAACATAGTTCCTAATCCAATTAATCCTCCTGGCTTGGCTTCTTCTAAAAAATTAGATCCTTGACTTATGCTAACTATTTTGGTTCTGATGGGTTTATATTTATTTTTAACTCGTAATCCCGGTCTGATCTCAATTTCTTCTCCAACTTTAACCGTTCCTTTTAAAACCGATCCACCAATAACACCACCATTTAAATCGTTAATTTGTGTGCCGGGGCGATTTATATCGAATGAACGAGCAACTAGAAATTGGAACTCCTCGTCCTCATGAATTACAGGTGATTTAATTATTTCTTCAAACGCTCGAACGATTAAATTAAGATTTGCTCCAAACACGGCAGAAACTGGAATAATAGGTGCATTTTGAGCGATAGTACCCTTCACAAATTCTTTAATCTGTTTATAATTTTCTAAAGCTTGTTCTTTTGAAACAGCATCAATTTTATTTTGGATAATTATGATGTTTTTTATACTAGCAATATTTAACGCTTCTAAATGTTCTCTAGTTTGTGGTTGAGGACATTTCTCATCAGCTGAAATTAACAAACAAGCACCGTTCATTAAAGAAGCCCCGCTCAACATAGTAGCCATTAAAATTTCGTGACCTGGAGCATCAACAAAGGAGATATTTCTTTTAAATTCTAAGGTTTTTGAACAGTTTGGACAATTATATCTAGGTTGTCCTTTTTTTCTAGCAACCTCCGCCATATAGTATGTTAAATATTCGTCGCACTCAGGACAATATAGAATTGTTGCGTTAGAATATCCTAATTTAATAGAAATACCCCGTTCTTGTTCTTCAGAGTGTCTATCAGTCCAATCACCCGTAAGGGCTTTAACTAGGGTAGTTTTACCGTGATCGACATGGCCGACTAGTCCAATATTACATTCTGCTTGTTTTTTTATTAATTCTTTAAGAGTTCCACTTTTTGCTGGCTTTTGTTTTTTAGTTGGTTCAGACTTTTGTTTTTTAGATGGTTCAAGTTTTTGATGTTTTTCCGGCTTGGATGGAGGATCTTCTTTCTTTATTTGAGGTTCAAGATCAGGTGATTTTTCTTTAATTAATTTTTGAGCGTTTTTAATATACTTTGAAGCTGTAGATTCGCCTACTCCCTTAATTTTTAATTCAGTTAATTCTTCTGTTGTCGTTGAAGCTAATTTTTCAACTGTATCAATGCCAGCCGTTCTCAATCTGTCTGCTGTTGCTTTACCTATTCCGGAAACTTTTTCTAAATCGTTAGTCATATCAGCCTAAAATATTCTACTTTAGTTAATAATAATTTTAAAAAATGTTCTTAACTCGCTACAAAAATTGTAAGCAGTATTGTAAATTAATTAATCGTCAAATAATAAGATTTTCATAAAGACTTAGGGAGAAATGTTAATCTATTGTTTTTAATGTTTTTATTGCCCCAGATTTCTTCTCTAGCTCTTTATAAGACACCCGTAAAAGACTATCGACATAAAAAGTTGATGTTTTTCCACAAGATTCGCTTACATGATGAATATAAATCGGAGCGGGATAATGAGAGGTATTTACATCTTTTTCATCTATCCTAAACACTATCCTCTGATTACAATAAGGACAGGTGTTAAATCTAAGTGGCATAATAAATATTTGAGTTTTAGCTTTTTAATCATATGCTTATTTTTAATTATTTATAAGATGAGTACATATAAAAAAAATCTTAAGGGATATGTAGAAAACTAACAATTCAATATATAGTCTTTTAAGTTTAACGATTTATTATGAAAAAGTTTAATTACTAGCTTGTACTATTCCTATTACTTACAACCATATAAATGAAGCATTTTACGATAATATAGCCAAAGTTATAAAATGGTTGTTAGTGATAGTTTTAACCACATAATCTCGTAGCAATTAGCTACAACGCCGGAAGTTAAACTGTTTTGCGTTGCAGATAGTACTGTAGTTGAAAATCTATGGGAACTTGCAAACTGTAGCTTCGGCTACGGTCATGGTAATTCAGGATAGTACCCGGTACCATCCGAACCCGGAATCGTAAATGTGGTTAATGATTATCACTGATTTTGTTATTTTCTTATAAATAATGTTTTTAAAGTATACATTATAAGATATATTAAGAGTAGATTAACTCTAAGTTGAAGATTTATATGCCCGGAAAATTTGCAAAAGCATTAAAGACAATTGGAAGAAAGTGGTTCATAATTCTTATAGTTATTATTCTCATCGTATTTTTCTTCAATCAAATCGCTGCTATAATTATTACAATTATTACTATAGTCTTATTTGGTATTTCCTATGTTCCCACTTTAATGTTTTCTAAGAAATTGAATAAATTTTTAGGCAATATCAATGTAATTGAAGATAAACTAGTGGCGCGAAGATTAAAACGCCCCTTAGCTCAAGTACAAGAAAAAATGTACAAATTATCAAAAAATCAAAATAAGAAGGATTGGCTGATTATTTTTTATAACGGGCACTATTCTTTTTATAGTGAGAAAGTGATTAAGAGATTCAAGGTGTTTTATAATAAAGGGCTGGGTGAAAAGGAAATCCTCGAGCAGCTGAAAAACATTGAGATTAATACAAGAGCGGAAATTAAAGCAATCGAAGACACCTTAATAAATAACGATAGATTAAAAGGAAGAAAGGTATCAGTTAAAGAATATAGAGATAAAAAAAGGTATTCTTAGGTTTCTTCTATAAATTTAACAATAATTCCTTCGACCTCTTTGGGATTACCTTCATGATCCCTTATCAAGTGAGAATTTAAATGAACTGTTATACTCTCCCCTTTGGAATTCTTGAGTTGGGCTTTAAAATTAGTAACATAACCTTTCTCCAATAATTCATCATCATAACGCTTTTGTACGTTTAAATCATTAAAAAACCGAGTTGATGTAGAACCAATTAGAGATATCGATGTATCTAATCCTAAGATAGTGTTGAGAGCAGAATTATGCATTAATAATTTACCCTTGAACTCACCTTTGTAAAATCCAACGTCTAAATCATTTAATATTTTCTTATATGTCTCTTCAGACATCTTTAATTCTTTGGTTCTTTCTTCTATTTTTTCAAGAAGGCTTTTATTCAGCAACCTTAAGTTATTTTCAGATTCAATCAATGATTTTTCCATCTTTTTGTTTTCTGTGATGTCTCGAAGTATCAAAACGGCTAACTCCCTTTCTCCCTCTATGTTAAAACCTGCTACGCTTGATGTACTCCAGTAAATTTTCTTTTTCCCATCTATATTTGTCAGGATTTTCTCTTTTTCATGTATTTTTCCATCTTCAAATGTTTCAACAGCTAGACATTCTTTACATGGTTTACCCCTATGTGAAAATACTCCATAACATTTTTTTCCTGTTAATCGTGAACCAAACATTTGTTTTGCTACATTGTTAGCCCAAACAACATTAAAATGGTTATCCACAAGATAAATTACTTCAGTTAAAGAAGAAATAACACCAGCAAGCAATTGATGACTTCCTTTTAAAGTTTCTTCAGCCCATTTGCGTTCTAACGCATTACCAATAATCTCAGAAGTCGTTTTAAAAATCTCGAAATCCTTTTTTTCCCATTCACTTATATTTTGAATATTGTCGAATCCTATATATCCATAGGATTCCTTGTTTATAGTAATTGGAAAACCAAGTAAAGATTTTATATTCAATTTTTCCAATTCTTCCTTAGTTTTGATTGCTTCCTTTGGAATTTCTGATAAGTTCTTAATCAGTATCATTTCATTTTTGCTCCCTACATCAAATATCCAAGGAAATCTATTTTTACTTATAGTCGTTAAGTTAATCAATTGAGGTTCTACTTCTTCAAGGCACCATTCTTGAATGTAAAACTCAAGCGATTCTTCTTCGTTGAATAGTAATATATAAGCGCGTACAGCTCCAATAAAAACCCCCATTTCTAGGACTGCCTTGCTTACTGCTCTATCAATGTCTACAGTACGAATTAGACTCGAAGAAATCGTGGAAATGAATTTTTCGTTCTCAAGTTTGCGCTGAATTTTTTTTTCGAAATTTTTTCGCTCCGTGATATCCATTATAAAAGATTGAATCAATTTTCCCCCCCCCGCATTAACTAAAGACATTTGATTATATATCCACGATATACTTCCGTCCTTTTTAGTTATTTCAAGTTCGAAGGGTTTAGTTGATTCGCCCCGTTCTAGTTGAGATATTCTTTCTTTAAGTAATGGAATTAAATCCGGAGAATATATCCCTAAATTTAAGTAGTTTTTTCCGCAGAGATATTTTTTAAAGTAACCAAACTGTTGCTCAGTAGCTTTATTACAATCAATTATGATACCCTTAAAATCAGTAATCACAATAGGAATTGGAGACTTTTCGAATAACAATTTATACTTCTCCTCAGAGTTTTTAAGTTTTTTCTCTGCCAATTTCCATTGGGTTATATCTTTTATATGAACAACTATCAGATCAGGAGGAAAGTGGTAAATTTTTAGAGAAATAAATACCTTTTCTCCAGTCGTTTTCATAAGATATTCTAGTTTTTCTGAAACGCTTTTATTTTCACGAAAACATTTATTTATTGCATCTATGATATCAGGTCGATCCTTATGTACTACAGAAGCTTTTTCGTGAAGGAGATCCTTAATCTTCCCTTTGGTAACTTTTAAAGCTGCGTTGTTATAATCAATCAATATAAAGTCGTTTTCAGTTTTCTGCCAAATATATGATGGAATAGGTATACTGTTGAAAAACTGATTAATGTTCTCATCCAAGAGGAAATGCTTTATTCCGAGGTTAGCTATATGTTTCACCTAAAGTACTTGGTTAAATTCTATTATTTACTTGTAATTTGTTAACCTAACAAAAAATAATAGGATCTCAATATTATTTCATCAACTGATTATTTAATGATTTGTGTACTGACCAGAAACAATTAAAAATTTTAAAAAAAAGTAAATCTTGTTAAATTTTCAAATCTCCGAAATTATAATATTTTCTAACTGGTTTTTTGACATTCCAGACGCATTCTAATCCTTTAGGAAACTGAACTAAATCTCCCTTTTTAAATTCGAGTTTTTCGCCAGTAGAATTATCAGTAACTTCTACCTCTCCTTCTAGAATATAACAGGTTTCAGTATCGCTGTAAGACCAATCAAAAACGCTTTTTTCTTTTTCCCATGTGCCCCAGGATTTAACTCCTAGTTCATTTAACTCTTCCTCAGTAGGTATTTTCTTTTTCATTTCTACCACATTTATATGAGATAAAACTAATTTCAATGATTTTCTTAATCAACAATAAGCAATAATAAATTAAATACTAATTGTATAATTGCCTTTCGGACTTTATTTAATGGAAGAAATTTTATTATTAATATAAAATATGTGTAAGATACTAAAATTAGTTAAGAAGATAATAAAACCTTAAAATAAAAATAGAATTTAAATTATCTAAATCAAAAAGGTAAAAAATGAAAATTTTTATTACATATTAAAACACATTTTTAAACATTTAATAAGAAAAATTAGCAAATTTTATATTCATAACCTCTATAAATACCAACAATATAACAACTACAATTAAGAAAACGAGAAACAAGAAAATATGAAGAAGTTTATCTTAAAAATACTTACTGCAGGAGAAGGAGGAGTAGGAAAAACCACACTTCTTCATCGTTACGTAGAAGGTAAGTTTAGTGCTGAAACGAGGATGACAATTGGGGTGGAATTCTTTCTTAAAGAGGTAAATATCGATAGCAAACATTGTACACTTCAATTATGGGATTTTGGAGGACAACAAAGGTTTAGATTTCTGTTAGAGAGTTATGTGTTAGGTGCGAAAGGAGCTTTACTACTTTTTGATTTAACTCGTCCAATGACTTTAGAAAAACTAGAAGAGTGGGTAACTCTTTGCCGTAGAGGTGATCCTGATTTGCCTATTCTTTTTTTAGGAACAAAAAACGATCTAACTGAAGATATCATGGTAACCGATGATTACGCTTCAGATTTTCAAGATGCTTTCAAATTATTTGATTATCTTAAAATTTCAAGTAAATCTGGAGAAAATGTCCAGAAGGCTTTTGAATTATTAACAACAAAAATATTAGACCGTCAAAGTTATTAATTTTTTAACATATTAATGAAATAATGTTAGAAAATCTTATCGTAATTGATGCGAACTTCATATTACTTCCATTTCAGTTTAAAATTGATTATCTATATGATATAGATAGTAGTTTAGAGGGGCGCACTGTTTTTATTCTATTTAAGCAAATTTTAGATGAATTAGAAGCGAAAAGGATTCGAGAACCAAACGCTACAAAGTTTACTATGAATCTAAAGTCTGGCCTTTCATATTTAGAGAATAATAATGAAAAATATAATTTTATTTACAACCATCAAACAAAATCAAATGAGGAAACTACTGATGATTTTTTGGTGAGAAATTGTAAAGAACTAAAAGAAAACGAGAAGAGGGTCTATTTAGCGTCTAATGATGCTGATTTACGCAGAAAAGTGAGAAAAATTGGCGTCAGTACTATATTTCTTCGACAGAAAAAGTTTCTTTCTTTTGATTAATCATATTCGATTTACTACTATCTCTTTAATATCTTCAGGATTAAGGTTAACTGGATTATTTTTTAATTGTGTTTTTTTAACGATTTTTTCAATATCTTTAGGTCTTATTCCATATTTGCCTAACGTATCAAGATTCAATTGTTTTGTCCACATTTCAAGTGTTTCTACTAACTCGGAACAATAATAGGGCACATCTAGATTTAGCTCATAACTCTTACCAGCGATTAATGCCCCTACTATTGCGTATTTCATTAACCCATGCTCACCACCGCGACCAGCTTGCTCTAATCGCTTTACATTCATTTTTGTACTTTCAGCAAGCAGCGTTCCGCATACAGTCCCGTGAGGAATGTTAAACAATCCACCTATTGAAGATGCTAAACCGTGGACAATTCCCAATCCTGCGTTTGCAAGAACGATACCAGAGATTAAAGAACCATAGGCCATGGTGGATCTTGCATTGATGTCTGAAGATTTACGGCCATAAACGGATATAATATTTTCTTTCATTTGTTTGATTCCATTATATGCTAACGCATCAGTAATAGGACTTGAAAGAGGAGATACATACGCTTCTAGTAATTGTGTGAAAGCATCCATCCCACAAGCTGCAGTAATTGAGGGTGGGCAGGATACAACGAGTTTGGGATCCACTATAGCATAATTTGGGACCAGATTATCGTGCCGTAAAGATTTTTTAAATCCTTCAGGACCCACCTCAGTTATGACAGCGTTTTTTGTTGCTTCGCTGCCTGTCCCTGAAGTAGTAGGGATGGCTATATAGGGGATTTTTTCCCCATTGTGTATTTTATCTCCAACGCCCTCAAGGTATTCCTTTATTGAATCGCTCTTAAAAATCATTGCTGAGATAGCTTTTCCAGCATCAATAACACTACCACCCCCGATTCCAATAATTAAAGCTAACTTTTTCTGTCGAAATTTCTTAACAGCCTCATCAATTAAGCTTGGAGTAGGTTCTCCAGCGATTGATATTGAATAGAAATTAATGGACCTTCTGAGCATTTGGTTTGCTATTTCATCCCATTTTCCAGAGGCATTAAGCGATGAACCTCCGATAACATATAACACATTTTTTCCGAAATTTGCGATAATATCGTATAATTCGCTAAATTTACCAGCTCCAAAAATTATATTAGGTATTCTTGCAAATCTAAAATTAGTAACCATTTACTACCCTACTTAGAATTTAAATTAATAAGATTTTTAACTTAAATTAATTTAGATAATTTGTTTTTAGTAAATAAGATATAGGTTTATCGGTAAAAAATGAAACGGGTAAATGAAAAAGAGATTCCATTCAGAGGAGGAGAGTCTGGTGTTAAATATTTGATGCGCGGACCGAGTATAGATTGGGGCTTAATTCTACTAAAACCTGGAGAAAAAATGGCTGAAAAAGCTCACGGGCACAATTTACTTGATGAAACATTTTATTTCGTTGAGGGTGATGGTGTCATGATTGTAAATGACAAAGAATTCGGTGCTTTAGAAGGGAGTGTATTCTTGGTGGAACCAAAAGAAATGCATAATATTCGGAACGACTCTCAAAAATCTATAAAAATCGTCTTTATTAAAGGTGATTATAAACCTGATGATAAATACTAATATTATACACATTATTTGAAGGAAAAAATTATGGCAAAAAAAAAAGGAAAGCAAGTGAAGAGAGGTAAGGGGCCATATGTCCCACCACCAGTCACGCGTGTTAAGTTTCCCAATAGGAGGATAGGAGAAATGTTTGCTAGAGTCGTTGAGATATATGGGAACGAACGAATGGGCGTATTTTGCGCGGATGGTAAGCAACGAGTAGGCAGGATTCGCGGTAAAATTAAAAAACGCGTTTGGGTAAGAAAAGGGGACTTAGTTATAGTATCTCCGTGGGATTGGGAAACACCAGTCGAAGGTAAACTGGGAAAATGCGAAATAACCTGGAGATATACTAGGGCAGAAATATCCTGGCTCGAAAGAAACAGAAGAATTCCTGAAATGTTAGATGTAAATAACATACCTTTCTAGAAATTAATAGGAAGATAAGGTTGATTGAACATTGAGGAACCTACTCTCATAACTAAAATCTCCTTAAAAAGCAAAATTTTATAATTTAGAATTTCCTTTATATAATATCCTACTTTTTTAAGAAATCAATATAAAAGCATTCTAAATCTTGATAATTCAAATAAGAAAAAAGTGAGAAAATATGGTTAACCAAGAGGAACAGTCTGAAAACAATAAAGAAGAAGAATTAAAAGTAGATGTTGATCTTGCAGCGACAGAAATCAATGATCTCGAGGAAGGTGAACCTTCTACAACACTTTTTGCTGTGAGAACTACGATAAACCAAGAAAGTAACATATTACGACAAATTTTTTACCGGTTTAAAATTTTAGATGTAGTTCCCGATATTAGAGCCATGCTTGTATCTCCTTTATTACCCGGTTATGTATTTTTTGAAGCACCTCAAAAAAGATCTGTTCAAATTGCTGTACAAGGAATTCCCCATATTAAAGGAAGAATCGTCCAAAATATCGATTTAGATGAGTTAAAACACGTTTTACTACCAAGAAGCGTCACCGAATATTTAGAATCGGGTGATACCGTTGAAATAATAAGTGGTGTATTCGAAGGTTCAAGAGCGCTCGTTATGCGTATGCCACACGATACATCGAGTAGCGAAGAAGTAGTGGTACGGCTTTTACAAGAAGAAACTCCTATTACGATTAAAATTCACGGCGATTACCTCAAATTAGTTGAAAAGAAAAAATTAAAGAAGGAACCTATCCCAGAAATTCAAGTGGGCGAAGGAGAAGTAGCAGTGGATTTAGATAAAGCTATAAGTTTTGATGACGAGTACGACGATTATGAAGAAGAGTCAGCTGAAGGCGTAAAAGCCGAGAAATCTGAGACTCTTTACGATGATGACGAGGAAATCGATGATGACGACGAATGGGCTAAATTTGATGGATTTTAGCCTAAAAAATATCAATACAATAACATTAAATTTTTTATATTTTTAGTCCGGAGAAAGAAAAGCGTAATTTCATCGGTTTTATACCAATAGAATGATTTATACAAGAATTTTTAAATCTAAACTTTTATTAAAAGAATATAAAACCTTAATTATTGAGTTATTAACCTAATTTTCCTTGAGTTCCAATGATTAAAAATATCTTTATTATGAAATCAACGGGCGAACTACTTTTTTATAAAGCTTACGAGGATATTTTTGACATAAAACTTACAAGTAGCTTTTTAAGCGCAATTTTCTCATTTGTTAAACAAACTTTGAAAACTAAAGAGTTATCTGAAATTGAGGTTGGACCTTTTAGATTCATCTTTGAAGTAGAAAAAGCTAATTCTAGTGAGCTCATGTTTGCTCTATTTAGCGATAGAACTGATAATCTTGTAGAGCTGAGAAACCAGTTACGGGAAATTAAAAGCGAGTTTATATCCGAATTTGATTTGAAAAACTTAACGGATAATTTTAATGGCGAAGTTTCGATATATCAAAATTTCGAGAAAAATGTCGATGAAATAATAGAGAGCAAGAAGTTAGTTTCAGAAGAAATTCAAAAGGATCTAATTGAAGTCTTTAAGGAACTTCATACTTTTTCCTCTTTTGTAATCTCATCCGCATTATTGACTCAAACTGGAAGAGTTATCGTATCATACCTTAGTTCCAATGTCCTTTCAGAGATAATAAGATTATTAGAGAGTAGATTTATAATTGGGAATTCAAGAATTAGTGAATTAATATCACTCGAGGAATACGGTATATTATCTTTAGTTGGAATTGACAACTTTATATCTATAATCCAGTTCAAGAAAAATTGTCCATTCGAGACGAGTTTGATAATATCTAAAAAGTTTTCGAAGAGACTCAAAAATCTGATAATGTAAAAGCGTTTATAACAATTTTACGAAGAACTCGATGCTTTAGACAACCATAATGTATAAATAAATAAAAAAAATGTAAAAGTTATAAATTGACAGTTTTAGATACCAGACATCTTGTAAACTTGACGTAACGACATCGACATGACATAGTTTTGAATTTGTCTACTCCCACCTATGATTTCTGCGATTCTAGAGATGTTTACCAGGTCGTGCATTAAAGTGTTGTCGCATAGGCCCGCGCCCCCCATTAGATTGGCAGCTTCATAGCAAATCTCTTCTGTAAGTTTAGCAACATGATACTTGAACTGACTAGCAGAAGCTACTAAGGCTTGTGAAATATTTCTGGGAAGCTCCCCACCAAACTTTTCCATTTTGCCATCATAATTTTTACAAAACATTAAAAGTCCGAGCGTGAGGTTAGTTAATCTTGCCCAAAGGTCAGTTAAAGTAAAACCTACCCCTTGAAATTTCAAAATCATTTGATCGAATTGTTTTCTGTTATTTACATATATAGCCGCATACGCAATTGCGTTCCAACATTTGGAAATACAATCGATTGCTATCCCTATTCTTTCCGGAACCAATCCTTCAAAAAGATGTTCTCGTCCCTTACCTACACCACCTAACACGTATTCCTTTGGTACTCTAAGGTTATTAAACCATTCTTTACCTAACCACACTTTTGGGACATAAGGAATATAAACTCGTTCAACCTTCCAACCCTCCCACGATGTGTCTATAAGGAACTGAGCCATCGTATTCCCGTTATTTTCCTCTGCTGTAGCGTAAGCAACAACGTATCCTGCTTTAGGAGCGTTAGTGCTGTATATTTTTTCTCCGTTTAGAAGAAAAGATCCGTCAGGCTGTTCATCACATGTGGTTAACATATGAACTGCGTCCGAGCCCCTTTCGGGTTCCGTGATTAATATTGCTCCTGGCGTTTCTCCTGTTACAAATTTTTTTAGTACCTCTAACCTGATTGGGACATTTTCGTGGTGTTCTAAAAGAGGATTAATAGCTAATTGGGTTGCCCCACCAGCCATGGCAAACTGGGGGTCAAAAAAACCTACGGCTAAATTCCTCATCAATTCCATGGTTAGACCATAATCGGTGTAATTAACATCAACCAGGTCGAAACTGTGAGATCTAGTTAGGTATCCTTCGGCTCCAAATGCGGGGATCCAATCGTAAACATCTTCTTCAGGACCGTGTGTAATCTCGTTTTTCTTTTCGAAACGCATGCAGAATTTTTGAGCTTTACGTAAAAAATTAAACTCCTTTGGTTCCAAAATAGCCGTTAGGTTCGTATTTAAAAACGAATATCTGTTTTTTAAACTTAACTTTTCGAGGATTTCGTCACTTATAGCTTGAGTCATAAATTTTTTTTTCTTTTTATTTTCTTCCATTTTTAAACCTCCTATATTGAATATTATTGAAATTAACTAGAGAAATAGTCTTACTAAGAGAAATACAAATTCTTTTTTTAATTTTGTTTATTGTGAATAAAATAATAAAAAAAAGTAATATAAAACATCCAATTTCTTCATCACTTTTTTTTTTAAATTTGTTTCTATTTAAGATAAATCTTAATTATTATCCAAGCTATTTTATACTACTATGAAAATTTTACTCACTGGAAGCTCTGGTTTCATTGGTTCTGCCCTAAAGCGATTACTAGAAGAAAAAAATATTGAAGTTATACCTTTTGATATCAAAGATAACACATTGGAGGATGTTCGAGATTTTTCAGCTTTACAATCAAAAGTATTAGGCATAAATGGCATTGTTCATTTAGCAGCTGTGAGTAGAGTGAAAATTGCTCATGAAAATCCCTTAGAATGCGTTAATACTAATATTGGAGGTATGATTAACGTGCTCGAGTCTGCAAGGCTGATATATACAGATAATAATTACCCTTGGGTGATATTTGGTTCCTCTCGTGAGGTATATGGTGAGTCTGCAATCTTGCCAGTTAATGAATCGTCAATTCGTAAAGCCATTAACGTCTATGGAGTCTCTAAACTATCGGGAGAGGAATTGTGCAAAGTGTACTCCGAAAACTATGGGTTAAAAGTAAGAGTATTAAGATTTTCAAATGTTTATACTGGAAAAAACGATCATTTAGATAGAGTCATACCAAAGTTTATTTTACAGGCTTTTAAAGAAGAAGATTTGATTATTAACGGGACAGGAGAGGAAATTTTCGACTTCACTTATATTGATGACACGATTCAAGGAATATGGGGCTGCATTCAGGAAATAGAGAGGGACACTCATCTTTTTGACGATTTCAACATATCTACAGGTGTTCCAATTTCATTAAAACAATTAGCCAATACAATTATTAAAAAGACTCGAAGTAAAAGCACAGTTGAATTTACTAAGCCACGATCTTATGATGTCAACAAATTTTACGCAAGCCCTAGTAAAGCAATAAAAATGCTTGGATTTATACCAAAAATAACATTTGATGAGGGAATTGATTTGTCTATAGCGGAACTAAAGAAAATATCTTTCTAAATTTGTAAAAGTTTGAAAAAAAAATATAAAAGAAAAAAAAATAATATAGAGAGCAATTAAAGCGTGTAGGAATTAATCGTCGTCTTCGTAGTCGTCGTCATCTTCGCTCAGGATAGATTCGATTTTTTCTTCTAATTCTTCGATTTTAGCGTTAAGGGCATCAATTTTTTTGTAGGTTTCGCATGTTTCGCAAGCATCGTCTTCTTTACACTCTGGAAGTGTATCGCAAACTTCCTCGAGCGTGTCCATTTCACCCTTAAATTTTTCTACTTGTTCTTGAAGTTCATCAATACTCATTTTTTACACCTATCGTAATAATACCATTAGATCTTATTTTTGAAATAATATTTATTTTTTTATAGAGTTTGTAAACAAATAATTTCTGTAATAAAAAAGAAAATATGGGGTTTTAAAACTTTTTATTAAGTTTTTAGTTTGTTCATTTTGGTCTCGATCTTTTTGTTGAGTGAATCAATCTCTTGTGTTAATTTTTTAGTCTCTACAGAAATTTTCTCAAACCTAGTCTCTTGATCGTTGAACTTTTTGATATATCGCTCCTTCAAAGCGATAGATTGGGTATCCTCTCCTAATACAGATATATTCTCTCTAAGTCTTGATTGTTCGTCAGACATTTGGTTTCTCTCTTCAACCAATTTAGATTTTTTTTGCTTCTTTTGATTTAAATCTTGGATAGATTCTGCAATTTCTTTTAATTGGTTTTCCAATTTTTCATTAATAAATTTCTGTTTGACATAAAATCCAACTCTCTTAAATATATCATCTCTAGACCAATTTCTTAAGTAGTTGCTTGAGTTATCCTCTCTTTGTTCTTTCAATTTAAAAGTTATAGCATCTTTGGGCTTCAATGTGATTTTAAAACGCCAGTAATTTGGTGTTTCTTCGGGATCAATAGGTTTTTCAATAAATTTATATCCATGGGTTTTAGGGTGATCTAGATAGAGTTCCTTCTCTTCACTTGTTTTATTTTGTATTTTGTATGTAGTCATCATGTTCGTGTAGTAATATTCGTAAGAATAACCGCTTCCTATAGTAACTTTATGTACGCTTAAGCTTTCGGTTTTAGTTTCGTGCCTAATTAAAACTGCTTGCTCCACAGCATAATTTAGCAAGCGCGTGTCTTCTTTGTTGAGAAATGGAACGATTGCTTCGCCTGCTAAATTATCGTCGTAAATAATTGTCACAGGTCCTCTTTCAAGCGTTAGATTCGTATTATTTGTGATTTCAAGGCATGCGTTTGGATTTTTGTCGTATTCGTTTTTGTTATACAACAACACTCTCCTCGCTTTAATCACCTCTGTTAAAATTGGGACTAACGCAGATTGTTTCCTTTTTATGGTGACTGGGTTAGATATATTATATTCAAAGAGTTCTCCTAAATCTTTAGTTTGTACTTGCGTTTGGGACTTTACCTTTTCTAACAGAGCATCATCAGACATAATACCCATCAACCTCCCACCAAATCCAGCAGGCGCAGCAGGTGCGGGTTGAGGGATCCCCCTCCGTCCCATTTTCGCCTTTTTCATCATATCTCTAGGTGCGGCTTCTAGAGCGTCCATTTCGTACTCTCCATAATCCTCACTTTTTAAACCTTCTTCGATTTCAGTTGGTTTTACGCTTAAGACTCTTGGAGGTCGTATTACGGGGCGTTGTATAAAAATTGGGCGATAAAATTCGTATTTAAAAGAGACAGGCATTCCAGCTACGAGGGATAACTCTACATTCTCCCAATCTTGATTGGTTGTGTTTTCTATAAGGCTCCAACCAGAAAGTAGACATTTTTCTTCTTGAGCTTGTTCTTTGCTCATTATTAAGCGATAAGATGTTTTCCAAATTGGACTTTCTCGGATATAATATACAAAAATGATCCTCTCAACTTCGTCGTCCCCTCCTGATTCGCAATTAATTTTGATTTTTTTTGCGTCTTTTTTCTTCCCCGATATAACGGTATCCAAAAAGAATTTAAGATCTTTTTTAATGTCCTCATTCAGAATATCAAAAGATTTGAAGTCAGAAAAATTGAATTTAGATATTTCGTCATTTTCTTGGAGTAAAATTAGCAATTTTTCCACTGTTTTTTCATTTTTATTCATCTTTTCTATTTCTTCAATTCCAATGATCGTCCCTACTATAGTTTTTCCCCCTGCAACGGTTAATTTAACATCTGCTCCTTTTATCTGCGTGATAAGTGACGATAAAGACCCTCTATCAGGAATATTGAGCATTATTGATTTTAAAAGTTGGGAGGTTTCTAAAGCAGCATCGTATGAAATCGAACTAATATAACCCTTTTCGCTTGTATCCAAAACAAAGAGCGATTTTAACACGTCATCCATTTCGTCAATTTTAAACTCTAACTCAAAGGTATCGGTTCCTATTACATTACCTTCATGAATGTAATAAGAGACTCCGTGTTTGAAAATTATGACTTTCTTGACATTTAATTTCGACATAAAAAGTATATATCGATTTACTAATTTAAATTTTGATTCCTTAAAAAAAAATAATAATGAACAGTTAGGATATTATATTATTCTGTTCATAGCTTTTCTTTCAATATTTCTAGAGTATCTTCTTCCATTGTTTCTTTGGGATGTTCTATAATCTGACCGAGATATTCTTCATTTTTGTTAAAGAAATAGAACGTTGGAATTGCTTTTAACTCAAACTTAGGATTAACTGCTTCCGGGGGAGACCTTGTTTTATGCCATGGAGTTTCTCCTGATTTGTGTAAAGCATTTACCATTATACCATACAAAATGCGAAGCTCTACATCGTTGGTTTTCATCCGTTTTATAAGTTTAATCATGCGTGGTGTATTTTTGTGGCAATCGGGACACCAATCAGCGCCAAAAGCAACTATTTTTAGCTGTTCATTCTTACTTTTTAAAAGCGCGTTAATTTCTTTTACTGTATCAGCTTTTGGTTCGTAAACCTTATAGTTATATTTAATTTTTTCTCCGAATTCTCTTAGATACTCATCAGGCGACATCGTAGGAGATACAAGATCGGTCCACTTTATATCTAGATCTTTCATCATATTTTTATAATATTTTTCCCCTTTAAAAAAAATTGTATTAATGATTTATAATAATAATACTCAAGCAGATTTATTAGACAATTTTGGCGATTTTTAGTAATTTCGTTTTATACCTTCTTTTTGTCATTTATAAAGTTAAAGGGTAAAAAAGATAAACTAAAATTGCGTTTTAGTATCCAAATTATTAAATTTATTTTCTTTGAGGTGAGTTATTATTTTAGGAGGTTTTAGAGGTCAGTTATTAAACATAAATTTAACTACTAAACACATTTCAGTTGATCCAATTGTAGAGGATATAGCAAAGCACTTTTTGGGGGGATCCGGTTATGCTTGTCGTTATTTGTACGATAAATTAAGCGAAGATACTGATCCACTGTCTCCAGAAAATATTGTTATGATAATGACTGGTCCTTTAAATGGAACTTTTGCACCAAATACCGGAAGATGGGTCGTCTGTTCAAAATCACCCTACACAGGTATTTGGGGAGAATCAAATTGCGGGAGCTGGTTTGGAGCGGAGGTAAAAAAAGCGGGATATGATGGTATTATAATATCTGGAACATCAGATGAACCAGTTTATCTAGAAATTAAAGATGATAAGGTTCAACTCAAAGACGCTAATTTTTTATGGGGAAGAGGGACATTCTATACTACTGAAAAATTAAAAAAACTTCTTGGAGACGAAAAAGCTAAGGTTGCCTGTATCGGTCAAGCAGGCGAAAATCTCGTAAAATATGCTAATATTGTTTCCGAAGAAAGGGCTGCCGGGAGAACAGGAATGGGAGCTATTCTTGGTTCAAAAAAACTTAAAGCAATAATTGTTAAAGGAACAAAAATTAAATTGGAAGTAACAAACCAAGAGGAATTACGAAAGGCAATAATAACAGCAAGGGACTACGTAAAATCGTCGTTTGTCTCGCAGATGATAGGAGAATTAGGAACATCTGGTGCGATGGATATGTATAATATGACTGGTGAACTACCAATTAAGTATTTTTCTCAACCTCAATGGGAAGGCGCTGGCAAAATATCTGGTGCAACGATGGCAGAAACAATTTTAGTAAAAAATAGATTTTGCCACTCTTGCGTTATTGGCTGTGGTAGAAGGGTTGCTATTAAAGAAGGTATGTATAAAACAGACGAGATGGAAGGTCCAGAATATGAAACTCTTGTATCCTACGGAGCATTACTTCTAAACGACAACTTGGAATGGATTGTTTACATCAATAAAAAATGTTTTGATTACGGAATTGATACAATAAGTTCAGGAGCTACCATTTCTTGTCTGATACACCATTTCAAGCAGAGAAATATAACAACGGATGATATTGACGGGTTAAAGCTTGATTGGGGTAATCTTAAGGTTGTTGAAGAGCTATTAGAAAAAATTGTGTTCAAGGAAGGAATTGGCAAAGTGTTAGCAGAAGGATCTAACGCTCTGGCTAAAAAATTTAATATTTCGCAAGAAGAAATTGCTACGGTTAATGGTTTAGAAGTTACATATCACGATCTTCGCTCTAATTATGGTATGGCACTAGCATATGGCATTGGATCAAAGGGTCCATCTCATAACTTATTAGATGCCTACTATGTATTATTAGGAGTTCCGTTAGAAGAAATTGGGATAAAAAACATTGACAAATATAATGATAACGAAGAAATGGCGGAGGTGTGTTCTTTAATTATGGATTACAGAGCGTTATATAGTTCAATGATCATGTGTTCATTCTGTAATCCATTACCGTCCCATAATGCCGAGTTAATACAAAACGCGGTAGGAATTAAATTTGGCCTTGAAGAAGTTAAGTTATACGGAGAAAGAATAGCCAATATGAAACGACTTTTTAATATTAAAATGGGCTTAACTCCTAAAGATGATAGGTTACCTAAAATTTTAACGAGGCCTTTTAATAGCGGTGGTTCTGCGGGAAAGACTCCCGATTTTGCTAAACTTAAGGAGCTCTTTTACAAATTTCGCGATTGGGAATTAAATACCGGGAAACCAAGTAAAAATAAGCTTAAACAGTTAGGATTAGATACTCTCTAATGAATAAAATAATTAATTGGTAATCTCTTGATCGATATTAAGGAGTTTTTTTAAAAGAAAAAGGGCGCCCTCCTTATCTAAAGGATCGTTATTATTGCCGCATTTTGGACTCATCACACATGCTGGGCATCCGTTATCAGTTTTGCAGCTACACGATTCGATTAATTTCAAAGATAAATGGAGTAAATCTATTAAATGAAAATATAATTGTTCGGAGATTCCTATACCCCCCCTAAATGCGTCGTAAACATAAATAAGGGGTTGTTGCTTTACTGGATCGAAATCGATAGAGACACCACCTAAATCCCATCTCGATATTTGAGCTAATGCTGGAGCCATTGCGATCATAGCGTGTTCAACAGCGTGAATAGTACCCCCTAAATCGAATCCTTCCAATTCTAGCTCTTTTTGGTATTCAAAGGGAATTCCAAACCAAACAGCTTGAGTTTCAAACTCGATAATAGGAATGTTATCTAATGGGTGACGAGATAAGGTTTCTTGAGAAAATGTATCTATGACTTTGTAAGAATAGTACTCGTGTTCAACTTTTACTTTTCCAAAGAATTTCTCAATTAAATTCTTTTGTCCCGTAGTATCTTGTAATATTATTTCAAGTGGATATATATCCGTATGTTTAAGTGATTGAGTATAAAATTCAACATCGGATCGTAATAAGTAAACTACCCTTTCATCTAAGTCTAAATCTTGGACCACATAAGTTTCAGCTTCATAAAGATAAACTGCTCCAGGGTGTAAATCTCGAAAAACATAGCTTTGATCCTCCACTGTTAGGAGGGTTTCAGTATCATTTACTTTGAGAATTACTTTATAACTCTTAGAAGAAAGCGCGTTTAATCCATACTTCTCGTTTGGAAAAAATGCCCCTTTCCAATAAAATTTTTCATTCCTTTTCATTAGTAAAGAATCAGAAATTAATTCTTCAATACAATCGTCAAATAGCTTTTGTTCTTCTATGCCGAACTTTTTGTATTCGTTTTTACTTATTGGTATCTCCTTAGCTGCGCAACACATATGATTTTTTAAAATATATTTGTTTTTTAGTGTTATTAGAATTTCTTCTTGAATATTTCCGAAGAGTTGGTCGTGATTATGAACATAAAATAAATCTAATGGATTTTGCATTGGGACGAATGTCGAAATTGATAAATCGGAACCTCTTCCTGAACGACCAATTTGCTGTTTAAAGCTAGAAATAGTTCCTGGAAAGCCAGAACTAATAGTAGCATCTAAGGAACCTATATCAATTCCGAGTTCTAGAGCGTTTGTGGAACTTATTCCTAGAATTTCTTTTCTCTTAAATTTTTCCTCTATTTCTCTCCTTTTGGCCTTACTAATACCGGCTCTATAGCTATAAATTTTGTTTTTTAAAGTTGGTAAAGCTTTTCTTGTCCAAATAGCCTGAAGCTCAGCCATTTTTCTTGAAAGGGTAAAAGTTAACGTTTGGATACCTTGTTTATATTTGAGGTGTGAAATAAACAAGTTCTTTGTTTCTTGATGAGCGGATCTATATTTACCCGAAACTTTATCGTATGGCAAATCCCATAGAATTACTTTTTTAGCACCCGAGGGAGAATCGTCTTTATCTATAACCACAAAATCTTCGCCAATAAGTTTTTCGCAGAATTGTTTCGCATTACTTATAGTAGCACTTGATAAGATCCAAATTGGTTTAACATCAAAAAAATCAAGTATTCTTTTCAATCGTCTTAATAATAAAGCAAAATTAGAGCCGAAAATTCCCCGGTATACATGAATTTCATCTAATACAATATATTTTAAGTTACTACATACCCTACGCCATTTTTGTTTTAACCAAGGTAAATAGAAATGCAATCCGTATGGATTAGTTATTATTATATTAGCATTCGCTAAGATATATCTTTTTTCATTTGGGTTAGTATCGCCGTCGTAAACTCCAATCCTATTTTGTTTAATATTCGTGTCAGCTAGAATTTCTTTCAGTTGAAAAAATTGGTCTCGGGCTAATGCTTTAGTCGGGAAAAGATATAAAGCGGTAGTTTTCCCGTCATTTAATAAAGTATCTAATACGGGTAAATTGTAACACAAAGATTTTCCTGATGCCGTCGAAGTAACTATTACAGTGTTGTTTCCTTGCCTGATAGAATTCACAGCTTCAGCTTGATGTCTCCACAATCGTATATCCTTATTGTCTAGCCATCTTTCTAGCCTTCTTCTTAAAGGTTTATCCAGATTTTCAAACCGAGGTTTTAATTCGGGTAAATGCTCGATATGATGTATTTGACCGCAATAATAATCTTGAGACTTGAGATAGTTTAGAAAATCTTCAAAATCCACCATAAATAGCTCAAGAGAATTAATGAAATATATTAATTAAAAATTTCAAAAGAGCTTCGATTTTTTAATTTACCTATTGCTTGAATTTAAGATAAAGCTGTTAAAACATGACCTTAATTACCTACTAAAATATAAAAATAAGTACCCCTTATTGAGATTAAATTAAATCTATTAAATTGAAGTTTTTTTCTGAATAAAATGTCAGATTCAGATTGGAATAAAGTAATTTTTCAAGATTTCATTGATGAATTTAGCAAGAAAGTAATTGTTGACAACTCTCCAAGTTTCCTATACTCAAAGAAAGACAAAGAACATGAAGCTTTGAATTCTTTAATAGCTTTTTTCTTTCTAACTGGAGGTTTGTTCATTTTTGTATCTTTATCAATTATCTTTAGAGTAGCAGAAACATTTCTAATTCTTTTTATTGCGGTAATTAGTATCGCTGCCGTAGTGGATATCGTTTTAATTTTTATTTACCTGCGTTCTCACGTTTTAATCAAGCCTTTGGAAAATTGGGTGGAAATTTATAAGGGAGAAACTCAAGGAACTAATGTTTTTTACTGTTTCACTTATTTTCCCGTTTTTTCTGGAAAATGTCATCCAAACCAAGCAAAGAATGTGCTATATAAATTACTTCAAGAAGAACTCTTTAAAAGCAAAATAGATATCGCTCAAATCGAGGTCTACCTGAGGTTAAGCACAACAAATACTAAGGAATTTAAGGTAATAGGATATTATTTTCAATACGCAGAAGGATTTCCTTTTAAAAGTGAGAAAATTAACAGAAATTCTTGGAGATTCTTCCCAATAGAAAAAACATTAAACAATAATATTATCGCTATTGCAAATTGGGACCATCAATTTGAATGGAAAGACGATTTAGAGTTAGATTATGACAAGCTTCACAAGTATGCACCTTGGATTATTCAAAAGTGGGATGAATTTAGCATAAAACCGCTAACTAAAGCGTTTAAAAACGAAATTAGATGGGAGTTAAGAGGAATAGAATCCAGACCAAAACTAAAGCCTTGGCAATCTAAGTTCGAATCTACCTCCTACGATAATTTTAAGGCTTATAAGGATCTGCAATTGATGAATGATGCAATTGAAAAAATTATAGGAAAAGATTTAAAAATAGAAAAAATAAAAGATATTAAAAAACACATCTTAGAATTTAAGGCTTATTTAAGAGATTTAAATTCGTAAAATAATAAAAAACAAAGAATAATGTAGTGGAAAATATGGAAACTCTACAAGCAATTAATGAACTTAAAATTGAAACAAATAAAATATTTTATGACAAAAAAACTCAAATTCTTTCAGTATACATTCTTGATTTTATCTTTATTGGAAATTATAAAAAAAATGCCAAGTTGGGTAAGGTTTTAGATGATATTTACAAGTCATTTGGAGATATTCAATTAAATAGAGCGAATATTTCGTTTGTAGACTTCGTCACCCTCACACCCCTTTTAGAGAAGACTAAACTTAAAAACCTTAATTTAATTTCTAAAAAAGAGAAAGAAGGCAAAAAAGAAAAAGCTAAAGAAAAGGAAGTTATAGTCATTTCAGACGAACCTGCGACACTCTCTAAAATTACTGTAGATGATAATCTTTTACGCAGAAAATCGGGAAAAGCCTATGATTTCCAAGACAAAAAAGAACGCATGGTGGATGCCCCGAAAGCTAAAAAAAAGGGGAAAAGACAAGAATCTAAAGCAATGAAATACGCTGCGGATGAAGAGTCTATTGATGAAGACATGTTTATGGAGGAAGCTCGCAGTATGGACAATGCTTCAAGTGAATCGTTTGGTTCTGCTCCTGCGCCTCCTTCTCGACCGTCAATAGCCCCAGGTGGAGGACCTCCGAAAGCAGCCAGCGAGGTTCTAGGGGGGTATGGAGAAACCCTTAAACCAGAAGAAGAAAGCCCATTACGAGGAAAAGAAGATCTTTCGGAAGAACCTCAAAGCACGACCTACGATATAAATATGGGACTTCAATATTATTCTGTCATGATGGAACAATCGAGCTATTTGTTTTATGTGTACTTGTCACATAAGGAACTCAAAATCGTTGATGAGGAAGGTAAAACGGTTTTTGAAACATCCTTTCAAATTGTTACTACAAAGAAAGAACCTCCTATAGTAGACTTAAAAGTTAAAGGAGAAGGATTTGAAGTTCACCCCTTACACGGCAAAGTAGAAATTAAAAAAGACGCTATCAATCCACCCGTTATGATATTCTCGGTATTACCCGTTAAAAAAAAGGACAAAACTAAGAAAGAAAAGAAAATGGGAGAAAGGAGGTATTTGCACGTCTATATCGAATTTGAAGAGAATATTATAAATCACAGCGTTTTATCGATAATAGTCCAGCCTAAACACTTTCGCTTGGATATCGGGCCGTTCCATCTAAATATCAGCAAAAAAGTTGCAGTCGTGATCTCATTCCTATCAGTCATCATTGCGGTCGGATCGTTAATATATACTCTATTTTCTTTGGATCCCACTTCTACTGCTGTTGATTTTATGGGAAATTTTGCTCCAGGGCTAGGTTCTATTGTGTTTATCGTAATCTTTCTTATCACATTATTTAAAGAGGGTATATATCCTTTGAAAGAAAAAATTAGCTACTTTCTGAATTTCGATAATGCAGGGCTAATTAAATAGAAAAACTTACTCAACTAATTATCATATTTTTTTTTTATATATTCCCAAAAACTAGTCTTTAATTCGCTTAATTCTTTATTTTTTGATTTGATAAAGAATAAATCTCTTTTTACAATCTGAGGAAAACCAATAATTTCTAGAATTTTAATTAATCCTGCCTTTTCGGCATTGACTGCCATCATTTCACTCATAATGCTAACATATTTCGATTCGCTAACTGTTGAAATAATGGAATCGTTGTCATTCATCTCGAGTTTAATTTTTAGCTTTTTATAATCTGGAAATTGGCGTTCAAATGCATTCCTCATCCCTGAACCTTTTTCTCGCCAAACAAAAGGGAATTTAACAATATCTGCGAAATTAACTAAACTCTTTGTATTTTCAAGTAATTTATGATTAGGAGAACAGATAAATTTAAGCTGATCCTCTCCAATTTTGATGAAATCAAAATCATCCTTATTGTAATTTATAAAACTGCCTATGCCAGCAAAATCCGCCAAGTTTTTAACGATATTTTCTATCGATTTCAGTGAATTATTAATTTTAATTTTGAAATTCACATTGGGATTTTTATCTCGGAACTTTGCGATATATCTTGGTAAAATATGAGATCCCGGCGTTGTGGACGCCGAAATTACAATTTCTTCAAATTTTGCGTTTCCATACTTTTCTAAATTTATAACGCAAGAATCGTATAAATCAATAATTTGTTGTGAATAATCTAATAAGGTATTTCCAGCTTCTGTAATTTCGAACTTTTTTGTACTCCTGTTAATCAAGGTTACTCCAAAAATTTTCTCAAGTTGAGAAATTTGATGAGAAATAGTACTCTGGGAAATTGCAATGTCGCGTGCCAATTCTGAAAAACTTTTGTAGTTCACTAATTTTATAAAGTTCCTTAGATATTCGATTTTCATCGTCCTATTATCTTCTCTTTACTATTAAGTTAAAAATAATTCTCTTGTTCAAATAAGTAACGCCTTTACAATATTAAATAATTTATCGAAATAATAAATAAATTAATACGAAAAAATTAATAAATACTTTTTAATTTCTATAATATAACCTATTGTTTTAAATTAGTTAAAAATTTGACCCAACATGACCGATAAGATAAAAACTTTTACAATCGTAATTGGTGATGGTGCCTATACTTCCGAAAGGCCCTATACAATGCTAAGGTTCGCATTTACATCGTTACTAGAAGGGCATAAAATAAATATCTTTTTAGTAGAAGATGGAGTGTTTGTAGGAAAAAAACATCAGAATCCCTCATCTTATGACAACCTTGAAAAGTGGCTTAAAGATATAATCGAGGAAGGTGGAGTTGTTAAAGCTTGTGGCGTATGCACTAAAGCAAGAGGCGTTGCAGCTGAGGAACTAATTCCTGGTATTGAAATAACCACCATGAACGGTTTTGTTAATATGTGTGTAGAAGCCGATAATGTGTTATTCAGTTAGAAATGAAACAGGTGGTAATTATTAGTAAATCTTATACTTTGAATTGCAATGGATTAGTGTGCCCATTACCAGTAGCAAGAACAAAAAAAAAATTAAGAGAAATGGAATCTGGAGATATCCTTGAAGTAACAGGTGATTTTGGAGAATCAGGGGAGAATGTTAAGAGGTATGTCGAAAAGCATGGAGACTCTGTACTAGAGTTTAAGATCAACGGGGAAGATTACTACATCAAAATTAAAAAGCTTACATGAACTTATTTTTATTATCCTTTTTATTTGAATTAGAGAGAAAACAGACTTGCAATAGCAAGGATCACATAGCCTAAAGCAAATAAGGCAGTTAATCCGATTATTGTCATAATAATTTCATATATATTTACCGCTTTCAACCTAGTTTCCCCCTAAATACATTACAAATTCCAATCTAGATGACAAAATAGATTATTTAAATCTTATGTATATAGTTTTGGAGTGCAATTTCTTTTCATAAACTTGTTTATAGATTAATTTTAAATATATAAAATAGATGTATGATTTATGAATGGTAAAACGCGGAAAGTCTATTTATTCTTTATAGTCCTTTATGTATTGTTAATAATTCTTACGATTGTAGCTTTTTCTTTTATGATAGACCCCATGCCAAACCCAGAAGGGGAATTTATTACTCCTGGAAACGTCCAAGTTGAATGGGTCTTTACGATAGTAATGTCAGGGGTATTTGGTACGATTGCGGGATTAATTTCTATATTTTTTATCTCGCCAATTTTTATCAAGAGATATGTGAAAACACTTAGTAAAAAAAATAAAGTAGGACTTGTAAATGTGGAAAAATTAAGCGGATCTTTATTATACCGTAGAATTTGGATAAGATCTATCATTTTAGGATTTTTTGTTGGTAATATTTGCTTTACATTATCAGGACAAGAAACTATTGTCGAATTTATGAGAAGTGTAAACCCATCAATTACATATTCGCTACCCGATGTATCTACAATGTGGCAATTAGCCTGGATCGTAGTAATCCCTTGTGCTCTTATCGTTATTCCTATATGGGTAATGATGGATTCTGGTGTTGTAACGACTAAAAAGATTAAAGGCGTTCAATTTGAAGCCGCTGACTTAGCTAGTAGCCGCTTATATAAAGTAATTAAAGGATATGCCGGGATTGGGTTTATATATAATTTAATTATAATGATTATTTTTTGGGTAACCCCTGTAATACAAAGTGGTAAATTCGAAATGGCAGTAATAATTCAAATAATTAGCCCTCTTATTGCAGCAGGTTCAGCTTTTCCTGGCGTGATGATTCTTGAATATTATAAACCCCGAGTCAGAACAATCGTAGAAAAAATATTGATTAAGTTAGATATGAATAAAGACTTAGTCTACAGTATAGAATTAAAAGATCGTAGTTCTAAATGAATTAATTAAAAAAAAATGAGAAAAAAGGAGAAATCTATTTCTTAATTCTTGCTGAAACCCAGTCGTAATAACCTTTACCTTCTAAGTGTTTAGGAATTTCTGCAAAGAATTGACTTGTTATTTCCTTAACGTGTTTAGCGGCTATAGGATGGAACATCATAGCAAGATCTAAGCCTACAAGAGTTAAACTTAAAGCATTAATAATTTCCCAAATTGGTCCTCGGTACTCTCTCTTCCCCCATTGAGGCGCTACTTTTTCGCTCATCCAAGCTTCACGAGCACCCCATGCGTTAGTTGTACCACCACTGATTGGATATGCTAGGTCAGTTTCTCCCAACAATCCAGCGATCCGCATTCTTTGATAAATGCTGAACGAGTATTCCATACCGTAGCCCAATGTAGCGCAAGTTGGATCCATAACTATTCTATTTTTAGGGAGTCCCAGTTCTAGAGCGTCTTTGTTCATTTTTATTTGGTTGTTTAAATCCAAACTCGTCCATAGCAAGCAATTGTGATCGTATTTAACTGCTAATGGAATTACTTCCTCCCATGTAGCTTTGTCTGCAGCAGAAAGCATCAATACTTCGCTTTCAGTAGCAGCCGCAGTGACTTTAAATAACTCTACATCCTTTTCTTTATTTCCCGAACAACCAATAATGACCGGAACATCAACTGCTTGCAATATATCTTCTAAATATTTTAGAGATTGAGAAACAGGTGCGTCGCCCATTCCAGGATCGATTTCTAGAGAGTGGAAAGTTATACTTTCTGCGCCAAATTTATTAACCGCTAATTTAGCCCATTCTGCGGGATCCCCTAAGACTTCTCCGTACTCTTTCTTAATAGGTTTTGGTAACATCATTTTAGAGCCCATATCGAATACATCGTATGTAACGAGAGGGGGGTTTGGGTTTCTTTTATCAAGCCCCAGGAAGTTATAGAACGGAGGTACCTTTTCTCCACCGATTGTTGCTTTCTTTCCGTTAGAACGTATAAATTCGACAGTTTCAATTTGTCCCGGAAAATCCAAGTCGAGAGAAAATTTTGTTGGTGTCCATTCTGCTTTTCCGATACCAGGAAGAACTGCTTGTGCTGCAGATTGAATAATACCAGGTAGCATTTGAAATTCTAAGTATTCGGCAAAGAGTTCTACATCTTGCAGTTCAATTTCTTCTGTTTCCTTCATTAGTTGGGCCAATTTTTTACTAATTTCATCGAACGCCATTTTTCTACACTTTATTTCTTTATATAAAATCTATAAGTAGGCTATTGGTGAATTAAATTTAAAATTATGTGATGGAGGATGATCAGAGATCGCCTAAAATGATGATTTTGTTAGATTTGAACAAGAAAAGTAGTAAAAAATTATCAAAATCAGCTATCACTTAAATATAGTGCACTTCGGAATCCGTCAAACAATAAGAAATTACGAATAGATGATTGGAGATTTAATTACTATTAGATTTAATCTTTTTCATTGATTTCATTTTATACAAGAGAAGTAGACCCGTAGTTAGCACGAATGCGAGGATTACAAGTTCTATTTGATATCCTGGTACAATTGGGAGATAATATCTCGTTAGCTCGTCAATATTAGATACTAAGAAGAATGTATCTGGCCCATTGTCGATTAAAATCAGTTCTATGTAATATATTTTTGGTTGTGATACGGTAAAGTTGATATAAGGATTGTCATCTACGCTGTAATTTAAGGCTACCTGGAATATGATAGGGTTAAGAGTTTTATCATCGTTTACATAAGTTTGAGAAGGACGTGAATCGAATAGAAAAAGCGTAAAGTTCCCATCCCCGGTATGGGTTATGTTAATTTCAATATTCTCACCCGCTTCTAAATCTACTAGAAAATACACGGAAATGCCATCGTTTATGTTGTCAATATACTCAAATCCAAAAATACTTACCATTGGAATGAGAGCCATTAGAGCGAGAATAGGAACTGTAAGATATTTGCGCTTCATATTTCAGTTTACCAAGTAATTTTAATTTTGATATAATGTTGAACCTAAATTAAGCTTTATTGAATTGTTAGGTTTAACCTTTTAATTGCTTACAAGAATGAAAATAGGAATTAATATTATAGCAAATTTATGTTATCTTCAATTTGAAATCGTAATTTTTTTCAATAAGGGGACAATTAATGTATAAGAACAAATAATAACATATAATAAATAGAAATTTTAGCAAGTGTCGATAAAATGGGCAAGATTTTATTAGAAAATTTGGATTTTGAGAAGCACCATGGCTTAGGCAACGATTATATATTAATAAATAATCTTAAGTGGGGTATTCCGGACGATAAAAAAGCTGATTTAGCTATAAAATTATGTAAACACCACTTCTCAATCGGCGCAGATGGAGTTTTATTTGTCTGTCATCCAAAATCAACCGAAGTGAGGATTAAGATGTTTAATCCTGATGGCTCTCAAGCAGAAATGTGTGGAAATGGAGTACGGTGTTTTGCAAAATATATTTATGAAAATGGTATCTATCCGAAAGAAGAGATTGAAATTGAAACGCTAAAAGGTATCGTTGTTGCGAAACTTAAAGTAGTGAATAATAAAGTTGAAACAGTAAATATTGATATGGGCCCCCCGATTTTGGATTGTGATAACATTCCAGTGAATTTGGATAGCCTTGTTAATCGCTGTGTAAATGAATCCATTGTGGTATTAGATAAAATTTTCAAATTCACTGCGGTGTCAATGGGCAATCCTCACGCGATTATTTTTACCCAAAATGTCATAAACGATGAGAATTTAAAGAAATATGGAGTTGCAATTGAATCTAATAAGATATTTCCTAAAAAAACTAATGTGGAATTTGTAAAAGTGATATCCAAAGAAGAGGCAGTTCTAAGAGTGTTTGAAAGAGGTGTAGGAGTAACGAATTCTTGCGGAACTGGTACTTGTGCTGCTGTGGTAGCGGGAACTATTTTAGGATTATTTGATCTAAACACTCCGGTAACTGTACATAACGACGGAGGTGACTTGAAAATCACTTATAACGGCAAAACAGTATTTATGGAAGGTCCCGCAGTAAAAGTGTTTAAAGGAGTTATCGATAGAATTGAATTTTGATTCTATAATGTATTTATGTTAATTGTAATGCTAAATTTGAGGTAAAAAAAGTGAATTATTCAGAATGGCTAACCATGAAAGCTTTAGAGTATCGCGACGATGTGCTTTATTTTGCCGGTAAAAATACACTAGAAATTTCTAAAGAATATGGTACTCCAATTTATGTGATTAACGAAAACACGATACGAGAACGGTATAGAATTTTAAAAAATCTACTAAATTCAGAATACGAGAATAATAGAATACATTATGCTGTTAAAGCAAACTCAAACTTATCAATTTTAAAAATACTTCATTCAGAAGGGGCGTCTTTTGATTGTACATCTATGGGTGAAATATATACGTGTTTTAAAGCAGATATTTCTCCTGAAAAGATAATATATACTGGAAATATGTTTACAGATGAAGACTTTACGTTCGCAGTTAAAAATAAAGTTCTAATAAATCTTGACAGCGTAAGTCAATTAAAAAGATTAGTGAAAATTCATGAAGACCTTGGGAGGGAAAAATCAATAATTTCCTTTAGAATAAACCCAGAGTTTGGTGCTGGACACCACTCTCATACAATTACAGCGGGAAAAACGATTAAATTTGGTATCTTAGAAGAACAAGCGATCGAAGCGTATAGCAAAGCAAAAGAACATGGTTTTGAGAAGTTTGGGATTCATCAACATATTGGTTCAGGAGTGTTAAACGCTCAAGATTTCAAAAAACCAGTAGAGAAATACATTAGTATTATCAAAAAAGTTGCTAAGTCTCTCGAGATTGAATTTGACTTTATAGATTTTGGTGGTGGTCTGGGTATTCCGTATCGTCCATTAAAGGAACCTTTAGATTTTGATATCTACAAAGATGTGGTGATAAAGCCCTTTAAACAATTGGTAAATTCTGAGGATATCGGCAAACCTATTTTTAAAATTGAACCTGGACGGTATTTAACTGCCGAGTCAAGCATACTTTTAACACAAATAAACACTATCAAAAACAATGGATTTAAATTATTTGCGGGAGTTGATGCTGGGTTTAATACGCTATTAAGGCCTACGTTATATAATTCTTATCATCATATTATAGCGTGTAATAAGAAAGGTAAAACATCAACATTAACTTATGATGTCACAGGGCCAATTTGTGAATCAGGTGATATATTAGGCAAGAATAGAGAATTAGATAAGTTAGAAGAGAAGGATGTACTTGCAATTCTCGATGTAGGAGCATATGGTTTTACGATGAGTAGCAATTATAATTCTAGACCTAGACCTGCTGAAGTTTTAATTAGTAATAAATCAGTTTATGAGATTAGGAAGGCAGAAACTTTCGAGGAACTTCTAAAAGGTCAAAAAGTTCCAGAACATTTATAACATGTATTTATTATAATAGAATAATAAAAATGTTAAAAGTGTGATAGATATAGCTAATTCAATAAGTTATATTAAAAAATACCCTCTTCTTACTTTCTTTCTTTTCACTTTTATAATCTCATGGGTCTTTTTCTTCATTTATTTACTATTTCTCAATGTAATTAGTCAACTTTTAATTTTTATTGGTATCTACGCACCTGCAATTACTGCGTTAATTATTTCAAGAATGACTGGTCTTCAGCAAAATGACAGTAGGAAAAAATTAAAGTGGGCTATATTTACAGTAGTATGGATAATAGCTACACTAACGTTTATCATAAACATAAGAACAATGGATTTATCAATTGTAATCATAGTGGGAGCTATTTTTTTAGGGTTATTACCAGCACTTGTGATATCATCTGGTTTTTCAAATAACCCTGATGTCAAAATGGTTTTTCGATCATATATAAAGCCAAAAGGACACTTTGTTTGGTATCTCATAGCAATTCTATTGATACCCAGTTCTCTTCTACTAGGTACTATTTTTACATTATCTCTAGGTCAAGATGTTTACTGGATAAGCTTACCTATTGGTCTTGAACTTATCGGATTAATAGCTATTACTTTTATGTACACATTTTTCTATGGTGCAGGAACTAACGAAGAACCTGGATGGCGTGGTTTTGCATTACCAAGATTGCAAACAAAATTTTCACCTCTTATCGCAAGTATAATTTTAGGTTTAATATGGGGGTTTTGGCATGCGCCTATATACCTACCTCAATATGGTTCTCAATTTGGTATTTTTTTATTAAACACAATAAAAATAGCCATAATTCTTACTTGGCTTTATAATCGTACTGGAGGAAGCGTTTTAGCTACTGCGTTAATGCATACGATTGGAAATATAACATATGAATTCTTACCTTCGACTCTTGCATCAGATTTAATTCAATTAGGAATCATGATTGTACTAATATTAACTGATCGAATGTGGAAAAAGAAAAAAGAATTAAATCTTTTATAACATTTATTATCACGAGATAGAATTATAAATAAGGAAGCTTTAAGGACTGGATACCCTTTAAACCTTCTAAATGAAGAGTTGGCAATATGAAATCTGTATAATATAGATTGATGATAAGACTGATCTGCCCTGATCTTTTATAATTTTATCTCTCTCACAAACCTAATACATCGTTTGTACTATAAATCCTATTTTCTGTAGCTTGAGAGATAAATTTAATAGCTTTAATAGCGCCTGTAGCAAAACATGTTCTGTTATGGGCTTGATGCTTTAATTCAATGCGTTCCCCTGATCCTGCAAATAAAATAGTGTGGTCGCCAACAATATCACCACCCCTAACTGAATGGATCCCTATTTCGTTTTTAGCTCCAACTAAGCGTTTATTTGGACCTTTATTGCGTCCGAACTTAGCAATTGCATTTAAATCAACATCTAGAGCTTTACTTATAACTTCTCCAATTTTCAAGGCAGTACCACTAGGTGAATCCATTTTTCTATGATGATGGGCTTCAATTACTTCAATATCCCATTCATTTAAATAGTTCGTCAAAATTCCAGCAATTTTAAACAGAACATTTACTCCAGTTGCCATATTTGGTGATATTATTGAAGGAGCATTATGCTTTTCTACGAGTTCTTCAAAATCCTCCAAGAATTCCTTCGACATGGCAGTTGTTCCAATTACACATCTGATTCCATTCTTAACGCAGATTCTACAGTTTTTTTCTGTTGCACTCGCGATTGTAAAATCTACAACCACATCTGGATTAGTTTCATCAATGATTTCTTGAAGCTGATTTACGTCTTTGATCTTTATATTATCAGGGTTAGGAGATGCTAACAAGGACCCTAGATCTTCACCTATATGCGCAAGATCACACGCCGCTACTACATTAATTTCATCGTCGGTCAACGCTAATGAAGAAATTAATCTTCCGGTTGCTCCAGAAGGCCCTAATATTAATAATTTTATCATTTTAACAACTCGATTATGTTTGGCAATTAGATTAAATTTAAACTTCTCAATACTGCTTTTATTTTTTCTTGATTTTCTTCCAAAGGTGGCGTTAAAGGTAATCTCATCCTTTTATTCATTATACCCATCAATTCAGCGGAAAGTTTCACGGGAGCGGGATTGGTTTCAACGAATAATATCTTAAAAATATCAAAAAGCTCTAATTGCATTTCTCTCGCTCGCTCCCATTTTCCATTCAGCATTGTGTTTGTGAAATCCATTAACTTAGCAGGTATGATATTTGACGCCACGCTTACAACACCTTTACCACCTAGAGCCATTATATGAAATGTCATTCCATCATCACCACTAAGTACTATGAAATCATCTGGTGTTGTTTTTATAAACTTCGTAATTTGATCTATATTCCCACTCGCACATTTAATCCCAACTATGTTGTCTTTTTTATAAGCTAATTTGGATACGGTTTCAGGTTCCAAATTACGCCCCGTTCGACCGGGAACATTATAAAGAATAATCGGTAAAGAAACTGAATCTGCTATTGCAGAAAAATGATCGATTAATGAATGCTGGACAGGTTTGTTATAATACGGTACAACTACTAAACACCCGTCTGCTCCTGCATTTTCAGCATATTGACAGAGAGAAATTGCTTCTTTAGTTGAGTTGCTCCCAGCACCTGCCAAAACAAAGGGATCTTTTCCGCTCTTTTTGCCCTCATCAACAGTAATATCCATAGCAATATGGTGTTCTTTGTGAGAAAGGGTTGCGGATTCTCCCGTGGTGCCCATAGTTAGTGGTTGACAGCCATTTTGTATCTGAAATCTGATGAATTCACGATATTTTGGTTCGTCGATGGTTAGATCTTCATTAAAAGGAGTAATCATTGCCGTAATTACATTTCGTAACTTATCTAATTTTTTCATAACTAAATATCCTTGTTCTGTAAATATAAATAAAAATTAGTGATTATCTCTTAATTAGGTAAAAGACATTTATAAGGATTATTGCTAAACTAGTCATAAACTACACCTTATATTACAATCCCGTTTACAAATACTAATAATTCAACCGTAGAGAAAGTGTTGAAATTTAAGAATAAAATTAAATAAGAAGTTAATTATGATTTTTTTATAAAGTTCATTTTTAACTATGAAGACTGATTATTTAGATAAATTTCAAGGGTGTCTTATTAGTGTTGCAGTAGGAGATACATTAGGTCATCCTTTTGAAGGGATTCTTAGGGAACAAATATACTCCCGCTTTAGTGACTTTAAAGAATTTATAATAAGTAATAAAAAGTTATTTAATACTTATACTGATGACACTCAATTAACATTACACACAGCAAAAGCGCTTATTCAAGGATCTGGTTTTAATGAAGACTATATTATCAGAGAATATGTCAAGTGGCTTGAAGACCCTCCTATAGGTCCCGGATTTGGATGTATCTCGTCGATTCAAAAACTAAAATACGGGATTCCGTGGAAAAAGGCCGCTTCAAATTCAGGAGGAAACGGTACAACTATGAGAGTTTCACCTATTGGATTATTTTACAATAGAGATATAAAAAATCTAACGAATTTCGCATTACATTCAAGTACTATTACTCATTCTCATCCAGCAGCTTCTGCAGGGGCGATAGTGATCGCACGAGCAATTGCTTTTTTAATAGATAAAACAATAGAAACAGGGTTTTCAGTTGATAATTTTTTTGATGTTATTATTTCTCCTATCTCTAATTCGAGAGAAGAAATATGGGATGAATTTATAGAGATTTTAAATAAAGTAAAGAATAATCTTAACATCTCTTTAGAAGCCGGGTTAATCAAATTCTCTCAAGCGGGCGTAAAATCACCTTATTTTATCGAAGACTATTTAGGTAAAGCATTTGTTCATCCTTACACTCTGAGCACTGTAGCTTGCGCAATTTTCATCTTTTTAAAATATTTAAATTCATTCGAAGAGTGCATTTTCCAATTATCGACCGCAGGCGGTGATAGTGATACTGTGGGGGCTATAGGAGGTAGCTTAGCAGGAGCTTATTTCGGTAAAGGAAATATACCCCGTGATCTGATACAATTAGTAAGAGGGTACAAAGATATCTTAAAAATTGGGGAAGAACTATGGTTAAAATTCAAAGAGAGATATAAAACAAATTCTACTAAAAACTATCTATAAAGATGTCAATTCTATTAGCACATTTTTCGCAAAATTTTGGCGGTTTTTGATCAGTATCTACTAAAGAGTTTGAAGATCGCATCACACATAGATTTTCGCAATGTTTTAAGCCAAAAGTGTGACCAAGCTCGTGAATTGCTTCTTTGAGGACCCTTTGCTCAAATTGAGCTGTATTTTCCGTCCATCCATAAAATTCATCTCTTAAACGAATAACTGAAATTAGTGCCACTCCAAAAGACTTATTTTTAGGCAGATCAGCAACACCATATAAAAACTTAGAAGCTTTGGTCGAAATATCAATATTCATAACCCCCAGAATGCGATAATAATTTTTATTCTTACCATGAGTGATTAACCTTTTTTTAACTTGTATCGCATCGTATTTTCTCTCTTCGGAGTCATACTCGGAAGCCAACACTGAAAACTGATCAGGAAGGATAACAACTTTGATGTTATATTTTTTAAAGAACCACTTCAAATCTTTTTTTAATACTATTAATATCCCAGGATCAATATCTCCAATTTTCTGTAAGTAAATTATTTTCTTCATTTCAAAACTAAGTGTAAGAGATTTCCTAAGGAATTTAAATATAAACTACTTTATATGATTTAACAAAAACTACTAATAGATGGAATAAAGAAATAAAAAAATTAAAAATCGAAAAAATATTTGTATCTTTATTAGATATTTTTTGATCTTATTTTTCTTAATTAAAATATCAAATTCCTTCACAGATTTAACGGGAGGGTGGTCTAGCTTGGTATGATTCCTGGTTTGGGACCAGGTGGCCGGGGGTTCAAATCCCCCCTCTCCCATTTTTATGATTTTTCTTATTTGGATTAGTTACGCTAAAGCTACACTCAAAAAAATAGGTAATTCTCGCATTAAAGAAAGAGAGTTAAATTTTGGGAAATTCTTCAACATCGACAGATTGATTACTATTGAAATAGATATCAGGAATTAAATCTTGAACTGTTGTAAGAAGAGATAACATTATTGCGGGATTATCTGATGTAATTTTGTAATATACATGGCGCCCAATCCTCTTTTTTACTTGAATCTGATCTTTAAAGAAGTCTATTAATTGCTGGACATCTTCTTTAAACGCTTTATTCTTTTCAATCCAAACAAAAATTTGCTTCTTTTTTGTTTTGTTATTTGATTTTATTTTTAATTTTAGTATCATGCTAATTGACGGGAAATATATTTCTATTTTCTTTTATGAATTAACCATACATCTAACTCTAATTATAAAAACGAGGATATTTTTAATTTCGATAAAAATTTTCCAAATTTTAATATAAAGGGCAAAAAAAAACGAAATCTATATACCAAAAAACGGTTTTAAATTATATTTTTTACATAAACCTTTGATAGCAATATCAAATCTCTCAGAAATGTTTAAATAATGATTACTCCATCCACTGGACAGTGAAATTTCTTGAAAATCTGATGTGGGTGCAAATAGAAGGATAAGGTCTTTAACTTTTGAAAAATCTCTGAGTTTTAATTTTTGGATATGAGCATCTATTTCAAAAATCAAATCATTTTTACTGTCAAATGTTGACCACGAAATGTCGGTTCTTGGTTCTAGAATTAACCCTTTAACTGTTTCCAGTATTTCAATTATGACTGTTTCATTATTGTTGATGTTTTCCAATCCATTTTCACTCAGTTCTCATAATTAAGCATATTAATTATTTTTGGATTTTTTTTTTTAATTCTTTGAGAATGTTATCTACTTTTTTATCCTTAATCCAATATCTTATTTTTGAGGATTGTAATAGGGATTGAATTTTACCATTAAGTTCTTTTAATATTAGTTTATCCTCCTCAGATAGCTGAGGAACTTTTTCAATTTTTGACTTGCTGATTTTTCTAATATGTTCTTCGATAGATGGGATTTCTATTTGCTCTTTTCCTTCAGTAAGAGCTTTTCTTAATACTTCTTCAATATTCTTGACCCAACCTTCTATCCAAGGATAAGGCTCGCTTTTTTTCGGATCTTTAATTTGAATATTTTTCCTTTTAACAATAATTAAATCGTCAGGGCAAGAGTTTTCGCATGCTCCGCAATAAAAACATTCTTTTTCGTTACACGCAATCTTACCATATTTTAGGACATCTACAGCACTCTCAGGAATATAAAAAGATTCTACGGGGCAGATATTAACGCAAGCTTTACAACCTTGTGGATCGCATTTATGTAACATGTTTTTCTTAATAACCACTTCTCCTTCGATTGGAGTATTGATAGAAAAACAATCAGCAGGGCATTCTTTTGAAATTTTAAAATACTCTTGGATGTGATTCCTTTCCCTTACTGTTAAGCATAATTGACAAATTTTATTTTCCTTATCTTCTGTACACTTATCAAAATTGATTTCATAGAATTTCTCTATAGTAGGAAACTCATCCATAACAATTTGTCCTTCTGGCTCAATATTTTCATGGAACGCATCGGTGGGGCAAACAACGACGCATAGCATGCAATAACAACATTTATCGTGATCAATAAAGAGTTTAGGGTTTGAATCGTCCAATATATTTTGGGCAATTTCTGGGATTGGGCCAAGTTCAATGGCGTCAACCGGGCAGACAAGTTTACATAAACTGCACCCGATACATTTTTTAATATCGTACGTTAGTTTCTTCTTAACATCCTTATATTGCCAATTTAAAACTAACTGATCTCCAGCTACATCTAAAGTTTTTTCTATCTCTTCTTCTTTATCTTGATCTAATTTATCTTGATCTGAAGATTCAGTAATTTTGATTCTCCCGAGAATGTATTTAAAACTTTTCTAATTAATTTAAATTGTGCTGATTAATTAATTTTAACTCTTAAACAAAATTAGCAATATAATTTAAGAAAAATAAGATTGACTTTCTCTATCAAAACCATATACATATTCAATAAGCATACCATCTGGACGCCGTTCAGGAGGTACAAAGACAATTTTCAAATCGGGTATAAATACGCCAATTCCGCTTTTTGCGAGTATTAGTGCAGGATGGTCGTTGTCTTTAAAAATTTCCTCACTAATATTAAGCGTAATAGTTCTACACTGCCGTTCATCAATAACACCAAGGGAATGGATGTATTCGTGAAGTAGAATGTGATAAGTGTATGCCCAAACAATATCGTCTGATTGTGTTTTTAAAATGATCTTCAAAGGAGAAGTATTCATTACTATATCTGTGCCAGGGTGAAAATGCATTCCTCCTATAAATCCACCTTGGAACATTCCCATTTCGGCAAGTCCTAAACTCAAACCCGCACGATGACGCCCTAATATCTGTCTAACATCTTTCTTAACGGTTTCAAATATTTCGGGCATTTCCTGCTTTAGATCCCTAAGGTTCATATATCTCTTCCTAATGATACTATTTTTTAAAATTGAATAAAAACAAATAATGTAACTAATCCGGCTTTAAAAATCAAAGAACCAATCATCATCATCCTCCCAAAGAAAATCCATGAATGATGACATATCCCTTAGAAGGCTTTTAACGTCTCCTATTTTAGATTCTCTGGTAAACGGATCTAGATCTGAAAAGAATAATCTATCCATGAGATTATCTATGCTAATTCTTTTACGAAATTGTACTGGATTGTAAAATAATGTATAGAAAATTTCCCGTTCTAAATTTTCGACCTCAGCTTTTGGTTTTAGGAAATGTTTTTGGTAAGTTCGATTAATGATACTCTTAAGTTCGATTATAAAGCACTCTTTATTCTGCAGTAATTTACGTCTATCTCCTTCTAAATCCCTAATATTATGCTCGATATCTCTAATCTGTTCCCCCAAAAATCTAATTTTATTATCTGGAGTTTTAATATTTTCGTATTTGATAGAGCATCCAATGTCTTTAAGATTGATGGATTTTGCGTCGCTGTCGATTTGAGCCATGCTGTATTGGATGTTATAATAATCTGGAGTAATATCAATCCTTATAGAAAGATTACTTTTTATTCGAAATTTGCTCCCTCGCTTTTCATCTCCAATTCTCTCAAGAATATTACTTGAACCTAAAATTTCTAACTGACTGTGTACGGCTTGTCTCGAAATGCCTAAAATTTTAGATAATTCTGAAGCGGAATGTGGAACTTTTGCTAATTTAGACAATATAATCCGTCTAGTTGGATTACCTAAAATTTCTAATAGATTATCTAAACTTATGAATTGTTTGTTTTGATTTTTTTCTTCTATTTCCATATACATCACTTCATTTTCGGTTATTAAATTTTATTACCTATACATTTCCTCTGACTCTTTTGAATATTGATCGTGAACTTTTTTCGCCCTGTTTGCTCCTTTAATTATTTTATCAATTGCCTCGTCGAACTCTGCTTGTTTAATCTCGATTTTAGCTACGAGCTTGGATCGAGCATTCTTAATTTTATCTTCTAACTCGCTGATATCTTTACTAGATTTCTCTAATTGTATTATCTCTAATTGTAATTGCTCTAATTGCTCTTGATAGTCTTTCTCTAATTGTGATTGCTTTAATTGTAATTGCTCTAATTGCTCTTGATAGTTTTTCTCTAATTGCAATTGCTTTAATTGTAATTGCTCTTGATAGTCTTTCTCTACTTGTGATTGCTTCAATTGATATTGCTCTAATTGCTCTTGATAGTCTTTCTCTAATTGTAATTGCTTCAATTGATATTGCTCTAATTGCTCTTGATAGCCTTTCTCTAGTTGTGATTGCTTTAATTGATGTTGCTCTAACTGCTCTTGATAGTCTGATTCTAATTGCTCCAGATGATCCATGAGCTCTTGTAATTCTACCTTCTTCTTATTAACAATGGGGATTGCCTTTCGAATTGTTAATAAAGTAGCTTCTTCAGCAATTGCTTGGATATCTGCCCCTGTATAATCTTCTAAAGCTTCAGCGAGTTTATCAAAATTTACATCCTTTGCCAAAGGTTTATTCTTGAGATGAATCTTAAATATTTCCTTCCGTGTTTCAAAATCAGGTATAAAAATCTCGATATGCCTACCAAACCTGCCGGATCGAAGTAAAGCAGGGTCTAACATATCAGGTCTGTTAGTAGCTGCAAGTAAAATTACGCCTTTTAAATCTTCTAAACCGTCCATTTCGGTTAATAATTGAGAAATCACTTGATCAGTAACCTCGGAGCTTGCAGATCTGCCTCTCATTCCTGCGATCGCGTCAATTTCATCAAAGAATACGATACATGGAGCCGCAGCTCTTGCCTTCCTAAAGGTTTCTCTTACAGCTTTTTCGCTCTCTCCAACCCATTTGGAGAGAAATTCTGGTCCCTTTACTGAGATAAAGTTAATTTCACTTTCATGGGCTAGTGCTTTAGCTAATAAAGTTTTTCCACTTCCAGGGGGTCCATATAGTAGTATTCCATTTGGAGGTTTTGAAGATAAATGTTTATACAATTCAGGATACTTAAAAGGCCACTCGATAACTTCTCTTAATTGTAATTTAGCATCTTCCAGCCCACCTACGTCTTCCCATGTTTCCTTGGGTTGAGAAATTACTACTTCCCTTAATGCTGAAGGCTCGATACTATTTAACGCAGAAGTAAAGTTCTCCATTTTAATTCTTAAAGCACTTAAAATTTCAAAAGGAATCGGTTTATCTAAATCGATCTTTGGCAGCATTTCTCTAATGGCTAACATCGCTGCTTCTTTAGCTAATGCTTCAACATCAGCACCAACGAAACCATGGGTTTTCTCTGCTAATGTTCTTAAATCAACATCTTCAAATAATGGCATACCCCGAGTATGAATTTGCAAGATTTCTAGCCTACCATCAGTATCTGGAACCCCTATTTCAATTTCTTTATCAAATCTACCAGGTCTTCTCAATGCGATATCTATATCATTAACTCGGTTCGTAGCTCCGATGACGATAATTTCGCCTCTCCCTTCTAATCCATCGAGTAAAGATAACAACTGAGCTACTACCCTTCTTTCTACTTCTCCAGTCACTTCGCCTCTTTTTGGAGCAATTGAATCTAATTCGTCGATAAAGATAATTGAAGGCATATTTTTTTTAGCATCCTCGAAAATATCTCTTAAATTTTGTTCGCTTTGTCCATAAAATTTACTCATGATTTCAGGACCGCTAATAGTTATAAAGTGGGCGTCAGTTTCAAATGCAACTGCTCTGGCTAACAAAGTTTTTCCCGTTCCAGGAGGACCATGTAATAAAACACCTTTAGGGGGATCGATTCCGATAGTTTTGAATATTTCTGGATGTCTTATTGGTAATTCGATCATCTCACGAATTCTCTGAATTTCATCTGCTAATCCTCCTATATCTTCGTAGCTTACCCTTGATTTTTCTCTTTCTATAATTTCTTTATGGGTTTTTTCACTTAATTTAATCTCCGTATCAGCATGAATTCTTACTGCGGCAGTTTTTGGTAAAAAATCAATAACTATAAAATCATATTTCTTATTGTACGAGTAAAAGCTTAATATATCGTTCTTAGTAAGGACTCTATTCTCTAAAAGGGAGTTTAGTCGCTTCGGGCTAATTACAACCGATTCTGTTAATCCTGCGAATACTACCTTTTCCGCTAAAGAAACTTTAATTTTACGAATCTCAACAGAATCATCCACTGCAGTATCGATATTTCTTCGTAGAAATGGATCTAGCCGAATTACACCAGTCCCAGTATCTTCAGGTTTACTTGGAAATAACAATGCAGCAGTTTTTAATTTTGAAATAGGGTTAGATATTTCTATTGCATCACCGTTTTTTAATTTCAACTTTTTTACGAATTCAGCGTCAATCCTAATTCGACCGAGCCCACTGTCATCTTTAAATGCATCTTTAACCCGCAAGCGCTTATCTCTTCCTTCTACCCCTCTATAAATTTCACTCATTTAATTACCACACTCAAATATATTTCTTTCGCATTATAATTGTTACTATTCCGTTATTAAATTCTAAAATGTGATCGTCCATTGTAGATTCAAAAGGTAATAATATCTCTTTTTCTATATTATTAAAATTGATTTCGATTGATACTCTAAGAGTTCTTCCATCTTCAGTTAAACTTAGCAAAATATGCCCTTTTTCAATTCCTGGAGCTTCGATAATAATCTCAGCAGAATCTTTATAAAAAATTGTTTCAAAATAATGATCTTTTGCTATATTATCTCTTTTTTCGTAATTAGGCTGTAAGGAAAGCGTACTTACATCAATAGCTTGCCTATCCCTTGAAGGATTTAACCGTTTAAGTTGTGAATGTTTAGAAAGATTCATTTTCTTAATGTATTCCTGAAGCCTTTTTTCATCAAAATTACCTTCAATTTTTATTTCTGGTTTATTCATTCCAGATTCAAAATGATAACTTACTTTAAACCCTTTAAACTTATCATCATTACGATTTGTTTTTGGACCAAAATTCGGTTCAGGTAGAAATAAAAAATCCACATCAAAAGCTCCTTGATCTAAATTAAGATATTCTTTAATTCGCTCTAAAAAATCATTATAATCATCATCATACTCATCTGACACGAATATCACCTTTTTATTTTTGTCAATTGACAATTGACAATTGACATTAGTAATATGGCAAAAAAGCTATAAAAACTTATTGATTTTTAAAAATAAGCTGTGTACACTTTAAAATTGAATTTCAATCATTTTATTCTTTCAATAATAATTTAAAATAAGATTCTGAAATGAATTATCCTTAAATTAATAACATGGATATGTTTTAAGAATGATTAACTACTTAATCGAAAATTGACACAATTTGTGATTTGTATATTTTTTCCAAGATAAGTTCCATAAGCTGTTCAAAAGATTCTACAACGCCATACCCGTGAGTTGCTACAGTCTTTTTAGTTTTAAAATTCTTAAATTTGAAAGAATTGATATTTTCTAAGAAATCGGTTGAATTAAACTTTTCGTGCAAATCTTGTTTATTAAAAGCTAAAATTTTCGGTAAATCAATGAAATACTCTTCGAAATAGTTACCCAATTCATTCCATGAGGTCAAATTTCGATAATAGGTTGATTGTCGAGAGTCAGCAACGAAAACAATTCCATCTATCCCTTGTAGTGTAACAGGCCTGGTGATTATGTAGAAATCTTGACCAGTCGTAGAGTATATGTGAATCTTAAGCCGCCATTGCTTATTTTCGAATGAGATCGTACCGTAGTCAAAGAATAGAGTTCTTCTTATACTACTTTCAATACTTAATACTTTATCCTCTTTTCCAAAGTGTTTGAATAAGGCTTTTAGAGTTGTAGTCTTACCTGAAAGTGCCGGTCCAAAATAGCAAATTTTTAATTGAATAGTTTGGTTCAAATGATCTATTATCATTTTTAATTATATTGCGATTTTGTCTTATATTTTAATTAGAAGTATATTAATTTCGATTTTTTTTTTCCAAATAAATTATAAGAATAATAAGAAGTATACGCAAGGAATTGAGCATAACAGAGTTTTGCTTCAATAAATAGATAATTTATAATTTTTATTACAAATATCTTAATCAAAATAATTAAAATTTGCTTACAAAGTATTTCTAACATCCTTAATGACTTTATAAGTTCTTCTTAGCAATTCGTAAGCAACTTGAGGGGGGTTCCATCCTTTGAGTCCACAATCAGGGCCTACAAATTTAACCCTATCTTCATAATGCTTAAGAGCAAAAAGCAAATTCTTCTTGATGAATTTTTCTGAATCAATTAAGCTCATCGTGCCTTCAAACGTTTTAAATTCATCAAGTGAAGCCCCCGCGTCCAATTTCTCAGCCAAGATACTGTTTATATTCGTTCTCGTGATGCCAACACGGATGTATTTATCATACTTTTCTAAGTCATTTTTTGGAATGATATTAGAATGATCAGAGGCGTATTCACATGTGAGTATGTCAATATTTTTTGTTTGAATAGGAATTATGAATTTTTTTAAAGTATGAAGGTGGATTTGAATAAGACTATCTATCCCTTCCACAGTTTTATCAAATGCTTTAATCAAATCATCCTCTTCGACATTAAACATGTCAACATACCCAAATGATGGTTCATCAATCGAGATGATGGAATTTTGAAGATATTTCGTATTCTTTATTGAATTTTTCAATATTCTGTTTAAAGACTGAGCAAAATTGAAGACAATATCGGGGTATAAAGTAAAACCATGCTTTTTTATGTATAATTCTATGGGTCCAGTAATGCATACTTTTATTTTAAGGGCATTTCCAGTTCTTTCATAATAATCTTTCGCAAAAGAGTCTAATATGAAGAGTTCTGGAATAATTCCTTTTTTGGAGTCAATCAGAGAAGGCTCTATTGCATAATCTTCGATAGGTTTTAAAAATTGGGTATACATATCCATATGTTGGGGATAATTGATTACTTCTACCCCAGCGTTTAATTTTAACTGAAACGATTGGAGAAACGGATGGATGAAAAAATTGTAAATTCCCCTATTCTCAAAAATATCAGCCTTATTAATAATTCCCTTGTATCCTACCCAATAGAATTGGTTGAACTTGTCAAAATCAATGTAATCCGGTAATGGAAAACTACCAACATCATCGAATTTTGGAAACTCTATCATTTAACTGTAAGACCTTGAATTATTGGTTTTTCTAATTAAGCATTATAGTATTCCTTTATTAAATAATCTATTCGATTTCCATCCAAATCAAATAGTTGATAAAAAAGGTTATTGATGAATTCTTGGATTAATTCATCATTCTTATCATTCATCGCTTTAATAATCATTTCTTTACTTGTTAATGTCTCAGCTGTTTGTAAATAAGAAGAAGACTCTAATTGACTACTAAATTTGTAAACATCAGACCCCTTGAATGAATTTACGGAATAAACGAGACATTTGGTTAATAGTTGAATCAATTCAATAATTGATTTTTTTTCCGTAGACTTGAATTTATCAAGCACAGGTAGGGGAATTCCATTTTCTATTTTTGTTTTGCTTCTTTTTACGGCTAAACTTTTCGATTTAAAAAGAAAGGCTACGATTTTAGAATTTAAATAAGCGAGTAAAAATAAGAGAGAAAAATCAGTAGGTTTTTTAGACCACAGAAAATAGGTGTCTGATGTTGCATAATATTGGTCTGAAGTATATCCAAATACATTTTCCTGCGAAATAAACTTAAAAAAAATCTTTGGACCATCATCATATAATGGTTCTAAATTAACTAATTTTTTATCAGTATTCTGCCTAATATGACTTCCTCTTCGGGGGAAATAGAAATCATGACGGTTTTCATTAGCATTTTTTAATATTTCCTTAAGATCTAGTTCAAATTGTTTTAGATAGTTAGAAAGGTTAGGATATATCCTAGAGATTTGATAATCTCTTTCTCCAATCTCGTATTGCTTGAAATTCGATTTATTAAAAAAGAGTAAATATCCTTCCTGCTCTTCTTGTAGATATCCATACGGTTTAATAACTCGGCTCTTGTAAAATTTTTTTAACTGTTTTTTCTCAAGTGGATTTAATTTGGTGAATCTATTATTAATTTTAATTAAAATGTCATCCCCATCAAATTTTATTTGTTCATTTTCCTTTAAAATAAAAATCTCGTCCTTTATTAGGATTAATCCGTTCCTTATACTGAAATAATCTCCTAATAAATTCAAATTATTATTCTTCATACAAAAACGATCAATTTGCATGATGATCTCTTTAATCTCTCTTGGATATAACAGGTTCCAATTGCTTTTTAGCGAAAGATCATTATTAGTTAAACCTGAAGTGTATTTTTTAATAGATTTATAATTAGAATTATCAAGGATTTTTGAAAACAAGAGTTTATTATATTGATGATCAAATGAGTTAGAATCTTTATTTTTATTTATCTGAACGATTTGGATGTGTTTATCAGTGATATTTTCTTTTTCAAGTGAATTCTTTTTCTGCAGCACAAAAATACAATTATGTTGACCTTTAGCATCTTTAAAAACTTTAATTTTTGATAAATCAATATATTGTATCATGAAGCAATCGTTTGTGATGTGAGGTTTAAGATACTTTATCCCTGTCTTCTTAGATTTAGTTAACCAGTAATTGGTAGTTATAAAAGATAATAACCCTCCCGGTTTTAGTTTTTCTATTCCTAAATGAATGAAAAAATAAAATAAATCCATATTTCCAACGAAATATTTTTTGCAAATCGAATAGTTCTTTACAAGCTCTTGAAAAATTACGGCGTTATAGTTTTGTCCTAAATAAGGTGGATTTCCTATAATGATATCGAACTTTTCGTTAGCGTCTGATCCTAAGAAATTTTCAAATTTAAGCTCTATATTCGGATAATGTTTTAAAAGGGAAATTTTTAAAGTTTGATCTAATTCATAAGCAATAACATCAGTAAATCCTTCGTCTAAGATATAATTAAGAAAGATTCCTTTACCTGCGCTAGGTTCAAGGATTTTAATCTTATCAATGGAAACCTCATTATGTGTGGACAAATAATGTTGCTTAATGTTTTTAACCATAAACTCCGCTATATAATCAGGTGTAAAAATTTGGCTTAATCGATTTTTATGCAAATCCATTATTTTCTAGATTGTTGAAAGAAGCTAAATATTTGAAGTTTTTACATAGATTTAATTTTCTTCATTAAAGAAATGATAAAAAAAAAGGAGTTTTTTTAATGCTCGTGTTGATGTTCATGGCCGTGAGATTTAATATTTACAGGTCGCATTTTACCAATAGCCCAGCCAGCCACTTCATTAAGGGAGGGATGAATCACCATCGATTTATAAACCGGCATAAAAGATCCTGCCTCAGGACAAGCTCTACCCAACTTATTAGCGCCCGTTCTTGCAGGAAAATCGGGAGAATCACAAGTGTATCCAGCATTCATTAAATATACAAAGGGTTGAACAAGTATCACAGCGTGAGGCCCAACTGCATGTGCACCTAATAATTTATATGATTTATCGATGACTAGTTTAACAAAACCATCGTCTACATCCTCACTTTCATAGCCCATTGCAAATCCTTTCGCTACTCCAGAGTAATGATTAACAGCAACGAATATCTCGTGACCCTTCTCTATAGCTTCTGCCTCTGTCATGCCGACGTGACCTATTTGAGGTGATGTAAATATAGCCCAAGGTATTACTGAATAATCAGCTTCCTTTTTATCGCTTTCAGGACCGAAAATGTTGTTAGCACAAAGATCCGCTTCATAATTGGCTTTGTGTCTGAATTGATAAAGACCATTAGCGTCCCCAAAGCACCAGATGTTCGACTTTGTAGTTTCTAAGTATTTATTGGTTTTAATCCAACCTCTTTCATCAGTTTCAACTCCAGTCTTCTCGACCGCTAATAAATCAGCATTAGAACGACGCCCCGCAGCAACTAAAATTTCTTCTGCTTGTAATTCAATTTCTTTTCCACTCTCAACATCTTGAACTGTAACCGTTTTCAATTTCTTTTTAGCACCTACTTTAATCGCCTTATGGTTTACAAACACAGTCATATTTTTCTTAAAATTACGTTCCAGTAATTCGCTTATTTCTGGTTCCTCAGTCATGACTAGACGAGGTAACATTTCTACAATAGTTACTCTCGTGCCAAAAGCGGAAAAAATATGGGCAAATTCAGCGGCAATAACTCCACCTCCAATAATAATTAGACTTTCCCACGGCTTCTTAGGAAATTTATCATCAAAGAAATTCTCACTTGTTATGTATTCGATTTCGTCTAATCCTTGTATAGGAGGAATAAAAGAACGCGCACCAGAAGCTAAGACAAATTTTTCTCCTTTAAAGTGACCGATAATTTTATCAGACCCTACAGATTTAACCAGCATTTCATAATCTCCAATAAATTCACCTACGCCTTTATAAAGTTTTAAGTTTGGTACGTGTGATAGCCCCTCTTCCATTTCTTTGCTTTCATCTATTTGACTCCACATTCTTTTACCAATTAATTCCCAATCAATGCCTTCGAGTCTAAATTTTATCCCAACCTTAGCTGCATGCTCTGCTTCTCTTATTAAGTCTGCAGGGTGAACCAATACTTTTGATGGAATACAACCGCGAGTTAAACATGTTGCTCCAAGTTTCGCGTTTTCAACTAAAGCGCATTTTAACCCCATTTGAAGTCCATAATTAAGGACATTTAGCCCCGCTCCAGATCCAACTACTACTAAATCAAATTTCTCCATAAATTCAATTCTACATCTATCATTTTTAAAGTTTTTACTAATGAGTTAAAAAAAGCCATAATATGAAAATTTTTTAGGATTAGAACGGAAACCGATGATTTATCCGATTTATCGCTTCAAGAACTGCTTCAAAATGTTTTTTTGTGCTTATTGTAGTTACAGATGGTAGAATTTGTTTTTAAAAAATGTATAACTGAATTTGTCCTAAATTAGATATAGTATTTTATTTAAAATTATTTTGATTCTTTCCTATCAAAACCTAACATTCTTTAATATGAAATCTATAAATATTTTTGATGGTAAAAACCATTTAACGTGTCTATCATGTCGGATATTAGATTTGTTGAATATAAAGGCGTTCAATATGAGATTTTAAGCGATTCAGGCCACATGGATTACTTAAATCTTTCTGGAGTAGGGATTGAAGATATCACAGAGATTAAAAACCTAGAAAAGCTAAAAAACCTGAATTCATTGAATTTAAAGAGTAATAAAATAACCAAAATCGCAGGCCTCGGAAACCTAATAGACCTGGAATATTTGATTTTAAATGGAAATAACATTCGGAAAATTGAAGGTTTAGACAATCTCAAGAAGTTAAAGATTCTAAGCTTAAACGAGTGTAAAAGTATTAAGAAAATTGAAGGGCTTAATTCATTGGGGAATTTAAGAAATTTATTTTTAAGAAATGGCGAAATCAGTGGAATATCGGGACTGGATTCGTTACATAAGCTCGAAGATTTAGACTTTTCTTGTAATAGGATAAAGGAAATAAAAAATCTTAGTAATTTGAAGCAGCTTATCCAAATAAACTTATCCAATAATCAGATTCAAGATATGAGTGGACTTCAAGATTTGTCGAACCTTAAACGACTGGATTTATACGAAAACCAGATTAAAGTAGTTAAAGGTCTCGAAAAACTCGTGAAATTAGAGGAATTAAACGTACTGAATAATCCTGTTGAAAAAATAGATAATTACGAGAGTTTAAAAAATTTATGGACCATTACAATTAACACAGATAGGCTTTCATATTTAGAGTTTAGCAAATTTACATCGCACTTTAAGCCTGGAAGAGACAATGATTACTTCCCAAAAGTTAGTTAGTGAATCATTTAACTTTTAAGACACAAATAAAATAAAAAAAAGAGATAAATGATTATTGTAGTAAAGTAGGAAGGATTTTTGCTAATGGAACGGCCAACCCACCAAGTAGAGAGCCAATAGAAGTAAGTTTTTTTAAATAGGTCTTCATGTTTTTGGTAACTTTTATAGTTCTTGTTTTCCCTTCGATAATAGTTCCATCAGAGGACATCAAGAAAATTTGAATCGTCTGTTCTCCCGTCTCTCTTGGTTCTAAAGTTAACCAAGTTGTATCTCCGTTTTCTAACATTGTTGATAATACACCTGCAATATCAGTACTTCCAGAAGAAATTAGAGGAATGGGTTTATTTGGAATTAAAAAGCTTCCTCTTCCTTCAACTTTGATATCTAACTTCAATTTGCTAGGTTCAAATCCCGGGGCAACTACTTTTATAGTGTATTTTTTTTCATCTGGGGCATTATTATATAGAAAGATCAAAATATTGAGTTCCGCATTCAAAAATACTACTTCTTGGGCTGAAGAATCCATGTAAATAGGATCCTTAGACAGTCGGGTAATGTTATCTGCCAATTCAAGTTGTAAGCGGTCTATAATGTTAAAAAAGCCAGGGGTGTATTTTTTAATGTAATTGAATAATTTATAGATATCAGCAGTAGAGAAATACCACATACCATCAATTAACAAACCTCTTTTGATATCAAAAGAAGCAGAATCTACATTAATTACTTCTTTTAATTCACGAGTAAATTGTTCTTCAGTTAAAACGCCTTGGTATTGTAAATAGTATAAGAATAATATTGATTCAATTCCAAAAGTTATTGGTAATTCATCTTCCTCGGCTTCTTTAACCTTTTGAATAAAGGTTGGCGTTAAAAGTTTATCTATCCCTGCTAAGTATTCGTCCCATTTAAGAAATGTAATAGGATCTAAATGATCCGAAAATATTTCTCCAAAAAAATTGTCTAAGAAAATTTGGTGCGTAGTAGGTTTATAAAAATCTTGAAGACCGTTGACATCGTGAATATTGAGGTTTAGGCTACGAATAATAATTGCTAAACCTAACCCAATTAGTGCAAATCCTGCTGCTGCGAATCCTAAGTTTAAATCTCCCTGTAATAACATTACTACGAACAAAATAAGTGCTACAAAACATATTGTGGCAATAATTTTTAGCAAGTTAACAACTCTTTTCACGCTAGAAAATAACATTTCAAAACCATCAAGGCTGTCTATTGGCCTTCCTCTTTTTCTTTCAACTTTTAATCGTAATTTAAGAGAAGAATTTGTAGAATTTGCTCCTAGAAATAGCATTATTGAATTGAAGGCATATAATCCTAAGATTACGAAGAATACAATTTTTAACGTGAAGTCCAATACTGATATAAAAGCTAGGATGGTTACTATTAATAGTAGAATAGGAAGTACGAATAATAGAACTTTACCAACGCCACTGACATACTTGACCATTTTCCCTTGGAACCGTTCCTTTTTAATTATTTTAGATAAGTCTTTTTCTAAATCTTTTACCATGTTAAATTTCATCCGTTCGTTTTCTGTAAAATTTAATAAAGATATAGTTAGAATAATAGAAATAGTGATATAAAATTTTGATGTAAACATTCTATTTGATTTTCGATTAATAATTAAACAAGACATCCTTTTATAAAATCATGTTGGAAATTGATAATTATGAGATTGTAAGACAAAAATTAAGTCTCGGGTCATTATACGCACCAAAACATAAGAAAATCTTTGAACTGATGAAAGTCTTATGGAATGAAGAGGAGATTGAAATTATTTCCAAGTTTGAAGGCGCTGATAAATATACTTCGCTTAAAAGTTTAGAAGAATCAACAGGAATTTCAAAAGATGAATTGATATCTATTTTAGATAGATTATACGCCAAAGGTACAATTGCTAAAGTAGTTGATGGGTATGGTTTAGTCCCAATTCTTCCAGGCATCTTTGAAAGATATTTTATTAGGAGGAACGATTCTGAGGAAAATTTAACAAAAGTAGCGGAAATATTCAGATGGTTTTTTAAGAGCTTTCTACCACCATTCTTAGTTGAAACAAATTTAAAATTTTTTAGACCGCGGTTACCGATTAACGCAAAGGAAAAATTAATTAAAATTGATAAATCTCTTGATGTCGAATCTCAAATTTTACCATATGAATTAATGTCTCAATTAATTGATAATTACGACATTTTCACGGTCATTCCATGTCAATGCCGCTTAATTGCCGAGTACACTGGAGACTCATGTCAGGTGGCATCACCAGAGATGGGTTGCTTTTTAGCGGGAGAAGGAGCTCGGTCAAGTATCGAACGAGGAGCACCAAAGCTTAATAAGGAAGAAGCAGTTGAATATCTTATAAAAACAGAGAAGGCAGGATTGATTCACCATTGTGTTGCCGACAGTAGCATTGAATCCACTTTATTCGTATGTAATTGTTGTAGCTGCCATTGTGGAGCCCTTGTAGCCGCCAAAGAACATAAATACTATGCCACTTTAGCATCCAACTATACACCTAAAATAAATAATGATTTATGTACAAAATGCGAAATTTGTTTAAATAAATGCCCAATGGGTGTTATTTATCATAAACTTCCTAACGAACCAGATTCTTCTGATGAACACATGTTTATAAACGAAGATTATTGCTTGGGGTGCGGAGTTTGCGCAGCTAATTGCCCTAATGATGCTATAAAATTAGTAAAAGTCAGAGACAATATTCCCACAGAAAAGTTTAAAATTGGAACGAAAACATTTCTTGAATTGATTTAATTTAATTCAATAATTTATGAATTCTTTTTAGATTTTCACCTACATTTTTGGAGTAGATAATTCTTTTTTTCTTACATTTTTTCAAAAAAGGTGTTATAACCTCATAAGGAAAAAGTTTTATTTTACTTCTTTTTTTATTATAGTAATGGCTAATCAAGAAACTGGGTCTGATTTAGATAAAGCGTGGGAGCACTACGAAAAGATTCGTGATTCTCTCAACGGATTGTATGAAATTTTGAATATGAATTTGGATAAAGATAACATATTTTACCAATGCGCAGTTGATAATCTAGAGTCTTTGAAAGAGACAATAATTGATTTGCTAAAAAAAGACTATAATCCAAAAGAAATTAAGATCAAATTGCGGGATTTAGAATTTGATATGAAGAAGAATATCATGAAAAAAATATAGGCTCCGTTCTGCTGTAATGCAGGAGAAGCAGACATATATTATCACTCGAACCCAATCTGTTTATATAAATTCCGTAGTATTTATTCATTAATTTTATTGTGTTAACAAACGATTATCACTTTCATTTATAAGGTGATGGAGCTAATTTATATTAGAGTTTTTTTATTAGTTTTATTATTAGTTTTATTATTAGTTTTTGAAAATTAAAAACGAAGAGTGATTATGGAATGGTAGATTTAATTTTTTGGATTGACGGCCTTACTGCCTCGGGAGTAGTAATCTTCGGGTTTTTATTCGGGTTGTTTTTTATCTATAAATCGAAAAAAACTGGAGCTAAAATGCTGACAACTCTAGGATTGGCAAATTTATTCGCAGGATTAACATTTTTAGGAGTTTTTTTAGATTTTTTTCTCGTTATATTTACCAGCACTAATTTTGATAATACATATGGTATGGTGGGTATTTTAAGCTACATTTGGTTGGCTCCTGCTGTTGTAACTGCGATTTATATCGGTGGAGCATTATTGGTCCCTAAAGCCAAATGGTATATAGTCTCAGTATTTATAGCCCTAAGCATAGTTTTTTACATCATCATATTTATGGACCCATTTAGTGCATTTAATTTTAACCCTCCTCCTGTATCAGGAGATGGATTAATTGATTACAACCTAAATATTTTCTCTTTAGCTGGTATGATAATGGGGATATTCTTAATACTCATTATAATTCTCCTTGGGTTTGGCTTTTTAATAAAGAGTTTTCAGTCTACAGGGATTTTAAAGAAAAAATTTTTCCTTCTATCAATGGGAGCGATTTGTTTTTGTATATTTGGCTTATTAGAAGGCTTAATTGTTCCGGGATTCACCGTAATATTTGTTAGAATCGGTTATTTAAGCAGCTTCTGGTTTATGTATTATGGTTTAAAAGATTAGAATTATATTAAAAATCTTTTTTTTCATTTTTTTTTTTCAAATAATAAATTAAAAATGGTTTTATTTATTTTTTCAAATAAGAATCAAATTTGGGAGCTAGGTACTTTTATTGTATAAATTTAAATCTGAAGTCAATAAAATTGACGATGTCTACCGAATAAAAATTGACGTTCCATTTGCCGTAAAGTTCGTTTGTCTTTACCTTTTTAAATTTAATGATCAATATATTCTAATAGATGCAGGTTTAAATATGGGAAATTGGAGTAAACTCCTTTTTAAAGCGTTGAATGATATAAATATACCCATTGAAGATATTAATTATTGTTTTATTACCCATCTTCATTTAGATCACATGGGATTAGTAAAAACGCTTAAAAGAAAAAACCCAAACTTGAAAATAGTGATGAACGATATAACCCATAAGATTTTGAGATGGGAAACACACGATTCAAGTATGGAAGAAATAAAAACTGAAGCGAAAAAAGTTGCGAATCTGATGATAAAATATGGAATTAGCGAAGAAGAAGGGAAAAAGATGGTTCAATTCTTCACTTTTTGGCCAAGACTTTTGCGCTACCAAAAACCAGATGTAATTGTGCGCGATAATGACACGTTTTTGAACGATTTAGAAGTAATCTGGACTCCAGGTCATAGTTTTGGCCATACAGCCATTTTTGATGCTAAAAAGAAATATCTTTTTTCTGGAGATCACATCCTTTCGAGAATTACGCCCCATATCGGGAATTTTTTAATCCCCAATACTCTTAAGGATGAATATGAGAAGTACGATTTTAATAACATTTTAGACCATTATCTAAACTCGCTAGATCGAATTGATAAGTTAAATGCAAAGATAATTTTTCCTGCTCATCAAGACATAATATATAATCCACATGAACGGATTTTAGAAATAAAGAAGCATCACGAGAATAGACTATCTGAAATTTCAAATTTAATCAAAGAAAAACCTATGACCCCCTTTGAAATTTCTCAAATTCATTTTGGAACTGAATTAGACGAAATTAACTCTTTCATGGCTTTAAGTGAAATTCTAGGACACTTACTATTTCTGGAACATCAAGGAAAAGTACAGAAATTTGAAAAGAACGGACATTTTTTTTATACAAGTTAAGAAATTAAGCGGATAGTTAAAAAATAGAATAAATGTAAGTTTTATTAAATAAATAAAATTTTTTGGAAAAATTTTTTCATGTTATTGCTTTCCTCATTACTGTTAGAAGTTCTTTAATAAAGGCTCAAATAGTCTTTCGTAATGTACAGCCATGCAATGAATACCCGCAGCTTTAGTGGTTTTCTGAATTTCCCTGATAAATGGTTCATAAAAGTCAATATTAATCTTATCGATAACTTCATTCCGCTTTTTTTTATCATCTTTGTACTCCTTTTTTGCAGTTTTTAAAGCTTTTAAGAGATCCTTTGGAACTGAAACGCCAGGGATATACTCATTGAAATACCAAGCTATGCCGTAATTTTTTATAGGAAATAGTCCTAGCAATACGGGAACATTGAATTTTTCTAATTCTTTTAGGAATTCTTTGGCATCATCTATATCAAAAGATGTTTGAGTTTGAATGAAATCGGCGCCAACTTCTACTTTTCTTCCTACTTTTAAGATTTCGGGCTCTCTTGGGTTTGAATTTGGATTAGCGGCACATCCCACATTCATTTCGATTTTTCCGCCTTCAATTTCATTTCCTTCTAAATCCGTACCGTCATCTACCATTTTAGAAACGAGATCGATTAACTGTGTAGAGTCTAAATCGAATACAGGCCTCGCATTTTGATGATCTCCAAGAGCAGTATGATCTCCAGTTAAAGCAAGTAAATTTTTTAGGCCAAGTATCGCTCCACCTAATATATCGCCAAATAAAGCAATTCGATTTCTATCTCGAACAGTCATCTGCCAAATCGCTTCCAAGCCAACTTTTTCTTGAACTAAGTAGCAAGGAACCATGGAACAAGTGTAAGCATCTCCTTGTGGTCCATCTGTCACATTAGCAGCAACAATCTTTCCCGTTTTTTTCATTTCTTCCGCAGAATGTAGGATAGAAGACAAATCAATCATCTTTTTTGGCTCTAATTCACCAGTGAATAAAAATTTACCTTCCCTCATAGTTTTTACTAAAGTACTATATGCTGGTCGTTTTACCATTTTCTATTTCTCCTCCTTTATTGGTTCTTCTTCGTTCGTATAAGATTTATTAATCTCAATAAACCGTGGACTTGACCAAAGTCTGTAGTTTCTTGGTGGACGGTATTTAGTAAAAAGATCCATTCTATTAAATTTTCTTAAGCGTTCGTATATCTTTATCCAAGCACATTCGTGTATATATCCACCAACTTCGCATTTACCGTTAACGGTCCCACCACATGGTCCATTACTCAAGTTTTTAGCACATCCGGCCATAGGACACACTCCACCAGTAGCACCAAGTAAACATTCCCCGCATGTTTCACAATATTCAGCAAAACTATTTTCTGCATTATTTTCTGCCCCTCCAAACATACTATTTTGAGCAGGGTAGGTAAGAATATTTTCAAATATTCGATTCATCATGACGACACCTAATCCACAGGACAACGATACTATCGCATCGTATTGCTCAATAAAAGGTTGAACGGTAGTTGCTGCAATTCTATCATCACATTGCCTAAGTACTGTTATAGCTTTCCATTTTAACTCTTTACCCTCGACTTTTGCTTTTAATTCGAGCATCTGACCAAGATTTTTCGCTTCAGCTATAGATCTTGGGGGTTGGCAACATCCATCACACCCAGCAACTAAAATTTTTGAGTATTGTTTTACCATATCGTATATTTCTTCTATATTTTTAAGTTCTGTAATTATCATTTTGTTTAATCCCTCTTAGATATCTTAATTTTTAGCACTTGCCCTTTTAGGCGACGTGTTTATTGACTTAAAATCAGTTTCAATTGATCCTAAATTTTTAATTTTAGTAATAAAATCATTCATAATTTTTGAAAATACTTTTTCTTCACTAGGAGAGAACCATTCTAAATTGTATCGTTCAGGATTGATTCCAATTTCTCTTAATCCTTTGGCAATTTGTCTGAATCTCCTCTGAGTATCCAAATTACCCTCAACATGATGGCATTTACCAAGATGACATCCTCCTATTATCACTCCGTCAGCTCCATTTAAAAAAGCTTGGAGTATAAAACTTTTACTTATGGCTGCAGAGCACATCACTCGAATAATTTGCACATTAAGCGAACTTTGAAATTGGTATAGACTTGCTAAATCTGCTCCAGAGTAGCTACACCAGCTGCATAGAAACGCTAGGATTTTAGGATGCAGTTCATCTTTTTTATCCTGTGGAGTGTAATTGATGATTTGTTCTATTCGATCCCTACCAAAACGGCTCATGGTTATGGCTTCTCCAGGACATTCTGCGACACAGTCGCCACAACCCTTACATAGCTGAGGGTCCACCTTCGAAACATTTAAGCCAGCTTCATATTTTACACCTACAGAATTATAGTTACAAGTATCAGCGCATCTATTACAACCAATACATAATGCAGTATCTACATGTGCAATTGGATTAACGATTTCCCATCTATAGTCAGTTAATTTTCGAAGATCAAAACATGATAACCACTCACCTGGAGTTAAAATTACATTATCAATGTCAATAGATATCGTTTCACTAAATTGACTACTATCAATAGAATTAGCAACACATTTTTTCACATTTTCGGAGCATTCAGTACAAATCCCACAACTAAGGCACCTATTCGCTTCCGCGATAGCAAGGTTCTCATCCCATTCTAGTGCAAATTCTTTAAAATTAGTTTTTCTTTCATCTGGAGGTATGTGTTCAGGATTTTTCCGAGGTTCTGGTTCTATTCGTTCCCTTCTTTTCAACTCCTCAAATGTTACTAAATCTTCCTCATTATAATCCGGAATTGTCTCTACAAATGATAATTTCTCTCCTTTTAGGTATTGATTAATAACAATTGCAGCTTTATTACCAGTTGCCATTGCATCAATAGCCGCACCAGGGCCAGTAACAACTTCACCTCCAGCAAATACACCATCTTTTGAGGTTTGAAAATTACCACGATCTATCTCTATTCCCCTACCAACATTTATGTCCTTATCTAAAAACGATAAATCAGCAGCTTGACCAATAGTAACAAAGACCATATCACACTTAAGCATATCTTCTGAGCATGCTCCAAATACAGGATTGAAACGGCCCTTGTCATCGTAAACCGACTCACAAACAACTGTTTCTAAACCGATAACTTTACCATTTTCCCCTACAAATTTATCTGGACCTAAACTAGTGTGAAATACAATTCCTTCTTCCCTTGCCTCTGTTACTTCCCATGGATGGGCAGGAAGAATCTCTTCGGATTCTAATGTGACCATGTGAACCTCCTCGGCTCCTTTCCTTAATGCAGTTCGTGCTACATCGACAGCAACGTCTCCACCTCCAATCACTAAAACATTCTTACCTACAGTAACCTCTTCCCCCAAACCACATTTTTTAAGAAAATCTATTCCGTAAAGAACATTTTCAAGATCATTTCCTTCAATTTTTAGCTCTCTGGCAAGTTGTAATCCCACGCCAATAAAGACCGCATCGAAATCTTTAAGGAGATCATCAATAGTGGGTCCAAGTGGACCGATAGGAGAGTTTAGTTTTATTTCAACACCATACCTTTTGATATGATCGATATCTGCTTGTAAAATTTCGGGAGGTAGTCTATAATCTGGGATTCCTAATCTTAACATTCCACCAGCAACTGGAGATTTTTCAAAGATAGTAACTGGATAACCCAACCTTCCCAGATGATATGCTACGGTTAAACCTGCAGGACCAGAGCCTATAACAGCTACCTTTTTTTCTTTCTTATTTTCTAAGTATTTAATCTCTTCATTTGAATTTTCTCTTATATAATCAGCAACAAACCTCTTTAAACCACAGATATTAACGGGTTCTTCTATTTCCCCTCTATTGCAAGCTGATTCACATGGATGAGGGCAGACCCTCCCAATAGCAGAAGGGAGCGGACATCTTTCTCGAATGACATTGAGGGATTCTTGGTATTGCCCTTTGATGATTAAATCAACATAATCCTGACTCTTAACATGAGCAGGGCATGCGTTTTCACATGGTGGAATCCTTCGTTTTTCAATTAGAATTTTCAATGGAGCAATTGCTGAAAATTGAGAATTATTGCCATCCAATTCTTTTATTTTATCTCTATTCTTTAAAAGATCTATAAACGGACACTGTTTTATGCAATCTTTATCCTCAGGATTAATAGTTTCAACCTGACTAAGACTCTTCTTATAGATGGTTGCTTTGAATTTCCCGGGTTCTCCTTCTAAACTTATGATATCTGCGTTTCTTATCAATTCTATATTATCATATCCATTAAGGCCAGCAAATTTTAGGGGAATGAGGCATGTAGTACAATCATTAACTAAGATTTTTTCTTGATTTGTATTGATTCTTGTTAGAGGGGCTTTTTCTATTAAATATACTCTAAACCCAGAGTCTGCTAAACCGATAGAAGCTTGTATACCGTCTATACCACTACCTACAACTAAAACAGAATTTTTTTTACTCATTTTATTAATATTTAATTATACTTGTTCAAATTATATTTGGAACAGTTATAATCCCTTTATTTTTAGTTTTTTTAGTTTTTGTTTGATAATATACCTTTATTCTTTATTTTTTCTAAAATTCCATGACGAATAATATCAGTTTCAATATCAATTATTTCTTTTTGATCTTTTATTAGCATTATTAAATATTTCTTTTTGATCTTTAGTAGCAAATCTTTAAATCCTACAAGTGATTATTCGTCAATTTTTCAAGGATTATAACTACCTTTAGTGATAAGAGCTAAAGGAAACGAGCTTTATAATTATCATTATTGAATTTAATATTGTTGCAGTATTTTTCCTAAAACATAAAATTATATTATCTATATATTAATGCTAAATAAAAAGCTAATTAAGTTAATAATCAAGTAATAAAAACACTTTCAATTATATACCGACAAAAGCTTCATTTGGTATCGTTTGTTTAAAAGTAGAGTTAACAATCATGAAAATTACAGTATCAGGTCCAACCCAAAGCGGTAAATCGAGTTTTATTAAATATTTTGATGACAAGGCATTAAATGTAGAAGCAAAAGCCAGAGATAATAAATATTACACCGTTGGAATGGACTTAGGAAGCGTAAAATTAAATGGATTTGATGTCTTTCTGTTTGGCACGCCCGGTTTATTAAGGTTTAATGTTATGAGAGATGTAGTAGTCCGAGGTTCTGATGGTCTTGTTTTTTTATTTGATGCGGCCCACCCAGAAAAAGATGAGGACGCAATAATTATTCTAAACTCTCTTCGAAAAACGATAGGGCTTGGCACTCCTATAGTTTATTTGGCAAATAAACAAGATAAGGCTGGGGCCAGGCATACTGAAATAGTAAGATCTCAAAACTATTTAAGAGACGACGCAATGATTTTTCCAACAAGTACACGGACGGGAGAGAATTTGAATGAAGCTCTCAAATATATTGTGAATCAAATTTTTGATCATTACTCATCTCTCCTTACGGTGCTTCGCTCATATGAAACGGATATTGAGGGATTAGCAGCAAAACTTAGTAAAAACCCTGTTGAAATGAGAGATTTATTAAATAATCTAGAAATTAAGAGATTCATCGAAGTAGATCGATTAAATAGGAGCTACAAAGTAAAACAGGGATTAAAACTCTTGATATAGAGTTTTCTATTATTTCTTATTGAAATTTATTTTCCTTCTAATAATAGTTAGACTAGTTCAAAGGGATTAATTTCTTCTTTACTCGTTTTTTTTAGCAAAACATTCAATCTTGAGCGTTGCATAAAAAGAGTATCCCAGAAAAATTTAGGAATTTCTTTTTCTGTTTTATACATTGTCTCAATGCGATTTAGTTTTTCGAGTAAAAAATTGATTTTTATTGTAAATTGCTCAATATATTCTTGTTTGGAATAATCTTTATTTAACTCTATTTTAAATAACATCTTAAGGTCTTCATATTTAGGCAAATAACCAATTGGTGTTTCAATAGCGTTAAAATCTCCTCTAGTACGCCCTTCCGCCCATATAACCCAAACTTTTTTGTCTAATATAGCATTTAAATATTTCCCGCCTTTACCTTTAAGAAAGTAGTTAGTAGAGAATACTTGTGGGCAGTGCTTCAATTTTTTTCCAAAAATATTGTGGTTGTTTAAGTATTTCCCCAGAGGAACTACCAAGAAATCAAGGTTTGCCATAGGACTAGCCTTTCTAACGCCTGTTTCCCCAAGAGTTGCTGAAGTCGTTTCAGATTCTATAGAAGCGCCTAAAAAAATCCCGTGTTCCCAGTTTAAGCTTTCTACAATAGGAGGCATTGTGTCAGAATCTCTTCCCCCATAGAATATCCCGTGGATTGGTACTCCATCAGGATCGTTTAATTTAGGATCACAATTTGAAAGATCCTTGAGGTTAATTGTATATCTTGCGTTCGGATGAGCAAAAGTTACCAACTTTCCTTCTCTATCAGAAATTCCATCGTTCCATTGTCCGAAATGGTTAAAACCATCTTTAGGATGCTCAACGCCCATACCGAGCCAGTAAGGCTTCCCATCTTTTACGAGAACATTAGAAAAAATTAATTCTCTTGGGGTTGTGAGAGTTTCATAAATTAGAGGATCGTTTTTCGCATTTACATCTTTTATAATTCCAAAAATTCCCTTCTCAATATTAACAGCGTGTGCAAAACCATCGTCCCAAGCTCGTAAATATGCGATATCATCTCCAACAATTAGTTGACCAGGAAGCATCGCAGTAGAAGTTTTTCCACATGCACTTGGGAAAGCACCGGTAAAATAAGTTACCCGATTTTTACCCTTCGGGCGAACTCCTAATATAAAATGGTGTTCCGTTAGCCAATCTTCGTTATTTGCTTTAAATATTGCTAATCTTAAAGCTAACTTCTTTAATCCAAGGGAATTACCCGCGTATTGATTGTTAACAGATAGAACCCGTGATTCTTGGAGATCGACATATATTCGCCTTTTTTCAATGTTTTTAGTAACAGGAGGATTACCAACAAGCTCTCCAGCAGAATGGACAAAGTAAAAGAAATTATTAGATCCATTTAATTCTTTGAATTCCTCGTATCCTTTTCTATACAAAAGGTCTTCAGAATGAGCGACATAGAATGAATCTGTAAGTTGTAAAGCTCCTATAGTAAATTTTGAATTAATAGGTCCAAGGCAAAAAAATCTTACTAAACATTCTTTCCCTTTCATACACCCATCCATAATTTCTAATATTTCTTCAAGTCCTTCCTCTCTATCCATCGTGTTAATCCAAGGACTCCGATATTCTCCTTTTGGGATTAAAACTTTAGTATTTCCTTTATCTCTTGCTTGATCATAGAAGCTATCATAGTGAACTGTGTGTCCTTTTATATTGAGGGTACATTCTTCTCGAATAGAAAGAGTTTTTTGGAAAACATATTCAATATCCTCTTCAGCGTCAGAAATTACGGTTATTTTGCTAGGTTTACACAAATCTGCGTATTGCTTTATAATTTTTAAAACATGATCATTCTTTAAAGCAAATAATTTTTTAATATCTTGCTGAGATATTATATCTTTATCCATGGATTGTGCGAATTCTTCATTAAATTTCATAAATTTATAAATCTAAAAATTTTTTATTGAAAATAAAATAGGTCAATAGGTTTAAAAGTGAAAAAATTTTTAAAAGTCTTTCTAAATCCTAGCATTATTAAAAAATGTTCACAAATATTAGGATTTAAAATTAAAAAAAATAAAAAAAATAGAATATTCAATCAAATCATTATAATCCAGGAGGTCTACTACCTTTAGCACTGATAATTCTATCTACTCTTAAAATAAGATTTGCTAATTCGCTTCCTGCTTTAATAACATGATTAATTAATGCTGCTGGTTCTATTATACCTTTCTCGAAATTATCTCCTATCTCGTTAGTAATAGTATCAATCCCTTGCCACTTATCACTTTCAGTCTTGTGGGCTGCACGCAGTTCTGTCATATTTTCGATTTCATCTAACCCTGCATTTTTGATCAATGTTTTAGGAATTTCTTCTAATGCAATTGCAAAAGCGTTTACAGCTAGTTGTTCTTTCCCGCTAATTTCGTTAGCATATTCTCTTAATTTTTTTGCTAATTCAATGTAAATTGCTCCACCACCAGCTACTACCCGCTCAGTATCCATAACTTTAGCAACAACTGAAAGTACATCATGCAGCGTAATTTCTGCTGAGTTTAAGATTTTTTCTAAACCTCCTTTAAGCAGTATTGACACGGATTTAGGATTTTTGCATCCTGTAAAGAGTACGTAATCATCTCTAGAGAGTTTTTCGAACTTGACTTTTTCTGCAAAACCTAGATCGGCCTCAGATAAGGAATGTAGATCATCAACTGTACTAGCACCAATAGCTTTCGTTACCGCTTTCATATCAGATTCGCCGAGGTTTTTTATTGCGGCAATTCCTTCTTTAGCCAAATAAGCTCCAAACTTGTCAGATATGTCTTTATTGTTGACTATCATAGTAACTCCTAAATCTTTAAAGATCTTCAAGTAGTCTATCAGAATCTTTTCTTCTTGATCGAGGAATTTCTGAATGTCCGCGGGGTTCGTTATTCGAATTTGGGCGTCGAATTCTGTTTTAACGACGTCTAATTTTCTCCTTATGACTGCTATTTTCGCATTCTTAATTACTTCTGGCATTGCTGAATTGACTTTATCCTTTTCGATGTAGACTCCATTAATTAACTCTGACTCTCTTAAGGATTTTCCAGGTGTTTTGACAATTTTAACATTTCCAACTTTCGAGAACGTATTACCATCGTCTCCACGTATGTGTTTGATGGCTTTTAACGTTAGTTCAGCAAAATAGTCTTTTACACCTACTATGTCCTTAGCATTCATAGCAGTTCTAGCTGCAGCAATAAGAATTTTATCATCGTCGGGAGAGATTTTGGCAGCCATTTCGTTCACAAGTTTTAAAGCTCTATCTGCCGCTAACTTGTACCCATGAGTAATGGGTTTTGGATGAATATTTTGTTCGATAAGTTCAAGAGCATTTTCCAATAAGGCTGCTGAGAAGATGACAGCAGTTGTGGTGCCATCACCAATATCGTCATCTATAGATTTAGCAATATTGACCATCATGTTTGCGGCAACATTATCTATATCAAGTAATTTAAGTATTTCGGCACCATCGTTAGTAATTGTAACATCTCCTACAGAATCCACCAGCATTTTATTCATGCCTTTTGGTCCAAGAGTAGATTTCACTGTTTCTGTAATGGCTTTGATTGCATTGATATTTTGCATGCGAGCTTCTTTTTCTTTCGTTTCTTCCGTTCCTTCTTTGAGAATTATAATCGGTACAGACATATTTTTACCTTTTTTTGTTTTTAAAAATTTTTAATTCTTGAATTTTTTAATGACTCAATTTATAAGAATTTTTCTGATTTGGAGATCATTTAAAAATAAAAAACTTGAAATTCAAAAATTATAAATAAATTTCAAATTTATTTAATTTGTTCAACAATTTGTTCAACAAACTAACAAATTTTAAAGAATATCTTACTTTTCTGGTTTATGAAATATGAAAAAAGAAACTTTGGACGAAATTGACGAAGAAATTATTAAAATTTTACAGGAAAACGCTAAAACATCCTATCGAGTAATTCAAGATAAACTTAATATTTCGATTGGAACCATTCATAATAGAATTTCGAAATTAGAGAAAAATAAGATAATTGAAGGATATACCCTTAAACTTAATAACGAGAAATTGGGATATAAATTAACATTTTTAATAAGAATTAATATTGATGGTAAACACACGCAGGAAATCTTAGACGAAATATCACTCAAACCAGAAGTATGTTCAGTATTTCATACAACGGGAGAACAGTCTGCAGCACTAATATGTCGTTTTAAAGAAGCTCAGGATGTGCACAATTTTATTCGAGAATTAAACGAGAAAGAATTCATAACCAAAACTAATTCTAATATGGTTTTAAAAGAATATAAAAATTCCTCGATTATCATTTTGTGAAAAAATTAGTCGTTCCTCTACTTTTCGTCCTTATTTTTAGACTTAAAATCTAAAGATATCGAATTAATACAGTATCGTAGACCAATTGGTTTAGGACCGTCCTTAAACACATGTCCTAAATGACCTCCACAATTTTTGCATAAGACCTCCGTTCTTCTCATACTGAAGCTATTATCGGATTCTTCTTTAATTTTAGAATCTTTTACAGGAGTAGAAAAGCTAGGCCACCCAGATCTTGATTTAAATTTCGAATTTGAGTCAAATAATGGCGTTCCACAACCAGCACAATAGTATATGCCTTTCTTTTTGTTGTCCCAATACTTGCCAGTAAAAGGGCGTTCAGTCCCCTTCAGTCTTAAAACGCGATATTGTTCTTCGGTTAGTTTTTCCTTCCATTCCTCTTCTTGTAGCGCATCGTTTTCAGTCATCTTAATAGAAAGAAGGTCAAAAGATTTATTATATGTTATCTTTATAACTTTTCAAGTAAAACTAAATATCGTTAACAAATAGAAGCTAAAAAATAACTTTAGTGTTTATATTATTATTCAACCACTTATATAGCCTTAATATGAACCCAAATTTTTAATTGGGATATTACTTTATATTAATCAATAAAATTGTACCTACGATATAAAAGAGGTAATAGTAAAAAATGCTTGATCCTTGGGGTTCCTCTAATCCTGTAGAAGATGAGGATTACGAGAGAATAAAGAGAGAATTTGGTATCGAAGATATAAACGAAAGTTTAAGACAAAAATTGTTAAAAAATCGATTTTTCAGAAGGAAAATCATTTTTGGCCATAGAGATTTAGGATTGGTGTTTAAAGCAATTGAAGATAATCAACCATGGGCTGTAATGAGCGGTATAAAACCTTCTGGGCCTTACCACTTAGGAACCTCAACGACTGCTTTAGAAATTGTCGAGTTTCAAAAAATGGGAGGGAAAGTTTATTATGGTGTCGCAGATATAGAATCTTGGGAAGATAATGGAATACCCTACGATGAAGCAGAACCAAATGCGATAGATAATGTAGCAGATATTTTAGCATTCGGCTTAGACCCTTCTCCTGATAAAACTTATATTTGGAGGCAATCAAAAGAGCCTATTGTGAAAGATATATGCTTTAAGGTAAGTAGATTAGTGACCCAAAACATGTTAAATGCAATCTATGGAGAGAAAACATTCGGCCTCTATCTAGCAGCCCTTATTCAAGTAGGCGACATAGTTCTCCCCCAAGTTAGAGAAGGTCCACAACCAACTGTAGTTCCCGTCGGTATAGATCAAGATCCACACATAAGACTTACAAGAGACCTCACACGGAGGTATTACAAGAAATTTTTCCTACCTGGCGCTACTTATCACTATTTATTAGCAGGGATTGATGGATCAGATAAAATGGCTAAAAGAAATCCCAATAGTTCATTTACTTTTAACGAAACATTAGATTCTATCGAGAAAAAAGTAAAAGGAGCTCTTACTGGTGGCCGTAAAAATAAGAAAGAACAACAAGAACTTGGTGGTGAACCTCAAAAGTGTATGATTTACAAAATATTAATGTATCATTTTGAAGAGAATGATGATGTTCTAGCCGATGAATTCGAAAGATGCGTTAAAGGAGATTTACTTTGTGGGGAACATAAAGCTCAATGCGTGGAAAAGGTATTAAAATTTATAAAAAACCATCAAGAAAAGAAGGAGAAACTAATTGATAAAGCTCGAGAGCTTTTAAAAATCGATTAGTTGAATTTCATTTTCCTACAATTAAGGGTTCGATTAACTCTCTTACTTCAAGCATAAATTCTGAAAATTTTTCTAAAAGCAGTTCTTTTAATTTTTCTTTAATAACCACAGACACGAACATGGATTCGTTATTGATTTCAATTCGATGCAAGTAAGATAATAACTCATCTCCTATCGACGAAAACGAATAATCTGTTTCGTGAGATTCTTCTTGCATTCTTTTCAGTAAAAACAAGTGCTCTTTTATTGATTCTATAAGTTCTACATAAATCTCTGGTCCAATAATTTCCCTATAATACTCACTTATGATAATCCCATTTTTGTCAAATAAGATTAAGGACTCGCTATCGAATTCTTTGAGATATTTCTCTAGGAATTCTGAGAGATCGAAGAATTTTTTATTAAACACTGATAATCCGTATGATATGAGCTGCACTATTGATATGATATCGTAAATTGAGGTTTGTTGAAATAAAATTCTTAAAGAAGGGTATAATTTAAGTATATGCTTCCTCAAATCTTCTATTTGCTCAACCATTTGTTCATTTCCTATGAATTCGGGGTCGAATTTATGAAAGCTAATTATAAGTGGAACATCCATTTTATGCTTCTTAAAATATTTTAAGATCATGGCCAAGTAAGCCAAGGAAGTTTCAATTCTTTCATGATCTTGAATATCGATGACATATACTAATAAATCTGTGTCAGAAAAATAAAGATCTTGCTTTTCTTGATACATTTTCCTATACTTCTCTTGACCACCCATATCCCAGAAAACTACGCGATTTTTTAGAAATTCTGTCGCTTGATATTCAACTCGAATAGTTGGTGTAAGAGAGATTATATCTTTTTGGAAGTTGTATTTTTTGTTCAAAGCGGTTAAAATGGAGGTTTTTCCTGCGTTATCCAAACCTGCAATGATGATTTTAATAAATTGTTGCATAATATCAATACTTTCTAAGTTGATGATAATCTAAAATTTAAAAAAAAAACTTCTATTACTTTTAAACTTAATTTAATGAAATTTTTATATTGTAAGTGAAGTTCATTATTTTTAATTTTTTGTTCTTTTTCTACTATACATCCGAATATCTAAATCCTCTGATATTACTTGAAAAATACATACATGACACTACTATTTTTTATAGATTATTATTTCAATTTGGTAAATATAGTAATCTAAAAAAGAGGATTTAATTGACAGAAAAAGAAAACAATTTTTTGGAATATCTAAACTATCAAATTATCCAGAAAAATAAATTTGAAGATGTAGTTCGTAAAATTCCCATTTTTAAAAGTATGATACAAGAACGGCACAAAACAATCTTAAAGATGATAGATAAATTCGAAAATGTTCGCCGTAGAGAAGTCTATAAACTGCTAGTCCATGAATTTAATAAATTTTCCGAAAGAATCTAAATTTTTTACTCATTTTCTTTTTAAAATAAGATTAGAATAGGTATAATCCGTCTCGACAATTTCAAATAACTTCGTTTGATTCAGACATTAAAAGAAAATTGCTTTATTCGCCTATCAAGGTTACATAAATTTTACGATGTCTAGGTTTTTCGTCGTTTTCGATGAATATGATGTTTTGCCAGCTCCCAAGGATTAAATTCTTATTGTGAAATGGGAATGTTTGCGAAGTTTTAATGAGAAAGCTTCTTAGGTGCCCCGCTCCGTTGTAATCGTGCCAAGTTTTATGATGCGCATAGTCTTTTTCATAAGGAATGATTTTTTCCAAGAATTCCTTTATATCTGTTTGAACTAATCCGGGCTCGTATTCGACAGTTGATATTGCGCCAGTAGATCCCGCAACATGAACATTAACGATCCCATTTTTCAACCCGCTTCTTTCGATCGCATTTTGAACTTGTGATGTTATATTAATTACATCGCAATTTTTTTTTGTGTTTATGGAAAATGTTTCTAAAATAACTGTCATAATTTACACAATAAATTTAATTAATTATCCTACTTTAATGCTATATATTACACAGCCTTTTTAAAGTAAAATGAGTGAAAAGTTAAAGGAATTCTTAAAGAAGATTCACGATCCTAAAAATAATCTCCCTATTTATGCAACTATCATCGTACGACCGGGGAAAAAGGTAGTAGATATTAAGATTAAAAAAGAAGAGGCGAATATTCTACGAGTAATTGTTCACGAAGAGAAAACTGCAGGATGGTTTGTTCATTCCTTTCACATTCCAATAAAAAACATTGGGTTAGCACCTAAAGCCAAAAACAAGGAGATTCTAGCAAACCTCTCAAATCCGAATAAAATACCGAATAAAACGACAAGAGTTTTCGTTGAGGATATCCTAAGGAAATATATTAACATTTTACCAGATAAAAAAAAGCATTATTTTATGACGGAAAGGTATAAGAAAAAGAAGATAATGCAAACCGGCGTTAAGTTAAAAGGATTCTAATTATTTTATAATACTTCCAGGAGGGATACTTTTACCGTTTCTTTCATCTATTTTTAACAAGAACGGTTCGCTATTCAAATCAGCAGCTAAAAGCATCCCTTGACTTTCTAATCCCATAATCTTTTTTGGTTTAAGATTTATTAGAACAACAACTTTCCTATTAACCAGTTCCTCTGGTGAATAAAATTGTGAAATGCCAGTAATAATCTGTCTTTTTTCTTTCTCTCCGCAATTAATCATTAGCTTGAAAAGATTTTTAGATCTTAGCACCTTTTCACAATGTATTATTAGACCAACCCTCATATCTAATTTTGCAAAATCACTGTATTCTATCATTACAAATTCTCACCACTTAAAGGCATTCCATTCATCGTCACATATTCTTTCTGTTTTGGTGTCCGCGCTCTATATGGATTTTTAACGTCCTGAATCTTTCGTGCAAAAGTCATATAACCTGTATGACCAATCATTCTTACTTCGGGATGAGTCGCGTTACTTTTCACCTGATATTTCCTTTTTATTAATTCGTAAGTATTTATCTCGTAAAAGTCGTTCTCTCTCAGGGCAATAGTTGTTTTTTTCACCTGCTCTATCGCTGGTGAAAACGATACTAAAGTTCCGCTAAGTTTGAGATATTGTTTGACTTTCTCAATTGCCATCCACGGTTGCGGCATATCTAAAACAACTGAGTCAACATTTTTATGTCCCAAGTCGTCATTTGTTATGTCGCCATATTGAATTGATACGAAATCACTTAACCCCGCCTTAAGAACATTGTTTTTAGCCTTTTTTAAACTTTGTTCTCTTATATCGTACGAAAAAATGTGCCCATTCGGTCTAACATAGTTTCCTAAAATACACGTCAATGCCCCAGAACCACAACCAGCTTCAATGACTACGCTACCAGGGCTAATCCCCGTATAAATCAAAATTAATCCGGCATCTTCTGGATAGATTATTTGAGTTTTACGACTCATATAAATTACATAATCAGAAGGTAAAGGCTTAAGAACATAGAATTTATATCCTTGAGTTTCGTAGGGTTGAGAAAATACTACAGATCCAAACGGTTTACCTATAACTTCGTCAAATTTCACTGTTCCTTTATGAGTTTGGAATTCTCTTCCTTCTTCTACCTTTACTAACCATCTTCTTCTTGCATCAAGAATTAAATAAATTAAATCGTTTGGCTTTATTAAACCATCTTCCATTTCCATCACTTCTAATAAATCTGTAGTTTTAATTTAGCAATTATATTTATTTTAATAAATTAGCAGGGGTAATTTTACAAAATTGTAATTTTTTTTCACGAGTTTGAGCAAAATATAAAATAAATGCTATATTAAATGCTATATTGAAACCTTTTTTATAAATACTCGTTAATGAATTAATCTATGAGTAGAGCAAACACAAATACCCCTCAAACTTCAAGGAATTCCTTTCGAGAATTGCAACTTCAAATCGAAGAATTTAGGCAAAAACGGGATGATTTAAATAAAAAAACTAAAGACTTCATTACTAAATTACAAGCTATTGATATTGAAATTGAAAAAGACTTAAACACTGCCAAACAAGACTACAAAAAAAAAAGAGACTATTGGAATACTAAAGTAAAAAAACTAAAAGACAAAAAAAATGAGTACAAAGAGATTTTAGATAAATTTCTTGAAGAGAAAAAAAAAATTCTTGGAAAGAGGAAAAAAGGTAGTCATTCTAAAAGTTTTGTGTCTGTTAGACAGATAGAGAAGAAGATCGACAATCTCGAAAGGCGGATTGAAATCGAAAATTTAGATATACTGGAAGAAAACGCTATGGTCGATCAAATTAGAGACTTAGCGAAAATTAAAGTAGATTTTTTAGCTGAACAAGAAGATACTGATGTATATAAAATCGAACGCAAGATTCAAATTGTTAAAATTAACTTAAACAAGATTTATGAGCAATTAAATAAATGGTCAAGCAAATCTCAAGATTATCACGCTAAAATGCTTGAAATTTATCAAACTGTGAACCAACTAAGAGAGGAAAAGAAAGTTCTTGAAGAAAATTTGATTGAAAACAAAAAAGCGGCTGACGTCTACCATGAAAAATTCCTTCAAGTTATGAATAAGAGGAAAAAAGAATCTAAAGGGAAACAATCTAATTATTCGTCCAAAAAACCGAGACCCCCTCAAAAACGGTTCACTCATAGAAATTCTCAGCTGGAAAAATTGAAACAAGAAAAACTCGCTGTTGCTCTTGAAAAACAAAAATCAGGCAGAAAACTAAACTTGTATGAAGCTAGATTAATCCTTGAGAGCTCTAAGAATTACGATGCATAACCACAAGTTTTGATTATTCTATTGTTTTTAAAAATTTTGAGGGAAAATAAAGCTTTTTAACCTTAATTATATCGCTTCAATGCGAATTGTAAAATAAAAGTCACCATTTCCTCTAAAACATTCCAATTAAATAACGTTAAATTTTACCTACTCCGCTTCTGGCAACCTAGGGATTTGTCAAAAGGTTTAAAACCATTGAAATTTTATTTCTTTTTAAGAATTGAATTTAAAATAGAGAAAGTGTTGATTTTTTTTTGAATAAGAAAGTAGAAGAAATTAGAAATATACTCATCGAACATAATGAATTATTTAGTAAATCAATCCCACTTATAGCGTCAGAAAACATTACCAGTCCTGCTGTAGATGAAGCTTGTAATAGCGATTTTTCTCACAGATACGCAGAAGGATGGGTTGGACAACGGGTTTATGCTGGATGCAAGTATATTGATTTAGTTGAAGATATATGTATGGACCTTGCAAAAGAGTATTTTAAATGTGTTCACGCAGATGTGCGACCCATTTCTGGGGTTGTAGCAAATTTAGCAATGTATAATGCGTTTACATCAGAAAATAATGGCAAAATGCTGATAATGCCTATACCAAAGGGTGGACACATTTCTCACGCACCTAAATTCACAAAAAGTGGTATGGCGATTTATGGAACTGCTGGAACCGTACGTGGATTGAATATCGGATACATGGCGTTTGATAATGACGAGATGAATATCGATCCGGATGCTACAGCTAAAATTATAAGGGAGTTCAAACCTGAATTAGTTTTATTTGGAGGTTCCGTATTTCTCTTTCCTCACCCTGTTAGTGAACTTAGTGAAGTAGCAAAAGATGTAGGAGCAAGTGTGGGATACGACGCAGCACATGTGGCTGGGCTAATAGGTTCTGGTTATTTTCAAGACCCTTTAAGAGAAGGAGCAGATGTAATGACACTAAGCACGCATAAAACGCTTCCAGGGCCCCAACATGGAACACTTTTATCAGATAGAGAGGATTTAATTGAAACTTTACGACCCAATGTGTTTCCAGCTTTGTTATCTAACCATCACTTACATCACGTTGCAGGATTGGCCGTTACATATGCTGAAATGTTAGAATTTGGGAAAGATTATCACAAAAAAGTGATAGATAATGCTAAAGCGTTAGGTCAAGCTCTTTACGAAAGGGGTATTAATGCTCTGATGGAACATAAAAATTTTACAGAATCTCATCAGATTGTTGTTGATATTACAAATTTCGAAAAGACCATCGGCCTAGGCGGGGATATTGAAAGATTAGTAGAGGAAGCAAATATCATTATAAACAGAAACCTCTTACCATGGGATATTACTCAAGGAAGACATTATATGAATCCTGGTGGTTTACGATTAGGCACCTCTGAAATCACCCGACTTGGAATGGGAAGAAGCGAAATGGTTGATATTGCAGAATTCTTTAAAGAATTACTTATCGACAAAAAAGATCCTCAGAAAGTTAAACAAGACGTCGCTGAATTTAAAAAGGATTTTCAAGAAATTAAATATTGTTTTCAAACCCCTAACAAAGCGTATGAATATTTGAAGTTTTATTAAAACCTTTTTCTAAAATTATTCTTAGTTTTAAATAGTAAAGTTTTTCTTAAATTACACGTTTTAACAAGTAGTTAATGCATTATATCCTATTTAATGAGTTATAAAGTAAAATGATACCCTTAAAACTTGATATTCTTGAAAAGAGTGAACATAGATTAGTTTTAGTAGTTGAAGGAATTTCTGTTGAAATGTTAAATGCAATAAGGCGAATAATACTTACAGAAGTACCTGTAATGGCTATTGACGAAGTAATCATTTTGAAAAATGATTCTCCGTTATATGATGAAATTATTAGTCATAGACTTGGTTTAATACCCCTTAAAACTGATTTAGAGGTGTACAAACTCCCTAAGGAGTGCGAGTGTTCAGGTTATGGGTGTCCACTCTGCCAAGTTTCCTTAACATGCGAAATTACTAACACTACCAATGCTTCATTAGAAATCTACTCCGGTGATTTGAAATCTAATGACCCAAAAATAGTACCAGTTGACGATTTTATCCCGATCGTCAAAATTGATAAAAATGATAAAGTTATTATCGAAGCCTATGCAATCTTAGGTTTGGCAAAAGACCATGCAAAATGGCAGGCTGTATCGAATGTGGCATTTAGACATTATCCCGAGGTAAAATTCGATGCGAGCGCACTTAAAGACGCAGAAGAGAATGATTTAATAATTAAAATGTGTCCTGAGAAATTATTCGAATTAGCTAGTAATGGATCACTCAAATTAAAGAACGAATATTGGAAATATTGCACTTTATGCAATTCTTGTGAGAAAAACTCTGGTGAAAAGATAAGCGTAAGTTCAAAAGAGGATTCTTATATCTTTTCTATTGAAAGTGATGGTGTGCTGGAATATAACGCATTAATTAAAAAAGTTTTTGAAGTCTATAACGAAAAGATCGATGAATTTGTTACAGAATTAGATGAACTCGATATAGAATCATAATCAACCGCAAATTTATTAAAATATTAAAAATTTTAATGTTTATAATTTTAAAATTAAAAAATCAAATGATTTAGTAGTATGAGCCATCGCATTACAGGACCAAGTAACTATTACAATAGAAAACTGATCCGAGAATTATGGAAAACTAAGCAGAGAATTTGGAAGAAGGTTTCAAAAAAGTTATCAGGTCCCCGAAGAGAGAAAGTTGAAGCAAATCTCTATAGAATTAACAAAAAAACCAAAGAAAATGATGTTATTGTAGTTCCAGGCAAAGTATTAGGGATTGGCGAAATTGACCATAAGTTAACTATAGCTTGTTTAACTTGTTCCAAAACTGCTAGAAAAAAAATAGAAACTTCAGGAAGTAAGCTATTATCAATAGAGGAATTACTTGAACAAAATCCTGAAGGTAAAGATGTTAAAGTATTTTATTAGTAAAAAATGGGGTGGAGAATAGATGCAGGAATATCTTTTATTGGATGCTAAGGATAAAATTTTAGGAAGATTTTGTAGCCAAGCAGCAAAAAAGGCATTACTTGGTGAAAAAATTGTCATTATTAATGCTAAAGATGCAATCATAAGTGGTACTAAGCAAAATATTCACAATAAATATCTAGAAAAGCTGAATATAAGTACAGCAACTAATCCAAGGCGTGGTCCTTTCTGGCCTAGACGCCCTGATACCTTTATGAGGAATGTAATAAAAAAAATGCTCCCTACAAAAAAAATTAGGGGTAAGGATGCATTAAAAAGAGTTCATATATATATCGAAGGAATTCCTGATCGCTTCCAAAAGAGGTATCAGAATTTAATACCAACAGATATACCGAATTCAGAAAAGAAAAGACTTTCTTATTACAACAAATTTATTACTTTAGAAAATCTTTGTTTGAGAATAGGATGGAATAAATTAGAAATTGAGGCCTAAAAATTATGTCTGAAAGAACAAAAGTAATACAATCTTCGGGTAAGAGAAAAACAGCGATCGCTAGAGCAGTTTTAAAGTATCCGGCTAAAGGACAAATAAAGATAAATAATGTACCTTTAGAAAATTATGAACCGGATATAGGAAGAATGCGCATTCAAGAAGTATTAGATGTTATCGACCACCCTAAAATAGAAAAATGTGACATTTCGGTTAGAGTAAGAGGCGGTGGAAAAATGGGACAAACTGATGCGGTTCGAATAGCAATCGCTAAATCGTTAAATAAATTTATTGGAACGAAAACAATTGAAAAATCTTTCAGAGAATACGATGAATCTCTTCTCTCAGGAGATTCAAGAAGAACTGAACCTAAACATTTTGGGGGAAAAAAAGCAAGGGCTAGACGACAAAAATCGTTTAGATAATTTATTTTAATGTGAATTATTCTACCAAGTTTACATTTGCGCCTAATTTTTTTATGTGATCTACGAAATTCGGGTATGAATCTTCCACAATCTCAATGTTTTCAATTAAGGATGTGCCTTGAGCAAATAAGCTTGCTATGGTTAAAGACATCGCAATTCTATGATCATTTTCATGATTAAAGGAAGTTCCTCTTAATTCCTTGCAGTGATAAATTGTGATCTTATCATTTTCCTCAATCACTTTGACACCCATTTTACTTAATTCTTTAGCAATTATCGAAATTCTATCGCTTTCTTTTTTTCTAAGATTTAACGCATTGTATATTTCTGTCTTACCCTTAGCATATGCTCCAATAATCGATAATATTGGAAATAAATCGGGAGTGTCTTTGATATCTATCGTTATACCAGTCAAAGGATTCTGATTAATACCACCATTTACGATAAGACAATTATTTTCTTTCATAGTCTTGATATTCGCACCCATTTCTTGTAAAATCTCAATAATTCTTTGATCTCCTTGAGGTTTTTCGAAATTTAAATTTTTTATAACAACCTGTGATTCTTCAGGAGTTAATATTGTGGCGGCTAGTATAAACGAAATCGAAGAAAAATCACCAGGTATTTCGTACGTTTGGGCTCTATAGTTTTGCTGACATGCAATTAAATATGAACCTACTTTCTCATCGTTTATTTTCTCTTGAACTTTAATACCAAATGAGCTTAATACATCCAAAGTGATTTTAACATATGGATAAGAAGTTATGGGAGATGTAACTTCTACAATGATTGAATTTCTTTTCTTGCAATCTAACAAAGGACACATCATAAGTAGAGCTGAAACAAACTGGGAACTAATATCTCCAGGAATTTTTATAACATCACATTTTTTTCCTTTACGCTTTACCTTTAATTCTTTTTCGGTTAATCTATAATCACATCCAATATTTTCTAATGCATCCAATAAGGGAATAATCGGTCGCTTCCTTTTTATGAATTCCCCGGTAAAAGACAACCCACCATCAATTAACATTGCAAGTGCAGTAAATATTCTGATAGACGTACCAGAATTCCCGCAATCTAACAAATTTTTAATTGATTTGTAATTTTTATAGTTGCTTTTAACAATAAAGGAATTGTTTGATGCTTTTGACACTTTATTGCCTAACGCTTCTAAAATTTTAATCGTCACACCAACATCACCAGAAATTAAAGGGTTTTTAATAATTGAAACTCCCTTTGTTAAGCTAGAAGCGATAAAAGCACGATGAGAGTAACTCTTAGATGGTGGAGCATTTATAGTACCACTAAGTTTTTTTGTTGGAGCTATTCTAAGTTTCATTTTTTTCATATTCTGATTGATTTAAATGGATGCTAAGTAAAAATAAATGAAGGCTTTCAATATAATTTTGTTTTTATTAGTATATTAAGTTTAAATAGATATGGATAACATAAATTATAAGATTCACAAAACATAATAAGCGCAGACTACTCATTATATATTAATTGACCTATGTAATGAATATGGTTCAAATATATTACATCTATGATGGTTATAATGGGAGATAACACGTTAGGAACAAGATTTAAAATTTCTTCTTTTGGAGAGAGTCATGGTAAAGTAATTGGAGTTTTGATTGATGGTACACCCGCGGGATTAAATTTTGATTTAGAATTTATTCAACATGAATTAGATAAACGAAAACCTGGGCAATCGCACTTGGCTACAGCCCGTAAAGAATCAGACAAAGTTGAGGTTCTATCGGGAATTTTTAAAGATAAAACAACTGGAGCTCCAATTTGTTTAATTATCAAAAACCAATCATTTGATTCAACAAAATACGATAAATTTAAAGAATTTTTAAGACCTTCTCATGTAGATTATGTTTCAATAAAGAAATATGGGGGATTTGCGGATTATCGTGGATCAGGAAGGTTTTCAGGGAGAATAACTGCTGGATTTGTAATGGCAGGTGCAATCGCGAAATTGATTTTAAACAAATTCAACATCTTTACATTTGCATATACAGAGAGTATTGGAAAAATAACAGACCCAACTGAGTATTCTGAAGATAATTTTGAGCAACTTGTTAAAATAAGGGAAAAATCTCTTGTAAAATCTCTAAATGCGAAATTATCAATAAAAATGGAAAATGAAATCGAATCCGTTAAAAATTTGAAGGACTCAGTAGGTGGAAGTATAAAGTGTGTTGTTAAAAATATTCCACCGGGTATTGGTGGGCCAGTCTTCAATAGCCTTGAAGCTAAGATTAGTAGAGCCATTTTTGCGATCCCGGCAATCAAAGGTATAGAATTTGGCGCTGGTTTTAAAGTTGCGAATATGAAGGGATCAGAACACAACGATCCTTGGATTATAAAAAATGGGGAGATATCGACCTTAAAAAACGATTCAGGAGGGATAATTGGGGGCATTTCTACAGGAATGCCTATAACTTTACGAGTCGCTATAAAACCAACGGCATCTATAGGAATGCGGCAAAAAACTGTCAATTTTAGAACAATGAAAGAAACTGAAATCGAATTAGAAGGGGACCATGACCCTTGCATAGTTCCAAGAGCAGTCGTAGTAGTAGAATCAATATTAGCGATAGTATTTTTAGATCAATTATTAATTGAAGGAAAAATACCGAGCGTGTTAGAGAATTAACACTTTTGATGAAAAATGGAAAAACAAACCACAGCGATTTTAATTGGAGCCGGAAATAGAGGAATGACCGCTTACGGTAATTACGCTTTAAGATATCCTAACAAATTAAATTTTATAGCTGTCGCAGAGCCAATTACTTATAGGAGAGATAAGTTTGCAAAACTTCATAATATTGCTTCAGAGCGTTGTTATGATAGTTGGGAGCCCTTATTACAAGAGGCCAAATTTGCTGACGTGGTTTTCGTCTGTACTCAAGACCAAATGCATGTAGAACCTACTTTAAATGCTCTCGAAAAAGGTTATGACATTTTATTGGAAAAACCTATGGCACACACTCTCGAAGGTTGCTATAAAATCATAGAAGGTGTTAAAAAGACAGGGAGAATCTTAGGAGTCTGCCACGTATTAAGATACACAGCATTTTTTTCTACAATTAAGAAAACAATAAGTGAAGGGTCATTAGGAAATATTATTAACATTTCACACAGGGAAAATGTTAGTTGGTATCATTTCGCCCATAGTTTTGTTAGGGGCAACTGGCGGAATGTGAATGAATCATCCCCTATGATACTTGCAAAATGTTGCCACGATTTAGATTTGCTTTATTGGATGGTAGAAGCTTTACCAAAAAGAATAAGTTCATTTGGAAGTCTTCTACATTTTAAATCGATAAACGCACCTATAAGTTCTCCCGATTATTGTGTGGAAGGGTGTCCTATAGAAGATACTTGTTTGTATTACGCTCCAAGAATATATATTAACATTGTACCAATAACTCAAATCTTAGAAAAAAGTGAAATAAAAAAGTTTAAAATTCTTGCTAATTTAAGAAAAAAACATCAAAAAATATTAGCCGTACTAAGTAAACCAATCAAATTATTACAAAGTTTGAGATATTGGAGAGATTGGCCAGTAGAACCGCTGTATTCGGGATTGCCTGAAGAGGCGAGTGAAGATTATTCTGACGAAACTAAAATGAGAATATTAAGAACGAGTCCCTATGGAAGATGTGTATATAAGTGCGATAATAATGTAATTGACCATCAAGTAGTAAATATTGAGTTTGAAAATAATGTTACAGCAAATCTTATAGTTCATGGATTTAGTGAGAGAGAAGGGAGGACTCTGCGAATTGATGGAACTAAAGCTACTTTAATTGGAGAATTCTTTGATTCTGGACAAAAAATTACAATTTATAATCATTTTACAGGCACATCTAAGGAGATTTTTTCTGAAAAACTATCAATTGATTATTCTGGTCATGGAGGAGGAGATTTTTCTCTAGTAGATTCTTTTTTAGAAACGCTTACTAACCCAGAAAAATCTCAACCTCTAACAAACGCCAACGAGACTATTGAAAGTCATCTCATGGCGTTTGCTGCAAATAAAGCCAGAGTTAAAAATTCAGTCATTGAGATGAATGAGTTCCGAATGAGATTAATTTAATCGGAAAATGCAAATTTTTAATTACTCTAGCTTTATTAGATAAATATACTTAGAAAAAAAAAAAGTGTTTAATTTGAGTCGGAAAATAGATACATCTGCCCAGTTCCTAGCGTTTTATGTTAAGAAAGGGCAATATTTAGTTGAACTTTCAGAAAACCATTTTAAGAATAGAGAATACAAAAAAAGTCTTGAGCTACTTTCGCAAGCACACGGATTGTTTAAAAAAGGAGGCGCAAAAGATGAAGCTGAGAAAGTAAAAGTTAAGTTTGATGACATAAAAAAGAACTTCTTCACAAGCACTAAGACTTAGTTTTCGGTCATATTCTGTATTTTTCTAATAATATCCGCTATATGTGGTCCATTCCAAAATACTTTCTGACATCTTTTATTAGTGCATTGAAAAAACTCATTATAGTTTTTAAAAGTTTCACATTTAACAAATTGTTCTATCGAATTCTTATTATTTACCTTCTTTAACGTTGTATTACAAACAGAGCATCTTGTCTTTTCCATGTTAAAATCATAATCTAAATTTAACTTACGTTTAAGTTGATTTAAGTAATTATATACGCCTTCCCCTTCTAATATTATTGCGTTTTCTTTAATTTCTTTATAGAATTGTAAATCCTTAGTTATTACAATTCTATTGCTCCATAAAGCATATTCATTTATTTTTTTATCCGGAACGGGATTAGCGTGATAATGATCTATTAGATCACTCGCATAAATTGTATCGTATCCAAAAATTCGTAAGAATCGCGCGAGTTTTCCTAACATTGCATCTGCAAGAAATTTCATACCTAGTACAATTATATTTAAGTCATAAAATAAATTAATATATTTGATATTTTTTTTAAATCTAAAATAATATACTGATTTAAAGTGGAAATTAAAGAGTTAATGAAAAAAGCTACGATATTTCATGGACATATTTGTCCTGGAATTGCTATTGGCGTGTTGGTTGCTAAATATGCTTTAGAACATGGATTTGAGCACTCCTCTGATGAAGAACTAGTAGCTGTTGTCGAAACTGACAACTGTAGCGTTGATGCGCTCCAAGTTTTGTTAGGTACCACCTATGGTAAAGGCAATTTAATTCATAAAGATTATGGCAAAAACAACTATAGCATCTACAGTAGAAAAAACCAAAAAGGGGTTAGGTTAGCTTTAAAAAAGTCTATTTTAAATAATAATAAATTGACAAGGGATGAGAAAATTCAGAAGTTTCTTGGTTTGAAACCTGAAGATGTTTTTGAAATTAGAAATATTGAATATGACCCTCCTATGATGGCTCAAATAGAAGAATCAGTACTTTGCGAGATTTGCGGAGAACTTACAATGGACAGCCGGATGATGAATTATCAAGACAAAAATATGTGCATCCCTTGTTATAAAGAATTTAAGAAGTAAAAATCCATTGTCTTTACGAAAATGATACATATATATAACTAAAAATTTCAGTAGGAAAGAAAAAGTATATTTCTTTTAGTTAATAAGTATAAAATGTAAGGAGAGAAATAATTATCATATCATATGGGATGATTTGAGGAAAATTATGATTCAAGAAGTGCAAAAAGATCACACTCTTTTGGTAAAAGGACCTTCAAGAGTTACTTTATTAGAAGGAAAGGTTGAAGTGTTTGGAAAGGAGTTTTCACCAAAAAAAAGTGAGGTAGAAAATACTATTATTGTACCCAGTGCTAATAGTTATCCGTTATTTGCACTGGAGCCATCGAAATTAGAAATTTTTACGAATAGTAGAGATAATATAGAAATAATTGAAGGAAACACCATTAACAAAGAATGGGTTAAAATTAAGGAATCCGTTATTAATGCGATTCGGAAAAATGAGGGAAAAAACCCCTTAAAACTGATGGTTTTAGGCTTGAGCAGTGGTAAAACGACTCTCATCAAATACCTTGCAAATAACATCCATAAAGAAGGAATGAAAGCAGGTTTCCTGGATTCTGATTTAGGACAGCAATTATTATACCTTCCTACAACTCTTAACATTGGAGAAGTTAATAAGGACATCGTTTCGAGCGCTGAAATTCTTGCTGAAGAAACAGTATTTATTGGAAGCACCTTCCCAAAGGCAAATTTCAAATTTATTATAGCTCATTCGTGTGTTGAATTAATAAATAAATTTTTATCCAAGCATGAAAATGTAGATATCGTACTTATTGATAGCGATGGATGGATAAAAACTGAGGCAGGAGTAATATATAAGAACTTTTTTATAAACACCGTTGATCCTGATATTTTAATTGTATTTCACGATGATACTATCGAAGAGTTAGGAGAAATTGAAAAGAACGCATCTAAATCGAAGAAAAGAACGATATTCTATTTAAAGGAAGAAAATAAATATTTCTACGAAAAAGATAAGGAAGAAAGAAGGTTTTTACGGCAGAGTCAATTCGCAAAAGTTTTAGAAAATTTTAGAAAAATATCGATACCCTTAGAAGGAATTAAATTCATTAAAGCAGGGTATAACCAAGAGGAAGATAAAGTCACAGAAGAAGAAATCAATATCAATGACTTAAGGACTCTCCCTTACCATTACGTGATTTCTGCGCTATTAACAGAGGATTCGAAGCTTATTAGAATATGTCTACTTTTCGTAATTAATTTGGAGAAAAAGTACATTCTTCTTTTTTCGGATTTAAATTTTAAAGAGCAGACTAGCATTAGAAAAATCCTACTAGGTAGTCTCAGATTAAGTATAAAAGGAAATCACCAAGGTTATCTTTATTTATAATTTAAAGCTTTAAAAAATTGTAAGTATAATTGGAATATGGGCTAACTGGTATTAAATCACGAGTGAGTGATATAATTGGAAGAAAATTTATTAACCAAATTCCTTAAATTAATGTCAAAAGACATAACCGACTCTGATTTAAAACTAATTCCACTAGGTAAAGCACTAGGCCTTGATTTAATTTCTTTTGCTAAGCTCCGAGCATCACAAGATGATAATTTTGTAGATGGAATTAGAGAACATGCGTTGAGAAAATTAACTAAGCATAATGATATTTATATGCCTAATAATGTTTCTTTTTATGCGGGTAGTATAGATTTTATGGTGGGTGGAAGCCCTCATAGTAAAAGTTTCTTTCTTCTTGAAGCCAATGGCGGTTCAAACCGAGGGCTATCAATACTTACCAAAAAACAACAAGCTTTAATATATGATGGATATTTTGAATCGATTTCTCAAGCGATAGAAAAATCGTTTAATAAAGATTTAAAAATTTTAGTGTTAATTGGAGTCCCAGTAAATGATGCTCTAATTCACGAAAAGGTAATAATGGTTGAATATTTTAGGAAGAAAATTAGATCATTAGGATTGTCACTAAAAATTTTTAACTCCGATACTTATGACAAGAATTACGAAGCAAAAATTGTATTTCTGATATGCGATTATGAACATTTAGGTAAAACTTTGTCTTTTACCGACACAGAAATGAGATATCTAGGTGAAAAAGTAAGCGTTTTGATAGGAGATGGCATAGCTAGGAGATTTATCGATGAAAAATTTAATAATATGATTCGAGAAGATTATCGTCAAATTAATTCCACAATCGTAAACCCTATCTTTAAAATAACGGATGATAAATCCCTCACATATTTAGCGAGCCATTTAATAAAGAATCGACTTGAAGCCTATAATTTAGAAAGTTTAGTTTTTGCCAAAGCCTACAATGAGAAGGATTTAATCGAAAAAGTAACCATAATGATAAAAACCTTTAAGAAATCATTTATAATTAAACCAAGCGGAGGATCTGGAGGAGCAGGGGTAATTCAAATTCTTAAAAATCATAAGCCGATTGAGATTATGAAGAGATTAGAGGAGAGCAAAAAAGAGTTCTATGTAAAATTCTCAAGAAAGCGAAATCCTTTCCCTTACACAATTCAAGAAAAGGTCAATTTTTCTCTTATTAAATGGGAAGGTTATAAGCATACATTTGACATACGGTTATATTATGCTCTGCACAAAAACCAAATTATTCCAATCGGAGGATTAGCTCGTATCGCAAAGGGTCGATATCTTAAGGGTTTAAACAAAGAAGAATTTGTTGTAAATTTATCAGGGTACGATGGAAGAATAGAAGTGAATCGTGGAATCGGTTTATCAGAGGACAACAGTAATGTATTAAATTTAAAAGCTACAGATTTTACTAACTTATTTTGCATTGGAGCTTTAATATTTAGAAGTATGATCGAGAATTACAATGAGATCATACATTTTTCAAATTGGAGTAATTTTTTGAACTAGATTCAATTTAATTATATGTAAGCTCAAATAGCTATTCCAATACTGGAGTTAAAAGCGGACTTTTACTAAGCTCTGAATTACGAAGACATTCTGGATGAAAGTAAAGAATTTTGTCACCTTTAAACACGCCATTTATGAAATCACCTAAAGAAATTTGAAAATATTTATACAGGTTCTGTTCTTTTAGCTCCTCTGAACAATGGGGGCAATTTATCATTTAAAATCATTATGCTTAATATAGAATATTTGAGAGGTAGCTTATTTAAAGTAAACGTATTAAAAAGTCTATGAAATGTGGTATTTAAGATTTAAAGAAATCTAATGTGGCTGCAACTAAGAGTAATTCATTTTTCTTTTGTGTATGACCTCCTTTTTTAAGGATTAATGTATTTTTTTCTGTGGTACCAAGTAGGGAAACATTTTCTTTGAAGTTTTTGAATTTAATTATTCTATCATCTCTAGCATGAATAAGAAACACCCTTCGAGAGTAATTCTCCCATTCTTCATTTGAAATTAAACTCTTGAATTGTTCAATAACGATATACGGTGAGATTTTTTTGTTTTCTTCTATATTTGGAAACAATTTAACTCCCTTCATTAAATAGCTGAGCATAACAATTAAATTATATTTTGGTAAATTTTGTTTATAATAAGACATAGCCGATATCGCAATAATCTTCTTTATATTATCACTTGAAAACCCACCACATAGAGCAGTAATAGCTCCGATACTGAATCCAACGGCATAAATTTTATATGATTTAAGTTCGTTATTATTTTCAATCCAACTAACTACTTTTTTGAAATCATCTATTCTTTTTATAAACTGACTTCTTTTTCCAACTTTTTTAGAATCTCCAGTACCTCGGGCATCATATACGAGAATAGTATATCCTTGGTAAGCTAAAGGTAAATAATAATATTCGAGGGTTTCTTTTTTATCTGAAAATCCGTGACACACAATTACAACAGTGTCATTCAATCGATCTTTATTAATTTCATCAAATGAGATTAGAAGCCCTCCTAGATACTCGCTTTTTCCTTTTTTGCTTTGATCGACCTTGATTTTTATTTTAGATGTTTTCAAGTTATTATGTTTGATTGGAATCCACCGATCAAAATAAATATCCCTAAAGCTCCAATATATTTCAAATGGTGTGTAAATGATTAAAAAAGTCGTTGTTGACAAAACTAGGCATGTGTTAAAAGGATTCCCCCACGAGGCATTTACATTCCATATGTAGGCACTAATTAAGAGATCAAAAAAGATAAGTATAACACGTTTGTGATTTTTAGAAAGCATTTTTACATGTAAACATAGTAAAATTTAAATAAAAAATAAGAGGATATAATTTAGGTTAATTATGGCTTGTTAGGTTTTGGACAACCGTAATCGTGCGCTATTTTACATCCAGGTATACTTTTTAAACCCGGACAAGGGTCGCATTTAACTTTTCTTAGCATTGTTACTACTGCATCGACTTCCATCCCGAATTCTTCGTCTTCGGTCTCGTCTGCTAGCATATCGTCCTCGACTTTGCTCAGATCGTAATCGATATCCTCTTCGAGATTATCCTCTTCATCGTATAAATCTAAAATTTCATCTCCGTCTTCATCTACGTTCCCAACAGGAACATCTTCTACTTCAGTTTCATCTGGTAATTTCTTTTTTTTAGCCATTGATTTCACGAGTAATATTATTTTTATATTTTAATATCAATATAGAAATGAATGGTTAATATAAAATTTAGATTTTATTATTTTATTTTGGAGAAGTGAATATTTAGTTCAATTCGTACTTGGTGTTAAAACCTAAAATGCTTATATTATATGTAAAAAAGAAAAAAAAATTAATTTTTAGCTATATATTCGAATTATTATTGATTTCTATCTGGCTTTTGTTGTTTTTCTAATTCCATCAGTTTAGCATGTTTTTTGTTGTGTAAAACGAGAATTTCTTTTTGAACTTTTGCCAAATATTCTCCCTTTAACGGATAAAGCTGCAGAATTAAAACCTCAATAAACAATACTATGGCTGGAATTAACCCCATAAAAGCTCTTATTGCGAAATCTACTTCAGTCGGATGTGTTTGGGGTTGAATCTCCCCCAATGCATTTCTGGGAACGAAGTGAGCTAAAGACAACAAAATAGCTGGAAGAGCAAGTGCGATGCTCTGTGCCGGTTTAGTAATAAAAGCATTCATGCCAAAATAAACTGCTTCTCTTCTGACTCCAGTTTTTAACTCATCTTCGTCGATCACTTGAGCGAACATTACATTAGTCAAAACTAATGGTCCTACAAGCCCCATACCTGCAAGAATAAAGCTAAGATATATCATTGTAACCGGAACAAATGTTAAAAGCAGTAAACCCGTAGCTCCTATTGTCAATAATATTTGATCGGCCCGTACAACTCCAAATTTGGCAATCAATTTTGGGGTTATCCATACTCCTAATATAAGCGGAACGAATACAGCTACAAGCAACAGGATAGTAGATGATTGCGTTACATAATCAGCCAAATAAAACATCGAACCAATAATCAGCGATTGCATAAATACGCTCATAAAATTGGCTAAAACAAGAACTATAAACGATTTGCTTTTAAAAGTATATTTTATAGCATCTTTAATTTTGAGAGGCTCATCTACTTTTGTAAATTCTGGACGCTCTTTAAACTTAAATGTAGTATATAATATAAAAAGAGCTCCAACGATTCCAACTGCTATCATGGCCATTTGTAGAGGAAATATTCCTTGTTCTTGTCGGAAGAAGTCTGGAATTAAGAATCCTAAAATCATCCCTATTAGACTAAAAAAAGAGGCAAATAAAGATAATTTATTTCTTTCTTGTTCATCTTCAGTTAGCTCAGGAGGAAGCGCTGAATATATTAGGAACACGATAGTATAGGCAGTATCATACAGGAATGTTGTTACTAGCATCCACCAAAAAATAAATATTTTGTCAGGACTAATCGGGGCAAACCAAACAATAATAAAAGTTAAACCAAGAAACGGCGCTGTATACCGCATGAATGGAATTCTTCTTCCTTTTTTTGATTTTGACCGATCAGAGTAGAACCCAAAAAGAGGGTCGTTAAAAGCGTTCCAAACAGCGTAAGCTACACTCATAATAACTACTAAATAGGCGTAAGGTCCAACCAGACCTAAATAATCGACATAAAAAATCGACAAAAGCGAACCATAAGTTCCACTTATTAATGATCCGCCAAAACTTGCTAAACCCCAATGTATACGTTGTTTTGTATTAAATTTTGGAGGTGCCAAACTTAATTTTTCTGATGTAGAGTTTTCCATCTTATAAATCCCTTTTTTTTTCATAAATTGTAGTTAAATATTATATTATAATTAGCATCTATTTTAACGGTTTTTTTTATAGGAAAAATTAGAATTTATACACTAAACATTTGTTTATTTGATGCACCAATTTCGAATTTTCATTTAAAAAATTAAATGAATTATTAATTTGATTTAGGTTTTCCTTCAATTCTTCCTTTAAATAAGTATTATATTTCGGTAGATCAAAACGACATTTAAAATTATTAATTTTTATATCTGGTATCGAATTAGGAGAATTTAATAATTTATTTAATTCATTATAAGGTTCGAATTGTAAATACAGTTGAGTAACTAAAGAATTTGATAGACTCTGATAAAAATTTAAGAAGTTTTCGATTTCTAATAATTTAATTTCATCGATAGGTTCTTGGAGAAGTTCAAATTTTAATTGTGATAAAAATTGAATTATTTTACCTAGATAAGAAAGCGATATGGGAAAACGATCTGGCATGGGTAGGTTTTTTATAAAGCTTCCGTTATACCTTAAATACCCTCCAGACATATGAAGAGTTCCGTATAATGCATTAAATACGGTATTAATAATATCTGAATTCAGTATCGACAACAAACAAAAATAATCGTTTGTTGTAAATGACGGTACCTTCAAAAAATACAACCCTGTTAAATTAGCAAAAATTCCTGGATCGTATACGAAAGTAATCTCTTTTGAAAGTTCTCTAAAAACTAATTTTTCACTTGAAAGTTTGCTCCAAACTTCTTTGTATGCTGGTTGATAGCTAAAATAAGATATCTCTTTATCGACTTTGGCAATTTTTATTCGCTTATTAAAATTAATGAAATATTTACCTACATTTCCTGTCCCCAATAAAATGAGATCTTTATCAGATACCTTGTTCTTATTCATATATTTAAAATTTTCTGCCCATTTAATAAATCCAAATGGCCGATATAGAATATTAAGATCCTTTATTGCAATTGATAAAGGTTTAAAGTTTGCATAAAGGAAATTAATTAAATTGGCATCAGAATTTAAAGGGATTATAAATGAAGGCAAAGAATGGATTATGCTTTGAGGAAATTTAATTAGATTCTTGCTGTGAAGTTGTTTAAAATCGGTGATATTGTCATAATTTTTAATAATAACTGTATTTTTGACGTTGTTGTTCTTTTTGCATGATAGAATTATGGGATAGGCTGCCGTGTTTTTAAATATTGGTAACGAAGATATGTTTAGTATTTCCTTAATCTCCGTTATTCGCAATAACAATTCCCTTATTTTCAAACCATATTCTGCTGATATAAATTTATTGGTGGTTAAAAAGGAAAGACAACCAATTCCAGTTTTTAGGATTTTTAGTGATTTTTCAAGAAAAACTACACTGAGGTCATATAATCTATAAGCAGAATCAAAATTTTTTTTTAGCTTTTTCTTAAATTCTTTATTACCAATTTTTTTATTTTCTACATAGGGAGGGTTACCAATGATGATATCAAAGTCTTGCTGATCAAACTCGAGCAAATAATCCATATTAAACAGATTAAAGCTTAGATCGATATCATCGATAAAATTTTCAATTTCTCCTAAATTAGGAATATTATCTTTATTTTTCTTCAGTTCAATCTTGTTTTCCGAATATATCCATTTTATTAATATTAATTTTGACATCAATATTGATGTTTTATCAATATCAATTCCGAATATATGATTCTGAATAATTTTCTTCTTAAGATCGTAGATATTTTGTTCCGGTTCGCATATTTTATAAAAATTTAAAAGCAAATTGGCAGCAGCAGTTAAAAATCTTCCCGTTCCGCAAGCAGGATCTAAAATTTTTATATTATTTAGCTTTATTTTAAGCTTATTTTTAAGATTTTTATGTTCTATAAAAAAATTTAAAAGCTTAAGAGTAGTATTGAACTTTTCACCCGTATTTAATGTTTCTGAAATATCGCTAACAAAGATTCTAAAAATATTTACTACCATTAGATCTGCAATAGGTTGAGGCGTATATATTACCCCACGATCACGGTTATTGATTTTTTCCGCAATTTTTTTTTCTTCGAAACTCTTAATTACCGATTCTAAGGTAAAAGTAGCGCTTTTATTTGGCAAAATTTTTCATTAGACAGATTTAAAAATTAATTCATTAAAGACTTTTATAATATCTACTTTTATAATCATAGCCTTTATTTATAAAACTGTAAGGTATTAATTTTAAAATAGTGTCATAGTTATTAGAGATTTTTAAATTTGCAATACATAATCATAGTGAAAATTGATAGAACAATCATTCTTAGATAGAATAATCGAAAATCCATATCTAATAGCCAAATTAAAGTTTAAAAAACTTCTTTTAGTTTTTCGCGAAGCAGTTAAGTTATTTAGAGAAGAAACTCTAATTTTGGAGTTAAAGAAAGAACATCCACAAGATAAAGTTATGGTAATTGGAGATCTCCATGGGGATTTGAAAAGTCTGATGAAATTGATGGAAATCATCAAAAAAGAAAACTCGAAGTATGTTATCTTTTTAGGCGATATCGTCGATCGCGGTTCATATCAGTTAGAGTGCTTAATTTTAGTCCTAGCATTAAAAATAAAAGATTCTAATAAATATTTTTTTTTAAAGGGGAATCACGAAACTCTAGAAGTTAATCGGAACTATGGGTTTTATCAAGATTTTTTAAATCGGTTTAAAGATCCTAAGAAATTTAACCAGGTTAAAGCATTATATAACGCTCTTCCTTATAGTGCTTTAGTAAATGAATCCATATTGTGTCTTCATGGAGGTATTCCAGAAGAATTCAACGCTATTAATAGATTAAGAGGTATTAAAACATCAGAAATAAACTTAATTGATGAAAATACAGCTAAAAGCTTGCTACAAATTATGTGGAACGATCCCAAACCCAATCTAGAAGGTTTTACGGAAAGTTTTAGAGGAAGAGAGGTCAAATTCTTTGGAGAAGATGTATTCTCAGATTTTATGCGAGAAAACAAATTAGATTACTTGGTAAGAGCTCACGAAAGGTTCCCTGAAGGGTATAAATGGTTTTTCAACAAACGATTGTTATCAATTTTTTCTTCTGCTAATTATCGAGGCACATTAGCCCCCATTCCCGCATCATACGCAATTATAAGAAATAAAACAGTGATACCTAAGATTATCTCTTAATCAAGTGAATAGATCGGGAAATTTTCTAACAATTTCGGGTAGTTTCTTGATTTCTTCTTTCCATCGATCAATTTTGTCTGATTCTAAGGTTAGTTTTTGAGAAACTATTGTCTCTTCAGTAGGAATATACATAAAAGCAGATGAGGACTGATTATTTTTTAATAAAATATCAACCATAACTCGCTTAAATAAGCCGTCAGCTACACCTTCGATTTTATCTAAAATCTTTATTTCTTCTTTAGATACATCAAATTTTAACGCTTTAAATGAGCCAGATGATTTTAACGCATAAGGAAACCAGCTATTTCTAGGGAAAATCCTTGTAAATTTATTCACAGTACACACCTCAACATTGAATTTATTCTTCCAATGCCCAAGGGTGATGAACGTACCGTAACCTATAACTGATATGAAATTAGAATCTGAAGTGTCGCTATTTTTCAATTCTTGCTCTCAATTACATAATTTGAGAAGCATCTGGCTTTATGAACAGCAAATTATTACCGCGTATAAAAATTTCGTTGTATTTAGCCACAGGAGATCCTTCCATGATTTCAGTAGCATTTTCTAAGATTAAATTCATGTAGGCGTCGATTTCTTTTAATAAACCCTTATATTCCGTACCGTCTTTTAATCTAAGCAAGATTTGACTGTTTTGGGCGGCTTGTAATATATGTAAAGGGTTCTTATTTCTATTATTTTGACTTGACATTCTTTATCACTTATTAAAAAAACATTTATATTATAATTATTAAAAAGATAATTTAAAGAAAAACTTTTTTCAATTAAAACCTTTCTAAGAATATTGAACCCTCTAAATAAAGATTCAGAGAAAAAAAAATATATTATCGCTAAATACAATTCAACCTCAAGCTTTTATGATGACAGATATAAGAATATCCAAAATTCGAAATTCCAACTACTTTTAAGAGATTCTAAATTTGATAATAAAATCTTATTGGATGCAGGTTGTGGGACGGGACTTCTTTTTGAATTTTTTCTTAGATCTAATCAGCAAATATATGATGAGAAGTTAAAATATATCGGTTTAGATATTTCTTGGAAAATGTTGAAACAATTCTTACACAAGATAACTAAGGTATCAAGTATCAAACACCCAAATTTAATATTAGGGGATATAGAAAATCTACCTTTTAGGGAAGAAAAAATCCACCAAATTTTTGCTGTTACATCGCTTCAAAATTTACATGATATTAAGAAAGGGTTGAGAGAATTATTTCGCGTTGGTCGGCAAGGAACCTCATTAAATTTATCAATCTTGAAGAAAAATTTGAATTTAGACAATATTGATTCGTATCTAAAATCAGAAATCGTAGATTTAAATTTAATAAGGTTGGAAAGGGTTGAAGATGTAATTATTCAGGGAACTCTTTTGAAAAAAAAATGAATTTATTTTTTTTTTTTAAATGATTCAATGATTTCTAAAGGGTTGCTTTCTACATTGAATTTTTTTTTAAAGAAATTACACACATTTCCTATATCTCTTTCTAAAAGCGAATTTGCATTTGGATGATCTGAAGGAACCCATTGTAACCAGTCAATAATTAAAATATTATCTTTATGATCTACTACGATATTGAACTCTCCTAGATCTCCATGTATCATTTTTGCTTTTTGGTAAATAATTTTAACTTGTTTGATAATTTTGTTAAATAATTTGACTGGGTTTTTAATATTGCTATGATAGGCTAATTCTTTTCCTCTTAAGTAAGACATAACTATTATGTGTCTATTAAAACCAATTGGTTTAGGAGTATTTAATTTAAGTTCATAAATCTTGTTTAGTGCTTCAAATTCTTTTTTAGCAGCAAGTCGATTTATATACAACCAAGATGCATGTTTTCGATTTCCAAGGAAACTTCTTAGCCTTTTAATACTTTTAAAGCTAGTTCTCCCAATTCGATAAATTTTTAATGCGAAAATATTCTCATCATCATCCATACAACCATAAACATCTGATTCTTTTCCTTTACCAATTAATGGGCCTAATTGCCCAATTATCTCTTTTTCTACTAAGGTATGAAGTGCTAAGATATCATAACCAATTGAATTAAGAGTATATCCTACTTTACTTTTTGAAGAATCTCTTATTATTAAATCTAGTTTATGAACCTTCTTAAGGCGATATAAAGTCTCTTCCATAGGATACCTTGAATAGAATTTAATATTATTTATTGTAACAAATTCTGATCTTCGCATTCCAATTTCAATTGCCATTAAAACCCTAAGGTCTTCTTTTTCCATGTTAGGGAGAATTTTCGCAGCTTTACTCATTTTGTTTGTACTTTATTTTAGTATTAGTTTATAACTGTAAATTAAAGAATAAATTTACGAAAGACTATAATGAAATTGATGAGTTCTACAAGATTTGGTATTTCATATATCGCGATTCCAAAAACGATTATTACTAGAAATAATAGGATGTCGCTTTGTTTAATATAGTAGATTGAAGCTGTTGATCCATCTTGAAATAGAAACAAGAATATTCCTTGTTGGAGATAAATAGCAATTCCACTAGAAACGATAAGTCCTATAATTGAATAGGTTATTATTTTATATTCGATTTCGACAATACCTAGTATTAGGATAATCACAAAGGATATTATTGTTAGGATAATAAAAAGTAAGGAAATTGATAGCCAATTATCGTAAAGTCCTGAACTCACTTCAAAATTATATCCCGTTTTTCTCCAAGTTAACGAAGTACTCAGATTTAAAAATGAAATTAATGGAAAAATTAATGCTGGGAGTAAAAAAATGAAATAAAGCCTTAAAGTAATGAATCTTGAGAACTTATCGAATTTTTTTTTATCATCATACTTTATTTCGCTCAACATTTTATCTAGTCTAATCTGAACATAATCTGGAACTTTCTTATTCAATATAGAGATTTGAAAATCAATATTGGGGTAATTAGAAACTAGATTTTTTAATTGTTCGTATCCTTTTTTTAATCTTTCTTGAGAACTTTTTGGTCCGTTCCATATGTAAATAATATTGCGTTCCTCATCTAGAAGTGCGCAAAGATCGTGGTAAAGTAAACTTAGTCGCTCTTCAATCCAATTTTTATTAGATTCGTCGAAAATGTATGTTTTTAGCATATATATTCACATATTTTTAACTCTAGGTAATTTATATCTTTTTCTATATGAATATATCAGACCATCAAAATGATAGTATCAAATAGATTTTGATAAAAAAACAAGGTAACTTTATTTATTTTCAATTCTTTTTAGAATCTGCTTCCACTGTTCCTCAATATAACTTTTATGTCTCTCAATATCTTCATCAGATATGTTTTTGAACCTTTTTTGAGTCTTCAAATACTCTATGATAGATTTTCGTTTTTTAGGATCTAAATATTTACTACTATCCTTTGATAATACAAATTTACCCTCAATTACTTCATAGAGGGGCCAAAACCCAGTTTGAACTGCTAATCTCCCAATCTCAATTGAATCTTTTGGATTATAACCCCAACCGGGTGGGCATGGAGCAAGAATGTGAATATATTTTGGACCATGAATACTCATAGCGTGTTTAAATTTCTCGTATAAATCCAGAGGATAAGAAGAAATTGCTGTGGCCACATAAGGTATGCCATGTGCTTCTAAAATTTTAGGCATATTTTTCTTATATCCTATTTTACCTTTAGGAGTAGTAGTACTATAAGCACCTGGTGGTGTACTTCCGCTTCTTTGGACTCCAGTGTTCATATATGCCTCATTATCGTAACAAGCATAAATAAAATTCGTACCTCTTTCAACAGCCCCACTTAAACTCTGAATTCCGATATCTACGGTACCACCATCTCCTGCAAACGCAACCACATTAACATCGTCAGCTAATCCTTTGTCTTCAAGTGAAGCAACGATCCCCGATGCTGAAGCACCTGTAGTGGCAAATGGAGTGTGAAGTACAGAAACTTTAGTGGTACAAAATCCTTGCATTCCGTGTAGAACAGTTAAGCACGATGCAGGAACAGTAATTATCGTCTTTGGACCTAAAGCTTTTAGAGCTATTCTATATATTAGTGCCATTGAGCATCCCGCGCACGCTCTAGTACCAGGATATATGAATTCCTCTTCAGGAATATCCATAAGTTTAGCCATTTTTTTTATCCTCCTTTAAAATAATCTTTTTCGTCATAATCACCAAGGTTTTCTAATTTCAAACCGATAAAATCGGTTTCATGAGATACAATTCCTTTTTCTGATTCATTAATTGCTTTGGTCACTCCATGGATTATATGCTGATCAGTGACATCTCTACCACCTAATCCCACTATAAAACCTTTAATAAACGGGCTTTGCTTTAAACCATATAGAGCTGCCTTTAATTCGTAAGATAAAACTCCTTCATAGCCATAGCCTATATCTCTATCAAAAACTACTACGAGTTTAGTATCTTTAAACAATTTTCTCAATTGCACAATGGGGAAAGGTCTGAATAATTTTAAACTAATTAAACCAACTTTTAATCCATCTTTACGAAGTTTACTAATAACATTTCTGGCTTGAGAAGCAACTGATCCCATAGAGAATATTAAGACATCAGCGTCTTCCGTTAAATAAGTTTTATAAATTCCATTTCCATACGATCGTCCAAATTTTTCTGAAAATTCATCGTGAACATTCATTATAATTTCAATTGAATTTTCAAGAGCTTTTTGCATCGCGTATCTATATTCAAAATATCCCGGGACAGTACCTTCATTCTCTCTATCTCTTATATGGGGTGTAGTTACTGGATCTATCCCTTTCACTACAGAAACATCAGAAAGATTTATATGGTGTTTTAGTGGAGGCAAAAAATCGTCAATTTCTTCTTGTTTTTCTATAGAAACAGGCATCATCGTATGAGATAAGATATAACCATCATACGCGACTACCGTTGGAAGAAAAACCCGAGGATCTTCTGCTACTTTAAATGCTTGAATATTGGTATCGTAAATCTCTTGATTATCCATGCAAAACATCTGAATCCAGCCTACATCTCGAATCGTAATAAAGTCTTGGTGATCTGTCCAGACAGACCATGGAGCACCGGTAGCTCTGGTTGCTAAATTTATTATAATAGGCAATCTATTGCCAGAAGCCCAAGGCAACATTTCATACATCAACATTAATCCGTGGGACGATGTTGCTGTGCCAACTCTTGACCCGGTAGCGGAAGCAGCGCAACATACTGCCATAGCAGAATGTTCTGATTCTACTTTAACAAAACGAGTTTTAATTTTGCCTTTTGAAACGAATTCAGCGATTTTTTCAACGACAGGACTTTGTGGCGTTATAGGATAAGCAGCAATAACTCCAACTCTTGCTTGTCTAAGGGCGTGGGCTGCAGCATGATTCCCCGTCAAAATTTTTTTTTTTTTATCACTAATTTCAGGGTTTTTTTCTGTAACTGTCACTCAATTTTCACCTCTTCCATTGTAATTGCCTTTACAGGGCATTCCTCTTGACAAATTCCGCACCCCTTACAGTATTCTAAATCTATTTCCGGAGGTATTGTTCTAGATACTACTGCTTCTGGACAATACAACCAACAATTAAAACAACTAGGCTTTCCAGATTTTGCGGGAATACATTTTTCTAGATCTATTATTGGTTTCTTAGAACTCCAGGTTCCAGTTTTTCCAGCTTCTCCCTTAACAGGTTTTTGAACAGAACCCAAGATTTTTTGATAATCTTTTTTCGTATCAACCATAGATATCACACAATATAGTGAATAATAACCGATATAAAAATTAGTATCTGTTGTAATAAAACTCTTCCTATTAATTGAAATAGGGATTTACATCAAATATTAATTAAAATATCATTTTTTCTTTTTAACGAGAAAGAAACTGATTGTATGATTCCCAATTATTAGAAGTTTGAATTTTAACATTTGGAAATCGAAAGAAATTTATATTCAACAGTTTCATTATCTCTTTATAAAAACACCATTTATGAATAAATTTCACTTCTTTAGGTGATAATATAATTTTATATAATAAGGAAGAAGTTAGAGAAAAATTTAAGTACTTATTTGAACACTCGTTAGATTTAATTTATGTAAACGATTTGAATGGCAATTTCCTTGATGCTAGCGATTTAACATTAATTGCTCTTGGTATGGATAAAGAAGATATCCCTAATATTTCTTTTATTGATTTATTAGACAGAGATAATTTGATCAAAGCATACAAAGTAACGAAGGAATTAAGAAAAACAGGATATCAATCCGCCCAGAGCGAGTATAAACTTAAAACAAAAATGGGTGAATATATTTACTTAGAAACTTATGGGATTCCTCTTAAGAAAGATGGTGAGATATATGCCGTACTAGGGGTAGCTAAAAATATAACGGAACGTAAAAAAGCAGAGAAAAAATTAAAGGAATCGGTAGGTATGTTCAAGGCATTGTTTAAAGAAGGATCGATACCGGCGTATACTTGGAAAAATGTGGACGGTGATTTTGTTTTAGTTAATTACAACAACGCCGCGGCAAAATTAGCTTATAAAAGCGTAGAAAACTATATAGGAAATAAAGTTTCGGAGATGTATAAAGATCGATTAGACATTTTAGATGATATGCATTTATGCCTGAATGATAAAACTCATGTTAAGCGAGAAATTAATTACCGATTTAAATCCTCTAATGAAGAGAAAAATTTCCTTGTAAATTACAGTTATGTCGATCCAGATTTAATAGTTGTGCGTACTGAAGACATAACAGAAAGAAAGAAAGCAGAAGAGAGGTTAAAAGAATCCGAGCTTAAATATCGTAACATGATTAATAATTTAGATGTAGGTTTTTATCAAGTTACTCTTGATGGGATAATGTTAAATCACAATCCGGCTCATAATAAAATTTTAGAATACGATCTTTCAGATAGTTTAATTGGTAAAAAGGTTACGGATTTTTGGCAACATCCGGAAGATAGAGAACATTATTTAAAACAAATTTTAAGTGATACATATGCAAAAAACTACATCTGCCCGTCTTTGACAAGAAACGGTAAGAAAGTCGTTGTTCAATTAAACTCTCATTTAATGTTCGATAAAAGAGGAAATAGATATGGAATTGAAGGAACCTTTATTGATATCACAGAAAAATACAAATTAGAAGAAAAACTTCGAGAATCTGAAAAAAAATATCGCAATCTTTATGATAACACACCGTTTTCGGTAGTATTAATCAACACTCAAGGAGCTGTCGTAGACATGAACCCAAAAGCCGAACAAATGTTTGGATACGATAGACATGAAATAATAGGTAAAAAATTTATGAATTTGCCCATAATACATAAGGATTATTTACCAAATCTTCTCACAATTTTTAGAGAGTTCGTTAAAGGCAAAAAATTCCATCGAATGGATCTTAAAATAAATAGAAAAGATGGCGTTGTGTTTTGGGCAAATTTACAAGCAGCGTTGACAAAAATTAATGAAAAAACGTATGTTCAAGCCTTATTTACGGATGTAACAGCAAAAAAGGAAGCTGAGATCCTCGTAGAAGAAGAAGTGAAGAAATTAAAAGAACTTGACCAAATCAGGAAAAATTTGATCTCGAGAGTATCGCACGAACTAAAAACACCTCTCGTTTCTGTAAGTGGAGGATGCGAACTTCTTTTAACAATTTATGGAGAACAATTAAGTAAAGAAGAATTAGAAATAGTCGAGCTAATAGAAAAAGGAGGAAAAAGACTAAAACATTTAGTTGACAATTTAATTGATATCTCCAGAATAGACTATGAGAAATTTAAACTTTTAAAAAATCCGAACGATCTTAGCGTCATTATTCGGGAAATATCTAAAGAATTAAACTATTTAATAAAAGATAGAAAAATAAATTTAATGCTTCTATTACCAGAATCGTTCCAGATTAATTTAGATCTCGTTAGAATTGAGCAGGTGATTATGAATCTTTTATCTAATGCTATCAAAAATACACCACCTAATGGGGAGATTGTAATCAAATTGATAAAGAAAGAGAATTTTGCGGAATTTTCGATAAGCGATACAGGTATTGGCATATCTCCAAAGGAAATGGAAATGTTATTTACGAAATTTGGCAAATTAGAGAGATATGGAGAAGGATTTGAATATATTGATATCCAAGGTACGGGTTTGGGATTATACATTTCAAAAGAAATAGTTGATTCTCACGAGGGCGAAATAAGAGCAGAGTCCGAGGGAAGAAATAAGGGTAGCACATTCGTTGTTAGACTACCAATTCAATAATTTATTTTCAAAAAAAGAATTACAAAAGTTTTGCCATCTTAAAACCTTGCTCAATCAGATCAAAGTTTATGCTCCCTAATTGTTCTCCCATTCTGTTTAATAGAACATCCTTAAGGTTTTTCAATTGTAGTTCTGGTAATGCTTTTGATAGTAAACCTAAAATAGGGGTATTGATAACGGGGTTTCCATCGATGGTTAGGTTTTTTTCAAGTGATAAGTTACTAATGTTAGCTACAATAACTCTTATTTTGCTATTGAGGTTAAATTTCTCAACAAAATATTCGGGATTTTTATCAGAATTAACGATAAAAATGCCTTGATCTTCGAGGGAACTTACATCTTCTTGGGTTAAAACACTATCATCAAAGACTATTAGTATATCTGGTTTTTCAATTTGTGCTCTATCATATACTTTTTCATGTCTAGATAACTTAACATACGCTTGAACTGGAGCACCTCTCCTCTCAGCTCCAAAAGAAGGATAGGCATGGACATCAATGAAACTTCCACTTAAATATGCGGCTTCCGCTATGATTTCACATGCTGTTACTATACCCATACCGCCTCTACCAAGTAATACAATTTTAATCAATTCTAAATCGCTCATCTTTAAAACCTAAGGTAATTTCCCACTATTGCTTCGTGAGATTCTTATTACTTAAAGAGTTTATTCAAAAATTTAAAACTTTTGTAATTTATAGCTTTCGGGCTTCACGATTCATTGAATGAATTCAATGGTGATAAAAAGTATAAAGATAATGAATCATAACAAAGAATAATCACTCAAAAATTTTCTACTAAACTAATGATTAACCAAAACGGTACCTACGAAGGTAGAGAAACTAAGAAGCTATTTTATCAGAATTGGTTACCCAGTTCGGGAACCGTTAAAGCTTACATAATTGCATTACATGGATGGGGGACGCACTCAGATAGAATAAATGTTCCTGCAGAATATTTCACAGAAAAGGGTTATGCCATTTACGCCTTCGATATCAGAGGACATTGGAGAAATTCAGGAGACTTCCCGGGACATATCGATAGTATGGACCATATTCAAAAAGATATCGTATTGTTCATGGATTTAATAAAGAAACAAGCCAATGACAAGAAAATTTTCTTAATGGGTCACGCATTTGGAGCCTTAATTTCTTTGATTTTTGCTATAAATCACCCAGCTATACCGGGTGTAATAGCATCTTCACCCTTATTAAAATATGTCAAAGATTTCTCGCTAAGCAAAAGATTGGGCAAGAAAATTGCTGGCCCAATTTCTAAAATTTCAGCAAAAAAAACAATGGAAATGAATATTGAACAGAATTTCTTGACAAGCGACATTAAAATTTTAAGAAAACACATTGCGGATAAAAAAAGAATAAATGAGATATCTTGGCGATCTGCTGCTGAGATGGAAAGGTCAATGAAGTGGACTTTCGAAAACGCACCGAATTTACTATGTCCATCTCTTATTTTACAAGCAGGAAATGATAAGCTTGTTGATAAGGAAACAAATAGAAAATTCTTCGAAAGAATCAAAAGTGTTGATAAGACATACCGGGAATACGACGGACTTCTTCACGAATTATGGAATGAAAAAAGCAGATTACAAGTTTTTCAAGATATGTTTATATGGCTTGAAAAACACATTAAAGCACAAAAATAAGGAAATTTTGAAATTTATTTGACTTCTACGGATATTTGCTATACAAGTTTTTTATAAACTCATCAAGTTCCTTCATTGTTTTTTTATCGTAAGCTATTTTTCCGCATTCATCCTCTAGATCGTACCATCTCTCAATATATTTCGTGTTCATAATATTTAAAGAGGATTTAATCAAAAATGTAAAAGAATCCATTCTCTTACTAAAAGTTCTCATAAATTTCTTAGTTTCTATTTCTAATTTGTCTAAAGTGAAAATTCTTGTTGGGAAATTAAATTTTTTAAGGTCGTCCAATCCGAACTCATCAGCTGTAAATAAGATATTCTTAGTATATGAAAGACCAAACGCTAATAAGGGTAGAATTGTCGCTCCTGTTTGAGGATATATAGAAATTGCTATTTCCGGCATTCTAAAGAACATTTCCTCTTTTGGTCTATCGGCAAATATTCGTAAGTCAGATGCCATTATGAGTTCCATCCCAAACCCGATTGCGGTGCCTTGGACTTGAACGATTATTGGTTTTTTCATAATTAACATTTTTTGTGTTATGGATCTCCCATAAACCTTCATTTCTTCGAAATATTCTTTGTTATCCTCAAGAGATTTAGATTTAATATCAATTCCGGCGCTAAACATTCGATTACCGGTACTTTTCATTAATATGCACTTAACTCTTTCATCTTCATCGGCTTCTACAAGCGTAGTATATAATTTTTTCATTAAATCCAAATTAAATGAATGAGCTGCTGCTGGTCTATTTAATACAATATTTGCAACTTTACCTTTCAATTCATATAAAATGATATCTTCTCCAGACATTATTCTCAATCCCTTGATATTTTATAATTTTAAATTATACATTATTAAAATTCTAATAGAAATTATATATTTCTTTTAAAAACTTATACTCTTGTAATATTTAATTTTAAAAATTGGTTCTTTTGTTATAATGCCTAATGAAGATTCGATAGTTGATAGGAACTTTAAAGATTTAACACCGATGATGAAACATTGGTACAGTGTTAAACAGAATCATAAAGATAAGTACCCCGACCATATTATTGCCTATCGAATGGGAGATTTCTACGAGTTTTTTTATGATGATGCTGTAAGAGTTTCTAAACTTTTGGGCATCACTCTAACTAAACGAAAAATAGGAAAAGATGCATATCCTCTTGCTGGAATTCCTCACCACGCAGGTAATTATTTAAAAAATTTAGTGAATTTAGGGCAAACTGTCGTTGTCGTCGATCAACTAGAGGATCCTGCTACTGTTAAAGGTAGGATCGTAAAGCGGGGGGTGGTACGAATACTATCTCCTGGAACCATTATTGAATCTGATATGTTAAAATCAAACGAGAACAACTACATTTGTTCGATTGTTAAGGAAAGAAAAGGTTTTGGTATCGCGTTCGCAGACCTTTCTACAGGCGAATTCTTAACTACTGAATTTTTAAAAAAGGAACAAGATCCTATTGAAAAAATACTAAGCACATATTCTCAATACGATCCAGTAGAATTAATCATACCTACTACAATAAAAAAGGACGAACGCCTTTTTATGCTATTATCAGATTTGAACAATGCTTTAATTAAAACTTACGAGGATTCAGTTTTTGAATTTGATGAATCGTATGATCTTCTCAGAAGACATTTCAATTTATCCAATTTAAACAGTTTTGATTTAGAAAGCCGTGAATTAGCAGTTCAAGCTTCTGGAGGATTGTTAGCATTTTTAAAAGAGACTCAGCGAGATGTAATTCCCAACCTTTTCAAGATAAATTACATTCGAGAAGAAAGAATATTACACGTAGATTACATAACGCAAAGGAACTTAGAGTTAGTTAAATCTTTATGGGAAAAGGGGAGAGATTCCACATTGTATTCGATTTTTAATCAGACACATACGCCTATGGGATCTCGATTATTGAAGAAAATTATACTCCAACCCTTAACAGATTTAAATGAAATAAACCAAAGAATTAATATCGTTCAGAAATTTAAGGACGATGTTTTCTTAAGATCGGAATTAAGAGAAGAATTAAAGGTAATAGGTGACCTTGAAAGATTCATCAACCGAATTAATTTTGCTAGAAATAGTAATGCCCGCGATTTGATAAACATCAAGTACGCTTTGGAAAGAATACCCCAAATTAAAAACATATTGGAAAAAACTAAAATTCCCGAAATTTCAAAATTCAACAATCAAATCAAAGATTTTCAGGAAACAAGAACTGTAATAGATGTTTCTATAAAAGACAATCCTCCAACTACTGTAAAGGAGGGCAACCTTATCAAAACAGGGTTCAATGATAAGATCGATGAACTAAGAGACATACTTCAAAATGGTAAGAATTACATTCTTGAATACGAAAAAACACAGAGAGAGAGATGGAAGTTAAATTCTGGTTTTAAAGTAGGACACAACAACATACTAGGCTACTACATTCAAATCACTTTTAGAACTCTAAAAGAAATTCCAAAAATACCAGATGAATATATAGAACGACAAACGCTTAAAAATGCTAGGAGATATACCACTAGCCAGCTTAAAAAACTTGAAGAGAAAATCGTTCAGGCTGAAGAGCAAATAAGCGAAATAGAATACAATATCTTTTGTAGCATAAGAGAGAATGTAGCAGGAAAAACTTCAGAGATATTAGAAACGGCTAGAAATATAGCTTTTATCGATGTTTTTGCATGTTTTGCGGAAGTAGCTGAGAAATACAATTATTGTAAACCTAAGATGAATACAGAAGACATTATTCTAATTAAAGAGGGAAGACACCCTGTAGTAGAGCAAATTAATATCTCTGATAGGTTTATACCGAACGATTGTTATATGGATACGAATAAAGAACAGATATTAATCATTACCGGTCCAAATATGGCGGGGAAGAGCACCTACCTCAGACAAGTTGCGCTAATCTGTATTATTGCTCAGATGGGGAGCTTCGTACCAGCGAAATCTGCAAATTTAGGTATAATTGATCAAATATTTACTCGAATTGGTGCTTCTGACGATTTGGCAAGAAAACTAAGCACATTCATGATAGAAATGACTGAAACGGCAAAGATTTTGAATTTTGCTTCTCAAAAAAGTTTAATAATTATTGATGAGTTAGGTAGAGGCACGAGCACTAGTGATGGTCAGAGTATAGCATTAGCCACACTGGAAAAATTGCACAAATTAAAGGCAAAAACTCTTTTTAGTACACATTATCACCAGCTAACAGAAATTAACTTACCTCGAGTTAAAAACTATCACCTTGATATTATTGAAAATGAGGATGGAAGCATAAATTTCATTCGCAAATTGAAATCTGGAAGCACTGATAAATCTTATGGAATTCATGTAGCAAAACTTGCGGGAATTCCAGACGATGTCATCATAAGAGCGTTCGAAATTCTAGATCAAATCGAAGAAAAAGATCCGTTTAAAGAAACTGTTAAGGAAAATGGTAATGAAGCAATAAAAGGTAAATATTATGACAAATTTATTTTAGAAAAACAAAAGGTGCTGGATAGACTGAACTTAGATTTAAAATTAAAGCAAAACGAATTATCTAAATGTGAAGATGAACTGATTCTCAAAAACGGGAAGCTAGAAAAAACGAAAAGTGAAATACAAACCTTCCCAAGCAATAGAGCGAATTCAGCTATTCAATTAGATGCCAGTCAGAATAATGATGTTAAAAAAGAAAAAAAATATGTGCAGACTACTTTTTTTAAACCGAAAATCATGAGAGAAACGCTACCTGACGATGATGCTAAAGAACTAATAAAAATCGTTAAAGATATTGATCTTGATTCATTAACTCCTGTTGAAGCGATGAAAAAACTAATTAATCTGAAAGAAAAATTATCTAAACTCAGATTGGATTAAAAATACTTGGTAGTATCATCACTACTATGCTTATATAAATATAGAATGTAATCAAAATCAATACAAGTGCGTTTCTTATCTGATCTCTTTTCTTATACTTCTCAAGACTCTCAAATATTATGATAGCCATAAACCCTAAAAACATTAAATGTGAGGGTTGGACTGCTTTCCATATTATAGGATCAAGAAATGTAAGTCCCTGAATTCCAGGAGTATTATTTGTCCAATTATATAACATTTGGAGAAAATAATCCGGAAATATAATGTATGGCAAACACAAGAGTATGAAGGGTAAAACATAGTAAATTAAATCTTTGACTTTTATTTTTTTTGCTATTAACAAAACGGGAATATACAGAATTGAATTAATTTTTATTGTGGAAAGAACAAAAAATATTCCAGACAACCACATTTTATCTTTTTCTAAAGAAGTATAAGAAAGAAATAGGAAGAAGACGATAAGAAAATTACAATTGTTATACCATCCATCAATAAAAAAACCAACTGCCATGGTAAAATAAAACCATTTGAGATTTGTTCTGTTTTTTATTATTTTATAACCCCTGAGGACTATATAACTACTGGTAATTAATCTTAATACATCCCAGACATATACGCCTACTTCAAACGGAATCAAACCCATTGGATAAAATATGAAGTACCAAAAGTAAAGATAATAAGGAGGCCAATCGGGTACTCCTTCTGGAACTATAACGGGATCGTAGAAATTTGCTAAACCATTTTTTAATCCTTGTAGAAGAATCTTAAAATCTACATCTCTTGAGCCATCAAGGACCAGCGGAAAGTCAAAAATATTAACAAGGATTCTCGTGATGAATAGAAAAATGGTGATCAAAGCCAGTAGGATGATCATTTTTCTTTGAATATTATAATGTGCCTTGTCACTCATGATTCCATTTTAAATTTTATATTATAAAATCTTAATTGTAAATATTAATAGAAATTTAAAAGAATTTTGTTGCTGTCTGTTATATTTCAATTTACTGTAATTATTTAAATCTTAATAGAGTTTTATTTTAAATTCTATAATTACATGATAGTATATACTCGCAAAAAAAAATGAAGAGGAAAAATTTGATTAGACGCGAAATAAAGAAAATAATCGATGCTGAAAAGATAGCAGCTGGAGAAGTAGTGGATAGACCAGCAAATATTGTGAAAGAATTGATTGAAAACAGTATCGATGCTGGTGCTAAGGAAATACGGATAATCATTAAGAAAGCGGGGAAAACACTAATTCAAATTATTGATGATGGTTCTGGAATGCCCCCAGATGAAATATTAATAGCGTTTGAGCGATATACAAGCAGTAAAATAGAAAAATTCGAAGATTTAGAGAAATTGTCCACTCTAGGTTTTAGAGGGGAAGCATTAGCTAGCATTGCAGCAGTGAGTCAAATTGAAATTTCTTCTAGGGTTAAAGAAAATGAAAGGGGAGTTACTATAATTCTGAAGGCTGGGAAGTTTATAGAAAAAATGGAAGTTTCCTGCCATATCGGAACTAATATTAAAGTAAAAAACATGTTCTATAATATTCCAGCAAGGAAGAAGTTTCTTAAAAAAGATCCTACAGAGCTAGGTCACATTACGGATATCATCGAACGGTTTGGATTGGCTTATCCTCAAATTCATTTCATTTATAATCACAATAACCTAAACATTTTAAATTGCCCTGGTTCGAACGATTTAAGAACGACTGTTTTCCATATTTATGGGAAAAAGGTCGCTAAATTAATGGAGCTAGTCAACTATGAAGAAAACAATATTAAGCTACATGGATTACTAGGGCACAGCGAGATCTCTAAAAACAATAGAACGTACTCGAGTTTATTTTTAAATAATAGATATGTCATTAGCGACCTTTTATTTCGAGCCGTCCAAGAAGCATATAAAGGCACATTAATGATTGGTAAATTTCCCTTCTTTATATTGCATTTAGAAATAGATCCTTCAGTAATAGATTTTAATGTACATCCTAAAAAATTGCATATTAGGTTTGAAAACGAAGAGTACGTCTACAACAAAGTTTACAACATTGTTCGCATGTTTGTTGAAGAGAAATTTATAGAAAAAGAAATTACTCATTCATATTCAGATTTAAGTGAATTTTCTCAAAATGAAAAGGCAGTCAAAGGTACAACGTTTTACAAAGATTCCGAAAGTAGTATTGTTGAGAAAGGAAAGCATCCCAAAATCATTCATGATATTGAAGTAGATAAAGGAGAGATTGAAGAAATAAAATCGTTGTCATTAGAAGGTGTACCTATAGAGAAATCTGTTCAACTAAATTTGAGTGATAAGGATAACATTAGCGAAAGAATTGATAAGTCGTCAGCGGAGTCGTTTTTGAGAGGAGATTATGTTTCAATAAAAAACTTCCCTAAACTACGTTTAATTTCCCAAACTGGTCAATTGAGTAATAAAACTTATATATTGTTAGAGGGAATAAATGAAAATGGAGAAGGAGGTTTTTACATATTAGATCAACACGCAGCATCTGAGCGCGTGAATAAAGAATATTTTTTTAATTACTTTCAGAACTCTAAAAAAGAAAAGCAAAATTTGATTAATCCTCTTAAAGTTGAAGTAAGTCCAAGCGAAAAATTCTTCTTAGAAGCTAATTTAAAAGAAATTTCTAAACTAGGGTTTGATTTTGAATGGTTTAGAGGGAATACATTTGTTTTGAGAGCTGTTCCTACAATTATGGGAAAAATACCTAACATCAAGATAATTACTGATATTATAAGCGATTTAACTGAAATTGGCAAGGAAGCAAGTTTTACAGAAAAATTAGACGAAATTATTAATTATTTGGCGTGTCACAAAAGTATTCGAGGGGGTGATGATTTGAGCTTAAAAAGCATTAGAAGGTTGATTGTAGATCTAGGAAATTGTAAGGACTCGTTCCATTGTGCACATGGAAGACCAACTCTCAAATTTTTCTCATTTAATGAATTAGATAAGCTTTTTAAGAGAAGACTTTAAAATAAATAATAAAAGTTTTGTAATTATTTATTGAATATAAAAATAAACATATACAGAATAAACAAAAGCAAAACTACAAAAAATTCATGATTTACTGAAGGCTATTCCTTCAATTCCCTGTATACCTTCAACTTGTTTAAAAAAACCCTCGAGTTTGTCTGTACCACCCCATTCTTCTGGGTATCTAACGCGAACCCTAGCTTTTTTTAAACCAAATGCTACTGGTTGTACGTCGTAACTTTCTATAACAGCAGCTTCAGGTAGAACACTTTTTAGTTTTGAAACAAATTCCTCAAAATTAATATCAATATCTTCTGGAACAACATCTATTAATGCTACAAATTCTCCCATTTTACTCAGATCTTTTGCTTTATTATTATTAGGCTTAAATCAAATTAATCTACTAAATTAAGGACCCTGAAACGCGCACTTGAGGCAAGTATATTGGTTTCCCATAGTTCTACATCGTTCACATCTCCATATGGTAACATCCCCACATTGGGGGCATGGAAAGTGAACTGCAGCTTCGAAAGGGGCAATAGGTAGTCCACAAGAGAAACACATATTTTTTTTATAAGCAGACATCGTTATTACAGTTAGTCATAGTTATCTTTAATGGATAATAAAATATCCAATAACTTTAATCATTTTCGATTTTACAGAATTGTTTTATCTACTATTTCGAGGTTGTATTCGTAATCAATATTTATATAAATTCACAACATAATTATTATAAAGCTTATTTTATTTTATACGAAATTTAGATTTTAGGAAAATTGCGATGCCGGAGAATAAAGTGAAAAAATATTTTAGTCTTATAGAAGCTTGGGCTTGGTGTGAAATATGCACCGAAATGGTAAATATAAGAGTAGATAAAGACGAAATTAAAGCGGGTTTAAAAATGGGTATTTACACAAAAGAACATAAGCATGTAAACCCTCATCCTGATCTTGAAGACGACGAGGATGTTTCCAACCAAGAACATACTGTTTTCATTTATATAAATGATAATTATGATGTAACTGGTGTACGATCTTTTTTTGGGGATTCACCTAGTATGAAAGATGTTGGTCGCGGAACTACTGAGGAGGGTGGAGAAGTGAGAATACCTATAGTAGTAAAAGAAGTGCAACCAATGAGTGTTCAATTAGGCATGATATCATTAGATGAGTTTAAATTATTAAAGATATGCGATGGAATGAATTCAGTAGAGCAATGCGCTGAAGTTGCCCAAAAACCGATCGATAAAGTCGAAAAGATGCTTGATAAATTACGAAAGAAAGGATTAGTTAAAGTTATTAAAAGGACATCCAGTTAGCGAATACTTCTATTTTATAAGGAAGCAGGTATATTTAGATTAGATTTGTGCTCTTCATCATTTTTCGAGTGATAGATTCGAAGATTTCTTCGACATTCTCACCATTTTTGGAAGAACATTCATAATAACCCTGTAAATTGTGCTTTTCGGATAATTCAACAGCGTCCTCGGTTTCGACAGATCGTTTTTCTTGAAGATCTAGTTTACCCCCCACCATAACGATTGGTATATTAATTTGCTTATCCCGTGTGTTTTTCTCAAAGATAGAAAGCCAATCATCTATATTTTTTACGCTTGTATATCGAGTTATATCATACATAAATATTCCCCCATCAGCACCTTTTGCAAAACTTGGTAATAGAACTTTAAAGCGTTGTTCTCCTCCAAAGTCCCAAATTCGGTTCACTACTTTCTTACCATCAATTTCTAAATCTTTTACGTAGAAATCTGCACCAATCGTCATTTTAATACTTTCATCAAATACACTTGTTAGATAGCGATTGACGAGAGTGGTTTTGCCGACCCCTCCATCACCAAATACACATAATTTAAACGCACCTTCACGATCAGTCATAATACCAATCTTCTTCTAAAATAATTTTAACTAATTATTTAAAATATTTGATTTCTTATTTTAAAATAAAACTATCTTTTATACTTATTTATAAAGATAACTTCTTAATAAAAGAACTTTTTAATGGTAAGATAAATAATCCTTTAAATTCTAGGGATGATTTTTCTAAAATTATGTCAGATCAAAAAATTTATTACAAATATTGGCCTGAAGGAGTTCCAAAACATGTTGATATACCAAAGAAGAATTTAGTAGATTTTCTCGAAGACTCTGTTAAACTCTATCCTAATAATGTTATAACATATTTTATGGGATTCGAACTGACCTATGCTAAGCTCCTCGATATTGTTTATCGCGTAGCAACAAAATTAACCGAACTTGGTATAAAGAAAGGCGATTGTGTAGCAATCCAATTTACGAATAACCCAGCTTTTATCGCTTATTATTATGGTATATTAAAAATTGGAGCTGTAGTAACTCCAATTTCTCCATTGTTTAAAAAACTAGAGATAAAACGTCAATTAAATGACAGTGACGCAAAAGTTTATATCGGTTGGGAAGGTTTTTCGGGATTAGTGGATCCTATTATTAGTGAAACCGGTGTAAAACACAAGTTTTATAGCAATCTATCGCCTTATTTATCACCTGACCCCTTGGCACCTCCTGAATTTTCCATGGGTGGAGAACCTATGATGGAGGACTTAATAAGAGAAACTGCTCCAAATCCGCCAAAAGTCGATATAGCTTTAGAAGATTTAGCTCAATTGCAATACACAGGAGGAACTACGGGATTCCCTAAGGGAGCAATGTTGACTCATGGAAGCATTGCTGCAAACATCTTTCAAGCAGAATCATGGTTTGTAGAAAAGGAATTAGGGAAGGAAGTTTTACTTGCAGCTTTACCATTTTATCACATTTATATGGGTTTTATGCTGAATATGTGTGTTCATAACGGGTGGAAATTAGCGTGTGTTTTCAACCCTAGGGAGGCGCATGAAGTTATTGAAGTTATTGAAACAACGAAAGTTACTGTATTTCCCGGAGTTGCCGCTATTTATAATAATCTAAATAATTACGAAGGAATTCAAAATCACGACTTGTCAAGTATAAAATATTGTCTAAGCTCAGCGGGACCCCTCCCTGACGATGTAAGAAAAACATTCGAAGAATTGACGGGATCCAAGCTTCGAGAAGCATATGGATTAACCGAGATGTCCCCAGCCGTCACAGCAACTCCTTTCGAAGGTAAATTAAAACCAGGAACGATTGGAATGCCCTTTCCTAATACAGATGTAAAAATTTGCGATCCCAATGGTAATACGCTTGGGATTGGAGAAGTTGGAGAACTCGTAACAAGAGGTCCACAGATGATGAAAGGATATTATAAACATGAAGAGGAAACTAATAACACAATCAAGGATGGTTGGCTGTGGACGGGTGATTTAGCACTAATGGACGAAGATGGTTATTTTGTCATTAAGGCTCGGCTAAAAAATTTAATCAAATATAAGGGACATTCTGTTTACCCTACGGAAGTTGAAGATCTCTTGTATTACCATGAAGCTATTGAGGAATGTGGTGTTATTGGAATAATTGATGACGAAGGAAAGGAAAATATCAAAGCCTATATTGTAATAAAAGATAAATACAAAGATAAAGAAATCAGCGAACAGGATATCATCAATTGGGCAAAAGAAAACATGGCAGGAGATAAATATCCCCGTTTTGTTGAATTTATTGATGAAATTCCGAAAACGGTTGTAGGTAAAGTACTCCATCGCGAATTGAAAGACCTCGAAGCACAAAAGAAGTAGGATAAAAATAAAATGTTTTTATATTTATTTCTTTTTTATTAGACTTCCTTCTATTTATTATTAATAATATTTGCGTCTCGCCTTTTTTTTTTATAAGAAATCACCATCATTTTTTTTAGTATATTTTATTTTAATTGTATTAATGACGGAAGAAGCTATTTTTGGAGCAGGTTGTTTTTGGGGAGTCGAAACTAAATTTGGAAAGGTGGAAGGCGTAATTGAAACTGAAGTCGGATATACTGGCGGGGCTACAAAGAATCCAACTTATAAAGACGTCTGTACTAATAAAACAGGACATGCTGAGGTAGTTAAAGTTACCTTTGATCCTTCGATTGTGTCTTATGAGGAGTTATTGGAAATCTTTTGGGACATTCACAATCCTACTACGCTTAATCGCCAAGGTTGGGACATTGGAACTCAATATAGATCTGCTGTGTTTTACAGTAATGAAGAACAACGATTGTCTGCAATAAAATTAAAAGAAAAGTTGGAAAGGGTTAGAAAATATAAGAATCCAATTGTTACTGAAATAGTTCCGGCTGCTGAGTATTATAAAGCAGAAGAATATCATCAAAAATACCATGAAAAAAACTAAAAATCAACATTTTAACATCAAAATTAATTAATCCTAATAAAAAATTAGGCGAATCATAACCAATTAATAATTACACTTTTTTTATGTTCAATCTTAAATTATTTTATGTTAAATCATAGATTAATAGATCCACCCCGTGAACCCGAGAAGTTTGTCAAAAAAGCAGTTCAATTTTTACAAAAGCATGCGAAAAATAAAAAAGTATTCTGTGCGCTTTCTGGAGGGATCGATAGCTCTTTAACCTATCTTCTGCTAAAAGAAGCTGAAATCGAGACGATTCCGGTTTTCATAGATCACGGACTCATGCGAATAATAAGAGGTGTAGAAGAACGAGAACAGATTAAAAAACTATTCCCTGATGTTTTAGTTATAGATATTAGAGAAGAATTTCTGCCGAAGATTTTCGGAGAAGAAGATGCTGAAGTTAAAAGAAAATTATTTAAAAACGCTTACTCTGATACCATTAGTAGAGTAATTAAAGAGGAGAATTGTCATTTACTATCTGATGGTACCATTTTACCGGATATAGAGGAGAGCTTTGGTGTGAAAATCTCAGATCTGAAAGAAACTATGTCATTGCAAGAAGAGCTTTCATTAAAAGCTAAAAATCCACAAGGATTTGTTAAAAGCCAGCATAATTTAGATATTGAATACGATGTAGAAGCTACAATCCAACCTGTTGCTAGCCTTACCAAACCAGAAGTTAGAAAAACGCTTGAATACTTCAATATGCCTAAAGAGTTAGTGTTTAGGAAAGCATTCCCAGGACCTGCGCTTTCAGCGAGGATTATTGGCCCTGTAACATTAGAAAATTTAAAATTTGAAAAAAAAGTGCACGACGTTGTAGAATCCACTATTAACGATTATTACATAGAAAAGTTTGGAACCCCAATGATTATCAATGATAAAGGTGAACAAGAGCCTTTCCAAGCGTTTGCTGCAACAACTACGGATGTTTTGTTAAGAAAAGTAACGGGCATCATTAACGGTCATAGAACTTACGAAGTTCCATTATCGATTAAGGGTGAATGGGATTTTGATAAACTAGTTAATTTTGCATCTCAGGTAAAAGGATACGCTAGAATTCTTTACGAGCTACACGAGAGTCACAAGGGTATTTATGATGTAATTATCCGTTCTATTAATAGTATAGATGCCAGAACAGCTAGCGTTACAAATTTACCAATAAGTTTAATTGAAGAATTAAAATATAAATTGTTAGAATTCCCAGACACAAAGGATATTTATTTTGATATTACACCGAAACCCCCAGCAACAATTGAATACGTCTAAAATAGCTTTATAGATAATCGAATAAAAAAAGAAAATTAAATGGAAGTCTAAAAATGGGCTTTCAATTTTTTTAATTTCGAATCGTAATCTGGACAAATTTTGTAATGCGAAAAGTTACATAAATGTTCAATTTTTGGTAGGTTGCAAGTTCGGGTAAAAGGACAGGATAAGATGGTAATATCAAGATTAAAGTTTGACTCACTAATCATTAAATCAATCAACTTCTAATTGTTTTTAAAGGATAGTAATACTCAGATATATACTTTATACCCCTAAAAGCAATTAATAAAACGTGACTGAGGATAATTATTAATTTTTACTATTGTTCCTTCATTCAAAAAGAGCGTAAAACAAAAGATATTACTATTTGATAATATCAGTAATAAAACAAGTCTCTACAATTTTTATTCCAGCAATTTGTGAAATCTTGTCTTCTATAAGGGGATTAAATTGCTCGATTGAAGGAATATCAACTTTCATAAAGAGTCCACAATCTCCAGATAGCCTCCAAATAGAGGTTATTTCTTCTATTTTCTTTAATTCAACAAGAATCCGTTTAATTTCTTTGAAATCGGGCTCAATTTTTATAGTTGCGGATGTTTTTGGTTTTGTATCAAGCTCATATACCACGGTAAAACGAGTGATAGTCCCTTCTTCTTGCATCTTGGATACTCTTCTTCTAACTGTTGCTTCGGTTTTTTCGATAATATCACTTATTTCTTTGAATGATTTTCTCCCATCTTTCTTCAATTCTTCTAAAATTTTAATATCTATTGGATCTACGGACGCCATTTTATTAGCCCTTATCACTTACAGTTATTTTTTTTATTATTTATTTAAATAGTATGATCAAATATATAAAAATAATTTAAATAAATTACGATTTTAATTAATAATATTATCAATCTTGTTTATAAGATTGTGGAATAATATAATTTTACATTCTTTTCTTGGAAAAACCTAAGCTATTGAGAAATCCGGGTTAAAAAAATTTAATTTTTACTTTTTCCGTAATTGTATAATCTTTTTTGTTGAAAAAGTTATTTTTCACTAACAAGAATTTTTAAATATTATATTTTATTGTTTTGTAACATGTAAAAAAAATAGTGAGAAAAACTTCATAATTAAAAATAATAGAAGATAAGACTTAAAACATGTGTAATAATTGTAATTGCGACGGTTATGATAAATGTTCTATAGTAGGCTACCTTCCGTTTGGTTTTTGTTGTTCCCACTGCTTTCTTTATAACGAAACTCATACTTGTTTATCCACAAAAACAAAACGTTTAGAGGATGATTCTGTTTCGAAAGGTATCGAGGGAGAATTAAATCTTATTAGTTCCTCAATAGAAGGAAGTTTTTTAAGGGTTGTAATAGAGAATAAGGGCGAAGAAATCCCTATTGATATCGATCTTAAAAAACATCTCGAGAATAAAGAAATTCAATGAAGCACGAATTTGTTCCTTCGCAGTTCAAGTTACATAAAAATGTAAGAGTTCCATTAAAAATTATATTAGATATATAATTAAAAATCACAAGAAAAGAGATAAAAATATTGACATGAGCGTCATCAATTTTGACTTTAGGAATGAAGTCCTCAAACATAACGCCTCTTTAAGTTATTGTTACCAGTGTTCGACTTGTTCTGGAGGATGTCCTATCGCTTTAATTACCAACGGTAAGTATAATCCAAGAAAAATAATTGAAGAAGCGATCTTAGGGTTAGAGGATAAATTAATAGAGAGCCAAGATCCAAATCCTTGGTTATGTTCAACATGCCAAAGATGTGTTGAGCTTTGTCCTCAAAACGTAGAATTAACAGAGATTTTTACTCTGATAAAAAACAGATGTTTTGAAAATCATAAGTATCCAGAAGCATTTTATGTACAGGGTCGTTCAGTATATGAAAATGGGGTTGCAATTCCGTATTCGAATGCGATAGTTGTTAGGAGGAAAAATTTAGGTCTTCCTGAAATTAAAACTGCGCCTATAGAGGAGATTCAAACACTTATGAAAGAAACTAATTTTGAAAAAAACATTCTAGAGGGGGCTGAATAAAATGGTATTTGACTTATTTTTAGGGTGCGTTATACCTGCCAGATTACCTTATTTAGAAGTATCCTCAAGGAAGATTTTTGAAAAACTTGGTATTGAATTGCGCGATGTTGATGGTTTCAGTTGTTGTCCTGATCCAACAGGGATTGAACAAATAGATCATAAGACTTGGCTGACTTTAGGGGCTCGAAATTTAAGTTTGTGTAACAGTAATGGTGGGATAATATCGTTTTGTTCTGGTTGTGTTGAAACCTTAAAGGGCGTTAACTATAGTCTAAATAGGGATGAGAACACTAAGAAAGAAGTAAATGATTACTTAAGTAAAGTAGGAAAAGCTTATGATGGTAAAGTAGAGGTAAAACACTTTGCTCAGGTACTTTATGAAAATCTCGACAAAGTTAAAAATAATGTTGAAAAACCACTAGAAGGCTTTAAGGTTGCGGTTCATTACGGTTGTCACTATTTAAGACCTTCAGAAATTATTGAATGGGACGATCCTTTCGAGCCAGTTACTTTAGATGAAATTGTTAAAAATCTTGGAGCTGAATCTATTGATTACGATTTAAAGATGGAATGTTGTGGAAATCCGGTTGAAAAATCAGATAAAGATTTATCTTTGCAACTGATTGATAACAAATTGAAAGCTATTAAAGAATCAGGAGCCAATTGCGTTGTTGTGGTTTGCCCTGCTTGTTATCAACAATTTGAGTTTAACCAACGAGAACTCAATAAAAAAAACAATTCAGAATATGATTTTCCAATTTTCTATCTCTCAGAGTTAATCGCATTAGCGTTTGGTTTCATACCAGAAGAGTTAGGATTTAAATTTCACAGGATAAAACCAAGTAAGCTATTTGAAAGTATTAACTTTACAGTTTGAAATTCACAATAAAAATAATAAAATAATTAGGAATTATTAGAGGAATTGATATTTTATGGCAGATGTATTACCCAAAAAAACAGTATTAAAAGATGTTAAAGTCTTCAAGGATCTTGAAGATGAAATCATTAAAGCTAACAAGTGCTGTGCTTGTGGCGCTTGCGTAGCTTATTGTTCAAGCCAGACTTTTGATGTCATCAAAATGGAAGGATATACGCCTCAATTCATTTCAGATGCGAATGTTGAAAATTGTAAAGAATGTGGAGTATGTTATTATATCTGTCCGCAAACAGAACCGTTGATGAAACATTTAAAAGAAGAGTATCGAATCAAAGATGAGATTGGGTTTATTCAAAATGTAATTGCGGCAAAAACGAAGGATGAAAAAATAAAAGAAATGGGACAAGATGGAGGTTTAGTAACCACTCTTCTGACGTACTTATTTGATAAAAATAAAATTGATGCTGCTATTGTATCTGAATATGACGATAAATTAAAACCGATTCCAAAAATCATATATAACAAAGAGGAACTGTTGAAATCTTCAGGGACAAGATATTCAATATCGTCAAACATTTTACCTCTAACAGATCTTTATACTATTGCACAGGAAATTGTTGAAAAGCAACATCAAATTTATGATATAAATCAAATTCGCATGGCGTTTGTTGGAACTCCTTGTCAGTGTAGAGCTGTCCGAAAAATGCAACTATTAAGTATCAGCCCTGCCCATGTCATTAAATATGTCTTTGGTTTGTTTTGTATGGAAAACTTTGATTATGAGAAATTGTTCCAGCTAGTGAAGAAGGAGACTAACGAAGATCCAACAAATATAGCTAAGATGAACATAAAAAAGAATTTTTACATAACAAATAAAGAAAATAAAGTTTATGAAGTCGAACTCCATAAGTTTGACGATGCTGTAAGGAATCATTGCCATGATTGCGACGAGTTCACAGGCAGATTTTCTGATATTAGCTTTGGTGGCTCTGGTGCGGTTCAACAAAATTCAATGGTTGTGATACGCACTGAAAAAGGTGAAACTCTTATCAGTAATGCAATGATGGCCGGTTATATTGATAAATTTACTCCTAAGAAGTCTACAATTACGGAATGGAAGGTAAAAAAAATTGACTTGCTAAGGAGAATGACAAACAATAAAATAAATAAATCTTAATAGGTGAAAAATTTGGGAGAAAATTCAAAATCAGTTGTAATTATTGGAGCAGGAATCGCGGGCATTCAAGCTGCCCTAGATCTAGGCGATATGGGAATACAGGTATATTTGATCGAAAAACAGCCTTGCATTGGAGGCAGAATGGCTCAATTAGATAAAACATTCCCTACACTTGATTGTTCAATCTGTATTCTCGCTCCTAAACTTTCAGAATGTTATAGACATGATAATATTACGCTACATACTCTTGCAGAGATCCAAAAAATAGGAGGTTCAGTAGGTAATTTTTCTGTCGATGTGCTAAAACACGCTCGGTATGTTAAAGAAGGTGTTTGTACCAATTGCGGTGATTGTGGAGCTATATGTCCTGTTAGAGGAATTACTAACTTCTTTGATGCAAATTTGGTTACTCAAGCAGCAGCACAAATAGCCTTTCCAGCTGCAGTTCCTGCGGCGTATCGTATTGATCCAAATAAATGTTTATATTTAAATTATGAAATTTGTGGGTTGTGCTACCAAAACTGTGGTGCGGACGCGATTGATTTTACGCAAAAAGACTCAATACTTAGTTTAGATAATATTGGAGCAATTATAGTTGCTACTGGTTTAGATTTAGCAGAAGATATTCATACTTTAAATATGTATGGCTATCAAAAATATGATAATGTAATCACAGCAATGGAACTTGAGAGATTGATTTGTGCTTCAGGCCCACAAGCAGGCCATTTAAGTAGATTAAGCGATGGAAAGCACCCAAAAAAAATCGCGTATCTTCAATGTATTGATTCGCGCTCTCAGAAAGGACAAATGTATTGTTCCTCTGTTTGTTGTATGTATACTACAAAAGAAGCTATGATTGCATATGAACACGACAATGAGTTGGAATCTTATGTGTTTTATATTGATATGAGAGCGGGAGGCAAAGGATTTCAAAAATTTCTACAAAGGGGCGCTAAAGAGTATAATATTAAATATTTAAAAAGTAAAATTTCTCACGTAAATGTTGATAAGGATGATAATCCGATAATCACGTATGAAGATTACGAAACATCTGAAATAAAACAATTAACAGTAGATTTGGTTGTATTAGCAACTTGTATAATCCCATCGAGAGGGATAAATAAATTAGCAGATGTATTAGGTATTGATTTAGATCATTACGATTATGTGAAAACGAATCCATTTTTACCTGTTGAAACAAGTGCAGAAGGAATTTATACTTGCGGATGCGCTCGGGAACCAATGGATATTCCTCGGTCTGTTGCTGAAGCCAGCGGGGCAGCAGCAAGAGCTGCAGAAGTAATAAAAGGAGGTTAAAAAAATATGTCTGATAAAGAAGAAGAACCTAGAATTGGAGTATTTGTCTGTTCTTGTGGAAGTAATATTGGAGGGCTTATAGATGTTAAAGCTCTTGCCGAATATTCTAAAACTCTACCAAATGTAGTGTTTACGGAGGATAATCTCTATACTTGCTCAGAAACAGGATTAGCACAAATTAAAAATGGAATCAAAGACCATAATTTGAATAGAGTAATTGTCGCATCATGTACTCCAAGAACTCATGAACCTTTATTCCGAGATTGTGTTAAAAAAGAAGGAGTAAATGAGTATCTCTTTAATTTTGTAAACATAAGAGACCAAAACACATGGTGCCATCAGAAATACCCTCAGGAGGCGTTTGACAAGGCTAAAGATTTAATTCGTATGGGTGTGGCAAAAGCAGCTAAGCTTGAAGCACTTGATAATATTATAGTTGATGCAACTCCTACAGCGTTAGTAATTGGTGGAGGCGTTTCAGGGATGACTGCTGCGCTTAGTTTAGCAAATCAAGGATTTGAAACCCATTTAGTGGAAAGAGAAAACGAATTAGGTGGAAGGCTGAAAACGCTACATAAACTTTTCCCGAATGACCAAGAAGCTCAAATTTTATTAGACAATCTTAAGAAAAATGTTGGAAGTAAGGAAAATCTGAAAATTCATACTTCAGCCGAGGTAAAAAATATAGAAGGATTTGTAGGTAATTTTGAGGTAAGCGTTGAAAAAAATGGGAGTAATATTGATTTAACTATTGGTGTTATTCTCGTTGCTGTTGGAACCTCACTTTTCACACCAACCGGATATTTCGGCTATGATGGTAAGATCCGAATTACACAACACGAATTAGAAAATAAATTAAATAATAATGATGTTAAAGCCAACGATATTGTGATGATACAGTGCGTTGGATCTCGTAATGATGAGAGAGTATATTGTTCAAGCGTATGCTGTATGACTGCCCTAAAAAATGCGCTCATTTTAAAGGAGACCAATCCGAAAGCAAATGTATCCATACTTTTTAGGGATTTATATACACCTGGTACTCATTATGAAGATTATTATAGAAGAGCTCGAGAAGCAGGTGTTGTATTTATTGAATATTCTCCTGAAAAAGAGCCATCTGTAGAAGAGAATCAAATAAAAGTATATAATCAATATCTTGGAGAAGAATTGTTAATTCCATATGATCTTTGTGTACTATCAACACCCTTAGTTTCAAATAATGATAATAAAGCTCTAGCACAAATGATAAAAGTTCCGTTAGAAGAAAACGGATTCTTTTTAGAAGCACATGTAAAACTGCGTCCAATGGATTTCGCTACCGCGGGAGTTTTTGTTTGTGGTTCTGCAAAATGGCCTGTTGATATTACAGAATCTATATCTCAAGGATATGCGGCAGCAGCAAGAGCTAGCACGATAATTTCTCACGATACAATAGAAGTTGAGGGCGCTACATCATTTTTACCCGATTACAACAAAAGTTTGTGCACAGGTTGCGAAGTGTGTATAAAAGTCTGTCCGTATAATGCTATAAGCAAGAATGAGGAAGACGAAATAGTAATTACTCAAGTTTTATGTAAAGGTTGTGGCGTATGTGGCGCTACATGTACTAACCACGCTATTATTATAAGACATTTTACAGATCAACAAATACTTTCTGAAATATATGCATATGGAGGGAAAGAAGTATAATGACGTTTGAACCAAAAATTCTAGGGTTTTTATGTAATTGGTGTTCCTACGCAGGAGCAGATTTAGCAGGAGTAAGTAGAATTCAATATCCCCCTAACATGAGAGTTATCAGAGTTATGTGTAGTGGTAGGGTTGATCCTGTATTTATTTTCAAAGCTCTTTTAACAGGAATAGATGGAGTATTTGTCTTAGGTTGTCATCCGGGAGATTGCCATTATTTGGAAGGAAACTACGAAGCGGAAAAGAAGTTTATCATGGTACAAAAATTTCTTAAGATGGTCAATTTTGATAAAAGAATAAGATTAGATTGGGTTTCTGCTTCTGAAGGAGTAAGATTCGCTAAGGTAGTTACCGAGTTTATCGAATCAATTCGCGAACAAGGACCATCTCCCCTTAGCGGAGAGAACATCGATCAAGAGTTATTCAATAATCTAAAAGCTATGGAAAATTCTGTTTCAAGTGATAGGATTAGGGCTCTAGTAGGACGGCAGAGAAAAATTACAGAAGTTGAAAACGAGTATGGAGAGAAAGTGCCAATCGATGAATTTAACGCTATTTTTGACGAAGCAATCCACGATGAATTTGTAAGGCATCGAATTTTACTTTCATTAAGTACTAAAGTTTTATCCGTTAAAGATTTAGCTGCTGAACTAAAACTGGATCCAAGTGAAATTTTAGAAAACATGCTAACTTTAAAGAGTAGAGGAGAAATAGATTATCAAAAAATTGACGGAAATACTCCGTTATATATGAGAATATAGAGGTATTCAAGAATGGAAAAAGTAGGAGCGGTATTAGTTGTAGGAGCTGGAATTGGAGGGTCTCAAACAGCTTTGGATTTAGGCGACGCTGGTTTCAAAGTTTATTTAGTTGAATCAACAACAAGCATAGGTGGTGTAATGGCTCAGTTGGATAAAACATTCCCAACTAACGATTGTGCAATGTGTATTGTAAGCCCTAAACTAGTAGAGACGGGGCGTCATCATAATATTGATTTAAGTATAAATTGTAAAATCTTAGATGTTATAGGAGAAGCCGGTAATTTTACGATAAAAGTGTTAAAAAAAACATTATATGTGAACATGGATAAGTGTACGGGATGTGGTGTTTGTGGTCGAGCGTGCCCCGTTGAGGCGATTGATGTATTTAACGAAAAATTATCTAAATTCGCTGCAACAGCGGTCAAGTATCCCCAAGCAGTCCCACTTGTGTACGCTATAAATAAAGATTATTGTATTGGGTGCGGGATTTGTAAAGGAGTGTGTAAAGCAAATGCCGTAGAATATGATTTAGAAGATGAGATTATTGAATTAAAAGTAGGGGGTATTGTATTATCACCCGGATATGATGAATACATACCTCCAGAAGGTAATTTGTATGGTTATGGCAAATACAAAAATGTAGTTACAAGTATTGAGTTCGAGCGAATTTTAAGCGCTAGTGGTCCATATACAGGGAAAGTATTAAGACCGTCTGATGGAGACATACCAGAAAAAGTCGCGTTTCTTCAATGTATTGGATCTCGAGACTTTACAGGAAATGGTCAACCTTATTGTTCTTCCGTGTGTTGTATGTATACTGCAAAAGAAGCAGTAATTGCCCACGAACACATGCATCAAATAAGACCAACAATTTTTAGCATGGATATACGGGCGTTCGGAAAAGATTTTGATAAATATATTATTCGTGCGCAAGAAGAATACGGAGTGCGCTATATCCGAAGCCGTATTTCTTCAATCAATGAAGATCCAGAAACTAAGGATCTGATATTGAAGTACGAATCAGAAGATGGGAAAATAATTCAAGAGAATTTTGAGATGGTTGTACTTTCTGTTGGTTTGAACCCTCCAGATGATGCTAAATATTTAGCAGATAAATTTGGGATTGAATTAAACGAATATAACTTTGCTAAAACGGATATTTTTAATCCCGTTCAGACAACAGTTCCCGGAATTTTCGCGTGTGGTGCATTTTCTTCACCGAAAGATATTCCTGAGACTGTTACTCAAGCTAGTGCAGCTGCAGGCTGTGTTAATACCCTATTACATGAAAAAAGAGATACACTAATCACAGAAAAGACATTACCACCAGAGATATTTGTCGCCGGTCAACCACCTAGAATTGGTGTCTTTGTATGTCATTGTGGAGTGAATATCGGAGGATATGTAGATGTTCCCCAAGTAGTAAAGTATGCAAAGTCGCTTCCAAATGTTGTCTTAGCAGATCAAAATTTATATACGTGCTCGGCTGACACTCAAACGATAATTAAGGATAAAATTAAGGAATTTAGTTTAAATAGAGTTATTGTAGCTTCTTGCACTCCAAGAACTCACGAACCATTATTTCAAGAAACTATTAGAGAAGCCGGATTGAATAGATACCTATTTCAAATGGCGAATATTAGAGATCAATGTAGTTGGGTTCATATGAACCAATATAAAGAAGCTACAGAGAAATCAATGGATCTCGTAAGAATGGCAGTAAATAAAGCGAGAAACATTCAGCCATTAGAAAGAATTAAATTGGGAGTTACTCCTAAAACTCTTGTCATAGGGGGAGGTATTACCGGTATGGTTGCTGCTCTTAATTTTGCGAATCAAAATTTCGAAACATTTTTAGTCGAAAAAGAAAAGGAAATAGGGGGATTTGCCCGGAACATATATACGACGCTTGAAGGGGGAAATGTCCAAGCCTTTCTATCAGACTTAATTGAGAAAGTAAAAACACACGCAAATATCCATGTTTTCACCGATGCTGAAATAGAAATTATTAATGGTTATATTGGAAATTTCAAATCAGTAGTAATTCACGGACCAGAAAAGACTAGAGCAGAATTTGAACATGGAGTTGTAGTTGTAGCAACAGGCGCTAAAGAATATGAACCTCATGAATTTTTATATGGTACGAATGATAATGTCATTACTCAATCTGAATTCGAGAAAGTAATAAACACGACTGATGATATTAAAAACAAAAAGTCAGTTGTTATGATTCAATGCGTCGGATCGCGAAACGAAGAACATCCTTATTGTAGCAAAATGTGTTGCGCAGAGGCAATTAAAAACGCAATATTAGCTAAAGAGCAAAGCCCTTCTACTGAAATTGTTATTTTGTTTAGAGATATAAGAACCTATGGATTTAAAGAAAAGTATTACAGAATGGCACGTGAAGTAGGAATCGTATTTATTCGTTACGACGAAGATAATCTACCTGTAATAGTTCCAGAAGGCTCGAAATTAAAAGTGAGTGTAGTTACACCTAATCAAGATACAATTTTAATAAACTCAGATATGGTAGTGCTAAGTGTTGGAATAGTAGCCCAAAAAGAAAATAACGAGGAACTGGGCAAATTGTTAAAAGTGCCACTAAATGACGATAATTTTTTCTTAGAGGCACATGTTAAGTTACGACCAGTTGATTTTGCTACGGAAGGAGTTTTTGTTGCTGGCTTAGCCCATTGTCCAAAAACAATTGAGGATTCTATCTCTCAAGCAAATGCCGCGGTTTCAAGAGCGTGTACAATTCTCTCAAAGGATGAAATTGAAGCCGAAGGCAAAATTGCGGCCATAGATCCTGCTAGATGTAGTGGTTGTGGGATGTGTATAGATAATTGTGCTTATAATGCGATAGAATTAATTGAGGATAGACGATTCGGTACCGTTGCCATTATTAATAGTGCTCTATGTAAAGGTTGTGGTGCATGCTCCGGAAATTGTAGGTGTGCCGCTATAGATGTAGCAGGTTTTTCCTCTGAACAAATATATGCTATGATAACAGGGAGGTTATAAATATGACAGAAGAAGTTGTTGAATCAAATCAAGATGGAAGTAAGAAATGGGAACCGAAAATTATCGCTTTTCTGTGTAATTGGTGTTCCTACGCCGGAGCAGATTTAGCGGGCGTGAGTAGAATTCAATACCCACCAAACATTAGGATTGTAAGGGTCCCGTGCTCTGGAAGGATTAACGCTTATTTTATTATAAAAAGTTTAACTGATGGCTGGGACGGGGTTCTCATTTCTGGATGTCACCCTGGCGATTGCCACTATATTAGTGGAAATTTGGTTGCCCGAAGAAGATTTGCGATATTAAAAGAACTTTTAGAATTTTTTGGCATCGAACCCGGGAGAGTTAACTTTATGTGGGCTTCTGCCGCAGAAGGCGAGCGTTTTGCCGTGTTAGTTCGAAAAGCAACCGAAATCGTAAAAAAATTGGGTCCAAACACAAAATTTGAAAAGAAATGGTGAAACTTATGGGACTTGAGACAGAAAATAAGGATATTGAGACTAATCTAAGAGAAATTGCCAGAGGTTTACTAAAAGATAAAAAAGTCGATGTGATCATTGGCTATATGGAAGGCACTTTACCTATGCTCTCTCAACCAATTATAATCGATAGCGAAGAAGATGTCGATAAGTTGATTTGGAACAATTTATGCTACGTAAATTTAGCTAAGTATTTAGTACCTCGAGTGCCTAAATTTGTAGACTCAGAAAAAGGCAACTTAACGGTAGGAGTTGTTTCTAAGGGCTGCGTAGGAAGAGCCTTAATTCACTTAGCGTCAGAAAATAAGATTAAATTAGACGAGATAAAAATTATCGGAATTCCATGCAACGGTGTAATAAATAGACAACGAATTGAGATGGAAATTGGAGAAAAAGAAATTCTTGAGGTCTCCGTGTCGGGTAATAGTATAATCGTAAAAGGAAAGGATTTTGAAAAAGAATTTTCTTACGACGAATACATGAACGATTTATGCAAGACCTGTAAAATTCGAAAACCCCCTCTCGTTTCTAAAGCCCCTGACTTATGCGTTGGCGAATGCGAAGAATACTCCAACATCGTAGACGATTTTAGCGACATTGCCGAGTTTGAAGCGTTAACTCCTCAAGAAAAATGGAACCAGATTACGGAAGAGTTAAGCGTGTGTACCAGGTGTTACGCGTGTCGAGAAGCTTGTCCTATGTGCTACTGTAACCTTTGTTTTGTTGATCAAAATAAACCGGTTTGGTTCGGGAAGACAACTGAT
>JAUVNS010000010.1 GCA_030599585.1 Promethearchaeota archaeon | reverse complement strand
TTTTAAAACCGAACTCTTAATATAAGTATTTAAAGAATTAGGAACTTAATTCTCATAAAAATTAAAATAAAATCGGGACTAAAATGAGTGAAAATAAAGTAATTGTGGCTAATAAAGGTATGGTAAGAGCAGACTTTAACTTCTGGGTCGGCCAGTACTTAGATAAATTTTTCGATAATTTAGAAAATAAGAAAATAGTTGGTAATAAATGTCCTAAGTGTGATGATGTCTTTGTACCTCCAAGGAAAATCTGTGGAAAATGTAATGTAGTAATCCCACTAGATCAAAATTGGGTAGAATTACCAGATACAGGTACGTTAGTAAATTATACTATAACACCCTATAGAGTTAACGATAGAACCGATAGAAAAGCTAAAGATCTATTACTTGGAATGATACATATTGATGGAAGCAATACATCTATAGTCTATAGGCTTTTGAATCTAGAACCTAGTGAAGTAAAAATTGGAATGAAGGTAAAGATAGAATGGGCAGAAAAAACAAAAGGAAACCCTTCAGATATTAAGGGTTTCGTAAAAATGTGAGGTGTGATGGATTAAATGGAAAAAGTTGGAATTGTAGGGTACTATCAAGTAAAATTACATTCAGATGCGAATTATGGACGTTATGAGATGATATTTGAAGCTGTAAGAGGCGCTGTAGACATGGCAGGTTTAAAGAAAAAAGATATTTCTACAGTAATTTCATGCACAAACGACTATTATGACGGGCGTACTATTTCAAATTGTTTTACTGTCGAAGTAGGCGGAGGATATATGGCAGACGAGAGTAAAGTAGAGATGGATGGAGCGCATGCTGTTTTATATGGATTAATGAGAATTTTATCAGGTAATCACAAATTAGCCGTAGTATGGGGTGGAAGTATGCCCTCATGTTTTCCTTATCATTCAACTCGATTATTTGAGACTGATCCGACATGGGAAAGGCCATTAGCTTATGTGAATGATATCACTTCAGCGGGATTTCAGATGAGATCTTACATGGAAAAATATGGAGTTAGTGCTGAAGAAATAGCTAGTGTTGCAGTAAAAAATCGAAAGAATGCTGCCAAGAATCCCTTAGCTTTAGCAGAAGTTCAAAATTCAAATATTGATGTTAAAGAGGTATTGGCTTCGGATATATACGCAGACCCAGTTACTGAATTAATGGTTGCGCAACCTTGTGATGGCGTGGCAGCTATATTATTAGCACCTGAACGACAGGCTTTAAAGATAACTGATAATCCTGTTTGGATAACCGGAGTTGGATATTCTCAAGAAGCATATTATCTTGGAGACCGTAATTTATATGAAAGTAAATCTATGGAATTGGCAGGAAAAACGGCATTTGAGAGCGCTGGAATTAAAGATCCAAAAAGCGAAATTGATGTAGCAGAACTATTCGAGGCTTATGCGCACGAGGAATTAATATTATCGGAAGCATTAGGGTTAGCAGAAAAGGGGAAAGGAGCAAGTATCAATTCTGAAATTAATGGAGATATCTCAATAAATCCTTCTGGTGGGGCTATTGGCGGTAATCCCCCTTGTGCAACTGGTTTGATTAGAGTAATTGAAGCTGCCAAACAGTTGAGGGGAGAAGCTAATGGCTATCAAGTAAACAATGCTAAAAAAGCTATTGCTTCAGGCCAAGTAGGTATGTGTGCTCAAAATAATATTTTATTTGTATTGGAGGGAAGTGATTAAAGATGGGGAGACAAGTAGCTATAGCATCAGCTGGTTTTAGCGAACACGCTTCAAAAAGATCTGATGTTAATATGGCAGAATTAGTAAGCGAAGCAGTTGAAGATTGTTTGAAGAATGCACCTGGTGTAGAATTTGATGACATTGATGCGTTTGTAAACGGCAATATGCCTGCATTTGAGGGTGCAAATATGCCAGAATTATGGATGACCGATTGGATGGGCGCAAGAAATAAACCATTGTTAAGAGTAACAACTGGTGGAACTACGGGAGGGACTGTAGCAATAGCAGGGTATTACACGGTTGCAGCAGGTTTACCAAAAATTGATACAGTTTTAGCAATAGCGTTTGAACAACAGTCTCAAGGAGATACAAGTGTTGGTCTTGCAAGCGTTGCGTATGGTGAAATATCTGTATTAAACACATTGGGTATCCCATATGATCAATTATCGCGTCTATTATCTGCAGGAGCAGCAATAGGGGTAGCAGCGTACCAAGCTACAAATTACATGGCTAAAACCCACATTACAGAAGAGGATTTAGCGAGAGTAGTCGTACAGAATAGACATAACGCAGCAAAAACATGGTGGACGCATTTAAAAATGCCTAACCTTACCGTAGAAGAAGTACTCGACACTCCTTATATTTCTTATCCATTGAGGTATGGTATGGTTTGTCCTGCTTCAGATGGAGCATGTGCTATGCTTTTTACTACTGAAGAAAAAGCGAAAGATATGTGCGAAATTCCTGTTTATGTTAATGGAGTAGCTAGCGTAGCTAACGAAACTGCAGTTCTTGGATATGACGGAAGTGGTTCGGGGCAGATTGATCCATCAGCTCAAATAGGTGCTATGAAATCATCTGACCTAGCTTACTATCAAGCAGGCATTTCTTTCCCAAGAAAAGAAATTGATTACGCTGAAGTATATTCTCCATTCCCTAATCAAGAACTTATGTGGGTTGAAAAACTGGGCTTATTTGAAGAAACTACTGCTCCTAAAATGTATGAAACTGGAGTAACTTCTTTAAAGGGGGAACTCCCAATAAATTGTTCAGGAGGAGTTAATTCGACAAACGCAATTGGAGCATCAGCAATGGAAAGACCTGCAGAAGCGGCTCTCCAAATAATGGGCAAAGCGGATAATCAAGTTCCAAAGACGGTGCATACTTCAATAGGACATGGTTGGGGTGGTTCACTAAACTTATGTACTTTGATGGTAATGTCAGACGAACCAAAAAGAAAATGGAGGAGATGAATTGAATGTCAAAATTAACGCAAAGAAAATCTCTCGATTACATTAAGAAAGACTACGTGAGGACGCGAACGATGCCAGCTAATTGGTATTTGGCGAGTTATAAATATAAATTCAACATCACTCATAACAGTCATTTTTTAAAAAAATTGAAAGATAAGAAGTTAGTAGGAAATCAATGTTCAAGCTGTAACCGAATTTTCTTCCCTCCGAGATTAGTTTGTGGAAAATGTTTAGTAAAACCAGATCAATGGGTTGATTTACGAGAAACTGGAAGAGTTGCAACTTATGCTATCGTTTACCTTAAAGATCCTGAAACTGGAGAAATTCAAGAAAAGCCAATGACATTAGTGCAACAAGATGGAGCTGACACAGTCATTATGGCCCAATTAAATCCTGAAGTAGATTTTAAAGACGCTTATGTAGGAATGCCAGTAAAAGTTCATTGGGCTGAACCCACAACTGGAGGATTAATGGATATTGAATACTACGATGTTATAGAAGATGACGCTAAGGATTTAAGACAAGCGAAAGAATAAGCACTAATACAACACACTTAAACATCTTTTTTATTTATTTTTTTATCTATATTATTTATGCAAAAGTATAAATTCAATTCTTACACAATTCTTAAACTATGGAATCAAAAACAAACAACTTAATAGATTTAATTAAATCTCGAAAATCTGTGAGAAATTTCGTATATAAGAAAATTGACAACGATACTATAGGGGCAATACTAGAATGTGGTCGGTGGGCTCCATCGGGGCGAAATAGCCAACCATGGAAAGTTTGTATTGTTTCTCATCCGACTGTCAAGAGATTAATAGCAGAAAATTCAAAATATGGCGGGATTATCGAAAGTGCTTATTTAAATTTCGTAGTTTTCTTAGATCTCGAAAGGGGATACGATCGAACTAAAGATGTATTATCTATGGGAGCCTTTATTCAAAATATGCTTTTAGCCGTTCATGCAAAAGGATTAGGAGCAGTGTGGATTGGCGAAATTCTTAAAAATAAAGAAAAAGTAAGCGAAATTTTTAAGCTTTCTCCTGAAAAATTTGAATTAATGGGAGTACTTACAATTGGGTTAATCGACGAAGCTCTTGTAAAGAAAGAAGAAAGGGAAAGAAGAGCCCTCGATGAATTTATAGATTGGTTTTAAATTTCATTTTTATTATTCTAAGTTAAACTCTTATCCATATTCAATACTTAATTTGATCCAAAATAATTGGTATGAGGGCTATTTTAACGAATTATACCCAGAAAACAAAAATATCTGAAAAGATTGGTCCGATCCAATAGTAAAACTCAACCCAATAGATATAAGTCCATCCAAGAAATAATAAGGCGTAGAGAAATCCAAAAATGAATCCAAAGATGACATCCGTAGGGAAATGCACCCCAAGGATAACTCGCGAGACACCCATGATAATATCTAAACTGAAGAATATGACAAAAATTGGCCAGCTATTAAAATAGTAAGCCAGGATAATTCCAAACAGGAAAAAAAAAGTCACGTGCCCAGAAGGAAATGAATTTTCCTCTGAATCTGACATTAAATATGGAATTCGTAAGAAGAGATCATGCCTCTTAACTCCTTCCTTTTTAAGTTTGATGTAAGGTCGATTCCTTCTAATAACTCCATATCGAATAATTACATGAATGATTAAAGACTGCTCAAACCCTGAAACAAACAGCACAAGAAGATCATAATCTTTTGTCACAAATCCATAGAAGAACCATCCAACAATGATAATACTCCAGAAATATAACGATCCTAAAAAGCTAAATATTTTCGCATATTGCGTTGTTCTTTTAGAAAAATCGCTCTTATATAAGCTAAGGAACGCTCGGTCATCCCACTCAAGTAGCTTATCTAAGTAATCAGATAATATCGACATTTTCGTTATTAGATACTGAATTGAGATATAGGGTTTTTTTGAGTATTAAAAGATTTTCCCACTAAAAACCAGTTTAATATGTTTAATACTATGTTTAGTCAGTAGGTAGAATTAACATTTACTATGTAGAATCAACAAGTTTAAATAAAATAGTAGTTATTAATTATATAAATATCTAAAATTATCTAACTTAAAGTTTAAAATACCTGGAGAAGTAATCCAATGGAAAATTATGATGGATTTTCAGAAGAAAATTTAAGAGAAATTGCTAAAAAAAAAGTTGTGTATAGATTTGCTGTTAGATTACACGTTAGCATCTTTCTGATTGTAAATGTGTTACTCTTTTTTATAAATATGTTGACAACACCAAATTATTATTGGATAATCTATCCATTCTTTGGCTGGTTAATAGGTGTAGCGGAACATATGACTGCTTATATAATCTATGCAAAGGGAGTTTACCCGAACACTAAAAGAGGCGTGATCTTTCATATTGTTGCGTACATTTTTGTGAATTTGCTTTTATTCGTTATTTTTTATTATAATGAGGTTTACTACCCTAATTTTGAATTACTTATAGAACACACTCCGTTCACATGGTTCCTATTTCCGTTAGTATTTTGGGGCGCCGGTTTGTTAATACATATCGCAGTTCATCTGATTTTCTTTAGAAGTAAAGTTGACAAAGAAGGATTAAATAAATCGAAACGAGATAAAGCGATTGAAAGAGAAATAGAAAAAATGAAATCTAAATTTAAAAAATAGGTTCTTTGAGGCTTAAAATCGAATGTGGTTAGGAAAATTCTTGGATCTGGAAGAAGACATAAAAGAGTTAAGAGTTAAAATACAAAAAGACCTATTTCAAGGCATTAAGAAATATAAATTGACGCCCCTAGAATTTACGATATTAGAAACTGTATTTAATTGTAGAGAATTAGCTGGTTATGATTTAATCTTAAATTTGAACAAACATTTTGCTGGAACATGGGAAGCCCAGTCAGGAACAGTCTATCCTATCCTTTCTAAGCTGAAAAGAGACGGTTTTCTTAATTCTCGACCCGTAAAAAGTCCTATAGGGCCAATTCGCAAAGTATATTCATTAACAGAAGCAGGAGAACATATATTAAAAACAAAAGTTAACAAAAATTTTGAAGACCAGCTTAAATTCATGGGAAATTTTTTGATTGAGCTTGCTTCAATCTATATTCAATCTTATCCAACAGAGCAAAAGGAAGCGACAATTATAGAAGTCCAAAAATCAATAAAAAAAATTTTAGAAACCGTAGTAGACTCAATTCCTTCAACTCTAAGATATAAGAGGAAATGTGAAAAATGTGGTTCTGAAATAGAACGAATTGCGTCTTTTTGTTCATTCTGTGGAGCTACTATGCTTAAAGAAACAGAAGAAAAGAAGAAATAACTCTTTTATTGAAATTTCTTTTTTTATACTTTTTTTTTAATTACAAAAAAAAGGGAATAGAATAATACTATTCTGGCTATTACAATTATTCTATGTCTATATTTAGTTTCTCAAAGATTTTTTCAATTGTATCACTTGCCAAACTTTTCAAAATCTCTTCTAAGGGAGCTAAAACTTCGTCTTTCTGTGTTGTTCGATTCTTACTAATCCGTGACCCGACTTCAAAACTACTTTGAGCCCACGATTGAAGATCATTAAACGTAAACCAGATATCACGATATGCACCCCCGGAACCTCCATTTCGCGCTAAAGGCTTCTCTTTTATTGGAATTTCTGGATCCTGTAGATAGCACCAATCTAATATTACCCACTCTAATTTTCGTTCTGAATCTGGTCGATCCGCTAAATAAATACAATACGCATGGCCTCCTAATTCTGTGTCTGATGGTGCAAAGATTGGGTCCGCCATAACTTGGGCAGCACATACTTTTACTCTCCACGAAGGAATCCCTGCATTAATTAATAAGCTTGCAATTAAGATCGCTCCGTCTTCACAATCACCAATCTCGGATTGAATCGCTTCAAAGGGAAATAACCAAAATTCAGGGCATTCTGATGCGATATCATCGTACTTATACTTAAGAAAATTGCATACAAAATTTTGGATTGATAACGCTGTGTCGTTAGGAGTGTCTTTTCTTAAATTGAGTTGAGTTAAGACGTGCCACAGAATAGCATCGTTTTTCTTAATGAACGCTTTTACATCTACATCAATTTGTTTATTATAAGATGCACCCCTTAACGCTCGTCCTGTATAGATGATGGGGGCAGTATCCCATTTATCATTCCAATAATCAGGTCCATATTTCCCGTAATCTTTTTCAAATTGTTCAAAAGGTTTGTAGTTTGGTATGATTGGTATAGTTGAATCTGGAGTCTCTTTAGGTGGTTGTTTTTCCTTAGGAACTGGCTTCTTTTTAACTTTTTCCCCTCCTTTAGGCACATCTGAGAATTTTTTTGCTTCTACAATCCAATTCTCTATAGCTTTTAATGTGGGTACTTTTGTTAGAACGGTCGGATTGTCTTTTTTAAGTAGTTTTAATTTTTCGACCGCATTTTTAGCATTTCTATATGCAAATTCCTTGACGGAATCCATCCCTATTAGATTTAAGGCATTCGCGATTTTTGGTGTTACTCCATCAATTCTCATTAGATCTGCGTGTTCTTGCCACGTATCTAGAGTTTTCACCGCAACTCCTATGCTTCTCGCCATTTGTTTGATTTGATAGTAACTAAGAGAGAGAAGATCTTCAACCTCCTTTATGCCCGCTTTCTCTAAAAGTTTAGCGTGTTTTGCTTCTAAACCAATAATTTCAACTAATTTCATTTTAATCCCGATTAAATATATTAAATTAATATTAAATAAGAAATAATGAAAATATGAATTTTATTCTTTTTAGAGATCTATCTTCTTTGAGGAAAGTTATAAAAGAAAAGAATGTGGCGGGAGGGAGATTCGAACTCCCGAAGGCCTTTGCCACTGGATCTTAAGTCCAGCACCTATAATCGGTCTTGACCCTTCTAAACCATAAGACCTTTGACCAGACTCGGTAATCCCGCCAAATTTTTATACATTGATATTATTTGAATTAGATAAATAAGGTGTTTTTTATTAAATCTAATAGGTTTTAAGTGTACTATTGAGAAATTTTAGTTTTAATTTAAATTTTTACCTTAGCTGTAGGTTTCTAAGTATCCTTTGCTTACCGTTTAATATCTATGTATTAAATCAATTTTATAATTAGTAAGAAACTATTAATGAATGAACAAGTTACACTCTAAAAATAAAAATAAATAAATAATAACAAGATATTAAATTTATAACAAAACAAAATAAGTAAATTAATAGACATCTTCGAGGTTAATATTTTGCCGGTCGGAATTCTTATAATTCGGTGGGATAACGAAATTGGTCCAATAAACGAAGGATTTTATCCCGAAAACCTTAAAATCACAAATAACTTGCTCACGCAAGTGTATTCGTCACATCGGTACCAAAGCTTAAAGCCTGGGTTCGCATCGATAAGCTTAAAGAACAATAAGGTTGTTTCTTTCTTTTCAGGTGTAGGTGACGACCATATTAGCGTGGAAAATTATGTCGTTGCGCTGTTGTTACGTAGAGATGAAAAACCCAGTAAGTATCGAGAAATTTTAAAAACTATAGCAGCTGAAATACTCGACCAAACTCAAGATAGTAAATTTATAAAGCTTCTCCCTCATCTTTATAAAGATTTAGCTAAAATCTAATACTATAAGTGTATTTTTTAAGAATAAGATAAAATTTATTTCAAATTAAGCTTCTTCTTAGTTTTTTACAACAATTTTTCCTGCTTCGTTGATTTCAACCAAATCAACATCTTGTAAATTCTGAACAAATGTTCTAACAAGTACAATGGGAGAACCAAGAGCATTTCGTAAATCTTCCATAGATATTGATCCTACTTGTTCTACTATTAGGAAGGCTTTGAACTGCGCTTCCCGTTCCATTAAGGCTGTTAATTTATCGTAGTAATTAATCTTTTTCTGGTTTTTTTTCTTAAACTCCAAGAGATCTTCCATCTCATGATTCTTTTTTCTTAGAGTTTCTTCTGCTTTGCGTTTTTTATCCAGAGCGTCTTCTAATTTATTGATCATATTTTCCTGTTGTGTTCGAATGTCGGCAAACCTTGACTTTAAGTCTTTAGCTTCAGAGGTAGCCTCTGTAGATGTCAGTTTACTGTCTAGTAGAAATGTATCTAGATCAACTATTTTAGAAGCCATTTCTTTCTTTTCTTCTAAATGGTCTAATCTTAATTGTTCGAGTTCTTTTTTCCATTTTTGATCCATGTCTGATAATAAACCTATTTGTTCGTTTTGAACTTTATCGGCAAAGGCTTGAATTTCCTGTAATTTCTCATCTTTCAATAACAATTCAGAAGTTTTCTCTGCAAGTTCAGTTTTGAGGGTTCCAATTGTTTCAAAACCCTCATCAAGTTTTCGTTGAGTCGGGATACTTTGTCTCTTCATGAAATCCATTTCTTTTTTAATAGCAAGAAGTTCACCTTTAGCAAGCTCTAAATCTGTTTCTCTTTTGTTAAGTGTTGATCTCTGAGTTACAGCTAGTTCTTTCAATTCTAAAACATCTTCAGGAACATCATACATTCTTTTAACTTTTATTTTTTGTTTTTCAATAACAACCTCAAGGCTACTTATAACTCCTTTTTGTTTCTCGAGCGTTTCTATCAATCTGTCAATCTTAGATTGGAGAACAGCAGACTCTTTTTCGGTTGATTCGATTCCATCTATAGCATCTAGAAGGTTTTTAGGCATGGTTAATTTCCTCAATTCTTTAATTAAAACTATTCTAAATTTTTTTTTTTTTTAAAAATAGAGTTTTATTTTATAATAAGTAAAACCATTTTTTGCTATTATTGAGATAATAGATTCAATTTATATACTTATCGAAATGATAAGTACATTATATCTACCTATGAAATTGTTATATTTAAAGAAGGAGAGGTTAGTTGAAATTCCCGTTTATTATTTTAAATTAGAAGTTATTGATCCATATGTTAGCATTTAAAAAACTGAATTTTTAAGAAATTTAATAATAGATAATCTAAAAAACCATAAAAAAAGAAAAATGTTTCTTTTATTAGACAAACAAGCTTGATAAGGTGAATAAGAATCAGATTATTCGCGTTTCTGACTCATTTAGTATAATTAAGAATTTAATGAGAAGCATAATGTTTTAATAAACTTTTGACATATTATTTTTAATAATTTATTTTTAATTGTTAGTTTATAGTATAAAAAATAAAATAAATTTTAAACTGAGGTTTGAATAAATGACAAGAAATCGAAGAGTAAAAACGCAAATAGAGACCTTAACTTTCCTTTTAATATTTTTGGTTTCAAGCATGTTCATGGTTTTTCCAATGAATAACAGCGATTCAGAAACTAATTTTAATGAAGTTAATAATATTCTCCCAGAACCCATTGAGAGCCCTCGCCCCAGTAAAATAAGTAGTGCATCCTGGTGGGATGGTTCTTGGAGATATAGACGACTAATAAATGTTACCTATCCATTGGGAGATGTTGCTTTTACTAATTATACCACTTCAATAATATTTAATTATACAGAACATACAGAGGGTACACCAGATTATCCAATGAATGGGGACCTATCAGATATTAGAATTGTTCAAGATGGTGTACTTAGAAAATATTATTATAAAAAAGATTATCCTAACACTGATTTTGTAACTGTTTGGTTTGATGTAGATATTGGTTTATCTCCAGATAATATTGATACTGATAACGTCTTTTTATATTTTAATGGCAGTGCTCAAGAAACAGTGGATCCTGACTATTATATGGATACTGCATCAAATAATACAAAAGATGCAATGGGCTGGATTAGAAATGGGGATTTTGAATTAGATGGTGAAACTGGACAAAAACTTACAACTGAAGTATTTGGATGGACTTATACTAATGCAGCACCCATCGACTATGATATTGATGGAGCAGGAGAGGATAATTTGAATTATATGCATGAACTTACTGAGTCGAATAATAATCAAGAGAGAACTTTTGGTAATTGGTCTTTTAAATGGGGGGATTTAGGCTCTTGGTTAGAAACTGCGGATGACCCTGACCCCCCTGCCGAGGGTCATGATTTTGAAGGAACGCTCTATACTTACCCTTTTATAGTTCCAACATTAGAAGGAGATGTTGATCTTAAGTTAGAAGTTTATAGAAACTTTAGAGTTTATAACACAAAAGACTCACATCCACTGGGATTTTATATTAGGTTGTGTGAAGATTACTCTTCAGATGTAGATGTGCATCGTAATATTGATCTGGAAGCAAAAGAACAGTATGAGGCTAGAGATGCTTTAGGTTATACTTTTGTTGTTGATACATTATCACCCTCAGATTATTATGATACAAGAAATGATCCAGGTCCTACACCTTATAGTAATGATGGAGAAATAACTGGTAAATTTGAAATTGAATTGGATGCAAGTGATATGGGAAGACTTTTATTTTTAGAAATTGGAACTTATGGTAAAGATGATAGTGGTTTTCAAACAGCATTTACACAAGTAGACGATGTTTCATTCAACTATGAACTAAATACCGCATTGAATGATGATGTTCAAGAGGTTGCTGGGAGTGCTACATTTATAACGAAGGATGTTGATGGAAGAATTGTTCCTAACGCAGAAGTGACGATAATGGAAGAGTATGGGGATCCAACAACAATAGGACCATATGAGACTTCTGAAGAAGATGGTTCTGTTAGCTTTTCCAATGTGGCTTATGGAAGCTATAATGTTTCTGTAAACTACACAATACCGTATTCTGGATTAGAAGAAGTCGTGTATGATAGCAAAATTATTTCGACAGAATTTCTAATTGATGGTTCAGGTAAAGTGTATGAGTTGATACTAAATATGTCTACAATTGACTTTGAAATTGTAGATTATGGCGGCTATCCTTTAACGTATGGATACATCAATGTTAGTTATAGTAAAGGAGGTGCTGCACTCGATATTCTTCAGCTCAGTAATGATGGAAAAGCAACGTTTCGGTGGTTAAATCGCTCATTTTATTATTATCAAGTCTATTTCAACAATACTGATTATTCTCTAAATCCAACGCCATTAAATGCCAGCTATATATGGAGAGATAATTATGCAAAATATCCTGATGGTGATAAACACCAATTTCATACACTTAATATCAATGAAAATAATCAAGAACCACCATCAAGTCAATATAATGTTAAAAAGCGAATCTATATGAATGATTCGATGACAATGATATCGGATATAAAATTAATAAATGTATCTATATCAATACAAAATAATGAACCCCTCACAAATGTTTCAGTTTATTACATAGATTCTTCTAATAACACAGATACAATAAATCATCGTATTTTCTTTGATGAAAGTTATAGTGGAGCTACAGATGATAATATAAATATTGATCTTATGACTGTCGTTAATTCTATGTTAAGTAGCGAAAATCGTTTAGCGTATGGCTTACTCATAGATGTTTGGGGTGTAAATACATCACAATGTACGGGAGAAATAAAAATAAATACGACTGAAGCCTTGCATGTTTTTAACAAAACAGCAATTTCAAAACTAAATATAAGAGTTCTTGGGGATGGAGCTACTATTTCAGATGCTATAGTTACAATAAAATCTAATTCAACTATATTAGGAAATATTGTAACAACTACTTTAACATCCGATAAGAGTAGAGATAGTTATGCTTTCTCAAATAATGACTTACCTTTTATGTTCTTAAGAGGATACTATTATAATTTTTCAGTTAGATGGGAAGGTGCTACTATTCAAGATACTTTCAATGTATCGGGGCCTGATCCCAATCAATGGGCACCAAATAATTATGTTGGATGGTACAATTATTCCTTGTTAAAGTATAATTTTACTCTCGAATTCGATATTGACATGGGGGCTATAGATCCAAGTGAATACAAACTAAAATTTGATAATCTAATATCTCCAGAGGAAGTAATATGGGGGAATAATGTTTCAGTTCAAGTGTTCTTTAATAAAACAGAGGATAATTGGTTAACTGATAGTGCGGTAACTGTTCCGGACTCGATACAACTAAAAGTACAGCTCGGAACAGAGGTACTATATACTTATAATATGGACCCTATAGGGTCACCAGGATATTATATGAAAGAATTTAATTCATCTATATTATCTGCAGGATTAGCTGGTGTTTTTTATAAACTTGTAATTACTGGTACTAAAAGTCCTTATACTCTTCAAGGTGATGAAATTACAACGCTTTATGTAGAAGGAAAAGGGACAGTTCTATCATTACATGATTATAATAATGTTTCAGTAGAAATAAGTGAGATTTCACAAACTTTTGGTGAATCTATTAATTTAACAGTTAAATATTATAATGTCTCAAATTCTCCACTCACAGATGCTACATTGACTTACGAATGGCTTGGCCTTGACCCTATTCAATTTTATGAAGATCCTATTAATATAGGATATTTTACAACAACTATAGATACATCAATAGCAGCAGTATGGGGTGTGAGATCAATTGTAGTAACAGCAACGCTGGAAAATTATACTACGCAGAGCATTTTAACGTCTATCAGTATTACAGAAAGAGAAACGTTTCTCAATGGTAGCAATATTGTGATTTTTCTTAGTGAAAGTGTATTTGCATTAGAAACGGAAACTATTGAATTCAATTATACAGATGTTTTAAGTTTAACTCGAATTTCAAATCCAGATGAAGCGAGTTATAATTGGCAGAAACTTGATGAATTTGGAGATCCAATTCCAGGGGCAAACAAAATTGGCCTATTAAATGAAACTTTTGATCATAGATATATTTTAGACCTTGATACTGAATTAATGGAACTTGGAGATTATTTTGTGTTTCTAACTTTCCGTAAAATAAATTATGAATTAAGAAATGCAGTACTTTCTTTGACAATTGAAGAACGTCTTACATCTGTAAATGAATCCACAGGTGCGTTTTTTATTAATACAGGAGAAATTAAGAATTTTACATATTTTTACACAGATAATTTAACTAGTACGTCTATAACTAATTTAGATACGCAATCATATACATATAATGGTACAGCATCCGGTAGTGGTTCTCTTGGATATGATACAAATAAGGAAATATACTATCTCATTGGTTTTGATACAGCAAGTTTACCAAATGGAACTTATACAATCACAGTTACCTTTGAAAAACAAAACTATACTTCTCAGGTTGTATCAAGCTCTCTTGTTATCACTTTTATACAAACAGATTACCGATCCTTCTTAACTTTAATATCCCAAAATCCATCAAACTTTCTTACAGATATCTATTGGAGAGATAATGTCACTTTCACGTTTAACTTTACAACCCAGTATCAATCAAATCCACAAAATTCATCACATCCTACTACGGTAACTCTCCAATTCCTCGATGAATCTTTAAATTCTTACGGTCCATCGATCAATTTAATTAACTATAACACTTCTATGGGTATCTACAGCTATACTTTCAATACATCGCAATTGTCTTTTATCGGAGGCGAATCTTATTATATAGCTATTTATGCTAGTAAAACTACACCAACGGTATGGACTCCTCCAGAACCACTTCAAATTTTGTTTAAAGTACAATCGGTGTTAACAGATCTGACTATTCATAATTATACCACAGGTACTATATTTCCATCTTATTCACTTACAGAATATTGGAATCAAACCTTTGGGATAACATTTTATTTTGGAGAATTGATTTCTAGTTCCCCAATTACGGGCGCAACTGTCACATATAGTTGGGCTTTTGGATCAGGGCAAGTAAACCCAGATGGAGTAAAAGGTCCGGGATATTATTCATTTTTCTTTGATACTGGTAATGTAACTGAAATAGGTTCTTATATTATTAGTATATCAGCTGTGAAACAAAACTTTAGCATCGGAGTGCCTAACCCTAATCTCATAATTACTATCATTAACAGGCCTACACTATTGAATACTAATGAAGATGCTTTATATCTACGTCGAGAATTTTATGTACTAGATTCTCTTAACTTCACATTTGATTTTACTGACGTTCTAACAAATAATAGGATATGGAATGCTGATGAGAAGAGTTTTATTCTTAACAAACGTGATAACAATGGAGATATAATCCCTGGTAGTACTATTTTAGGATTTTTACATGAAACTGCCGATCATCAATATATTCTAGACCTTGACACAGAAACCCTTCAAGTAGGAGAGTATTCTGTTGTAGTTACGTTAAGTAAGGACAATCATGATTTTAGAATTGCAATAATATCTCTAACTATTCATGTGAGAGTGTTTTCTATAAATTTTTCCATTGATACTAGAATAAATTTAGTTTCTGGGGGGACTGTACAATTCCAAATAACACTCACTGATCCTAATAATAACTCAGTTCCTGTTATTGGGGCATATTTAACTTTCACAATAAAAGGAATTGAATATGGTACTGTTACGGGAGGAATTTTTGATAATAATGATGGTAGTTATACAGTTAACACACTACCTATAGCTGAGCCATTTATAGCGCCTGAAACTTTTATCGGTACACTCATCATTGAAAAAGCAAATTTTACTTCTGAAACTAGTGATTTTACTGTTGTTGTTCAGATGACCGAAATCTTCTCTGGTATGCCCATGTTTTACTTTATCTTAATTCTTGCCGCTACAATTGGTATTGCTGGAAGTTTAATAACTTATAGAGTCATTCAACAAGCTAGAATTCCAAAATTCGTTAAAAAAATAAGAAAGGTAAAGGGCTCTATCAAATCTAAAAAGGCTATAACTGAATCCCATCTTACCAAAACAAAAGATCAAATGATGGTGAAATTGTATGGAGATGATTGGAAAGAATTGGAACTTTCACTTGAAAAATCTTTAGGTATCGTTGATTTGAAATTAAAACCTACTCCATTAAAAGCGAAAAAGAGTAAAAAAGGAGGTGACAGAGACTAATGCCAATTGGATTAATCCTAATGAGATGGGACCCAAAGATTAGTACTGATATTATTTCAAAGTATCCCGAAGAACTCATCATAACTGATGAAACTTTAATGCAAATCTATGCTGCTCATGAATACACAGCAGAACCAGGAATGATTAGTTTAATGGTTGGGCATTTGAATATAGCCTCTTATTATACCGGAGGAGATAAACCATTATACATCGTATTACTTTTGAATTTAGATGACGATCCTGACGCGTACGAAGGTGGATTAGCAGATGTATCTCGTATAATCATTCAAAATTACGAAGATCAAGCTTATCTCGAAATGGTTCCATTCTTATTTCAGCGCCTTTCTGCTTACCCACATCTGAATCAAGAACAAGCTCTTGCTTTAACTTATGAAGATGAGATAAATAGATTACTCATAAATAGACTAAGGGATGAAGGAGTTGTCTCGAAATCAGAACTAAAGGTATGGATGAAGGAAAAATATTATAGAGGCTTCTTTGATATTGACGGGATTTTAATTGAACTGATTAAAAAAGAGATTATAAAAGAATCTTCTGTAAAGGGAATGCCTTCTGAGTTAATCTTTTTAATTAACGATATTTTCACAATTAGACGCCCACCTATCAAAATATTGAGGGAACCTATAGAACGAGGTCTTCCTGAATCCTTAGTCGCAACTTATAATGCTGAAGTTAGAACTTATTTCCAAAATTATCGTCCCTCGGAAGAAGATAACTTAAAATTGATAAAAATTCTAACTGATCCACAATTATATGAAATACTTAAATTACTGAGAATTTCAATAGTAACTAGAAGTAGTATAGAAAAACTTAGAAAAAAAGGGGTTGATGATATCGATGGCGGAATCAAAAAATTATTGGAAAATAAAGTTATGTATATGTTCCAAAATGGACAAGGAACGGAATATTACGCATTACTCTCTGATTTACAGGTTTCCCTTGTGTACCCCAGATATATTTTAAATATTATCCTCCACCAATATGATGTAAAATCAAAATCCGATGGAGTATTAATCGAGTATCTAAATGTACTTGAAGATACATATCGACCTTATAAACCTAAAACAAATTCTAAAAAATAATTTTTATTTAAATATTTTTTTATTTTTGAAAAATAGATTCTACTTTTTAAGAAGAGATTTGTTGTAACAGTACAATAACTATAGATTAGATTTTAAATAAGATATCGCTTAAATTTTTCAGCTTTTTCGTAAAATTCTTTATAGAGAGCATCATCTCCCAAACTCAGACAAATATCTGCGATTTTATCAAAATATTCTACGCTTTCAGCAATATCTCCATTTTCTAAACTTTTCCTTGCTAATTGGATTAATTTGTCTCTTTCAAATATTGGTTTTAAGAGAACTGATGCTTCAGTGTTCATTTCCAAGATGTCTGCAACGATTTGAATCATTTTATCTCGATTGTTCGATTCAATTGCTATCATCGAATATGCTTTTATTCCGAGAATTTCTTCAATCTTTTCAACACTTAAGGCATTTTCTCGATCTTGTTTATTTGCAATAGCAGCAGAATGTGCATTTGGAGTTTGTTCTTTTATTAATTCGACAAAATATCTACTTTTCTCTACATTTTCTAAAGTGGAATCAGTAATTAAGAGAACAGCATCGCTTCCATAGATAAAATCGCTCCACAAATAACTAAATTGTTCTTGGCCAGCAAAATCCCATAAATGAAATACTAATTTTCCAATTTTAATCGTAGAAACTTTTCCCGTTATTGTAGGAATATGCGTCTCGGGAATTTCTTCAGCGCTTATTAATCTTGTAATGGTTGTTTTCCCGACTCCTGAAAATCCTACCAACGAGATTTTAGTTCTAATTTTTTTATGAATTGATTCTATCAAAGGATCAAAGATTTCAAGGAGGGATGGGTCTAAATTATCGATAATATCACCAAAAGTTACTAAAAATTCCGTTTTTAATTTTTTTAATAATCGTTTAACAGTTTCTATATCGTCGTTGAATCCGATTATGAATATGAAGAGTAAATTTAATTCGCTGTCTATCGTATATATAATTCTATATTTAAAAAAGTGAGTGCTTCCAAAATCATCTAAAAGTCCACGAGAGAGTTCTCCTTGTATTTCTTGATAAATACTTTGAAATCTTTCAAAAGTTAATACTTTTCCAAAGTCTCTTTCGTAAATTATATTACCATCCTTTAAGATATATACTTGACGTAGCATGATTATTAGTTCAAAACATTTTATGTTATAACCATTAAAACCAATTATTGTTATTATTGAGATAATAGATTCATTTTATATACTTATCGAAATGATAGCTATATTGTATCTACCTATGAAATTGTTATATTTAAAAAATTAGAGGTCAGTTGATATTCCCGCATATTATTTTAAACCAGATGATATTGATCCATTTATATTTATTCTTTACAACCATAAGAAAACTCAAAATATTATAACTCTGAGAGAGATCGATTTCTTCAAAGAGGAATCGGATATTTTAAAGCATGTGAAGGATAATAAATTAAAATTGGTTAATAAAAATGATGAAAAAGTATATTCCATTTTATCGGAAATGCAGAGTATCATCAACGCATACTTAAAGGATGGTAAAACGAATTTATTCAAAGCCTTAAAAGAAATAGATATATTGTATAATCTCGATGGAAAATTCAGTACTCCATTCTCTGAGAGTATTTTAAAATCTCTTCTAAAGGTAAAACCGGGTGAGATAACTACTTATTCAGATTTAGCAAAAAGTATTAATTCAAAAGCTTATCGTGCTGTAGGGGGTGTTCTTAGGAATAATCCATTACCCTTAGTGGTACCTTGTCACCGCGTGATTAAAACCGATGGAAAGCTTGGCGGTTTTATGGGAAAAATGGATGAGGATTGGCAAACCAATCTAAAAAGAAGCCTATTAAAGATAGAAGGCAATGTAATATCAGATTAATTTCGGCTCTAATTTCTTATCTCTATTTTTACATAAGTAATGTAATTCTTAGAGTTCTAAGGTAATAGAAACTAATTTAAGTTAATATTAAATAAATATATAAATAAAAAAAAATATTAAAAATTATGGTCAGAATATCAGCTCTCCGTCCTTATTGCCCTAATAATCCAAGTGATTTCACTACAAATCCATATGATGTCATTGGAAAAGTAGAAGAAAAAGAATTAAAACAAAACTTGAATTCGTTGATTCACCTAATCTTACCAGATGGTGAAGGAGAGGACATCTATAATAATGCCTTAAATGCGTATATAAATTTTAAAGCATCAAATCTTATTAGTCGAGAAGATAAACCAAGTATTTTTGTTTACCGTCAAGAATCACCTCATTTTAGTCAAGAAGGGTTAATTATGGGAATTGCACTTCAAGATTATGAAGAAAACAACATAGTTAAACACGAATATACTCGAGTGAAACCACTAAAAGATCGAACTAAGCATATTACAACTTCTAATGTAGCAGCGGGGCTCGTATGGTCAGTTTTTCGTCATGATATTGAAATTAATAATGTAATCGAACAGATTAAACAAAAGAAACCTAAATTTGACTTCAATAAATATGGTTATCGCCACATACTTTGGCAGGAAACAGAACTTAATATTATTGACAGATTATCTGTTCTCTTTAAAGATAAAAAAGTCTATATCGCTGATGGGCACCACCGAGCAGCAAGTGCAGCAGAGTATCGTAAAATTCAAATGGAAAACTCCAATGAAAATGAAAACTCTAATTCTCCTTGGCAATTTTTATTATCTTATGTTGCCTCAGACGACCAGATTCGAATTCTTCCTTATAACCGGGTTATTAAAAGATTAAAAGATGGTAAGGAAGAGTTTTTAAGAAGGTTGGAGGATATTTATTACATTAAAAAGGTTAAAACAGCTTTTAATCCAAATAGAAAAAATCAAACTGCACTCTGCATAAAAGGAAAATGGTATAAGTTAGAAACTAAAGAGAAAACTTTTGACTCAAAACGGGACAGCTTGGATGTAGCTATTCTTCAAGATAAAGTTTTGGGCCCAATATTAAGGATTATCAACATTCGTGCTGATGATAACATCTTCTTTGTTGGGGGATTACAAGATCCAAATACCATGGAAGAGTATACAACTGAAAAAGGTAACGATGTATTTTTCAATCTTTATCCTGTTAATATAAAGGATTTGGAGTCAATTGCTGATTCTGGAAGGGTGATGCCTCCAAAATCAACCTGGTTTGATCCTAAGCTTTTATCTGGTTTAGTGCTACACGATTTACGAGAAGAGTGACCAAAAATCTATAAGTCAGGCGCTTAAAAGTTTGAGTAATAATTTTGAAACAAAAAAAAGGTATGGAACTTGCTCCAAAGATTGTTATGGGTCATGTGTATTTATAGGAGAGTGGAACGATCAAGCTCCCGAGAAGAAACTTTTAGCCGCTAAACCTTTAAAGGAGCATCCTTTTACTAACGGTTTTTTCTGTCCGAAGTTAAATAACAGAGAAAAACTGCTTTATCATCCTGAGCGAATAAAAACAGCATTGATACGGTCAGGCTCTAAAGGTTCAAATTCCTTTACATCTGTCAGTATTGAAGAAGCGTTAAATCTTATCTCTACTCAGCTTACCACCGTTAAGGAAAAATATAAATCTTCTTCTATTGTGGTAGCTTACTATGCTGGAAATACTGGTTTGATTTCTATGTATTCTCCATTTCGATTTTTTCTTAAACTTGGAGCAACCATAACAAGTGAAGGTACCTGTAATGAAGCAGGATGTTTCGCGCTAGGAAGAATGTTCGGGAACTATTCTACCACAAATCCATTTCAAATAGCTAACCCCAATAATCGTTTAATTGTAGTATGGGGGAGTAATCTAGCGGATCGAAATAATCACGCCCACTTCCTAGTTAAAAAAGCAATTAAGAATGGTTCAAAACTAATCGTAGTGAATCCAGTAAGAACTAAATTAGCAGAAAGCGCTGATATGTTTCTACAACCATACCCTGGTACTGATTTTCTGATTGCAAAATATGTTTTAAATAAGATAGTATCTTTAGGAGCAAATGATGAACAATTTATAAGCCAGTATGTCGATAATTACACCAATCTAGTCGACGAAGTTAAAAAAATCGATGAAGATAAAATTTTCCATCAAACTGGTCTTATTCGTAAAAACTTGACCGAATTTATAAATCTCCTTATAGATAACAAACAAAGAACTCTTTTCATCGTAGGATTTGGGCCCCAAAAATATTTTTATGGGGGAAGAAATCTAAATTCCATCGCTTTAATTCAAATATTCCTTGGAAATTTTGGACATCAAGGAGCTGGATTCCTTTTTTCTCAAAGTGGCTTTAACCAAGATTTTAAGAGACCCCTTATCGATTATTTAACCATGTCAGATAGCACTTCACAAAATAAGAGGATTCCCCTTATTAATCTTGGGTCTTCTTTAAGTTCCAACAAATATAAAATGTTATTTGTATATAATGTTAATCCCATGAGTTCTCTCCCAAATCAAAATATTCTTGAAAAATCTTTACTGAGAGAAGATTTGTATACCGTTGTGTTAGATATGTTTTTGAACGAGACAACTAAATTTGCAGATATTGTCATACCTGTAAAATTCGATCTTGAAACCGATGATTTAATGACACCATATTTTGTCCCTGGCATATCCATAAATCAAGGAGGCCCTTGCCCATATCCGGAATGCAGTTCCAATTATGAGTTTTTTCAACGCTTAGCAGAAAAAATAGGATGGCAAGACGATTCTATTTTTCAAGAAACTCAAAAAGACATTTTTAAAAATTGTTGTGAATTATTGCCTAAATCCATTCAGGAACCTCTCAGAACTAAAGGATATTACATACCTTTTGATATCAATTATGTTCCTTACAATGACTTAATATTTCCAACTTCAAATGGTAAAATTCAAATTCATCAAACCGATATCGAAATTTTTGACCAAAATTTAGATTTAGTTCTTAAGAGAAAGGATGATGAATTCTATTTGCTTTCACAATCACATAAATATTTCATACACTCTCAAATGGGCGAAATACATGGAGAATTCGAGAGTGTTTTCGGTAAAATCTTTTTAAATCCCTATGATATTGAATCAATCGGGCTAAAACCACACGAAAAGGTGCTAGTTTCTAACAAATTTGGTGAAGCGAAATACATTTTGGAGGAGAATTCTGATTTAAAACCCGGGACAGCCTTGATTTATTCTGGACTTCCTTTCACTGACTCAGATTACAAGAACGTTAATATTTTCACCCCTGAGACTTCAGAGGAATCAAGACGTTCGGGAGCGTACTTCTCCACTATCGTCAAGATTACCAAAATTTAACTCTAGAGACTTTTTAAGAAGCTCGACATTTTTTCAGCAATTTTGGTGGCGGCATCTACCTGAGTTTCTTTAGTTTGGGCTCCAATATGGGGCGTAAGAATTAAATTTCCTTTACACTGACATAATTCCTTATCTTTCAGTGGTTCTTCTCTATAAACATCTAAGGCTGCACCAGCTATGTCTTTATTTTCTAACGCTTTTATTAGAGCTTTTTCGTCAACGAGTTTTCCTCTGGCAGTATTAATTAGAATAGCTTCTTTTTTCATTAATTTAATATTATTCTCATTAATAATATTTTCTGTTTGGGGTGTTGCAGGTAAATGTAATGAAATTACTCGAGCGTCTTGCAGTAATTCCTCAATGGAAGTATAAATTTTACATCCGATGTTTTTAGCTTCTTCTACAGCCGCTGGGCCTTTACTAAATCTTGAAAATACACCCACTTCCATGCCTAGGGCTACCGCCCTCTTGGCTAATTCCTTCGCTATGTTTCCAAATCCGATCAGCCCAAGTCTCTTCCCTTTTAATGTATACCCTAAGTATTGTTTTTTATTCCACTCTTCAAGATGCATGGTTCGATCAGCATTTGAGATGTGTCGAGCTAAAGTGAACATTAGACCTAACGCTAACTCTGCGACAGAAACAGAAGGCGCATCCGGTGTGTTTAAGACTTCTATGTTTAATTCTGCGGCTTTCTTTCTATCTATATTGTCTAACCCTACTCCAGCTCTACCAATGGCTTTAAGATTTTTTGCGTTTTCCAAAACATCTGCAGTCAATTTGGTTCGGGAACGAACTACTATTCCATCGTAGTTACCAATCTCTTTCTTTAGCTGGTCGTTGGTTATCTCGAAATTCGTAACGACCTCAAACCCATAATCTTGAAAGATTTTCACTCCTTCCTCTTGAAGTTTGTCACTAATCAAAATTTTCAAACAATTCACTTCTTGTGATTTTAATTATAGAATAATATGTCTAATCAACTAATATATAAAAGAATTTTTGGTGGTCCTAGTAAATAATTTTTACAATTGTTACCTAGTAATAATAAAAAAAAAAGAAAAGACTAACTTCTTTTCTAACTGTAAGTAGATTTATTTTAAATCAGATACGATATCTGATAGAACGTTTAACATCTCATCAAGATCTTTTATAGTAACTTCACCCATATGGCCAATACGGAATGTCTTGTTTTTCAAGTCACCATACCCGTTTACTATTCTATACCCGTTTTCTAAAAGCGTTGAAACCATCTTTGCAATATCGATATTTAAAGAATTTTTCATAGTAGAGACGGTATTTGATTCGTATCCTTTTTCTGGAAACATTTCAAAATGAGTATCCTTTGCCCATTCCCTAGTTCTTTTACCAAGTCTTGCATGTCTTTCAAATCTATTTTCTAAGCCTTCTTGATTCAAGATATGATCAATTTGAGCAGCTAAAGCCCTAATTTGTGGGATAGGAGGTGTAGATGGTGTTTGATGCTTCTCAGCTCGTTTTAGTAGATCATTGAAATCAAAGTAAAATCCTCTATTCTTAACTTGTGGAAACTTTTCAATAGCTGCTTGAGATATGGAACACACTGCTAATCCGGGTGGAATTGTGAAAGCTTTTTGAACCGAAGCTAAGCAAACATCTATTCCTAATTTTTCAACCTCTATTTTAATACCTGCCAAGGAGGAAGTCGCATCAACGCATACAAGAGCCCCAGAATCTTTAATGATGGGAATAACTTCATCGATTGGATTATAAACTCCTGTGGATGTCTCATTAGATTGAATAAAAACTACTGCATATTTATCTTTGCTTAGAACCTCTTGGGCAACTTCTGGAGTTATTGCTTTTCCCCATTCGACGCCTTCCTTTACGGAAGTTTTCCCATTTGCAACACCTATTTTATACCAGCGATCTCCAAACGCGCCAATTGAAAGAAATAGAGCCTTTTCGTCGCTTTTGACTAAATTTCTTACACAAGCTTCCATTAATCCTGTAGCACTCGATGTAGAAATTAAGCAAGTGTTAGAAGTATACATAATTTTCTTTAGTCCTTCTTCTACAAGTTGATGCATCTCTGTGTATGGTTTTGACCTATGGGTATCGTTTGGTTTTGCCATTTCTTTTAATATCCTTTCAGGAATATTAATTGGTCCGGGGGTGAATAGTTTTATTTGAGAACCTTTTTCTTTATTAAAGTGTAATTCAGTCATTATTTAATCAACAGAATTGATATATAGAGTTATAATGATTTTTATAATTATTATTAATGAAACTTTAAGTTATAATGTTTTATTTTGCTAATTTATTTCATTAAAAGTAATAAAAAGAAGTAAAAAAATTAAAATTGGCTTTCTTCTATGTTCCTTATAGTCAGATTAGTATCCATTATGTAGAAAACAATTTTAAAACTTTTCAACTCGTTTAGCGATAACCCATATTCACTTAGATACAGAGCCGCTCTTAGAATACCATTAACACTCAATGCTCCTAGCAAAACGATAAAATGGAGTATAAAATTGAAATCGGCAAACACAATCGCAATAAAAGTATAGAAAATTGTAAACAAGCCAACCATCGTATTTAAGAATCGGAGGGATGGAGAATATACTCCGATCATCGACCCTTTTAAAAATCCAGCCAGTCCTATAAGTAAAGTTGGTATAGCTAAAAAATAAATAATATAACTCAAAGTTATATGAGGATATGAAAAAATCATGTTTAAGAAGAGCATTGAAAAAATGATATATGCTATTTGAAAGGCTACTCTTATGATCTTTGCTCGAAGAGCTACTTCGTGATCAGTAATCGTTTTGTAGACTCTGTAAATCCCATAAGGTAATGCTATTGACATAGGATAAACCACTATTGATAAAATAGCAATTAATCTAAAAAACATTAATTGTGCGAAAATCACACTAATTATAGCCCCGCCAACAATATTGTTAACTAATAACTTCCGTTTGTTCATAAAAGAATGATAATCCATAATAGAATCACTTTGATATTTATGAAATATATGAGTAAGTATACTTATAACTTTTGTTGTAATATTTTTCTTTCGCACTAAGAATCTACTTCGAAAGCCTTCTTAATAACCGTAAGAGAAGTCATGACTATAGTTAGTAATAAGTATCCTAAAAGAGGGAATATGAGAGCAATTAGTGATAATATTATGGTAATAAAGCCGAGAAAAAAATTAACAAGGCGAAACCGTTTAGGGAATCCTGTGTTTATTAATCCAAACACAATATACACCCCCCCAATTACGAAAAAACTTATTATTAAGAAGCTCATAACTACTTCTATGCTAAACATGGATTTTTCCATGGAAAGTATTAATGATATTGATGTAAGTAAAAAGATAACAGTTGAATGCAAGATATTCATGATCCTTTCTGAAGCACTCATAAATCCCGGTGCGAGACTAAAAATTATATTAGCTAACGAATAACTCATTAAAGCTATTAATACAAAAATGATTAGCGTCGTAAATGCATCAAATGGACTAAAAAAAGATAATATGGCGTAAATTACAGTTATTATACCAAAAGTAATTAGCTGAGGCTTAATTCTTAAGGCTATTTTGATATTTCTCATAGTAAAACAAGTTTTGAATCTGATTGTTTCAAGGTAATGTTAATTAGCATTTTAATTTTTCGAGTCCTTACTAATTCTGTAATTACTGAAATATTTTTGTAGAAATGTATGTAAATTAATTAATTTACTTAATTTTTGAAAGTGGAAAATTGTTCCCACTTATAGCCCATTAAAGCGTGATTTTTTTATTTATTGATTTAGTCATTTCGTTAAGTATATTATTATTGTAAAGGAGAGAATAATGCGTTATAAGAATAATATAATGTAATTGCCTACGATGATTAATCCAACTGCAAAAATAAATCGTTTGCGAAATTTCTCCTTTAAAATCAAGATAGATAGAACTTGTTGTACCATTGGCGTATTAGCTGTAAATGTTGACGTCAGAATTAGCCCATTTATTTCTACTGCTTTATAAAAAAGGGTATCTGCTAATCCTAAAGAAAGAGAACCTGCTATTCCAATATAAATGAAATATTTTATAACCTTACGGTTTTTCTTATAAAAACCCGCATAATAATCTTTCTGAAAAATACCAAGTACGATAAAAAATATCGCACCAAAAAATATCCTGATAAAATTTGTAACGAACACATCGTTGGAAATAATTCTTGCTTGATTAAATGCAACTATAGAAAGACCCCAGAGGATTGCGGAACCAATGGCTAATAGAACCCCAATAATCATTTTCTCTGAAGATTGGCTTTTCTTTTCTGAACCATTTTCATTAATCTTTTTTTTATCTTTATCTTTAGTGCTTAAAACAAAAGCACTCAAAATGATCAGTGCACCGCCAAGTAATATAGAAAGTTTCAATTCTTCACCAAAAATTATAAACGCAAAAGGATAGACAAAGATTAAACTTAACTGCGTTAGCGGAAAAGCTCGAGAGGCGTCAATTTTTTTTAAAGAAGCGAAATAAAGCAAATCTCCTATTGTGACAGATAACCCTGAAATTACACATGCAAATATATAGCTTACTAAATTTTGCGAACTCAATAAGGGAAGGAACGAGAAAGTACCGAAGATAAGGGCAAAAATAAAAGTTGAGCACGATACAAATATTAACCTAAAAAGAACTCCTGGTTTTGATTCAATTTTTCTCAAACTGAATTTGTAAACTAATGAGGCCATGCCCCACGTGAATAAAGCGTCAAGTGTTAAAATGTATCCAATTAAATCGGACATTATCTTAAACTTATTAAATATCGTTTTAATACTATTTTAAAAAGTAAAACGAGAAAAAGTTGCCTTGAGAAAAAGAACTATATTTTATGATGAAGCATGTAAATTGAAATTGCAACAACCCAAAATGTAATGCCAACCGTCATAATCCATTCTGTTACTGGGTGCCATGAGAACAAAAAAGGGGCTATACAAATTACTGCGATTAATGGTAAATACCCCACAAGCCCTGAAAATTCTTCACTTTTAAAGAAAAGATAGCTAAAACAGCTTAAATAAATAATACCACTTATTAAACTAATTAACGCAATTGCTCCGTGAACAGCAAAAAGTATTATATTACTTCTAACCGAAGGAATAACACCAATCAAAGCAAAAAACACGCACGAATTAATCGCAAACACTTTTCCTATTTTGAGCACTTTTGGACGATTGATATTTTCGTTCTCAAGAATTTCTACTATGTGTAAATATGTCAATAATGCAAAAACACCAGATAAAAACGTCCCGATATTGAAGAATATTGCACCAGGACCCGTTCCTAAATCGCTTATCATGTAGTTCAAATCAAAACCAGGAAAGAGTGAGATAGCCATAATATCTCCACCAATACCCGCTAATGCTGATAACAACCCGTAATATGGTCGTGGTATAAAATTTAATATTTTAAGAATATTTGTCTTTAGTTTTTCCATTGTAGCTTATTTTGAAAAATATAAGAAGCCCTTTAAACATTATTTCACCGCAATATAAAAAAAAGAAAGAAGGAGAATTGAAGTTCTAAAAGTATTCTTTATACAGGAAAAGGTGGATGAGGAACATACAATTCTGTTTTTTGCCATTCGATAATTGAGTCTAATTTTTTATTTAATTTTGTTAATTCAGGGTCTAAGAAACCTTTTGTCATAATTTTTTCCATTTTTGATAAGCTTTGCCACTCTCTTTCAACGATAATTACATTATTCTCGTAACCCCCCGATAGACTACGGTATCGTTTTTTTGGAGGATAACCTAATTTATCCTCGATTTCAGTGCATTTTTTATCAAACTCTTCTAAATCATCCCATTTACCATTTGCTATTCTTTGAATTAATCTCATAATAACTATTACCATTTAATTTCACCTCTTAACATTTTTGTATCATTGCTAAAAATGTATATATGACTATTCACGATCGTTTATAAATTATATTTTAAAAAATATCTAAGAAAGAATTGTGAAATAGAAAATGTATTAAAATTAAAATTTAATTTTTAAAAGTAATTCTTTCGAGGGTGGTATGGAAAATAAGAACATGTTAATGACTTCTTCTCTTATTTTATCGTCTGTACCTGCTAGCTCAAACATTTTTGAAAGATTCTGACCATTATTATCAAAAAGAAATTCAACCATAGATACTTTCATCTTAAAATTTCTGATGATTTTCTTAATGTTAGGATATTGCTTATATTTTTTTAAGCTCTGCTTGGATACATCATCATTTTCCAAAGCGTTAATAGCGACTTCAGCAGAAGCCTGCCCAGATACTACGCTAGGATGTATGCCCTCCCCACTAATTGGAGACACGAACCCAGCAGCATCTCCTATGATCATGATGTTTTCTCCATACAAACATTTTTCTTTCACACCTAACGCTGGAATAGGGTATGCACCTTTCCAGATTTCTTTATATTGTACTTTAGGAAAGAATTTCTTTATATGAGGATCATTTAAAAACTCTTCATAAGCCTGATTTAAGTTAGTGGTTAAATTTTCTTCTAACCAAGTGCCGCACCCTATGTTAAACCTCTTTTCATCAATAGGAAATATCCAACCATACCCCTTATATGCTCGAAAAAACATAGACATAGAATGCTTATCTAGAGAATTTTCTCCTTCCATTATAGCACATTTACATAATCCTAATTCGTTAATTTTCCATTTTCCTTTCAAACCAGATTTAGGGGCTAATTTCGAGCTCATACCATCGGCGATGATTAAGATTTTTCCTAAATACTCTTTTGTACCCCCAGAACTTTTTGCAATAATTCCAATCTTTTTTTTGTTTTTTGTAACAAAGTCAACGGAAAGGTTTTTATCGAAAAGTTGAGCTCCAGCGTCTATAGCAGTTGTTCTTATGAAGTTATCAAATTCCAAGCGATCGACATTTATCGAATAATCTCTAACATCTTTCCAAGAATAAGATATTTCATGGTAATCACCAGAATATATGGTCATTCCCGTGATTGGAGTATACTTTAATTTTCGCAGTTGGGGATAATACTTGAAGATTCTCGAGCTGACAGCGCCTCCACACGGTTTTCTCCAGTTTACATCTTTTTCAAGTAAAGCGACATCAAATCCGTTTTCGGCAAGAATTTGAGCACATCTTGAGCCTGCTGGACCTGCTCCAGATATAACGACATCAAACATTAGAATTATCACATTTTTTTAGATCAATTATAATTCTTAATGGCTAAAGCGTTAAAAATGATTCCTATGGGCTTATTAGTAATCATGGACACTATCGCATTTGATGTGCAATCACCAAAAGTAATTAATTTTCTTTATTCTTATTTCAATTTATGGCATTAAATAATTCAAGCATTTATGATTTTGTAATCGTCGGAGCAGGTCCTGCTGGGTTAACTGCCAGCATAGTAGCTGCTAGAGAGGGTTTTAAAGTAGTTGTCATAGAGAAAGGAGAGCAAGCTGGACCAAAACCTCGTGGCGAGGGAATGGGTCATTATGCTATTGTAGATGATATTCTAGGTAAAGATTTTTTATCATCTATAGGATTTAAATCCAATGGAGATAGAGTTTGGCATTCTCCAGGAAATCTACAGATAACAACTACCTTCCGCGAATATCCTCATTATTTTTTCGAATGGAGGGAATTTATCGATAGATTTGTAGAAAAAACAAAAGAAGTAGGAGTTGAAATCTTACTTAAGAGTGAAGTAATAGAACCGATTGAGAAAAATGGGATCTGTATTGGATTAAAATATAAAGATGAGTCCAGTAACATCAATGAAATTTATGGAAAAGCCGTTTTGGATTGTAGTGGATATGCAGGTGTAATTGGTAGATATTATGGTGTCCCCTACGACGAAGAAATTAATTGTCCAATAATTAAATGTTTAGTTAGTGAAGCTAACATAGAGATTGAGAAGACTCCTGGTTTACAGTTCTTTTTCATTGGAAATGGGGATTTAGACTATTCACCTAATTTTCCTCCGAGTGTGGCATATATTTTTCCTCTAGAGAATAAAAGATTAGAAGTGGGTCTAATGTTGCGAATGGCACAAGTTCCTCAAATGAAAACCGTAATCGTTCCGGATGATAAGGAAATCTTAAGAGTCTGGGATAATTTGAAGAAAAATTACCCCGGCTTTAGTGAATTTTTTAAAGCGGCAAAAATTGATTACGAAGAAGTAACAGTACTTCCGAATGCACGAATGGTAAAAAATTTCGTACCACGTCCTGGTATTGTTCTTATTGGAGATAGTGCAGGATTTGTTAATCCATTTGGTTCTTCAGGATTATACTATTCAATGGAAATGAGTCAATTCTGGGTTAAAAATATAGCAAAGAAAATGAAAGAGAAGGAAGATATATGGAGTACGGAGAACATTGAAGAATTTAAAACTGCCTTCGAAAATTACGATGTATACACTGAAGTAAAAGGTTTATACAATTTAATAGGAGCTTTCGAATATAAAATATTTAATCGGTTGCGAACTGCCGAAAAAATCAACAAGAAATGGGAATATATATCTAATCTCTTAAGTCAGGCATAGAATCCGCTCATTTTCCTTAAAATTGATTTGAAATTAAACTTGTTTATCGAAAGAACAGATGAAAATGGATCAAACTAAAGATAATATAGAGTATCTCGATTATAGAATGAGATTAGACGATGTAAACGGTATTACATTTGATATAGATGAAAAAATAGTTGTTAACAGCAAAACCCCAATTAAAATAATATTTAAAGCAGAGAAAGAATATCCTAGCCGTACTTTATTTAGATTCGTGATCCCTTACGGATGGGAACCAATCAATTTAAAGAATGAATTTTGTTCTATCGATTCTTCTGTGAAAGGGAAGATTAAAGCGACTAAATTTCTATTAATGGTAGTCTATATATTGCACGAACCAATGAGCATTGGAGATACAATTGAGTTTAATTATAATAAATTGAAGAAAGTAAATACTGCTGGAGACGTTGCCTACTTTGATAAAGTTTACTTCGCATTAGATGTTAAACTTCCCAAAGAAAAAGTGTTCAATAGAATAGGATTAAAAAGAATTTCTATGATCTCAGAAAAAACTTCTTTTTTTCTTATTAAAATCCCTACAATTTACCTTGGAAAACCAACGGATGTTGAAATCGTTGCTTTAGATAAATTTGGAAATCGAGATTATCACTTCAATGGAGAAGTTGAAATTCAAGGTGATAGTTGCCTAGAATTCCCAAATAAAGCAACTTTGAGAAATGGATATGTTTTAATTGAACAAGCATTGAAATTTAAGGAAGAAATCCAACCAAATTCAAAAATCAGTAGATTGCTAAGATATAATATGGGGTTCACGCTGTATCCCGTATCTTCTGAAATATTATCAAATATTGGGAAGTTATATGTTAGTAATAGAAAACTTACTGGAACTTCAAATCCAATTGTTTGGGACGAGGATATCTCTAGTCAAGTTTACTGGGGGGATATTCATATACATACCAGAGAATTTTCTGATGGTATGGGGACGGGCGCTGACGCATTTAATTACGCAAAAAATGTAGTACTTCATGATTTTGCTGCTTTAGGAGATCATCTAAACCAAAGAAGTAACACTTTTATGGAAGGTCGAAAAGAAATCTCGTATCCATATAACAAAACTATTTGGGAATCTCTAATAGATTTGTGTCATGAATGGACTGATAAAAAGTTTACAGCAATTCCGGCGTACGAATGGTCAGGACGTAATTATTATGTTACTAATGCTACAAAAACAAAGAGTCCTTACGAATCAATCTCAGACAAAGTAATGCTATTTCCATTAGAGTCAGCTAAAGATGCTCCCTTAGTTGATTATTCGTCTAAAGAGGGATGTTTTCAGCACCAGCTCTATGATGCACTAAAGGATGAAGTCTGTGCCATTATTTCTCATACTCCAATAAGTTATGTAATGGGTACATCCTGGACAGAAGTTAATGATAATATGGAAAATGTAGTAGAAATTTATTCTTCGCATGGCTCAAGTGAATCAATGAAAGGAAATTATAGACCATTAGTTAACAACAAGGAAAAGGGAAGCGTGATCTGGGCACTAAACAATGGATTTAGGTTAGGATTCATAGGTGGTGGGGACGATCATTACTCGCACCCTGGTTGCCCAGTAAGGCAATATAAGATGAAAAATTTGGTCCCAATTCTAAGATACAAACCTGGGATTGCTGCTATATTTTCTGATCAGTTAGACTCTAAAAATTTGATTCAGAGTTTAAACCAAAGGAAGTGTTATGCGACTACTGGAGAGAGGATGTGGTTGAAAATAAAAATTGACTCTGCTTTAATGGGTCAAACTATTGAAGTGCATAAATCTCCAGTGATAATTGTTACGGTTTGCGGTACCAATAAACTTGAAAGTGTAGAATTACTAAAAAATGGAAATGTTGTAGCAATTCGAGTACCAACAAAAGATCGAGTTAAGTTTGCTTTTGAAGATACCGATCTAAAAAAAAGTGATATTGCTTATTTTTATGCTCGGGCTACTCAGTTTGATGGGGAAAGAGGTTGGACTTCTCCTATTTGGGTAACTTGTAATTAAAAAATATTTAGTTTAGAGAGAACTCATGGAATTATTTCAATATTCTTTACGATTCTTTTTTAACTAGATCACGGATTTCTCTATATCCAATTATCTTTAAGTTGTACTTTTCAACGCATTCTTTAATTTTAGGATCTGTAAATGCTTGATAATCGAGATCTCGCTTACTTGCAGAATCAGGAGTAATTGCTTTCAATTCTGGGCTCATTTTCGCAGCATGAAACAAAAAATGTGTTATCCCCGGTTTAATTTCGGCAAATCTTTTACAATAGTAATCTGTTTTATTTGGACTATCTCCCATCGTATCGATAATCATATGATCGAGAATTGGAATACCACTTTCTTCTAATTTATCAAACATCTTTAAGTAGACATCAGCAACGGATCCTAAACCTTCGGTTTCAAGTTGTTTTCGAGAGACTCGAGGTATAAACGCGACGACTTTAAATTCGCGAGCTATCTTCAAATAGGAGGGAAGAAATTTAGGACTCATAACAGTTCCCATATGAGTGTCTATATGTGTGATGTCAATGCCACTATCAAGCGCTGTTTGAACTTGAGTACGCATTTCAATTTCTGCCGCTTTAGGATTTACATTTGCAACTGCTTCCTCTGTAGTTCGCCATAAAGATTTTTCTGAGTCAAGTAGACCAGAGTCCGGGTTCACGCTACTCAATGCGCGCCATCGGTATAGATCATATTCACAAGTAAGAGTGAGATGCACACCAATATCATACTGAGACTTATTCTTACATATGGAAGCAGCTTCTAGAAACCATGGAGCAGGAACAATAACTGAGCCACAACTAGCAACTCCGAAGTCCAAACATTCAAATGAAGCTAGGTTTGAAGCGTGGGAAAAACCAACATCGTCAATGTGGAAAATTACGACTTTATCTGAAGTCTCAAATCCAAGTTTTTCTATTAAAGTTAATTTACTCATGATATTTTTAGTTGGTTTTATTTTGATTTAAAATTTGTGTCAAGACTAATGTTTTATCTAAAATTAGGTAAATAATCTTTTTGAAGTTCAAACATTTCAGCGAAAATCGCTTCAGCCATATCAAAACTTCCACAATTCACATCCATTGCTAAACAGTCAATAGCTAGTTGTTTTGATTCCTGCAATATGGCTTCAACGCATAAATCTTGAATAGAGGCTTCTATCCGCAAGATTGCCGCAATGTTCTTAGGAATGTTTCCTAATTTAACTCCTTGAATACCATCTTTATCAACAGTTCCAGAGCATTCAATAACTAAATCTTGAGGTAAATTTCCGATAATTCCATCATTAGGTATATTAACAGCAATTTCGTAGGAATTACTATCTCTAATTATTGCTTCGATAATCGGAATTGCTCTCTCACCAGAAGGCCCTTTCATGAGCATGCCCTTTTTAGGATATTTTCCTTTTTTTAATCGTTTATAGTATCTTTTTAGTTTAGCGTTACCGCCTTTATTCGCTTGTTCCATTCTAGTTATCCATTCTGTTAAATCTTCAGCTGTTGTATATTGAGAACCAATTTGTAGATATTCACATATATGGTTATCACCTACATACGGGAACCAACCAAATCTTTTGTAAATCTCGAAGGTTAAATCTGCATAGTGGAATCGATTCCACTTGTCTTGAAAGTAATTTTGACAGTTTGCATTAAAAACAGGGATTAAGTCATCTCCAGTATTTAAATCTTTTAAACCCATTAAAAACGCAAAGTGGTTAAGACCTCCAGTAATTATTTGAAAGTCACTTCTTTTTTTCTCTATTATCCTTGATAAATGAGGAGGTGTAAGAAGTCCAATTTGATGACACAATCCAAACATTTTAAGATTGGGCACTACTCGTTTTAAAGCTAAGCATATACGCGACATAGGATTACTATAATTAATAAAAAATGCGTCAGGACTTATTCTCGCAACATCCTTAGCAATCTTAATAATCTCAGGAATTTGGCGGGCGCTATGGAAAAACCCTCCAGGACCACCGTTTTCAGCCATTCTTTCTGTTGAACCGTGTCTTCTAGGGATCGTATTATCTTGCCAACGTAGCTCAAATCTATCTCCATGTTCAGTAGAATTAATAACAAAATCTGCTCCTTTTAGAGCTTTTTCCCTATGTGATGTACATTCTATATTGAATTTATTCCCAATTTTTTTATTATCTTCTGATAATACTTCATAAACCATTTGTAATTTTTCTGTATCTATGTCAACAAGCGTAATAGTAGAACCTGCTAACACATTACTTAAGTTTAAATCGACAAAAGTTGGAGGTCCAAATGCAGCAGAGCCCGCTCCTATCAAGACAATTTTTTTATCCATAAATTGTTTAAGTCCTCACAAAAATTAAACTCATTGAATGTAAAATCTACAAATATGTCAGCTATCCTTAACTATTAATATTTTCGTGAATTATCTCAGATTATGGGAAAGCTAATAAAACTTGGGATAGTTGGTTTTGGTCTTCACTCAATTAGCATCAAAGCCGAATTAGACAATCATCCATTACTGAAAGGACAATCTAAATTGGTTGCTGGTTATGATCCAAATCCAAACGCTATTGAAATGTTTAAAAAGATTGAAGGATTTAAAATTGCGGCAACTTTTGAGGACTTATTAAATACTAATGAACTTGATGGAATTATTATAGCAAGCCCCCCTCAATATCATGCGGATCAATCAATTGCTGCACTAGAATCAAACTTACATGTTTTTTCTGAAGTTCCAATGGCCATTAAAGAGGACGATTTAAATCGTATCATAGATGCTGAGGATGCGTCTGGAAAAACTTATCAACTTGGAGAGAACTATTGCTTCTACCCTGAAGTTTTATATGCCGCCCAACTTACATCAACAGGGAAAATAGGTGAGCCAGTTTATGCTGAGTCAGAATATTTGCATGATGTTACCTATAGATGGAGAGATCAAGGTTTTGGAGATGTTGATACTTCACGTATCGATTCATGGTACCAATTGTTTGACCCAATGATGTATGCCCATTCCATTGGTCCCGCTCAAGTTGTATTAGGAGGAATAAAAAATCCAATGCCTTTTATCGAAGTTACAAGCTTTGCTAATGATATTGGTGGGTATCAGGGAAATCCAATATGCAAACCTGCTAAAGCTTTCCAAGTTGCGTTATTTAGAACAGAAACTACAGCTATAGCTAAGTGTGCTAATGCTTATGTCTTTGCTCGAAAACCCGCTAGAATTTCGATTCAAGTGGTAGGTCGGACTGGCACTTATGAATGCTCTCAAGTTGATAAACCTGGGCGATTATTTATAGCCGATGGACATAAAATTAATAAGGCTCGACATAGAAAGGGAAAAACTAGAATAATTGATAAAGAATCATTATCTAACGTAATTCCCCGCGTCAAAGGATTTCATTTCGGTGCTAATGCTCGAATTTTAAACAATTGGTTAAACGCAATAGAAAATGAAGATAAAGCCTTAATAGACGCTAAAGTAGCGGCCAATTTCTGCATGTCCGGAATTCAAGCTTCTCGATCCGCTCGTGATGGAGGAAAACCAAAGGAAATAAAAATTTATAACTATTAATAAGCGATCTTTTTATTCTAATGGGAGAACCCTCTTGAAAAGAGATTCAAAATCCCCCTTTTCTTTAGAATATCCTACGATTCTGAAGGTATAAGTATAATCTTCGTTACCCTTTAATTTATATTTCTTATGGAGCATGGCCATTGCGGGGACATCTCCACCTATTCCGCATTGCTTATAATCTATATTGAGAGTGATAAATTCGCGTTTGTGTAAATCGTAAGTATGTTTTGCTAATTCTAAATCTTCTAAAGAATATGGCCACGCACTTATGCTCAGATGTGTACCACCTATATCCGAAACAAAAAGCCCTATTTCATCTTCGTCTGTTAATGCAGCCCATCTGACATCCGTTCTATTACCATTTTCTTGTGGTTTAATGTAATTATGAATCAATTCATCGACTTTTCCTGTATATATACCTAAAGCCCCGCTTGTCTTTCGATCTAGCATTGTTTCATGAGGACCATTCCCAAACCATGTCAGCTGATTGTATTTATACGGAATTGTCAACTGCATTCCAAAACGGCCCATATGTATCGATGGTCTAATAGAATTCTTGATTACTATGCTACCATCTCCATATATTGTATATTGGATGGACAAATCTTGCTCTGCCTTATCAATAGTAAAAAGTACTAAAATTTTGATGATATTACGATCGACTCTTTCATAAGTTATATTTTTTATAATTCTATTTTTGCTAGTATTCTTCCAGCTAAAATCAAAACTGGGAGCTGATTGTTCAGCAAAATCAATTAAACCGAGATCGTTATCTGTAGGAGCTCTCCAAAAATTAGGGATCAGTGGTGAATTTAATAGCTTTACGTTCTTAAATATATAAGATTCTAAAACACCAGATGTTTTACCTATTCTTAGTTTAAATTCATCTCCAGAAATTTCATAAGTCTCTTTTAAATCATCTATTACTAACTCCGGGAAATCTTCTAATTTACTGCTTTCTTTTACTGTACTGTATGGTACTTTGAATTGATCCCATGCGAGAATATGTCCCTTTTCTGCCCATAGTACACTATTTTTCAGAGAGGATATAATTTTTAGATGGTATTCGGTGTTAGATTCCAGATTAGGTTTTTGAAATGGAATGATCGCTTCCTTTTGCTCTCCTGACTCAATTTCTAAATTATCAACGCTTCCATTTTGAATGATAGTACCATTTGCTGTTAGTTCCCAATTAATTTTGATATCCTCTAAAGTTATAAAATCGAATTTATTATGGATTGATACTCTCCCCTCAATTAGGTTTATAGGGTGAACTTTAATGTTTTGATAAACTTTCTTAACTTCAAATAATGCTGGATTGGGTTTGCGATCTGGTAACACTATACCGTTAATGCAAAAGTTGCTATCGTTTGGCTCATCCCCGTAATCTCCTCCATACGCCCAAAATTCTTCTCCTTTATCTGATACTTTCCTTAATCCTTGGTCTATAAAATCCCAAATAAAACCTCCAATAGCATTCGGATATTTTTCAAACACATCCATAAATTCTTGAAAATTTCCTAAACTATTACCCATTGCGTGAGCATACTCACATAATACATACGGTCTTATGTTTTTTAACTTAACTCTTATCCCGGGATACCCAGCTGTATTTTTCTTTAGATTTCTTTCAAGTTGTTTGGGTGATAAATACATGCTGCTTATAATGTCGACAATTTCTTGTTTATAGTCTCCTTCGTAGTGGATTGGTCTAGAAGTATCTATTTTGAGAGTTTCTTCTTTCATGATTTTGAAATTATTGCCCATTCCAGCTTCATTTCCCAAGGACCATATTACAACACTTGGGTGGTTCTTGTCACGCTCTACCATACTAACCATTCGATCTACACACGCTTTAGTCCACTCAGGAAGGCTCTTGGGGAGCGTAGTTCTTAATTCATGAGATTCTAAATTACATTCATCAACTACATAAATACCGTATTTATCACATAAATTGTACCAGTTGGGGTGATTTGGATAATGACTAGTTCTAACAGCGTTAATATTGTTTTGTTTCATCAATAATATATCTTCAACCATTCTATTGTATGGAATAGCGCGCCCATGGTCTGGATCGTGTTCATGTCTATTAACTCCTTTGAGAATAATTGATTTACCATTAATAAGAAAGCTACCCTTATCGTCAATTTCGATCTTTCTAAAACCGATTTTACAATGCTCAACCTCAGTTATTTGATTTTTAAAATTCTTAAGTTTTAGAATTAAATCGTAAAGATATGGAGTTTCTCCAGTCCATTTTCTAGGGTTTTCAATATTAGCTTGTAATTCTATTGAATGTTCTGTATTTGATTTAATCGTAAAAGCTTCACTCACAAGATTCTCTAACTTAACAAGATGTTGTTCATCATCTAATAAAGAGATTTCTACTCTATTCTGTTTCACATCTTCTTTTTCAAAGTTATAGATTTTTACTTTAACTTTTAAGATTGCATGTTCATAATTTTCATCCAGCTCGCATCGTGTAAAAAAGTCTCGAATATGGACTAACGGTGTTGAGAATAAAAATACATCCCTAAAGATACCACTAAACCTCCACATATCCTGATCTTCTAAATAAGAACCGTCTGACCATCGATAAACCTCAACAGCAAGAATATTATTATCTTTTTTTAAATATTTCGTAATATTAAACTCTGCGGGAGTCATGCTTCCTTGACTGTAACCAACTTTTCGTCCATTTACCCAGATGTAAAAAGCTGATTTTACGCCGGCGAAGTGAATAAAAACCTCTCTTCCCTCCCAATTTAAAGGAATTTTAAAATTTCTTCTGTAAGAGCCTACTGGATTGTAATTATGGTCTATATTTGGAATATCTTCAATATTTATACTAGAAGGGTATTTAACATTAGTGTATATTGGTATACCATATCCACGCATTTGCCAATTGCTAGGAACATCAATTTCTTCCCAATTATCAACTTTAAATTCTTCTTTATAGAAATTTTCTGGTCTTTCTGAAGGACTCTTTACCCAGTTGAACTTCCAGTTTCCATTAAGAGATTTAAAATAGTTTGAATCTTCGCATTTTCCTAACGCTTTATCAACGCTCTCAAAAAGTATTAAAGTTGAATGTGCAGGCTCTTTACCTATGCTAAATATCTTAGAATTTTCCCAGTCTGGTACGCTGTTTGATTCTTTGTTCATAATAATAACTTTTTTAAATGAATTCTAGTTAAAATTATCTTCTATTAATTCTAAGTGAGGATATGTGAGAAAATTAATATTTTACAATTTTTTAATTAAGATTATTTAATGAAGAGAAAATAATATCAATTATGAGAATAATATATTTTGATATTGATACTCTTAGACCTGACCATCTAGGATGTTACGGATATCATCGCAACACTTCACCTAACATAGATAAAATTGCAGAAGAAGGTTCAATATTTACAAATTGTTACACTTCAGATGCACCTTGTTTACCTTCTAGAGCTTCGCTTTTTACTGGAAGATTTGGAATTCACACGGGCATAGTTGGTCACGGTGGTACCGCAGCAGACATGCGATTAACCGGAAAAGAACGAGGATTTGATGATAATTATTTAAGGAATAATTGGATTGGAACACTTAGAAGCGCGAAATATTACACTGTATCAATATCTCCTTTTGCAGAAAGACATTCTGCGTTTTGGTTTTGTTCTGGTTGGAATGAAATGTACAATCCTGGCAAAAGGGGTCATGAATTAGCTGATGATGTTTTTCCTTTTGCAAAGAAATGGCTGGAAGATAACGGAAAGAAAGATAATTGGTTTCTACATCTAAACTTGTGGGACCCTCATACCCCCTACCGAACCCCTATATCGTTTGAACCTTCCTTTGAAAATGATCCACCTCCTTCTTGGTTAACAGAAAAATTAATTAAGAAACATCGAAATAGCTACGGTCCTCGCTCAGCACGCGATATAGGAGGCTTTGACAGGTTAAAACTCACCCAGTTCTATAAAAGAATACAAAATATACGGGAAATAGAAAATCTTGATGATTTTACTAAATGGATTAATGCCTACGATGTTGGAATAAGATATGCTGATGATTTTGTGGGTAATATCATTGAATTAATTAAAAATTTAGGAATTTATGAAGATACACTTATAATAATTAGTTCTGATCACGGTGAAAGCCAAGGAGAACTTAATGTATATGGGGATCATGCCACTGCTTGCCATATAGTCAATAGAGTTCCTATGATCATTAAATGGCCAAAGAAATCATGGAAAAAACAATATGATTCGTTCCTTTATACTACTGACATAGCTGCTACCATAATAGAAGGGGTTGGAAAAAAAGTACCCCACTTTTGGGATGGGAAAAGTATATACAAAGAAATTGAAAATGGAGAAGAATTTGGGAGAAAGTATCTAGTGTTAAGTCAGAATGCCTGGACATGTCAGCGTACAGTACGGTTTGGAAATTGGACTTTAATTCGGACTTATCATACCGGATTAAGAGACTATCCTGAGATTATGCTATACAATTTCGAAAATGATTTTCACATGACCAAAAATCTTGCTGAAGAGAGACCAGACATTGTTGGAAAAGGGTTACAACTTCTTGACGAATGGTATAAGCATATGATGAAAACATCTCCATCACCAAAAGATCCTTTGTGGACCGTAATAGAAGAAGGTGGACCTCATCACACAAAAAAAATGTTGAATACTTATATTAGAAGATTAAGGCGATCTGGAAGGGGAGAACTTATAAAAATTATTCAAGATAGGAAGGAATCTGATTGATTAGCATCATCATAAATAGAAAGGTGACTAGTTATGCCGAGCGATTTTACTCAAGATGTAATTAAAATTATAAAAAATATCCCCGTTGGTAAAGTATTCACTTATGGTAGGATTGCAAAATTGGCTGGCAATCCCAATGGAGCGAGGCAAGTTTCATGGTTGTTACATTCATCTTCAAAAAAATACGATTTACCATGGCACCGAGTTATAAATTCTCAGGGTAAAATTGCTTTGAAAACACAAGATGGTCAAGATTATCAAAAAATCCTGCTTGAAAAAGAGGGTGTTGAAATAGGTTCTACTAACAAAATTGACCTCAAAAAATACCTCTGGGAAATATAATCCCTTGAAAATCTAAAAATCTAGCCTGTTAATTCCTTGCTTATTCTTTGATTCTTCTCCTAAAAACACAATATATTTATAAAAAATTAAAAAAAAATTATTAAGACAAGAGTCTTTTAATTCTTTATGAGAAAAGAAGATTTAGTTAAACCATCTGAATCTATTTTTTTACGAGATTCTATAATCAGCGATAACAACCCATCTATGCAAAGAAATAGTCAAACTTTAAAAACGGGGACAACTACGGTAGGTTTAGTATGTAAAGATGCGGTAATCTTAGGTACGGATAGGCGAGCTACAATGAGTTACTTTGTAGCGAGTAAAACAGCTGAAAAATTACACAAAATCCAAGAACATCTATACATGACTATTGCTGGGGGTGTAGCTGACGCAATGTATCTGGTCGATGTTCTCCGGGCTGAAACTGCATTGTATCAACTAAAGGAAGAAGCACCAATTAAAGTAAAAAGTGCTGGAAAAATGTTATCTAATATCCTCTATCAAAATAAAATGTATCCGTTTCAAGTAGGGCTTATTTTAGGTGGTGCATCTGAAGAAGAAGGGCCAGTACTTCTAAATCTTGGAGCATATGGTTCAATTTTACCTGAAAAATTCTGTGCTGTAGGTAGTGGTCAAAATTTCTCTTACGGTGTGCTCGAAGCAAAGTATAAAGATAATTTATCGATTAGTGCTGGAAAAGAAATAATTATAAAAGCAGTCACCTCAAGTATCATAAGAGATATGGCGTCAGGAAATGGGATAGATCTCGCTATTATTAAGGAAAAAGGTCCTGCAGAACGAGATTTTATTTCTATATAATCACTTTGTAATATATTTTTAATTCTATTTGTCCTATACTCTTTAAAATTGATAAATATACATTAAACTGACTCTATTACTAAATAGGTACATCTACACACAGCCTTAGAGTTAGACCTTATATGATGTAATTCTTGGTATTTGATGAGGTTAAAATCATTTAAATTCCTTTAAATTTTATCTGCAGAAAATTTACATAGAGAAGAGGTCTGTGAAAATAAATGTGCTTTATTTTTTTGATCCTTTATATTTTCTCCTCTAAATATTTAAACTTTGCGCTAGCAGTATTCCGATTTAGAAACCTTTAATAATAATACCATATCTTTAAAAATAAAAATTATATTATTTTAGATAATAGAATATACACTTAGAACAAATTTGAATTTACTTTTCTACATAATTAATATAACTACAAAGTAGCCTTGGAGTAGCGTTAAAATGCCTTACAGTATCATAGTTGATTTATCTCATCGAGAAAAAATAGAAGAATTTCCAGAATTTTCAATGGGTGAGGATGAGTTTGAGGTCGAATACATAGACAAGAATGAAGGTCCTATTGACCACGATTTACTTGAAGGCTTTGACGTTTTATTTATGGGAAATATTCAACAAACCATGGATAGTAAAGACGATAAATTCACCAAAGACGAATTATTAGCAATTAAGCAATATGTCGGAGAGGGCGGCGGACTTTTTTTAACTACTGGCGCCGGCGGAGATCGCGATGTTCCAATGAAGTTGGGTTCTATCAGAGTGTTATATAAAATGACTGGGGTACGAAGATATTGGAATGGAACGATACAGGAAGCATCATCACATTTTTTAGTAAATAAACAAAATGTGTTGATAAATGATTTGTTCGTACATCCGATCACACAGGGTATAACTGAAATTGTACTCCCTAACTGTACATTTTTTACAATAACTGAAGAAGATGTTGAAGATATAATAGTGACTTCAGAAAAAGCAGAATTCAAATATCTCGCTGATAATGACCAGGGAAGTATCGGTATTGTCCCTATCTGTGCCGTTAGTAATTTTTTCAGTGGGAGATGTGTAACTATTGGCTCATCTGATTGGCTTATTGAAGATGAGTTTGGATTAGATGCAGGAGATAACATACCATTTCTATCTAACATTATTAAATGGCTTAGTTTTGATATATAATGTTATTCTCCCTATTTTTATGCAATTAACCGTAATCAAGACAAAAAAGAGTTAAAACCAAATGGTTTTTAGAATTCTTCGGCCAGACTCAGCTTCGGTTTGGAACAATGAAGAGCTTCGCACACGATTTCCAAGGTATCGTGGTATCATTGATGATAAAGAATTTGCACGGTATATAATCGCAAAAAGTATAGAATGTGACTTTGATATAAACGATTCAATTAAAAACTTAGAGAATTTGTTGTTAGAAAAATCTAAGGCGTTTAATCTCTTATTGAATAAATCCCCTGAAAATATTGAAAACCGCCAAGTATACAAGAAGAATTATATTAGTTTGGTTGAAAATCTAGCAAATAAATATCTTGAAAATTGCTGTTTTTGCGAAAGACGATGTCAAGTTAATCGAGCTGGCGGTGAAAAGGGTTTTTGCCTTATATCAAAAGACTCGTATGTTTCTTCTGCTTTTCTTCATATGGGAGAGGAAGCACCATTAATCCCGAGTGGCACTATCTTTTTCCAAGGATGCAATTTTGGGTGTGTTTTCTGCCAAAACTACGATATTTCTCAAAAGTGGAAAGAGCGAAGAAAAATCGAGGATGTTGCTCAAAAAGTTGATGTAAAGCAATTAGCAGCTCTTGCAGACAGATTAGTTGAGAAAGGCGCTATTAATATTAATTATGTAGGAGGAGATCCAATTCCAAATATCCACACTATTGTTGGTAGCTTACAATATCAAACATCAAACATAACTCAATTATGGAATTCAAACTTTTACTTAACAGAAAAATCCCTATCTTTAATGATTGATCTAATCGATTTTTGGTTGCCAGACTGGAAATTTGGAAATAATGAATGCGGCATGAAATACTCTGGTATTGAAAATTACTTCGATGTCATTGTCAGAAATCATAAAAGAATCCACGATGAGGGAAGCGGAGAAATGATAATCCGACACTTAATTATGCCTAATCACATTGAATGTTGTTCTAAACCCATATTAGATTTTGTCGCGAAAGAACTTCCAAAAGCGGTTATGAACCTCATGGCGCAGTTTCATCCAGAGTACAAAGCGTCTCAATATCCTGAAATAAATCGTAAACCTAATTTAGAGGAAATTCAAAAAGTTAGAAAATATGCTGACGAGCTAGGAATCTTGTACGAGCCAGTCTCTTAGTTTTAGAAAAAATAATAAGGAATGATTAATTCTTAAATCCTACTAGCAACAATTTAACTACTTATACTTAATGGTACTTTCTATGAGTTTAGAAGATGTGAAAGGCTTAGGCAAAAAAAAAGATGTGCTAATTGAAGCGGGTATTGATTCCGTTGAGAAGTTAGCAAACTCAAGTGTGGAAGATTTAACGCAATTGAAAGGAATTGGAAAAGCTACAGCTGAAAAATTCGTGAGTAACGCTAAAGAATTATTAAACGAACCAAAAAAGGCTACTAAAGAAAGTGATGATGCAGTTCCTGATCAACCTTCAGAAGACGTAGAGAAAGCAAAAAAGGAAGAAGAAGAAGCTAAAAAACTAGAAGAGAAGAAAACGAAGTTAGAAGGGAAAAAGGTAGAAGAAGGTGATTTCGTTTTACTTAAGATGACAGCGAGGACGCAAAAAGGAAAGATTTTTAGAGTATCTTCTGAAGAAGATGCTAAAAAAGCAGGAATGTACGAAGAAGAAAAAGCTCAACAAGGATATTACACTCCGGAATTTGTAATTATTGGAAAACCGGGATTTATAAATGAAGGTTTAACTGAAACTATTAAAGATATGAATTATTTTCAAAAGAAATCGGTAAAAATTCCCCCTACTAAAGCCTTTGGTAAAAGAGAACCTCAAAAAATCGAAAGAATTGGCATAGCTAAATTTAGAAAATTGAACGACGGTAAGAATCCTGAATACGGTTCCGACTTTACAAATAAAAAGGGACAGAGAGGAGTTATTACAAATATTCTTCAAGGCAAAGTAATTATTGATTACAATCATCCTCTAGCAGGACAGTCAATAGATTACAACCTTGAAATAGTAGATAAGATCGAATCATTTAATGAAAAAATCGATTACTTTTTGATTTCAAAGGGAATTCCTAAGGAAACCGCATCTGAATTTATCGTAAATCTTTTGAAGGACAAAACTCTAGAAATTACCGTTCCTAAAATGCTCCTATTTCAAAACTTAACATATCTTAAATTCGGGTTAGCTATGGATTTACAGACTCATATGGGGGATGAAATCGAAGATGTCAAGTTCATTGAAGTATATGAGAAGATGCCAGCACCTCCAACAGCGTCAGAATCTGTCATGCAAAAAATAGAAGAGTATAATAAAGAACAAGAGCAAGACTCAGAAGAAAAAGAATCCAAATAGGAATTGAAATTAATTCCTAATTCTTTCAATTATTATTTACATCTATTTAATTCTTTACAACCCTATATTCCTTTAAAATTAAATCACATACTTTCGAAATTGGATCCGTATCATGTTTCCAATTAGAGAATTCAGGAAAAGTACCCGCATCTACCACGTATAACTTATTAGTATTCGTTTCTCTAACTAGATCAAGATGTCCAAATAACAGATTATATTTTTCCTTCCACTTAATAAGATATTTTTCTATTTCTTTATCAGATTCGATTACTTCCGTTTCTTGATGTTCATTTGAGAGAGGTCTTTTTTTACATATACAGATTTCATTTTCTATAAAATAAGCTAAATAATGTGTTCCTTTGATGTAATTTTCGAGATAGAGATATTTATTAGTGCGAACATTAAAATCTTGAAGAGAATTATACACTTTGACGCCTTTACTTCCAGACCCATACATAGGTTTAGAAATGAGGGGAAAATTTGACTCTTGAAGTTGATTTTTCAGAGTTTTAAAGGTACCCATATAAATTTTTGGACATAATAAACCAAGCTTTTTCATAGAGAAATACGATTCAACACGATTTTTATGAATATAGCTAATATTAGTGTTTGGAATGACTGGAATCATATTAGCCTCTAAAAAATAACCTGCATAAAGATAAAGTAAGTGTTTAGATTTTAATATATAGAAATCTCTTTTAAGAAGCATCTCATTGACATTTAAATCATCTGCCGTTAATATTTTTACTTCATGCCCTTTAATTTCAAGATATTTTTGAATTTCCCCTGCGAAATGCCCCTTCCTTTTTGATAAAATTCCTATTTTCATAATTGCACTTCTTCCTAAATTTTAGCTTGTTTTATTAGATAATCTCCTATAATTTTAGGGCCATTCTTGATGTAATTAAAATTTGGGGATGCATTTATATCTGTTAAGAAATAATTTCCGTCTTTTGATTTTAAGAAATCCATAGAACTTACTTTTAATCCCAATGCTTCAGTAGCAGTATAAGCCATTTCTGTTAATTCCGGAATTTTCTCTATTTTTGTTCTAGATTTCATTTTATCTGGATTTATTAAAACTGGTAATTGCTTGAAGTAAAAAAGGTTTTCACCTACAAGATACACTTTATATTCCCATTTACTCTTTATAAAATCTTGATAATAAAGATGTGTGTATTTTGGGTAATTTCCACTTGATTCATCAATAGCGCGAACATCAACTACCCTTAAATATCCCTCTTTTTTCTGAACTTGAGGATTAAATGCATAATTTTTTTGATCCCTAATATTCTTGATTATGTATTCATTAAAGGGGGGTGGGTGATCTACTGGATTTAATGAAAAATCGGGAACTTGAATCCCGGCTCTTCTTAAGACAACGCTATTTAAAAATCTATTGAAAGCAAGAGAGATACCTCTTGATGAATTAATCACTGGAATACTGGTTTCTTTCTCTATTAATTTCACTAAATTTAATATTAAGTCTCCTTTCGCTTTCACAAAAAAAATGTCTTCATCGAAAAAGTAATTAGAGAAATCAATTAGATAGTCTTCTTCGAGATAAATTGATATTTCAGCTAATGGTTTAATATATTTTAAGAATTGAATCGATTTTTTCTCTAAATGGTAACTGTCCGTCAATAATCCTATTTTTATCAAATCACCACCCCAACTAAACGCGTCGATGAAAAAATCTTTCCTTTATGAATATTATAAAACTAAATTATTTTAAAGTATATATAATAACGAAAAAATAATAAACTAAATAGAAATATTACTCGGACTTATTTATCAATACATTTATATATTTTAATTTGTTTTTTAGAAATCAAATTGAAAGGGTTTTTTAAATGGCGAATAATTTAAAGAAAAAATATATTGGAGCCATTTGTAATAGAGATCTTGAAGTTTTAGAGACAATCAAGACGTTTTTAATTAAAAATTACAACATAACAATAGTTAATTTAATGAAAAACGGATTAGAATCGTTTAACGCTAAGTATCTAGAAAAGCGATTAAGGAAATATCCGATTTCGTTTTTGATTGTAAAACTGACAACTCAAGAGTTAAATGAAAAAATCTATAGAATCGTTAAAAAAACATGTCCTGAAATTCCTCTTCTGAACACGCTAGAATCCGTTCAGTTATGTGAGAGTAGGCAAAACACTTTTAATTTTATACAAAAAAATTACAAAAAAATCTTAACACCACCCTCTTTTTCCACTAAATTAGAAGCAACTCATGTTTCTCAAAAAGGAATACCAATTATTGTAAAATTAAATTCTCATAACATTCCAGATTTACCTAAGAACGATAGAATAATCGGTATCGCTAAAAATCATAGAGAATTACTTGAATTGATAAAAAACTATAATGAAAACGATTTATTTTTCCAAGAATATTTAGGTGAACATGATATTCTCTATAAAATTTATGCGATAGGTAATTGGGTTGTTTCAATAACCTCCCATAATCGTTTACAACGATTGGATAAATTATCTCCTCTGGAACTCGTCCATATTAGGATTCCAGTTGAGGATCCATTGAAAAAAAGGATAATTCGATTAGGTCGAAAGTTTGGCATGTCAGTTTTCGGCCTAGATTACATATTAACTGAAGATGGACCTTATATTGTAGATATTAATGATTTTCCTAGCTTTAGGAGCGTGCCAGAAGGAATAAGTTTAATTTCAGATCATATTTACAATTTAATTAATACAAGAGAAATATATCGAAACGCATTTGTTAAAGCTAAGAGTTAAATTTCCAAAAGTATCAAGTTTCGAGTATCTTACTATCGTTCTCTTCTATTTTCTAAAAATTCGACAAGTTGTTTTTTTGCGACATAATCATCTAATTGTTCTGGAGGGTGCTTATTAAAAAACGAGCAAGCTGATTGTAAAACACCCCCAATTTTACGATCTTTAGCAATTTTTATAACCCTTATACAGTCAGCTATAATTCCTGCGGAATTATTACCATCTTCTACAAACATGGTAACATCAACTCGCACAGAGGCACCACCAAAAATTCTCCCTTCTAATCTCATATAAGCCTCTTTTTGATTCTTTAAGAAGGGGATATAATCTACAGCAGATATTCGACAATCCACATCATCCTTATTCTGTAGATTTGCTATTACCGATTCAGTTTTAGATTGGCGTTTTCCTTCCTCATATATTAATTCACCATTAGATTGAGGGGTTAATAAATTGCAGAAATCCGATGATCCTCCCCAATCAAGCTGTATAGTTCTGTCAAGAATTGCTCCCCGCATTGGAAAAAGATTTGCTAACGATCGATGTATTATAGTAGCTCCTATTTGAGACTTGACATCGTCACCGATCAATGGAAGTTCTAATTTTATAGCTTTTTCAACAATTTCTGAATCTTTAACTACATGTGAAGGCATACCGTTAATTACACAAGCTCCAGCATCAAGGCTTGCCATAGCATAGAATTTAACCGCTTCATGGCAACCTGTTGGGAGCAAAATAACAACAACATCAACATTCCGTTTTTTTAACTCTTCCACAAGGTCTACGGGTTTTTGAGTATCAATAACAGGTATAATGTTTTTTATATTACTTTTTAGACCATCTAATATTGGACCTTTAAGGACAGGAGCATCTAAAATTCCAGGCTCAAATGTTTTCCTATTGCAATTTGGTTCAACAAAAATAGCTTCACTTAGATCTTTACCAATTTTATTAGCATTAACATCAATACCAAGGACAAATTTTATGTCTTCTACTCCATATTGAGTAATTTCTGGTAATAAACCAATGATCTTATCTGGATTTTTTTTGTAATTCTCGATTCCCGCAACTAATGCGCTTGCAACGTCACCTACTCCGATAATTGCAACTTTTATATCCTTTTCAGTCATTTTATTCAACTTTTTTCTAAATTTATAGTGGTCGCCGTTATAGTATCTATATTAAAAAGTATTATTTAAATCATCTTGAAATAAACTATAGAGATGGTTTCTATTTATTAGATTTATGATATTTTTGACACTATTGAAATTATTTGATTGGAGATATTTGTAGATGAAAATCATCATAAACTCCTAAAAGAAGTAAAAAAAAGAAATAAGAAAAAAGAGTCAAATTTTATTTATAAATTTACAGTTTCTTTTACTTTCAAAAATAGTGGAATCGAGGCTAGAAAAAAGACAGGACCGAGTATGAATATCCAAGGAAGGCCAAATAATTCAGCAACTATGCCACCTGCGAAGGAACCTATAATTTGAGATAAGGTGTTAACAATATTTAGTATTCCTGTAAATTTTCCCCGTTTATCAACTGGTAACAAATCTTGAGACCACGCATTTAGGGGTGTTACTAATGATAATACACCTACTAACACAAATGGCAATCCAATTATAAATAGAATGTAATTGCCTGAAGCAAATGGCATTATAAGATATCCTATGCTTACTATAATCATAGATATTGGTACGAATCTTTTTCTTCCAAATTTATCCGACAATCTTCCTAAATAAATGGTTGCAACTAATACACCTGGTAATGCGATAGCGATCCCTAATAAGAGTTGCAGAGTTGTGAGCCCTTGATTGAAGATGAAAATAAATAAAAACGGCATTATCGAAGAAATCCCTGATTGGAATATGACCAATGCTAGAAGAATTTTATAGAATTCTTTATGGGATTTCAATTCTGCTAGATTAAAAATTTGCTTTAATTCAACATAAAACTTTTTTTTCTCCGGAAGTTCTGACACTGGTTCCTCTTTTATGAATAAGAAGCCTATGATTCCAACTGAAGCAAATACAATTCCTCCAACAGATAATAAGATAAAGTGGCCTTGTTGAGTTAAAATTGTACCTATTGGATCTGGACGAGGATCTGGAATTCCATATAATTCATTTACAAGTAGAAAGAATGCTACACCGATTAATAAGCCTATATAACTAATTGAGTTTATAATACCATTTGCTCGTCCCCTTTTCTCAACTTCAAATGTATCTGGGATAAGAGATCGTTCAGCAACTAAAAATGCATTTGAAGCGAGTCCGATAATTACCACATCGATAATTAGACATATAAAATAATTCCCTGACAATCCGTAAAACATCATAGCTAGACCAGCTATGATTCCTCCTAATAATAAATAAGGTCGTCTTCGACCAAATTTAGTCCTAGTATTATCGCTTAAAATCCCCCAAACTAGCATTATTATGAGACCCATTGCAGCTGATAAAGAAACCATAATTGATATGAATATTTTTGGTAAAAAGAGGACATGATCTAAGTAAGTATTGAAATAATTCTGCTCAAAAAAGAAGAAAAGGTAATCTCCCATGTAGAGCAGACCAATTAATAACACTTGTCTTCTGAGAAATTTACTAAACACTTTTTCTTTCAAATTAATATCTCCATTTTTTCAAAGAAATTATTATTTTTCTAAAATATACAATACAAAAAGAAAGTAATCATTGAGGGAAAATTTAAGAATTTTCTGCGCTTCTTTATTTTTAATTGATGATAAGAAATGTCGTTTTTTCAGCAAGGGAAGATCACGAAATAGTTAAGGGTGTTATAAATAAGCTTAAAAAGTTACCCGATGTTAACTTACACTTTCACGATCCTACAAAAAAGTTTTTTAACCTTTCTAGAATGCCTAAAGCGATTAAAGAAGCAGATTTAATTATAGTCAAAGTAAGAAACGATTGTTCCATTGATTTACTTCATTACGCTAAAACAAATAAAATTCCAACACTACATAGTGTCGATACCGTTCTAATGTGCAAAAATAAGATATCGCTTGATTACGCTCTAAGAAGGGTATTTAAAGACCATCCTCAAATTAGTAAAAAGTTTTCAATTCCTAACTCTTGGAATAATAATGCTACAGATCTCTCAAAGTTTAAAAAATGGGCTTTACATAAACTTCCAATTGTAATTAAAAGTCATTACCAGCACGACAAATATAATAGATTTAACTTCTTAGTTAGAAAGATTGAAGAAGTAGATACCTTTTGCAATCGGTATAAACACCTTTTATATTACGACATTTATATTCAGAAATTTATTGAATGTGATGGATTTGAAAGGAAGGTTTATGTAATAGGAGATAAAGCTTTTGGTATTATAAGAGAAAATCCGATTTATATCTTTTTAAGAGATAAGCCAAATAATATCAATGTTGACACGATTAAAAGGAAGGAATTTAAAATATCTGAAGAAATTAGAGAACTCGCTGAAATCTTATCAAAAGAACTTAACCTTAAAATTTTTGGATTTGATTTAATAAAACTAATAGATAAGGATCGTTTTTATCTAATCGATTTAAACGATTTTCCTGGATTTAGAGGGATAAAAAACGTAGAAAACGCTTTATCCAGTTATTTGGTGGAATATATTAGAAATTTATAGAATCTATCCGAATAATGTGAAAGGGACAATTATCAAGAATGATAATACTCCATATAGGATACAGAAATAACTAAAATTGATTTTTTGTGCGATTTTTAACAATAGTTCCATTGAAAGGTAACCTACAATGAAACTAACTGCTATTATAATCAAAATTGTGAAGATATCAATTGTTCCAAAAACCGATCCTTCTCCGAAGATTATATCCATTCCAATAGAAGCGAGTACTACAGGGACCGACATTAGAAAACTTAATTTTAAACTTTGATCTTGGTCATATTTCTCGAATAGAATTGTGGATACAGTGAACCCTGAACGGGATATTCCCGGAAGTATTGCAATTCCTTGAATTAACCCAGATATGCTCGAATCCTTGATGAGTTCCCGATCTGACACTGTCCCGATAGTTTTTTTTCCAAATTTCCTTTTAAAAATCAATAAAACAATTCCAGTTACAATTAGTAGGCTAGAAATCGCCAAAGTTAACAAATCACCCTGTGTTGCGTCAAAACCTTCTATTATTACAAATTTAAACAGTAGATATAACGGGATGGCAGTTATAGCTGTTCCAATCGTGGCATAAATTAACCAGTTTCGTTTCTTAATATCATCTTCATCAACTTTAAACCTCTTTGGTATTACGGATTTAACTATTTGAAGGTAATCTTTTCTTAGTTTTATTAAAACCGCGATTGCAGTTCCTAAATGCATCCAAATGCTTAAACTAAATGCTTTTTCAGGAGGAATACCAAAAAAATTAATTGAAATTATCATAACTTGCCCAGAAGAAGAAATGGGCAACCACTCAAATAATCCTTGCAGTATTGCTAATATTATGTATTCAATCATAAAAATCACTCAAATCTTTTCATTCCTTCAACTATACAATGTTCTATCTCATCACGAGCCTTTCGAAAACCTATAGGACCTTTCATGGAAGGATCATCAATATCTCCATTTTCTCCTGCAAATTCTCTTAATGTAAAAACAGCCTTGTTCTCTAACTTAAAATGATTGTAGATTTCTTTTTTGTGCTTCTCTGTTAAGGCGAGAATTAAGTCCACCTTTTGCATTAATTCAGGGTGTTTTTTTAGGTCAACTGAAACAGAATCATCTGAAAGATAAATACCAATTTCTTCCATAACTAACTTCGCATCTAAAGAAATAAGCATCCCGTCTCTAGCGTTTGAAGCGATACCACCAGAAGATACAGAAACATCCATTGCATTACGGGAAAAGAAATCTCTGAGAATTCCTTCAGACATCGGACTTCTAGCAGTGTTAACGCTACAGACAACTAGAATTTTCCTATATGGAAAGCGGTTATATTTTTGATTCATCGATACTTTAGAAAATTCTTTTTCTTAATAATTAGTTTTTGGAATGATTTGGACAGGAAAAAAATTCAATAATTTCATGCAAATTTAGAAGAAAATTAAGTAATCTTGTTCTAGATTAAATTATCTTTAGTAGCGAATTTAATTCCCTTCTCTCTCATGTGTTGGAGAGCTATTGATATGTTTCCAGGAGGTAGATCTATCCCTCTGGTTAAATTTACTAAAAAATAAACTTCAAAACCAAAATCTATTCCATCTAAAGCGGTGTAATAACAACAATAGTCCAAAGCTAATCCACAAATAAAAATTTTTTTAATTTTCAGGGAATTAAGGTAACCTTTAAGTCCAGTTTCTGATTTTTTATCATTTTCAATAAAGCCTGAATAACTATCTACCTCAAGATTATAACCTTTTCGGATTATTGCGTGAACATTTTCAACATTCAATTTATCATGAAACTGTGCTCCTTTTGTTCCTTGTACACAGTGATCTGGCCATAATACAGGGCCAATACCATCAGAATGATATTCGTCACCTGGATTTTTATCATTGTAGCTACTAGCAAAAGATTTATGGTTTTTTGGATGCCAATCCTGAGTCAATATGATCTTACTATTATTTACTTTAAAAATTTCAGAAATTTGATTTACATTATCAATTATTTGATCGCCCTCTTCGACAGGTAAAGCCCCACCTGGCATAAAATCATTTTGCATATCAACTATAAGTAATGCATTAGTATTATCAATGTGTATATTTTTTTTATGATATCGTTTCTCAACACTCATAACATTCTAGATAAAAGCAAGAAAATTAAAATTTTATCATAAAAAAAAAGGCAAGCGAATAAAAATCCCAATAAAACTAAGTATTTTCTATAGCTTATTTTTTAAATAGTTTGAAATAAAAGGTCGCTCCTTTATTTCTGCCCTTAGATTCGACCCAAATATTTCCTCCGTGTAGATCTATTATTTCCTTTGAAATATACAAACCTAAACCCGAACCTTCGATGTCAATATCCATTTTTGGGCCGACTCGTTCTATTTTTCCAAATTTCTTGAATAGTTTATCCATTTCTTTTTCCGTCAATCCTATACCCGAATCCTTTACCTTAAATATAACGCTATCGGGTTTTTCCTCTAAAACTAGCGATATTATCCCCTTCCTTGGAGTGTTTTTAATCGCATTTGAGATTAGATTAGTGATAACCTGTTCTATTCTAATTTTATCTACTACAATATTTGTTATTTCAGGTAAGTGTTGCTCTATGATAATATTTCGTTTATAGGCTAAGTATCGAATTTCATTCGTGCTGTCTCCTATAATTTGTGATATGTTCTCACTTTGAAGATTCAATCTTAATTTATCAGAATCAATTCTTGAAGCGTCAAGTAAATTATCAACTAGAAGTTTTAATCTCTTTCCTCCTCTATTAATCAATTCTATAAATTCTATCGCATCAGAACATGTCTGATCTTTATATAACTCCATTAAGATTTGAGATCCCCCATATATTGAAGTAATGGGGGTCTTTAGTTCGTGAGACGCTCTCGAGATAAATTCGGACTTTATCTTGTTAAGTTCCATTAATCTTTTATTTTCCTCGATTATGAGAATTTCAGCTTTCTTTTTACTATTGATGTCTTGACAAATCGATTCAATTATAATTTCCTTATCCATTTTAATCATTGAACTCTGAAAAGATATCCATGATATCTTACTATTTTTTCTTTTTATCTGTAGCTCAATAGGCTTGGGTTTAATGCCATTGAGAATATCCTTATACATTCTTTTAATAGTCGAGATCTGCTCATAAGTAACCATATTAAATTCCAGATAATTTCTCCCAATTATCTCCTCTCGCTTATATCCTAGAATTCTTTCCGCTGATGAGTTGATATCTAATATCAATCCTCTTTCATTTGTTAAAACAACAGCATTAGGAGAGTTTTTATATAAACTTCGGTACTTTTCCTCTGATTCTTTAAGAGCTTTTTCAGTTTTTTTCCTTTCAGTGATGTCCCGGGATATGTATAAGTATTTTTGATTACCTTGTTCATCAGTAAACATTTTTGCTTTATTCTCAAACCACACCCAATTACCATTTTTATGTCTTATCCTTGTTTCATGCATATTTTCTCCATACTTGAACACTTTGAGCATAAAGCGGCGGACTTTTTTATAATCGTCAGGGTGGTTTAAAATAATTGAATTCTTACCAAGTAATTCTTGCTTAGTATAACCTAATAGATTTTTAAGAGAAAGTTCGTTTACATATTCGAGTTCAAACTTTTCGTTTAAAACTCTTATGAGATCGTTAGATTGTTCAGTAATAAGACGATATTTTTGTTCCGATTCTTTTAACTTTTGTTCAGCTATCTTCTTATCTGTTATGTCTTTTAGAGTTGAAATGAAACCAATAATGTTGCCTTCGTCATCATAATAATTTTTAGATGAACTTGAAAACCACTTATAGTCACCGTGTTTAGGCAAAATTCTGAATTCAACGGGTTGTTCGAGAAAAGTCTTCTCTTTAAGCGTGTTTTTGTAAAAAGAAATCAATTTCATGACATCATCTTTGTGGACATAATGAAAGAATCTACTGTTTTTGGTGATTTCTCTCCCTTTCAACATCTTCGATAATTGAGGTGAGATGTATAATAATTTTCCCTCAAAATCTATTATGACAATCGCATCCTTAGTATTTTCAATAATATTTCGAAATTCCTTCTCAGATTTCTTCAGTTTTTCTTCTGTTACTTTTTTATCAGTTATATCCTTTACAACAGTAACGATTTGGGTGACTTGATTATTATTGATAATTGGAATCTTTCTGGTTACCGTATAAATTAATTTATCATTGAGGTTAGTAAATCCTTTTGTTACTACTGTTTTACCCGTATTGAAGACCTTATCATATTCTTTACCTACTTCTTCGGGTAAAAAAGGAAATACCTCAAAGACAATTTTTCCAACTAATTCTTCAGTTAGATTTAATGTGGTTAACCAGTTGTTTAAAGAATTGTTAGCTAGAATTATTTTATAATTCTTATCAATAACATGTATGGGGACTCCCATGGATTCAATAATTGTTCGATATTGATGCTCTGAATCTTTTAGCTTATTAATTGCGATTTTTTGGTCTGTAACATCTCTTAATACTCCAACTAAAGATCCCTTCCCATCTCGGTTGATTATTCCTCCTTTAGCTGAAACATTTACATAACCGCCATTTTTATGTTTTGCTCTATATTCATATGAAATATGTTTTTGTTCTTCTATCGCTTCTTTCATCTTATTCATTACGTTCAATAAATCATCTGAATGAATAAAGCGAAGAGCTTTTCTTCCAATGACTTCGTGGGGTTGATATCCAAACATCTTGTAACATTGAGGACTTACATAAATAAAATTACCATTTAAATCAATTTCTACAATTGTATCAACAATGTCATTTATTAATGTTTGATATATTGCATCAGGTAGCTTGAGATCTTCTACCACACTTTTCTTATCTGAAATCATTTTCTTAAACCCTGTTATTTTAAGTTAAAAATATATAAAATTATATCTTTAAGCGTGAATTCTATGCAAAGAAGTATTAACTAAAAAATCGTTAGAAAATCTAATTAATTCTCCTTAATTGTAAATCTAGAAAAAACAGATTATAACATTATTCAAAAAAGATGCTTGTTCGTTAAACTGATACGAAATTCTTTTTCGAGAAATCGAATAATAATTAATAAAAATTTATTTGCGAGAGCTCATTATTATTTGTTACTTTTTTCTTTTTTGCGCTTGTAGTATAGTGGTAATATGCTGGCTTCCCAAGTCAGCGTCCCGGGTTCAATTCCCGGCAGGCGCATTTAATTACTTATTTATTAATTTTTCTTCTAACTTAATTGGATATTCTGCATTAAAAGTTGTATCGTTTTATCTCCCTTTGTAGAAAGGCTCCTGGTAAAGGAAGTCATGAAATAGCTGATGGTGTTTTTCCTTTTGCAAAGAAATGAATTATTAGTTTGAAATGTTAACTCGAAATAAAAAGAGAAAAAGACTTCAAGCTAAAATTATTGGTAGGGTTGTGAAAGATGGTTCCTTCAAAATCTAATATTGCACTAAAAAAAAACTTCTATTTTCAAAAATATTATGAGAAAGGACTAAATTTAAATTATTTTTTATTTACAATCTTCTTAAGTATCTTAATTTTTTTAGAGTTTTTATTTCTATTTAAGAATTATTTACTAATATTCTTTAAAATTAGTTTTTAGATTTAGATAAAATTTGTGATTTTAGATAAGAATTTACATTTCTTTTTTAAATTTATGTAAATATTAGTATTTATATATAAGTAATTTAATTAAATTGGTATAATTACCTAATTTTTATAAAAAATATATTTTTTAAAAAAAAAAAACACAAAAAAAGGACTAGAATTATGAATATTAAAAGAAGAATGACTATTGGATTTGCCGTTCTTATTGCTTTTTCTTTTGCAATCGGAATCGTTGGCACCATTCAAATAAATTCTTTGGATGGGTATCTTACAGAGTTTACCCAAAAGGATTTTGTTATTATGGAAGCCGTAGATACAATGCAATATGAATCGGAGTTGATTATTCGAGAAACTTTTGAAACCCTCTATAACGGAGGAGAATCGCATCATGCCGAAGAGGAAAGTATCATAGACCATATTTTGGAGCATGCTGAAATTTTTAATTCATCTTTAGATTTATTAAGAACATTGCATCCAGAGCATGGTGATGAACTTGTTGATATTGGGACAGATTTTGATTGCATTATCGATGATATTACTAGCGACGAGCATGGAATTATCGTTCATATCCAAGAAATAAGCGCAGCTTTAAATTCGAGTATTGATATGCGAGAGCAAATAGATATTTTAATTGACGAGTTGATTGCATTAATTAGTGATGTTCAGATGAAATTAAATGCAACTTTGATGAGAAGTTATGTTAACGAACAGATATATTTAACGTTTGAGTACTTAGAAGGAATCCATGAAGATACTGATTTAGAATTTAATACTTCAGTTGTTACTTTCGATAATGTAATAGGAGTTATTGAAACTTTTTATGCTGGAAACGCAACAATTACAGATAAGATCGCGGAGATTGAAACTGTCCATCATGCTTTTACTGAAATGGTTGTAGGAGCGGATGGAGTCTTTGACATGAAAGATCACATTGATGCAAAATTAGAAGATGTTGAATTAGATTATGAACATTTATCCGCAGACTTAACTGAAATACATCATGAAACAGAAGCCGAAATAGACGAAGAAATTGCTAGTGCTCAACTAGGTGTATTTATAGCCTATGTTATCACTTTCGTAGCATTAGGAGCTGTTGTTGTACTTGGATTAATAATAGCGATACCTACTACCAAAAGTATTGCAAGAGTTACCTCCAATATGGAAAATGTGCTAAAAGCAGGATCTGAAGCAAGTATTATTGTAGCAAATATAGCTACAGAATTAGCTGCTAGTGCAAGTGAAGTTAACGCTGCATCAGAAGAAATCGCCTCAACAACACAAGAAGTTGCAAATGATAGTCAAACTATAATGCTATCTTCGACCGAGATTAAAAGAGTTATGGAGATAATAGTATCTATTTCTGAACAAACAAACTTACTAGCGTTAAACGCAAGTATAGAAGCTGGTCGTGCTGGAGAACATGGTAGAGGATTTGCAGTTGTAGCTGATGAAGTAAGAAAACTTGCTGAAGAATCAAGAAACTCTGTTAGAACTACGGGTTCAAAAATCAATGATATTCTTAAAAGACTTGAATCTACTACGGGATCTATTGAAGGCATTAGCGCATCCGCAGAAGAACAGACAGCATCCATGGAAGAAATCGCTGCTACAGCTGATAAATTAGGTGTTCTAGCAGAAGATTTAAAAAGTAATTTAACTCAATACAAATCTGATGGTTCAGAAGGAACTGAGTCAAAACCAATCAAGGAACAAAAAGAAAAGAAGAAACTTTCATTAAAATCTAAATTAAAACGATAAAGTTTTTTTTTTTCATTTTTTTTTCATTTTTTTTTCACTTTTTTATAGAATTTTTTATTATTATTATGTTCGTGAAAGTCTCATTCCCGATCTTAAATTATTACCTTAAATATAATCATTTATCCCCATTCTTTCTCGATCTTTCTCGAAAATTTATAACTCTCTTAGGATATATTTCTTATTGGCAATTTAAAGCATTAACCGAGATTACTGATATTTCTGATTTTGCTAACTTTTACAAGTGCGTATACCATATTATTGCGAAATATGGGTTCCAAATTATCACCATACCTTCCAATGTTATATTTTTGGCTCGCAATAATAGGTATGACATAATTAAGTGTCTTTATAATCTGGTATTTTGAAACCTAGAAAATCAGTCAGGAATTATCCCATCATGCTAAGATGACAATATACTTGAGGTTCTTCTTCTTCGATCATTTATTACAGATTTACTGTAAAATTTGACCTTGTGGTGGAAGATTCAAACACTAACGAACACAATAAAATGGCGCTCGCTCAAGCTATTTCTTACGCAATCATTGACTATTTTAATCAGTACACTTATGCTTCCGTTACGGCTAAGATGATTTAGCACATATCGAGCTTTGTAAAATTTATCATAAAGTCTGTTATAGGACGCTAAAATTGGATTTTTAATATTGTTCGGCAATATTTTGGAACCGAATTTATTAGTGATTATTTAATTAATTTTCCTAAATTCAAATTCCCAAGCTCTTTTTACATAAAGAGAATTATTTATTACATCGTACTTTACTGCTTTTTCACTTAAGCCTCCCAAATCTTCGATTTCAGTTAAAATACTATTTTTCTTTAATTCTCTTTTGATAGAATCAATATTCTCTTGAAATGTTAAATCAAAATCATTAAACAATCGTGCGCCTCCTATAACAATTGCTTTAATTTCATTCTTTTCAGCACCATGATAAAGCATTGTATTTAACAAACTTATTACAGAAGTATTTATAAAAGAATGAGGAGAAACGAGATGATATCCTTGCTTTGAAGCTGAAGAATTGGGAAATCTTGAATGAGAAAATGCATATATTTTATTAGAATCGTCCTTTAATATCAAGGCTATTCCTGCTCCTAAAGAATTAACGCCGAACTTAGTAGCAGTTTCATTTTGAATATGCAAGTTCAAAACTCCATAATATCCCACTGGAATAGTTAATTCTAGATCTTTATTAGGATTAATTATGTGATCAATTCGTTTCTCATCCACAACCTCAAGTGAATAGTCACCTATATGTTTATGTTCTTTTTTTGGAAGTGTTTTTTCTTTTTGTAATAATTGATTTGTATAATAACCAATTTGATTGAATTGATGATTTATTTGCTTCTCTTTATAATTCAAGTGATTTTCCTTTTCTTCTAATTGATTGGAAAAGAACTCCATATTCCTAATGAAGAGATTTAATTCCTTTTCTTGTTCTTTAATAAATAGAATTAATTTTTCCATATATTTCGATTTTTTTAATATATCCTTCTCTCTTTTTTTTAAATATGAAAGATTCTTTAATAAAATCTTTTCTTGTTCTTGTATAATCAGTTCTCTTTTAATTAATCCATGTGCTCTTTTTTCAATGGTCTTTCGTTGATCTTCAATCGATTTGTATTTAATCTGTTTGTTTAATTTTTCTTCTTCTATTTTTAGAGTTGTTTCATTAATATTATTTTTTAATTCAAGCTCATCAAAATTAGTTAGATTATTCTCTATGAAAATTGGCTTTTGTATCTTGGTCTTTTTTATTAATTCTTCAATTTGTTTCTTATTAGATTCAATGAAATTGGAACTTCTTTTAATAAAGAAACGATGCTTAATATCAATTGGCTTAAAGCTACTTTTTACACCTAATAAAGATTCGCTTAACCCTAAAATCAACAAACCCCCATTAATCATTTTGGATTCGATGATCCTTAAGAGTTCATTACGCGCTTTTTTATTAAGATAAATCATGAAATTTCTACATAAAACGATGTCATATTTTATCTTCTTTTTATGTCCTATAGTTATATCCTCTTCGATGAATTCAACCTTCTTCATTAAGACTTCATCCAATTTAAACTCTGGACTGTAAGGTGTTTCCTTTCGTTTGAAGTATTCTTGAATGTATTCATCAGGAGTGGTATGTAAAGAAAATTCAGAATATTTTCCTTTTTTGGCAACTCCAATTGCCCTTTTATCAATATCAGACGCTATTACTTTAAAATCAGAAAAATTTTTAACGCGTTTGCTTAATTTATCTAAAATCAATGCAACTGAATAGGCTTCATCTCCCGTTGCACAAGCGGCAGACCATACGCGTATTTTCGATTTTGTTTTATAATTCTTAAAATAATTTTCTAATGCTTTGAAAACATCTAAATCTCTGAAAAAATAAGTGTGATTAATGGTAAATCGTTCAAGAAATTCCTCAATTTCTTTCGGATTCGACTTAAGATATTTTAAATATTCCACGTGGGAATTTAATTTTAAGTTTTGAATGCGATAAATTATTCTTTTTTCAATAAAATTATATAAATAATTATCAAATTTTAAGCCTGTTAGTACTTGTAACTGCTTAATAACTTCATCTATATCTGCTTGTAGTAATGTTAATAATGCCAAAATAACAAACCTAAATCCTCAACTAAATATCATAATCCAAATTAAATAATATAGTTTAAACCTAATCAAACTAATACCAACCCTCAGTTTCTTGGTATTCAATAAAATATATGGCTTTAGAAACTTTTCCACATTTTTTGCAATAGTATGGGATCTTGAGGTAATTATCTTTGATAAATTCCTTTTTCGGGATTATTTCTGTTGATTGGCAATAGGGACATATATTTGGAGTATAAATAATCTTTTTTTTCATATCCATATTCATTATTTTTAAATCATCTCAAACTTTCAAATTTAATGATGTAAAGTTAAACACAATTTGTAATAACATTATTAATATTCTCAACTAATATTTTCAACGAAAATGGTTTTTCCATAAACGCTACAGCTCCAACAGATTTCGCTATTTTTTCAATACTACGATCTGCACTCACTATCATAATTTTTGCCTGACTATCAATTTCGAGAATTTCTTTTAATGCTTCAATACCACTTTTAACTGGCATACGATTGTCCATAATTATCAAATCAGGTTTTGTACTCATTAATTTATAAGAAGCTACAGCTTCATCTCCATTTTTTGCCTTTCCAATTACAGAAAATTTGCTCGATCTTAAAAAAATTTCATATAATCTTAATATGAAAACGTCATCTTCAACAATAAAAACGGATGCCATCATTTTTTATAACCCTATTTTTTCAATTATTTCCTTATATCGTGATCTCAGAGTTAAATCTGTAATACCAACTTTTTTGGCAACTTGTTTTTGAGTTATTTTTTTACCTTTAAGTTTAGCTGCAAAATAAATCGCTCCACCGCATAATCCCATTGGATTTTTCCCATCAAATTCATTATTCTTTAAAAAATGTGATAATATTTTTACTACCAAGTGTTGAGTCTCAATATCTAAATCTAATTCAGACGAATATCTTGGAATAAATAGAAGGGGATTAAGATTATAGTGTGGTAATTTGAATTTCTTTGTCAGAGCTATATAACATTTCTTTATTATTTCAACATCAGCAGTAGACTCATAGATAATATCTTTTAACATAACAGGTGTATTCAATTTCTTTGAAACAAAATATAGACAAGCAGCAATCATTCCACATATGGAGCGCCCTTTTAAAAGATTAGCATTAAAACTTTTCTTATAAAGGGATAATGTTTCATTTTTAACATGAGAAGGTATTTTTAGGTTAAAGCTTAATCGCTTTAATTCAGCAATTGCGATTAACATATTCTTTGTCTTCCAGGAATACATTGAATCTCTCTTAATAATTCTTTTTAAGTTAAAATTATTTGTTTCATTTTTATTAATTTTAGTACAAATTTCTAAATCTGCAACCAAAGGAGATATAGGCCAACCATAGTTATCAAATTTATTTTTTTCCTTTTGTGTATATGTCCTCCTCCCGCTGTTTTTTAGATCTATTTCTTTTTCATTTATGATAAGACCACATTGATTACAAACGGTTTCTCCTTTTTCTGATATTAGGATTATATACCCATTGCATTCTGGACAAAGATTTTGATATTCTTCTATTTCATTTATTATTACCAATTATACACAACTCCAGGATTATCAAATAAATAAGTTTTTAATTTTAATGAGAAAATTTGAGCCTTATTTCTAAAAGCATTAATTCTAAACCATTTAATTTTAGATATAAGGTTTAACTCTTCTCTAAGAAAAGAAATTATGACAAATTTCTCCGAACTACTACATTCTTCTAAATTCTTACTTCCCTTAGCAAAGTAAAAGTCTTCCATTAATTATTCACCTTTTCTAATTAACTTAATCAATTACTAAATAAAAATTATCATTTTTTTGTTCATTTTTAAATTTATGATAAAAAATCTTTAATAAATCTATAATTATATGTATTTTTAAACCTTTCCCTTTTTTTTTAGTAATAACAAAATTATTATACAATTTTTTTTTATTAACTATGTTTGTATGCTTAAAAATAACACATATTTCGAAATATAAACATTTAAATATAAATTCTTCTTCATAAAATACATAAAAAGATGTGTTTAAAATTAAATTTTTTTCATCAAATAATCTTTTCTTGGTAAAATACAAATAATGGATTGAAAATATCTAAAAATACAAAAAAATAATCTGTGAATTTAATGATTGTTATGGAAAAACATCAAAATAGAAAAATTCAAATGAATAATCATTTGGATACAATAGAATCAAAAGAAATTTTGCAGATGCTCGGATATGGGTTAATAAAAATTTCTGAATTTAATAACAATGATAAAATTCACGTATTATTTCAAAAAGGAATAGGAACACCACTTATACAAAATGTAATTGAACTGTGCAAGAAAGAAATTAATAATCAAAAGCAGGGGAATTCGATAATTCCTTTAGATGATTTTTCAATTTTTATTCATTATTTCCAACATAATAATAATACTATTGTAATTCTCTATATGACAGAGAAAGATCATACTATTAATTTTCCAAAATTATATTTTTTTACAAGAAAAATAACAAACCAAATACGGTTAAATACACCTATTTCTGAAGTAATTAATACGTGTAACAAGACAATATCAATACCCCAAACAAAGGGAATTATTGGTGTGTTCATAATAGGGGCAAATGGATGCCCTTATATTTCAAAAATCAATCAAAACAGAAAACTTATATCAAATAAGGAAGTTCACATTGGAGGGTTTATATCTGCGCTATTTTCATTTTCAAAAGAAATCATCGGACAAGAATCCGGGGCAGAACTGAAAGAAATTAACTTCGGTAATCAACGTTTTTATATGATAACAAAAAAGAATGTTATTTTTGCTTTTTTGGTTGAAAACCTGAATTCATTAATCAAAAGATACATGTATCTAATAGCTGATGATTTCCTTGAACAGTACAAGGAGCATCTAATTGATTTTACCGGAGATATAGCACCTTTCCATAAATTTAAAAAAAAAATTGATTTGTATTTTGAAATTTAAAAAAATAGATGTGAGAAAAAATGTATCAAGAACAAATAAAAAATGAATTAGAAAAAAAATCGGTTATAATTTTTGAAATTGGTTTAGAAGAATTTGCAATTGAACTTTCCACAATAAAAGAAATTGTAAGATCGGGTCAAATTAGAAAACTACCGAAGAGCCTTGATTTCATCGATGGCATCTACAATTATCGAGGAGAAATAATTCACATATTAAACCTTGAAAAAGTTCTAAATTTACACGAGAATTATTTATATAAATCAAAACTCGCTTTATCTAAAGTAAAAACTAAGAGGAAAAAGAAATATATTATTATTTTGGATATAGCTGGAGTTTTTATCGGGTTTTTTGCTGATCAAATTGTTAGTATTGCTCATGTCAATGCAGAAAATATTGTGGGATTGAGTCCAATATTCCAAACAAGTGTGGGTATGGAAAATATTAAAGGTATAATAAAATTCAAGGATAGACCTAGAATTTTACTTGATTTAAGCAATTTGCTTAATGAAATTGACTATATTTCAATTAAAAAAGAAGAAATAAAAATGCAAAAAAAAAGAGTTGATTAAATGACAAAAAATAAAAAGAAAATTTTGGTAGTTGACGACGCCCAATTTACACGAAATATGTTGAAGAAGATCATCAATAAAACAGAAATTGGTGAAGTTATCGCAGAAGCTAGAAACGGTGTTGAAGCAGTTTCTTTGTATCAAGAGCTCAAGCCTGACTTAGTAACAATGGATTTAGTTATGCCTGAACAAGGAGGTATAGAAACTACAGAGAAAATTTTAAGTTTCGATCCCGATGCAATTATTGTTATTGTGTCTGCCTTGGGTCAAGAGGCGTTAGTTTTAGAAGCTGCTAAAAAGGGCGCAAAGGATTTTATTCAGAAACCCTTTAAAGCAGACCAAATCGAAGATGTTTTAGAGAGAGTTGCTGGAAAATAAAAAAATAAAATAAAAATAAGAAGGAAATAGGTGAAGGTGATAATTTGATATCTCAAGACGATATGAAGCTCTTTGTAAGTGAGACAGAAGATCTCATCCTGCAAACAGAAGGAGAAATATTGAAAATTGAACAAAATCCAAAAGCGTTGAAGCCAATTCAAAATCTTTTTTACACCTTTCATACCTTAAAAGGATTAACAGCAATGGCAGGTTTTAATAATACTTCTAAATTTTGCCATTACTTTGAGAGTTTTTTACAAAGCATAAAAGATAATCAAGATTCAGTCGATTTGAGTGATTCGATTATTAATATGCTTTTTGAAAGCCTTGAAGTTCTTCGTAGTGTTCTAAATAATGTTAAAAATGGTGATATGACTGACATAGATCCGAGCTTACTACTTGATTTAAGAGACAGTTTTGACTCATTTGATAGTAGTTCAGAAATGTCTTTTATAAAACATATACAACCGAACAAATTTAGTGCTATTTTAGGTGACAAATCAAATAAATTTTATAAAGTATATATTCGCCTTCAATCTACATGTGCCTTTAAGAAAGTTCGACTTTTTATTATTTTTAGGGCTTTGACTGAAAAAGGTCAGATATGTTGGGGTGTCCCTGATCCAGAATCATTAGAACAAGGTGAAATCATTAATGATTTTGAGATATATTATATTAGCCACTCAACAGATAAAGAAATAGTAAAAATCTTAAATGAAATTTTAGAGATTGAAAATAAAGCAATTAACAAACTAGAAAATAAGGAATTTGAAGGATTACTTAACGAATTTGACTTAAAATGGACGCGAATATTGGAAAAAAAAGCAACTAAGCGTAGCAGAGAGTCATATCATGTTGAAAGTGAGGATGATGATGAATTCATTGATGGTGAAATTGAAACAAGTTCGCATGCATTTGAAGATTATTCAGATGAAGGGACTAAGATTTCTAGTGTAAAAGTTGATGTCGATATTCTTGAAAAATTAATGAATTATTTTGGAGAAATTGTAATTTTAAAGAATCAAATAACAAGGACTCTAAAAGAAAGACAAGATAGAGTTTTAGGTGCCATTGTTAGCAATATGGAGAAACCATTCTTGGATATTCAAGAATTAATCTTTGGATTAAAACTTGTAAGAGTTGAGACAACGTTTGTTAAGTATAAAAGATTAATACGCGATGTAGCAAAAGAAACAGGGAAAAAAATAAGATTTATTTTAGAAGGTACTAATGTTGAAATTGATAGAAAAATCTTAGAGGAGCTAAATTCCCCATTAGTTCACCTTCTTAGAAATGCTGTTTATCATGGAATTGAATCTCCTGAATTAAGGATGAAGAAAACTAAAAATCAAATAGGATTATTACGACTGAAGACATACAGGAGTGCTGGATCAATATATATCGAAGTAACAGATGATGGACAAGGGATTGATTATGATCGTGTTAAGGATGTTCTTGTACAAAAAGGCTTATTTTTAAAAGAAGAAGTAGAGCATTTAAATACGAATGTTTTAAACCAGTATATTCTTCAACCTAATTTTTCTACTCTTTCAGGAGCTAATTTGATTTCAGGTAGAGGAATAGGGCTAGCGATTGTAGTAGAAAAAATAAGAGAATTAGGTGGATCTCTAAAAATTCATTCAGAAAAGGATGCTGGGACTACTTTCACTTTAATAGTGCCTTTTTCTAGAGCAATCCTTAAAGCACAATTACTTCGTGTAGCAGGAGAGCTATTTGCTATTCCAATAGAATACATAGAAACAATATTTCAATTTAAACAAGAAAAGGCAGAATATGTAGAAAATACTCTTTATTACAAATTTAATTCAAAGTTAATTCCTGCAATCCAATTAGAGCAACATTTTCAATTTAAAGATGCTACGAACGAAGATTTGAGATTACATTCAAAATCTAAAGTTGCAATTTTATGTAAAAAGGATGATATGAATTCAGCAGTTTTTATAGTCGATGATATAATGCAACAAACAGATATTGTTGTCAAGCCATTTAAGTCTAATTATTCTGATTCAAGAGATATATTGGGTTCAACTATTTTAGATGATGGCTCTGTCTGCTTAATTCTCGATGTATTAACAATTATAACTTCAAAAACAAATGAAATTCGAACATTTAAATTTTAAATAGATTTTTTTAACCAAAAAAGAGCAAATTCACAAATAAATATAAAAAAGAGGAAAAAAATAATGGGATTTAAAAAAATTAAACACGATGAATTGAAAACTAAGTCCGGATTTAATTTAATCGGATTATCTTTATCTCAAACAGCCCATTCAAGAGATCTATATGACGATAGAAGCACCCAAGAGATATATACGGAGTCTGTCAAAAAAGTTTCTGAAATTTCAATTGTAAATGAAGAGGTGCTAGATTTTCAATATAACTACAACAGATCTCGAAAATCTCTCCATGGATATGGCAATTTATCAGTTAACAACAACTCTAATAAGGATCGAATCTGGGATACGCGCTTAGAATTTTCTGGTTCTAAACAAACGAGTATAGGAGAGGAGAATGAAGTTGTTCTAGGAATTTTTGAACCTAAAACTAGTAAAAATATTAAATTTGATCTTATTAATACTGAGGAGATCTCAGATTTGATACGTATTGATGAAGAAATTGAGATATTGAATGATAAATTAGAATCGATTAAAACTGAATTTGAAAACTCTGAGGAGGACATAAAAACCTTACATTTAAAGAGAACTAATATTCTATTATCAGGTAGAGAGAATCTAATAAGGTATACTATTGTAATTAGAAATATTAGTACATCAATTATAGAAGAGATTGAATTTAGAAAAGCTATTTTCAAGGATTTTTACGATTTTCAAGTATCTGATCAAACATCTAAGAACTTAGTTATAGGAAGAAATTCTATTGAATGCTCAGTGAATAAATTACATCCAGGAGAAAACGCAATTATACAATTTTCGATTAAAGTAATGCCTAAAAAAAATCAAAAAATTAGAACGGGAATTATAGAAACTTCATTTAAAGTTAAAGATAATGTATTTTCAGAGGTTAATGTCAATAAATTTACGGCTTTCTCTCATGCCTTTCATGCAATTAACAAATCAGAAGTTAATAACAGACCCAATCATTGGAAATGTTCCTTAATTTTTGAAAATCACAGTGATTATTCATTAGATTTAAGAACAATTCTAATTACAGATAAATCCAAAACAGAAGAATATTTAAACTTAGACTTTAAAACTTCAAATAATAAAACGCTAATAAATTCTGGCGAAAACTATCAGACAGACGAATGGGAAACAGAGGATGAAATTGAACCATCCTTCTTTAGAAAAATCGAATATTCAGTAAATTATAATTTTAAGAAAAATTCAACAATAAAAACCTATTTTGCTGATGAAGTTTATGAAGTAGTTGATTTTAAAATAGAAAAACTTATTCCAGAAACCGAGATTAAATCTTTCGAAAAATCAGTGATTACCAATAAAATCTTTATTAAAAACAACAGTTCAATTCCTATGCATGCTGTTGTAGTAAAAGAAGTAGTACCTGAAGATTTTCTACTTCCCATGGATAATACAAGTTATACTTTGACTAATAATTCTGGAACAATTACCCCCGATTCATATACTGTAAATATAACCCCCAACAATGATGATCCTTCTATGACGCATGTATTAGAGCTTGAAGTTAATCTATCTCAAAATAATCTTAAATATTCATTGGAAAAAAATGATACTTTAGAGATTCAATATCCGTTAAGGGCAATTTCACCGGATAACGAGAAATCATATGATTTTCCATTAGAAATTAATGCATATTTTCCTAAATACCAGGAAAGTGCTAATGAAGGGATTAAAGAATATCATGTTATAAAAGAAAATTTGGATAGAGATGCGATTCCTTCCTTAAACATTTCACATAAACGCCGAAACGTCATGATTGGAAAAGAAATATTTCCAGGTAGAAGTAGTGATGAATTTGCAATAAATATTATAATCAAAAACAAATCAAATGCCTTCATTAAAGACATTGATATATCAGATACAATTCCAGAATCCTTTAAGCTTATATCATCAAACATAGAACATAAAATGACTAAATCTAGTGATAATCACGATCAAACGATAAATTTCACTATTCCAAATATAACGCCTTATCAGGAAATGGAAATAATGTATTATTTGAAGACTATTGATGGAAAGGATGTAAATTTTACGGAATTAGAATCCTACTTTTATGGATAATAACAAAAAAAAAATAAATAAAAAAAGAGGAGATTAAATGAATTTTCAATATTATGAAACTTTACAAGATAAATCGGATAAATATTTAAATTATTTGGTAAGCCAAATTAAACCGTCATTTACAAAAGGAGAACTTAAAATCTTTTTGGATGAACTTTCAAGTAAACCTACTAAAAAGAAACAATCAGCAAGAATGAACTTAAAAAATATTGGTGACGACTATGACACGATTGATGACTTAAAAAGCCTAAAAGCATCTCAACTAAAATCTTTATATCAGATTTTTATCAGCAGAGAAGATAATTCAAATTTTGGGGTAAAATGGCGATTTTATCAATATTTTAAATATGTTCAAGGATTTATAATTGAGAATTTCCAGGTTAATATTTCCAATGAATCTAATGATAATTTGGACTTCGTTATAGAGATGGAAGATGGTGAATTGACCTATGTCGTCTGTTATGATATTCTTGATTTAAATAATTTTAATTCTGGGGTACAAGCTATAAAAAAATACTTTAAAAAGACGGGAAAAGTTCCAAATCGAATTATTTTTGCTGCTTATAAGACTTATCGTAATATCCCCCTGGAAAAGGATTTAGTTATAAACGATCTTGAAATTGCTTCTGAAATTTGGGTTGAATGGAATGATGAAGACCGTCCTTTTAATGGTGAGGATTTATTGTTAGTTGGTAGTTCAGAGCTGAAAATTGCTGGTTTTAATTTTACATCTATAGATGATGTACTTGATTACGTTTATGAGTACTCGGATGGAGGTCAAATTTCAATATTTGTCCAGCAAAATTACCTCTCGGAAATAAGTGGCGAAGAACAAGAAGTTGAGCTTATTTGGAAAGGAATTATGTTAAAAGAAAATAAATAATAATAGGAGAATGAAAAATAATGATGGAAGCTGAAAATATGAATAGTATCACTTCAGTAGTAATAGAGGTTCAAAATGAACAATATTTACTTGAAGTAGAAAATGTTAAAGAAATTTATGTTCCAAATAATGAAATTATTCCAATACCTTTAGCTGAAGAATCAGTATTAGGAATAATTGATATTAGGGGTACAGTGTATACAGTATTATCTCTAAGGCATATAATATATGGAAATAAAACGGAATATAATTTATCCGAAAATTCTAGAATACTTCTATTAGAGTATAAAGGTTTAAATTTAGGTTTATTAGTGGATGATGTCCATGGTGTTAAGAAATTTTCTTTAGGAAATTTTAGACAAAACAGTACAATTGTAAAAACAAACTTAGACCTGGATCTAGTAAAATTGATTGGAACGCTAAATGATCAACCATTAATCTTATTAGATTTAGATTCACTTATCGAATGGTATTTATCTAACTTGAAAATTAAACAGCTTAAAAAACAAGAGAAGATTCCAAAAGCGCTTTCTCAACCTGGAATACTCCCGAAGAAAATAAAGGAGAAAAAATCGAAATCTCAAAATGTTGTTCTCCATAAAAAAGCTAAAAGCCCAACTCCGAAAAAGGAGTACGAACTAAGTGAATATCAACTTGATACTTTACAAGAAATTGGAAATATTGGTGTAGGTAATGCTGTGACCGCTTTATCTGTTTTAATAAAGAAAAAAATCGATGTTCAACTTACAGATGTAGGGATTATTTCCAGCGATAAATTATCAGAACAGTTTCAAGGATCTAGTGAAAAGGTTTGTGGAATATTTTGCCATGTCAATAAACCTTCTCAATCAACGATTCTTAACATCTTTGAAATGAAGCCGCTATTGAAATTAGTTGCTAATTTAACTGGTGATGACTCTAAATTTGATCCTGAAAAAATCAATTCCAAAGAGGACCTTGATTCGTTTGCTATATCTACTATAACTGAGATGGGAAACATTATGGCTGGTCATTATGTATCTGCACTAGCTGATTTAACGGGTACTAAAATGATGATAGACATTCCGGAATTTGCTATGAGTGATTCTGGATTATTAGGAGAATTTTTAGGTAAAGAATTGCAATCGATATCGAAATATGTAGTATTAATTAAAACCACGATAAAAATAAGTGATTTTAAGCTAACAGGAGTGTTTTTCTTTATACCTGACAAAGGAACTCTGGAAGGGATGTTCAGAAAATTAGGAGTCACATTTAAGGCACCGAATGATGAAGCAACAACTGATTTATCGCTTAATTTGGAATCAATCAAATTAACAGAGCTTCAGAGAGATGCATTACAAGAAATAGGAAATATTGGAGCAGGGAATGCCGCTAATGCTCTAGCTCAAATGGTAAATCAAAGAGTAGTTATTAATATACCTTCGGTAGAAATGGTTGAATTAGATAAGTATGCTGATACACTAAGTCGAGCAACTGATAAACTCTTAGTCGCTTGGAGTAACGTCACAGGAAAAACTAAAGCAACGGTTCTTACAATTTTTAGCGTTAAAGATATGATAGATTTAACATCAATTATCGTTGATGATAAAAAGAAAACACAAATTGACTTACGAAAGAAATTTAAGACAGTTGATGACTTTCCTGAGCTTTATCGCAGTGCTATGAGTGAATTAGGTCATATTCTCGGAAGTAATTATATTAGCGCAATTGGTGACTTATTAGGAATACGGTTAATGACAGACCCCCCTGATATACACCTTGATACAGGGAAACAGCTGTTCAGTATTTTAAGAGATGAAATTGGATTGCTTAAGAAACTCTCTTTAGTAATTACTACGAATGTTATTATAACAGATTTCAAAGTAACTGGGACATTCTTATATATTCCAAATATCGACACATTACAAGAGTTATTGGATGCTTTATTAGAGTTTTATGCTTAAAGCAATAATAAAGATAAGGTCCCATGATGAATAATTATCTTTCTAAATTTTTTTTTATAGTTTAGACGATCAAAATAGTAATAAATAAAATTTATTCAAGAGAAGATATTTGGCTAAAGGAGGTAAAAATAATGGTAAAATCCAGTTATTATGATTCCACTTATCAAGTTATTGGAGAGACTTTGACAAAAGCACCTGATCAACTTTTTGGGGATGATGGTGTTTATTTAGTTATAGATAAAAACTTAAACCTTATCTGGATATGGGCCGGTCGTAATTCTCGCTTATTCCATCGATATATTGCGGCAAACTGGGCGGGAAAATTAAAGAGTAAGAAAGATTTTTATAAATTTAAATATGAAGTAATTAAACAAAATCATGAGCCTGAAGACTTCAAAACTATTTTAGAAGAAATTAACGATAGGAATCAAGATTTAGATTATCCAGGGCAATCAAGAAAGAGTATGGTTAAGGAGCAGATCTTGAAGGATAGAACTCCATTAAATAAAATTTATAACAATCAAGCAGAATTTAGGTTATCAAAATCTGAGAAATCTCAAATTAAGAAGATAATATCAGAAATAAGAGAGATTCAATTACATATAAAATATTCATTCGAACATATTGAAAGAAGAATTGTTAGGATTGATAAAATACTCGAAAGTTAAGGTGATCGAAAATACTAACATTTGATCAAATAAAAATAAAGGAAAATCCCTATAAGAAGTTAATTAGCTTATTACATCAAGAGACAAAATTAAATTTCGACTATTACAGAAGAAATTTTATTGAAAGGAGGATAAAAGCTAGAATGATACGCGTAAAATGCAAATCAATAGAAGAGTATTACAGTTATATAAATTCTAATCCGAAAGAATTAGAAATTTTTTTTAATCGATTTAGTATAAATTATACTTACTTCTTTAGAAACTGGGATTTGTTTGAACGATTAAATAATATATTTATTGAGTGTTTTAATTCTAGAAATAATACTTTATTTTATGATTTTAAACCCGATCCATCAAAAATAAAAAAAAAGAACAAAAATGAACAAAAAAATAAGGAAAAAGTTAACAAGTCTTCAATTAAAGGAATTTCAAGCAAAAGGTTAAACTCAAATCGTTACCTTGTACAAAATAAATATTACGTAAAAGAGACATCACTCTATAAAAAAATAAACAATCCTAAATTAAATAATAAATCAATTAAAATATGGTCCTGTCCATGTGCTACTGGTGAAGAGCCTTATACGATAGCTATGATTCTGAATAATCTTGAAAAACAAATTAAATCATTCCCTCAATACAAAATTGTTGCTTCTGATATAGATAAGTTGGCAATTGATAAAGCACACAAAGCCGTATATAATGATGATTCAGTTAAAGAGACTTCAAAGTACTTCGAAAAAAGATATTTTAGTAAGGAAAATGAATATTTTGGAAATAAATATATTTTAACTGAGGACATTAAAAGAAAAGTAGATTTTTTCTGTGAAGATATAACAAAAGGGCATCAGAATAGATGGAAATATGATATCATATTATGTCGTTATCTTTTAATATATTTTAATAGAGAAAATCGTGATAGTTTCCTTAAAATAATCGATAGACATTTAGAATTAGGGGGGTTACTAATTTTGGGTAAAACTGAGACCCTTTTTAATAATTACAGTAATTTCAAATTAGTAGATGCCCGAAATCATATATATTTAAAGATTAGATAACCAATTTTGTTAGATTATGACTGTAAAAGTATTAATAGCAGATGATTCATCATTTCAGAGGAAAATCATCTCAGAAATGCTGTCAGAGCATGAAGAGATTGAAGTGGTATATGTAGCACGAGATGGTATAGAAGCAGTTGAAAAAGTGATAGAATTCAAGCCTGATGTACTACTTCTTGACATTTTAATGCCTAGGATGGATGGATTAGCAGCTTTTAAGCAAATCATGAAAATTTATCCCATACCTACAATTGTCTTTTCAGTATTAGACCCAATTACTTTAGATGCATCTGTTCAAGCACTACTCTTAGGAGCTTTTGATTATATTATTAAACCAGGAGGTGTCTGGAAGGTGGAACTTCCAAAATTTAAAGAAGAACTAATTTCAAAAGTACTACTTGCTTCTAAATCCAAGAAGATAGATAAATCTAAAGCAATTAAGGATTTTCCCGATGCCTCACTTAAGAATCAGAATCAGCAAAAATCTGAAAAAATTAAAGCTTATGTTCAAAAACCAAAAATTCCACCATTTGATAAAGTTGGTATGGAAAAAGTAAATAAAGTCGATATTGACAAATTTAAATTTAATATTATTGTTATTGCTACTAGTGTTGGAGGTCCTAAAACTTTAAGATTAATTTTGAGCCAAATTCCAAAAGGAATAAACAGTCCGATTTTAATTGTCCAACATTTGAATGAACAATTTATGGTACAATTAGCTGAATCCTTAAATGATTACACTGATTTGGATGTAACATTAGCTAAAAATGGAGAAAAAATTAATTCCGGAATTGTTTATCTCGCTCCAGGGGGAAAACACACGGAAATTGTAGTTAAAAATAATAAACCCTATATAAGAACATTTGATGGACAACCAATAAATTATTGTATACCTTCGGCAGATCCTTTGTTCTTTTCAGCAGCTCGAGTTTTCAAAAAACGTGCATTAGGTATCATTTTAACAGGTATAGGAAATGATGGGGTTGCAGGATTAAAAGCTATTAAATCAAAAGGTGGTTTGACCATAGCAGAGTCGAAAGAAACGAGCATCGTGTACGGTATGCCAAAAGTAGCTGCTGAAAGTGGGGCAGCACAAATTATAACTCCAAATAGTATGATTAAAAATTACATATTAAAATTCGATAAAAAATATGGAAATTAAAGCTATGTCTAATGAACTGATATCTTTTAGTAATAATATTGGAATTGCTTCCATAAACCGTAATGATTGTATCACTGAAGGAGATAGAAAAGGAGAGATAGTTTTACATATAGCTCATTATGTTTTGATTAATTCTGATTCAAAATTGTATATAAGTCAAACGAAAATAATAATATATGGGTTAGGTTCATGCATAGCGTTAATTCTTTATGATTTACAAAATAAAATTTATGCAATGTCTCACATATTACTCCCTCATTCAGATCACATAAAGGATAATATAAAAATAAAACGTCCACATAAATTTGCTGACTGTTCTGTAAAGGATCTAGTAAAAAATATGATTAATCAGGGAGCTGAAAGTCAAAATATAAAAGCTGTTATGGTTGGGGGATCAAAAATTTTTCAAAACCATTTTAATGATATTGGTGCAGAAAACATAAAAGTAGTTAAATCTGAATTAGAACGACTTAAGATTAGGATTATTAGAAAAGATATCGGCGGTAAAAGAGGTAGAATTATCATTTATGATACAAAAGATAATAGCGTTTATGTGAAACCAACAGGCGAGGAATATTATAGAAAATTATTATAAAAATAATGTTTAATTAAAAAAAAGATTGAAATAATCACACTCAATTAATGAGCTTAAAAAATTAACAATTAGTGATAAAAGATGAGGGATTTTTAAGAAATGTTAAGATATTCTGAAGAAGAAAATTTTCGATTGACTCAATACCAAATTGATACTCTAATGGAGATTGGGAATATTGGATCCGGTAATGCAATAACCGCTTTATCGCAATTATTAGACAAAAGAATAGAAGTTTCTCTAACTTCGGCCGAGATTATTCCCATTTGGAAATTAAGTGATAAATTGGGGGGCTCTAATACAGATGTATTTGGAATAAATTCAATCGTTAAAGCGGAAACTAATCTTAATATTTTACAAATTTTCACAAAAAAAAGTATCTTCAATTTAATAGACATTTTATCAGAACAAAATAAACAGAAGAGAGTTGAGATAACAAATTTAGATGATTTTGATGAATATACTATCAGTTTAATTGTAGAAATTGGTAATATTTTAGCAGGGCATTATACTAGTGCACTTGCTAACTTGTTATCTACTAAATATATTCCAGATGTTCCCATCTTAGCTTTCGATAAATTAGGAGCAATAATTAATGAGTTTTTAGCAATGTGTTCAGAAAATTTAGATTTTATGTTACTGATTAAAACAAAGTTGATTATTGAAGATTTAGATTTCTACGGAACCTTTTGTTTTATTCCCTCAGTTGAGACTCTTGATAAATTTTTTGAAAAATTAGAAATAGCTGTTAATTAATAATTAATATAACAAAAACATTACATAGGTTAAGGATCATGTCTGTAATTGTGTCAAAAACGAATTTACTAAACGAATTGCTAAATAATTTGGTTAAAGAAATAAAGGATCTTATAGCAGTTCTTATTGTTGATTCAAATGGCCTGATAATGGCTCAACAATCAAATAAAGGATTCAAAGAAGAAATTTTTGAGGTCATTATTAGTATTGTGGAAGAAAACCTGGAAAAAATGAAGAAATACGCAGAGATCTCTTTAGGGAGTGGAACTATTCATATGAATGAATATCAATTGTTTTATGTTGAAATGGGTATAAATAATCAGGGATTGTTTGTTATGGTTACAGATCCATATTCTAATTTGAATGATTTCATTCCATATTCCTACCTCGTTGCTGAAAAGGCATCTAATATTTTGAATAATATAGAAACATCAATTGAGCTTCCAAAAATTAATGGAAATGGTAATATTATTTTTGATGATCATTCCTCTTCATTTTCAAAGCCTAACAAAATTGTCATAATTGGATCAGATTCAGTAGGAAAAACATCTTTAGTTGATATGTATCTTAAAGGTAAAACTGGAAATAACTATATACCTACAATAGGGCTTTCAGTTAACAAAAGATCTTTTGAAATCACTAAAAATATGAGTATAGATTTCCAGATATTTGATATGGGTGGTCTTAAGAGTTTTAAAAAAGTTCGAAAGCATTATTATCAAGATGCTAAAGTTGTGATTATTTTATTCGATTACTCGAAACTTACTACTCTTGAAAATATAAATGAATGGATTGAAGAGGCGAGAAATTTTATAAAAACCCCCCAAACTAATTACTACTTAGTAGGGAATAAAATCGATTTAATAAATGATAGAGAATCGATTCAGAGTAGTGCATTAGATTTATCTTATCGCAATAACTTTTCATATTACGAAACTTCAGCTTTTACTGGTGAGGGTGTAGATGAGCTATTTACGAGTTGCATTTCAAATCTATTGTGAAACTTTTTAATTAAGAAAAAGAATTATATAAATACGGATACCTTAGGAAGTGAGATAATAATTTCTAAGAATGATAAAAAAACAGACGACATGAAAAGAATCGGTATTCTCGTTTCAGAAGAAACCAAAACTAATTGGCAAACTTTTGTTGACGATAATGAATTTACAACAATTTCTATGCTAATTAGGAAAGCTGTGAATTTTTATATTGGTTCTAAATCTAGAATTAGTCTTATTGATAATATATCTAAATTTACTCATGATTTAAAGGAGCCATTAACTTCAATTAAAGGTTTTTCACAACTAATTCTTGAAAATGAAGCTGAGAAATTAGATCCAAATATGTTATTGAGAATAAAAGAAATCTATAGTAAAAGCATATTCCTTGAAAATAAAATTAATGACATTATAGGTGAAATTGAGCCGGAAACTATGTCTTATGATGTATTGATCATTGAAGATGATACATCTACAATTATGGTTTTAACAGATTATTTTGATATTAAGGGATTCTCATCCATCGGAGTGACAACTGGTAAAAAAGGTTTAGAAGAATTAAACAGATCAGCCCCAAGCATAATCCTATTAGATATTATTTTGCCAGATATTAGCGGATATGAAATATGCAAACAAATCAAATTAAATGATAAATTAAAGGGGATTCCAATTTTTTATATTACAGCAATTCCTGAATCTGAAGTTAGTAAAAGAATTGAAGATACAGGAGCAGAAGGATATTTGCGTAAGCCCTTTAATTTTACCGACTTTAACCATCTTTTTGAGTATCTTAACTAATTTAAGTTTATTTTTTATATGGTAATCTTATTACAATAGTAGATCCTTTGTTTCTTCCTTTAGATTCAACCCAAATTTCTCCCCCATGTAATTCAACAATTTCTTTTGAAATATATAAGCCTAAACCTGTTCCTTCTGATATAATGTCCATTCCCTTACCATGCCTTTCAATTTTTCCAAACTTTTGGAATAACTTCTCTTTCTCTTTCTTTGTAAAGCCGACTCCAGTATCAGTAATGGATATATCTATAAATTTCTTCTCTGATTTTATATTGAATGAAATACTTCCTTCAGATGGCGTATTCTTAATTGAATTTGATAATATATTTAGAATAACCTGTTCGAATCTTTTCTTGTCTATTTTCATATAGATTTTCTTATCCAAATATTTAAATTCAATATTTAAATTACGCTTATTAATCAAAAATATCATTTCTTGAGTACAATTTCTAATAATCTCCACAATATTCTCTTTTTTTTTTTTAATCGTTAATTTTTCTGAATCTATTCTCGACACATCCAGTAAATCTCCAATTAATTCATCTAATATTTTTCCTCCTTTATTGATGACATTTATTAGTCCATAAACTCTTTCATCGAAAAAATCTTGATAACTATCAATTAATAAGGAGGATGCACTCACTATTGAATTTAAAGGTGTTTTTAATTCGTGAGACGCTCTATAAACAAACTCATTCTTAAGTTCATCCAATTCTTTCAATTTTGTGATTTCATCTTTAATAAGATTTTCTGCTTCTTTTTTTTCTGTTATATCTAAGAATGCAGATAAATATGCCTCTTTACCTTTATAGTAAATTGTTTTAGTATGAATATCAATCCATTTAGTATTTCCCTCTTTAGTTATTATTCTAAATACCATATTAGGATTAGGATCAATTAAAGTCTGGTTAATTATATCTCGATCTTCAGTGTAGATAAATTTCAATATTTGGGTTTCAGGCAAATTTATAACTTCATCTCTAGAATAACCAGAATAATTTAGAGCGATGTCATTGACGTATTTTATAATTCTATCTTGTATTATTATTACTCCTAAAAGAGATTGTTCGGTAATTGTTCTAAAGAATTCCTCTGACTCTTTTAATTTTTGGTTTGCTTTCTTTCTTTCTGTCATATTCACGAGAACTCCCGTGAGTTTTCGTTTTTCTCCTATTATTGTCGTACTAAACCTAGAAGATACTGAAACATAATGACCGTCTTTATGTCGCAATCTGAACTCAATATAGCGATTATCCTCGGAATTAAAGGCTATTTTAACCTCCTCAGCGACCCCAAATAGATCATCGGGATGCACAAATTTAAAAACATTTTGACCGACCATTTCCTCTGGAAAAAATCCCGAAATATCAAACAATTGATGACTAACATATGAACATTTACCTTTTATATCAATTTCAAATATAATATCTGAAATATTATTCACGAATCCACGATATTTTCTTTCGGATTCTTTTAATTCCTGTTGTGCTATCTTGCGATCGGTAATGTTTAATGCGTATTCTATCATTTGGACGACATTTCCGTTCTCATTTAGAATTGGATATCCATAGATTTCATAAGTTTTCTCATTTCCCTCTTGATCGTAATGTTTATGTTCTACTACGCAAACTTTTTTAGTATTTTTCACTACATTAAGTGGACATATACAAGGAGCTTCACATGGCTTATTACTATTATGAGTAAGGTTATAACAATATTGCCCATGTTCTAAACCTTCAGAAGAAGCGGTAGAATTAGCTAATGCTATTGTATAATCCTTAACATTTATAACATAGAGCGGATGCGTGAGGGATTCTAAAATATTGTTAAGAAATACATTTTGTTTTCGAAAATTTTCTTCCGATTCTTTTAACTTTTGTTCAGCTTTTTTTCGCTCAGAAAAATCTCTTATAATAGTAATTACTTGAAAAACATTCCCAGACTTAAGAATGGGTATTTTTCTAGTTTCGGTAAAGGTATGAATATCATTAAAATGGGCCCAATCTTCTTTAATGTGTATTTTTTTAGTTTTAAAGATTTCTTGGTATTCACCATATACCCTCTCTCCAATAAAGGGCCATGCTTCAACGGGAGTTCTTCCAATAATATTTAAATCCAAGTTAAATGATTTTAACCATCTTTCAAAAGCGGGATTAAAATAAATAATCTTTAAATCTGCATCAATGACATGGATAGGGTCCGCAATAGATTCAAATAATAATCTAAATTTTTCTTCGGATTCTTTTAGTTTTTGTTCAACTTCTTTGCGTTTTGTAATATTAAGATTTATTGATTGAAATCCAATCTGGTCACCATTTTCATTATACATGGTTGAAGCAAACCCTTGTGAAAGAAATGTCGAACCATCACATCTTTTCGCTAAAAATTCGCCTTCCCACTTCCCCGTCTCAGTAAGTACTTTAAGGATAGGAACTGCATCGTCAGGATTAGCAAAAAAACTACCAACTGAACCCCCAATTGCTTCTTCTTTTGATTTATAACCCCACAGTTCTAAAAATGCGGGGTTTACAAAATCAATTATTCCATTTATATCTGCTGTACTTTGAGCAGAAAGAGAAGCATTGAAAACTAGATCTTTTATACGAAGCTCTTCCATTATTTTTCTGCGCTCTGTAATATCCTGTACAGTGCCCATCAACATGATGATTTTACCGTCATCATCTTTGATTGCTTCACCTAAAGCGTGTACCCACTTTTCTGTACCGTCCTTAGAGATCACCCGATGTTCAATATCCCAACTTTCACCTTTTTCCATACCTCTTCTTATATGATACAAGTCCATTTCTCTATCGTCGGGGTGAACAACCTCAGCAAATTGTTCAAGTGTCGCCTCATCGTGAGTAAGACCAAAAATTTTGAATAACTCATCAGAACCAGACACCTCCATAGTTGAAGGATCAAGCTTCCAATGACTAATATGTGCTAATTCTTGAGCATTTTTGAGAAGGCTTTCACTTTCATGTAATTCCATTTGAATTTGTTTTTGCTCTGTTACATCTTGATCTTCAATTTTTGAGTCTAAAGACGCTGTTAGTTCAGATATGATTTCATCAAGATCATTAATTATATTTGAATTATCTCTACCTTGGTTATTATCTCCGATTAATTTTTCCCTTAATGATCCTAATTTCTTCTTAGAATTATTTATTACATTTTCTAGCTCAAGCATAGTTACATCGACCTATTATTTTTTTTAGGAAATGATAAAACACTATCATTTTTACTGTTTTACATAATAAGATATAAATTTATAAAGGAAGTCTAATAATAAATGTAGATCCCTTATTTCTCCCCTGTGACAGTAACTCAATGTCACCACCATGTAATTCAACTATTTCTTTTGAAATAAATAATCCTAAACCTGAACCTTCCGTATCAATATCCATTCCTTGACCATATCTTTCTATCTTTCCAAACTTCTCGAATGTTTTTGATTTTTCTTCTTCAGTAAAGCCCACTCCTGTATCTTTAATGGAAATTTTTACAAGATCTTCTTCCTGTAGAGTTTTAATTATAACTTCTCCATAATTAGGTGTATTTTTAATAGCATTTACTAATATATTCGCAATTACTTGTTCCATCCTAATTTTGTCCAAAGCTAATAGTATATCCTCAGATTTCTCAAAAATAATTGATATATTTCGTCTCTTGGATAAAAAATACACTTCTTTGATACAATTTTCGATGATCTTTATAATATTTTTTTCAGCCATGTTTAACTCAAATTTTGCTGATTCAATTCTGGAAACATCTAGCAAATTTTCTATTAGCATCTTTAATCGTTTACCGCCTTTATATATAATTTTAAGAAATTTCTTGAGTTTTTCATCTAAAATTTCCTCATTATAATGAAGTAGAAATTCTGAAGTACTATAGATGGAATTTAATGGAGTTTTTAATTCATGTGATGCTCTAATCATAAAATCCCTTCTCATTTTGTCTAATTCTAAAAGTTTTTTATTTTCCTCAATTATTATTCTCTCAGCTTCCTTTTTTTCCGTTATATCAACTATAGTGATTAATTCCGATATTTCACCTTGATATAGGAATATTTTTGAATATTGATCAACCCATCTTAATTTTCCTGATTTAGTAATGATACGATACGATAAAAATTGTTTTATTTCGGGTTTTCTATCTCTCTCAGTTCTACGATTTTCCCTTATGTAAGGTAAGTCTTCGGCGTAAATACACTTTTCTGTGATGTATTCATTTGACCACTCTTTAACATCTTCCATAGGGTAACCGAATATATTTATGGCCGCCTCATTCACATACTTAATACTATCATGTTGGCGAATGATTATACCCATAAATGACTGTTCAGCTATTTTTCTAAACTTTTCCTCAGATTCCTTGAGTTTTAATTCTGCCATTTTTATTTCAGTATTATCAAGAATAGCGAGTAAACCTGCACGTTTCCCTTGATAAGTAATTATCCGTGAGTAAATGTTTGCCCAGAATAGTTCACCTGTTTTTTTAAACGCACGAAATTGATAAAAGACCCCAGTATCACGCGTTCTATCCTTCCTTTTTTCGACTTGTCTAATTAATTTTGCTCTATCTTCGGGATGAATTAAATTTAGGAATTCAGAATATGTCTTGCCAATAAATTCCTCAACATCATATCCATACATATTAGCTAATTTCAAATTTGCATATTTTACTTCCTCATCCTGTAAAATCCCAATACCCATAAGAAACTGTTCAGATATAGTTCTAAATTTTATTTCCGACTCTTTTAATTCCTCTTCAATCATTTTTCTATTTGTAATGTCTTGGGCTATAAATTGTAATAATTTATGATTGTTAATTTCCACAATAGAACCTTCTACTTTCAACCATAAGAATCCTCCTATTGATCGATGTAATTTAAATTCATAGGATTTCCCTTGTTCGTTAGAATATGCTTCTTGGAATAATTTTTTCATTAGTGGTATAATCTCCTTATTTTCTTCCACTATTGAGAGAGTGTCAAGGATTTTTTTACCTATTACATCTTCTTTTGTCCGCATAGAGAGAAATTTGCTTATAGACGAATTACAATCCACTAAGATTCCATCTTCATCTATCAATCCTATGAAATAGGGGGAACTTTCAAATAAATGACGATATTTTTTTTCTGATTCTTTTATTTTTTGTTCTGCTAAAATTTTTTCTGTAATGTCTTCTGTTATAATTAAAACTGCAGGTTTTCCCATAAAATTAATCGTCTTAGAAAAATTATCAACCCACGCAATCTCACCTGATTTTTTTACTATACGATATTTATGACGGTTAATAACATCAGTTTCACCTTTTTCCTTCTTTCTAGATTGGTCTAAGACAAACATTCTATCTTCAGGATGTATTGCTTTTGCGTACTCATAAGGTTTCCAGTTTTTAATATCCTCTTCACTATATTCACTTACATCAGCTGCTCGCTGATTCCTATATTTTATCAATCCATCTTGTATGATATAAATGCTCATAAAAGATTGTTCAGCAATGGTTCTGAATTTTTCTTCAGATTCTTTGAGTTGTTGCTCTGCTTTTTTTTTATCAGTAATATCAATGAAAATTCCTCGTCCACCCAGTCTATTCTTGATCTCGTCATAAAATTTCTGAGTTTTGCTTAAAATCCAATGAGTTGATCCATCTTTAGCTTTAATTCTATATTCTAATTGAGTTTGTGGGATTTTACCGAATTTTTCTTGCATGGTTCGGAATTTAGAAGCATCATCAGGATGGAAAAGCTGATTCCACTTTATTCTTCCTGACATAAAATCTTCAGTTGTATAGCCCGTAATTTCTTCTACTGCTCCGTGAAAGAAGTCAGCAGAATAATCTTCATAACCTTGGTATGCAATTCCTTGAAAATTTTCAATAAAAGATCTATATTTTTCTTCTGAAACCTTTAAAGCTTGTTCAGATTCTTTTAACTCTCGTTCCGCTTTTTTACGTTCTGTAATATCTTTTATAATGTGCACTGCTCCAATGAGGGTTCCTTCATCGTTGATAACAGGATCAAGCGAGATATCACACCATTTATCTCCTATTTGAGCAATAGAGGCTTCTTTATGACTACTCTTAATCATACGCGCCATTGGACACCATTCTACTGGTTCGATTGTTCCATGTATAATCTCACAACACGAATGTCCAATTATTTCGTTATATTTCTCAGCTCCCAAGATATCTAATGTAGCTTTATTACACTGGAGAATATTACATTCTAAGTCTAGTAGAAAAACAGCTTCACTCATGGCATCGAATGTTGTTCGCCATTGATTGGCTAAATCTCTATAATTTTCTTCAGATTCTTTTATTTTTAGCTCTGTTTTTTTTCTTTCCGTGATATCTTGACCAATAATATATATAAAAAACTCGTTGTCTAATTTAATTAAAGATGCCTGTGAATTTATCCAAATTTTTTTTCCATCTTTTGTAATAGGTTTAAACTCTATTGGTGGAGGCATTTCTCCTTTAAACAGTAATTCCATTACATTTTCTAATAATGGTAAAAGATCAGGGGGAATTATTGGCATTTCTTTAAAGTTTTTTCCATAGAAATCTTCTTTAGGATATCCATAAATGTCTACAGTCGTATTATTACAATCAATAAAAATTCCCTCCTTATCTAGTAAAATTATGTAATAAGGGCTATTTTCAAATAAATGTCTATATTTTTCTTCGGATTTTTTTAATTCTTGTTGTGCAATCTTGCGATCGGTAATGTTTATTGCATATTCTATCATTTGAACAACATTTCCATTTTCATCTAGGATTGGATATCCGTAAATTTCATAAATTTTCTCATTTCCCTCTTGATCGTAATGTGTATGTTCTACTACGCAAGTTTTTTTAGTATTTTTCACTACATTAAATGGACAGATACAGGGAGCTTCGCATGGTTTATCATTATTATGAGTAAGACTATAACAATATTTTCCATATTCTAATCCCTCAGAAGAGGCGGTAGAATTAGCTAATGCTATCGTGTAATCCTTAACATTTATCACATATAACGGATGCGTAAGTGATTCTAAAATATTATTAAGAAACACATTTTGTTTTCGAAAATTTTCTTCCGATTCTTTTAATTTTTCTTCAGCTTTTTTTCGGTCAGAAAAATCTCTTATAATAGTAATTACTTGAACAACATTCCCAGACTTGAGAATAGGTATTTTTCTGGTTTCGGTAAATGTGGATCTATCATCAGCATAAGCCCAATCTTCTTTGATGTGTATTTTTTTAGTTTTAAAGACTTTTTGATATTCAGCATTTACCCTCTCCCCAATAAAGGGCCATGCTTCAACGGGATTTTTTCCAATAATATTTAAATCCAGGTTAAATGATTTTAACCATCTTTCAAAAGCGGGATTCATGTAAATAATCTTTAAATCTTCATCAATAATGTGAATAGGGTCCGCAATAGATTCAAATAATAATCTAAATTTTTCTTCGGATTCTTTTAATTTTTGTTCAGCTTTTTTTCGCTCAGTTATATCTTCACCCGAACTGAGTGTTCCAATTATTTTCCCATTATCATCATGAATTATCGTGTTCTTCCATGCAATAATTTTTTCCTCGCCACTTTTAGTTAAAATAGAATTTTCATAAAATTCAACTAGTTCTATATCATTACGCATTAAGCTTTCGAAAACACCGGAAACATCTTTTCTGTTATGTATTGGAATACAGGTTTCAAACCAATTTTTTCCTATGAGTTCTCCTTCTTCGTATTTAAGTAGTTTATAACCTTTTTTATTCAATACATTTATGTTCCCTTCAATATCAAGAGCTAAAATAACTACACCAGCAATTCCCAGATATTTCTTCACTTTTTCCGTTTCATTTTTTAATTTTAGCTCAGCTTCTTTACGTTTTGTAATATTAAGATTTGTTGATTGAAATCCAATCTGACCATCATTTTCATTATATATGGCTGAAGCAAACCCTTGTGAAATAAATGTCGAACCATCACATCTTTTCGCTACAAAATCACCTTCCCACTTCCCCGTCTCTCTAAGTGCTTCAAAGACAGGAACAACATCATTATGATTAGCGAAAAAACTACCAACTGAATTTCCAATTGCTTCTTCTTTCGATTTATAACCCCACATTTCTAAAAATGCTGGGTTTGCATGATTAATTATTCCATTTATATCAGTAGTGCTTTGTGCAGAAAGAGAAGCATTGAAAATAATATCTTTTATACGAAGCTCTTCCATTATTTTCCTACGCTCTGTGATATCTTGTACAGTACCCATCAACATGATAACTTTATCGTCATCATCTTTGATTGCTTCACCTAAAGCGTGTACCCATTTTTCTGTACCATCTTTAGAGATCACACGATGTTCAATATCCCAACTTTCACCCTTTTCCATACCTCTTCTTATGTGAAACAAGTCCATTTCTCTATCTTCGGGGTGGACTACCTCAACAAATTTTTCAAGTGACGCCTCATCGTGAGTAAGACCAAAAATTTTGAATAACTCATCAGAACCAGACACCTCCATAGTTGAAGGATCAAGTTTCCAATGACCAATGTGTGCTAATTCTTGAGCATTTTTGAGAAGCTTTTCATTTTCTCGTAATTCCTCCTCAATTTTCTTGCGCTCAGTGATATCACGAACGATACTAAGGATAGTTGGTTTATTATCGTATAGAATACTTTTAGAACTTATTTCAACAGGTATAATTCTGCCATCTTTTGCCCTATGTGCTGATTCAAAAATATTAAATCCTTTCTCTCTTATATCTAAAATGCGATTTGATACTAAATCAGCATATTCTTGAGTATCAATATCCCTAATGTTTGATTTTAATATTTCTTCTCTTGTATATCCTAATCGCGTGCAATATAGATTATTAACCTCATAAAAATTACCTTCAAGATCAAGAATAGAAATACCATCATTAGCATTTTCAAATAGTAATCTATACTTTTCTTCGGATTCTTTTAACTTTTTCTCTGCCTCCTTTTGCTTTGTAATATCGAAAATAACACCGTCAATATAGGAAGGATTTCCATTATCGCCTCTGATAGGTCTACCGCGCTCAAAAAACCATTTTAATTCTCCACTTTTATTATATATGCGGTACTCTACTTCAAACGGAACATTATTTTCTATAGCATCTTTAACAATGTTTATTACGTGTACCTTATCTTCAGGCAAAATTAACGGGCTAATAGAACAAACTTTTCCTTTCTTCAATTCCTCAGGACTATAGCCAGTCATGGTATGAACCATATCATTAAAGAATATTACTCGATTGTCGTCCTCAAGTAAAACTCTATAAACTATTCCTGGTAGATTTTCAGTAAGCCGACGAAAAGAATTTTTTCCCTCATTTAAATTGTCTACAACCATTTTCAAACCTCACCTTAGTAAGAAAAAAAAAGAAATTTAACTATCATTTTTCTCTTTTAGACAAAAAATTAATTGAGCATATCATATTTAATAATTTTGATAAAGCAAACAATTAAACGAATAACTATTCATAAAAACATGAAGGAATTTAGTCTTTTTTGTCAAATAAAGTGTTTAATTGTACAAAAATCAATTCTAATTTAAAAAAATTAAACAAAAAGATTGTAGTAAGTCTAATTAGTATTTTTTATAATTTTGAGATAGGTTTAGAGGGGAAAGGAGTTAGTAAGATAATTTCCCCGATTTTAAAATTCTTTCTGATCATTTAAATTGATTTTTAATTTATAGGAAGTGAAAAATAAAAAGTAGAACCTTTATCCCTCCCTTCAGATTCGAGCCAAATCTCTCCACCATGCATTTCTATAATTTTTTTTGATATATATAAGCCTAATCCTGACCCCTCAGAAATTACATCATATCCCTGACCATAACGTTCAATTTTTCCAAATTGCTTAAATATCTGAGTTTTTTCTTCCTTTGTAAAACCAATCCCGTTATCCTTTATTGAAATTATAATAAAATCATTATTAATTTCTGATTTGACCTCCATTTTTCCATTGGAGGGCGTGAATTTTATAGCATTATTTAAAATGTTAGTAATAACGTTGTATACTTGTTCTTTTTCAATAGAACAAATTAAATTATCTGATATCTCGAGATTTATTGTATGATTTCTCAACTCTGACAATCCTTCTAAATCATTCACACCTATCTTTATTAAGAGAGATAAATCCTCCTTTGATTTTTTTAACGCAACTGTTCCAGATTCTAATTCTGCGGTTTTTAAAATGTCGTTAACGAGAGATTCAAGGCGATTACATCCCGTTCTAATTTGTTCAAGTGTTCTTATCACATAATCATCGAGTTTGCCCCTATGCAATTCTAATAAAAGGTCAGAAAATCCTTTAATAGAAACCAAGGGCGTCTTTAATTCGTGAGATGTTCTCCTTAGTAATTCAGATTTCATGTTATTTAATTTTATTAATTCTTTTTCTGCTTCCTTTTTTTCAGTAATATCCATTATAGTAACAAGTTCTGCTAGCCTTCCTTTATAAAGCATCTCTTTCGAAAATTGATCAATCCATTTTATTTTACCGGATTTAGTAAACACTTTATAAGAATAGTATGGTTTAAAATTTTTATCACCACTTCTTAGGTGCTCACGGTATTCTCTAAGGAATAATAAATCATCAGAATCAATCAGTTTAGTTAGATCATCCATTTTCCAATTTACTATATCTTTTTGAGAGTATTCAAACATTCTTAATAAAGCTTCGTTTGCGTATTTGACACGATCATCTTGTATGATTAATATGCCCATGAAAGTTCGTTCAGCAATAGTTCTGAATTTTTCTTCTGATTCTTTTAATTGTTGTTCCGCTTTCTTACGCTCAGTGATATCTTGGGCTACTCCAATCAAACCTACAGTTATTCCATTTTTATCTCGGACTGCGATACTACTCGCTTCAGCTAGAAATTCAGTTCCATCTTCTTTAAGCATTATATATTCTGTAGGACCTGGAGCTCTTCCCTCGATTGATTTTTGAAGCTCAATCTTCAATTTCGGTAAATCTTGTTTTGAAAAGAATTTAGTAATATTTGTTCTGTTAATCATTTCTGGTCTTTTAATTCCATGGAGTTTCAAAAATTGCTTATTACAAAATAAGATGTTTGCATTTAAATCAGAATAAACAATGGAAGCAGGAGCAACTTCAAATAGAGTTTTAAATCTTTCTTCAGATTCTATTAACTCTCGTTCCACTTTTTTACGTTCTGTAATATCTTTTATAATATGTACTGCTCCAATGATGGTTCCTTCGTCATTAATAACGGGATCAAGTGAGATTTCATAGTATCTATCTCCTATTTGAACAACAGAGGATTCTTTATGACTGCTCTCAATCATACGCGCCATTGGACACCATTCTACTGGTTCGATTGTACCATGAATAATCTCACAACACGAATGTCCAATTATTTCGTCATAATCCTTCTTTCCTAAGAATTCCAATGTAGCTTTATTACACTGGATAATATTACATTCTAAGTCTAGTAGATAGACGCATTCACTCATGGCATCGAATGTTGTTCGCCATTGATGGGCTAAAGCTTTATAGCTTTCTTCAGATTCTTTTATTTTTAGCTCTGTTTTTTTTCTTTCCGTGATATCTTGACCAATAATATATATAAAAAACTCATTGTCTAATTTAATTAAAGATGCCTGTGAATTTATCCAAATTATTTTTCCATCTTTTGTAATAGGTTTAAACTCTATTGGTGGAGGAATTTCTCCTTTAAACAGTAATTTCATTATATTCTCTAATAATGGATAAATATCAGGAGGAATTATTGGCATTTCTTTAAAATTTTTTCCAGAGAAATCTTCTTTAGGAAATCCATAAATGTCTACAGTACTATTATTACAATCTATAAAATTTCCATTCTTATCTAGTAAAATTATGTAATAAGGGCTATTTTCAAATAAATGTCTATATTTTATTTCAGATTTTTTTAATGCCTGTTGCGCAATCTTTCGAGGAGTAATGTTTAATGCATATTCTATCATTTGAACGACATTTCCATTCTCATCTAAAATTGGATATCCGTAAATTTCATATATTTTCTCATTTCCTTCTTTATCGTAATGTGTATGCTCTACTACGCAAGTTTTTTTAGTTTTTTTTACTTCATCAAGTGGACATATGCAGGGCGCTGCACAAGGCGTACCGCGATTATGGGTAAGGCTATAACAATGATTTCCATATACTAAACCCTCAGAAGAGGCGGCAGAATTAGCTAATACAACCTTATAATCCTTAACATTTATCACATAGAACGGATGCGTAAGCGATTTTAAAATATTGTTAAGAAATACATTTTGTTTTCTAAATTTTTCTTCCGATTCTTTTAATTTTTGTTCAGCTAGCATACGCTCAGTAACATCAAACGCTATAGCTATAATTCCCTTAACATTACCATTTTCATCAATATAGGGTATTTTGCTTGTATTTACCCATCTTTTACCCGCATCGGTTTCCCAAGGTTCTACGATGTTTATTTTTGGTTTTTTACTATTTATTACTTCTAAATCATCTTCCCAATAAGCTTGTGCTACGTCTCTAGGATAAAAATCAAACGAACTGCGATTCTCCATATCTGTCTTTTTTACATTATGAGCGTCTGCTAAAAATTTATTTACTCTAAGAATGTTATTCTCCGTATCCTTATATACTACTACTCCAGGTAGATGATCCAAAATAACCCCTAATTCGTTTGAAAGATACCTATAACTCGCTTCTGATTCTATTAATTTCTGCTCAGTTATCGCCCGTTCTGTTATATCTACTCCTGAACTTAGAAGTCCTGTTATATTTTCATTTTCATCTTTAAATAAAACCGTTGACCATGAAATTAACCTTCCTTCTCCATTCTTTGTCCAAACAGAATTTTCATAAAATTTTACGACTTTTAATTCTCCAACCATTAACTTCTTGAAATATTCGTACACTCTTTCTCTGTCATGTGGAGGAAGACATACTTCAAACCAATTTTTTCCAATTAGCTCACCCTCATTGTATCCAAGTAATTCATGACCTTTTTTATTTATCAAAGTAATTTTTCCATCTCTATCAAGTGCAACAAGAATCACCTCTACCACATTTAAATATAGGTTTGCTTTTTCCCTTTCTTGAATGATTTTTTGTTCCGCTTTCTTACTCTCAGTGATATCTATGGAGAATCCAATAATCCCTCTAATTTCACCATTTTCATTAAAGTACGGAATCTTATTTGAGTTGAGCCATTTAATCCCGTGTTCTGTTTTATAAGACTTTTCTATGTTTAATTTTGGAGTTCCACTCTTAATTACTTCTAAATCATCGTCCCAATATGCTTGTGCTATAACTTTCGGTAAGAGATCAGAGAGGTTTTTGCCCTCGATATCTTCCTTGGTTAAATTAGCCTTTACACTAGCGGAATCACTATTATAATAATCAACTACATTTTGATTTATGCGTATAAAGTTATTCTTCGTATCTTTATAAAAAGCTAAACCGGGATAATGATCTAAAATCGTTTCCAATTCGGTACTTAAGATATTATGTTGTTCTTCGGATTTTTTTAATTGTTTTGTTCGCTCGTGAACCCTATTATCTAGTTCTTTATTTAAAGCTTTTAATTTTTGCTCTGCTATTTTTTTTTCAGTTATGTCTTGTATTTGTACTAAAAAATTACTAATTGTATTATTTTCCTCAAGGTGTAGAGGCGAAATTAATAAATCAATCCAAATTTTTCCTGATTTCGTTGTTTTATATAAATTTAACTCTTTAACTAAATCAAAATCAAAAAGAATTTCAAGTCTTATAACTTGTCCCTTTTTTAGTTTTTTTAAATACTCTTTAGGGATATTAGGATCTTTAAACAACTCAAAACCACGAACATCATTTATACTTGACACTCCAAATATGTCTAAACACGATTCATTGGTGTCCACCAACTTTCCATTCGAATCATAGAGCTCAATACCGATTGGAGATTCATCAAAGATCGTCTTAAATTTTTTTTCAGATTTTCTTAATCCGATCACTCTTTCCCCTAATCTCTGTTCTAATTCTTTACTCATTTGTTTTAAAGTTTCCTCAGAAGATTTTAACTTTTTTTCTGTCTCCTTTCGCTCAGAAATATCGAAAATAACACCGTCGATATAGGAAGGATTTCCATTATGGCCTCTGATAGGTCTACCGCTTTCAAAAAACCATTTCAATTCTCCACTTTTGTTATTTATGCGGTATTCTACTTCAAACGGAGCATTCTTTTCTATAGCATCTTTAACAATGTTTATTACATGTAATCTATCTTCAGGTAAAATTAACGGGTCAATAGAACAAACTTTTCCTTTCTTCAAATCCTCAGGATTATAGCCAGTCATGGTTTGAACCATATCATTAAAGAATATCGTTCGATTGTCGTCCTCAATTAAAACTCTATAAACTATTCCCGGTAGATTTTCAGCAAGACTACGAAAAGAATTTTCTCCCACTTTTAGATCGCTTACAACCATTTTTAAACCTCAACTCGGAGATATTAAAAAGAAAATTAAATATCATTTTTCTCTTTTAGACAAAAAATTAATTGGGTATATATTATTTAATAATTTTGATCAATCAAACAATTAACAAATAACTATTCATAAAAATATGAAGGAAATTAGTCTTTTTTGTCAAATAAAGTTTTTAATTGTACAAAATTCATTTCTAATTTAATAAAATTGAACAAAAAGATTGTAGTAAGTCTAATTAGTATTTTTTATAATTTTGAGGGGAAGTAGTTATAGTTAAAAAGAACTAAGTCGTCTTTTATAATTTGTGTAGTATATACTAAAAGAATACGTTTCATGTAATTAGCAGAATATTAATATATCTATGATAGTTTCAATAGTTTTTTACAGAACCGAATTAATTTGAAATTGAAATTGGAAAGGGATTAATAGAAGAAATCTGCTAAATCGTAGATCCCTATTAAATTTTCTACTGTGAGGTTTGCTAATCCTTTTAATTCATCAAAAGATTTATTTTGAATAGTTTTTTGATCTTTCCAAAGAAGGACATAAATCATTCCAAGATATTTTCCGTAAATTACTATACGCCCTTCAATATTAATATCGTCACCATAAGCTATTATCCCAAAAGTATTGCTACCTTCGTATGTCGTTAAGAAACGCATTAAATCAATATAAGAATTTGAGCTCATAAACGCTCTATCATTTACATTAGCTACTTTATGGTCAAAACCTATTCCAGCTATTCGAGGCACCTTTAAATGAAAAAATCTTAAAGTATTTTCTAATTCGTTTATACTTTTTCGAGCGTTTTCAAGCATTTCATCGCTTATAGAGGACTCTAATTCAACTTTATCAATTTTTTGAGAACCCCTATGCTTTCCCTGACTATCTATGAATGCTATGAAAGGTGGACAATTATCACTTTTATGGTGGTTTTTTATTAATATTGAGAAAAGGCCACTCTTTTTTTGATATTCAACTTTTTTTCTAAAACTAAATTTACAGTATGGACATATCATATTCACTAGAATCGTTTCTTTTAAACTACTCATATTCTTTCATACTTATAATCTTGTAAGGGCTTATAAAATTTAGTAAATAGATAATTATTAATCTATGATAGAGGGTGGATTTTTCGCAATTACCAAATAATTTTATAATTCACATCAATTCTTACCAAGATATACCTTTCATAAAGCGCAGATCATTTATAATTAGTTTAGCTTCGTGATTAGGAACCTCCATGAAAGCATAAAACTCATTCTGCCAAAATGCTTTTCCTGAAGTAGACGATCGAATATCTTCAGCAAACTTTATCGAATTCCTTACTGGGAGTAACATCTCAATAATAGCCTGATAATCCTTTTCTTGATTAACATCCTTTATTTTAGCAGAATACTTTGAAGCTAAAGAAAGCGCATTTTTTACATAATCAGGGGGTAATTGAATAATTGTGAGATATATCGGCTCAAGAAGGATTATTTCTGCTTGGTTTAAACCTTTTTTGATGGCCTCGTAGAACAATGCGGATAATTCTGTATAAGCGTTTTCTTCATTAAGCTCATCTATGTTCAACTCGCTAATTTTAACTTTAATTCCAGTAATTTTTTCACCACATAAAAATCCGTTTGAAAGGATCTTACCAACAATTTCTTCTATAATTTCTTTATAAGTGGGGGCAAGATCTTCTTCCGTTTTATAAAAAAACAGGTTGTCATTTTCAAAATACCTCCAGAAGTTTTGTATTTCTTCTAACGTTAATTCTGTATGTTCCCCAAATAATTCTTTCAATCTCGCCTTAGGTTTAATTGCTGCTAAATCATGAGTTTGTAAAAACCTCGAAGTCTTGTCCTTTATTCTTTCAATTTTCAGTTGAAGAGAATTCCTGCTATTTTGCGATTTTACAGAGACAAGGGAAGAATCATACTTACAAGATTCTTTGAATACAGCTCGTGGTTCTGAAATAGAAACATTTATACCACGTTTTTCTATTTCATTTGCTGTGATTTCAAGATGTAGCGGTCCAACTCCCGAAAGCAAGAATTCGCCGTTTTCCTCGTTAATTTCAAATTTAAGGTTTGGGTCTTCTATTAATAAGTTTTCAATTAGTTCCTTCATTTTATCAAGTTCTCGTAAATACTCCGGCTCGATTGAAACGGTTACTACAGGAGTAGATATGTATTTAACCTCTTCAAACGGAACCATTAAATTGGCAAAGTCTTTGTCGATTATTGTTTCACCGCTTTGCAATCGCTTTAATCCTTCAACTGCTACAATGTTACCGACAGGTATTTGTTCGACTTGCTCCCTTCTTTGTCCCATAAAGAGAGCTGTCCTTCGGATTGTATCGTAACTGTTTTCTCTTACCAAGAAAATATCTTCTTTCATTGAGCACATTCCGGAAAAAATCCTGCCCGTTCCTATCAAAATATGTTTATCTACTTGTACCTTGCTTAAACAAATAATTGTAGGTCCTTTAGGATCACAATTTACCATAGCCTTTCCAATTTCCGACTCTAAATCGCCCTCCCAGATCTTTCCGATTCTATAGGTTTGTGCTTCTTTAGGATTGGGGAGATGGTCAACTACCATTTCCAATATGGCGTTATGTATTGGAAAATAGACTGCTAAGTCAGCATAACCCTCTTTGGTGTAAGTTTCTTTCTGATAACGAGATCTAATATCAGAAAATTTTAACTCGTTATTTTCTAAAATACTTAATGTAAAACCCCATTTGTGGAGCGCTGAGCCGAATGCTACGTTTCCATCCGCAGGAGATACTTGCCACTCTTTTTTAAAGGGTTTATCTGCGTGTCTTTTAATTAATGTATTAAAATCTTTAATAATTCTTGTATATTTTTTTCTTATTTGTTCATCTGTTAGCTTTAACTCTCGGATGAGGCGATCTACTTTATTGATATAAAGTACTGGTTTTACACCTTCCTGTAGAGCTTGTTTAATCACAGTCTCTGATTGAGTTATTATCTCTTCAACAGCATCAACAACTACTACAACCCCATCTATTAATCTTAGAGCGCGAGTCACCTTTCCACTGAAATCTAAATGTCCAGGCGTATCTACGAGGTTTATTAGAAATGGTTCATGATCTTTCAATGATTTCTCGTAGTATAATGAAATATTAGTAGATTTCATCGTAATCCCCCTAGCTTGTTCTTCCTCTAAATAATCAAGAGCGCGTGCTTCACCTGCTAAATCGGGTGACAATAATCCTGCCTCACTCAAAAGCGAATCAGAAAGCGTTGTCTTTCCGTGATCTATATGTCCAACAAATCCAATGTTTCTAATATTTTGCGTTTTTTCCATCATATTCAGAATTTCTGAAATCTCCTTCCGACGCGGCATTTTTACTTTTTTCTCTTGTTAATTGCTGATATTATATTACTTACCATGAGTGATTTGATTAAAATTTTAGGGTTATTTAAGGAAATTAGGAGCGGGAAATGAAAATTCTCATTACTCAAGATCTTCTTCATTAAGTTATGGAATCAACCAAACTTTCAGTTGGGTCAGAGCTTTCAACGAATTCATTTCCCGCATGATAAATGTAGATTGGCTATAGATCAAATTCGCCATCTATTATAACAAGCCTTTCTTTGATCTGCAACCTTTTATTACAAAATAACTCGATCGCTTTGGGGAAAATTTTATGTTCCCATTCTAAAACTCTTGATCCTAAAGTATCTTCATTGTCAGTATCATAAACAGGAACGCATTTTTGGATAATGATTGGACCGTGATCTGATTGATTATCAACGAAATGAACAGTACATCCAGAAACTTTGACTCCATAATCTAACACATCTCTATGCGCGTGCATCCCTTTAAATGAAGGTAATAGGGCGGGATGAATATTCATAACATTACCATTAAAGGCTTCAATAAACATTCCGCTTACTAATCTCATGTAGCCTACCAAAACGATTAACTCGCAGCTATACTTTCGGAACACCTCTATCATTTTTTTATCATAATCTTCCCTTGGAAGATGAAGATACTTATTAGACTCAATTAGTTCATAGGGAATGTTATGATTTTTTGCTCGTTCCATACAAAATGCACCTATTTTGTTGCATATAAGAATTTCCACGCTTGCTTTATTTTTTAAGATACCAGTTTTACAGGATTTAATTATAGATTCCAAATTAGAGCCCGAACCGCTAGCAATAGCGCCAATTTTTAATTCTGTCATAAATTTTTCTAATCCTTTTTATTAAAAAAAATTTACCTAATGTCTTAATAGATGTGTAATTTAACACCATCTATAATGAAAATGTTTTTATTTGATTAATTTATATAATATATAGAAATTAGAATTAATTCATACTTAAATTTAATCTCTGGTATTTGTATTAATATCTAAGAATTATTCTATTTGTTCAAAAACATTATTTAATGAATAACAATCACTGCATATATAATTTTAAAGGAGTTTGTAATTAAGTTATTTCAATTAATTCATTCCAAAGATCAAATAACTCTAAATCAAATCAAAGTTCATTAGCTTTTACATTTTAAAATCAATAAATAGAATTATATAAAAGAATTGAAAATATATGAGTTTCGAATCAGAACTACAAAGAATTAAAGAACAAATTATTCAACATCTTCCTCCCGAGATAGTAGTAAAAAAAATCGAATTTGAGGGACCTGAAATAGCTGTTTACTCTGAGAATTCAAATCTTGAAGCAATTGAAAGTTCCGATGTTCTGAAGGAATTAGCAAAATCTATGCGGAAAAGAGTGGTTTTTCGATGGAATGTGGAAGATCGCAAAGATCCCTCTGAAACTGAAGATTACATTAGAAATTTGATTAGTGAAGACGCAGAAATTACAAATATTGAATTTGATCACACACGTGGCGAAGTTATTATAGAATCCGGAAAACCAGGATTAGTTATTGGTAAGAAAGGTGTAAATTTAAAAGAGATTAGACTGAATACCTTCTGGCAACCAAAAACCATCCGAACTCCTCCTCTTCCTTCGAGAACTATCAGTTTAATTAGGCAAATGCTTACCAAAGAAAGACAAAATCAGAAAGATATACTCCTTAATATTGGAAAACGAATCCACAGACCTACCTTGTTCAAGGAATTGGATATACGTTTAACTGCGTTAGGCGGATTTAGAGAAGTTGGAAGATCTTGCATCTTAATGCAAACGAGGGATAGCAATATTCTTTTAGATGTTGGTTTGAATGTAGGGAACAAGAACGATCAATTTCCTAATTTTGATATCCCCGAATTCTCTATAAGGGATTTAGATGCTGTAATTATATCTCATGCTCATTTAGATCACTGTGGTATGGTTCCATACTTATTTAAGTATGGATACCAAGGTCCAGTCTATTGCACTCTTCCAACTCGCAACCTGGCAACCATGTTACAATTGGATTTCGTCCAGATTTGTGAAAAAGAGGGAATTCCAATGCCCTACTCAAAGAGAGATGTGAAAAGCGCTGTACTCCATACAATTCCTCTCTCATGGGGAAAAGTCACTGATATTGCTCCTGATATAAAATTAACTCTTCATAATTCCGGGCATATATTAGGATCATCGCTAATTCACCTCCACTTTGGAAAAGGAGGATATAATTTCGTATATACTGGGGACTTCAAATATCAGAAGACTAGGCTACTTGAACAAGCCGCTGTGAAGTTCCCCCGCGTTGAAAGTTTACTTATTGAGTCAACTTATGGCGGACCGCAAGATCGGATTCCCAGCAGGCAAGATTCCGAACGGGAGCTTCGGCAAATTTTAACTTCAACAATTAAACGAGGTGGGAAGATACTTATCCCTGTGTTAGCTGTAGGAAGAGCTCAAGAACTTATAATCGTCTTAGAAGAGTTTATTTCGAAAGGCATCATCGATCAAGTTCCTATCTTTCTAGACGGTTTAATCTCCGAAGCAACAGCGATACACACTGCTAATCCAGATTTTCTTAGCTCCGATTTAAGAGAAAAGATATTACACCAAGGTAAAAATCCGTTTATGAGCGATTTTTTCACTACAGTCTCAGGTCGAGATGAAAGGGAAAATGTTATTATGGGTGGACCTTGTATAATATTAGCCACTAGTGGTATGCTCATTGGGGGTCCTTCAGTACAATATCTTAAAGCACTCGCAGAAGACAAAAAGAATTCTCTAATATTCGTATCTTATCAAGTGAATGGCACTTTAGGGTCAAGAGTTCAACGGGGATTTCGTGAAATTCAATACTCTAACGCAAAGGGAAGAACCCAACTAGTACGACTTAATTTGAATGTTTTCACTTTAGAAGGATTTAGCGGACATTCATCGCGCAGCCAAATATCTCAATTTCTACGTAGAATTCAACCCAAACCCAAGCTTGTCATAACAAATCACGGAGAAGAGAGTAAATGCGTGAGTTTATCTACGATGATTCATAAGAAATTGAGGAAAGCAACCAAAAGTCCTAAGAATAGAGAAACATTACTCCTAAAATAAGATCTAATAGACGCTTTTCTCATTTTATATTTTATTGTTATAAACTCGTGAAAAATTCACTTGGAATTGCCCTAATTTATATAATTAGAAAAATAAGTATACACTAATAATAATTAATTTTCAAAAGAGTTGTTTTTATGCCGTCAATCGAATTAAAAATAGAACTGGATTCACCTGTAGAGAAGATTTACGAAATTCTTAATGATTATTTGGATCTGCCAAGGTGGAATATTGTAGTATCTGAAAGTACACAGCTTGAACCTAAAAAATATTTCTTTAAAACGAATGTGGGAGATGTGACCAACACTGAAATAGAAAACATACCCTGTGAAAAAATGACATCCATTCAGGAGGGTTCCCCGATGCAAAAACTCGGTTATATCTTCGAAAATAGAGGTGATTCTACTATTGTCACATTATGGGCTGAATTTGAATTGGAGGATCAAAGATCCATTATGGAAATAGCTGGAGATTTATTTTTAAAGAGTTTAAAAGTATACGCTGATTATCTCAGTTCTGGTGGAAACCCCGAAGAATATAAAAAGTCTTTTGGTAAAATTAAAAAAGCCTAAATGGAGTTCTACTATTTTTTTTATTTCTAATTATTTTTAATTTACAAAAAACCCTCTGATTGATACATCTCTTTTTTTTAGAAAATAGAAAATCCACGCATCTCATTTAGGAAGATCAATTTTTTTAACCAGTAATTATTTATTACTTTAAAATTGGACATGTGATATCTTTGAGATTTAAACGGTTAAAAATAAGGGAACACTCAATTACAATTTCCAGAAGGATTATTCAGATTTTCGCTTTTTTAATTATCAATTACATAATTCTTGAGACTATTTTACAAATTAATTTATTAAGTTTAGAAGGGCTTGTTAAAGTTTTACCCATTTTAAATTCACCAAGAAATCCGTTATCTCAAGGTGGAGGAATTTTGGAATATATCTTTTTTTCTATGGCAAAAGGAGATTTTCCTTTTTTCCTTATCGCAGTTTTGTTGTTGGTTTTATTATTCACGAATCGATTCTTTTGCGGCTGGATATGTCCTATAGGCGCGATTCAAGACGCGTGTGCTGCGATCCCTACTAAAAAAAGGAAATTTAAGATACAAACGCATAAAACTCTGTTAAACATGAAGTATGTTTTCATAATTATTGTAGTTATCATTATCTTCCCTTTAGGAATTGCTAAAAATGCAAATATTTTTTTTTACAATGATTTTAAGGCCCAGTTAGGCGTTTTTGTTGAACAACCTATTGGATTTTTTTCTCTTTCGGAATTTATCTTCGTCTTTCTCCCCTACCTAGTTCAAAACATCTTTCTTCCGGCACAATTTGGTGCTCTCGAATTTGGAGGTTATTTCATCTTATTTTTCTACTCTTTGATTATAATATTGTCAGTTTGGTATCCAAGAATATACTGCAGGTATGTATGCCCATTTGCAGCTATTTCTTCTGCAGTTTCAGAATATTCCTTTTTGAAACTAGCGCGTAATCCGGTTAAGTGTGTGGGTCGGTCAGAATGCGGTGTTTGTGAGGATGTTTGTCCAAAACAAATACGAATATTAGATGAACCATTTGACTTCTTTACAGGAAAAGGTGAGTGTAATTTGTGCTTAACATGTAAGGAAAAATGTCCATATGACGCCATAGATATAAAATTTGGAAGTGTATAATCAGTCTCCATTATTCTAAATAAAAGTTAAGTGAGTTAATACGTGGATCCTAAAAACCTTAAAATCTATAGACTTCATATGAGACGCGATTCAGATATAAAAGAGAAGGCTATATCTGATTCACAAGCAGTAAGATATTACGAAGAAGATGAAGAATCCAAAATTGATATCCGACCTGCATTCTTTCGAGATGTTGATCGTATCGTTCACAGTAAAGCTTACGCTCGCTATATAGATAAAACTCAAGTGTTTTTTGGCATTAATAACGCAAATATTACTCATCGTTCTCTACATGTTATTTTAGTAGCCAGAATTGCGCGTCAAATAGGACGAATTTTGAAATTTAATACTGATTTAATAGAGGCGATTGCTTTAAGTCATGATGTAGGACATTCCCCCTTTGGACACTTAGGTGAAGCTATATTAAACGATATAAGTTTGAAAAATCATATGGGGGTTTTCAACCATAATGCTCAAGGGATAAGGTGGTTATCTTATCTTGAAAAAAGATTTCCTGATAAACCAGCAAAAGGATTAAATTTAACACTTCAAGTGCTAGATGGCGTTCTATGTCACGACGGCGAAGTTAACGAGAGAGCTTTGAAACCAGTAACAATAAATGGGAAGAGTTGGGAAGATCATTTTAAAGAATATAAAGAAAGTTTTAACGCTAATCTAATTAAAAGAATACCTATGTCTTTCGAAGGCATCGCAGTAAGATTTGCGGATTCTGTTGCCTATATTGGTCGAGACATTGAAGACGCAATTCTATTAAAAATAATCAAGAGATCTGATATCCCAAATAGTTGTAGAAATGTACTTGGGGATACTAATCGAAAAATTATGAAAACTCTCATCATGGATTTATTAAACACAAGTTTACATAATGATAAAATCGGTTACAGTGAAGATATTTTTGAAGCGTTCAAAGAATTAAAGAAATTTAATTATGATAGTATATATAGCAGAAGAGATATGCACAAAAATGAACATTCTAAAATTTCCTACATGGAAAACCTAACAAAGCAATTCAACCTAATTTTTGAAAATTCTCTCCGAGATTTAGAGGAAGAAAACTTTCACGCTCCTATTTTTATCGACCACATAGAATATATTGATGATGAAAAATACAGTACCTATTTTGAACCAAATAAGCAAAATGGAAATCTCAAGTTAATAGCTCGTGATTTTATCGCAGGTATGAGCGATAAGTATTTTCATGAGATTTTTTCCCTATATAACACTGATTAGTGATATTAGTATTAAGGGTTAATTATCTTTTCAAAAAAAGTGGATTACACCTGGAGGATAAGGTATTACTTTTAGTTTAACGGGGTTTTGTTTTTTCAGTTTCCCAAAATACGCGGAAAACGCGTAATTTCACGGGGTATTAATACTCAGAAGAGCATTAATAAAAACAAGTTTTTTTTTTATAATCCTCCATGTAAACCTAGTGTAATCCAATACATCATAAGGTTATGAAGTAATATAAATCTATCTTTATTCAAAGATAGGTTTTTTTTTTGCACTATAAAATCTGAAATTCTAGTAGGCTTTTTGGATTAGCCATCTTTTCAAAAGAAAAAGATTTTTTAGATAATACCAACTATATCTTATTAATAAATTATCATTTTAAAGCCCAGTGGTGTAGCGGTCAAGCATCTGGGGCCCTGAACCCCGTGACCACGGTTCGAATCCGTGCTGGGCTATTTCTATTCCTTTTAATTTGATTATTGAAAAACAATCTATGTAGTAATGATTAATTTATCCCGTTCTTTTAATAATATGATATCCAAATTTAGATTTAACGGGCTGAGAAATTTCTTTGATCTTCAATTTTGTACAAGCATTCCAAAATTCAGCGACCATATCCCCTTTGGCAAATTCACCTAAATTTCCGCCCTTTTTCTTGCTCGAACACGTAGAAAATTGCCTTGCTAAATTTTCAAAGTTCTCTCCGGCTTGAATATCCTCAGAAAGCTCTTGAGCTTTACTGAATTTATCAACTAAAATGTGACTGGCTTTGATCTTACCTCCACGAATAGGCGCCCCTCCACCTTTAGAGCCAGAGCTTTTTGAAGCTTGGCTTTTTTTATCATATCCTTTTCCATACTTCCCTTTTCCCATTGTTCAACACCTAAAGTTTTATAACACTCCCTTTTCCTTTCTCCTTAATTCCGCTTTTTTCACCATTATTTTCAGAAATAAGTCTTTTGTAGTATTGGGAGGAATTAACTCTTTCTCTTTTTTCTCGAGCGTTATGGCTTCTTCTGAACAAGTGACAACGCAATTACCACATCCTATACATAAATTTTGGTTCAAAGTTGCTATATTTTCTACCATTTCAATAGCATCCATTTGACACCTATTCAAGCAGGATTCACAACCAATACATAAATCAGAATCAACACTTGCGATAAAATTTGAATGAAATAACTCCCAAGGACGCTCAAGTTTTTTAATATTAGTTATTAAATCGCAACAACATCCACAGCAACAACAGATGAAATTTGGATCTAAAGCGTTGCCAGGTTGAAGGATTAGTCCTTCTTCTTGAGCTCTTTTAAGAATAAGTAGGGCTTCATCGTTAGTGACAAACTTGCCGTTGCTAAGATCTACAACGTGTTGAGCAGAATTGTTCAATGCAAAACAATGTTCTCTCATATCAGTTTGTTTACACGGATTATCTATAAGCTCTTTACCTTTTTGACAAATACATTCCATAACTGCGATTTTCTTAGTCTTCCTTATAATTTCTTTTAATTCATCGAAAGTAGCTACATTATGCTCGGGTGTGATGCTTTCTTCAATGGGTATTGTCCTTAATTGATTAATCTTTGTACTTATAACTTCATCCTTGTAAGCTTCCTCAAAATAATCCTCAATATCCTCATAAAAATCTTTAGTAAGCGTACCAACTTGATATTCGTACATTCCCACTGCTAAAAATGCTAAATGATATAGTATTTTTTCTCCATTACCTTCATCGGTTCTTTGTAAGTTTATCGCCCCATTGTGGTACATCTTATATAAGATTTCCCTTAATTCTTCTTTTGATGCTACTATTTTTTTCACGCGCCTGTAAATCTTTTCTACAGATTCGGGTATAAAACCCATTTTCACCGCTATTTCCGCTTCTTTAGGATTAAAAAGGGCTTTTAATATTCGGAGCTCCACACCTGATTTTGTCGCCGGAAACCCTATCGGTAAAGTATCTAACCGTTGCTGTAATTTTCTATAAGACATATTCATTTATACTTCAATAATAATGTGACATTGTTTTAAATTAGATATATCTATTAAAGTTAATCCCGACTAGTTTTAAGTATCAAATTCAATATAACTAATTTATTTAATCCTTCTGTAGAATAAAACAAGATTTATTTAAGCTATTTTACGCTTAATTAACTATTAAATAACGGAAGTTCTTAAGTTCTTTAATCCCATTTATGTCGACTACAATATTCTGAAAATCTGCGACATTCCCATCGAAAATAATTGACATTATGAGATTTTCTCCTTGGAAATGTTGATTTTTATTAACAATCTGCTCCATATATTTATTTTCGATTTTGTTCAATTTTCTCTGAACAATCGGATCATGGGGCATAATTATAATTAGGTTTCCAATAATACTTTTCTCAATCGAAGCTATATCTCCAATAGACTCGAAGCTCGATACTTCAATATCCGACATTAGTCTTAATAAAGCATCTCGGATTAGCTTGGATTTGTTATCGTATCGGTTTTTTGAAACAAGTTTATTTATAAATTGTTTTAAGCTTTCGTTTATAGATATGCTAATTATGGGACTCATTCTAATTCAAAACTCTTTTCACTTATTATTAATATAAATTCACGAGAATACTTATAAATGTTGTTCAATAAAAAAAATCACAGTTTTATTGCTCGAGAAACGACATTTTTGATTTTTTCTACATCATTCACTAATTTTTCGGCATCTTCATCGCTGATTTTGTCGTCTTTGCCATATTTATTCAATTGAGTTAGCCAATATTCAACTCTACCTAAAATAGCCTCATTATCTCCTATAATTTTCCTTAAACGGACAAATGTGTCATGTAACTTGTTTCTTATATTCTGTGCCTTCCATCTAAGCATACAATAATCGCTGATTTCAGCTAAGTTCTGTGTAATTGCCATGACATCTATTGTTTTCTCTCTTTCCTCTGATTTGATTTTTCTGATTATGTTTATCTGCTCAAACAGTATTTCTATAATTTTTGCTAAGAATCCCGTAAGCATTCCTGCGTTTCCACACCATACCCTTACTTCTAATGACTGACTTGTTTCAGATACATAGATACGTGTAATAATTCTTCCGCCAGTAGTTTTTGCTTCAGAACAGAACCATGCTTCAGCTTCGTAGTTTCCCTTTGCGTCAGAACCCTCGTGGGATGTTACAGCGCTAGTATCAAAGTTTTTTAGAGTTCTTATCGCAGCCCTATATGCTAAACGAGGGTCTAAATCAGCAATTAAAAATGCCCGAGCATCGTTTCCTAAGGTTTGTATCGCGACTTGGCAATCCTCTATAGTGCTCATTGAGGTACAAACAAGAGGACATTTTATAGCAACTTCTTGTTTTCTTATGTGTTTAGTGTGTTTTTCACCTGATGCGTCTTTAAATATCACAGTTCCGCCAATATTTGATGTACCGCAAGTTTTGGGCTCAAGATAAAAATCAACGCCCCTACTATTATTAGCTTCAATTACGGGAACACTAATCAAAGGTTGTTTTACTTTGAAGTTAGATGGCGCATCCAATAAAACTTTAACATTATTTATAGCCATATCGCTTTTATTCCGCACGGCTATTTTCATATGTACTTGTCCACCTTCGAAATCATAATCCCTTACAATTTCTATGCTTCCCTCATCGATAGAAATTGATTTTTTCTGTTTTGGACGCGAAGTTTTAGATGAAGTGCGTGGTACCGAGTATGCCGTAAACATTCGCTTTCCTAAATCAATAAAACCATCGATATCTCCGCTTCCAATAAGTTGAGCAAGATTCTCTTCTATACTGGATTCAGTTACACCCAATCGATTTGAAAGTTCTCTTAATGGCATCGTTCTATAGGCTCGAGCGATTTCTTTTATTTTCGTTTCAAGGTATTTACGAGTCATAAATTCTCTGCGTTGTGTAAAAAGGCCTTTAACTTTGCCAGATTTAATGAGTTCATGTAGACTTTTTCTTGCTAATTCTATCGCTATTTTTAATTTTATAGCAAGCTTAGAGAGCTCAAATAAACCTACTTCTTTTGAATATGCTTTAATTTCTTTATAGATTTGGTCAGATGTAATAATTTCATTACCACGATCGGCAAAAAATCCGTTTACTGCGTTAGTTCTCATTAGATTGACGCAAAAAGATTTTGTCAATTCTCCTGGGACATCAAATATTTTCGCAAGTTTATCTAACGATACCCTTCCCTTTTTATTAATCTCTTTTATTAATTGGTCCATTATATATTTTTGGGAGTAATAAAATTGTTTCGTTTGTGAAAAGGAGCCCTTAATTTGAAATTGGCTAATCAACTTGTAAATGACTTTTATAGCCGCGTCTGAACTCATATCGAGCATTTCTCCCAGATCTGCTACTTTCAAAATGCCCTCGTTTTGAATTTTCGATAAAATTTTCTCACGGATTTCGTAGGATATGTAGTAAAAAATCTGGTTCTTCTGATCAATTATACCATAGATTCGTTCCTCTTCAATGTATTGATTAATTAATTTAATCATTTGTTGAGCAGTAACATTGAATGATTCGATAATAGTGGAGAAGTTAGTAATTGTGGCTCTCTTGAGTAATTCTATGAAACAGTTTGGACAAATTTCTTTTCCAACTATTTTTTTAAGAGACCTACGACATAAATTTAACCTATATCCTTTAATTAAGTTATATTTCGTAGCTTCTCTAGCTAACTGTTCTTTAGTAGGAAAAAATAAGCCAGGAGATTTTAAGTAAGAGTTCCAACTGCATGCTTCATCAATGCACTCTAAATAATAATGACCAGATGATAATCTTTCTAATCTTAAGAGAGAATCGCATTCTGGACATTTACTATTTTCAATAACAGTACATTTATAAAATTTCTCAGTGGCACTCGCCTTAGAATAATGTAACGCATGTTTTTTACAAAGCCAACTTTCTGTTGTAGCCATATGGTTAATGCAAAAACTTGACTTGCATTTCTCACAAGTAAAAGAAATGTTTTGAGATTCACAAAATTTGCATTCAACCATTATTTACTTATCTCCATCATTGGTGAAAGATGTATAATTAGTTATAATATATATAAAAATACAGTATAATAAATTATTTTATGAGACCAATATTGATTACTTGAATAATCAATGAGTTTTTAATTTTTTGATTAGAAATTTAATATTTAGTGTTTTACTTATGGTTACCTATAAACTTTCTATAGGAAATACAGATATTCGTAAAAACGATAAAATCATTACCACACTATTGAAAGCTATGATTATTAAAATCATCATGTAGAAAATCACTTTCCTTCTTTTAATATTTGGCTTGACCATTTGCGAGGTTCCATATTTCGCTAATGCAAGTGGAAAAAGCCCCACGAAGGTCCCAAGCGAAAAGTAAAAAACAACTAATAACCCCTCGATAAAGCCATATCCTAATGAGAACTGAAATGATTGAGAATATATAATTAACTCAAATATACAAGGAGCAAACCCAGCTAAAATACCAAAGAAAAATGGAGTCTTCTTTAATTCCCAATCTAAAGTTGAAATTTCCTTTGAATACTTCGAATGTGGCGTATAGTCTCGTCTTGTCAAAAAGAATAAGATAATGATTCCCGCGATCATAGACGTAAAAGCGCCGAAAAAGTTAATGACATACGGATCTGGTGTGAAGGTCGGAAAGACAAATCTTGGGACTTGGGTAATCAAGACTGTTACAGATGCAATGAGCATATTTGCACAGATTAAACCCAATCCATAAAGCGCTAAGATATAAATGCTTTTAGTAGGAGTTTTAGCTATTCCGAAAGACCAAAAAAAGAAGATAGCTTTATCTTCACATGGAATAGCAGTATGTAAGATTCCTAACAAAAAGGCGGGCATAAAAATGATGATATATTCTTGGACCATGGTATTTCTAATGTGTCTTTTGGATTTATTTATTATATTATATATTCAAATTTTCAAGTTAGTGTAGAATAGAAATTATTTAACTTTAATCATTATGTATTGAATTAGTGTTAATTGAAGTGGGAATATAAAGCCGTTCAATTAGGTGAAAAATTGACCTAAATCAAATTTCCATTAATTTTTTAGTATACAATATCGGCTGACTCCGATAAAAATTAGAATTAAGAAGATTGTAGAGGCAAAATTAAATGGAAAGAATAGTTGGGTAAACCAAAAAATTCCGGTAAAAACTAGACCTAAAAAGCTTAGAAAGAAAAAACTAGGTTTTATGTATTTTCTTGTTAATTCTGAACTTCGCGGTAAATTAAATAACATAATAATTAAAAGCGGTATTAGGTTGAGTAGGTGGTGATCCCAAGAGTCAAAATAAGCAAGGAACATTATTAACATTCCAAAAGTGTATCCGTATATCAAATTATTTTTATTAAACCTTCTAAAAATATAAAATATAAATCCGAAACACCCTAAGACGAGCAAAACGCTAATAAAGATGGGTAAAACATTTAATTCGTTCGATGGAACGCCTATAAATAATAACATGTTTGAAATGATTTTGGTAATGCTAAAAGAATGGTTTAAAAGCACGGTTTCAGAACCAGTAAAATTCGTGCCTAAAAACCCAGTAAGTAAATCAGGATAAATGAGAAACATTACAACATTTACTGACAGAGGTAAAAGAACTCCGAATAGCCTTAAAAAGCTAAGTTTAAGATCAAATGAAATTCTCTTTTTCTCGAAGTTGTAATTGAGAACAATTATGAAGGGTATCATAAATATTGCGGTGGGTTTGATTATAATACTTATTCCTACTATAAAACTTGCCAATAATTGATATTTGGTTTTTTTAAATTTAAGAAAAATGAATAAGGATAATAATATTAATAGAGTTACATATAAATTGATTTGTCCTAAAATATAATTAAAAACCTGAGGTAAACCGATTAAATAAAAACAAATATATAATATAATTCTTTTATCTTCTCTTTCGTGGTCATCCCCTCTAACCAATATGATGACTTTGTATAGGATTACAGAGATCAGAATATTTAGGATAAAATTGATAAAATTGAAAATAATAAATCCTAAATTAAACCCCAATAAATAATAAGGAACAAAAAGTAAGGCTGATAGAGGTAAATACCTAAAAGGCCATATATCAACATAATAGGCAGGGTTATAGAGATTATTTGGATTGTTTACATAAATTTCTCCAACTTTATAATAAACATAAAAATCACTCTGCGTTCTTAAAAAGAAAAGCGTTACTATTATTGACAAAAAAAAGTAAAAGGAATGAAGTAAAATTGCGTATCTAAAAAACTTTATATTCCAGAGTTCTGCTAACCGTTTCTTAGAGTTGGTGTATATTACTTTATAATTCATGGGACTTATCGTAAAAAATTTAATTGGATATTAAGTGATCCGTTTTTTCTTTATATATAAAACTATGGAGCAAACAAATGCTAATACTAAACCTATCGTTGAAGCGATAGCAAAAATCGGTAAACTTTCCAATGAAATGTCAACAACGACTACATTACCGCTTGTATATAACTTAAAAGAATTCAAAATCCCATTAGTATTATAGACTGCGATAAAATAAACCGTTTCCGTAGGTTCGCTAGGATGGATGGAGTCTTTAGTAATTCGTACATTTAAAGTTGGTAATACCCGATTATCAACGTCGTAAATCTCACCTAAAGGTACTTCCCCTAAATATTCGCCAACAGGAACAGGAAGCCAAAAAGGAATAAACGGGAATCTATTTGTAAAATTGAAGCCACTAGGATATAGAATTGGATTTTTTAGATACGAGAATTTAGAGCTGTTATCTTGCGTACCCCAATTATCCTCAACCCCCCACATCCATATACTAATTAAAGCTGATAGTGCTGTAGAGTTTTCTTCCACCATATTTACACGCCATTTCATTCTGCTGTTTGTACTTAAGTTTTCAAACATTCCCGCATCGTTCCAAAATTCTCCAAACAACTCATCCATTTTGTTATCATCACATAAATGACAATTCCAAATTAACTCATCGTTAGTTTTAATTCCAATTTGATAATCGTTAGCAAGTACCGTTGATGAGAATCCTAATATGAAAAGAAATAGGAGCGCTATACTGGTATAGATGCCTCCTTTTTTAACTTTCATCAAAGTTTTCCCTCATCAGTTTTTAGTTTTTTAACCAGAAAATACCTCGTTAGGCTATATAATAACACGAATAGAAAAAAGGTACCGACAAAATTATAGGGAAACAAGGGATAAGTTAAAAACCATACACCTACAAAAATAATATCGAAAAAATTGAAGAAAAAGAAACTTGGTTTTATGTATTCTATCAATTTCGCTCTTCTTGGAAGATTAAAGATTGTTATAATCAGCAAGGGAGTTAGATTTAACAAGTGGTGGTCCCAACTATCAAAATATGTAAGGAGCATGATAATCATTCCAATAGTATAACCATATAAAATATAATCCGTATCTCGCCTTCTCAATATGTAAGAAAAAAATCCTAATCCACCAACTAATCCAACTAAGACTATCAATACGATTAATTGATTGAATGGTATATTGAAGAAATAACAAAAATTCGTCACTAGTTTTGTCAGGCTGAAAGAAAAATTTAACGCAAGAGGATTACTTCCAGTAAAGTTAGTGGAAAGAAAATCATTCCATAGTTTAGGGTAAATAGCGAAAAGTACAAAGTTCAATAGGACGGGTATTAAAACTCCAACCAACCTTACTACACTAGTTGAAAAGTCGATTTTCAACTTTTTCGTACTCATATCAAAATGTATTACTAATAAAAACGGAATTAGAAAGAATGAAGTTGGCTTGATTATGATACTGATTCCTAATATAATGCTTCCAAGTAGTTGCCATTTTATCTTTTTGTAGAATAGAAAAATCAATAACGAAGCTAAGATTGAAAATGTAATAAATAAATTAATTTGGCCATAAATATAATTAAGGATATGAGGTACTCCCATTAAATATAAGCTAATGTATAGAATTATTCGTTTATCGTTATTTTCGTGATCTTGACCTCGAATTGCTTTTATGATTTTATACATCATCAAAGAAATCAGAATGTTCAAGATGAAATTGAGAGTATTAAAAGCAATAAAGGCTAGACCAAAATCCAAAAAAGAAAACGGAATAAAAATTAATGCAGATAAAGGAAAATACCTAAAATCCCAAAGATAATTAGCTTGATTATACAGATTTTCAATATCTGTGAGGAAAATCTTCCCTGATTCATAAAAAATTACGAAATCATTTTTTTGGTATAAAAATAAGAAAAATAAAATTATTGACAAAAGAACGTAAGATAGTTGAACTAGGATAGCATACCGGAAGATCCTCTCATTCCAGAATTCTTTCAATTTATTAAATACTCGAATGAATAAAACTTTCAATGTCATTCAATATTTGTATAACTCTTATATTATAAGATTTAGAATTTGTCCATAACAATTAAATTTTTTAAATTCGAAAAAATAACTAACATATATTAATGAATAAAAGTGGTTTCTAAAAAATGAAATTATTAAGCACTCCAGAAGAAAGGTTTGAAAACCTTCCTGGTTTTACATTTAACCCACATTTTATAAAAGTTGATGGGATCAATATCCATTATTTAGACGAGGGTAACAAACAAGCAGAAGTCATTCTACTTATGCATGGTGAACCATCGTGGTGTTTTTTGTATAGACATATGATTCCTATTCTGGTGAAAGCAGGATTTAGAATAATAGCCCCCGATTTAGTAGGATTTGGCCGTTCAGACAAACCAACAGAACAAAACGACCACACATACCTTAAACATGTGGATTGGATGACAAAATGGCTAAAATTACTCGATCTTCGTAATATTACTTTATTTTGTCAAGATTGGGGATCTTTAATAGGTTTAAGGCTTGCTATTGAAAATCAGGATCGATTTAATAGAATTGTATTATCAAACGGGGGGTTACCAACCGGTGAACAAAGGATGTCTGAGGCTTTTACTAATTGGCGGGAATTTTCTAGAAATTCACCTTCTTTTGATATCAAATTTATTTTACAAGGTGCAACCACCACTAAATTATCTAAAGAGGTTTTAAACGGATATGACGCACCTTTTCCAGACGATACTTTTAAAGCTGGCGCGAGGATCCTGCCATCCTTAGTCCCAATCAGTACAGATGATCCCGAGCACGAAAATAATAAAAAAGCGATTGAGCAATTTAAACGGTGGGAAAAACCGTTCTTGACAGCATTTTCGGATAAGGATCCAATTACTCGAGGAGGAGATAGGTTTTGGCAAACACTCGTCCCTGGAGCCGCTGAGCAAAATCATGTAATAATAAAAAATGCAAGCCATTTTGTTCAAGAAGATAAAGGTCCTGAACTGGCAGAAGTAATTATAGAATTTATCAAAAACAACCCGTAAAATAGTGTTAGAGATGTCAATAATGAAAACAAGTGAAAAAAATTTGGCATTTGGAGTAATCGTTGGGAATAGAGATGTTTTTCCTAATGAGTTAGTTATTTATTCATAAAGTTTTTCATAATTCAATTGAATTTCTTTAATTTTTTTAATTAAATTTTGAAATAAATTAATATTACTATTATCTATTAATTCAATTATTTTTGTGAATAATAAGAATTTAAAATTACTTTTAGTATAATTTCCTTTTGAGAAATCATTAATTTTATCATCGTTTTTAGTTATAAAATCCTTAAATTGCGTGATTAAATCTTTAATTTGAGGTTTCCTTAATTCATCTTTAAATTTATAATCTTGTAAGCAATTTCGAAAAACAATATCCTTAGAATCTGAAAGGTTTTTGACTGCTTGATTTAAAAGACTGATTGGGACATAATCTTCAATGGTCTTTTCTTCATCTAAAAAAATAATATGATTGATCGTATTTTTATGAATTTTAGCTCTTTTATTTATAGATTGAGAATATTTTTTAGTCTTTTCCTTGGATTCCTTATCATTATCAATGAAGGCAATAAATTTTGAATTTGTAGTAATAGCTAAGGTTAAAAAATTATCTAAATTCATTAATCCTCCCATATTAATAAGCGAATAAAGATTTAAATCTAATATTTCTTCTTTAAAGTATTCGGCATATTTTAAAATCAAATGTTCTAAAAGTATTTGGTCAGTTAACCCCTCAACAAAAACAATAATATCACCCCACCTTGAGATATTAGTAAACGTAAAACCAAGTGTTGATGACAATAATACATCATCAAATGTTACATTATTCTTAGTGTAATTTACTATCGTTTCATCATTTTCTCTATCAATAAAAATTAAACGTTTAGGATAATTTCGATTTAGCATAAAGGGTGAATGAGTTGTATAGATTATCTGATTATTTCTCGCTAATTTTTCAAATTGTTTTAACAATAAGCGTTGTGCCCCAGGATGCAGAAAGTTACCTGGTTCATCTAATAAAATGATTTTATTTTCATATTTAGAACCAAATTCTTCAGAGAAATCTAGAAGAAATAAGAAGAACCATTTAAATCCATCTCCATGTTTTTTTAGTTCAATAATTTTTCCATTCTCAAAAACATTAAAACGTAAAGTGTTGTTAGGAAAAATTTGAAATCGAAATTCTAAATTATTTTGAGTCCAATTCGACCCTATTAGATCGGAAATTAATTGGTTTAATGAAGCTATTATATTGTTCTTACGGTCTTCTTCATAATTAAAAAATTGTTGAAGATTTATGCCCATTTTTTTAAAAAGAATATTTAAAAGGGGTTCACTATCAGGATTCTTCTTTAATTTTTTGATAGAATATTCTGTTTTTATTTTCATATTCTCCATTCTATATTCCCAGAAAATCACAGAAACTTCCTTCAAAATTTGAGAAAAAATAATTCTTGTAACATCAGCATGATTTTCAAGTTTAGTATATTTTAAGCCATTTTCTTCTAACGCTTGACATAATTTCCCAGCATCAACTGAATCAACTTCTTCTAAAAAAATGCTCTTATTTGATTCCCAGCTATCTCTTAAGGTTGAATATCGAGAACTTTTGTATCGATAGTAATTATTAACAATTTCTTTCTCAGGAATTTTTTTAAATGAAAAATTTTTATCATTAATAATCCGAATATCATATTGAAGTTTAACTATTTTATTTATTGGATTTAATTCTTTATTTTCTAATTTTATTTTAAGTATTTTAGGTTTAATTTCAGATTTTAGTTTTAAAATTGAAAGATCAAGATGATAAATAATGCTTGGAATTTTATTATCAGTAAATGTGGTTGAGAAATAACAAATATCTTCATCTAGGAGTAGTTTTGGATTTATTAAATAATAAATTGCTTGCAATAAATTAGATTTTCCACTGTCATTTGGACCAACTATTGTAAGTATATTATCTTTAAATACAATCTCTGTTTTTTTAAAATTTCTATAAGACTGCAAAAGAATTTTTTTTAGAATCATTATGGATATCCCATAAAATCGATGCCTAATGTTACATTTAAATAGAGCATAATAATATTTAAATTAGTAATGATTTCTTATGAAATTATTAAAGAAATAGATAAAATTATTGAGAAGAATAGAAAAAATATCTACAAATAATTTAATTATCAAAAATGAATGTTATAAAAAGCCCCAAACATATCCTTCTCATAATTTTTCTGGACATTCTTTTTATTTAGTCAATAGTTTAGATAGTTTATACTCTTTTGAATATATTTCAAAAAAAATAAATAATCGAAACATATTATTCTTAATATCTTATACAAGTTTAGAGAATTCGAAATGTCGTTTATTAAATCTAAAGTGATAAAACCTGTTTTTGGAGTAATTGTTGGCAATAGAGATGTTTTTCCCGACCACCTTGCAAAAGAAGGTCGATTAGAAATTATAAGTGTGTTGAAAGAATTAGGGTATAGTTATGTTATTCTAAACGAGAGTGACACAAAAGATGGTGTAGTTGAATCTTATTCGGACGCAAAAAAATGCGCTAAACTTTTTAAGAATAATAAAGAACAAATATCCGGGATAATCATAGTTTTACCGAATTTTGGAGATGAAAAGGGCATCGTCAACACTCTTAAATTATCTGATTTAAATGTTCCAATCCTTATTCAAGCTTCATCTGATGAAATCGACAAAATGGATCGAAAATTTAGACGAGATGCATTCTGCGGAAAAATATCTGTTTGTAGTGTTCTATATCAGCACGGAATTCCATTTACGCTAACTAAGACGCATACAAGCCCTATTACCTCTAACGCTTTTAAAGCAGACATTATAAAATTTGAAAAAGTCTGTAAAATTGTAAAGAAACTTAAAAACGCAAGATTTGGGCAAATAGGAGTAAGACCTAACGCTTTTGAAACTGTGAGATATAGCGAGAAAATTTTACAATTACATGGGATTACGATTGAACCAATTGATTTATCAGAAATTTTTGGAGAAATTAGTAGGTTAGCAGGTGGCGATCCTAAAGTTAAGGAAAAAATTCAAGTCATTAAGGATTATACGCCAACTACAACATTTCCAGAAGACGGCATATTAAAATTAGCAAAACTAGCAGTTGTTGTCGAGAATTGGGTATTGGAAAACGAATTGGATGGTTTTGCTTTTCAATGTTGGCCATCAATTGTTTCCAATTTCGGAATCGTGCCGTGTGCAGTAATGAGTTTGTTTAGTGAAGGATTAATACCAGCTGCGTGTGAAGTCGATATATCCGGTTTAATTGGTATGTACATTTTGCAAGTAGCAACCGAAACCCCTTCAGCGATCGTAGATTGGAATAATAACTATGGGAAAGACCCTAATAAGATGGTTCTTTTTCATTGTAGTAATTTTCCGAAATCTTTCTTTCAAGATACAAGAATGACAGTGCATCCTATTATGGCTGAATATCAAGGTGAAGCTAATACATTTGGCGCGATTCAGGGAAGGGTTAAAACTAAACATTGCACACTTCTAAGAATAGAAACTGATGATACTTTTGGAGAAATAAAAGCAATACTCGTTGAGGGTAAATATACTGACGATCCACTAGATACATATGGTGGGTATGGTGTTGTTGAGATTCCAAATTTGCAAGATTTATTGAAAAAGCTATGTAATGGCGGATTTGCACATCATGTGGCCTCTACTTTAAATGAAGTTGGAAGTATTGTATATGAAGCCCTCTTTAATTACCTTAGTTGGAATGTAGATTTCCATAATAAATAATGAAATCTCTTTATCTTTTTTTTGCTCACTTATCTTTTAATTCTTCCCATCAAAAAAGTAATTTGAAATTCTTTATTATTCAAAGATTTACTGTGGATTTATTGAAGGATAGATATTTTTTTTTAAATAGTGTGTAAAATACCAATACCAAAATTCAGGTCGCTCACAGTTATTAGCCTTGTTTTTAAATAACTTCATATCTCTTAGAAGTGGTTCATAATGTTCTCTATAAAAATTAGGATAATATATCTCATAAAACTCTTTATCTGACAAGGTTTTGCGTGCTTGCCATCTTTCAATCCAATTATCTATGATTATTTCTGAAAAATCGCTCCAAATTCTAACGTCTTGACCATCAATTATTTCGGTTTTGTTATTAAACTCAGATTTAAATATTTTAGAATAAGCTTTATTAGGAATATATGAGTATTGAAGTAGTTTATAAAGATGCTTCATTCGCGCATTTAATAATTCCTTTTTTCTATTATAATCTTTTTTATTCCCATGAACCTTCCAATGAGACTTTGAAGCAAGAAGAATGATTTTAAATATAAAATCATTATCAATATAATCAAAAATTAAGTAATATTTCTGATCTTCATCAAGATGATGGCGTGTTAAGTATAATACATAGGTTCCATCAATAATATGTCCGTCTTTGGTTACAAAAGGACAGGCATCTTTTAGAAATGTTTCATCAAAAATATTTAATCCTAAGCTTAAATCTAAAAGTTCTTTACGTTGAATACCCCTTAAATCGTTAAAATGCTTTTCATAGGTTCTCCAACGTGGATTACTAATATGTGTTTTAATCTTATATATAACATCATGACATGCTTTAGGAGCAATAAAAAACCCTTTTCTTAATTCATTTATCAATCTACGACCTTCAGCTTTAGCCAAAGGGAATCCATTCCTAAACTTACCTGTGAAAAAATCTCTGGATTTTGTAAGGGAAATTTTCCTACTTAGATCGGTATATTTAAAAATATAATCAACATTCTGACCCCCTTTTCCTCTTTCCATCTTAGTAAATGCTAATTGAGAACTAACGACAATATCGAATAATTCTTTATTGCTGAGATTAACCATTCTTTTAGAATAACGAGATTCACATAACTCTTTGATCATTTCTCGCTTTTTCATTTCTCTAAAAATACAATTATGACTTTCTGCTTTAAGATCTCTAATTTTAAACCTTTCTTTAAATTCTAAATTCCCTTTTTTAACCAAATGAATATTAGTAAGTAAATTGAAATATTTTGCATAATGTTCAGGCCCCTCTTTTCCACTATTCCCTCTTCTTATTTCTAAATCATCAATATAAGCACGACTTTTTCCGAGTATTTTAGAAAGCCAAGATCTTCCTCCTCCTCCTTTAATATATTTGTTAAATATTGTTACTAACTCATCCCGAAAATCAGTTGCGTATTTTCTTTTGCGGTAATCGGATAATACTTCTAAAAAAGAATTATAAATCTTACTATGAATTGAGAAAATTTCTATGTGTTCACACATTTTTTTGAAAGTAGTTCTATGAATATCCATTTTAATAGGGCTATTTCTTGACAATTCAAGTTCATGCGACCATCTCTTTGCTGTATCTAAACTAATACCTAGAATTTTAGAAATTTCAGATGCGACAATGCGTTTTTTAAAACGGCGAAGACTTATTCCTCCTGTGATATTAAGGTTAAGCTTACTTGTAGAGGATTTCTCAAACTCCACAAACTCACACTCACACTCATAAATTAAATTTATTAAGCTCTTTATCAACTTAGTATCAAGATTTTCATTTTTATTATCGTTGTAAAGCTTTTTTTTGTTGTGTTTTTGTTTGTCTTTATTCAAAACTCTTATATCTTCGCTTTGTTTTTCTTGTCTTTTAATATCAGATTTTGTAAATTTCATGGTTAATCCCTCATTATAAAATTCGTGATAAGAAGAAAATCGATCAAATGCAGTTATTTTAGCTTTCTTGATTTCTTTACTTTCAGGATTCAATCCAAGAAGACAACGGCATGTTCCGATGTTTAGGATTTGATCGTAATTACTCTTGATTTCTTCTAAAGCCATTTCGTGCTTATTTTCTGGTGAATTTATGATCTCATTATGTTTTAATACACCTTTTTGCCAATCTTTCAAATAATTTTGGAGTTTTTTAGACAGTGCTTGAAGTTTTTGATGTTCAGTGAGGACCTCAGAATGAGCCCTTAAATGCTTAAGTATCCTTGTATATTGGATTGTAATTTCATCCATTCCATTCTTAATTGTTTTATTTACGAGATTTGGTTTAGAATCATCTCCTTTTTTAAGTGCCTTAATCTGTTTCTTAGTCAATTGCTTGAGATAAGCATTTGAAATCGCATCCATGTAACGTGAAACTATGGGCGATCCCCTTCCAACCGTAATGCAATACACCCATCCTTCTACAAATGAGGTAACTTCATCGGGGAATTTTGATTTTATGTCCTCGAGTAATTCACTTGGTGGGAGTCCTGCTTTATCAAAAAAACACGCCAAGGCAGCATCCACGAAATCACCGATCCTTTCATCAACATAGACTAAAGGGATGCGATGTTTCTTGCATTTAGGATGCTTTCCAAAACCTAGGAACCTAAATTTAAGAGGTTTAACTCGTATCATGAACTGACATCCAAAAATTGGGCAAATTGCTACTCGATCCTCTCCCACGGATTTTCTTAATACGCTGGTATATACCTTCATGAAGTTATTCTCTCCTCAAGTTGTTTTTTTGGTATTTTAATCTTCACACTTGGTGTGTTTTCTAATAATAACTCTAGTTCCCCTTCTAAACCATTATAATTTATTTCAAGTTCCCCATAAAAATCACTAAATTGTGCATTCAAGCACTTTTTTACCAAAAATATGTTTTGTGCTAATACGACTATAAATTTGAGAAATCTTGGATGATTATGAAGATTTACTTCTGAAAAATAATGAAGTAACATGGATAGCTTCTTAGTAATTTCTGAGAGTATATTCAAAGGAGATTTACAACTGTCAAAAAATAAAGATTGAATCCCTTGCTCAAGTGATAGTCCATTTTTCTTAATTTTTCTTAACAAGCTTATGAAATCACGAGTTAATGATTCAATTTCTTGTTTTTGGGGATATAATATAGTAGTTATATCTTTTTTGGCAAGACTTGGATTGGGTCGAAATCGATATCTTATAACTTCAGTCTTATAATTGAAAAAAGTTCGGAGTTGTCGTGAAAGCTGCTGTATTTTTCTTGCGCCCTCAATTTCATACCAATCGTTAAATATATCCTCATATTCTGATCCAATATAGGGATCTTCAATATAGTCCGTCATAATTTGTTATTTTAACCTTTTACTAACTAATTAGAACATTTATATTTAAACAAAAAATGTTTTTTCAAAAAAATTATTTATAGAAAAAATTGCGACAAGAATGTCATATCCGAAACTCTTTCTAATTATCTTGGGTGGAATATAATATATCCAAAGTGAAGATATAAAGAACGCTATTTTTTTCTTTTTATTTTCAAATCTTTTTCAAAAAAGCCAGTTGATATTAAATTCTTTTTTTGATCATCCAAATGAGTATATATCTCAATAGGTTCAAGCTTTTTTACTTGATCAATTACATTTTTTCTATAATTAAGTAATCTCTTGCGAGTTAGATAAATTGAGTATTCAGATATGTCGCTTCCGATCCATCTTCTATTTAATTTATCAGCAGTTAATATTGTAGTTCCTGAACCGCAAAAAAAATCAGCTACTAAATCGCCTTCATTGCTTCCAATTTTAATTATTCTCTCAAGCAAATCGTGATGCTTTTGTGTGGGGAACCCTGTCCACTCCTTTGAAGCGGGTTGCATGCATGGTATTTTCCAAACATCATCCATTTTTTTATCTTTTACAACCCGATAAATAGTATGCCCATTCTCGTCTTTTTCATTCTTTAAAACGCCATCAACCATTACTCTTTTTAACTGCTTTATCGGTTTTTTGCGAAGGCTTCTTAGCTCATTGAAAGTATAGTTAGCAGATTTAGAATAAACTAGAATATCATCGTGAGCCCTCGGCAAGTTCTTTTTCCCCGCTGAATATTTATTGTAGTAATACCAAACTATACTGTTGACAAATCGGTTTGCACCAAAAATTTCGTCTAACAACACTCGAACGTAATGGCTTGCGTGCCAATCTAGGTGGATAAATAGCAGCCCGTTTATGGACAACAATTCCCTAAATAAAACAATCCTATCGCGAAGCATCTGTAGGTATGAATCAATATCTTTATTCCAATGATCAAAATACGCAATAGAATCGTAATGATTCCCATTTTCTTCGATTTTGATTTTGTAATTCGTTCCTGAGAAAAAGGGAGGGTCAATGTAAATTAAGTCGATCTTTCCAGAGAAATTATTTGTTAAATAATGAAGTACTTTGAGGTTATCCCCCCAAAATAATAAGTTTTTCCATTCATTACCTTGAAAATCTCCTAAACCCAAGTTCACAGTTTCAAAATAATCGATGTATCTTAATTTTAAATCTTTAATATTTTCAGAAATATTTGACTTATTTTCCCAGGTGAGTTTAACCATTATCTAATCGTTTTTCTATTTTCTTTCTCTTCAAAAGATTGATAGATTGAATGTAATTATTGTTAAAAAGGTCATCGTGATTAACAGAAAAATAGTAATAATGATGTAAAAAACGAGATGAATAACATATCCTTTTTTATTTTTATCTTCCTTTAAAGCTCGAGTTGAATAGAAAATCTTATTTATTATCGCAGCCGATAAACCAATAGTTAACATTAATAGAGCATTCCCTTCGTTAACTAAGGATTTATAAAATGCTGTTGCTACAAATAAAGAGGACGCACCACCAGAAAGAAACCCGATCGCAAATGTGATAATGTAATAAGTAAGAATATTTATTTCAAAAAAACTTAAAACGATCGAAATTATTAATCCAATTAAATATGTTCCCGAAAAGATTAGAGCACCTTTAATCGAGAGAGGGTTTTTGATTTTATCTAAAGTTAATTGAGTTTCTTTTTTCTTTAAAATTAAAAATGAAAAAATTAAACCTATAGACGCTGTGGAAAGTATAGGAAACCATGCATAAGATAATAAGGTTGGAGTGATCATCAAAACGATTAACATTCTAATTAACATAGTTTGGATTACAAGCCACACTGACGATGATGAAGCACCTGCATTAGCTAATTCAATAGTTGTAGCTTCACTGTGAGCAAAACCTCCTAAAAAAGAAATATAATATAGATTTTTCTCAGTTGTGCTTCTTAAGATAAAGTAGCTAAAATATTTTATAGCTAAAATTACGATGAATATTACTATTATTGATTTAACAACAATACCGAAAACTTGAAGATTATCTGGAATTAAGATATATAGTAAAACTACGATTGCAATAAACTCCACGGTTCCCGTCCATTCAATTTCCTTCAATTTTCTGATTTTATTGAACTGTTTTTTTGTGGATAGGATAATCAAAAATATAACAGAAATGGTAATAGCAAGATATTCATTATAATAACACATTATACCAACAATCATCGCCAATATCATCGATAGAGTAGTTGTGTAACCGGGATCTTTTTCCAGGAATAACCTGTAGATTGATCCAATCAACAAAAAAATGATCATTCCGCCCAAAAACAATATTATTAGAATAAATCCTTCAGATACCGGTAAAAATACCTCATATAAAATTATTAAAGATGTCGAAATCATTGAAAAAAAGATATGATCTCTAGCACCATATTGAGCTGATACTCTGGTTCGCTCGATTCCTATAACAAAGCCACAGAAAAACGATACAATGATTTTAATGAACAAGATGTAAAAATCTTCCAATTGTATCGATTGAAATAACAATTAAATCACCTTTTAGTTAAAGAAATTAAAAAATAAAAGAAGTAAAAATTCTTATTCCAAGTTGCTTGTTAAGATATCTTCCAATTCTTTATCGGAAAGAAAACCTTTATGAGCCATAGTTTCTCTAATTTTTTCAATAATTTGAGGTGCGCCTTTTGATTCTTCAATAAAATCTTCTAAAGAAGTTAGTTTAAGTTTAATTGCTTCAACTTCTTTGTTCTTCTCTTCAATTTCGTTTTTAGCTTTGATCAGTTCGCTTTCTTTATTATCCAATTGTCCTGTTAACTCGTCTTTTACGGTTTCGATCTCGACGTACTTATCAGAGATTGTCTGTTGAAGATCTTTCTTAACACTTTCTAACTCCCTTTCTCTTTGTTCGTATTCCTCTTTTAGAGAACCTACTTTTGGTTCTAATTCCTTCAGTTTCTCCTCTGCTTCATTGTATTTCTTCTCAAGTTCAGATTTGTCATTTTTTAATGAATTTAATTCTGTACTAATTTTGTTTTTCTCTTCTGATACAGATGTTAGCTCTGCTTTAGTTGAATTCATATTTTGATTAGTTTCGCTGAACTTTTTTTCACTCTCCGCTAACTTTTCTTTAGTTTCGCTCAGTTCTTTTGACGTGGAGTCTAATTTCTCTACTTTTTGCTTAAATTGCTGCTCTATATCATCAATTTTTGCTCTAAGGTCTAATAAAAATCGTCCCTCTATTTTTTGGGACTTTTCAGGGCTTTCTTGGGCTTTTGACCAGTCTATCGTAATATTTCTTACACCTTCATTTATTTTCTTTTTATATCATTAGTTTGTATTATTATTTTTATGTTTCACAATATATAATTTTTTCAAATTATTTATTATCTCGTATAATATTTGCTTATGTGAGATTATTTAAAATTTTACCATTGAAGTCCATTTTTTCAAAGATTTTGCAGGTTGGAGATCACTCAAATTCCTTAAAAATTTCAAAAAGTTCTCGATCGGAAAGGAAACCTTTATGATTAATCATTTCTTTAATTCGTTCTATAACTTTTGGTGCAGCTTTTATTTCTGAAAGTTTTGCTTCAAGAGATTTGATTTTATCTATTAATTCACCAGATTCTTTTTGATTTAATTTAACTACTTCATTTATTTTGTCTATCTCTTTTTTTCTTCTTCCTAAATCGTCCTTGTGGTTTTCTATAGCCTTCTCCTTGAATTTAAGGGTTTGTTCCATTTCGTTTGCTTTTTCTGTCGTAAATTTTAATTCACTCTTCAACTTATTAATATTATCGTTTGCTTCAGTAAGTTTTATTTTGAGCTCTTCCAGTTTTGGTTTTAATTGAGTTAATTCAATATCGGTATTTAATTTATTTTCAGAAACGCTATCTAAATTCTCCTTAGCAGATGAGAATTTCTCACTTATTTTAACAAGACTTTTTTCTCTTCCAATTAATTTATGATGAGTTTCCTTTAAAGTTTCTTTGGTTTTTCGAAGATTTTCTTGAACATTAGATAATTCCTTTCCTAATTCGTTAATTTTAGCCCGTAAATCTAACAAAACCCTTCCTTCTACTTTTAATAATTTTTCAGGCGACAATTCGGCGCGTTCCCAATTAATGCTAATTTTTTTTCACCTTTTTGACTTAATTGTAAAACATAAAATGGTTTAAAATTATCTACTTAAATTCTCAAATATTGTATAGATTTTCTCTACATTGTTTTAGGCTATATAAATTAATTCTTCTTCTGTTATATTAAATTATCGAAGCCATTAATTTTTTATAATGCTAATTTATTTTATTGAAAATAGCTTTGGTTTATTTGAAAAAGCGAGAAAAGGATTTTTAATGGATTTCTGATTGTGATTCTGGATGGCTAGAATATATATTGGATGCGCAGGATGGGATTATAAAGATTGGATAGGACCATTTTATCCTAAATCGCTTGAATCACACAATAGACTTGGTTTCTATACGAAATATTTCAATATAATTGAAATTAACACAACATTCTACAGTCTTCCTAATTTTTCAGTAGTTCAAAATTGGAGTGACCAAGTTCCCGAGGATTTTAAATTTACAGTTAAAGTCTGGCAAGAGATTACTCATAAATTCAAAGATGCTAACATAGAGGATTCAATCTCTCAATTTTTTTATCGACTATCTCCATTAAAAGATAAGATTTTTGCTTACTTGTTACAGTTTCCTCCATGGTTTAAGTACAATGAAAAGCACTTCCACCAACTAAAATATCTAATAAGTGAACTCCCTATTGAGAATAAGTATGTTATTGAATTACGCGATAATTCCTGGTTTAATGAAGATTTGCTACATAAAGTAATAGAAAGTTCGACAGTTATCTTGGGGACAACATACATGCCTGGAATTAAAGCGTACTATCTGGCAAGACAAAATTCATATTATATTCGCCTAATTGGTGATCGCGAGTTAACTGTCTTTAATAGAATTCAAAGAGACCAAAAAGAAAATTTAACCAACTTAGTTAATGAGATTAAAGCTCTCAAAGAATTTCCTAATATTCATGAAATTTTTATTATCGTTAACAATCATTTCCAAGGAAATGCCCCTACCTCTGTACAGCTGCTAAAGAAGAGATTAAATCTACCCTTTAAAGACTTCACTCAACAGAAGAAATTATCAGATTATATATAATGTAACAATTGCAGAAATAAAAATAAAAAAAGAAGAGATTTAAAGTATATTCATGAATACGCTTATCCCGAAACCCCAAAGTAAAATTCCTTGAACAAAACCGAATATCATTATAAAAAACGCAACTGGAGGCCAAGAAAGGAATTTTGAGATTGCTTGGGGTACTCCTAAGAAAAATTTGGCTACAATTGCAACTATGGCAGTTATTATAATGAAAATTATAATTAATAACAATTTTGGGTTAATCCAACCGGCAATCCATTCCACTGCTGAATCTGGAACTAGGAGTGCTAAAATAAAAACAGTAGCTGATGCTGCGATAAGACCAAGGATACTAGAGAGTGGTAAATCCTTGACTGGTTTGAAAAACATTGCGATTCCAACAACAATCAGGAATATACATGTAAAATGATCGGCATGAGGTGTAATCGCACCGTATTTAAAACTTGGTGGGATATCTAAGATCAGACCCATAGCTCCTGCCCAAATATTAAGAATTCCAACAATTACACTGGAATAAGAGATTAATCTTAATAACGTGGAGACAACCGATGTTTTTTCCGCTTCAGATTTTCTTTTAAAGAAAGATCCTCTACGTTTCCTTTCGAAACCAAGCCACGTCAAAGCAATAATTCCAGATATTAGTACAAAAATTCCCGCAGATTCTGAAACCCAAGTAAAGAAGGCTAATACATATGGCCAATATTCTGTTTGAAATATCAAATACATCACGTTTAAAATTGTAAATGTTTAATAATAGATAGAGTATGCTTTTAAATATTTATTGAATTACTCTTGTAATACCATTGACAAAATGAATGAACATTCAAGACTAACTGATTATATAATTTTAAATATTCGAAGTCCATCTTTTTTTTATGGATACTTTAGATAACTTAAAGAAATTAGGATTAAAAGAAAATCGTAAATACTTAATTCTGGTAATCTGGCTACTTGTTAATATTACAATTATTCAACTCCCTTTTGAATTCTCAGTTCATATTTTTTCAGTTAATATAAATTTATTAGATTTAATCGGTATAATTACATATATCCCCTTTTTAACATTCTTAGTTTTTACATTTTTATATTCGCTTGTAGCTAAAAAGGATATTAAAGAAGTTGCTGCATGGAAAGTAATGTTAACTTTCTTTTTAACTCTTCCATTAATGTTTTTCTTAATTCCAATTATGGTAGGAATCTTTTTATTCTCAATATTTTCTTATATATTCTTTACATCATGGTTCATTTTATATGGTGCTTATCTATCAAGTAAAAGATTAGACGACAGTCTTAAAAGGCGAGTTCATAGCTCATTTTACAGATTTATTCAATTTTTTGGTGGTTCTATCCTTTCAATAGTTCTATTAGCAGCATACATATTTGGATCGGAAGATATTGGAAACCTAATAGGTTTAGCATCTACTCCGGCTATTTACGATACCTTGAACTATGCTGTACTCTTTATTGGGGTTATCGTAATTATTTTTATAATCGTCGGAATCGTCTTCATGTTTAAAAGAATCTTTAACGCTTGGTTAGGGATGTTTTCGTTATCAGTGGCAATTTATACTTTTTATTTACTACTTAAGATTTTTTTAGCTTTAAGAAGCACAGGTGGAGAGGATACTTCAATTCCAACCCAAATTATAATGTTACTAATAGATTTATTTATATTAATATATTCAATTAGCACCCTAATGGGTTCTCAAGCCGAACTTTTAAGTAAAAAAATTCGAATTAAGCGTATTGGAGTTGACTCAGTTCTAATATGGTTGGTGTTTTCAAAGGTAGCTTACGAGTTTATTCATAATTATCCATTTACGCTATTTAGTGGCTTGCCGTATATTGATATCATAGATTTTTTAGATGAGGATGGTATTAATCTGGGTAAAAATATCGGTATTTTAATTTTCTTTCTACTTATATTAGTAACATTAGGTTTTCATGAAATTAAGAAATATAATCTTAATGAAAGGCAGTTTAAAGATAAAGTTGATCAAGAAGTTAAAGATTTATTAAGTCCAGTAGAATTCGTAGAACAAGTGAAAGAACCTCTCCATGCCCTCGAGTCCTTAGATGAGCAAGATAATGGTAAAACAAAATCTTACGAAGAAGAAGAGCCTAATTTTAAAACTACGGCATAAATATTTAGATATTAACTCCTTATCTTCACTTTTCTTTTAAGTTTTAATCGATTAGAAATTACTAATTCGAACAAGATTAATCCTTTAATAACTAATTTTATTAACCACTAAATTAAAACGAATCATATGTAAATGTTGGGTGCTTTCTGAAATGAGCGGTAATGATATTCTAATGGATAAGGAACTATTTCTCGATAAGTTTGAAAAAATGTCGTTAAAAATCGAACAATTAAGTTCCGAAATTTCAAAAATGAAAGATAAATTAGATAAAACTAACAAGTTTAATAGGAGTTTCGGATTAGAGGCAATAAGAAACTCTAAACCTTTAAGTTTCGCAAAAGAGATTCACGGCATAAAAAGTCCTACAAAAAGATACATTATGTCTATTAGAACTGTGTCTGAATTGTGGAAAGGCAGAAAAAATGATTTCTTAATCGCCATAAGACAACAAGAAAAAGAAACTCAAATGGATCTTAAAGCGTTAGGTATCAGGATTCCTGTTGATGACATGAAGAATCTTACAACTCTAACTAAAGAAGTGCTTTCAATGCTCTATGTTTCCAGTGTATTAAAGGGTATAGAAATCACCGAAATATTAAGAGAAATTATTTCTCAGATCAATAAGGAAGGACAAAGCATGGTACATGAAGTAAAGCAAAACCTTCTACTTAAGTGAGCATAAATTATATTCAATAGGTAGATAGAATTTTCGTGAAACAGAAGTTTCACGATCTGAAAATAATAATATTACTCAACCTTAGCATTCTGGTTTCTAACTACTAACTACCTCGTAATAAGGAATTACCAAAATTGGTAGAATGACCATAAGAAATAAAAAATAAAGAATTCTTAAGTACCCATTAAAATAATATGAAAAAGGTTTAAAAATGTTAGATTGGAGAGAGATTTCCAAAATAAAAAGGGAATATAATTTTGGAGCAACTAAGGCAGGATGGAAATATGATTCTTATCCTGAACTTGAATCCTTAGATGCGCATAAATCCATGACAATTGCAGAAATAAAGGGGCCGGCAGTTATAACTAATTTTCACTCAACTCAACATCTTGTGCAAGATCAGGAAATACCTCCAAACCAACAAAGAGCATTAAGCGTTAGAGGATTAATTCTTGAAATTTATTTCAACGATAATCCTATTCCTTCAGTAAGAGTTCCAATAGGAGATTTTTTCGCAGACGGCTGTTTAGGCAAAGCAAATGATTTCACCAGCCTTTTTATCGAAAAGGCACCCATGTCGTATAATTGTTTTATACCCATGCCCTTTGAAAAGTCTGTTAGAATTATTCTCACGAATGAAACTAAATACGATCTGATGAATTATAGTATTGTTGAATTTGAAAAATTAGACTCTTGGAATAATGATCTTGGTTACTTTCACGCAACTTGGAAAAGATTCCCCTTTCAATTAAAAAGTGATACCAATCAACAGTTCATTCACATAGACGGGAAAGGGCATCTAATTGGGCAATCATGCAGTATTAGCACGGATGAACCAATGTTTAAAGGATTCTATTATGTTATGGAAGGTAATAATGAAATTAGGATTGATGGGGAAGAAAAGCCACGAGTGGATTATTTAGGTACAGAAGATGCTTTTGGTTTTAGTTGGGGTTTTCAGAAAGTGTTCGAGGGGTTGTATAATGGGATGAATTTTGTCCAACCAGGAAAACCAACTATGGTAAGTATATACCGTTTCCGAGGTAATAATTCGATCGGATTTAATAAAAGTTTTGATCTACGAGTAAATTGGGCTAATGATTATACTGATAAGAAGATCTTTTTAAAGAGGATTTCACGGCTAGACTCAAAAAACCGTGGATGGATCGATTATGCAACAACATATTATTGGTACCAAAAGGAGATAGGATATGCACATGAACCAATGATGTCTCTTAATGAGAGAACAAAATTAATATTAAAGTCAAATTTTAATAATAAATAGAAAATTAATTTATGTGGAGATGAGAGATAGTGGATTATGAAGATATAATATTTGAAAAGAAAAGTGGTATAGCTCGTATAACAATAAACCGACCTCAACGCTACAATGCGTGTACACAACAGACAGTCCACGAATTGATCGACGCATTTAATCGGTGCATGGATAATGAAATCGGAGTTGTTGTATTCACTGGTGCTGGAGAAAAAGCTTTTTGTGCTGGTGGTGACCAAACAACTCGTGAGAAGGGAGGCTATAAGGGAGGTTACATGTTACCATTAGAGGTTGGCTGGCAGCATGTTACTCGTTTAATTCGCACCCTTCCCAAACCTGTTATCGCCCGTGTAAATGGATACGCAATTGGGGGTGGACATGTATGGCATGTTGCAAGTGATCTCAGTATTGCAGCAGAACACGCTCAACTTGGACAAGCGGGTCCGCGGGTTGGCTCATTTGATCCTGGTTATGGTACGGGCGATTTAATGCGTGCTGTTGGAATAAAACGAGCGAAAGAAATATGGTTTCTTTGTCGTAGATATACCGCACAACAAGCGTTAGATATGGGTTTGGTAAATGCTGTTGTACCCCTTGAAAAACTAGACGAAGAAATAGAGAAATGGTGTCAAGAAATATTAGAAAAAAGTCCAACAGCGTTGAAGATGCTGAAATTTGCTTTTCTAGCAGAGACAGATGGAACTCACGGTATCACACAATTAGGTGTTGGGGGATTATCACTTTACTATGGCACTGAAGAGGCGGTGGAAGGTAAAAACGCGTTTATTGAAAAGCGTAAAGCAGATTTTATGAAATTTAGGAAGAAGTGAGAGAGATATGGACATTGAAAAAGTATGTGTAATAGGTGCTGGAACCATGGGTTCAGGAATCGCACAATTAGCATCGACCCATGGATACCATGTATATTTAGTTGATGTAACTGAAGAAATATTGAAAAAGGCGAAAGTTAGCATTGATAAGAACTTGAATAGATTCTTTGTAACAAAAGGTAAATTATCAGATGAAGAAGCTAAGGAGATTCTAAGTAGAATACATCTAGCCACTAATAGAGATGATGTGATAAAAGACGTTCAAATTGTTATCGAGGCCGTATTTGAAGATATGGCTTTAAAACAGGATTTACTCTATGATTTAGACAAAAAATGTCATAAGAATGTCATTCTTGCTTCTAATACCTCTTCTCTAAGTATTACAGATATGGCAAAAAAAGCAACCAATCAAGAAAGAATCGTTGGAATTCATTTTTTTAATCCTGCTCCAGTAATGAAATTAATAGAGTTAATAAAAGGTAAAAATACTTCTGATGAAATTCTCGAAGCATCTAAAAATTTTGCCCAAAGTCTAAATAAAACTGTTGTAACTGTCAACGACTCTCCAGGTTTTATAACCACTAGACTAATTTACGTACTATGTAATGAAGCAATAAATATGAAGCAGGAAGGAATAGCAAGCACAGAAGATATAGATACTGCGGTTAAATTAGCATTTAATTTTCCAATGGGTCCACTAGAACTCTCTGATCTAGTAGGTAATGACATTTATCTTCACATTGGAGAATATCTCACAGAAAAATTAGGGGAAAACTATAATCCTAGTTCACTCTTAAGAAAAATGGTAAAGAATAACTCTATCGGTCGAAAAACTAAAAAAGGCTTTTATAATTACTAAATTAACTCTAACAGGTCATCTTATATCGATAAGATGTTGATAAAAATATAAAAAAAAAAATTAGAAGTATCCATAATTCCTGTAGTTAACATTTCTCTTCGCTGCATCTGGGGAAACTAATGTTTCCAGATATTTTGCGTTATGCTTACTCTTCTTCATTAATTTAAATAATGATTTTTTTATTTTTTTCTGTTTCTCCTGTGGTTTTGCTTCTTCACTCAATTCTAGTTTAACAGGAACATCCTCTAAGATTATTACTTCAAGTTTTAATTCTGGTTCGTTCTTTCTTAAAAGTACTTGCTCCATTTTCTTTTTTCACCTCCATTTTATTAATTTTTTATAAATTTTTTAAACTAAATTCAAATTTTTGTGGCTTTAAATAAAAATAACCGTCAGATTTTTTCCATTTCTTAAGTAATCGCGCCCTCTCTACGCGATTCGATTCTATTAATGCGAAAGGAATTATTACTGAATCTATTTTAGATGGTTCTTTAAGCTGATCCTTTAAAACTTCTGCTAATGGTTTTTCCAACTCATAAATTATTATACTCTTATTTTCTATCAAATTTCGCCGCCTCCCCCCATGTTTCTTCGGGTTTTAGCTAATATTTATTGGGTTAACTGTTCATATTTAGTTTTTGAAATTGTAGTATGAATGGAAAGTAAAACTATGAATGGACTCTTGATTTCTTAGTGGACAATATGCACAGAGTAAAGAATATTCAGGTTATTTAAGAGGTAATAGAGCATTTTTTTAAAATACATCCTCTAATATAAATACTTTAGATATATGTGGAGTTATAATTATAATGTCAAATAAAGAAATCATTTGTGATAACTGCGGGGAAAATCCTAACAATCGTATATATGAGTGCTTCGAATGCAGTAATGAAATTTGCGATAATTGTGCTAATATTTGCGATAATTGTGACGAAAGTTTCTGTGACGGTTGTTATCGCGATCATAAAAAAGCTTGTAAATAGATGAAAGGGAGTTATATTCTCTTCATCTTTATCCCGAAAGAGACGAGAATTCAAATAGGATCAATGGGCATGTTGCCCTTCCCTAAGGGATATTACTTATATGTTGGCTCTGCTATGGGATATAATAGCTCTACTTCGTTAGAAAATAGAGTTAAGAGACATGTCTCGGAGGCCCATTATAAGAAATTGTTCTGGCATATAGATTACTTCTTAGCAAGCGAAATATCCAAAATAATTAAAATATATTTAATTCCATCTTTGATTCGGTTGGAATGCGTTATAGCTGGAGAGATTTTATCGGTTTGTGATAATTACATCAAAGGTTTTGGCTCCTCAGATTGTTTCTGTTCTAGTCATCTTTTATACTTCAAGGATTTTAAGGAAATTGAGCGAATTTTTAGTCGATAAACAACGAAACATTTAGCAAACCTAAAAGTATAGCAAAAAGAATTATAATGGAAATTTCAATCAATATTCCTGATTTTTTATAAATTCGTTTAGGAAGCCAATAAAACAGTTTCACTCTTACCCAATCAACAATTTGATGCATATAATATTTATCTCCCCATTTAGAATCAGGGTTTTTGCGTTTAATTTTTTTTTGTATAGGTCGTAAGGTAAACCAATCCCACAAATCTATAATGTTCGCGAATAAGAGACTTATCCAATAGGGAATTACAAAAAGAACAATCGAAAACAACGAAAGAGTGTAGATTATAAAATGCCATACGAGCCAAAATTTATCATCTTTCATGGAATTAGGAGTGTGGTAAGTAATAAACGATAAGGCGTCAAAAATTATATGAGATAAAAAAGCAAATATAATCGTAAAGATCACATTCCACGGAAATATAAAAAACAAAAAGCAGAGGATTTGAATAAAAACTGCGATCAGATTGTGAGTTATAGTTTCCATGAGACGCTTCTTCATTTCCCCTTAATTAAATACGAATTATAAGGTACTAAATTTTATCAAATTCTTAAAATTTTTTAACTTTGCAATTGATTTAAACATGTTAAAATTCAATCTTAATTTTAAAGAAGTGAAAAAATTATGGGAATGTTAGATGGAAAAGTTGCTATTATTACTGGCGCTGGTCGAGGTTTAGGTAGAGAAGAAGCGTTAGCAATGGCAAAAGAAGGCTGCAATTTACTTATTAATGACTTAGGTGCAAGTTTTGATGGAACTGGTGAAGGAACTAAAGTAGCTGATGTTGTTGTCGAGGAATGTAGAAAACTTGGTGTTAAAGCAGTTGGTAACTACGATTCAGTTGCAGATTTTAATAAGGCAAAAGGAATGATCGATCAGGCAGTATCCGAATTTGGGAAATTAGACATTGTCGTGAACAATGCTGGTATCCTAAGAGACCGTATGCTCTTTAATATGTCTGAAGAGGAATTTGATAGTGTAATCGGAGTACACCTAAAAGGTACATTTAATATGACTCGTCACGTAGCAGCTTATTTTAGAAAAACTGGAAAAAACGATCCTAAATTAAAGAATTTTGGACGAATAATCAATACAGCTTCTGATGCGGGATTATTAGGAAATATGGGGCAAACTAATTATGGTGCTGCAAAAGCTGGCATAGCAGCTTTTACAGTGATCGCTGCAATGGAACTAAAAAAATATGCTACAGTTAATTGCATAGTTCCTGTTGCTAGAACACGACTTACTACTGATGCAACTCCTACAATGGTTGAAATTATGAATAAGCTGGATGAAACTGGGTTTGATGTGTTTGACCCTGCGAATGTAGCTCCTATGGTTGTATTCCTTGCTTCAGATAAGGCAAGAAAAATTTCGGGAGAAGTATTTCGAGTAGTAGCAGACAGAGTATTTGCTTTTCAAGGTTGGCACACTTATAATCAAATCGATAACGGTGGTAAGCCTTTCACAGCTCAAATTTTAGCTGAAAGAGTTAAATCAGAATTGATGAAGGGTGCTCCCAAGAAAGAATCATTAATGGAAGCTATTGGTTCATTAATTAAAATGTAGAAAAAATTAATCTTTTTATTTTTTTAATTTTATTATAGTTAGCACTCTAATTTGTTTACGATCTCTTTGAATATTTGATAGATGATTAGTACTACTTTATCAAAATCTTTATCAGATAATTCTGTGTCATTATTTTTTAGCGTATTTAGTAGGTAATCTAATTTATCTAAAGCGGTTTCAATGCCTCCGGTATTTTCATTTAAAGTTAATTTCTTCATATGACTTTTTAAAAAAATAATCTCACTAAAAAGAAGATTTACTAACTTCTCTCTTCTTGGTTCAAAGAAATCAGGATATTGCCATTTAATTACTTTACTCATGATCACTCTATATTTTCTTGATTTTTCTTAATTTAAGAAGTAGGTTGGAATATTTAACTCTTAAAGAGACCAATTGTTGTTTAAATATGTATGAAAAATAGAGTAGAAAAAATAATTTAATTAAAATAATATAAAAATTTTATTTTTTAAGCCTACGGAAAGGCGGTTTTAATCCGTCAGGAAGTGCTGATTTGTATGGTTTATCCTTATGGGCTAAATTGTGTTCCTTACGCGCATTTTCAACTAAATTCGGATTTTGCATGAATTCAAGAGCGGACACAGCTAATATTTTCGCCGCCGTTAACATCCCTTTGTGGCCGATGCTCATCCCCGAAGTGGCTACATTTTGCCAAGAATGCCCGGGAGATCCCAAAATCTCACAAGCTGTCCCAAATTCTCCAAGAGGTACTTTCCAAGAAACATCTGCCACATCCGTAGATCCAGGCATAACTTTACCTTTTCCCATTGGAGGAACTATTATTTTATTTAGAGGTTGACTTAAAATAGCTTTTGCAAAATCCAACATATCGGGGGGTATGAGTCTGTAGTATCCCTCAAGTGAATTTTTTGGAACAGATTTCTTTAGTTCATTGGCAAAGGTTATATCATCTCTATTAAATCTAGGGGTACCAACTTTTTTCATGGCGCTTGAAATGACATCGTCGACTACTTTCGTATACATTGTGTTGTACATGCCACTTAAAAAATCGATTTCCATAGTTGTATCTGTCATTAAAGTCGCACCTTTAGCGATGTTAATAAGTCTAGCGTATAATTCTTCAACTTGATGACGTTCTGGAGCGCGCACAAAATAATGCACTTCTGCTTCAGCAGGCACTACATTTGGAACATCACCCCCATGGGTTATAACATAATGCAGTCTTGCTTCAGAAATCATATGTTCTCGCATGAAATTAGCTCCTATATTCATTAACTCAACGGCGTCTAAAGCACTCCTCCCATTTTGAGGATCTCCAGCTGCATGGGCAGTACGTCCGTGAAATTTAAAAACTACCGAGTTTATTGCTAAAGAGCTCATCAGATTTAACATGTTGAAATTTCCGGGATGCCATGTCATTGCGATATCTACATCGTCGAACAACCCTTCTCGTATCATATATCCCTTTGCATTGAAAGTCTCCTCAGCAGGACAACCATAATAGCGTATAGTTCCACTTATACTCCCTAAATCAATAGCGTCTTTAACTGCTAATACTGCTCCTAACGAACCTACTCCCAAAAGATTATGTCCACATCCATGACCTGGAGCGCCTTCAGTTAGTACCTCTTTAAAAGGCGTTGCTTTTTGACTTAGCCCCGGGAGAGCGTCATATTCTCCTAATATGCCTATGACTGGTTTACCTTTACCATAATCAGCGTAAAAAGCAGTTGGCATATCGGCAACATTAGATGATACCGAAAATCCTGCTTCATTAAGAGTTTTTTTTAAAATGCTAGAAGATTTAAACTCTTCTAATCCTAATTCTGCAAATTGCCAAATCTGATCGCTAATATCAATTAACAATTCTCGATTCGCTCTTACCCATTTGATTGCTTGTCTTAACATGAATTATTAAAATGTAGGTTTGTTAATATTTTTTATTTTGAGTTTTCTTCAAAATAATGTTTTCAAAGGAAGCGAAATTAAAGGATTTCACCTTCTTTCATTAAAGTCTGAGATGAATCATCCTTGAAAGTAACTTTCATTGTTGGTTTATGGAATAAGAAATCTCTATGGGTTTTTGACTTGTTCTGTCCTCCATCCATATCTTCATTGTTTCCAAAAGCAATATGAGCTGTTTGAAGGGCTTTTTCATCCTCGAGCAAATTTCCAGTTAATTTGGCACCAGGATTGAAACCTATTCCTAACTCTCCAATGATTTTAGCTTCTTCATCCACATTTATTAGTTTTTCAATAGCTTTTACTAATTTTTGATCATCACTTTCAATATTGATAATTTTACCTTTTTCTACAAAAATCTTCAATGGTTTACTTACATTACCTATATCTCCAATGGAGCCATCACACACTATTAAACCATCGCCCATAGTTTCGACTGGGCCACACCATATTTCGCCGCATGGTAAATTAGCAATATGATCATTGTTAATAAGTTGAACATCAGTTGAAAATCCACGATCTTCTATACACAAAATAATATCGGTTCCTCCCGGTGCTGTTATATGCACTTCTTTAGCGTTTTTAAAACTGTTTATCATCTTATTTGCTACACCTACCATTTTTTTATAATCTATGTTCATAGGACCTTCAATCATCATCGATTTAGTAATCCCTGGACAATGACCTACTCTAATTGATTTAGTATCAAGAACATGGTCTAACCATTTAACTCGAAAAGGAGTTTCTTCACTCAATCCCTTAAATGCATTAATAACTACAGTTTTTCCTCCAACTAGCGAACTTAATTCGGGGGGTATTTCCGCTAAGGGACGGTTATTTTCGAGTAAAAAATATAAATATGCCTTACATCCGTACTCAATTGCTGCAGTGAAAAAAGCTTCACCTTCTCTTTTGGTATGTTCGTCAGTTACGACTAATACAACATCTTCTTTTTTCAAATTTAATACATGAATCATTGCCTTTTGAGCTGAAATTGTCATTCTTTCAAAATCATTCATTCTTATAACCTCAATTATCCACGCTGCTTATTTTTTAAATATAAAATAACTAAATGAATGTTTACTAATATTTTTTATTTTTAAAAAAGGATTTTCATCATGCAAAAATAGCTAAAATTTTTACACTTAAATAAAATGAAACCATAAATATCAATTAAAATACTTAATAATATCAAATCTTAAACGATTTAATGAAAAAAGTTGATCAAATGTGAGTGATGAGAAACTAGACATTAAAGAAACTCAATCGCAACGGGAACGATATTACTGGATCGATCATGCAAGAGGTTTTATAATGGTTTTACTTGTTATTACAGAATTTCTTCCTACAATGTTTAGGGAAGGGTCTGAAATCGCCCGATTCTTTCTTGCACACCCACCAAATCAAACTATAGTCGAATATATGAATTTTTACGATATCGGCGCTCCTGCTTTTATTTTTATAATGGGATTACTCATGCCCTTGTCTTTTTCACATAGAAAAGTAAGAGATGGAGTAACTAAGGCGGTTAGGCACATGGTTATTCGTTATGGGATAATTTTTCTTCTCGGTTTTTTAGTGATTTTCATTGACCACGGTGAAATAATAACGATGGTAGGGGAAGTTCCCGTTATCATTTGGGATGTTTTACCTACTCTCGGACTAGTAGGATTGATGACTATACCATTCCTATGGTTAAAACCTAAGCTCCGCGCAATCGTAGCAACAACTCTGCTGGTATTCTATCAATTAATGCTTCTCTTTGGAGGTTGGCGAGAATATGCGATTATATCTATCCACGGTGGTATTTTTGGGACGATTTTTAGTTTTTCCGTTATAATGATTTACGCAACCTGCTTAGGCGAAGTAATGCTACTAAACAAAGAATATACCGATAAAAAGAAATATCAAATTTACGCGATTGTTGGCGCTATAGCTTTATTAGGAGGTTTGTTACTTTGGTTGGTTCCTGGATGGTATCCAAATAAGCGTCAGGTAACCTTAACATATATATCAATCAGTTTAGGAGCCTCGATTCTGTTGTCGTTTATTTTCATAGGCATTGACAAAAAAGTTCAGAAGCCGATATTCATTTTAGATAGTTATGGAAAATCACCATTTATAATTTATGTGATAGCGATCGTCTTAGAGTTTTTACTAAGTGATGTGATTGGTTTGGATATGGATATATTAATTTTCATACTAATGGTAATCGTAATGTCTATTATCGCGATTCTTCTTGATAAGTGGGGAAAGGTCATAAAATTATAAAACCAAAATCGTAATTATCTTACCTTCTTTTTTTTAAATTCCAAAATTTGAATACTTAAATAATATTAAATCTTAAATATCAATAACAAGATTATTCTAATAATTCTAAATAAGCATATTAAAATGGTTTAAATGAGTGAAGAAAGGATTAAACAAGTACTGGAAAGTCTTAAATCAATAAAGGGAGTTCATGGAGCAGCCATTATTGAGAAATTTGGCTTAATTAAAGGGAGCGCTTTACCGGGGTGGGTCGATCCAGAAGCCGTTGCAGCTATGGTTACCCTTATTCTGAAAGCCTCTCAAAGAGCAACAAAAGAATTGGAACAGGGCCAATTTTTCAATGCAATAATTGAAAGTGCAAAAGGTAAAATACTCTTTAGTGAAGTTGAGGGAAATATCTTAACAATTATTGCTACCACCGATGCGAAACTTGGTATAATTAATCTGAAGTTAGGAGCAGCAGGAGACGCTCTAAAAGGTCTTCTATAGTTACCTTTTTATTTTTCCTGTTTTTAAATATTTTTTAATAAATTAGACATAATCTCTCTCGTAATACTAGGATCAGCTTGACCTTTAGTTTTGGCCATAACACGACCGATTAAGGCTTCTAACGCTTTTGGATTTTTAAAAAAATCTTTAACAATAAGAGGATTTTCATCAATTACATCGTTACACATTTTTTTAATGATATTTTCATCAGAAAGTCGAGTCCGACCTCTTTCTTTGATAATCTGAGAAACTGAATTCCCTCTCATGACATCATCAACAAAACTCTTAGCAATTTTAGATGTAATTTTCCCTTCACGTATATATTTGATTAAATCGCGGATGTGTTTAGGAGTAAGCTTAGTTTTATCAATTGTTAAATTATGCTCGTTTAGCCAACCAGATATATTGTTCATTAACCAATTACAGTATTGTTTGTATTCTTTAGATCCAAAAGTTGGATCGGCGTTTGCTCCAGCTTCAAAAAAATCCGCAATGCGTTTATCTAATACTAAATTTTCTGAATCAAATTCAGATAACATATATTCTCTACGAAGCCTATGTGCTCTTTCTGTTGGCATTTCCGGCAAATCACTTTTAATCTGCTCTATAAATGAATTATCAACTTCGATTGGGCCTAAGTCTTGCTCAGGAAAATAGCGATAATCTTCTTCGAATTCTTTTGACCGTAATGATTGTGTGATCCTCAGTTTATCGTCCCAATGTCTTGTTTCTTGAATTAATATTTTTCCCCTTTTTAATGCGTTTTTTTGCCTAATAATCTCGTGTCTTAATGCTCTTTCAACTTCTCTGAAACTGTTGATGTTTTTTACTTCACTACGTTTGTTTCCTTTTAGCGAAATGTTAGCATCCACTCTAACAGAGCCCTCTAGCTCGATGTTAGAAATCCCCGTGTATTGAATAATAGATTTCAGTTGTTTTAGAAATTCTCTTGCTTCTTCAGGTGAACTAATAACCGGTTCAGTAACGATTTCAATAAGACAAACTCCCGAGCGATTGTAATCCACTAATGTATATGGTGACGTTGCGATACTTCCTTTATGAACTAATCTCGCAGGATCCTCTTCCAGATGAATTCTGTTTAATAAGATCTCTTTTTTGTGATTATTTAATCTAATCGTAATTTTACCCTTATCAGCAAAAGCTTTACCTCCCGCTTTATTGTACTGACTAATTTGAAACCCCTTTGCTAAGTCTGGATAATGATAATTCTTACGAAAAAACCAAAAGTGACGATTGATATTACATTCTAAAGCTAAAGCTAATCTAGTAGCATAATCTATTGATTTCTCATTTATAACTGGGAGGGATCCAGGTAAACCTAAACAAATAGGGCATATGTGAGTGTTAGGCTCTGCATTGCGATAATCGTTGCTACAACTACAAAACAGTTTTGTTTTTAGATTAGTCAATTGAATGTGGACTTCTAATCCAATAATCACTTTTTTGTCTTGTTCACTCAGATTACTTACCTCCACTTGTCAATGGGGGTGTTTTTCGAAAAATACCTAACTCTTGTTCAAGCTGAAAGCCAATATTAAGAATTCCTTTTTCATCAAAATAATCTCCAATAATCTGAAAACCTATAGGTAAATTATTGCTATCAAAACCACATGGGATTGAAAGTGCTGGAAGTCCCGCTAAATTAACAGAACAAGTTAAGATATCTTGAGTATACATTTCCAGCGGATCTTCAATTAAAGATCCAACCTTAAACGCTGTTGAAGGCATTGTTGGGCAGACTAGCGAATCACATTTCTTAAATGCTTCAACAAAATCTCTTCTGATTAGAGCCCTAACTTTCAAGGCTTTAATATAAAACATATCATAATATCCTGCCGATAGTGCAAATGTCCCTAAATAAATCCTTCTTCTTACTTCAGGTCCAAAATTTTCTCCTCGCGTTCTACTAAACGCACTATAAACATCCCCCGAAAGAGCGTCTTTGACTTTACCATACCTTAATCCGTCATATCTAGCTAAATTTGAGCTTGCTTCGCACATGCACAATAAATAATATGTAGCGATTGTGTATTCTAAATGAGGAATTGAAACCTCAACCGTAGTTACTCCTAAACCTTCCAATTTCTCGATTGATTGATTTATCGACTTCTTCACTTCTTTATTAATCGCTTCTCCGAAAAATTCTTTTGGGATTCCAAGTACTTTTTTTTCAATCGGTTTTTTTATCTCTTCTGTATATTTATCCACTTTAATATCTACCGATGTAGAATCGAGGGGGTCCTTACCTGATATGATTTCAAGGACTAATGCTGAATCATAAACACATTTTGTAATTGGACCAATTTGATCCAATGAATTTGCAAATGCGACTAATCCATAACGCGATACTCTTCCATAAGTAGGTTTTAACCCTACAACTCCACAAAACGCTGCGGGGCATCTAATACTCCCCCCTGTATCGCTTCCTAAAGCAAAAATAGCTTGACCTGAAGCAACTGCGGCAGCAGACCCTCCGCTCGATCCTCCTGGAACTCTAGTTAAGTCCCAAGGATTATAAGTAGGTCCATAACAACTATTTTCTGTGGAACCTCCCATTGCAAACTCGTCCATATTTGTATTGCCAATATGAATAGCCGCTTCTTTTATAAGACGATCGATAACGAATGCATTGTAAGGAGGACGAAATCCTTCCAATATTTTTGAGCCACAAGTCGTTGGAAACCCATTTACGCAGATTAAATCTTTATTAGCTAGGGGTAATCCAAAAAGTTTTCCTATTGTTTTTCCCTTCTTTAAATTTTCATCATATGTTTTTGCTTTTTCTGAACTCTTTTCTTTATCGAGATTTACAAATGAGTGTAGTTTGGACTCAACTTCATCTATTCTCTTATGACATGATTCAAGAATATCTTGTATTTTAATGTCTCTATCTTTAATCTTTTCAATTAATTCATATCCCATGTATTCATAGAGCTTCATTGACACCAAATCACTAAAAGAGAATCAATAAGGAACAGTTAATCCTTATTTCTTAAACTTATAAATTCAAGTACACTAAAAACTTTACTCATTTTTCATTCAATTCATTTTGCTATTTCCTTCCTTAAAGTTTAAATCCAAAACAATCTATTTTCTATATTAATTTTGCCAAAAAAAATATAACATTAAAATGAAAGGTGATCTAAATAGTAATAATCAATTCTGAAGGGAAATTTGGTGATAACTATTATCTAATAGACGGAATGACAATGGGAATGCCTAAATTTCTTTCAATTTACGTCATTGAAAACAACGGTATGCGATTAATGATTGACGTTGGAGAAACATTAAAATCTCGTAAAATTATAAAAAAACTCAAAGATTTTGGGCTTTACCCTATTCATAAAATCGTATTAACTCACTCTCATTGGGATCATGCTCAAGGGATCTCAAAATTATATAATTCAATGAAAGATTTGGATGTAGAAGTTTTAGCTTCTGAAAATGCGGTAGAAAATTTAAAACATCCGGAAAAAATGATTAAGGGGTTTGAGGGATTTGATGAGGTATATCCTTTCGAAGGAGAGATTACTCCATTAAAAGAAGGTGACATAATCGATATAAATGGGTTAGAACTAGAAGTTCTAAATTTATTTGGACATACAATGGATTCTATTGGTTTATTTGATAAAACAAATAAAAATATATTCGCTGGAGATGCAGCTATAAACAGGTTAGACCAAGATGCCTTTTTTGTTCCTCTAATGCCGCCCGATTTTCATGAACAAGAACTTCTTAAAACGTTTAATAAATTACGAGATACGAGAAGCGATATAAACTCAATCTCATTAGCACATTTTGGAGTATGGAAAGATAAACACCTTGAACAAATATTAGACGAAATGGAAGATCAATACTTTAAAGTAAAGGACTCCTTAATTGAATGGTATAACGAAAACCCATCAATCGACTTTATAACAAATAAATATTGTAGAACCTTAATCCCAAATTCAAAATTTTGGAACCAGATGTTTTTTACCTTTAACGTTGAAATGATGATAAACGGCTTAAAGCTAAGCGGATTATTAAAAGCAGAAACTGCTTAATTTAAATAAAAAATTAGATTAAGGTGATTTTCTTAACATAGTTCTTGGGAAGGGAATTGCGTCTTTAATATTATCCAAACCACACATCCATTGGACGACACGTTCCACTCCTAAACCGTAACCCGAGTGAGGAACGCTGCCATAACATCTCAATGCAAAATACCAGCTATAATTCTCAGGGTCTTCACCGTCGGCTTCCAATCTTCTTTTCATGTCTTCGACCAATAAACTTCTTTCCGATCCTCCTATAATTTCACAATAACCTTCTGGAGCTAGCATGTCAAAACATAACGCTTCTTTGGGATTTTCTTCACTTGGTGGTTTATAAAACCCCATTATCTCCGTTGGATAATGCGTTACGACTACAGGGACTTTGAAGTGTTCCGCTATTTTTTCCTCTTCTTTTGTTCTTAAATCTTTACCCCACGGAACATTCATTTGATATTTGTTGTTAAGAATTTCTAATGCTTCAGCGTACTTGATGGTAGGGTATTCAGATTTTGCGTAATGTTCTAGTAATTTAATATCTCTTTCTAATATTTCAAGTTCTTTTTTGTTGTGCTTCAAAACTTCTTGGACAATAAATCTAATTTCATCTTTAGCAACTTTAACAGCCCCATCGAGTGTCATCCATGCAGCTTCCATTTCTGCCATCCAAAATTCCGCTAAATGTCTTGAAGTTTTTGACTTCTCCGCTCGAAATGTAGGTCCCATATTATATATCTTACCCAGCGAGAAGATACCAGCTTCAGCGTACAACTGCCATGTTTGACTAAGATACATAATATCATCAAAATATTTAACTTCAAATAACGTAGCACCACCTTCAGATTGACTAGGCTGGAAAATAGGCGCATCAAACTCGTAGTAACCACGATCTCTGAAAAAATTGTGTATCGCTCCGACTACAGTGTGACGTATTTTTAAAACGGCGTTCAGTTTTCTTGATCGTATCCACAGATGTCTATTGTCGTATAAAAGTTCAGGCGATTGGTGTTCAGTTATTGGAAAGGGATCTGCAATTTGGATGATTTCCATCTCCGATACAGAAACTTCATACCCATTGGGAGCTCTCACATCTTCCTTTAACTCGCCAGAAATCTTAACTGAAGATTCAATCGTCAGTTTTTCAGCTTTTTCAAAAATTTCTGGATTTTTACTTTTAGGAATGACGCATTGAATTATATCCGATTCATCTCTCAACACGATAAAAACAAACTTGTTTGAGGCTCTTTGTCGGTATACCCATCCCCTTAAATTAACTTTACCAGTTCCTTTTTTCAAAGCTTCTTCAATTGTTATATATTCAGATTCTTTCATTTTCAACAATTAGAATAAATGATAATTAAAAAAAATGTCTTTTTTTAATGCTTGTTCATATAGAATAGAGCATAAAATAATAAATTTTTGAAGTATTAGAACAAGAAAGGAATTCTTATAGGATAAATACTGCCGCAACAACAACTGAAGCCCATTCATTTTCTTTTTTACTTGTAGTATGTTCAGTAATATGCTTAGTTTCAACGATTTTCCCCCCCATTTTAAAGACTTTGCGTTTCTCATCATAGTCTGCTTCGGGATTAAAATCAATTCCAAGTGTTGTAGCTAACATTTCAGTAGCCAATTCTTCTGTGTAGTTTCCTACCTCCTCAGGTTTTGTGTCATACATATGATGTTCGCTTAAATACCCATATTGATCTTTGTCAGAGGGTTTTGCGACTCCAATAGAAGCCGAAATCATTTGGTTTAACTTATTCGAATCTGCTCTAGATAATACTGTAAAAACAATTTGTCCGAGTTGGAGCTGATTTAACCCTTCTTCTTTATTTATCTCAATGCAGTGAGGAGGTAAAATGGACGAAACATTCACCAAATTGAACTTTTCTATTCCAGCATTTCTTAAGGCTTGTTCAAATGCGAATAATTTAGACTTATGGTGGCCTATTCCTTTTACAAAAAAGACTTTTTTAGGGACGAGAGACATAATTTAAGATAAACACTATTTAATATTATTTTTCCAAGCTTTGTATGTATTTAGAAAATATATTCATGTAAAGACATTTTTCAGCTTCCATTTCTGGAGTTGACGCGGGGTTTTCTGTAAATTCAATATTACTATTTCTGATAATTACGACAGGCGTTCTTTGATCTGCTTCACTCAATAAAAATTGCGCAGCGCTAGCTAAATCATCTGCTATAGCCCTTGTTGTGATTTCCATTGGACGATTGAATAAATCGGGATGTCCTATTAAATCTTCGATTGGTTCAAATCCTGCTGTTGCAATAGCAATTCCTATCGTACCCTTTCTTAAAGGTTGAACTCTTGAGTCAGCAATAATTAATCCAAGATCCTTAAGGTTGTATTTCATTTTTAGGCTATCGCGATATTCCCAAACTACTTTCTTTAAGTTGCTTGGTAGTAATACAACCTTGTTAGGTCCAGCATTAGACTGATCTATTCCAGCATTAGCGATTAAGAAATCATTGACTTTTGCCAATATCACATGTGTCATTCCACCGATAATCATTGACGCCTCCCTCAGTATTAGTTCTACATATCTTTCGTCCATGTCGTAAAGTTTAGAGAGTTTTTTTGCCTTTAGAGAAATCTTTTTTACATCGGATAAATTCACTACTCTTCCTTGGGAGGTTGCAACAACTTTTTCGGCTATGACGACAATATCGCCTTCTTTTAGTGATTTTCCTTGCTTATCTAATACTGATATAATTATATCGAGGAGTGGGTCTCCTTTTTTAATCAAGGGAAGTTTCAGTGCAAATAACTCCATTATAATAAAAAGAATTAAACTTATTTGATATACTTTTTTTAAAATATCGTTAACCATGAATGAAATATATGCAAAATTTTTCGATTTCTTAGAAATTGGCGATAATTACTCTACTATCGTTATGGGGGTGCTAAATTTAAGTCCGGAATCGTTCTATAAAGGTTCCGTCTACGACAATGCTAAAAAAATTGAATTTGCGACTAAAAATATGATTGATAATGGTGCAGCAATATTGGATCTGGGTGCTAGATCAACTGCTCCTTGGTCGGAGAAGATAACTATTGAGGAAGAAATTAACCGGATGGAATCAGCAATGAATGTTGTATGTAAAATTATCCCAGATAATATCGCTTTATCAATTGACACCCAATATAGAAGAGTAGCTCAGAGAGCAATGGAAATTTCAGCCAAATTTAAGAAGAAAATCATCGTTAACGATGTAAGTTGCCTAAAAACTGACCCCGGTTTAGGTGACTTTGTTACAGAAAACGAGCTACCCATTATTTTAATGGCTTCAAAGGAAGTTCCGGGAGATTTATTGACAATTGATGGAATAAAACGTGAATTTAACAAAACTATTGAATTACTGGGACGTAAAGGATATGACAGAAAAAAAATAATTCTTGATCCCGGAATTGGAAAATGGGTAGATAAAAAAACTCCCGAATTTGATATGAAAATAATTGGGAATTTATATAAACTTCGTTCTCTTAATAAACCGATACTAGTAGCGATTTCCAGAAAATCTTTTATTGGAGCGATATTAAATATCACAGAACCAGAAAAAAGACTAAATGGAACTCTCTCAGCAACAGCAATAGCAATTTATAAAGGAGCGCACATAATTCGCACTCATGATGTAAATCAGCAATTGACGGAAATTATAAAGATAGCGGAAGAAATCAGAAAAATCGAGTGAAACCTCTATAAATTTTGACATAAAAATGGGGCTATTAAAATCTCTTTTGATTAAAATCTCAAGAAATTTAGGAACATAATGAGTATTAAAAAGAAAAACAAGAATCTTTAGCAATAATGGCTTATATTCTTTACTAAATATTGGTTTCGAACTCTGTAAAAATGTGCTAACATTTATAATCTCTCATTACCTTATATTATATGTAAATTGTTAAAATATCGCCTTAGTTTCAACTTTATTTGATATATTTACCTTTACATCACTTATAATCGAGATTAGATTTTTATGCCTGATAATGAACCTAATCAAGACTCATACGATGCGGATGATATTAAGGTTCTAAAAGGCCTGGAAGGAGTACGTAAACGCCCAGCTATGTATATTGGCGACCAGGGCAAAAAGGGGCTCCATCATCTTATTTTTGAAGTTCTTGATAACTCTGTTGACGAAGCTATTGGTGGCTACGCCAACGAAATCAAAGTTACACTTTATAAAGATAATTCTGTCCTAGTTCATGATAACGGACGAGGTATTCCTATTGATATCCATCCCGAATACAATCAACCTGCCCTTGAAGTAATTATGGAACATTTGCATTCTGGAGGAAAGTTCGATAATAAAAGTTATAAAATTTCCGGAGGTTTACACGGAGTTGGGCTTTCAGTAGTTAATGCGCTTACAGAATGGATGGATGTTGAAATTTGTAGAGATGGACAACTCTACAAACAAAGATTTTCTAAAGGAAAAAAAGTATCAGAACCAGAAATAACCAAAATAGAAAGCCAAAAATCATATACAAAAATCTCCTTTTATCCTGACGATACTATATTTGAATTTGATAAAAACGAAGTAATTTATCATCCTTCTACCATAACCAAGAGGATGCGAGAACTTGCGTTCCTTACACCTCAAGCTCGGTTTGAGCTTCATAATAAAATTAAAGACGAGAAAGAAGAGTTTTTTTACGAGGGTGGAATCAAAGAATTTATTTCCTATTTGAATAAAGATAAACAACCTCTCCATAATGACATAATATATATAAGCGAGTCGGCCAAAAATGGAGAAGGTTCAACTATTTATGTTGATTTAGCGATGCAGTATAATACTACGTATCAATCTAATATTCTTACTTATGCTAATACAATTAATACCGTTGAGGGAGGAGTACATCTTACAGGATTTAAATCCGCACTTACAAGAACGTTTAATTCCTATGTTGAAAACTTTATGGAAAAGAAGTATAAAGAACACGTTCTAAGCGGTGCTGATACGAGAGAAGGTTTATCCGCCGTTATTTCTGTTAAATTGCCAGATCCACAATTTGAAAGCCAAACAAAAATCAAACTGGGCAACCCCGATGTTAGGCAAATCGTAAGTCAAATAGTTACTGACAAATTGACTCAATACTTAGAAGAACACCCCCAAATAGCTAAAAAAATAGTATTAAAAACGATCAATGCAAAATTGGCAAGAGAGGCCGCCCAAAAAGCGCGATTATTGATCCGTAGAAAATCTGTATTGGATAGCGCGAGAATGCCTGGTAAACTAGCTGATTGCTCGTCAAACGATCCAAAAGAGTGTGAAATTTTCATAGTTGAAGGTAATTCAGCAGGAGGATCAGCAAAACAAGGAAGAGATAGAGGTTATCAGGCAATACTACCTCTTAGGGGTAAAATCCTTAATGTAGAAAAGGCACGAATGGATAAAATTCTCCAAAATAATGAAATCCTTTCAATTATCAAAGCATTGGGTATTGGATTCCAAGGACTTAATGAAGTTAATGGTTCTGAAAAAGAAAATGGAGCAAATGGAGAAAATGGGGAAATTGAGGAATCTGAGGAATCCGAGAGTGATTTTGACTTAAATAAGTTAAGATATCACAAGACAATCATCATGTGTGACGCTGATATTGATGGAAAACATATTGAGACGCTCTTACTTACATTTTTCTTCAGACATATGCGAGCCTTAATAGATGGGGGTTTTCTTTATTTAGCTGTGCCCCCGCTCTACAAAGTCTCATATAAAAAAACTAAAAAATTTGTTTTTTCGGATAGTGAAAGAGATGCATTTATGCAAGAAATTATATCAAAACACAATTTAAAGGATTCAGGTTCTATAAAAATCCAAAGATATAAGGGTTTAGGTGAGATGAACCCTGAAGAATTATATGATACGACAATGAATAAAGAAACTAGGACTTTGAAGAAAGTTACGTACGAGGATTATACAGAAAATGATTTAATCTTTACTAAATTGATGGGGAAAGAGGTTCTATCCCGTAAAAAGTTTATCTTCGCCAATTTTGACGAAGTTAAGGTTTTAGACATTTAATTTGTTCATTTATTTTTTTATTAAAAATTTAGATTAAGGTTGTAAATATGACAGCAGAAAATATTAAAGAGATTTCTCTAAAAGATGAAATGAAGAGTAGCTATATAGATTATGCAATGTCCGTCGTCGTCGGACGCGCCATTCCTGACGTACGAGATGGTCTCAAACCAGTGCATCGTAGAATTATATATGCAATGACAGATAATAATCAATTCTACAATACCCCTCATGTAAAATCTGCGAGAATTGTAGGTGAAACGATGGGTAAATACCACCCTCATGGAGATGCTGCTGTCTATAATTCTTTAGTTCGATTAGCGCAAGACTTTTCGATGAGATATCCATTAATCCACCCTCAAGGAAATTTCGGTTCAATTGACGGAGATCTTCCCGCTGCTATGCGTTATACCGAAGCACGGTTAGCACAAATAGCTAACGAGCTAATAGAAGACCTAGGTAATGAAACTGTAGAGTTTCAGCCGAATTTTGACGATAGTCTCAAAGAGCCTGTGTTTTTACCTGCCAAGCTTCCAAATCTTTTAATCAACGGAACAAAAGGTATTGCGGTTGGAATGGCAACATCTATGCCTCCGCATAACTTGACCGAAGTATGCCAGGGAATAATGGCCACCGTTGATGATCCTGAAATATCAGTAGAGGAACTCATGGAGATAATTAAAGGTCCTGACTTCCCCACTGGAGGAACCATTATAAATACAAACGGTATATACACTGCTTATTCAATTGGAACCGGAAGTCTCACTTTGAGAGGGACTGTCGAACTCGAGACTAAGGGAAATAAAAATAGCCTAATTATTACTGAAATCCCCTATTTAGTGAACAAAACAACCCTCGTAGAATCAATTGCTAGACTAATTAAAGATGGCGTCCTAAAAGATATTCGTGATTTAAGAGACGAATCTGACAGGAAAGGTATGCGTGTTGTAATCGATTTAACAAAAAACGCTCAACCTGTAATACTTAAAAATATTTTATTTAAAAGAACTAGACTTCAGACTAATATTAGTATAAATAATCTAGTTTTGATTAACAATGGAAAACAGCCTAAAATTCTCAATTTAAAAGAAATAATCGACGAATACATTGAACACCGCCTTATTATTATTACTAAAAGAACCCAGTTTTACCTTAAAAAAGCTAAGGCTCGACTCCATAGAGTTGAAGGGCTCTTAATTGCTTTAAGAAATATTGATGAAGTTATAAAAATAATAAAGAGTGCTAAAGATACTAACGATGCGAAAGGAAAATTAAAAATCGCCTTCAAATTAAGTGATATTCAAGTTCAAGCCATTCTGAGCATGCCTTTATCGCGTTTGACTAATTTAGAGCAGCAGAAGTTAGTTGATGAAGGAAAGACATTGAATGAAAGCATTAAAGGATATGAAAAGATATTAGAAAGCAAAAAAATACGATTAGATATTATTAAGCAAGAACTAACAGATTTAAATACAAAATATGGCGATAAAAGGATAACAAGAATCGAAGTTATCGAGGATAAAGATGCTAAAGGGATTATGAGACAAGATTTAGTCAAAAATGTACCAGCAATTATAATATTTACAAAAAATCAATACATCAAAAGAATTTCAGTAGAAGAATACCACGCTCAAAGGCGAGGTGGGCGCGGTAAGAAAGGAATGACCGTACGCGAGGAAGACATCATAGACAATTTGTTTGTCTGCTATACTCACGATACTATCCTCATTTTTACTTCTAAAGGGCGTGTATATTCCTTAAAATGCTTCGAAATTATGTTACAAAAGCGCACGGCTCGAGGAAAGCCAATTATAAACTTAATATCTCTCCAAGCTGGAGAGAGGATATCAGAGATGATTCCTATTCATAATTTTGATACGAATGAAATGCTCATTATGACCACTAAAAACGGAATAATTAAAAAGACACCTTTGAAGCTATTTTCAAAATTTAAATCTACGGGTGTAAGAGCCCAACGCATAAGACCTGACGACGAGTTAATTAGTGTGAAAAGACTTTCAAACACCCTCCAAGACATTTTTATCGCAACAAAGTTAGGTTATGCTGTCAGGTTCGATGAATCAGAATTACGACAATTAGGGAGAACATCCATGGGTGTTAAAGGCGCAGAATTAAGGGAAGGAGACGAAGTAATTGATAGTTTACTCGTAAATGATGATAACATTATTCTGACATTGACTGAAAAGGGTTATGGACAAAGAACCTACTTAAAAGAATATCGGAAAACGGGTCGTGCTGCCAAAGGAGTGAAAAATATTACTTTAAATCCCGCAAAAAAAGACAAGGTTATAGCAATAAAAATTGCTAAACTTATGGATATTTTAATAGGTACAGAGCAAGGACAAGTCATAAGGGTGCCTGTGGACACAATAAGAATTACTCATAGAAAAGCTAAAGGAGTTAGAGTAATAAAACTTTATGCTAATGATTCAGTGGTCGCAATTGGTAAATGTGCAACAAAAATCGACGAAGTAGATAAAGTAGATGTAATAGAAGGAGAAGAAGATGTAGAATTAGACGAAGTAGACGAAGTAGACAAAGTAGACAAAGTAGACAAAGTAGACAAAGTAGACGGAGTAGACAAAGTAGACGAAGTAGACAAAGTAGACGGAGTAGACAAAGTAGACGAAGTAGACAAAGTAGACGAAGTAGACAAAGTAGACGAAGTAGACAAAGTAGACGAAGTAGACGACGACGAAAAATAAAGAATCATAATTCGTATGGAGTATTATTTACTAAGATATGGAATTGAACATAAAAATACAAAATTTGCTTTACCAAGATTTGTTATTCCATGCTTCTCATTTGGAGGAATATAAATTACATCTCCTTTTTCGACAGTTTCTTCTGTTCCAGAATCGTTGTAAAACTTACCCTTACCACTTAATATGTAAATTTCATGGTCTTGGGGGTGACTATGGAGAGGTACCTCCGTTTTAGGCTTAATTTCAAATCGTCTCATCGCAAAATTCTTAGCCCCGTCATGCTCATCATCAATTAACCATCTAACATAAACATCTTTGACTGGAGTGCCATCGCTTAATACTGCGGGTTTATTCTCCACCTGTTTATAATTTTTTTTTCGCATAATTGAATTAATTTTTAATCTAATAAAATAATATCATATATTAATTGATATTCATAACAAGGATTTTGATTAATGAAAACTGAATATAATATCGGCTTCGATTATTCTCATCAGAATAAGTTAACGATTGAAGACCCTGGCTTTAATGATTTTATAGAATATTTATTCAATTCAGATTTAAAGTTAGGAAAAATTGAAGCAGGACTTACTTACGAAAAATTAGCAGATTATAATGTGTTTATAATTGGAGTTCCATTTGCGGATTCCCATATAAGCGCTGAAGAAATTGAATACTTAACCAAATATGTTAAAGATGGAGGATCTCTTCTTATTATAAATGATAAAGGAGGAGATATCGAAAATAAAAACAATTTGAATGAACTAACTAAAAATTTTGGTATTACCTTCAATCCCGATCAGCTCTTTGATAATGAAAATTTTTCAAAGGACATATCTCGTCCAATAATTAAGGATTTTAGAAAACATTTTATTACGCGAGATATCACCCAAATTATTCACTCTAATGGTTGTACCCTTGAGATCGATGAATCTATCGAAACTGAAGACATTGATGTTTCTGCAATTGCTTTTTCTTCAAGAGAAGCTGCCTGGCATAAGATTTTTGACGGAGAGGAATGGTTTGACGAACCCGTAGATAGCCTTCCCATAATAGCGATAGGGCATTATGGTTTGGGAAAAATCGTAGCTATTGGAAATTTGTCTCTATTTTCGGGGTTTCACGCTTTATATGGCATACACGCTGCTGATAACTTCAAATTGATTTCTAACATCATTTCTTGGCTAATGAATAAAGCCCATTCCCAAGACGCACAGTTATCCCAACCAATTTATCTAACCGTTCCGATTGAGCAAGAACTATATTATTGGATGAAAAGAAAACTAGATGAAGAACGATGGAAAAATATAGAAGAAATCGTAAATTTTGCCCTTAAAGTCGTCAAATTTAGGATACGAAAGCAGGAAAGTCAAGAAGAATAATTTTACGCGAATTAAAAATAACTTAATCTATATAATCAAGGTTTTTTAATTGATTCAAACAGATAAAGAAGAAATTCTAATCGGATTATTGTCTGATACGCATGTCCCCCAAAGAACAAATAAAGTACCAGATGTTGTGATTGATGATTTTAAAAAGAGAAAGGTTGATTACGTGTTTCATATGGGAGATTTCACCTCTTATGGGGTATACGAGAGACTCATTGAGATATTTGGAAATGATAAAGTCGTAGCAGTTCGAGGTAATATGGACATTGATTCTAATTTAAAGCAAACTTTACCAGAGAAACTAGAATTTAATATTTACAATTTTAGAGTATTAATGCTTCATGGAATGGGTGGTCCTAACATTATAATAAAAAGATTAATTAAAAAACTAGTTTTGCTTAATTCATCGTATAACATTGTGATTTTTGGACACACACACAGACCAGTTAATGAAACAAGTAAAGGAATTCTGTTCTTTAATCCCGGAACAACAACACCCATAGATAATAAATTTACAGTAATATCTTCTTATGGGTATCTTAACATTTCTAAAGATAAAATTGTACCTGAAATTGTGTACATCAAAAATTAAAATATTTACAAAATGGAATTATTAGAAAGCTTCCATCGATTTACCCGAAAGTTTCTTATAGTGATTAAGCACAGCTTGTCGAGCGGCATAAACAAAAGCTCTTTTTACATTAACTCCAGTTATAGCTATAGTTTCGTAAATTAAGCAGTGGTTAAGTTTTGCTGTATCCAGTACTTGCCTTAACTTGGAAATCTCCACGATATCTTCTAAATCTCTTTTGTTTGCTAAAACAACTATTGGTACTTCAGGTGGATCAAAAAGTGCTGGTGGAATTAATTTATCTCCATAAAACTTGAGTAGTTCTTTAAGAGACCAAATATTCTCGCCCCACTGATCTATTAGGCTGTCCCATGTAAATATCACAGCGTCTGTACCCTTTAAAACTGTTTGACGTTGAAATTTATGTCTGCGTTGCCCTGCTACAGTGTAAACTTGAAAAACTACATTAGAAACTCTAGCTACTACTCGATCAAAAAACAAGGTTCGCCCGGTAGGGTCCTGAATTTGTTGCATATCACCTGAGGCTAAACCTTCCCTGTTATACACCCATTCTAATGCCGTCGTTTTCCCTCCCAGTGAAGGACCGTAAAAACAAATTTTAAAAACAAGAGTTCCGTCTCCTCGTCTACTTGGCATTGTTTATGACCTCATTTAATAGTTAAAGACAAGTTTAATTTTATAAATTAATAATAATAATTATATATTAAACTTTGTAAATCAAAAAGTTTTTTCTTCTCAGTTAGCTTTAATAAAAAGGATTATGATAGCGACCCTGATCTCCTCTTCCTTGGGAATCCAAAACTCTCAACTTAATTTCCTTGTCAATTAATCCTTCGATGTGGCAGAGGTATTCGTATTCATCTTTAACAACTAATGTTATAGCAACTCCGAGTTTATTCATGCGTGATGTCCTTCCTATTCGATGTACGTAATTTTCTGGATATTTCGGAATATCATAATTAAACACATGGGATATGTTGTTAATGTCTAAGCCCCGTGCGGCCACATCGGTGGCGATCAGTAGATTGATTTTGTGGCTTTTAAATCCTTTTAAAATCTTTTCTCTTTGAAATTGCGATAAATCCCCCGAAATGAGCTCTACTCTATAGTTGAAATTATCACGGGATTTTAATCTATTAGTTAACCAAGCAGCTGTTTTTTTGGTGTTTACAAAGACCAAGAGATGCTTAGGTTTTTCTCTTCGTATGACTTTAATAAAAGTTTTGAATTTATCGCTATAATTATCTATCATGTAATAGAATTGTCTTGTATTCCCAACAGTTAAGTGGTCTCTACTCAAATTGAGAAATTCAAATTTATTTTTTGAATATCTCTTTACTAATTCTCTGATTCCGTTGTCAAAAGTAGCAGAGAATAGCATAAATTGGAAATTCGTATGGACTTGATCCAAGATATATTTTACATCAGGGGTAAAACCCATATCAAACATCCTATCAGCTTCGTCGACAACGACAAATCTTATGTCGTTTAACCTTAGCTTTCTTCTTTTGTATAAATCGATTATTCTCCCCGGAGTTCCGATGATAATACTTATTCCGTTCTCCAATTTCGTTATTTGGTTATTGATAGAAACACCTCCATATATTGGAAATGCCTTTACCTTTGAATTCCCCAAGTCTCTAATTACTTCGTAAATTTGAGTCGCTAACTCTCGCGTTGGGACTAATATTAAAGCCTCATTGGGCTGATATTTCAAATTTTCGATAATTGGAAGTACAAAAGCTAAAGTCTTTCCACTACCTGTCCTCGCCTGAGCCATGATATTTTGGCCATTTAAAATTAAAGGTATAGACTTTTGTTGGACGGGTGTGGGTTTTAAAATATTAATTTTTTTTAAAGCATTAACGTTATGTTCGCTAATCCCTAATTCTGCAAAATTCAATTTATTAATTCACTAAATAGTTCTTACTTTTTCACTCTTAATCGAGTAAATAAATATTTAAAGAAAGATAAACTTTTCTAAAATTCACTTTTTCGATATCTACAGTTCATCGGTTCGTTTTAAGAGTAATTTAAATCTGAAAATATGGCTTTTTTAGTTAAAATATCCAGTTTAATTAATTTTGGATTGATAAAGATTCTAACTTTTTCAGCGGTTATGTTTTTATTATTAAATACTAAATCTTGTACGATGGAATGGTATTTTCGAGATTTTTTAGCCAATTTTCTATGTGTCTCGTTATCGTTATCATATAAAGGAATTGGGAAAGAAAAGGGTCTTTTGTGAATGTGCCTGCTTGATTTTATCAACTTAATGTTTTTTGATAATACTGGAGAATTGAAAATTGCAGATAGATAATGTGCTTCGTTTAGTGAATTGGTAGAAAAGTAATAATTTTCAGAACAAATAACGATACCGAGTTCTTCGTTATCAATAACAGCTGATTTTAAACGTGAGCCACTTGCGTTGTAAACGACAATATATTGTTTATTATTTGCTTGTTTCGTCAACTTGTTCCAATAATTCAAGTTTAAGAAGAGTGAATCAATATTACTCGTTCCTTTTTTATTTTTTTTGTAGAAATTATTAATTTCAGTGTAAAAGCTTAGAGCTTTTTTATTATTATTAAGAAGTTTTTCATCCCACTGTAAGGAACTATCCACGGGTAAGAAGACGTTCTTAAATTCTTTGATGTAAAAAGGAATCAAATCTTTGTTTAAAAAAGACTTAAATCCAAATTTGCTTTCAATCAATTTCTGCTGAAATGTGTATCTCCAAATTTTCTTAGCCCGCATGATTACGCCCGGATCGGATGATATTTCTAAGAAATTATCCTTTTCTTTATCAATTTTAAAGAAAACGAGTGCTCTAGGTACTAAAGTTGCTCCTTGAAAGAATTTAGCTTTATACGGGCTTATTGAAAGCCTATCCAAGAATTTCAACTCTTTTTCGGGCATAATAATTTTAGCTCCTCTTTCGTCGTATTCAAAACTAGAATATTTTGTTTCATCTAAGAGTTCGAGATTACTGTTAAATATCCATGCTTTAATCGGATATATGTCTGTAATCTTTATTTCCGATCTTGTACCTACATATTCAGCTTTCAAACAGATATGGTCAACATTAAAGAAATAATTATTTGGGAAATCCCAGATTTCGATCGTGTTAAATATAGAGAACCTACGGAACTTAAAACAATGATCTCCATTCAGCACGCTCTTAGGCATAACAAAAAATATAATTCCCTTGATTTTTAGAAATTTTAGAGGTATTGCGAAGAAAAAAATAGAAGCCAATTCAATATGCGTAATGTACTGGCTTGAAGGTTTAATCCCTAATGTTTCTGATAACGTACGGATTTTTAATTGATACGATTTATTAGTAATGTCTTTATAAGTAAGCCAGGGGGGATTGCCAATAATTAAATCAAAAGATTTGTTAAGTTTTAATATTTCATTTTCTATTTTTGGATTGGATTGTTCAGGAAAGAGAGAATCGACTAAAAATATATTAATTCTCGGCATTTTGCTAATTTCTCCTTTGAAATAATCAAAAAATAATAATAAAAAGTTCACCTTTGCTGTGAGCGTTGCTAAAGGATTGATATCAAACCCATAAATGTTATCAATTGCTTCGGTTATTACTGATTCATTATTTTTAGAATTAAAAATTCGAACTATGAGTTTTATTAAAAAACTACCAGAACCACAAGAAGGATCTAATGTTTTTAAACCGATTTTATATGAGTCACTTATCATTTTATCAACAAGGTGTGACGGAGTATAAAATTCGCCGATTTTATGGCGCGTCGCAACATGAAACACTTGCTGATATAGTTCATGAAAATTGTCTTGTCTAGCTAACTTTGCGCCTCCTAAAAATTTTCTCACCTCAGAAATAAGTGCTTTATCCAATTTAGGAGTGAAGAAAAATTTAAGTTCATTTAGATTAAAATGGTCGTAGATTGTCTTATTTACAGATGTATCAGCGCTTAATAATACTACTAATTTTAGTATCGAAACATAATAAGAATGTTTGAGAAAAAGAGATTGTTCAATTTCTTTCCCATAAATTTTTTTGAACGCCGATTCCCACAGACGAAACTTCTTTTGAAAACTACTTTTATTCAGTTGCGCTTGCCTTTTTAAGAATATAGAGGTTTCCTTATAAAAATTTGTTCCCAAGCCAAAGAATTCTGCAAATTCTTTTGAACTTATTTTTTTGTTCTCGACCATTCTTTTTTCCATTCATGGTTTTCAATACTAGTGTAAAACTAATAATCTTACCTTTAGAAGAAAAATCATAAAATTATTAATTATTTTCCTCTCATAAAGGATGGGAGCATTAAACTAAATATTTCAGCGATTTTTCTGAGTTTAGCGCTTTCTTTGATGCGTGTAACAATAAGGACAGATTTTTCTAATTCTCCTTTATCTAATGACCCCCCCGAATAAATTCCTTGTTCAGCATTGAAAACTAATAAATACCTGACATTCGGGTTATTAATTATGCTTATTCCTGAAGTTTGTTTTAAATCATCATAGATTTCTTGGTATATTTTAGGAATATTTCCTCTATCGTTAGTAATAATTAGTATTGGAATTCCTTTCTTAGTTAGCTTTTTAAGTTCGATGCTGTAGAATCTATCGATCTTAGGTGAAACAACATTAAGTTGAATGGATGTTGAAGTAATTAGATTAATTAAATGCTCATTGAGAACATTCTTGCGTTCAAGACCTCCCGAAGATTCTAAACTAATCATTCCTACTAACGATAATACTTTATTTTCTAAATTTTGTACCTCTTTCTTGAGTCTGGCATTTTCAACTCGGAGTTCAATTATCCTATCTGACATTTTAGACCATTTTATGCTTCTAAATTTAATTTTCTAATATAAATACTTTTAATTAAGTTTAAGTAAAACGAAGGTATTCCTACATAATTTTAGAATCATTTTTCTAACTTAATTTTTTCCAAGGTTTGCCAAAAAGCATATAGCTTGATATCGCTAAGGATCCTTCTAGATCAATATTCTTTACGCCTTCCTCTGCGGATAACTCGTTAAATTTCTTCTCTACAAGTTTAGTCATTTTATTTGCCATACATGCTTGCCGTGCTTTCACAAGGGAAACTCCCTGACTTTTATCATTGAATAAGTTGATATAAAAATTAGCGATTATTTCCTTCGTCTCATCGTTAAAAATCGGATAATTTCTGGACATTATCCCCGTAATTCTCTCATAATCGAAATATTCTACAATTTCTCCAAACGTACGCAGAACATTCTTTAACTTTTTACCTTCAATATCATAAATTTGAGAATTAAAAAATAAAAACGGTTTTTCTGCGTTAGGGTTCGCTTGTATTGACTTGTTAATTTCATTAAATGTTACTATTTCGTTATCGTTGGTGAGGAAAAAGCTGTCTCGCGGATTCCACTTTGAATAAAAAATATTTCCAACAAAATGAATGATATGATTCGATCCTGTTTCTATATGAGATAGGATCTTATCTCGAGAAGAATCGGGGCCCACTAAGATCGCTATGTTATTAACTTCTTCGCGACCGTTGAAAAATTCAGTAATATAATTAAATTCATTAATTCCCGCTTCAAAAGGAAATATTAGTTCTTTAGATTTAGTTTCTGCGTTCCATCTTATAGGTCCTGTGCTATTTATAGAATCGACGATCAGAACATTGACCTTCGTTAGATTTCCTTCTTTTTCAACCATATCGTGCCCAAAAGCAACCCCTCCAAGAGGTGGTTCTCCAATAATATACCCAATGGAATATTTTAATAAGAAAAAATTATTGTCATAAACTAATTCGAAAGGAATCGTCATTTCATCTAAAATAAAATAAATTTCAGGTGTAATATTCAAAGACTTAATCTCAAACTGCTCTAAAAAAGTGCGAATGTTAATTGGGAGAAATACGTATAGTAATCTACCGAATTCTTTTACGCTAAAGTCATATTTTTTTTCTTGATTGTAGGAGAAAATGTCATTATAAATATCTATTATATGTGCATCGTTCCAATATTCGTTGAAAATTGTTCCTTCCACAATTTTTTCATCAACAGATATCATCCGAATAGAAATTAAACCATCATGGTTGATCCTAAAAATCATCTGTTTTATTACAAATCCTTCCTCTAACCCTGTAAAAAGTAAGTTTTCCTCTTCAAAAGAATAAATTTCTCTTCTAAGTGATTCAGTCTCGTTATATAAAGAAAGTGGATCACTAATTACGTTCCTCAAGTTTTTCTCTAAAAACGGTAATATTTTTTGAGCGAGATTAAAATCTTTTTGCTCATATAGCACACGATAAAACATCATTCGCCAGTAATCTTTTTGCTCTAACGAGAAAAATAGTGACTTAAATTTCCATAAGAAATTACTTGTATAAAAGAAGTGGTATAATTGAGCATTAGTTTGAGGAATTTTCAAATGTGTATTTAACTTTTCAATAGATTGGAGAAGATACTTTTTCTCCTTCATTTCTACAAATTTTTTGCACGCCTCAACCCAAAGTTCAATCAGAATGTTATCGTATCCAAGATCCGTCTGGTACAAGAACAGGTCCTCGAGAAAATCGTAGATTTGGAACGCAATTTCGAATCTATTTCTCGTAATTGCAAAATCTATAAATTTCCTGATATAAGTGACGGCATCTCCATATGATTGGTACGCGTGAATTTTAGAAAATAGATTTTTGATGACGGTTATTATCCAAGAATGCTCTCCAATGTTGTTTAGGTAATATATTAATTCCTCTAAATCCACTAAAATTGTGTTAAAATTTCGTTCGTTAATTGAAATCTTACCTAAATTACTAAATTCGTTCTTTAAATAACCGGGGATTCTATTTACCAAGATTTTAATCATTGACTTTACGAATTCTTCAGAATCCTCCATAAGTTGAAAATTTTCGTTCACATTTTCTATAAAGACATAAAGAAATAGAGCCCGTTTCCCAGGTTCGAGTTTAAAAATCGTTCTCCCTAAAACTTCCATACTTAAATGAAAAAACTCTTGAGGGAGGACAGATTTCCTTAAATACATCAAAACTAGCTGCAATTCAATTAGTTTGATGTAGTTTTCCCTTTCACTTACTTTAACGCAAAATGAATTTATAAATTTTGTTATACCCGATTGAGATAACGAATCCATTTTAGTAAACGATTTAAGTAAGTTAGTTGCAAAATTGTTGAGTAAGTAAAAATCATCTAATTTAGACAAAAACGAGAAAAAGCGTTTGTATGCATCAATATATCTAATAAAATCTATATCAATACCTTCGTCAGTCCTACGGATCAAAGAATTGATATACATCCACCAAGAATTTGATATAATCATTATTAGTTGGTGTTTTTTTTGGATATCGAGCCATTCAGTTTTTTCGATATCAAAATACAAATCAGTTAGTAATCTATCTGCCCAAAGATGATTTGAAGTATGTAATAGTTTTCTTCCTTGAATAATTTTCTGTTGGAATTCCTTTAAGAATTCTGATCGCGTGCTTAACTTAATAACCATTATTTCCACTAATTCATATTTTTTTAAAACTTTTTGAAATTGTCTAATCAGCTTGTTGTTGCTCTAACTCCTGATGAGAAGGATTCTCAATCCATCCTTTTTTTAATTGATCTTTTGAAAATAGAACAGAAGCTCCAATCCAACCCATATTTTCTCTTCCGGAGGCTGCTACTACTTTTATTTTTGGTCCCAACTTATCTGAAAAAAATCTTTGCAATTCAACTTCGATTCTTTCGCTTAATCCCGTAATCACACTACTCCCTCCTGAAAGTATAACATTTGAAAGGAGTTCCTCCCAATTCTCTCTGTCCCACGACATTACTACTTTCGAAATAGCTTCTGCTAATCCCATGTAATCGATATGAATGATCTTAGGATCCATTAGAGGTTCTGATAAGAGAAATCGCTCAGAATTCAATTTTAATTTACTACCATCTGGTAAATCCACGATTCGATCGTATTTGGTTAAACCTTCTTTAACTCTTTTCTTTTCTCCGGTAGGATCGAGGACGCAAAGGGATAATTTCTCTTTGATCTCTTTAGCAATTGTTTTATCGAGGTAGGTATTTTTTGAGGAGCTTATCTTGCTTAAAATTAAATTTAGGAGATAACTAGTAATTTTTTTTCCTGTTATTGGAAACATATCTCTTGCCATTAAGTTGGTAAATCCATGAAAAATTGAAGATATTGATGTGTAAGATTCCCCGATATTCACGATGATTCCGCTAGATTTTTGTAATGTCGACAGGATCGCTTGACTTTCGGGTAAAAACAAAACATAGGGGAAATTTAAAGAATTAAAAAATACATCTTGGAGTTTTGTTTTTTCTAATTCCGATTTATAGAAGGGAGTTATTATTATTAATGGTTGTTTGAAATGCGATTCCACCGGAATGTTTAATTGTTGGTAGTAATGGAGAAAAAACTTGGAAAGAATGTTATAATTCTTCTTTTTACTAAACTCTCGAATTTTCAAGATGTTTTTGTATTTAAGCGCATCAAAACCAACTAATTGAGTTTGCTTATCAGTATCAAGAAATATTTCCTCTAAACCACTAATAGTGTCTGATCCGCTTATATCAGAAGTAAAAAGATAATCAGTAATATCAACATAAACACTAGGAGCAATAATATCCGGAAAATCTCCTCCTGCCCATCCTAATCTGAAATTATCACTTCCAATATCGAGGATTAATGGAATTAAATAATTGTTCTCAGTATTTGCCATGATTCTACTTATTAAGTTTATTAGTGCGAGAGCATTAAAAAACAATAAATTATATCAGAATGATTGCTGCTGATGAACGAACTCATCTGATAACTTTTTAAATTGATATTCTTTCACTTGTAATTCTAATAATCCTAGTACTTTTTTAAATTCATGTGACATAGATTCAACATCTACATCGGTAATCTTTTCAACTTCGTCTCTTTTTAATTTGAATTGATCCAAATTATAATGGATTTTTTCATAAAGACCACCTACTGAGGTGACTAGTTCCTCCGTATTTTTTTTTGTAATTTTCCTCATTTTCCTAAGGATTGAAAGAATGGAGGATATAGAATTTTCCCACTGGTTATATCTATCTACATACCCATCAAATATTTCTTCAAAAAATACAGTTAACTTTTCGTAGATGTTCTCTTTCTTTGAGAATGAAGGTGTTTTAGTAGTACTTGATGTTTGAGCATCAGCATTTTCTGAACTTTCTACTGCTTCAGAATTTTCTGAAATGGGGATTTTCTTCTTAAGGGGTGTTCCTTCTGAAAGCGGAACTTTTTCCATGGCGTAATCTTCAGCAATTTGCTTCTTAGTTTCATATGAAAGTTGTGGGGCTATCTTTTCTTCTTTCTCATCCGGAGAGATAAAACTTTTTTCTTCGGTGACTACTTTAAGTAATCCATGTAAAGTAGATTGGGTTTTCTTTGACGACTTTAACACATTATCTAGATTCGGAGTAGGAGATTCAACTTTGCTCTTTTCTTTATCTTTCTTTTTTTTCTTTGCCATTTGATTTGCTTAACACTCACTTTTTTGTCAACATTCACTCATTCTAAAGAAAGGATCTCAACTTTGAGAGCTTCTCCTTTTTCTTTTAATATTTTTTGTAGCTCTTCTATGGGAAAACTTGGACTCTCCGAGATTACCGTCCACACCGCAGTTTTATCCTTTTCGACAATTACTGCCTCACTATACATCATGCTAAGATTTAAATCTCCAAAAGCTGTTGCCAATTTAGCTAATGCTCCCGGAGTGTCTCCCATTGAAATCCTCAGTTTAATGAGATCACTTTCACTCCGCAAACCTACTGGAGTAATCTTAATTTCCTTGGCTTCTGAGTCACTGATCATCATCAACTGTGAATTTGTTGTAATTCCTAAAGATTTTCTTACAATTTGTGGAATTACGATCCTACCGCGCTCATCAATATTTAGAATTTTAACTTCTTTCATTATTCTGAACACATTTTGTACATTTTTAATTATAATTATTATTAAATTATAAGTATAAAAATTTTATACAATATTCTTGTATCGAAAAAGATTAAATGAAAAATATGATAAGTTTTTATTCAAGGTGCTTTGCCTTCCCTATAATAGAAACATCCTTCATAACTAAACCGTCTTTTTCTAAGTCATATCCTGGCTGACATCCCCCGATTGATATAGTAATCATTCCTGGCTCTAAAAATCTTTCTCCATTTAGATTTACAACTGAAAAATCTTTAGGCATTAGTTTGAATGAAATTTTTTTCCTTTGATCTTTTTTTAAAAAAATGCGCTTAAAACCTTTCAACTCTCTAATAGGTACTCTGAAACGAGCATCTTTTCTTGATATATAAAGTTGGATCACTTCCTCTCCATTACTTCCCCCTATGTTTTCAATTTCAGCTTCCACCTCTAAAGTCTCACTAACATCTAGCATTTCATTAGAAAAACTAAGGTTAGAATATCTAAATTTAGTATAACTGAGACCAAATCCAAAGGAATACAACGGAATATCTTTAAAATATCGATATGTTCTCCCTTCCATGCTATAATTCCTAAACTCTGGTAACTGTTCAATAGATTTATAGAACGTAACCGGTAATCTTCCAGCAGGATTGTAGTCGCCGAAAATCACATCAGCTACAGCATTTCCCCCCTCTTCTCCTGGATACCACACAAATAATATTGCAGGTATGTTTTCTTGTGCAAAATTCACAGATATAGCGCTTCCTCCTGTGAGTATTAGAATAATTTGCTTACCAATGGCGAAGATTTCCTTCAAAAGGTCTTCTTGAACTCCTGGTAAATTTATATCTAATCTATCTCCACCAAGATCAGACTGTGATGCCTGACCTTCTTCACCCTCAAGTCGCGGTGAGATACCTAATACTAAAAAAACAATATCGGATTTCTGAGCAATGGTTTTCGCTTCTTCAAAACCTTCTTTAGATTTTTCTTTCAAAGGACAACCCTTCGCAAATAAGATTTCAGTATCTGGGGAAGTTCTGTTCTTAATCCCCTCAAGGATAGTTGTGTATTCTGAAGGTTCTCCGTTATAATTTCCCAATAGAACGTCCCGATTATCAGCGTTTGGCCCTATTACTGCAATTGTGTTTACATCTTTTCTCAGCGGTAAAATTCCGTCTTGATTCTTTAGAAGCACAATAGATTCTCTAGCAGCTTCTAAAGCCAGCTGGCGATGCTCTTTACAGTCATTTTTTTCGTATGGTATTTTCGTGTATTTTACCAGTTCTGGGGGATCAAACATGCCAAGTAAAAACTTCGCTCGAAATAGATTTTTTAACGACTCGTCGAGAGTAAACTCTTTGAGCAACTCTTTTTCAACAGCATCTTTGAGCCATTTCCACCGTTCTTTTCGCGTTCTCCTTGTCACCCCAATTTTACAAATCAAATCTAATCCGCTATTAAATGCTAGAGCTGCAGCCTCTTCAGGAGTTTCAACTACTTTATGATGTTTAAATATGTCATTTATTGCTCCACAGTCCGAAACAACATGGCCTTTAAATCCCCATTTATCTCTCAATACTTCTTTTAGTAAAAACTTGCTAGCACAACAAAGTTCTCCATTTACTCGATTATAAGCTCCCATAATTGCCTCTGCTTGCCCTTCAATTATACATGCTTCAAACGCAGGCATGTATGTTTCCCATAAATCTTTATTACTAACTTTGGCATCAAAAAAGTGTCTTTCAGATTCTAATCCACTATAGGCAATGTAATGCTTGGGTGTAGCGACTAGCTTTAAATATCGAGGATCATCACCTTGTAAGTTTTGAATAAATGTTATTCCCATTTTGGAGGTTAAAAAAGGATCTTCTCCGTAGGTTTCTTGACCTCTTCCCCACCGAGGATCTCGAAAAATATTCACATTTGGAGACCAAAATGTTAATCCTTGAAAGATCTTTCTACTATTATTTCTTACGGCTTCGTGATGTTTAGCTCTTCCTTCGGTTGATATAGCATCAGCAACTTCTGCCATTAAATTTACATTAAAACTTGCTGCCAACCCTATCGCTTGGGGAAAAACAGTCGCTATACCGGAAAATCCGACTCCATGAAGAGCTTCACTCCACCAATTATATTTTGGAATATTTAATCGTTCGATTCCTTCAGCATCGTTAATGACTTGTGAAATTTTTTCATCTAACGTCATTCGGGAGATTAAATCACCTATTCTAGCTTCAAGAGGTTGAGTGTGATCTAAATACAGCACATTCTGAGATTTATTAACCATTTTAATTCAATTATTTATGAAAATCGTTTTTGTAGTATAGTCAAAAATCTCTATTAGAATTTTATTGATATTTTATCATTGAAGAACCCTATGATAAATTAAGTAAAACAGAAAAGAAATTAGTTTTTAATCTTTATGAGCCTTCATTTTTACAGTTAAATCTCGAGCTCGTTTAGAATACCAAATTAGTAATTCTCCTGCATCGTCTGGTTTGAAATACTCTCCACCACACAATACAGCCGCCCTTGTCATCATTTGATCATCCGGATTTCCAAGACCGACAATATATATTACAACATTTGGATTTTCTGCAAACATTTTAATAGCTTTGAGAAACTCATCTCCATCTGTCGGAATCCCATCTGTTAAGAGTATGATCATAGTAGGCTGCGGATTACCAAGGCTGAGCTTATCAAATTCAGTCAAAACTTGATGCGCTTTGACCATAGCACTTCCCATATTCGTAGATTGACCGTAACTATTTCCAATTCGGTCAACAATCATGCGTGCAGCATCTTCTAATACGCCTTTCTTACCGCTAGCAGAATCCATGTAGTAACTGCTTCCAAACGGTAATATCTGAGCTTCGTCCGCAAATCTAATCACTGAGACTTTTTCTCCAAATCCACGTCCAACCTTTTCGCTTAAGAATAGAACAGCTGCAAAAGCAGCAGATATTCTCCTTGGAATGTTAACACCTGCTTTAAAATGTTTTAAGAATTCTTGAATTTCTGGAGATTCCATAGCTGCTTTAATGCCCTCAATTGCAGGGGCTATGTTTTGGACGAGTACATCCCTGGCCATCATCGAACGGCTAATATCTATTATCAAAATAGCGTTAAAAGGTACTAGTCCCGTTGGGCTCAGATTAATTGCCGTATTTTCGTTAACTGTGGCTAGAATATCCCCTGTCAAATCTGGAGTAGTCGTTAAAATTGAACACGCAATATTTACTGCGTTCCATCTAAGCTTAATCCCTTTAAAAATTACATAGTTTGCTAGCCAACCTTTCAAGGAATCTACATTTTGTCGCGCCGTGCTAATAATTTCCCACATATTTTCACCTGAGATTGGTGAAATACCTAATGATATGTTTTGTAGGGGAATAATTGGTCGCAAGTTTTTATACACTTTTACTTCGAAACTTCCAATCCCTGACGCCTCTAAAATCTCGCTATCTATAATAATGGTGTTGTCGGGAACAGATTCTAAAATTTCTACTTTACCTGCTCCAACAGCTCCAGTAAGTTCATCTTCAAACGCAAGAACATTATCCTGGACAAGTGAGAGCGTATGTTGTGTTCGAGGGCTTACAAGAGCATAACCCATTAAATTAGGTTGTGATTGTACTTCTAACATAAGTTCAGATGTTTTTTGGATGGGGGGTTCAGTAGAGTAAACAACAATTTGTTGACTATAAACATTAGTATCTTCTTTCGTATCCCTACTCATTCGAATTTCGGTGGGAGCAATTGTTGCTTGATCAATTCTAGCGGAACCCACAGCTCGCGTGAGAGGATCTTCCCAACCAATAAGCATACCTTGTCCTAATCCTAACTGTTGAATTACAAAACCACTCACTTGAATTCGTCCACCTTCGATAGAATCATTTATCACGGGAGTTAATACTATACCGTTCTTTTGACTATTTAACATGTTGACATCAATTCTATTAGGGTAAGGATCGGCAGGAGCAATTGGAACTCCCACTTCTTGTCCAATAGTGGGAAGAGGTGTTTGACTCGGAGAAGGGGGGATCATTTGAGGTGGCGGAGCTTGTGGTAAGGGCACTGGTGAAGGGGGTATGGGGGTAGGGCTCAATTGAGGTGTAGGTGCTAAGGTAGGTTGTGGTGGTGGGGTAGGTATAGGAATTGGCGTAGGTGGTAGACTTGGTGGGGGGGTTATTTGTGGTGGTGGCGTTGGTTCGGGTGTTTTGGTGGGAAGTGGAACATGTCCGCTTATAGGTGGTACTGGGTGTTGAGTAGGAAGAGGTAATGGCGTTGGTTTTTGGGTTTGCATTTGAGTAGGTCTTGTTGGTAAAGGTGTTAATGTAGATTGCGTTGGTCTTGGCGGTGGTGTTGCTACCGGTTTGACACTGGGGACTTTCGGTATTTGTATTTTAGGAGTAAGCAACTCTGCACTGCTCATTGGCCGAAGTAATAATTCAACGCCCTTAAATTCTAGTGAATCGACTATGTCCTTAGAAACTTGACCAGCAAAATCTAATACCATATTTGAAATTTCAACTACGGCAGTTGTTGTTTTATCATTATCTAAATTAAAAACTTCTATAGAATCGCCACTTTTTATTCCTAGTTTAGTGGCATTTTCTTGACAAATAACTACTTTATTGGATGAGCTTTCGGTTACATCAACAAAAATTTTGATTTCAGACATAAATAATCATTATCAATATGTTTTTATCGTAATAAATATAATTTTTGAAAAATCTGCTCAGAAACTATTGAATTGGATACCTACTTCCGATTTCGCCAGCGTAATAGCGAAAAACGGTAACAATTTTGCCCAAATCTTCGATCTTTCTACTAGCACCCATTAAAAAGAATCTTCCAGCTCCACTTAAGATAATAAAGGCATTACTTCCCCTTAAAACCACTTCTAATAAATTGTTATATCCTAAAGAATCGATCGCATCATGCCCACTCTGCATTACTACAGCGCTTAAACTTGAAAATAAATCGGGGTCTACATCGTAATCCGGTATACATGAAAAAGCAAGTCGTAGACCTTCGTTCGTAACTAATGCAAGTGCTTCTAATTCGGTGTGTTCTGTAATATTTCCAAGAAATTTAGAAAGACTATGGGCTTGGTCTTGAGTTAAATCGCTCATTTAAATAATCTCTGGCTTTTGATTGAGGTGTTAATTCTTCATTTATTAATATAAAATATAATTTTTGGACTTAAATATTTATATTATAAAAATATTAGGTTAAATCGATTTAAAGTTTAAGATTTTCCATATTTAGAATGATCGTTTAAGATACCATATTTTTAGAATGATCGTTTTATTTAAAACAAGCGACTAATTCAGAAGATAATTCTTAATAGTTAATTTTATTTAAGAATTTTAATAAAAATAGCAATTGAATGAAATAGGTAGAAATATATAGATTATTTATATTCTAACTGAGTTTTAATCTGATCTTTTAAGATTTCTTTCTTAGATTTGAACTCTACCTTTGCGTCTATTGGACCACTTGTCCGTTTAAGAAATTCTATTGCTAAAATCTTACCATTTTCTGATAAAATTCTAGGACAATATTCCTCGGCAAAAAAGACTCCTTCTGGGATAGCTCCAACCTTGGAAATTTCTTTGGAGACTTGTTTTTTCCCTAAAAAATTTTGAACTTTTTCAACAACAGAATAGGCGTGGTCCCCAATAATAATCAATTCTCTTTCGAACCCATCTGGAATTTTAATTTCTTCTAGTTTTTGCATTATTTCGTCAAAATTGACGTGAGTTTCTTCTTGAGATAATGCTGCGAACGATTCTTTGCCAGTATACAAGGGACCGTTATTTTGAGAGCGTCTATCCTTGGAGCCCGCAATGTTCATACCTGCTGCGGGTTTTGGTACACCGAACGGATCTTTATCTCTCAAAGGATGTACAGATGGTGCGCTTACTTTTGCGGTGCTAATTTCCATTTGAATCTCTTTAGCGATCCCACCTTCGGTTTTTCCACCAATAAGTTTTAAAAAGTCAGGATCTTCCTCGCCTTCGTCAAGGGGTACTACGCCAAAGTGCATGCCTACTTGCCCACGTATGTCTTGACTCCTTTTAGCACCAATAAATTTAGATCTTACATTACTGTTAACTCCCTTCCACAAATAAACTTTACGGTACTCGTCAGAGACTAATATGTAACATTCTTCCCCTTTAAGAATATCTTTTATAGGACCTTCTGTTTTGATTTCTTCTGTGTTGCCATCTGGTAATATCTTGAATACTTGCGTTCCCAATATACTCTCAACCAACTAATTTTCTGTGTTGTAATAAGGACAATAAATTTATACTATAATAATAAATTAGGTGTTAATAAACTTTTATTAAAAAATAATTTGCAGAAAACAAGGTATATACCCTTATATAGTTGTCATTTGACAAAGAAATTTTAATAATTTTGTAAACTCAAAATTCCGTTATTAATGTTATTTATCATATCCATTGCCGTAAATCTAGGGCCGATTGTTTTTTTGCAATATTCTCCTAAGTATCCATTGAGGAAAGCGGCAGAATAAGCAGCCTGATATGGGTTGCTTCCAGTTGTCAAAAAACTGGCGCATAAGCCTGCAAGTACGTCGCCTGTGCCCCCGATTGACATTTCAGGGCATCCAGTTTTGTTTATCTTAAGCATAATCCCGTTGCTTATATAGTCGAACGGTCCCTTAGCTAATAAGGTAACGTCCAGCTTTTTTGCTATGTTAAAAACTTCTATTCCTCTTTTTTCTATTTTATCAAAGGGAGATAAATCGGAATCTGTAATAATTTTAAGTTCTCCCTCGTGAGGCGTAAGTATAACTTTTTTTCCTTTAATCAAGTCTAGGTGTGGTTTAACTAGTTTTAAGGCATCAGCATCGATAACTAAAGATTTTTCACCAATATTATTGCCTTCTAATATTTTTACTAAAAGCTCTTCTGTTGATGGATCTGTTCCTAAGCCAGGACCTATAATAATTGCATTTGCCCAATCTATTAACCATAGAATTTCTTCTAAAGCTTTTGTTGATAACCATTTTCCAGGGCTCGTCCGTACAATCATGTCCGGTGAATAACTACGGATGACATCTCCGACAACTTCCGGAACATAGCTAATAACCAAGTCACACCCGAAATGAATGCATGCTAAGGACGCGTACGCTGGGGCTCCGGAATAATTCTTTGAACCACCAATTACTAAAACTCTACCGAATTCTCCCTTATGTGTGTCGGCGGTTCTTAATTTTAAGTTCGATAGCAAATCGCCTTTCCCGACAAATATGCTCGCTTCAGGGGGAATACCAATAGATTTTTCGATTATTTGATATTTTCCTGTTTTTTTCAATCCTTTTTTAATTCTGTGGAAGGTAATAACTAAATCGGTATTGACAGCTTTATCGGGAATTTTTCCAGTATCTGGATCTACTCCTGAAGGCACATCTATTGAAGCAATTTTAATTCGCTCTTTTTCTTTTTCTCTAATACTGTTTATCGTATCTATTGTGGAAGAAATTGGTTCCCTCAGTTGGCCTTTTATTCCTGTACCTAATAAAGCATCTACAATTAGAGAGTAGCTTAAATCCTTTTCTATAATCTTTTTGATGACTTCTGCGTCTGTCGAATCTTTAATAAAGGTTATCTGAATTGAGTAGGTTAGATTACTAAAGATGATGTCCCAATTAAGTTGAGCTTCTTCCGTTCTTATTTTATCAGGTGTTCCAACTAATATTACTAAAGTTTTCACTCCGTAGGAAGATAAATGTCGAGCTACTACAAAACCATCTCCACCATTATTCCCTGTTCCACAAAAAATAGCTACTTTTGAATTTTCCTTCAATAATCCTTGAGCCATAATTTCTGTAGCAAATGTATACCCAGCACATTCCATCAAATGGCTTTTTGGAATTCCTAACCATTCTGAGTTATTATCTAATATCGATAATTCATCGGAAGAAATTTTTTTTGATATAAATCTTTCCATAACAATTAAGTTTAAGATAATGAGCTAAAAAACATTTTAGGTTTTGTTTAAAATAAAAAAAAAGTAGTTTAAAATTATTTCTACCCTAGTTAAATAAAATAAGGTTATTCTGGCATCTCAAGACCTACCATTGGTAATGCATCTACCCCTGATAGGAAGACTTCGCTTTTAGATGAAAATCCTTCGATATCTGCATACTTTAATGTCATCTTCATCATCCGTTTTAAAAATTCTTCGTACTTGCCTTCTTTGACTTCTGATAATCCTATGCCTTCTATTTCATCTCCATCTATTCGAGCTGCTAATCGTAAAATCACCTTCGATAAAGATCTATCAGGAGGAAATTCTTTCTCTACTGCAATATATCTTTCGCTAACTTCTCTTCCCTTATTTACGGGAAACCGTGTGGTAGTTAAAACTAAAACCATACTTTTCACCTCTATTTGACATTTTTTAATTGGATTTAAAGGTGATGAGTAGTAGGATAAAATCATTTAAAAATTTATACTTATTTGTCAAATAAAAAAAATGGTTTTTTTTTTAAAGAAATTTAATACAATTTATTTGAAATTTTGATTCAAAATAGAAAAAATGCCGGTGGTGGGATATGAGCCCACGAACCTCCAGATTACATCCAGTCTGACCCATTTTTTCAGTAGGATTATGAGTCTGGCGCTTATTAAACAAACATTTAATACGAATGTTTTATAACCAGCTAAGCCACACCGGCAAATTAAATATATTTTATTATTAACTATTAATCTAATTTAAAATTATTATTATGTTTTTTGTTTTATCAGAAGTAAAAAGAAATAAGAAAGCCTCCGGGCTTAACTCATAACAATTTATTGAAAATATTCGGAGTGTCTAGATATTTTAGATAAATTATCCTAATATTAGCCAACGCCCCATAATATAGAATGTGATTTAATTAGTAATATTATTATACTTCGTGATGAAGACTCCTTTCTAAGCAAAATGAACCTTGAAAACGATTTTGAGCCATGTAATGAAAATGTTTCGAAGGATGATTTAAGACTTAAAAAAGAAGACATTGAATCTAAAAATATTTTTAAATATCATCCTAATATTGACATACACTATTTCAAAAAAGTTGATACTAAGAATAAAGCATACTGGTTAGGATTTCTTTTTGCAGATGGATTTATTAAAACTAATAAAGGTGTACCTTATCGAGTTGGTATTGATGCGGGTATAAAAGATTTATGGATCATTGACAGATTTATTAAAGATATTGGAGTCAATCCAAAATATATACAAAATTTAAAAAATAGGTTCAGAATATCTTTTTGCTGTAAAGAGATTATCAGAGCCCTAATTAGTAATGGTTTAATTCCTGGTAAAGAAAAATCAAATAACATTAATTTTCCTCAATTAAAGACTAGAGAATTAAAATTAGCATTTCTTTTAGGTTATTTTGACGGTGATGGCACACAAAAAACTTCTAAAATAACATCAGGAAGTAAGATATTTCTTGAGCAAATAAATAAAAAATTTTTTATAAACCATAAAATTGAAATTGTTAGATCTGGAGGACCAATAGACGGAAGAGAAGTCAATGGTGTTGCTTATAGGCTAGCATTAGGTTCCTGCTTATTTAATGAGATGTTAGATAATTATAAAGATAGTCTTCCGAGAAAAAGAAATAGATTTAAGACAGAAGAAGAGAGAATAGAATCTATTAAAAAAAATGCTTGGAATGGATCACATAGAACAAAATTTAAAATCTCTAGTCAAGAACTTGAAGAATTGGCAAGTCTTATGCCTTTATATAAAATTGGAGAAAGATTTGGTGTATCTGGTAAAACAGTAAAAAAATATTGCACAAAATGGGGAATTAATATACCAATCCATGGTTCTTGGATTAAAAAAAAAGAAAAAAATTAAGCCTCCGGCGGGAGTTTCAGCGGAAAATAGACATTTTCTCACTTTTGAACCCGCGGCCTTTGCCTGTTTGGTTCATTAATATGAATACCAAGGCAACGCTTTACCGACCTAAGCCACGGAGGCAAAATTTAATCCAATTCTGTCGTATTTTTAACTTTATAAATTAATTCTAAATTAAATATTTTCTTACTCATTTCTAAGTTAAAGTCTGAAATTAATAAGAAATAAAAAAATTTGAGTTTGCAATTTTCAACAATAGTTGAAAAAATAAAGATTTATATATTAATTAGCATCAATAATGATTTACATCAAAGTCAATATTTTTGGTGTAATTCAAATTAAAGAGGTTTATTAAAATGGTATATATTGTTATGAGATGGTGGTATCCCTCGCATAAACAAGAAGAAGTTGCGAAAGTTTTCCAAAGCCTTGAAAATCCGACTGGTTCTGTTGGAGAAACTACTGTTTTTGCTTATACAGGTTCTGAGAAAGGGATCGTTGGAATGATCTTCACTAAGGTAACCGGGGAAAAGGTAGGTGAAGCTCTAGCAGATGCGGCTACTATCTTGAATAACTATGGGAAAATTGAGGGTTATGAGGGAAATATAGAAGTTTGGGGAGATTTGACTGAAGTTCCAGAGACATAGCTGTTATTCAGTATTTGGATTAAATTTTTAAATCTTTTTTTTTTAGTTTTTCTTTTCAATAGTTCAATATAAAAACAATAGAATTGAAATTGTAAAATAAAGTAATTAGTTTTTGGAGATTAATTCTAAATTAAAAATTTTGGCTTGTTAGTTCCTATAAAAGAATAAGATAATTAGCAATTTTGATTTTTTTCTTAGTTTGTAAATATTTAAATATTATTAATAAAGCTAAAGAAATCATAAAATCTTAAGAGTTATAAGTTAAAAGATTTGTTAAAAGTCCTCTTTGCTTTTCTTATATATAACTGGAACATGAACTTTTATCTTTGGTATGAATATTTTGGGAATTTTAATTTTTGGAATCGAAATTAAATCACTGTAAACTCCCTTGGAGACAATTTTATTACTGTTTATAATTGGTGGTTCATTCGGAATTTCTTCAAACTTTTCGTTGATAATAGATTCTTGATTTTTTGTAATTTCTGTAGGTGGTATATTTTTTCTATTTTCATCAATATCAATAAGCCTTTCTACATCTTGTAGGACACCTTCACCAATAATTTCGTCTTGGTGACTCTCGATATAACCTATTAGTTCAAATTTCTTAGTTTGTAAGATATTTCGATAATCCTTAGCAAAGTCTTCATAATTTGAGTAGCTTTTTAATTCTTCATTTCTGAACACCCAACCTGTATTGGGATCGTATAGCATTCCCATGATTCTTATATCAGTGGGAATCTCTCGTGCGTTCCTAAACTTATAAACCTGATTCTCGATGTTCTTAATTTCATCAGTAAAAGCCTTGAAAAATTTCAGCAACTCAAGATGAAAATTCGTCCCAGATTTTCCAATCTTTTTGATTGCAGAATCGGTTAGTTTATTCGTCAGATCTTGTAAACGAAGTTTTTTCATCCCGCAGTCAAGATGTCCTAGAACTACTATGTATTGAATGTTATATTTATGTATGGCAACTAATACAGATCTTAAAACATCCTCAGTATAGACATTTCCAGCGTTTCTTAAAACAAACGCATCTCCGAGTTTTAGCTGAAATATTCGGTATACATCAATCCTTGGATCCATACAAGTGAGAATCAAAACAGGATATCTAGGGATTTTACCGTCAATTTGATTAGACTCCTCATCTTGTAAAATTTGCCCTTGATATTGTTTATTACCTTCTACAAACTTTTGGATTATATCTTCAAATTTTACATTCAAAATTCATTCACTTTACTCCTAATTATAACTATCTTCAAAAATTTTATATTTAATTCTTGTTCTTAGTTATTTTTTTAAGGTTTTATTTAGCTTTAACAATAATAAAAAAAAATATTTTAATGAAAAAAAAATAATTTACTCTTATTTCTAGACTATTAATTCTTTAACTTTTGACTTCAAATCTCCGTTTCCTAAGAAATTCTTTATCTTATCAGAGTATTCAGGCAACAGTTGCAGAAATGGCAAAATCGCTTTTGAAAGAGAGCTAAACGCCTCGTCTCCATTACCCATAATGAACATTTTATCAGGGCTTAAATGCTTAAATATCTCAGGTAAAATGTTAGTTAATTGAACTGCCAGGAACCTTTGATCGGCGTTGCTCATGGCATCTACTTGTTCTTGGAATCCTTCCGCTTGTGCAAGCATTTGTTGTCTTATGCTTTCAGCCTCACCTTCTGCTTGAGCAATTAAATTTTTCTTAATCGCATAAGCTTGACCGTCGGCTTCAATTACAACTCTTTGCCGTTCACCATCGGCTTCAATCTTTTTACGCTCGCGTTCTTTCTCAGCAATTGCGATTTCTTTATCTTTCCTCCCAAGTTCAATTTCTCTCTGAACTAATTGCTCTTGAGTACCAGTTTCGTTCTGAACTGCGAGTTCTCGCAATTTTGATTCACGTTCTGCGTCTGCTTTTGCAATTCTAGCTTTTTGATACTCAACTGCCTGCTTAACAGCTTCCATGTTCTTTTTTAATTCGGCCTCAACGATTATAACTTCCAATATTTCGAATGTTTCGATTAAAATACCCCAATCTGCCGATAATTCGTGTAAATCTTTCATGACATGATCAATCATCTCTCTTCTTTCTCTAATAATTAATTCAAGTGGCATATTTGCACATATTGTTCTCATAACTGCCTCGGCAGCTCCTTTTAAAATCTTTTCAACATAGTTTTCATCCCGCAAGTTCCATGAAACCGCACTATACGCCTTTTCAGGATCAACGACTTTCCAAATAATCATGCCAACGAATTCAATATTTTGGTATTCCTTGGACACTACCTGGTCGTGGGCCTCTAAGATCGTTTGTATACTTGTAGTCGGAATAACAATATATTCGTCAATTAAGGGTAATAACCATATACTACCACCGAGACCTGCTGATTTGACCTTACCATTTCTCAAATGAATTACAAACTGGTTTGTTTTGAATTTTCGATATCGTGCAGCCATAAAAATTATAAATAAGAACCCTATTATCGCACAAGTCACTGTAATACCGATAGCCCATACATTTATCTCTTGAAACAACATTTTTTTTAAAAACCTCCTTTTTTTTAATTTTTTTAGATTTTTTTATCTATTCTCTTTTTTTATAAATTTTAATTATAATTGATATACTAACCCACTAAGCTAGCTAATATCCAAATTATCAAGATACATCCTAAAATAATAGAAGTGTTTATCAAAATCGCATAAACTAATGTAGGTTTTTTGTTAATTTTCTTTTGAAACTTTTTAGCACGTACATCTTCGCCATGAAAATAGAGCCAGTTGTATCTACTCTTGTCCATTTCACTTTCGCTTACGCTCATTTTTTTATTTTTCACCTCTTTTTTTAATTCTAATTTTATTAGGAGAAACCCTCACTTTGTTATCTTTAACTGCTACAATATAGACTTTTATACCTCTCTCAAAATAAGATGTGTCGTCATAAGGCATAACATGAAGCTTCTCGTATTTCATAGGAGTTGTTGATTTTATTCTGATTACTCCTCCTCTCTCATCAATAGGTAATACGACCTCTCCTTCCTTTCCTATCAAATTCTGCGTCGAAGATATTTTATAATACTGCGATTTCGCAATATGTTTCCAAGCTATATTTAGATATTTCGAAGTGAATAACGCAATGCTAGGGGATCCTATGAACATTACAAATTTTAATGCTTCGATGGTGATTATATAATAAAGTGAGATTCCTGAAATGCCAAATACTAAGAGAAATGCAGACGCTAATAACATAATTGGAGCAGGGGAAGTTGTAGTACCGAACACATCAGAATCTACGTCTATATCTACATCAATATCAATATCCGTGTCAACATCCATATCGACATCTGCGTCAATGTCTATATCCACATCTACATCCACATCTACATCCACATCTACATCCATATCTACATCCATATCTACATCCATATCTACATCCATATCTACATCCATATCTATATCCACATCTACATCTGCATCAATGTCTACATCCATATCTACATCAGAGTCTATTTCCTGACCCACTGATTGCGACTCCATCTGAGCTAAGAACACTGAGATCACGCTGAAAAGAAGACCCCCGATGAACAACCCCAAACAAATACTAAAGAATATATCGTAAATGTCCATTTATTTTCCACCCTATATTACTATTAAAGTTGGCCAAAATTGTTATTTATTAGCCTAAATACTGAACTTTTAAATTTACTACTCGAATTAACTTTTTAAGTTTCAATTTAATTCTTACTTTTAATTTCCTTCTGTAGTTCGCCCTCTCTAATTTTTCTAAGTGGTTCCTTTCTATACTTTCTCGCTTGGAACGCTTTTTTTCTCTTAAATTATTGTAAATTATCCTTTTATTATTCTTTCTTCCCATTGTAATTTGGCTTATTTAATTTTTATACCACTTATTCCAGTTTTGTGCCGCAACTATGGCAATATATAGCATTTCTCTCTTTTCTTGTCCCACAATATTGACAGAAGTTAGTCGTTGGTTTTTCAGGTTCACCATCATCAATAAATATAGGTCGAACCGTAGAACTACTCGGAGCCTTAACGACGTATGGATTTGTTCTTGGAACTTCCTGTGTAGAATACTGATACTGATTATGAGACTGATCTTGATTATGAGACTTCTGCGAACAACAAGTTGAGCGCCTAGATCTCGCTGAAGCGGCACCGGCAATTCCTATAATGATAATAATAAAAATCATTGGAAAAAACGGCATGATTCTAAAGAAAGTGAATGGGCTCAATCTAAGTAAAAAAAAAGCACCAAAACCTACAAAAACGATTAATCCTATTAGAGAACCTATCAGAGAGCCTACTGTTGAATTATTTCTCGACATCTTTATTATATTTTAATATATATTATTTCTATTTTTCTATATTTTTCTATATTTCCAAATATAAAATATATAAGTATCTATTTAAATGTTTCGCATGAATGAAATTTGTTGAAAGATAAGCCTTAAGTTCGAGAATTCTTAACTTTTTGAATATATCTAAAAATATTTAAAAATATTGAACAAATAGATATTTTTTTATATATTAGTATAATTAAATTGTTACAGACGGAAGATTAAGTATATATAATCTGAACATTTATTAACATAATTGGTTAATATAGGAATATATATAACTGCTTTACCGAAGTGTTGAATATGGCAAAAAATAACAGTAAAACTAGCGGAACGAAAGAGACAGATACTAAGGTTAAACCCTTATTTGTTCAAGTAGATGAAACAACTCGAAATATAATTGACAAATATAAACATCTAGGAACAACAATTTCTAATCTTGTGAAAGATGCAGTTGAAATGTATGACGAATATAATTCAATGTCACCCGAAGTTAAAGCTGTTATTGATACTTATAAGGAAGAAGAGGAAAATCTAATTACTTTTTTGGAACGTGCAATCTCATATTATGGTAGGCAAAAGAATCTTGATCGTGATTTATGGGTAAGAACTCGGGACGAGATGAAGATGATGCTTATTGGAAAAACTACGTTCAATCAGTTAATAGCGGCTGCTGAAGCTCCTAAAGACGCCTTAGAAAAACCTTTTAAAAAAAATGTCGCGATCGATTTAATCCTTTGGTATACCGGGAAACCTTTCAGAAGTCTTAGCCTTGAAGAAATAATCACCACTGTTCAGAAGATATGGGTTGTAGCAAATTATTTCTATAAAATAGATGTCCATCACGAAGGAGATGAGTATCATCTATTATTCAAGCACAGACAAAATAAAAGATATTCTCGTTATTGGCTAGGATATTTTACCGAATTGTTTCACTCTGAGGAACTAGCGTATAAATGCATAACCGAAGGTCAAACTTTCGACGAAACGCTTTCAATGTCAATCAAGGAAGCTTATAAAAAAGAATAAAGCATTTAAAGAAACAATCTCTTTCCAAATGCAATGGATATCAATCTAATTTAGAATCTTCTATCTATTCAGAATTAACAAACACAGTAAATTTTGAGTTCATCAGATTAATCTTTATTTATTACGTCCCATACAGTTTTAACAAGCTGTCCTGTTCTTGGGTCTTCTCCTTTCATGTACATCTTATTCATAGCATATCCGATACTCAATTTTTTCTCAAGATCCATAACACAGATAGAGCCTCCGGCACCACTCCAGTAAAAACTTCGAGGACCAAGCAATAATTTGTCATTTAGAAGACCAAATCCCAAACCAAATTTGGCAGGAGAATAAAGCAAAATTTTATCGCGACCACTGATTTGTGGTTCAATAGCTTTTTCTATAGTGGACATTGATAAGATCTTCTTCTTATCATACAATCCTCCGCAAGCTAAGATGGATCCAATATTAGCAATCGATCTCGCGTTTCCGTGTCCATTAGATGCAGGGATTTCCGCAGAACGCCATTCTCGACTATTAAAATCGGCATCTTCTAAATTTGGATTGAATAACACTTTTACAGCCTTTTTAAGAAACAATTTAGCAAAAACAATTTACCATTTAGCAAAAACCTCTTCGGGAGGAATAATATTTGAAGTCCTAGAATCAAAGGTTTCTGGTAATCCAATGTGAAAATCAATGTTAAGAGGAACGGCGATCTCATCTCGAAAAAACTCACCTAAACTCTTGCCAGTAACTCTTCGAACTAGTTCACCTAATAAATATCCAAAAGTTATCATATGATACCCAATTTTAGTACCTGGTTTCCACCATGGCTCCTGTGAAGCTAATAAACCTATAATGCGATCCCAATCGTATAAAGCCTCAACCGGGATTTTTTCATCAAACCCCGGCAAACCTGCGCTGTGACTCATAAGATGCTTAACGAGTATATTTTCTTTAGTTGCTTGGGCAAACTCAGGCCAATATTTAGCGACGGGTGCGTCTACATTTATTAAACCTTTATCAACCAACAGATGAATACACAACGCTGTCATGACCTTTGTCGTTGAGAAAACATTGACAATAGTATCTTTTTCCCATGGTTTTGTTTTAGCCGAATCGGAAAAGCCTCCCCAAATATCTACTACTAATTTACCGTTTAATGAAACAGCAAAAGAAGCGCCAACCTCGAATCCCAACTCAAAATTTTTCTCAAAAGCGTGTTTTACTGAAATAAAGCGCTCATCACAATATCCATCAATTTTCATAGTTCCCATCTCTATCAACTTAAAATTAGAATTAGTAATAAATCTTTATCAACCATTCGGAAACTAAAAAATATATAAATGCATAACACTCTAGGTTATTATTAAAATGATGGATCATGATGGTTTGTGCTGTGTTCATACCACATCTCACTTCGAGGAGTGATGTATTCCTTGAATTTAATATTAAATAAAAGAAAAAAGATAATAATTTTCTTAATCATGTTTTCCTTCATTTTTAGTTCCATCCTATTTATTAATTTACTTCCAAAAAACCAGATACTTATTGATAATAATTTATTTAATGAGGAAATTACCAAGAATCCAAAAGTAGCCTCAATTATTGGAACTGATTGGGAAATTGGTAGAGGTAGTGGACAAATAGCTATAATAAATAAACCAAACCAAACTCAAGAAGGAGATTTATTAATTTTACATTGTACAATTGATGGTCAAGCTGATACTATGACCAGTCCAATCGGTTGGAATGTTCTTCTGCCAGAAAATAACAGTGTTGATCCAACAACCGCATCATGGTATAAAATTGCTGGTGATTCAGAACCAATTAGTTATAATGTCACATGGGGTACTACTGAAGGTTATGTTGCTGGAATTATAAGAATTACTGAACATGATAAAACTGATCCGATTCAAGCTACCGCTACTGCAAGTGGAGCAGGAAATGTTGTTAATCCCTCAGTAAATATTACCAAGAATTATACCTTAATTATTGGATTTCATGGACTTGATCGGGAAGGACCCGGCGATGATTATAACAGTACTTTTCTTGAAACTGGGCCTACTGTATTATATGCAAAAGCTGCTGGAGCGGGTAATCAAGGTTGCAGTGCGGGGTTGTATTATGAGATTCAAGCAAATCAAGGAATCTCTCCAAACCGAACTTGGAGTATAGGAGGTAGTGAGGATTGGTATGCCGCAACTGTAGCAATAAACTTAAACTTGCCAATTATAGATATTATGAGTCCATTAGAGAATGAAACTTATGGAGTTATTTCACCGAATTTCACAGTAGAAATTACAGACCCAAATTTAAATACGACATGGTATACTGTGGATGGGGGAATAAATAATTACACATTTACTGAGAATGGAACAATTCATCAAGCAGCATGGAGTTCATTACCTGATGGAATCGTTCCTATTAGATTTTACGCCAATAATTCTCTCGGAAATCTTAATTTTGAGGAAGTTAATGTAATAAAGGATAGCTCAGTACCAATTTTAAATATTATTAGCCCTTTATTGAATGAGGCGTTTGGAGTTGCTGCTCCGAATTTCACAATAGAAATTACAGACCCAAATTTAAATACGACATGGTATACTGTGGATGGGGGAATAAGCAAATACACATTTACTGAGAATGGAACGATTATTCAAGCAGCCTGGGATTCTTTACCTGATGGAATCGTTACTATCAGATTTTTCGCCAATAATTCTCTTGGAAATATTAATTTTGAGGAAGTTAACGTTACAAAGGATAGCTCAGGACCAGTTATAAGTATTATTAGTCCTTTATTGAATGAGATGTTTGGAGTTGCTGCTCCGAATTTCACCGTAGAAATTAAAGATTCGAATTTGGATACTAAGTGGTATTTAATATCTAATATCACGTATCAGTCAATAAATGTAACATTTACCGATAATGGAACGATAGATTCAACTGAATGGGGCTTCTTATATGATGGAACATATACTATTAGATTTTATTCTAATGATACTCTTGGAAATATTAATTTTGAGGAAGTTAACGTAACAAAGGATAGCTCAGCACCAATTGTAAATATCATTATCCCCGTAATGAATGAGGAGTTTGGAGTTGATGCTCCGAATTTCACCGTAGAAATCACAGATCCGAATTTAAATATCACATGGTATACTGTGGATGGAGGATTCAACAACTACACGTTTACTGAGAACGGGACACTTCACCAAGCAACATGGAATTCACTACCTGACGGAATAGTTACTATTAGATTTTACGCTAATGATTCTCTTGGAAATCTCAATTTTGAGGACGTTAACGTAACAAAGGATAGCTCAGCACCCCTTATAGCTATTATCAGCCCTGTAGTAAACGAGGAGTTTGGAGTTGATGCTCCGAATTTCATCGTTGAAAATACAGACCCATATTTAAATACCACATGGTATACTGTGGATGGAGGACTCAACAACTACACGTTTACTGAGAACGGGACAATTCATCAAGCAGCATGGAATTCATTACCTGACGGAATCGTTACTATTAGATTTTACGCTAATGATTCTCTTGGAAATCTCAATTTTGAGGACGTTAACGTAACAAAGGACGGCTCAGCACCAATTGTAAATATTATTAGTCCTTTATTGAATGATGTGTTTGGAGTTGTTGCTCCGAATTTCTCCGTAGAAATCACAGATCCGAATTTAAATATCACGTGGTATACTGTGGATGGAGGACTCAACAACTACACGTTTACTGAGAACGGGACAATTCATCAAGCAGCCTGGAATTCATTACCTGATGGAATCGTTTCTATTAGATTTTACGCTAATGATACTCTTGGAAATATTAATTTTGAGGACGTTAACATAACAAAGGATAGCTCAGCACCAATTGTAAATATAATTAGTCCGATAATGGATAAGGCGTTTGGAGTTGATGCTCCGAATTTCACCGTAGAAATCACAGATACGAATTTAAATATCACGTGGTATACTGTGGATGGAGGATTCAACAACTACACGTTTACTGAGAACGGGACAATTCTTCAAGCAGCATGGGATTCATTACCTGACGGAATCGTTACTATTAGATTTTACGCTAATGATACTCTTGGAAATATTAATTTTGAAGGAGTTAGTGTGATAAAGGATAGCTTAGCACCAATCTTAAGTATTATAAGTCCAATTGAAAACGAAATTTTTGGAGTCGATGCTCCGAATTTCATCGTAGAGATTACAGGTACGAATTTAAATACTACGTGGTTTACTGTGGATGGAGGACTCAACAACTACACGTTTACTGAGAACGGTACAATTCATCAAGCAGCATGGGATTCATTACCTGATGGAATCGTTACTATTAGATTTTACGCCAATGATTCTGTTGGAAATATTAATTTTGAGGAAGTTAACGTAACAAAGGATAGCTCAGCACCAATTGTAAATATTATCAGTCCGATAATGGATGAGGTGTTTGGAGTTGATGCTCCGAATTTTATCGTTGAAATTACAGATACGAATTTAAATATCACGTGGTATACTATGGATGGAGGGCTCAACAACTACACATTTACTGAGAACGGAACAATTCATCAAACGGCATGGGATTCATTACCTGATGGAATAGTTACTATTAGATTTTATGCCAACGATACTCTTGGAAATCTCAATTTTCAACAAGTGAATATAATTAAGGATAGCTCAGCACCAATTATAAGTATCATAAGTCCAATTGAGAACGAAATTTTTGGAGTTGATGCTCCGAATTTCATCGTAGAAATCATAGATGCGAATTTAAATATCACATGGTATACTATGAACGGAGGATTCAACAACTACACATTTACTGAGAACGGAACGATTTATCAAGCGACATGGGATTCATTACCTGATGGAATAGTTTCTATTAGATTTTACGCCAATGATTCTCTTGGAAATATTAATTTTAAGGATGTTAACATAATAAAAGATAGCTCAGCACCAATTGTAAGTATCCTAAGTCCAATTGAGAACGAAATTTTTGGAGTTGATGCTCCGAATTTCATCGTAGAGATTGCAGGTACGAATTTAAATACCACGTGGTATACTGTGGATGGAGGGATCAACAACTACACATTTACTGAGAATGGAACGATTCATCAGACAGCATGGGAGACCTTACCTGATGGAATAATTACTATTAGATTTTACGCCAATGATTCTGTTGGAAATATTAATTTTAAGGAAGTTAACGTAATAAAGGACGGCTCAGCACCCATTATAATTATTATCAATCCGATAATGGATGAGGTGTTTGGAGTTGATTCTCCGAGTTTTATCGTTGAAATTACAGATACGAATTTAAATGCAACTTGGTATACTATGGATGGAGGTTTCAACAACTACACATTTACTGAGAACGAAACACTTCATCAAGCAGCATGGGGATCATTCCCTGATGGAATAATTACTATTAGATTTTACGCCAATGATTCTCTTGGAAATATTAATTTTAAGGATGTTAACGTAATAAAAGATAGCTCAGCACCAATTGTAAATATAATTAACCCTTTATTCAATAAGGCGTTTGGAGTTGATGCTCCGAATTTTATCGTTGAAATTACAGATATGAATTTAAATGTCACTTGGTATACTATGGATGGAGGGTTCAACAACTACACATTTACTGAGAATGGAACACTTCATCAAGCAGCATGGGATTCATTCCCTGATGGAATAATTTCTATTAGATTTTACGCCAATGATACTGTTGGAAATATTAATTTTGAGGACATTGACGTAACAAAGGACGGCTCAGCTCCCATTATAAGTATCATCAGCCCTGTAGTAAACGGAGCGTTTGGAGTTAATGCTCCGAATTTCACCGTAGAAATTAAAGATACGAATTTAAATACCACGTGGTATACTGTGGATGGAGGTTTCAACAACTACACATTTACTGAGAACGAAACACTTCATCAAGCAGCATGGGGATCATTCCCTGATGGAATAATTACTATTAGATTTTACGCCAATGATTCTCTTGGAAATATTAATTTTGAGGATGTTAACATAACAAAGGACGGCTCGGCACCCATTATAAGTATCATCGGTCCGATAGCGGATCAGGCGTTTGGAGTTGATGCTCCTAATTTCATCGTTGAAATTGCAGACCCAAATTTAAATACCACTTGGTATACTATGAATGAAGGGCTCAACAACTACACATTTACTGAGAATGAAACACTTCATCAAGCAGCATGGGGATCATTCCCTGATGGAATAATTACTATTAGATTTTACGCTAATGATTCTCTTGGAAATCTCAATTTTGAGGACGTTAACGTAACAAAGGATGGCTCGGCACCAAATATAAGTATTATCAGCCCTATAGTAAACGGAGCGTTTGGAGTTAACGCTCCAAATTTTACCGTTGAAATTACAGATGCGAGTTTAAATACTACGTGGTATACTATGGATGGAGGATTCAACAACTACATATTTACTGAGAATGGAACAATTCATCAGACAGCATGGGATGCCTTACCTGATGGAATCGTTACTATCAGATTTTTCGCCAATAATTCTCTTGGAAATCTTAATTTTGAGGAAGTTAACATAATAAAGGACGGCTCAGCACCCATTATTAGTATTATCAGCCCTATAGTAAACGGAGCGTTTGGAGTTAATGCTCCGAATTTCACAATAGAAATTGCAGATCCAAATTTAAATACGACATGGTATACTGTGGATGGGGGAATAAACAATTACACATTTACTGAGAATGGAACAATTCATCAAGCAGCTTGGGATTCACTCTCTGAGGGGGTAGTTACTATTAGATTTTACTCTAATGACACTCTTGGAAATATTAATTTTGAGGAAGTTAACGTAATAAAGGACGGCTCGGCACCCATTATAAGTATTATCAGTCCAATAACGGATCAGACGTTTGGAGTTAATGCACCGAATTTCACCGTAGAAATTACAGACGCAAATTTGGATACCATGTGGTATACAGTAAATAACAGTGCTACTAAATTTATATTTACTCAAGATGGTGTAATTGACCAAACAATATGGGACGCTCAAACTAATGGAGATGTTATCCTTATTTTCTATGCTAATGATACTGCTGGAAATTTAGCATCTAAGAGTATTATTATTATAAAAAATGCTCTAAGCGAGCCAAATCCCGATATAATTCCATTTATTATACTATTTTCTGTAATTGGGGGTATTATTGCAGCAATTGTAGTATTGGGATTTCTCATTATAAAAGGAAAAATTTCTTTCGGAAAATTATCAATAGAAAAACCATCCATAGAGATAGCTCCAAAAGAGAGAACGCTAAGTATAGAAATCTTTATTGAAGAAACTCCAAGTGAAAAAACCCAAACTGAAGAAACTCAAACTGAAGAAACCCAAACTGAAGAAACCCAAACTGAAGAAACCCAAACTGAAGAAACCCAAACTGAAGAAATCCAAACTGAAGAAATCCAAACTGAAGAAACTTCCTATGAATAAACCAGGTTATGAAATTACAGAAGGAAAACGAAAAAATCATTAATCCTAACTATTAGATCTGGGTTTTACGAGTTCATAATTCTGAATAACTAAAGTTATTGATATCTTAAATAAAAAATAAAAAATAAAAAATAAAAAAAGTTTTTATTTTGAGAATTCCTCATTCTGCTGAATCGTCTTCTTGCATGATACCTAGTTTATTTCCTTCAGTATCTTTAAACATGTAAAAGTCCCCTACTCCTGGTACCGTTATTTTGGGTGATTCTAGAGTTCCTCCGCTTTCTTCAATTTTTTTACTAAAATTGTCTAATGAAGATACTTTAATATAATTAAAAATTTGATCTTCAGATTGCTCTCGCTTCTGTAATCCACCATCTATCCCCTCTTCATCTTCGTCTCCGGCATCAATCGTCCAATATTCCATTGGGCCTTCCCATTTTTCAATTTTCCAGTTAAAAACATCTTCGTAAAACTTTTTTGCTCTTAAAGGATCATCAGCATTAATTTCAAAATGAACAACTTTCGGCACTTTTTTACCACCTTAATTAGTTTAAAGAAATATTATCCTAGCTTAGTTTAAATATTATTTTATAATAATTTAAAAAATTGATTTATAAAAAAAAGAAAAAAAAAGAAAATCCCTAAGGTAGAAAGTCATCAAATGACCAATAATGGGATTCTTCGTCTTGAATAATTTCTTCAAAAAGTTTTTTAGTTTTTATGTCTCCAAGTCGAGTTGCTTCTGCTATAACTTTTCTATATAAAACAATAGCGTAGTTTTCCGCCTTTCTATCCAGTTTTATAAAGTCATTCACCGAATTTCCAACTTCAGGCAATGGATCAACGGTAGCTATAGATTCTCTGTCTATTTCGTAGATTCGCTCTGCGATTTTTTCCATGTGATCCATTTCTTGAAGGAATGTTTCTTTAAGAACCCCTGACACGACACTAGCTTTGTTTTTTCCCGTAATTACTTCTAAAGCATTCTTCTTCCGCCTCATCCGTTCTAACCCTTCAGCTTTTTCGTGCTGTGTTGTATATTGAACAACTGCGGAAATTTCACTAGCGAGAGCTTTATTGAGTAGAGCAACATATTCTTCTCCGAATATGGATCTCCATTCAGAATCAGGCGTTTCTCCTAAATTCGGTTCATTTTCCATCTCTGAATAATCTTGAAACTTCAATAAGTGTTCTTCTTCGTCGCTATATATCTTCGAAAACATTACCCATGTTTCTCGATCTCCTATGCCTTTAGCAGCTTCAATTATATGGCGATATAAGTCTAATGCTTCTTCTTCTGCTCTTAAATTTAATTCGGCAAATTCTCTCATAGAATTCCCAATAACAACCTTTTCAGGTTTAGTAGTTGCTTCTCCTCCTAAAATATAAATTCGCTCCATTATTTGTGCAAGATGTTTCATTTCTGTTATTGCTAATTCTTTCAATAATGCTCCAAACTCATCGTACGTCGTACTTTCCAATAGATAGTTTTCTTTGATCACTTTCCGCTTTAATTTTTCCATTTTCGTGTGTTGTAGCATATATTGTGCCGAAACTTGAATTTCACGGGCAACAGCTTGGTTTAATAATGCTAAATACTCATCAGTAGCTTTTACAATCATTTTAGATTCCTCTATATAAAATTTACAATAAATGATGTTAGGAAATTATTAAAAAGTTTATTATAACAATTTATAGTACCATGAGCGAAAGTCCACACTTAACAGAAAAGTCTTTTAGTCAAAATATTTTAATTTAGAGTATGAACTACTTCACTAAAGAATCGTTGCTTTCCAAAAAGAACGATATTGGTAATGTTGTCGAATTAAATTTCAATAATGAAAGTTCAGCGATTATTTCTGAATATGGAGGGCGTCTTTTAGGACTTTTCCCTAAGAACGATAATTATAGCTTGTTATGGATTAATCCCGCCATAAAAAAAAAAGTTCACAGTAGGCAGTGGGATATTGGTGGAGATAGATATTGGATTAGCCCTGAAAGAGAATTTTTTTACAAAAATCCTCAAAATTGGGAAAATTGGTTTTGTCCTCAAGGATTAGACCCTGCGTATTACGATATCTTGGCAGAAACTTCAAACTCATGTACGCTATCAAGTCCGGTAACAGTAGAATCACAAACTTTGAAACATGTATATAACGGCGAAATAACACGCCAACTTACCTTAAAAAAAGAACCAATTCCAACCGGATTAAGTTATTGCGGTATTGAATTCGTAGATGATTGTGTTTTCTTCCAACCAGGATTGAAGATTAACGGGTGGTCTTTGGCTTGCGTAATAAGCGGTGGTCCTTCAAATCCCGGAACAGTTTTGATCCCAACAAAATCTGATGTTAAACCACTATCTTACTTCCGAGATATTCCAGAAGATCGTTTGGAAATAGGACCGAATTATGTTGCTTTTAAATTAGATGTCGCAGGTATTTACAAACTCGCCATAAGACCTGAAGATATCGACTTTACGCGACCAGCTAAAATAGGATATATCCTTAAAATTCCAGACTCTGACGAATTCGGATTTTTGGTTAAGATTTCAGATGATATACCAAAATCGCAAAAAAATTGTTTTGATGTAGCTCGAGATCATCCGGATAGTGAGGTCGGAGTGATTCAATCGTATAATTCTGAATCTCCAGATTTAACCCATTTGAATTTTGGAGAAATTGAACTGCAATTAAACCAATTTGAAACAATTGATAGTGCATCTCTAGGTAAAGCTAAACATCAAATATTTGGGTATATCGGTTCTAAAGAAGAAATTATAGATGTTGTGGAGAAATATCTAGGATTAAAAGATCCAACATTATATTTGGTGTAAGTTTCTCTATAAATATTTTAAGGCTATTTGCACAGAGTATTTATTTTTGAAAGACACCTTATCTATCCTATTATCCAAATATTGTCTTATATCTTATAATCCCTAGTTATATTTTTATATCTAACACATTACTAATTTAACATACGAAAGAACTAACACTAAAATTGTTCAAGAGTTTCCTGGCATGCCAAAAAGCAAATTATCAAGGTATAGAAATCTATTAATTTATTATGTATTATATATCATTTTTTGGTTCATTCTAACATCCATTTTGAGAAGTGTAATTTTTCCACATGGTACTCCAGTAGCATTAACTAATTTTATCCCTGTCGACGACGTATTAATAGAACTTATTCTAGTATTTGTCTTAATCCTTCCGATATCAGGTATAATCGGCACATTTTTAGGTGGATATATCCTATCTCCTATAATTATGATTTTCCATAAGGGTTTTTATAAGTCATCCAAATTTTATGGTATTCAATCTGAGTCCAACGGTGAGAAAGTCAAATTACTTAGGTCGAGTGTTTATGCAGTTCTAATGGCTATTAACCTCTCTTTTTACTTTTTAACTCCTGAAATAATCTCAATGATTCTTGATGCAAATGTAATCTCAGATTTAACAGTCGCTTTGAAAATTCCTGTTTTTCTCAGATTATTAGGTCAAACAATCTTGCTTATTTTAACCTTTGGAGCATCTACTTTACTATTTTCTCCCGTTTGGCTTTTAAAGGATTCTGGTATTATATTTACAACTAAAGAAAAGGTTGAGAACTCAAATGAACACATATTGATAAAATCGATAGGAGAGTGGTTTCAAACGCTACTGAAGGGATATGCGGGTATAGGCGTGATTTTAACGTATACAATAGTCATATTGGATTCTGTTACCTTGTACATAGACAATATTGGGCAACCAGGCAATATACTCAATGTACCAAGTCTTATTTTGTGGCTTGGACTCCCATTCTATTTAATTTTCTCAACAATTCCAGCTGTTATCGTACACGATCTTATCAAAAAGCGAAGAATTAATTATATAAGAAAAATTGCGGAAAAAATAGGTATACGAGATATTGCGATAGTGTCTTTTGAATTGAAAAAACCTAATTCAAAATCATGAAAACTTAATATTAAATCCAACTCTTATTCTAAACTAATTAAATATACAGTACTTATAATTACTAAGGCTAAGAAATTTTAAGCATATATTAATATTCTATTTGGTTTTTGTATTTTTTCTATTAGTAATTTAGAATTGACACATAAATAAACTTCTTAAATTAATTATATGAGCAGAACTGAACAACACGCAGCATTTGGGTTCCTAATATATTACTTTATCTATATAATATGGACCGGTTCTTTTATAATGCCAAGTTATTATATATCTATGATAATTTTCTTTTCAATTTTGCCTGATTTAGATGCAATTGTATTTTATATTAGAAAGCGAGGTAAATTTAAGCTTGACACCGAATTTCAGCATCATTTTAGTTCTATTGCTCATTATCCACTTTTATATATCCCTTTCATTATAATGTTTATTATAAACATATTTTTGGGTTCAAATCCTCTTAATTCTGTAATCCCTGTTATAGGCATTTATTTTGGTCACTTTCTTTTTGACACTATTGCTTGTGGAGATGGAATAATGTGGGGAAAAAATCCTTTTAGAAGAAAAAAATACGCTCGTTTCATTAATATATATTGTAATAAAACTGATGGATATCACGGAAAATATTGGGGTGCTAGATATAGAACAACAAGAATCAGTAAAATTGGTAATATAGCGGTACTTTTTTGTGTTATAATATTTTTGTTTTTCCAGTTTAGCAGCATAAATATGGTGATCCCTGAATATCCTTCTTATTCCCGAGGGCATTCTTATTTCAATTCGATAATGTTTCTATTAATGATGATGTATTTGGGACTAAAGTTCACATCAAAAAAATGGCTTCGAGAACCTCCAGAGGGAAGATATTCTGATTATAGAATCAAAGAAAGATATATTGAAGGTTTAAGTGAGGAAAATCGTCGGTTACATTTAATGAAATATTCAGATTTGATAGAGAATAAAAAACAACAACTCGCATCTTAGTATTCCCAAAATAGTAACATTATAAACATAACTTAAACAATGATTATTTAATTCTTAAAAAAACATGAGTAGGTTATAAAAAATGAAAAGTTCTACATTTACTTTTGAAGATAAAGATAATATTGAAATATTCGTCTACAAGTGGGAACCGGAGACTCCCCCTAAAGCTGTTGTTCAGATCGTTCACGGTTTAGCTGAACATGCTAAACGATACGCTCGCATAGCCGAGGCTTTATGCACCGAAGGATATTTATGTTACGCTGGAGATGCGCGTGGTCATGGGAGAACTGCAGGTGATTTGACCGAAAAAACTTTAAAGGGTAAAGCTGGAGTTTTAGGACCAAATGGATGGAGGGGCGTAGTAAACGATATTCACGAATTAACACACATTATTAAAAAAGCACATCCCGATTTGCCGATATTTTTAATGGGTCATTCTTGGGGCTCTATGCTAACGCAAGATTACATCCAGGACTGGGGAAATGAACTTAAAGGTGTTATCTTAAGTGGCACTAACGGAAAAGTGAGAGCCTTAGTCGTTAAAGCAGGTAAACTCATAATTAAAAGCGATATTAAAAAACGCGGTCCTAATGAGCCAAGCCAAAAAATGTACGATATGAACTTTAAATCTAACAACCACGATTGGGATATGGATGAAGGTGCAACGGGATTTGAATGGCTCAGCAGAGATAAAGACGAAGTTCAGAAATATATTGACGATCCTTGGTGTGGATTTGTAAGCCCTGCTAGTCTTTGGCTAGAGTTCCTTTACGGATTTGAGAAAATTTATGACTCGAAGCTCGAACAAAACATTCCATTAGATTTACCTATCCATTTCATTTCTGGTTCGTTATGCGTCATAGGTAACAAGACAAAGCATGTTACCGCTATGATTAATCGCCTTAAAAAATACGGTATAGAGGATGTCACCTTTAAATTTTACCAAGATGCTCGACACGAAATTTTTAATGAAATTAACCGCGATGAAGTTTACCAGGATGTAATTAATTGGCTTAATTCACATCTTTAATATTGAAAATTTATAATTCCACCTTTTTTTTCATGTTAATTTTATTCAATTAAAAATTTATTTTGTGAGGAAGTAAATTTCTTTATGTTAAACTCATATAAGTAAAGATCATTGTAAAGAATGAACACCATAGTAGCACGGAATTGTATAGTCCTATATCAAGACTGCTAGAAAAATCCGAAGGATAAAATTTCAAATTATCTCCAAGAAATAATATAACTTATATTTAAAGTATCTTAATGCTACTATAAGACAAAAATATAATAAGCCATTTTAAGACAATAATGCCGAAGTGTTTTTATTGTGGTGAGGAAATCGGAGCTCTACCATTTAAGTGTAAATACTGCCAGAAACATTACTGTGGAGCGCACAGGATGCCAGAGATTCATATTTGTTTCGGACCAATGAAATCGCCACATAAGATTAAACCCAAAAAATATCAAAGTTTTCAAGACATATCTGAAAAATATAACAATTATGAATCCTATTCAAACTCAGTACCCAAAGTTAATCCCAAATATTATCCTGTTTGTTTTATAGTTATAGCACTGGCAGTTATATTGAGCTTCATTTACAGCCTTGATGTAGTTCAAGTGGATTATTGGATGAGACAGGTTTTTATTAATTTAATTGGTACGGTTTTAGCTTTTGGTATAGGAATAATCTTTCCCCTTATGTTTACCAAACCTAATAGCCCATATTGGTTTAACTTGACACAATCGATGAAAAACGCAGTTGTAAAAATTGTCTTCTATATAGAGGTTTCAATATTCTTTATTGGTCTTATTGTTGCGGGACAGTTTGCCTATCTAGGAGGGGAAGATTTTGGAACCATTTTTTGGATTTTTATAGGATTGGCTAACTTTCTTATACTTGGCTTTTATTTAGAAGTAAAAACAAGGTTTAATGAATCAAATCAGCTCGCAGTAACCTTGAAAAGAATAATAATTTTTTCTATCATCCTTATTTCCCTAAATATTATCTTATTAGTACTACTTGGATTTTTAACATCTTGGTCAATAACTCCCTCCAGTACTATCGATTCTTTTTTAGAATATTATTGGATTTATTACTGTCTATTTTTAGGATTTCACTCTGGCAGAATCGGTAGTCGATGGTAACATACAAAAATTCTGAACAAATTAGTCTTCTACAGCGGTCGTATGAGAGCCCTTATTCTTTAAATGATGCAAAGAAACGATATAATTGATACACCAAATGTTATCTTCTATAAAATACCAAAAAAATAATTAAAATTATTAGAAGAACACAAAATTCGTGTCGAATGTACAATTTTCCTATCTTAGGAATATAAAACCTAAAGCCCCGAAAGCTAATGTATACCTTCAAACGCTTTCTTGTTCCGGGAATCTCGTTATCTTGATGATATCGTTCATGACAATTGTGATGGACCAAATCAACATATTTCGGGTCGAATAATTTTTTACTATCGTAGAAAATGTGGTGAAGAGTAGAATAATATGGATCTAATACATTTTTACAGAACGGACATCTAAGTGTTTCATTTTCAAGAGAAAAATACTCTATTAATAATGTTTTTGCCTTAATCCAAGCCTCGGACTTTTGAAAGTTATTATATGCTGTTTTAAAATCAAGAGAATTTTTTCTAAGATAAATTTTAGCATACCGGTTATACTTTTTCAGCTCCTTTAGAATTTTCTTCTGCCTGCTTGCTTTGATTGACACTGTAACTCTCCAAAATTATGATTATAGCATACTAAAAATCATTTATTCAAACCTATTAGTATTGGAAATAAATTTATGTCCATATTTAAAAAAAAAAATACAGATTTAAGTGTTTGAGGTGTTTAATTTTTCAGATTTAGAAGACTCGAGGCTTGTAAGTAAGGTTAAAAATGAATAAGTATTTTTTAATACATAATCAATACACACGAATACACAAATATTTATATATGAAAAAAATAATATACTAATTAGAAACAAAAAAATAAAAATTAATAAAAAAAATAAAACAAATTGGAGGAAATAATCATGACCTACAACAAAAAAATCGAATTAAACGACATAAAATGCAAAGTATATTCCCAGGTTTTAACAAGTTCTTTTGTTAGCCATTAAATTTTAAAGAATTTTTTTAACTTTTGTAAGTGTGTTAATAATGTGTATTAAAAATTACGATAATAAAACTAAAAACAAAAAAATGCCAATCAAGGCAAGGTAATAACACGAGATATTTATTTTCATAAATATTAAGCAAATTTACTAAAAATATGTATAAATAACAAGATTAAAAAAAAAAAATAAAAAAAATTGAGGAGAAAAAATAAAAATGAAAATATCAGGATCAGGAAAGCTTTCGGGAATGGTATTAAAAGATTCTTTAGCTGTATCAGGTTCTGCTAAAATCGAGGGGGATTTTGAATGCGAAGGATTTAGATCATCGGGTTCATTGAGAGCAGAAGGTGATTTAACTGTCCATGGCGATGTTAAAAGCTCTGGTTCATTCAGATTAAGCGGAAACCTTAAAGCTAAAGGAAACGCGAAATTTTCAGGTTCGACTACAATTGGTCAAAGCACCAAGATTGATGGAACATTTGGAAATTCAGGGTCGTTAAGAGCTGGAGCCAAAATTGAGGCAGATCAAGGAATAAGATTTTCTGGCTCATCTAAAGTTGAGGGTGAATTAGTTTCACATGAAATTATTGAAATTGAGGGTTCTTCGACGATTAGAGGTGATATCAAAGCTTATGATGTATTGATCGGTGTCCAAACCGCCATTAGGGGTAAACGAGGCGCTAAGCACCCATATATTGTCTCTGGAAGTATTTATGGGGTGGATACAGTTGACATTAACTACGCAATTGTTGAAGGAGATGTAAAAGGACGTCATGTGGTTATTGGAAAGCGAACTGAGATTGCTGGAAATGTTTATTATATTGACAGCATTAAGGTACATGAAAAAGCGGTTTTGGCTAACGAACCAATTCAAATTTCCGAAAAAAATGAATACAGAATTGAAAAATAAAACAATGTTTTTTTGCAATAATTTAATGTTATACAATATAAAATTATGAATTATTCATTAAATAGGATAGAGGAATGAATATGGATAAAGAATCAGGAAATAATGATAAAGATGATCGAGAAATTCGTGATATTGAAAAGATCAAAGATAAAATAAGATGGGCGCTGGAAGATATCAAGGACGATCTTATGGAAGAATTAGAGGATTTACACGAAGACCTCGTAGACGAAATAGACGATTTGAGAGATACAAAAGAAGAAATTAAAGACGAACTTTTAGAAGAACTCGAGGATTTACAGGATGAGAGAAATTACATTTTACGCGAAATCGAAGATACTAAAGATGAGATAGATGAGATAAAAGAAAACGAAAGAGGGCAAATTGAGGATGCTGAAGAAAAGTTAGAGCGCGTAAGAGCTAAAGTGGATAAGCAAAGAGAGAAATATCTGAGCAAAATGAAAAACAAAATAGAAAAAGCTCAGAAGAAAGTTGCGAAACGCATAAATATTTCTGTCGATTCCGATACGAGCGATGAATGGAGGGACTGGTCCGAAGAGTTAGGATCGTCCGTATCAGAATTAATTAGAAAATCTATGAAATTTGTTAAAGATAACATTGGAGATTTTTCAAAGCTAGAGGAATGGGGGGAGAGTATTGAGCGTGCGGTTAAAGAATCAGGAATAGAAGGATTAGCTGAAGAAATCGAACGTAATGTTGAGGGAAAAAAGAAAATGAAAAAACCTAGAATAAAAATCGATCTTTCGAGTGTAAAATCAAGCTCAGTCGATACAGATCGAATAAAGAAGAGAGTCCGGGGTTTAATCAAGCTTCAAAAAAGTTTACCGATTGATAAGCTCGCCCAAGCTCTTAACAGAGCTAAAGAAGACGCTGAAAATCTCGTTTACGAGTTAGTTGACGAAGGGATAGAAGGCACTATCGAAGAAGGTGTGTTTAAATTTACGAGTGCTCCTGATGATGTGATTTCAAAAATTAACGATTTAATTGATAAGATGTAAAGCCGGCTCATTATTTTGATACAAGCTTAAACCGGATTAGTCAACTCGAAGTAAATTAAGGGATATTGGAATTTTAAATGAAAAAATCAGAGAGTGTCATCTAAAAAGGATTAAAAAGAAGTGAAAGGTTTTTTGAGAGATTAGCTACAAGATTAAAGCAAACTAAACAAAAATAAGAAGAAAATAGAAAATTAGAAATAAAAATAATAAAAAATAAGAAAAAAAAGGTTAAGATGAAATGGAGGAATTAGCAAATAAGAACTCATTTAGAAGTTATATGTATTTTTGGTCGGGACAATTGTTTTCTCTATTTGGATCAATGGTTGTCTATTTTGTAATTATATGGTGGGTAACAGAGGAAACTCAGAGCCCAGTATTTCTATCAATCGGTTCATTTTTCTTTATTATTTGTCAAGTGATCTTTATGCCAATTGCGGGAGTTCTCGCTGACAGATTGAACAGAAAAGTAATAATTGTAGTTGCTGACTCTCTACAAGCAGTTGCAACTCTAATTTTACTTGTTTTGTTTCAGATGAATCTTGCTAATGTATGGATTGTCATAATATTCATAAGTCTTCGCAGTATATTTCAAGCGTTTCATTTACCTGCCGTGAATTCTATTATACCAGCTATGGTTCCAAAAGAGCATTTATCCAGAATTAACGGGATTAATTTCTTGTTTACTGGAGTGGTTCAAATTATTGCACCATTAACAGGTGCAACATTAATGATTTTATTTCCAATAAACACGATTCTTTGGGTCGATGTTATAACATTTTTAATAGCGCTAATCCCGTTATTGCTCATTAAGATTCCATCAGTCGAAAATAATGAAGAAAAGGGTGAAAAGAAATCATTCGTAAGGGAATTCAAACTTGGTATCAAAACTATTAAGGTTATACCTGGTTTAGTTACGATAATTTTTCTATCGATGTTACTCAATTTTTTAATAAGACCTTTTGATACATTGATGCCCTATTATATTAATGTATTTCACGGCGGTTCTGCAACACATTTAGCAATAGTTTTAGTGTTTTTTCAAGGTGGTATGATTTGTGGCGCCCTTTTAACTTCAGTGAAGAAAACCTGGAATAACAAGATGAAAGTAATATTTGTATGTATTTTTATTCTCATGACCGGCTATGGAATTATAGCCTTAGCTCCTCCAGGGGGATACATAGTAATAGGTATAGGTGGTGTTGCGATGGGCTTAACATTACCAATTATAAATGCCTTATATCAAACATTTATACAAACGGTTGTTCCAGCCGATATGATGGGGAGAATTACTTCCATCGATAATTCACTTTCAATGTCGATCTCTCCAATTGCAACGTTACTTTCTGGACCCTTTGCGGAAATGTTCGGAGTTGGTAATTTGTTTCTATATTGTGCTATTCTTGGAATGATAGTAACGATTTTAATCTGGAATTTTACAAGCATTAAGACCGTAGATTATGACAACAAAAGTGAATTGGAAATGATCACAGATAGTATAAATAGTATAAAATATTAATTTTTTTTATTTTTTCTATAGAAAAATTTTTCTAAAAAAAAAAGTGAATACTTAAACGTTAATCTTTTTTCTCCAAAAGTTAATCTTTTTACGAATGTCTTCAATTTCCATTGAAGACAATAAGTTTGGAACCGAACTGAGAGTTGCGATCGTAAGGCCCATAGGATTCAAAATAGATGCATATCCAATATCTTCAGTTATTCTTGCTCGTAGGTATTCTAAGTCGATTGAAAGTTCAGAGCTCAACTTTTTGTCTAAATTATTGAAGAACTCATCAAATAATTCCGAAACTGAACCTTTCGGAGCAGTGGTTGAATCAAGATCCGAACTTGTTTTTGGTATATCAACACTTGCTTCTAATGTAGGGGCAGGAGGAACATAAGTTTGCGAAGGAACTGCTGGTTGGGTAGTATAAGTTAGTTTTTCTTCAACGGGTTTTATAATATCGTTTTTTATTGATGTAAGGGGTGGTTTATTTTGTATCTCAAGTTCATTAAGAATTGAAGGAGTCTGCGAGCTTTCATAAGTTGTTTGGGGGATTAGTTGTTTAAGCCCTTTAGTTACTTGCGACGATTCTATTGAATACATAATTTCGCTATCGCTTATTTTCTTGCTTTGAATCCACACATCTTCTAAAATCGGTGCAAACAGTTTCACATGCTCGGTTAGAACAGAACCCATTCCAGCAATCTCAATACGTCCAAACTCATTTTTAGATGCAGCACAGATTACAACTTCCTCAAAATCTCGGTTAACGGAGTATAAATTTTCTCTTGAGTATAACCTGATGTTAATATTGGGATATTTCACGATCTCAGCTAATTTTAATTGATCTTTTGGATCGTTCGCATCGAAATTTGCTGAGATTCTCACATTTACGAATTTCTTCACTTTTGAAACAGCTACTAAATCTAAATCTTCCAGTTTTGGTATTATGATATGAATTTTTGCTTTAACACGTGTAAGCGTTTCGTTTATCTGAGCTTTCATCCCCTCAACACTTCTTACAAACCATACATCTTTAAAACTTAACATTGATGCTTCTTTCGAACGTTCCCAAAACTCTGTCATAGTTTTTTCTGATAAATCCAATTGATGTAATATGTTTGTCATGACATCTTCTTCAAGAGTTTTATAAATTTCTCTTTGGAATAAGCTCTTTAGTTCTTCAATTCCTTTATCCACATCCTCGTAAACACTTGTTATTCGATTGTCTAAATCTCCCATTGTCTCCTCTAATCCTGAAACAATATCCGATAGAAAATTACCTAAATCAACACTCATCTCACCCGCAACATCTGAAATAGAACCCAATTGTTCTGTAACTTGATCCAATGTACCTTGAATAGAATTAACAAATTTTTCTCTAAAATAATCTGTGAGGTCGCTGAATTGTTCTGAGATTATTTTTGAAACTATTTTCTCAGCCATACTTTTTAACGCACCTATTCTAAATTGCTTTTCAAAAGCAATAGAGATTTCAGATTTAATTTTTTCTAACCGACTTTCAACAACATCAAATTCTTTAATAATTTCGTTAGGTACGATATTTCTTAAATTTAAGATAAATCCTCGAATTTCTTGAAATTTTTTGACTTTATCGAGCTCACTCTCTACTTTACTGAATTGCGCTCTTATTTGAGCAGGTAAATTAGTTTTCATAGTATTGATGTAGTTTCTATAATCGTTGAATTTGTTTAATTTAGCTGAGTGTGACTCAATTTCTTTAAATTTCAGTTGTAGTGCTTTAGGCGTTGATTCTTTAATTTGTTCTACAATCGTTTTAAATTTTTGAATTTGATTTAATAATGCAGTGTAGGGAGGTAAAGCAATATAAAATGGAGTTGATCCTGGTACTTCGCGAACTAATCCTTTTTCGAGAAGGTTTTTGGCAACACTGATTGCTCTTTCCTCTGAAATGTTGACCAACAACGCTATTTCTCCTGCCATGACCGGACCTCTTCCCGTCAAGTGAAAATATGTTTCAATTTCGTCTTGAGTTAAACCAATTAATTCCAAAACTTGCTTAGTTGATTTGAATTTGTTATCGTCTTCAGCCATTTATATTTTACACCACGAAATCTTATTTTTTATATACTTGTTCAAGAAGCTCTAAGTGTTTTATTGCGGATTCTTTCTTAAGGATATCTTCCGTTACTGCTTTTCTAATATTTTCGATAAGGTACTCCGGATAGAATTTCTGAGCAGTTAAGTCTGTTACTAAGAATATCCATTCAACGTTGCTTTCATCTTTAATAATTTTAATAACATTATCAGCTTCTAAGGTTGCTAGAAATGTTCTAACCTGATCGAATGTTTCACCTGGACCCCTAGGTACTTTATTAATAGGATACGATTTTTCTCTAAAGAGCACCACATAATCGAATACATCAGGATTAATCATATGATGTGCAATCTTCAAATTATCCTCTTCTGTTGGTGTATAGTTCGAGAAATAACTTGTTGCAATTTCAATATACTTATTGGCTACATATGGGTTAGGGACTCCTTTTTTTGCATCATCAATTAACTTACTTACCGGTCGTCTAACTATAATGAAATCAGAAAGTAGAAATAAAGTAATATCTGAATCGCCTTCAATCCAATCTTGCCTAACGAGATCGGTTTTAACAAAATGACTAATTAAGATATCTATATTAGGTATAAATTTCCCCGTCTTCTCCTCTAAGAGATTATGTAAATCCTTTTTAGTTTGTGGTTTTTCCTGTAAGATTTCTAATATCAATCTTCCTTTTTCACTATTATAAATTTGTGCCATTACCTGCTCTTTCGTTAAATTTTTCAGACGCTCTAGGTATGAAAGAGAATTTTTTAGGTAATCAGCCAATTCACTTGTTATATCCAGGCTATTGGCTGGATTTTGTTTAATATTTTTAAGATAAAATATAATATTTTGATTGATTTCTGAAAGTACAGCTTCTCCGAAAATTTCGGGATCTTCACCAAGTTCCATAATGAAATTAATCATGAACTGATTTTCTGATTCCATTCCTGTAAAATAGCTAGAAACATTTGAACGCGCTTTTTCTAATCGCACTAACACATTTCCAGCTTCTCCAGCACCTGTAATGTGAGCGTAAAAAATTCTCATCATATCATCAAGATCTACTTCTAAATCCTGAGGATAACTCAATTGAACTCCAAGGCCTTGATCTTCTGTCCAGTTAGTAATAATATACCCTTTTGTCATATTTTTCACATCTAATTTTTTTATTTTAACTAATTTTTACTTTTTTTAAATCCATTTTCGGTTTTTTTTTCTAATTGAATAATTTCGGTATTACTTTCGAGGTGGTCTTTAATCAATTCTTCTCGAGATATAATGTCTTTTACAGGTTTTGTCTTTTTACCTTTTCGTATTTTCTTCCTAAGTTTTCTCGATTTTCTTACAGTAGGAGGATATTTAAACCGAACTTGATAAAGTGTAATCCCTAGAACCATAGCAACGAGAGCTCCTGCTAATGCAATGAATAATAGAGAAAAATCATCTGGTGTAACTGATACAACATTTATTGTAATTTCGTAAGTTTCAAAGCTATAATCATCTCCCGCAGAAGCAGTAATAGTTATTGTATAAATACCTGTTGGAATATTCTCTAATTCAATTTCGTAAATACCATCATTTTCAGGATCTAAAAGAGTGCCTTGACCATATGCCCATTGATAAGTAACTGTAGCATCAGTAATTGTCCCCCCAAAATCAGAATCGGTTAATTCTATCGATAGTAATATAGATTCGCTAGGTAATATGCTAAAATAAGTATCTCCAGAAGTAGTATTTATTACAGTAGCTATTTTATTCAATGTAATCCTTAAAGTTATTGTCTTAATTTGGAAATTGTTAGCGTATGCAATAATTGTGAATAAATTCACTCCAATTTTTAAATCAGTTGTATCTAGTAATAACATGTATTGGTTCAGAGCTATATTTTCAGTGAGATTATAAGAATAGGCACTGTCTATTAATTGGATACTACCTCCAGTAATATGGATTTTAGTTTGATTATCCGAATATTTAACTGTAATATTTAAAATACTACCAAATGGAAGTTCATACACGGGATCGGTCGTTTTTTCTTCTGAATTTAAAAATAATGATATTTCAGAAGCTCTTTCAGATACTTTAACATAAAATTGATAAGATCGGGGTTGGTAATTTTCTAAATACGCTAAAACTGTAAGTATTGTTATCCCTTGTTCTAAATCATTAGTATTTAATAAGTAATAGTATTGACTACCAACATCACTAAAATTACCCATTCCTAAGAGAGATATTGTTGCTCCACTTAAATGTTGCTTTGTTAAATTATCTTGATAAAAGACTGTAAAGTTTAAGAATTGATTTACTTCAACACTCAATGTATCTGTTTCATTTATTTGAGCTCCATCGAATAATAATCGAAATTCACTAGCTCGTTCAATTACTTTAACATAAAATTGAACACTTAGCGTTAAATAATTTGTATAGTGAGCGTTTATTGTAAGGATCGTTATCCCCTGTTCCAAATCATTTGTATTGATGGTAAAATTATATTGAGCTCCAATTTCACTAAAATTACCCCATCCAATTAATTCTACAGTTGCATCATTCAAAAACTGCTTTGTTGAGTTGGTTCGATAAAAAATAGTGATATTAATAAATTCGTTTACTTCCACTTCTAATGTATATTTATCATCTTGTGTAAAACTATTTAAGACCAGCTCCAATTCTGTAGGGATTTCGTATACATCCACATATATCTGGATGATTTGGGATTGGAAATCATCTAATTGAGCTGAAATTGTTATTATATTAAATCCTAATCCAATATCACTTGAGTTTAAGCTAAAATAAAATTGAGTTCCAATATCGTTGAAATTTCCCACTCCTATTAACGTTATATTAGCTCCAATTAAGTGCACTTTTGATACATTGTCTTGATAGAAGATAGTTAAATTCAATAATTGATTGAATTCGATTTGAATTGTGTCTTTCTCTGACTTCTCTTCACCTTCCACATATAATTTTAGTTCCGATGCTTTCTCTAAGACTTCAATATAAAACTGTATATTTTGTGATTGGTAATCATCTAACTGAGCAGAAATGGTTATTACATTAAATCCTATTCCAATATCGCTTGAGTTTAAACTATAATAATATTGAGTTCCAATATCGTTGAAATTTCCCACTCCTATTAACGTTATATTAGCTCCAATTAAGTGCACTTTTGATACATTGTCTTGATAGAAGATAGTTAGGTTCAATATTTGATTTATCTCAACTTGGATAGTATCTTTCTCAAACTTCTCATCACTTTCTACATACAATTTTAATTCTGTTGCTTTTTCGATGATTTCTACATAAAATTGTATATTTTGTGATTGGTAATCACCTAAGTGTGCTGTAATCGTTAATACACTTATTCCTTGACTTAATACATTCGTATCAACCGAATAATTGTATTGAGAACCTGTTTCATTAAAATTTCCCCATCCTATTAACTCTATTGTCGCCCCTGTTAAGTGCTGTTTAGTCTCATTATCCTTATAAAACACGGTTATGTTGATAAACTCATCTACTTTGACCTGTACTATTGTATTTGGATTAGTTGGAACATTATCGACTGTAAGAGTTATTTCTGATGGTGTGCTGTATACTTCAATATAAATCTGAATATTCTGAGATTCATAATTATCCAATTGAGCGGAAATTGATAAAATATTAAATCCTATGTTTAAGTCTCTCGAATCAATGCTATAATTATACTGAGAACCTGTTTCATTGAAATTTCCAACTCCTAAAAGCTCAACTATTGCTCCACTGAGATGACTTTGAAACACTGTATCCTTATAAAATATAGTTAAGTTTAGAATCTCACCAACTTGAATTTGAATTAAATCATTCTCAACTTTTTCAAAATCATTAACCAATAATTTAAAATCTGTCGTTCTATCATACACTTCTACATAAAGTTGCAAAGTTTGAGATGTATAATTTTCTAAATTGGCTGTAATTGTTAAGACATTAAAACCTAAGTTTAAACTGTTCGAATTTATGGTAATATTATATTGTTCATTAAAATCATCCAAACTTCCAAAATTTGTAATTGAAACATTTGCCCCATCTAAATGTTGATTTGTAAGATCGTCTCGATATAAAATTGTAATGTTCATAGCCTCATTATATTTTATATTCATCGTATTATTGGTTGTTTTATGAAAACCATCTACATAGAGTTGGAGATCAGTTGTTCGTTCAACTACATCAATAAAGAATGGAATTGTTTGGGTCTCGTAATTAGATTTCTGGGCAGTCACTGTTAACGCCCATATTCCTATTTCAAGATCAGTGCTATCTATGACTGTTGAGTATTGTCCGAAAGAAGAATTTTCAGATAATTGACTCGAAACTTTTCCACTAAGTTGAATGATAGCACCAGCAATATGGTTCGTTTCGTTATCTAAATATTTTATCGTGATGTTTACAGTATTTTCTAATGAGATTTGAATAAATGGATCAGCAGTTTTATTAGCGCTTTCTAAAAATAGTTGAGATTCAGTCTCATAATCTGCAAACATTTCAATATATGTAATATTTAAATACACATTATCTATAGAAAAAGTGATATTATTACTTAATCCAAATGTGTTAGCTATAAAGACTTGTATCGATAAAGAAATATTCACTTCTTTATAAACAAGATTCGTTACATCAAAACCACCCGTTTTAGCATCTTGAAATGTGCCATTAACAGAGGATAATCTTATCGTTTCAAAATGAGGATTATTATTTATCAAAATTCTAACTTCTGAAAAAGGAGATAACGATGTAGGCCAACTTTGGTCAATTTTAACTTGGAATTTAAGATTTGCTTGGGTAATTTGAAAATTATCTCCAGAAATTTGATTTCCTATTTGATTCCAAGAAACAGAGCTGAATTTCTCGACTTTTTTCTCATACGAGAATGTTAGATTAAGAGATTTAATCAATAAAGCGTCCCAATAATCGTAGTCAGTAATAAAATTATCTTCACAATAAATATCAATTCCCAGCGTAATTGTAAAATTAGAGTGCTCCGGGTCTTTGTCTAAAGAAGAACTTAAAGCAGTAATTATATCCTCTTCATCTACAGTTTCAATTAGTTTATCAGTTATTGTTGTAATCGGAGGAGAATCTTGTCCTAAGGTTGAGGTTTTATTATTAGCTACTCTGTAAGGATTAGTAAAATCTAAATCAGAGATTAAGACATAGAAAGTTGCAAAGTCACCAATTCCAAATTGAGGGGAAATGTTATCATTTTCCACATCAACATTGACATTTACAGTTGCGTTGAAAATAACCTCAAGTGATGCTGAATTTATAATATTTTTAGACATATCACTACCCATTGAAACAATCTTTTTCCAATGCACGCTGTGATAATTTCGAGATTGATTTACTGATTCATCATATTGATGATCAACATAACAACCATCAGCAGTGATTGTCGCAGTATCTGGATAAAGAAAAATATCATTCCTAAACTGTACCCACGTTCCGTCATTGAGGGGTGATGATATTTCTTTGATCTGTTCATCTCCTAAAACTGTAAAATTAGCACTTCCTCCGCTTATACTGGCATCTACAGTCGAATTATCTCCTTGGGAACCTTTTGTATAGTACCACGCATCCTGAGTAGAGAAATCATTATTATCAAGCCATTCCTGATTAAATACAGTTTCCGCTGAACTATGAAGAAATTCTGTTTGCTTAACTGGATGTTCATAATTATAATTTAAGAAATTAGACCCTAAAGGTATTAGAAATAATAAAATTACCATAACAAAAAATAAACCCAAAGATTTTATCTTTTTAATTCTCTTCATATTTTCATTCACCCGTCTCATTCGAGAGAATCTCCTCCTGTTTTTTTATTTAGTTTATCTACATTCTCCTTTTCTATACTTAACATATCTTTATTACGCTCTATTTCACTTGTTATGATATTGTCGCGAGTGTTTAATGTCAAAGGTTTCAGTTTTTTTCCTTTACCAATTTTTTTCCGAATCTTCCGCATCATCCTTACTTTCGGTGGATATTTAAAATGTGTTTGGTACAGAACAAAACCCACGCTTATTCCTACTACTCCAGCTGCTAAAGATATTATTATTACTGTAATATCAGGACCGGACGGTGCAACTACATTCAAAACTATTTCAAAATCATCACTGAAATCATAATTTTCTCCAGCGTACGCATTAATATAAATACGATACGATCCTGCGGGGACATTATTTAGTGTAGCTTCATATATTCCATCGTTGTTCGAATCTGTTAAAATCCCCTGACCATTGTCCCACCTATAGGTCACAGTTGCATTAGTGATTCTTCCTCCGAAATCAGTATTGTTAAGAACAATAAAAATAAGAAAATCTTCATTAGGGCTTATATCTACGTGAGTAAGACCCGATACGGTATCGATTGAAGTACTCACTCTTTTTACAGTAATTCTTAAATCTATTGTGTTAATTTGATAATTTGGCGCTGATGCGACGATAGTAAATAATTTTACCCCAATTAATAGAAGAGAGGTATTAATAATTATAGAATATTGATTAGATAGCAAATTTTCTGTAAAGTTTTGATATAAATCTTCTCCTATTAATTGTAAAAGAGCACTAGGAATTCCTATTCCCGTTTGATTGTCTAAATATTTTACTGTTATGTTTACTAGGCTATTTATTGGTATTTCAAGAACGGGATCTGAAGTTACATCGTCGTCATTTAATAATAACTGAAGTTGAGTTTCCCTATCAATCACTTCAATAATGAAATGTATCGATTTTGCTTGATAATTTGATAATTGAGCAAAAATAGTTAATACATTGACACCTTTCTCTAAGTTATTAGAGTTTATCGTAATAGTATAATAAAAACCTGTTTGAGTTAAAACCCCAAACCCTAATAATTCAATATTGGCCAAATTGAGGGAATTATTTGTAAGAACATCTTCATAATAAACTGTAATGTTAATCTGTTCGTTTGCCTCAACCTTGATAGATTCACCTTGACTTTTTGGGAGGTTGTTTATAAAAAGAGATAGTCTAGTATTTCTTTCCTGGACATTTATGAAAAATTGAATTCTTTGAGGGTTGTATCCTTCCAGTTGAGCAAAAACAGTCAAAATATTGATACCATTCTCTAGAGAATTAGTATCTATTGTATAGTTAAATTGAGAACTGATTTCTGTAAAATTACCAATACCAAGTAAATCAACATTAGCGCCAATAAGATGTGTATCTCTAATATTATCACGATAAATAATAGTAATATTCAATAATTCATCAAATTGAGTGTCAAAGGTATCAAGATCGAATATCTCGATTTCTTCAACGAATAATCGAATGTATGTGGCTCTCTCCTGCACATTAATAAAGAATTGAATCGTTTTAGATTGATATTTATCATTAATTGATATAATCGTTAATGCATTAATTCCTTCAGATAAATCGTTAGTATCTAAAGTGAAATTAAATTGAGTTCCACTTTCAGAAAAATTTCCAATACCAAGTAAATCAACATTAGCGCCAATAAGATGTGTATCTCTAATACTATCACGATAAATTATAGTAATATTCAATAATTCATCAAATTGAGTGTCAATGGAATCAAGATCGAATATCTCGATTTCTTCAACGAATAATCGTATGTAAGTGGTTCTTTCTTCAACATTAATAAAGAACTGAATCGTTTTGGATTGGTAATTATCTTTTAGCGATAAAATAGTTAATGCATTAATTC
>JAUVNS010000033.1 GCA_030599585.1 Promethearchaeota archaeon | reverse complement strand
GCGTTATCTTTAACTTCATAATAGACCGTAGTAGTACCATCGCCAACTTCTAAATTCCAAGCTCTAGTTGCACCTGGAGCCTCCCAGGCAGTCCACGAGCTACCATCGTTACTGTATCGCACTTCAAGCACTCCAGATGTGGCATCGTCGTACGTCAATGACAGCGTCACACTGGTAGAGTTTGACCATGTATCACCATCATTAATTGCAATAGAGCCTGTAGGGTTAACAACATCTTTTGTAACTTGGACTGAAGTAGAATTCTCATTACTCACAGAATCATTAGCGTAGAATTTAATCGTTACTAATTCATCATTTAAATACGACCAACCATCTATAGTTCCATTAGAAGAAAAAATATGTTTTGTTTGATTTGTGTTTAAAGTGTACCATGTTGTATTCAAATTTGGATCTGAAATTTCGATCCTAAAGTCTGGGGGTGTAGAATTGAAAAAACCACCAGTGGGGGCAATCAGATTGATTATTGGATCAATTATATCAATCCTTATTATCGCATCTAAATATCCTAATTCACCCCAGGAATTATTCACATAAAACCTAACAGTAGCAGTTCCGTTAGATAAAGAATCCCACATGGTTTGATTAAAAGGCTCTTCGATATTTTCATTTGGAGTCCCATCTAATTCTATTGGAGTTGAATTTGCTCCTACTCCTAAAAATTCATACCATGTAAAATTACCTAATCCTTCTGTTATTGTCAATGAATAATTCGTGGCTAGTTTACCGAATAAAGAGTAATTAGATGGCGAATCAATTGAAAATATTGGTACTGCAGATGTTTTTGGAGATATATCTCCGACCATCGTATTATTTATGTAAGGATTATTAGAGGAATAACTGCTACCTAAAAGTAAACAAGCAATAAATACCGTAAAGATTGATATTATTCTCTTACTCCTCATAATTGAAGAAATTTTAAGCCTAAAATATTTATACTTATTAATGATTATCGCCTTCGAAGAAATTAACTATAAATTTATATTTGTCTTAACTTTGGATTACGCTGTTCCCTTAGACATTATAATAAAGCGTCCAGAACCCAATTTTTTTAGGAGTTATTAACGCATTATTAAGATAGTAATCAATGTTTTCGCACAATATATATAATTTTTCGTCTGTTTCGTTTTCTCCCGTGAAAAAAAGGAAAATCAATAATCTTACCGTATTTTATATTTTTATGCAGAAGTTGGATAAGTCCTCTGATATCTTCACTACTTTTTATAAGTAATCTTTGATCTAAAATTTCAGATTGTAATAAGCTCTTATAGATTATAAAAGTTATACTAAATTATATTATAATTCTCAATTTTATTTCTCAAGGCTTTATATCTAAAAAGAAAGACGATTAAATTCAAAGATTAATTTTTATTTACTATGAGGAAAGTTGAATTAGGAAAAACAGGGGAAAAAATCCCTATCCTTGGTCAAGGTACGTGGGGAATTAAAAGCAGAAAGGGAAAAGACTATTACGAATCATGGAAAAACTCATTAAGGCGGGGGATAGAATTAGGTATGACACACATAGATACTGCTGAAGTCTATGGGTTTGGCACTTCCGAAAAAATAGTCGGTGACTTAATTTCTGAATATAACAGAGATGATTTATTTATCACAAGCAAGTTATTTCCGATGCACATGAGTTTGAGAACGATGAAAAAAGCCGCTAGTAAAAGTTTAAAGCGCTTAGGAATTAAAAATTTCGATCTGTACTTAATACATTGGCCTTCCCCTTTCACTTCAAGGGAAAAACAAATGAAGATATTGGATCATTTAGTAAAAGAAGGTAAAACGAGGTATGTAGGAGTAAGTAATTTCTCAGTTGACCAGTTCAAGGAAAGCGTAAGCTTTCTTAATACTGATTTAGTAGCGAATCAATTACACGCAAATATCACTAAGCAAAACCATGTATCTGAGTCGTTACCATACTATCAAAAAAATAAAGTGACTTTAACGGCTTATAGCCCTCTCGGACACAAAGGTTATTCCAATTTAGAAGGAGAGATGAGGGATAAATTAAATAGTGTAGCTAAAGCACATGATGCTACAATTCAACAGATTGCTGTAGCATGGCTAATAAACCATAAAAATGTTATTGCTATACCTAAAGCATTTAAAATCGAACATGTGGAAGCTAACGCGAAAGCGGCAGAAATTATTCTAAGCGAGAAAGAACTAAAACTTATTGAAAACACAGAAGCATCTTAAGGTCTAATATCTATTCAATTTTTATTGCTTTTTCATGTTTTTTTATGTTTATTAATGCTTATTTAGAAACATTAATTTAAAAAAAAGGGAAAAAAAGACACCTGAGATTTATACCCGCCTTTTTGTTCCGTTATTTGTCACCAAATAATGGTCGGGGCATCAAACTAAGCGGCCTACCTAAAGCTCGTTCCAAATCCTCATCGCTTTCATTTGGCCTTGCACCCAGGTTTTAGCTCGTTCCAACCGTTCCCGATTACAATTTCTCTGGCTTAATCCCAAGTCATTAATATGCGTAAAAGGGCAGTGTCGTTTCAGTTGCTAAAATACGGTTTTCACCGTAATAGTTATCTACTCCTAGTTTGGAAATGTGAGGCGAGGTTCCTCAGCGAATCAAGTTCACCGTCAGCCCCAATTCTCATGTGTCAAATCTATAAAAGATAAAATGAAATAAATATGTGATTGTTTTAAGATTAGGTATTCTACCTATTTATTCCCCACTTAAGGAATAAGTGATTATATCGCAATATTTTTTAAATCCTAATTTTTTGTAAACAAATTGACCCATTGAGGAAGCTTGCAGAACTCCATATTTATATCCTAGATCGCGTGCATCAATCAATGCTCTATTACTCATCGTGAGAGCAAAACTTTTGTTTCTATAGTCTGGTAATGTACTGACTGCGTGAATTCCAGCAATTCCTGGAATGAGATAAAGTAATAATGCCGAGACATATTTTTCATTAAAAATACCTACATAAAATGATACTTCGCCCTGAACTCGTAAAAATTCTAATAATTCATGGTCAACTTTTATGTGAAACACTACTGAAACAATTTTAGACCATTTGTTTAATTCTTCTTCGCTTTCAACCTTTTTTACAACTAAAGCAGTGTTATTACTTGTTAAATTATTTAATTTAGACAAGTTGAGTGCCATCCCTGCTTGGTGAAATACATCTGAAAAATTATGTTTCAAAAGTAATTTACCGAGATTTTCAGGTTTGGTTAAGGGCCCCACAGTCCAACCATCTGGTGCCTTACCTGATTGAATCAAGCTTTTAACTTGTTCAATTTCGAGATGAATATCGGAATCATTAAAGTTTGCTTGAAATATGCAACATGGCCAATCTGCAGTTTTTGCCCTTACCCATTTTAGTTTATCAGTATACATAGATTCAAAATTGAAATGTCTTGAGCACTTTAAATAGAACTCGTTTAAATTTTGCTCAATCGAACTTATAAGGAATTTCGACATAGAATAGTAAATGTTACTTAGAATTAAAATGGGTTAGGTGTAATTTTCTATTTTGAATTAGTCCGATCCAACAGATTCTTTTTGTGGTTTTTCGTAAGAAAAGAGATAGGAATGTCGTTTTAAATCAAAGAATAAGATTACGAAGAGCCCAATCCCTAATATAACTGCCAAATAACCTATAAGTTCGTATTGGTTTAAAAAGATCATACCTATAGTTAATCCTCCTATTTCTATGAACCCTGTTGCAATTAAAGGTGCAATTATTTGTGCGATTGACTGAACATTGGTCGTCATTCCGCTCACTAAACCTTGTTTATCAGCATCCACTGCTTTAGTAATATTGCTCTGTATTAAAGAGGGTAAAAACACCATACTGAATACGAACGATGGAATGAAAGCAAAAATCATCCACAATTCCGTCATAAAAGGGAAGACTGCAAAATTTACAACAAGAAGAATCGAAGCAATCAATAAAATTCTCTTTTCTCCTACTTTCTTAAAGAGCGGTTTCATAAGAAAACCCCCGTATATCATGATTGTTACACCAGCAAGAGTCATAACAAGCCCAATAATGATTGGGGAAGCTCCATACCTTTCCATAAGAATTAAAGCCATGCTCGAATTAAACATAACTGTAATAAAAAATAATAAGAAAATTTGAGCAAAACGACCGATAATTTCTCTTGTAAAGGTATTCTCTTTTTTCTCTGAAGACAATTCTCGTGTTTTTTTTCGTAGTTTAAGATCAGAGATTCGATCTTTGGGCATGCTCTCTATTAATACTCTTATTGTTAAGGTAATTGCAATTATGGACAAAAGAACTGCGATTAGAGCAGGGTATCTCCAATCGATTTCTCCTAAAAAACCTCCGATAAGTGGTCCAAAAACCATCCCTACGGTATGTCCTATCATTAATTTGCCCATTTCAGAAGCACGTGTTGCTGGTGTAGTGATATCGGAAATGTAAGCACGTATAACTGGAATTTGTCCTCCAAATACTCCATCTAAAATTCTTGAAAAAAGTATAACATAAATGTTTGGAGATAAGGCTAAGATTAAAAATGAAATACCAGTTCCTGCCTGAGAAATTAGTAATATTGGCTTACGACCGTATTTATCTGATAGTCTTCCCCAAATTGGTCCGAATATAAAAGTAGATATTGCATTTGAGGATATAATTATACCTACAAAAATAGGTGAATAGCCAAAATCTGATACAATTTTAGGTAAAAGTGGCAATACCATACTATATCCGAAAACATCCACCATAATACTTAGGATGATAGTAAACATTGCTTTTCTCGGATCGATAGAATAATTTCTCAAGATATCAGCGTGTTCTTCTTTGTTAAGGAATTTTCTATCAGCCATAGGTGAGTCCAAATCCAAGAATTAATAGTTTAAATAATAGACTAAATACTCAATTTTAAATAATGTTTTTCGATTTTAATGTCAATTTATCCATTGATAGCTATTACTAGGAACACATTAATTATAAAAAAAGAAAAAATTTTATGTTATTTTTAACTTGTAGCTTGTATTAGAATGTTATTAGACCTAATCCGCCATTAAATAGTAAGATTAAACCCATAAACATTGATGCTGTTAAGCTCATTACTACTAACAATGTATTGATGCTTGGACCTGCGGTATCCTTGAAAGGATCTCCCACCGTATCACCAGTAATTGATGCTTTATGTACTTCAGTTCCTTTGCCTCCTAAGTTGCCATCTTCAATCCATTTTTTTGCATTATCCCATGCCCCACCACTATTGCTCATGAACACTGCGAATACGAAACCTGATAATATAGCACCTGCTAGAAATGCCGCTAAGGAAGCTACGCCAAATAAAATACCAACACCAATAGGAACGGTTATTGAGATTATACTTGGTATGATTAATTCCCGTAGAGAGCCTTTCGTTGCTATGTCAATTGTCCTCTTGAAATTAGCAGGTTCTTCACCAGTAAGAATTTTTGGGTTTTCTTCAAATTGTCTTCGAATCTCATCAACCATTTTTGCTGCATTTCTTTGAACTGCTAAAACTAATAATGCTGAGAAAAGAGCAGGCACAACCACACCAATGAAAGCTCCAATAAGCACTTCTATTTTCAATAAATCCACCACTGTAATCCCTGATTCTTCAGCAAAAGAGAATAATAATGCAAAAACTGTCAAATTAGCGGCTCCAATTGCGAACCCTTTGGTGATAGCCTTAGCTGTATTTCCAGCAGAATCCAAATGATCTGCGGTTCGGATCACATCATCTCCCAATTCACCTTGTTCAGCGATTGCCCGAGCATTATCAACGATAGGTCCGAATGCATCATTAGATACGATTGTACCAACAATTGCTAACATACCTACTGCTGCCATTGCAACTCCAAACACTCCAGCAAGAAGATAGGATACTGACATTGCTACGATAATACCAAGAGTTGGAGGAACTACGCTGAGGAGTCCGTATGAAAAACCACTTAAGATAACTACAGCGTGACCCTCTTTTGCTGCGTTTGCAATGTTTTTAGTCGGTTTCTTATCTTCACGGGTGAAGTAATCGCTTGTAAAGCCCATTACAATACCAGATGCAAGTCCGATTAAAACAGCAAAGTAAATCCTCCATAATAATAGAGCCCCTTCCTCGTTTAATTCAAGGGACATTAACCACGTAAATAGAGCGGCAATACCAGCAAAAATCAGTGTTGCATAATACGTTCCATTATTCAGAGCTTTTCCTGGATTTTCTGCTTTTCTATATTTAATGATAAAAATCCCAATGAGAGAAGCAATTAACCCAACTCCGCATAAAACAACAGGTGTAATGACAAGGGTAATCCGTAATATAGGGTCTAGAGTAATATCTATACCAGTAATTAAAGCTATTGAGGCTGCGAGCATCATTGAGGCAACGATAGACGCTACATATGAATCAAATAAGTCAGAACCCATCCCAGCGATATCACCAACGTTATCTCCGACATTATCAGCTATAGTTGCAGGATTTCTTGGATCGTCTTCGGGTAAATTATATTCTGCTTTTCCTACGAGATCAGCTCCCACATCTGCAGTTTTGGTAAAAATACCACCACCACATTTCATAAATAGTGCGATACTGCTTGCTCCAAAACTAAACCCAAGAATTATTAACGGTGTTCTAAACACCATATACAATAGTGAAACTCCGATGAGGGCTACGCCTACAACAGCTAATCCCATTACTGCTCCACCGAAAAAAGCAACATTAAACCCTTCTTTCGTGCCTACTGTACAAGCTTGAGCTGCTCTGGTATTAGCTTTTACGCCAACATATAAGCCTAAATATCCCGCAACCATGGATCCTGCGGACCCGATAGCATATGCTACAGCTTGTTCCCAATTGAACCATACAGCATATCGTTCGCCAGGTGCTAATGGAGAAGGTAATAAGAAGAGAATTACTAAAAATAATGCTCCAACAAAAATACTTAAAACCATGTATTGTACCTTGATGTACGATTTTGCGCCATCTTCTATATATCCAGCAACCGTAACCATTTTTTCATTCCCAGGATCCTCTTTCAAGACTAGCATTCTAAAATACATTGCCATTCCGATAGAAATTATTCCTGCGATTAAAGATACTATTAAAAACGCTACTGCCATTTTTTTTTCACTTTAAATTGTTATAATTTTTTGTAGATTTTTTATTATCTATATATAACTAATATTCTATCTATTAGCCTAATTCCTATAAATTTTTTGAATTTTAATTATTAATATAAAAAATGGCGAAGAACAGGAAAATTTCAAGAAGATTTGAAGAAAACGGTTATTTAGTGTGATTCTTTTTATTTTTTCTTTTAATATACTCTGGTGTATGAGTCTGCTCACACTTTCTACGGGATTCCCAATTTTTCCATGTTGACTCGAAAATCTTCTCTAATTCTTCGTCGTCAAGCTTGGATTTTTCTTTTTTCTTATCGCTTTTCATTGGCTTTAACCAACCTACAATGTATTCTCAATACTAAAAGTGAAGTGTATTGATTTCGTTATTATCAAATCCCCAAGAAAGCAATATATTCTCTGCATTTTTAATCATTTCCTCGACTAAGGTTTTCATAGGGATTATCTCATTATGGTGTCCTATTGCCGTCGAAGGCGCCATAAAATTCTTTACATTATATTTGTATATTTTTTCATGAAATTGCTCATCATAGATATCTAAATTGAGCCATTTTTTCTTAATTCTTTCTGGTACGGGACATTCACGAGTGATCATTAAGGCTGTACCTAAACATACCGCATCAGCTCCCATTGCCAGAGCGCTTAAAAAACCTCTTGAATCACCAATCCCACCAGCAGCAATGATCGGAATTTTGAGCATTTTTCTTGCTAAGGTTATATTTACCAGTGTAGAGTTTGTTTGTGGATTTTTAAACCCAGTTCCTTCTAAACCTACTAATGTAACTCCATCTACACCTTCTTCTTCTGCTGAAATAGCATGCTTGATTAAAACGCATTTGTGGAACCATAATCCACCTGCTTCATGAACTCTTTTCCCAATGAAAGAAGCTTTATATCCTGAAGTTGTAAAGATGCTACAATTTTCATTGAGGGCGATATCGATGTAATCTAAATACCTTTTTTTTGTTTTTTTACCTTCCTCGGTATCATTTAAGATATGATGCGGCAACGAGAGATTAATTCCAAAAGGTTTGTCAGTCAATTGTTTCATCTTTTGTATATCTTTCCGAAAATCTTCCAGATTTGGAAAGTTCAATGCAGCAATGATTCCTAAGCCCCCTGAATTTGAAAAAGTAGATGCAAACTCAGATTTACCCCATCCACCAAAAGCTCCCATTACGAGGGGATACTCTATTCCAAAACACTGAGTTATTTTCGTTTTCCACTTCATTTTTTTTCAGAGTTTTCATTTTTTTCTATAATTTAAAATCCTGAATCTCTTTTTGGAAACCTACTTCGAGTCATGGAATATTCGTGGAACATCTTGTCCAATAGTTTTAGTCTTAACTCTTGATCCTTTTCCCATAAATTATTTAATTCGGCCTTGTCGTTCTTTCGATCAAAAATGTCTCCATATCCGGGTAGCTCAGCATATTTAGTTAATTTAAAATCTTTAGTGATCAAATGAACTATTCTCGTAAATAAGGGTCCTCGCGGACCTACTTCTTCGTCTTCTGTTATTAGAATAGAATCCCGTAAATCAATTGTAGGATCCTTCAAAACCGGTGTCATGTCATAGCCTTGCATTCCCGGTGGTCTATGTTTTTCCTTGATATCTAATAACTCAAGAATAGTTTTAGGTATATCTACAGAACTTATTAACGCATCAGAAACTGCTGATTTAGTAACGCCAGGAACCCGCCAAATTAAAGGTACTTGTAGAGTGCCGTTAAAGGGAGAGATTCCTTTTAATATTAAACTGTGGTCTCCCAAGTAATCTCCGTGATCTGAGGTGAAAATCACCATCGTATTATCTGCTAATCCTAACTTTTCCAACGAAGCTAAAATTTGACCTACAGCGTGATCGATTAAAGAAACAGAACCATAACTGAGAGCGATAAACTTTCTTATATTTTCTTCTGTTTCTTCACGTAATAATGCGTCTCTAGCGGGAGGCTTTTCTAAATGCTTTTTTAAATAAGGGTGTTTATATAAGTTTTTTATATTATGGAAATTATCAGGAAGTACCATGTCCTCTGGTTTATACATATCTCTATACCTTCCAGGTGGTGAGACTGGTTGATGGGGATCAGGAAAAGAGCAATGTAAAAAGAAAGGTTTTTCTCCATAGATTCCTTTAGAGTATCGTTCTAAGAAAGAGATTGTATTATTTTGAATGTACGTTGTATTATAAAGCTCTATAGGAACCCAGCTTTCATAAAAAATTTCGAGACAAGGTACTTTATTTGAATACTCATCTACAATTTTTTTCGCAAGTTTAGGATCTCTTTCTTCTATCCATTCAAGATAGTGTCCGATACATGCGTTACCATGTCCTACAACTAAATCGACTTCCTCAAACCCATAATAGGGGATTGGAAAATTATCATGCGTTAGGTAATTACCTTTAGGGTTTTTTGTTCTCCAATCTTGGAAATCCTCTGCCGATTTTGTTTTTGGATCGTATCTTGGCGTCCACGTGTTGTAATGAGTTTTGCCTACATTGACGGTATGGTACCCTCTTTTTGCAAGCGTTTGAGTTATTGTCGGCACATCTTCCGGTAAATTTATCCCATTACTTCGTACGCCATGGACGTTAGGATAATAACCAGTTAACATCGTGGCTCTATTAGGCATACACATAGGACATACGCAGTAAGCGTTAGAAAACCTTACATTTTCTTTAGCAAATCTATCTAAATTTGGTGTCTTAATTATTTGATTGCCATAACAACCCATCATATCAGCGCGTTGCTGATCCGTAATAATAAAAAGTACATTCATTTTTTTGCTCATAATAATATGAATCTCCTAAATTTAGTAATAAATAATAATTATTCACTTAGTTTAGAAAAAACAAAATCAGTAATAAAATTTTCAAAATTTTATTTAATAAAATACGAAAATGAAAAATAATTACAAGTGAAAGTCAGTAACCTTAGGAACGGATTCAATTTTGGGGTAAATTTTTCCTATTATTGGGGGAGAACTATTATATATTTCTTCAATATCGATTAAACCATATTCAGTTTCTTCGAATTTTTGAATCCCCGTAAATGTTCCTTTCACTACTTGGCTTGCCATATCGAAATTAGCACCAATTACAGCAACTTTAGAATTTACAGGAATCTGAAGAAAATCTTCTTTTAATGCCGTCAATGGAAAATAGAGTCTATTATGATCAACAGCATTTAGTTGAAGATGTGGAATAATTATAGGATATCCATCGGAAGGATCGATATATGCAATTGCTCTAACACCTATTTTATTTGTAAATAGTTTATATCCTATTACATTTAACATCCTTTGCTCTAGATTAGTTGCTGCTTCTTTAGTAATAGCTTTAACAATTTTTCTTGGGATGTTACCAGGTGGTAAATCTCTAATAGGAGTTACACCAACAACATGGTTATAAAAAACTTTATAAACGTTAATATACGTGAAATATCTAAAAAAAGCTGATTGATTGAAATATTCAAGGTCTTCTCCTTCGTTTTCAGTGTGAGTAAAATCAGCTTTAACTTGGATGAACTTAAATGGAGCTTCTGCAGTCATATAAAAAATTCCTTGTTTTGGATCTTTTTGGACATATTCTTTACTCGTGCCTGCAAAAAATTGCCCCCATACTATTTGATCTTTTTTTTTCGCCCGATTTGATGTAATTATTGTAAGATGGGGCCAACCTCTTGAATCTATTGTAGAAACTAATTTCACCATTATGTCTGGTTGAGTAAATTCAATAAGATCATCTGAAAATTCAGAATTCCACCCAAATTTAGTATTATCTTCACTCATATTTTATCACGCATTTTATAGTATATAATTTTTTAATGGAAATTATTAACAAGATGGTGTTGTTGATTTTTTACTTCTTATGGTATTTTATTTTGGTTTTAATAATAATTGGTTAATAAATATAAATTTCTAGATTCTATGAGATTCTCTTGCGATTATCTCATCCTGTAATTCTCTACCAATGGTGGTGAAGTATGCGTTATAGCCTGTTATTCTTACTAAAAGATTTTTATAATTTTCGGGATGTTTTTGAGCATCTTTTAGCATTTCACCATCGAGCATATTGATTTGTAGGGCAGTACCTCCGTTTTCTATATAACCTCTTAAATAAGCTTTAAATTTCTCTTTATGCTCTGGATCTTTAATTATAGATGGATTAAAGGTAATTGTATGGCTTGCTCCATTGGGTAAACAATTAATGTATTCTCCAGATTCAGTTTTTCCTCCTAATACTTTCCCAACAGAATTAGTAACTGCTGTAGGTCCTTTTATATCTACTCCATTGGTGGGACAGATTGCATTTGATAGAAATGATCCCTTATTCCGTCCATTTGGTGTTGCTATTGTAAAACCAGCATCTGCTCCAGCCCAATAGTTCCATGATAACATTCCCGGACGATATTGAAAGTTAGTTGGTGTTTTATATCTCCAACATTCTTCAGCCCATGTTTCCATTACCATTTTAGAAAATTCATCAGCATCATCTTCATCGTTCCCATATTTAGGAGCTTTATTCATTAAATAAGCTTGCATTACTTCGTTTCTTTTGAAGTCGTTCATTATGGAATCTTTTATTTGTGCCATTGTATATTTCTTATCCTCATATACAAGCTTCTTAATTGATAGTAATGAATCTACTGTTGTAGCAAATCCCACTCCTTCAACCGTTACGAATCTTAATTCAGGACCTCCATTTGTAATATCTAAACCTTGCTCTATACATCCTCGAACAATCGATGACAAGTATGGAGTGCGAATAAAATCACCTCGAAGTTCTTCGCATAAATTATTTACATCCACAGTATATTTAATCATAAATTTAATTTGTTCTTTCCAAGCGTTATAAAACTCTTCCCATGTTTGAAAGTTTTCAGTATCTCCTGTTGCTGGTCCGATATCTTCGCCAGATTTAGTAGCTATATCATTTCCAGGCATATTTTTGCCATTCCATAGTGTTAATTCTATAGATTTAGTTAAATTAAGATTACAATTCACAGTTCCACTTCTATCGTTACCTTGCATTGTATTTTCTAGGCAACCTACTACTCCATAATTCCAAGCTTCTTCTTCAGGTATACCTTCTTTAACCATTCCAGCAATGCTTCTCTCGTCAAAATTTAGAATGAAAGGAGCGCCTTGAGATCTTGCAATCATATTTACTAATATATCCAAAAGTTTATCTGGAGAATTTCTATGAATTCTTACGTTAGGTTTAGGCTCAAGACTTGGATACCATGAATCTATGACTTCAAGGATAGTGTATGTAAGTTCATTTGTTAAATCCTCTCCATTTGGACCACATCCAGAAAGTGTTATAATCTGACCGAATCCTGATAATATTCCCTGATTACCAACATTAATCATTGCATCATACACAGTATTACAATGAAACCAGAAACTGCCTAAAATATCTTTTGCAAATTCTTTTGTGAATAGTTCTTGCTCAATAACATCCTTTTTATACAAATCCCATAGGTATTGATCAATTCTTCCAAAAGAGAGGCCTGCTCCGGGGTATGATTCTTCAGCCATTACTAACATGTGGGTGAGCCAAACTGCTTGAACGCCTTGCCAAAAGGTCTCAGCAGGTTCCCATGGCACTCTTTCTAAATTATTTGCCATTTGCTCAAGTTTTTCAACGCTTTCAGGCGTAGTAGCCTCATCTTTTAATCTTCGACATTCTTCAGCGTACTTTTTTGCTAATTTCTTTGGAATTTCCGTTGAGATCATAATAGCCCTAAGTTCTTCTCCTTTTGGTCCATTTTTTTCCTCGTTGGTAAGGTTATCGTATGTCTTCTTAGCTTTCTCATAGATATATTTAAATCCTTTTTTAACAACAGTTTCATAATCAGGTATAATATGACCTGGTGTTGCTCCTAAATTTCCGAAACCAGATTTGTGATATTTAAATACAGCTTCTCGATTTCCTATATTCCTTTTCCAATATTCTTTCGCTTCTTCCTTATTAAAACATTTGCTTAATTGCGTATTAAATCTCCCACCTGCGATTAAATCATTTTCAGAAATAATTTCTTGAGGAATATAGTCAAGCATAACCTTTTCCAGAAAGGTTACTCTACGTTCTGGTAAAGATAACTCCCAAAAATTTTTTATTAATTCGACTGCTATAGCCATTGATCTAAAAGATGAAGCAAATGCACCTCGATCATTTTTTCCGAGTATCTGAATATAATAATGTGCTTCAGGATTAATATAATAATCTCCCTCATGAAAAACAATATCCCAATCAGTTCCTGTTGTAAATGATACTATTTGATTGTTCCATTCTCGCGCTAAACCCTTGAAATAATAATCTCTAAGCCATTTAGAACGAGGGGAAAGATCGTGAGGCTCAGCAATAGGAAATTTTGTTGCTCCTTTTTCCTTAGCATCAATTTCATTACTCTTACTCATTTTTTAGATCACCAAAATAACAACTCAAAATTAACTTAATAATTTAATCTATTTAAAATAAAGCAGATTAAAATATAAAATTTAAAATTATTTCTCCAAATCTTGTTTCCTAGTTAGACCTGACCATTGAACATTCTTAACGCCTAATTTCTTACCAACTTCAATAAGTTTGTCCATTTCATCTGAAGAAATTAGAGGGAAGTCTTTCAGAGACCACTCAATGTCTAATCTTTCATATTTCGCCGTGCATAAGTTATTGAACGACAGCAAGTCCCATCTTTCTGGAATGTTGTGTAATTTGTTAACAATAAAGTCTCCAATTCCATTTATATTTTCCGCTGTAGCAGTATAATTTGGGATAATTGGAGTTCGAATCCAAAGTTTCTTATTATTTTTTTTAACATACTTCGAAATCCAGATTGCATTTTCTAAAATAAGGGTATTTGGAACTCCTGTGTATTTTTCATGCTTTTCGGAATTAATTTCTTTAATATCGAGAAGTATTAAGTCAATTAAGGGCAAAATTTTATTATAAATATTCTTGGAAGCGTATCCACACGTGTCTAACGCTGTTGAAATTCCATTTTCTTTACATTTCTTCAAAAAATCTAATAAAAAATCAGATTGGAGCGTAGGTTCGCCTCCTGAAACTGTAATACCTCCATGAGATTGGGTGTAGTAGACTTTATCTTTTTGAATTTCGTAATACAAATCCTCTAACTCCCATAATTCGCCAAACATATGTAAAGCAGTACTAGGACATTCTTCTGAGCACAATCCACAACTATCACATTTATCTCTGTCGATATGCATCCCATCCTCATCGAGGGTTAATGCTCCCTTCTGACATGTTTCAATGCAGATCTTACAACCTATACATTTATGTTTGAACCACTCTAATTGCTTTTTTTTTAGAATAGATTCGGGATTATGGCACCAAATACATTTTAAAGGACACTGTTTAAAAAAAACCGTTGTTCTAATTCCGGGTCCATCTTCAGTGGACATTTTTTGAATCTGGAAAATTAGGGCTTTAGATTCTGCCATAATACATTGATTTTAAACTTAATTTTAAATAAAAAAATTATTCGAGCTAATTTAATTTTATTAAATGTTATTTCGAAATGTTAATAATATTTTATCAAATTTTAAAATATTAACTTAGTAAGGTGTCATGAGATACAGCACCCTCGATTTTAGAGGGTAAATCTTTCATTAGTTCTGATTTAACTCGATCGTCCAATTCTTGAGGTGTAAAAGGAATTCCATTGTTATTTATCATTTTAACAGCGCGCCATCCACGATAAACCCAAACCTTGTCACCTATAGCTTTAAAAACTTCTCCGTTAATTTTTTTAGCGGCATCGGATGCAAGGTATACGACTAAAGGAGCGAAATGAGACGGATTAAAAACATCAAAACCTTTTTTAGTTTGAGATTTCATCTTTTCAGCTAAATTTGGAGCTAAATCAGTAGTCATACGAGTTCTAGCGCTTGGAACGACACAATTTACAGTAGCATATTTAACTAATTCACGAGCTACGATTACTGAGAAAGTAGCAATACCCGATTTAGCAGCACCATAGTTTGATTGCCCTACATTCCCATACAATCCAGAGTCGGATGCTGTGTTAATAATTCTACCAAAATTCTTTAAATTAGGATTTTCTTTTCCCATTTTTCTAAAATAAACTGCCGCATGTCGGGTTAAGTTAAAGGTTCCTTTTAAATGAACTGCGATAACATCGTCAAATTCAGCTTCCGTCATGTTAAAAATCATTCTATCGCGTAAAATCCCTGCGTTATTCACGACAATATTTAATTTGCCAAATACTGAGATCGCCTGGTCTATCATACTTTTTGTTTTGTTGTAATCGACCACAGAATCGTAATTTGCAATCGCTTTTACTCCTATCTTTTTACATTCTTCGACAACCTCATCAGCAATTTTCATCTCTTCATCTAAATCAGCGGCTCCCGCTCCGAGATCATTTACGATCAAATTACAACCCTCTTTAGCCATAGCTAAAGCTTCTTCTCGACCAACACCACGACCAGCACCGGTTATTATAGCGACTTTTCCACTTAACATTCCCATTTTTAATTTCACTTTATATTCAATTAGTTTTATCTAAATAGTTTTTTTAATATTTCTTCTTCAGTTAAATTACTACTTTTCCTTAATTAATAGGGTTATGAAAAATTATAAAATTGCTGTTTAACGATTATAAAATGATGAATGAAAACAAAAATATATTTATAACACAGAAGCTGATGGTTTTAGTTCTAATAATAAATATGAACCCTCAATAATATTTAACACTAAAAAATTTTCTTAAGTCTTATTCAAAAAACTCTTTATGTAAAAGACAATTAAGATCAATACTATTTGAAAAACTTGGTGAAAAAGTGCATGGTTGCTGAGACTGATTCTGGATTTGCCCAAAGATATAATATGCTAATTGGAGTTTTATTAAGTGTCTTAATAACTAATGTTTTGTTCTTGATTCTCCCCACGGGATTTTTCTTTATAGGTGATATAATTTTAGTTATAGGAAGCTGTATTGGACTCTTTTTCACATTTAAATATAGAAATGAATACCAATCGCACATTAAAACAGGCGTAATTGTTGGATTGGTAAGTTCAATTTTATCATTATTATTAATAGGTTTCGTTGATTGGATTATTTATTTTATACCAGTATATGGAGCTGATGTTCTTCTCCTTTTACAATATCTATTATTCTTATTAATGAATTACGGAATAATGTATGCGATAGTTGGGGTAATATTAGGATATCTATTTGGGAACCATTATAAAAAGAAAGAAGTTAAAAAAACACCTTATTATATATCTAAAACGATATAACATTTTACTTCAAATTAATTAAAATCTAAAATGATAGGCGAACTAGTATTGAAAGAAGTCTGGTTAATTGATTATGCTCGTACTGCATTTTCTCGTTCAAGACCAACTCAACCTGAGAGGGATGTTTTTGGTGAGATTAGAGGAGATGAACTCCTTGCTGAATTACTAATGAAATTTTTTGATGGTAAATTAGCAGAAAAAGGAATAGAGAAAAAAGACATAGAGGAAGTATCAATAGGAGTTGCTTCGGGAGTATTGGAAAATTGGACATATGGAGGCCGTGGTCCTCTATTCTTAGCAGGATTTCCTTATGAAGTTCCGTCGTTTTTTATTGATAGACAGTGCGCTTCAGCAGGATCAGGGATGCATGTGGGAATAATGGAAATCATGACGGGAAATAGTAATTGCGTATTAAACACGGGGTTTGAACACATGACTCGCGTTCGGGGGATTGGGATAGATCGTAATTATTCAACAGAAAATAAGGAAAGTAAGTTTTACAGACCCGAATTAGATTTACAAACATCCTTTAATATGCTACAGACGGCTCAGAAATTATATGAAGAAGAAGTTCCATCATTTACAAAAGAAGATTTAGATAAATTTGGTGTAAGAAGTCATAATCTAGCAATCAAAAGTCAAGAAAATGGGTATTTTAAAGGTGAAATCATAGGAATTGAAGGTCATGCTCCAGGGAATATTGAAGAGAAATTGGTAATCGATAGAGATATGAATCCCCGAAAATCTACTTTAGAGGCAGTGTCTAAACTGCGACGAATAGCCCAACCTTTTTTCTTAGAAAAAAATGGGGGAAAAGAAGGGTATATAAAGAGAGAAGGGACGGAAGAAGGCGTCATCACGGCGGGAAATTCATCTCCATTAAACGCGGGAGCGACAGCAGCAGTTCTTATGGAAGCAGAAATGGCAAAAAAAAGGGGAATCGAGCCTTTAGCTAAAATTATTTCAATGGCTTGGGCTGGTGTAGACCCTACTGTTATGGGAAGAGGTCCAGTCCCAGCTACTCATAAAGCGTTAAAACAGGCGAATCTCACTGCAGACGACATCGATTATTGGGAGATAAACGAAGCTTTTTGCATCGTCGCGTTAAATTGCATGAATAAATTTAATATCCCTGAAGAAAAAGTGAATATAATGGGCGGGTCTACTGCTATAGGTCATCCATTAGGTTCGACTATGATACGATTAACGGGTACTTTAGCAAGAATTTTAAAAGAAAAGAAGGCAAGATATGGAGTTGCTAACGCTTGTGTCGGAGGTGGACAAGGCGTTGCTACTATTATCGAAAATCTCGATATATAATCAAGATCTCAATTTTTTTTTTGAATTTACATCGAATTGATTAAATTTAATTTAGCAGCAATAATAAATTTCAAATTATCTGATATAATATTAGCATTTAATTATTTCCTATCTTTTTGAATCAAACTTAAATAATTATAAAATTATTTTTAATTTAGAAACCATTTAGTATAATTATTAGCACCTTATTTTCTTAAACAGAAAGTGTTAAGGGGTTTTTTATGGAATTACAAGAGTATAAGTGTGAAGTTCTAATAATAGGAGCAGGACCAGCTGGATTAAGTGCTGCAGTTTATTGTGGTAGAGCAAATAGAAGTACGATAATTTTAGAAGGAAAGGAACCGTCTTCTTTAGAAAAAACGAAAGAAATACAAAACTGGTTAGGAGAAATGGATGTTACTGGGTTAGAACTTCTTGAAAAATTTAAGAAACACGCTGAAAACTACGATAGCGTTAAAATAATTAGTGGAGATGTTATTGAGTTAATGCTGGGCATGGGAACGAATATGATTTCTACGAGAACAGCAAACATCACTGCTGATGTTGTAGTTATTGCCACGGGTACGGGGAAACGAAAAGAAGTTATAAAAGGGGAAGACATTTTACTTGGATATGGTGTTTCCTACAGCGCAATATGGGATGGACCGTTATACAAAGATAAAGTAGTATATTTATACGGAAAAGACGATGAAGTGATGGAAGATGCTTTGGTTCTAAGACAGATGGGATGTATAGTTCGTGTTATTACTGATGTGGGAATTGAAGAACTACCTGATAAGGCTAATGAAGTTATAGATACGGGAATTGAAATTATTGAGAAGATGGAAGTAATTGAAGCAATTCCAGATTCGGATGGTATGATTCAAAAAATTATATGTAAATCTACTAAGTCTGAATCAGAAGATGTTGAAATAATAAAAGAGTTTGAATTAAGTTGTTTATTTATTATATCACACATATCTTCTAATTCAATTTTTAAAAAGGCGGGGGTAGAATTAGACGATCTAAGAAATATTAAAGTGGATGACGAACAAAAAACGAATCTCAAAGGAGTTTATGCTGCTGGAGATTGTACTGGCGGCCTATTTCAAGTAGTTTTTGCTGCAGCAGAAGGTGCACGTGCTGGGATAAACGCTTGCAAATATCTTCGTCAATTGCAGAAAGAGTAAAAAATTAGAGTTTATTTAATCCATATAAATTATAAAAAAAAAATTTAAACTATTATTAAGCTTATTATATGTAAATAAAGCTACAAAATAGTGGAGACTAAAATTGTCTGATAAAAATGAATTTGACTTAGTAATTATTGGTGGCGGCCCCGCGGGATTAACCGCTGCAATTTATGGGGGGCGAATGGGTTTAAAGACTGCTCTTTATGAAGGTACAGGATTTGGAGGCCTAGCTGGGACGGCTCCAAAAATTGAAAATTATCCGGGATTTGAGAGTATCCACGGTCTTGAATTAACGGAAAAAATGAGGGAACAAGCTGAAAAATGGGGAGCTACCTTTTTTTATGAAAAAGTATC
>JAUVNS010000038.1 GCA_030599585.1 Promethearchaeota archaeon | reverse complement strand
CTATTAAGTGGTAAGACCATTTTAGTTTAGAAATTTTTCCCAATTTACCTTAATTGCGTCAGAGGAAATATTGTCGAGGTTACGTCGGACAGGTCGGGAATATATTTCTTAACGAAATTCTTAACACGAAAAACGATCTTTATAGTTAAAAAGAACCACAGACAAAAATACACGGCGTAATAAAACAACACACAAAAATTTGTTAACCAAAGGCCGTCGACTTGCGGAACATACCTTAAAAAAATCCAAGGATCGCCAAATTCTTGAAAAACGCCGTTGTGCCAGTAAATTACCTCACCAAGTATGTATCGACCTATTTGGATGTAAATAGGAACGAACACCTCGAGTTTCATCTTTTTTTTTCTATAGATTATAATCGCTAAGGTCAACCCGAAGATCGTAGACCCCAATGCTCCAGCCAGGGAAACAAAAGACCTTCTATGATCTGGGGGTAAAGAATAATATTCTACTAGTCCACCTCCAAAGGCGTAGATAGTGATACTGCGAACTTGACCGCCGTACGCAGCAGCGGTTACTGCGTGGCTTATCTCGTGAACAAAGGTAAAAACATACGGTAAGGAAAAATACAGAACGATTCCTAACCAGAACCCAAGCAAACCTTTGGCGTAAAAGACGTTTTCGTAATACCAAATTTTCTTAGATTTTATAACTTGCTTATTTTCTCCAAAAAGAGTTATTGTTAATTGCTGGTTCGTTGCGTAAAAAGTTCTAATTTTCGCGTGAAGACTAATTTTGTTAGAAAGTAGCTTGGAAAAACAATAGAGGCCAAGATTTAGACCCACAACGCTTAAAAAGAGCAAAATCTGCGCGATTCCTAATTGGTCGTAGAATCGCGTAAGAACGCTGCAAATTAAGTTAGCAAAAGCGAAATACAAAATAATTTTCTTTTTCTTCTTCGATACCATTGTAAATAACCAAACTCGGATAAATTATTTAAACAAAAAAATGTAGAGATTTAAAAAAAAAGAAGTTAAAGATAGAATTACTGAACGATTATTTGGTTCCCAGTTTGCTTCTGAGCGTTCGCTTGGTATTTTTGAATAAACCACGCTGGTTGGAAGCGATAAATGTAAAGGTTAACGCCGCCCACTACGCTCCCAGCAATTACCAAGAATAACGAGAGCACTCCAAGGTTCAAAAAATTAAACAAGAACGCGAAAAAAGCTCCAATAGCAGCAACAAAGCTAACTATTCCCCAAACTAAGTTAAGTTTTACCACGCTTTCTTTTGAAACAACTATTTTTTCTACTTGGTCTAAAATCATCACCAAACATTAGACTTCAGCCGTCTTTAAAAAGAAAAAAGAATAAAAAAAAATTAATTAGTTTGATCCCAAACTGACCGAGTCTTTTCTACGCCTGAGCACTCCAAAAACTATTAAAACGCATATTAAAGCTCCAGAAATAACTCCAAAGCCGAGCGTCCACTCCATTGGCATGTAGAAATATCCACTTACCGTTTCGTTGGTCTGTGGTTCTGGATCAGGCTCAGTTCCATTGTTTACGGTGCTAATCTGATAATCTTCTGCTATGGCGTACGCAACGTTTACCACTTCGACTTGACAACGAATCCGAATTTTTACCGTGTAAATTCCTTCTACAGCAGTTCCGAAATCGAATCGCAACACCGTCCCCACGCTTCCCATGGTTTCGTTTTGGTAGATCGTAAACTCAATCTCGCCGGGATCGGTCACGTCGTAATCCACTCTTACTTCGTTATCAACTGTTAGCCCACCAATCGCAGAAACTCGCCCGATGTAGAACTTGTAGGATGTATCGGTTTTAAACGCCGTGTTGTGTTCAACTACCATCTCGTTAGTAAACTTGTTCACTTGATAGAGTTTCATCCGTTCCAGGAACTTGGGCGCAATTATATCGTATAAGCACTTATCTTCTATATCGAACGATATTTTTACGTGTAAGTTCAAGTTAAGCGCACACGCAACCGAAATAATAAAACTATAATTTCCTTCAATCGCAGTTCCGAACGGTATTTCGAACCAATCGTCGTCTTGGGATATGTTTACTACAGTTTGGAATACCTCGTATACGTCCAATACCGGATCGATAATAGTAACGTTTATCTCACAATTGTGAGGGGTTACGATCTCAAGTAATATATAGTAATTAATTTTTTCAAACAAGTAAAAGTCGTCGAATCGCAGCGTATCGTTAGGCGCCAAAAAGGTAAACACTTTGTCTACCAGATTTTCTTCAGAACTCGTCTTTAAGTTGTCAAATGTTTGATTTACTTCCCCCAAGCCAGTACGAGGATAGGTTGACAACGTTCCAAAAACGATTAAACAGGTGACGATGACAAATATAACGATAGGTTTTCTACGAGCGTTAATAGCCATACACCTGCAATTCTTTAAATTCCGAGACGAGAATCTTAACATTTGAGCACTTATCGAAATCGATGCAAGTAAAGCACGGTTGATCCGACCAAAAATACGCCGGCTGGTTAGACCTCTCCACAATTAGAAGCGGAAAACTACTTTTCGGACATTCCAGCGCAGAATTATTAATTTTTCCCCTCTTAGGGATCGGATAGGAAGTCCCACACGCGTCGCACTTTACGAACCTTTTGTAATTATTTGTTTTGTACATCATCAGTGAACACTGACAGGACGGACAAGTACCTATTTCTTGAATCTGTTTCATATAACTTAATACACCTTAAAATATACTTTTACTCAGATGTAGGGGTGATTATTTATAAAGAAAAAAATAAACGGTCGACAAAAATCAGAAATTAGGGAAGGTGATTTCTTTTAAAAGGAATGGGATTCCTTTCGTTACTTGCAATTCTTTACAACGCCTTAATTTACTTTTTTTTGAAGGGTTGGGATTTCATCCTAACCTTTCTTTTTTTATAGCGTAAGATATCTCACATTTCCAGCTGTTTTCACTCTTATAAATATAGATTTTTTGCTTTTTTAACTATAAAGCTCGTAACCTGGTCTCCATTCCACCTTTTTCGATTCTTGGCTCTCTTCATCTCGTAAATTGAGGAGTAAGCTATAAGAAAAATCAGCTTGTGCAATATTAATAAAATCATTTAAAGAAATCACTACGAATTCTTCCAAAATAATTGGTTGGGAGCGAATTTTGCTAAGGAAGGGTAAATCCTCTAACTCCTCCGTTGATTGGTCCACTAACACGAATTCGTGCCCCTCTATTGTTATTAAATGAAGATCGGCGTAAAAAGCGATTTCCAACCTAATCGACATAAGTTTATCTGCAGCTCTTACTTCCGAATCGAGATCGTAGGGGAATAAAGAGAAAAAATGTTGAATTTCTTCTTCAAGATATTTTTCTAGTAGTTCGCCCTTGAAAGCTCGAAAATCAATAATGTTTATTTTGAACTTACCCCTCTTTTGCGACACATATTTGACAAATTCGCACTCTACTTCTCGAAAGGTATCGTAAGTTATCTTTACCATTTTTGTTCACCGTTTAATTCTAGTTGCTATGTTTTACATTACGAAAATAATTCAGGGATAATTAATAAAAGAAAAAAAACAAGGGTTAGTAAAAAAGTGAAAATTTAAAAATTTCTTTACTATCTTACTTTATAATGTGAATTTTGAGGACGGAGACGAATTTTAATGAGTAAGGAAAGCTTAAAGAAAAAAATCGCGAAGAAAAAAGAGATAAAGAAGAAAGATCGCGACCGTAAACCAAATAAATACGATAGAGAGCTTTGGCGCCCACATAATCCTTGGTCTCTACCGTAATTTCTCGTAAATCCTTTTCTCACAACTTATCGCCGTACTATTTTTATTAAACTATTTATTTTTTCTTGAGTATAATTCTAAAATTTTATTTCATACCTAATTGTATTTAGCTATTCACCTTTTCATATTTTTCTTTTAAATACTCACGACTTCTATGCCGTCTATCATGGTAGTATTCGACTATTTTGAAGACTTATTAAGTGGTTTCGAGTTTATAATCGCCTTCGGGTCGCTTATAGGCATATTTGGGCTCGTTCTAGGTATTATGTTGGCTGTATGGGGCGGAAGTCGGCTCCGTTACAAGATGTTAGGCGTTATAATTTTCTCTTTCGTGCTGTTGGCGGTGTGTGGGGTCGATACGGGCTTTAAATACTTCCGAATTTTTAGATAAGCAAATAAAAAATTTTTTCCTTTTGGTAAAGATTTAATTAAAGTTTTCCTCAAATAATGTTAATTTTGTCTTTTTTCTCTCCTTTAAGAATATTTAAATGTCAGCATATGTTCATATAGAATTTAATATCTTTTAAGACAAAATCTACAATAAAGGTGAAAATCTAATATGAAATTTAAACAACCAATAGTTATTATCACCATCCTAATTCTTTCTGGAGCTATGTTATTCCTTCCATTTAGAATTGATGATGGTATTGGAACGAATAAGAATGAAATTGAGCCAGATTTAAAAAGTTCTGCTACAACAAAAATTTTTCGACCAACGGGGAATTTTCAAACTGAATGGGGGGATTTTTCAAATATCAATGAAGAGGTAATAGCTCCTGAGGATCCTGATGGGGTAAAGAATTACCTTTCAGGGAATGATGAATATGGAACAGATATTTACAATATGGGTATCTACGGTGTTACCATATATTCAATTACCGTTCATATTTACGCTTCTTGTAGCATACTACAAAGTGGATGGGCAATAATTTCTACCAAGTTTAGGTTTGGAAACGACGAAGTTTGGTCAACCGCGCAAACAGTCCAAGATCCATTTGGTCCGGCATGGACCTCATTTTCTTGGTCAGAATTGAATAATACTGCTAGTAATTTACAAATTGCGTTAGTAGCGTATATTCAGGATGCTCCAGGATTTGAAGGACATGTGAGCGTAGATGCAATATATGTTGAAATACTTTACGACGACGAATCTCGAAATAATCAAGGTCTTTCAAATGTCGACGATATTGATGCTGAACGGGTTTGGGGAGAGAGAGATGGAGCTACAAATGTCTCTGATCCTATCAAAGCGGGACAAGGAATAAAGGTGTGCGTAATTGATACGGGAATCGATTGGACCCATCCAGCGTTTGCAGGGAGATATAAAGGAGGCTGGGATTTTGTTGATAACGACAATAATCCATTTGATGGACCGGGGACAGAATCACCTGGTCATGGCACAAAAGCTTCTGGAATAATAGCCGCAAATGACGATGGAAAGGGAAATATCGGAGTCGCTCCTTACGTAGATCTTTACGCCTTTCGCGTTATATATGTTTCACATATTGTAACAGCGGTTGAACTGGCGATAACTACACAGATGGATGTCGTATTCTTGAATGTAGAATTTTATATTCATAATTTATGGCTAGAAATAGCTTGTAATAACGCATATGATGCTGGTATTGTCTTAGTTGCAGCTGCAGGCAACCATCCTACGCCTCAACAAGGCGTTTCCTACCCTGCCGCGTTTAGTTCCGTGATAGCAGTTGGAAGTGTGGATGAAGCTGGCGATAGTGGTAAATATTATTATGATGGGAAAGGTCTGGGACCAGAATTAGAAGTAGTAGCCCCTAACAACGGATACACAACTATATTGGGAGGGGGGTATGGTTCTTCCGGTGCGGGTACCTCCTTTACTTCTCCTTATGTTGCTGGTGTAGTTGCTTTAATTCTTGCCCAAAATCCAGAATATACTCCTGCTCAAGTGCGTGAAGCGCTTAAAGAGACAGCTAAAGATCAAATCAATGACGAAACAGACCCCACCGAAGATTGGTATGATCCCGAAGGGTGGGATCCTAAATATGGATATGGCTTAGTAAACGCTTATGGAGCGTGCGATCAAGAAAATCCAACGGTTAACATCATCTCACCTTCTTCTTCCGTGTATGCAGGAACGGTTACATGTAAAGCTGAAGCTGAAGATAATTATCGAATAGATTTGGTTCAATTCAAGGTCGGTTCAGGACCTTGGAATGATGCAACATATAATCCAAGTAGTGGAAAATGGGAATGGCCTTGGGTTACTGGGATACCTAATCGGTATCACACCATTTATTGCCGTGCGTATGACGCTCGGGGCAATTATCAAGAGACATCAAAATTAGTTCATGTTATTAATCCTCCTGGTGGAGGATGCCCGATTTTAAGCGTTTTTGACGGTGAAGAATATGTTGAAGAAGGATTATTGGACATACACGATATTGACGGCATTGATGTGATCTATGAGCATACACTCATAGCGCAACCCGTAGCAGTACAACATCGTTTTTTACTGCGATTAGTAGAGCATCCTAAGACGATCTCGCTTATCGATAAAGTCGAACTATGGGGAGAATTATCTAATGGAAAGTTGTTTAAGCTCCATCTTGTCTCAGCAATT
>JAUVNS010000045.1 GCA_030599585.1 Promethearchaeota archaeon | reverse complement strand
GCCATAGCCACTGCCATCGCGCTCCCACTCACGTATTGGGCCTGTCTCTGGACTTGGTTTTTGCATTATATCAATACAGATATCATCTTTGGTGGTTGTCAAGTCAAATAAATATAACTTTTACGCTTGATTCTATGATGTTTGCCACATGATCTTCCCAGCAATAGACCGTTAACCCGCATCAAAAATATCCCTCAAGGTAATAACTCGATCAAAATATCCATAATTAGTCAAAGGATCATCCGCTCCTTCGGTTGTGATCAGTACTTTGTGAATAGTCCTGTTTTTGAGATTAGGGAAGAGGGCCAGTTTTTTTTCAAATTCTTTAATAATTTTTGGGGTAACTTTGGATTGCAGATATTTTATTTCACAGATAGTGTAAACTTTATCGTCTCTATCGTATACCAGATCGATTTGATAGCCTGGTTTTTCCACTTCTGTCCCACGATTAAAAAAGGCGCCGGACTTATACCTGACCGATTCAAATCCAAGTATTTTGGCAAATAATTTGTGGTTTTTCCTGCACATCCTTTCGAAGGCGAATCCCAGCCACTTGTGATGAGAATCCGTGTTTAAGGCAAGGGTAGGATTGCTGTTAAAAATGCCTTCATCAATATTTTTCTCAATCGATTTTATAAATTTAAAATAAAACTGAAGGTAGGCGTCGCTGATACTATATCGGGCAAGAAGGCTGTTTTCCTTGAGGTTAAAGGGAGTGTATTTTTGGATAAATCCGCATACTTCCATATCAAGTAAAAGCGTGCTCAAGGTTCCGCTCGACTTCAATTTAAGATGTTTGAGTATTTGATTACGATTAGCAAAGTTTCGTTTACTCAGAAAATCGATAATTTTTTTGTAGTTTTTGTTTCTTGCCAGACTACTGATAAAAATACGTTTATATTCGTGGGAAAAAAAGCTGTCCGCAGTAAATGAATTCTTACAGAGACTTAAAAATACAGACGTTTCCTGGTTGATCCACTTCAGGTATTCCGGAATCCCACCAACACTAAGATAGGCGTCCATGATTTCTCTGTCGGACCTTTTTTTCAAAAATTGTCTTGCCTCGGCTAAACTGAATTCTTTAAGAGCGGTTTCATACAAGGAGCGATTGTATAGCGCTTTTGAGTGCAGGACATTATTAACCATAAACGATGGTGAAGAACCGCATAAAACAAGAATCAGTTTTTGATTGTGACGGAAATGGTTATCCCAAAAGTATTTGAGTTCTGAAATGAAGTTATCCTTGTAATCAGCCAACCACTGAACTTCTTCAAAATATAGGGTCCAAACCCCTTTTTTAACAACATCGGAAATGACCTTAAAAATTTCGGTCCAACTTCGGATTTTGACTTTTGCTAATAAAGCATTATTGCTGTATTCAGAAAACTGCCACATCACATGCTCCATCTGTTCCGGTTGCGATAATCCTTCGATACCTTCAAATTTCAAAATATTTCGTTTTCTGAATGCCTGTTCGAGAAGTTCCGTCTTTCCCACCCGCCGTCTGCCATAAACGACAACTATTGAAGCCTCGTCACTGTTGCTGATTCCGGACAACTTCTCTAGTTCATGGATCCTTCCGACAAAATTCTTATTCCTTTTTACTGTTTTGGCTCTCATTTAATTTTTCTTTCTTGAAACCGTAACAACTTTTCTAGCATTTATCGAAATAATCGTTTTCCCTGTATGAAAATGATTTTATATAGATTGTCATTTTTTAGCCATTTAGTCAATATTTTTCTCTATTTGGCCATAATCACGACTAAAATAATAGCCAATTAAGGGTTTTATTAAACTATTTGGCTTGGATTATTTGATCGAAATTCGAAGAATATGGATTGAAACATAACAGATCGGCCAAGATAGAGTTAATTTTAGCTTTTAGTGATACTTGAATCGATTTTACTTCTTTTTCAATATGTTACTGTGGCCTGACCCCAGGCGCTAACGTTT
>JAUVNS010000020.1 GCA_030599585.1 Promethearchaeota archaeon | reverse complement strand
CTAATACGATTGAAGGTGGCTTTAATTATATCACATGAATTTTTGATGAAACCGCCCACATCATCTAGTAGGAAACAAAGATGATTTTCAATTTTATAGTAATGCAATTTCTCACCATTTAATTCCATCCATAAATACCTGTGTCCGTCCTTATATTTGGATTTTAATTCATTCAATTTTTTTAATGGAATAATTAAAGAGTGCTGATTTGCATCAACAGTTTTAAGTTTTGAAGGTTTCTTTTTCTTTACGTTTTTTAGCACTTGGTTTTGCTTATTCGTTAGTTCTATATTTTGCTGATATCTGTGATAGATCCTTTCCAAAAATCCCCGTTCTTTAATCGAACATAAATTAAAATCGATATCCTCTTTTTTTAACCAATTCATAAAACCACTTGAGTTATTTTCCATGTTTTTCATATTCCTCCACTATTTTTTCACAAATTTTGTAATTACTTATCCATTATACTTCGTTATGAATCATAACGATTCGTTATTATTATATACATATTATCTTTATTTAAATGTTATGCTTCATAACATTTCATAACGATATAGGATGATAAAAATGGACGGTCATTTAGTGAAATATTTATATTATGAAAAGACAGGGAAAAGCCAAATAACGCTCCCAAGAAAGTTTTTGGAGGCGGAAAATATAGATTGGAACCATAATGATGATCTTTATTTGACTACAAAAACAATTGAAGGCAAAAAGGGAATATTTTTGTTTAAAAAGGAAGATTAAAAAATTCGCATATTATGCCTTATATTCATTTTTTCAAATTTTCTAATAACACAATTTATGAAAATTCATTTAATAATATTACGCCTTCTACTTTCATTCCATGAGGAGAAAAAATTAACGTATTTTTCCAGAATATTATTCAATTATTATTTGATAATCTAGAGTTAATAGAGTTTTTGAAATTTAATTTTGTAGATCAAAAATAACTTATAGTAGTGTAAAGCAGTAATTAAAAGAAGTTTATGGTAGTATAAAGCCTGAGGATTTTAATATGAAATTTTTTATTCTATTTGGGATGTTCATTTTTGGACACACCCAATATGGAAATTCAATTAAAATAACCCCATTATCAATGAGAAGATATCTTTTAAGAAGATCATTACAAATACCGTTTAGAAACGAATCTAAGTCTTTTAAATTTTTATGAAAATAATTTGGAAACTCATAGTGCTGAATTCCATTATATTCAAATACTACCCATATTAAGTTTTCGTTACGGAGGGTTAGCGGAATATAAATTTCACGCTCAAGAAGAAAGATTTTATCATTTTTGATGAATATCTTAATATGACCAATAGTGAACTGAATTTTTATTAATTTTAAATCATTTTTCGCAAAATCGTTTTTTATTTTTTCAATAGTTCTCTGGATTTCCAATTGGTCAATATGATCTATATTATATCCAACTTCATAAATATTTCTAGGTATGTCGAGATTTATATGTAATCTATGTTTTGGTTTGTTAATTCCATTTTTCGGGAAAGGAACTTTAAAAGCACCATCTAAATGAGCTCTTTTTATATATTCATTTATATAATTGTTCTTCCCTTTAGGAATTATCTTATAGAATGATAAATGCGGAATGAATTTTATTTTCATATTATAAAGTTCCGAAAAGACATCATCGAAAGACATTTTGCAAATGGATTCATATTTACCTATTGGTAATTCTCTCTCGGGTAAAAGATCAACAATTTTTTTAGTATTTTGTGGAAGAAAACTATATATTCTTCCTGCAACAACTCTATCAGAGAACCAAAAAGATGAGAATCCGATTTGTTCGTAGTTAGCAACTAGTAAGGCTGTAATTTTCGATAGTGTAATTGACCCTTTTCCTAGCTTTGTAATTTTAAGAGAAATCAAAGCATAATATATTAAGATTATGCTCATAAAAGAGGAACTTTTGTTGTTTCCTAAATCGATAGGTTTTAACCCATTTTTGATACAATCTTTTAAAATCTTGATAGCATTAGGCGTTACTTCTTTTATATTTGTATTTAATTTATAATGATTCCTAACCTGATCTGCTATAAATGCAATTTTATTCTCTAAATCATCAAAATAGTCGTCATTGAAAACTATGCCTTGAGTCTGTGGTATTTTGTCGGCTTTATCTAATACATCTTTGGGGATATATTTGTTAAGAAAACCGCAACCAAATTTCATTGCCTCTTCCGAGCCAAATCCTAAATTATGGTAATCATTTGCAATAATATCGGTAATAGCTCTAACAGATAGCGCACCGCGACCTAAACTTATTACATTAAGAGATACTATAGAAAAATAGGTTAAACAAATTGAAAAGTATCTAGCAAATCTATAATGTTCTAAATCATCTGGATTCAACCCGTTTTTTAAGGCAATATCGAAAAGTCTTAGACTTTCAACGATTATATTACTAATCTTAATACCTGCCAAATATTTACCATTTATAATCTTTGTTGCAATAAATCTAAGATAATCCTCTAATTTTTCTCTGAAGTCTTGGTCGTATTCAATAAAAATTTTATGAGTATCGTCTAAGTTTTCCGCTCGTTTTTTATAAATCTCAGGTAGAAAGGAAAATAAGTAGCTTGGATAAATATTATATGCAGATTCTTTATTATTAAAATTCAATTTAGCAAGATCATTAACTGAATCAATGATTGACCTTATACTTATTATTTTACCCCCCAAACTATAGATTTCATAGTGAATGAGAGTAAAATATATCAACATTAACGCTAATTGATTAGGCATCCTATTTTTCTTTAAATCGTCAGGAGTTAATTTGTTTTCTTGAGCTTGATTAAAAAGTGTTAAAGCCACATTTACAAAATTATTTACACTGATTACAGAAATAGAACATTGTGAAATAAGAACATCAGAAATGAAGGTTAAATACTTCTTCACTTCATTTTCATAATATTGATTAAATTTTATTAATTTAGGAGAAGGAAGGGAATTCTGTAATTTCTTTAACCGATCTGGAAGAAACTCATAAATTATTTTTGGTTTTAGATATAACATTGAATCAGAATTAGAGAATTTAAGTTTATCATACACATTAATCAATGCCTTACCGATATCCGCTTGTCCAATTGATGTAATTCCTAAACTTTTAACTCCTGAATCTAATAAAGCATAAAATATCAAAACCAAAGCCAGTTTGTTGGAACGATATGGAATCGATAACTCATTCTGTGTCATACCATTGTTAATCGCATAATCAAAAATTTTCAAAGCGCTTTTTTTAATATCTTCTACATTCAATTCCGAAAGTGAATAAAAATTTAATATCACAGGTATAGCGAACTCTAAATTCTGAATTAAATCATATCTATAAGCATTATCAAATATTAGCTTCTTAAAGTGAGTTAGATTATCTATTTTATTTTTAATTTCTTTAGTTAGAAATTTATAGAATTTACCAGCTGTTATGTGACATTCCATAGTCTCTCTTGTTTTAAATCCGAGCTCTGAATAATTATCCACTGATTTTGCTACTAATTTCCCTGTCAAAAATTCATTATCTAGCTGATAAATATCAAGAGCTATTAAAGAGTAATAGATTAGAATAATGGAAAGATAACGCGATCCTTTATTTCGTCCTAAATCATTAGGTTTTATACCCTTATTTATTACGGCAAAATCAAAAAGTTCAAATGCAAAATTAACCAACGCTTTTTTATCTAAAGATTTTAAATTATATTTATTCAAAATATTTCCTGCAACGACGTCAAGCTTCTCTTTCAATTCTGCCTTAAAATTCTCGTTATTGTAATTAATATCTCTATAAGATTCTTTTATAATCAAAAGATTTTTCATTTCCTTTGGAATGATATTTCTACCAGTATTTAATAAATCCCCCAATTCTGTCTTTTTTTCTTCATTGTATAAATTTAAAGGCGGTACTTTTATTCTTGTCCTTTGAATTCTTTTTAGATTATTTTTAATTGGAAGTATTTTAGTTCTTTTTTCGACACTAGCCGATTCTTGCTCAAAGTGAGGTGCAGTAATTCTTGCTCGATGATTTGATTCTTTTTTAAAATGTGGTGCTTTAATTACTGCTTTATGAATAATTTTTTCTTTTTCTTGTTCTCTTTTTTCTTTTCCATCATCTATTGGCATTTTTTAATCCCTCTCTTCTTTTACATCTTTTTTGCATGTTGTGATAAGACTACCATCCTCAGTAAATTCTTGGTGTAGATTACAAGATTCACCGTCATAGTTATAATCGGTACCAATATTTTTTCCACTCACCTTGCTAACATCCTCAAATCTAGTTTCTATAACATTACCAATTCTTTTTGATTTATAAGGCGTATCTACATGAATTTTATCTATTTTAGGGGCAAAATATTCAGTTCTACTAAATTTTTCATAAAATCTTTTGCGTATTTCCTTATCTACTTTATAAGCAATGTGATTTATGATTATCTCTATTTTTTCTTTTGATAGCAAATCTTTTTTTATAGCGTTATTAAGTTCATTAAGAATATAGCATCTATTTATGATTTTACGGATTTCAGCAGCAGAATACCCATTTTTTTTAAATTTCTGTATCTCTTCCCTCATCTTTTCTACAACTGTTAGAATTTCATTTTTTTTTTCAACATCCAAATAAATCCAACTCCTTTTTAATTTAATTCTTTTATAATTATTCTGGAATGATGAATATATAAATATTTTATTTTTGAGTGCGAATTTTAAATTTAGATACGAACGAGTATATAAATCTTTGGTTTTATGTTATAGATTTTAAGAAATATTTTTTTTGATTATTTAAATTAATATTAATTTTTCATCTTTTCTATATAAAAATAAAATTATGCTATTCAATAATTCTGTGTCAAATTATTATACTAAAAGGGATTTACTTTTAGAAACCACATGGTAGAAATTATGAATAAATTAAATTTTCTTGTTTCAAAAGAATTATTTTTAAAATTGTTTATTTGTAAATTTTTTTGTTTAATCATATTTAAATGAAATTCAGCAGTGTAACAACATATAATAATAAATTGTCTATTTAAAGATTTTCAAAAAATAAAAGTTGGGTACTCTTGTTTTTTATAACAGAAAAATTACATAAATATTGATTCTGTTAAGAATTTAAAATTCGTTTAAATATCGATCAAATGTTTGGCTTTTAAACAAAATGTGGTTTGAATTCTTTTTTCTATTTCTTAAGTTTTTTGAAATCTCCTTTTTACCATTTAGAATGCGAGAAAGCCATTTCCTTTAGGAAAATCTTTTAAGATTAGCAATAGAAAGGCTTACAATTTCTGATTTATCGATTCCGCTTTTATTAATAGCTATTTCGATAGTATTTCTTAGTGATTCCCACCAAGAATTAGCGTCTTGCTCCACATAAGAAGGAACGGGATAATAGCTTTCCCACTCCTGATACGCGCTTGATATTATAGTACCCGTCATATCAAAAATAAAAGTTCTACATCCTGTAGTTCCAAGGTCGAGTGCGGCAACAAACATAGTTAAGAAAATTCTTTGAATAATTAGTTTTAGTAGTAATGTATAGATTGTGCTATAAAATAAAAACTATTATTAACAATTATAAGAAAAGTCTTACTTTTATTTCACTTTATTAAACCCACATGTTTTACACTTTAATCCTACTTCAGGACTATAAAAATTGAGTGAGGGGGCCATTATAAATTACTTTTTTCTCTCGTAACCACATTGAGGACACTCTAACTTCTGAAACCCTTTAACATCATCCATTTTCTCAATCAGCAGTCCTTTACAATCTGGGCACATAGGATTACGTGGAAAAAACCATTGTCCTTGGATGTTTGGCATTTCTTTTAGCGAGTTTACAAATTTTAGCTTGTCAAAATCGTTTTTATTAGCTTGAATTAGTTGCTGTTCTACAGCCAATGATATCCCTTTTGGAGCTAATCCCATCAAGAATTTTATTTTTTTCGGATTATTCAATACTGATAATATCCTTAGAATTGCATCATTTTTATATTCAGAAAATAGCTTACTAAGCTCTGGTGGAGCCAATCCGACCATTACTGCCTGAGACTCATCAGACTTTCCTACTTTCTGGAATAAGAATTGATATATTCTATTATCCAAATCCATTGCCCATATAATATTCCAATTTTGAATTTCGTAATCTTCTTTATCTGGTCCTACTATTCTTCTAATACATTCGAACCAAGAATAATGCAAATTTTTGCTAATATTTTCTGATAGATCTTCAAAAAATTTTGGTTCAACTACTGGATATTTCTCAAATACGCTTTTGAGTGACAATAATCTAATTTCAGTTAGTTTTTTTGTTTTTACCTTATTCCATGGTGCATTAACAAAAACTGAAAAGAGTTCTTTCATAATGAGAAAGAAATAGATATTCTATTTATACTATGTGCCTGATCATTTCTATATATTATAGAAAAAAGATTTAAGTTTGATTTTTTCATATAATTTTATTAATTATATGTAGAGTTTTTCAAATGAATGGTATTTGGGATATAAAAACCGATGTTATAACCAAAGGCGATAAACTTAGAGATGTTTCCCCCATTACAGAAAAAATTTGGAAAGATGAAAATGATTTCACTCACTATATCTTCAGTAAAGCGAATTTTTCTAATCCATGGTATACAATTCCAGAAGAAGATTTCAAACTCTTCGAAAACTTTATAGAAGGCGGCTCTAGAGCATACCCTTCTGATGGTAGCATTCCATGTGATATAGTAGCTAGAGAAGCAAGAAAAGTTCTGAATAAAATAGAATTATGTTCCCTAGATCCTAATCATCATTACTGTGAAGTAGCTCGCGAAGTATTAAAAAAAGGGAAATTCTCGTCAGTAAGAGGGACGTTAAAACTCTATTTAGGTAAATACACAACTAGAGATTGGAGAAGGAAGAGATTCACAGACGATATAGATTTCTGGATGTTTCACACGAACCTTTTAGATTCGTCTTTGAAAGAATGCAGTTTTTTAAAAAATAAAGAAACAGGAGAATGGGAAAAAACTGTTGAATGGAAGAAATTTGAAACTAAAGAAAATAGGCGCGAAACTTTATTTGCTGCAAATAATCTTAATCAGCTACTTGATTTTGGAGCAGGTAGTAATCTCGAAGGTTCAAGTTTAAAAGAAATTTTTGTTAAAAAAATTAAAAGAGGACACGATGTAGATTTAAGCGATATTATTAATGTAGCAATGATGAATAATGGTGTTGATGGGATTCACAAAGATGAGTGGTTAGATGCATGGAATTCTTTTGAACAGGCCGCCAATACACGAAACACTAGGACTACATCTAATCTAATAAGTATTTGTCGTTATTCCTTTACCATCGCAGACCACCTTGAAAAAGTTGGCGAAGCTATTAAAAAACATAAAGATATTATTTTAGATAACTCTAAATATACAAACGAGAAGATAAAATCGCTCTGTAAAATCTCTACTCATTGGGAAAAATTTTATGTTACTAACGGAGTAGATGAAACAAGAAAGAAGATTCATGATTTTTATGATGAACAAGCAGAAGAGAAACCATTTCATGCACAAAATCTAAGAATACTTGCGAAAAAAATATTAATATTACTTAATTCCAAATACGAATATCTCAAGGTTACATTCGAAATTGAGCATTAATTTTCAAATTATAAAATAAAAATTTAATAATTTGTGTTTTAATTTTTCAATTATGACTCAATTTAAAATTGTTATTAAAAAAAGTTGCTTTTTCTGTGAAAAGCTATTGACTTGGCTCGAAGATAAAAATGTTGATTACAAAGTATTAGACTACCAAAATCCTAAAGATTTTAACGATCCTTTAATGAAAAATCCTACGTTTAATAGCCTTTATTGTGATATGAGTGCCTGTGTTGAAAGCTTACCTCTAGTAGTGAAAAACGACAAAGAGTTCTTCTATAGCGAACTATGGGATTTAGTAAACAACACTATCGTAAACGAGAAAGCTAAAGAGATTTTTGAAATCTAATTCTAGAATTTTTATTTTCCTTTAGGTACTTAATTGCTCTAACTAAAATAAGTGGATTTTCATTGAAGCTTCCTAAAGCAATATTGCAATGATGACATAATATACCTCTAACTTTTCCAGTTTTGTGATCGTGATCAATTCTGGGAGTATAATAGATATGGTTTTGTTTTGGATTTCCATAAATATCGTTGAAATCTCTTCCACATATTAGACAACGACCGCTTTGTTCTTTTAACATTTTCTTATATTGTTTTAATGAGATATTAAAATTCTTCATTTTATGTCTTATTTTATCATAATCTTTCTTACATTCTTTACACCATGAGTCAAAACCATCTTTTCTATTTCTATTTCTATAAAAGAATTTAGATTCTGCTGGATAAACTTGTTTACATTTAGAACATTTTTTAAAAATATCTTTATTGTCCAAGTTAATTATAAAATTTCTAAAACCATTCAAATTCTCATCTTTCATTACATTTTAAATTAAATCGTTGCATCTAAACTAATACAGTGTATTGTTTTTTCTAATTTCCATCAAATATAGCAAATTACTTATTTGGATATTTGCGAAGCTATTATTTTATGAAAGAAAAATTTAGGTTGAATGTGAAGGAAGCAGGAATTTCAAATAATTATTGTGAACCAATGAATCTCAGCTCCTTAATATATTTAAAGTGCATTAGAAATCGTTTAACAGTCGTTCATTCACTCATTTCTTCTCCCAATTCTATACTTACTTCTTCAATCGAAGTTTCTTCTTCTTTTGAAAACCGTTTCTTTGTTACTCCATGAAGAGACCAAAATCCTACCGCTGAAAAGAAAGACAAAATCCCTGCGAAATACCAAACCCAATTTGGTCCAATATGTTCCATCACTAATCCCGCGAGTAAAACCCCAAATAAATTAGGAATCGCCCAGTGGAAACCAAATATCGCCATATACCGACCTCTCTTATCTTCAGGAGCAAAGTTTGCCACTACAGTTTGTTGAATAGGTGTAACAATCATTTCTCCTATAGTAATAATTATCATAGCAATAAAAAATAGGTAAACAGCAGAAATAAAACCGTACATGCCAAATCCTAACATATAAAACAGCGTTCCTATCGCTATTACCTTCATGGGAGCATACTTTGAAATCTTTTTAGCTATCCAAAATTGAAATAGTACAACCATTAATGCGTTCATACTCAATAATAACCCAAAACTCTGAGGTGAGAATCCATGAACATCCCGTAGGAATACTGATAGAGTACTATTCATTTGCATATAAACTATGACCATTATGACAGAAACGGAAAGAAAAAGGATAAAAACTCCATCTTTCAGAACCTCTTTGTATCCAATAATCGTTTTTACTACAGTTTCTTCAGGTTCATCCTCAGATTTTTCCGGTTTTGTTTCTGGAATGACAATAAATACAATAACCGCGGTAATTAGACTGCTTACGGCATCAGCTATGAACAATAACATATAAGACTGTGTAGCTAAGAAACCCCCTAGAATTGGACCGACTGTCACTGCAAGGTTCATTGCAACTCGCATAATTCCAAAACCTTCTGTTTGTTTTTCTTTCGGAAGTAAATCTACAACCATTGCCTGTCGCGCTGGACCTCCAAGATCGCCTACTAAACCTAAAATTGCTGCTAGAATGTAAAAAACGTTCAAATTATCAACTAATCCCATAAAGATACTTCCTACCCCACTTATGACTAAACCAATAAGCAGTATTACGCGACGCCCATACTTATCCGCTAAAGCGCCTCCAACCACGCCACTGATTATACCTCCTGCAGAGAAGAATGCAAATAGGAATCCCACTTGAGTCATCCCTACCCCAAATCGTTCGGTGATATAGAGTGCAAAAAAAGGAAACAATAAGGCTCCTCCAACCATATCTATGAAAGAGGCGAGAACTAGCACTTTGAATGCACTGGGATATACTTTATAGGCAATCTTTATTTTTTCCAGCATAGTTATTTCATACTCTTAATTGTGTAATTTTCTATGACACACTTGGTTAGATTTTAAAAGTAGCACATCCAAAAAAGTTATCCAAAATACCTTTTCTATAAATCAGGATCTTTTTTGTAAATTTGATGAAAAAATCATATCTTTTGCGCTTCATCAACGAGTAATTCCTTCTCTTTTAAAAATCGAGCTTTTACAGAGCCCTGAAGTAACAAAAATCCAATAATTGCAATCATGCTCAAAATTCCCGCTATATACCATACCCAATTTGGGCCAATATAATCCATAATTAAACCCGCGATGACAACTCCAAAAAGGTTCGGAATCGACCAACTGAATCCATATATTGCCATATATCGCCCTCGTTTATCTTCAGGAGCAAATAAGGAAACTGCAGCTTGGGCGACTGGTAAAACAATCATCTCCCCCACTGTTAGGATAAACATGGCTACGAAAAACAGGTATACTTCGGAGATAAAGCCATACATCCCGAAACCAATCATATAAAGTAGCGTTCCAAAAGCCATCATTTTCATAGGTGCGTACTTTGAAGTTCTTTTAGTTATCCAGAATTGAAATAGTACTACCATCAACGCATTCATACTTACCAATATGCCGAAACTCTCCTTTGGGAACTCGTATACCGTCAGAAGAAATACCGATAAAGTACTATACAATTGCATGTAAACTAACACCGTTATTATAGACACACCAAGAAACATTATATAAACTGAATCTTTTAAAACCTCTTTATATCCTATAATGGTTTTCATAACTGATTCTTCTGGTTTATCATCTCGTTTTTCCGGTTTCGTCTCTGGAATAGTAATGAATACGATTAAAGCCGTAATTAAGCTACTCATAGCGTCCGCTATAAATAACAACATATAAGATTCGCTTGCTAAAAATCCACCGAAGATAGGACCAATTGTTGCTGAAACATTTACAGCTACCCGCAATAATCCAAATCCTTCTGTCTGTAAATCTTTGGGGAGTAAATCTACTACCATTGCTTGTCTTGCAGGACCTCCCAAATCTCCTAAAACGCCTAAAATTGCTGCTACTATAAAAAAAATAAATAGGTCATCAACTAATCCCATCAAGATGCTTCCTATGCCGCTTGAAATTAAACCTAAAAGAACCATCGAACGACGCCCATATTTATCAGCTAACGCACCTCCTAACGTACTACCTATTATACTTCCACCCGCAAACATCGAAAATAAAAATCCTACTTGAGTCATCCCTACCCCAAAACGCTCTATAATATATACTGCAAAAAATGGAAATAATAAGAAACCTCCTAACCTATCAATGAAAGTGGCGAAAACCAGCACTTTAAATGGTTTTGGGTATTCATTATATCCCTTTTTAATTTTTTTGAACATGAATTGTCATCTTTATTTGAATTTATTTTAAAAAAGAATTAATCATAAAATATGTAAAAAGAATAATCAACAAAAGATTATATTAAATTCTAATTACTGTCAACTAATAAACCTAGAGCTATTTAGTATATTTAATAAACATATCCATCATTAATTATTAGTGGTATTAATCAACTAAGGTGGAACAAAATTGTATGATTATTTATTAAGCGAAGAAAATAAGGAATTTAGAGAGGAAGTTCGAGAGTTTGTAAAGAACGCTATTCCTCCTTCTTTATTAAAAAAAATGGATAAAGACGAAGTACAATACCCAAGTGAATGGTTACACGCCCTAGCCAAACAAAATTTAATAGGGATAAGGTTTCCAAAAGAATATGGCGGCCGTGGATTGAATTGGGAAAGTGAAATAATTGCTCAAGAAGAAATAGGTGTATTAGGAAGTTCTTTAGCTTGTTTATTTTCATTACCAAGCATCTGTGGAGAAGCTCTTAATAAATTTGGTACCGAAGAACAAAAGCTTAATTACCTTAAACCCATGTGTGAGGGCAAAAAATTTACTGCCGAAGCACTAACTGAACCAAGAGGCGGGTCTGATTTTTTTGGAGCTACATCTACAGCTGTGAAAGAAGGAGATTATTACATATTAAACGGAGAAAAGCGATTTGTAGTCGGAGCTGAAGGCGCTGATTTTTTCTTAGTTTACGCTAAAACAAATCCAAACGCACAACCTCGCGATGCTTTAAGTTTGTTTATAGTAGACAAAAGTGAAGCAGTAGAAGCAGCATATATATACGGTTTATTGGGCACTAGAGGGGGAGGAGCAGGAAGAATAATTTTTAAAGATGTAGAAGTCCCAAAAGAAAATGTAATAATGGGAGAGGGAAAGGGAGGTAAAATATTCTATCAAATGATGGTCCCAGAGAGGTTATCTACAGCTTCTGGCTTTATTGGATTAGCACGTGCTTGTTTACATATTGCTACCAAATATAGCACCAAAAGAAAAGCGTTTGGGCAGGTAATAAAGAATTTTCAAGCAGTAAACTTTATGTTAGCGGATTGCATTACTTACTTAGATGCTACAAGAGCAATCGTATTTAACACTGCGAAATCTATAGATGCAGGAGCACCACCCGCTCTTCAAAGAAGATTAGTTTCTGAATCCAAGAAATTTTCGACTAAAGCATGCTGGAAAGTAATCAATAAATCGATGCAAATCATGGGGGGAATCGGATACACAACCGTCTATCCTATTGAAAGATTAATGAGGGACGCCCGTTTAGGCGAAATTTGGACTGGTACCACAGAAATAATGAATTTAATTATCCAGCACGAATATTATAAGGAAGTATTAAGCGAAAAATGGATCGGTCGCGATGTGGAACTAGATGCTTTAGACGCTGAACACGAGGAAGAAAAACATTATGGATAGTTTATATCTCCTTTTTTAAAAACATTACAAATAACAATAAGATTGAAATTAATTTTGTTTTGATAAATACCTGATTTTTACAAGAAGGTCTCTTAATTCCATTTTATCGCTATCAGTAGTAATATATTTCTTTTTAACCCCTTTAGAAAGCGGGATCGTTTCTATTTTATTTCCTTGAAGCGAAACCATGTTTCCAAATTTGCCTTCTAAAACGAGTTTCATAGCTGCTAGACCAAATCGTAAACCTAAAATTCGATCGAACGAATTCGGCGTCCCAGCTCGCATGGTATGGCCTAGAACTACGCTCCTACATTCAAAATCTACACCATTATTGTGAAATACTTCTTTAAGATCATCTCTCAGATTTAATTCATCGACAATTATTTTCGACATATTCAATTTCGCGAGGAGAGGATTACCATAAGTGTCTTTAGGCAATTTATCAATGGTTTCCTTTGAAATCGTTTTAAAATCTCGTTCTAATGATTCCATCTTGGGATAAGCACCTTCAGAAGTTGCTATTATATGATATTTATATCCTGCTTTTGCTCTTTTTCTGAGAACATCAACTATATCCCTCTGAAAATCAAATGGAGTTTCAGGAATTAATATTATGTCTGCACCAGCAGAAATTCCACTATACATCGTAAGAAAACCTGCGTCTCTACCCATAACTTCTACAACAAATACTCTTTGGTGAGACCGGGCCGTTGTTGTAAGATTATCCATCGCGTTTGATGCTAATTGCACAGCGCTCCAGAATCCAAACGTATAGTGAGTTCCTTGCAAGTCATTATCTATCGTTTTTGGACAGCCGATTACATTCGCTTTTGAGTATTTGCACATGGCATCTGCTACGCTCAGGGTATCGTCCCCTCCAATCGCAATCAACGCGTCAATACCTAATTCATCTAATTTATTTACCAAAAACTTTGCAACTTCTTCTTTAGATTTAGCTCCCTTGAATGGATTAGTTCTACTTGTGTATAAAATTGTCCCTCCAATCGTATGTAAATCATCATGTTCTGCTATTTTAAGAGGAATCGTTAGATTTTCCATAAGGCCTTTCCAACCTTTAAGAATCCCAACACATTCTACACCTGCATCGTAAGCTTTTAGCATAATTCCGTAAATGACTGAGTTTAAACCTGGGCAATCGCCGCCTCCTGTGAGGATTCCGATTTTTTTAATTGTCATTTGATTTCGCACTTCATCTAATTCAATTTTTAAAAATAAATACCTATTTAGAAATTATGATAATTACACTTATTACTTTTAATTTAATTCTTTCTGTTCGAATTTTTGAAACGAGTATTTTGATTCATCTTTAGGAATGATATAACTTCCTCCTCCTGTGTCCGTTATTATTAAAGTAAATTTAAATTCTCCCTTCATCGCCTTATGTAGATCGTGTAAAATTTTATCAATATCTTCTAATTCATCGTCATCTTTTTCGAGATTTTTACGATATATGGATACAGCATTCTCAAACCTAAACAATATCCCTTCAACATTTGTATAGTAAAAATCGGCGCGTGGACCAGGCACGACGAATAATTCCAACTCTGGAATTTCTAATTTTCCAACGGGGGAACGATAGATTTTTGATTTTAAATCATTTTCATTTGAAACTCTTAAAGTCATAATTCCTGGAGTATTGTTGGTAGTCAAAGGAATTACATCATTATTAGAAAAATTACAAATGTTACATTCAAATTTGATAAGTAACATTTTATCTCCGTCAGGGACATCATACGTAGTTTTAAGTATTTTTATCATACCTTTATCACACGAAGGACATTTGAATGAATAATTTACTTCATTAATTTTTGACTTTTCTGACAACATTAATCACTTTCTATAGTTTAGGAAAATTGGTCAAGGTTATTATTAATTTTCAACAATTTCAGTGTCTACCTTATAAATTTTTTCCAGAAATTTTTAATTTCTTGCTAGTTAATTTACCTTAGTAGTTCTATTTAAGATAATTATATAAGTTTTCCAAAAAAATAACTATAATGTTGTTTTACGGCTTTTACTATTATCAAATTTATAAGATCGATTAATTAAAAGGATGGAAAAAATTGACGGATAATGGAATAATAGAAATTACCTTTCATGGTCGAGGAGGTCAAACCGCAATAACTGCTAGCCAGCTATTGGCTCAATTAGCTTACGAAGAAAGTTTTAAAGATGCTATTGCTATTCCGATTATTGGAGCAGAGCGGAGAGGGGCACCAATTCAAGCATTCACTAAGTTATCAAGGGACAAAACGATAAAAACTTACGATAGTGTAATAGATCCAGATTACATGTTAATTTTTGATCCCTCCCTTTTAGATATTCAGAGAATTCTCGATTCGATAAAAAGTGGAGTCACATTATTAATTAATACAAAAAACCAGATAGATACTTGCGAATTTCCTGAAAACATTAAGATTTTTATTGTTGATGCCACGGGAATCTGCATAAAATTAGGATTTATGCATTCAAGTGGACCAATTTTGAACATTCCAATGCTGGGGGCATTTGGGCAATTAACTGGCTTTTATAATTTAGACACTATGAAAAAAGTGATCTATAGCGAATTTGGAGAAGCTAAAGGCAAAAAAAATTTAGAGGTTGCTGTCGAAGCCTATAATAGCGTTAAGGAGGTCGAATTTGAATGAATAAGGAGAAATGGAAGAATATATGTGAAGACAAAGACAAGCGACCTGAAGTTCAAGAATATAAAAATTGGAAAGAATTGCCCCCAATACCCATCTCACTTCCTATTAAAGGAAGCATTGGGACAACAGGAGATTGGAGAACGTTTAAACCTGTTGTTGATCGGGATACATGTACTAAATGTGGTATTTGCTGGATGTATTGCCCCGAAGGTACAATAATCAGAAATGAAGAAGGAGAATTTGAAGTTGATTATGTGTATTGTAAAGGTTGTGGCATATGTGCTAAAGAATGCCCTACAAAAAGTATAGAAATGGTTAGAGAGAGTGAAGTTTAATATGGTTGAAGCACAAGAAGATTTTACGCAGGAAAGAGAAACTAAAATAATAAAGGGAAATGTAGCAGCAGCTTACGCTGCGAAATCAGCACGCGTTCAAGTGATAAGCGCTTATCCAATTACTCCTCAAACAACTGTAGTAGAAAAACTATCAGAGTTCGCAGATAACGGCGAGATGCCTGGAACTCAATATATTAAATTCGAATCAGAACACTCAGTAATGGCATCGATAATAGGGGCAAGCACTGCAGGGACTCGTACTTTCACTGCTACCTCTGGACAAGGTTTATTTTACATGTATGAAATGGTTCATTGGGCCGCAGGAGCTCGTTTACCTATAGTAACGACAATTGCTTCGAGAGGTCCTGCCCCTCCATGGAATATTTGGGCGGATTTTACAGATATAATAAGTTGTAGAGATACAGGTTGGATAATTTCATTTGCATCGAGTCATCAAGAGATTTATGATGATGTTTTAATGTCATATAAAATTTGCGAAGATCACGAAATTCTATTGCCTAAATTCGTAGCATACGGTGGATTTACCTTATCTCATACATCTAAACCTGTAACCATCGAGGACCAAGATGATGTAGATGATTTTTTACCACCACTTCCAGGAGAAAGAGGATGGCCTCATATTTTTCTCGATCCTGAAAGACCAATGATGCACGGGAATCTTATCATGCCATCCGGTTTCTACAATGAATTTAGGTTAAAAATTCACTATACTCATATTCTTGCAAAGAAAAAAATCAAGGAGGTTACCGCAGAGTTCGAGAAAAAGTTTGGTAGATCTTACGGTAATGGATTAATTGAAGAATATCAAATGAAAGATGCAGAAATTGCTATACTTAACTACGGTGAACTTGCCATGCAGATGGAAGACGCTGTCGACGATCTTAGGAATGAAGGCTACAAAGTAGGATGTGTAAAATTAAGATATCTTCGACCGTTTCCCGTAGAAGATATTATACAAATTGCAAATAAAGTTAAGGTTCTTGGTGTAGCTGACAGAGCTACTGCATTTGGATCTCCGACTGGAGGTCCAGTAAGCAGTGAAGTGAAAGCAGCCTTATATGGTTCTGGAGCATCTACAAAAATTCTACCTATTATAATGGGTTTAGGTGGAAGAGAAGTTTCATTAGAACAACAGAAAGATCAATTAAAAGTATTGAACAAATTAAATGAAACTGGAGAGTTACCAAAAGATATGATTGAAGGGACTTTCTGGGATGGATTATTGGAGGTAGATTAGATATGGTATCCATAAAGGAAGCATTAGAAATTGGACAAGAAGAATATTTTTTAGCAGGAAATTCCACATGTGCTGGTTGCGGTCTTGAAATTGCTTTAAGGTGGGCTATGAAAGCTCTTGGTCCAAATACATCGTTAGTTACTCCTGCTAGTTGTTTAAATGTCGTTGTTGGATTATGGCCAAAGACAGCACCAAATTTTCCGTTTATGAATATGGCATTTGCTGCCGGAGCGGCAGCAGCAACAGGAGTTTCTGCAGCTTTTAAAGCAAAATCGTATAGATTTCCAGGCAAAGTGTGGGAAAAAATGACGACTTTAGTTTTTGCTGGCGATGGAGGAACAACGGATATTGGGATTCAAGGCTTAAGCGGTGCCGCTGAAAGAAATTCTAATATCATTTATTGCTGTTACGATAACGAAGCATATATGAATACTGGAGTTCAACGATCATCTAGCACACCACATGGAGCAATAACAACTACAACCACATTAGGAAAAGAACGATATAAGAAAAATCTACCAAGGATAATGGCGGCACATGATATCCCTTATGTTGCTACTTGTTCTGTAAGCGAACCTCTCGATCTTTATGAGAAATTTAAAAAAGCAAAATCAATTGAAGGATGCAAATACATTCACATTTTAGCTTCTTGTCCGCCGGGATGGGGTATTGCATCCGAGGACGCCATTGAAATTCCTCGCTTAGCAGTTAAAACAGGTTCTTGGATTTTATACGAAATCGAAAATGGTGTTTTAACTTTATCAAAAAAAAGCAAACCATTATTAGATCCCTCAAAAAGAACTCCACTAATCGATTACTTATCAAGACAGAAACGATTTTCAAAATTATCTGAAAAAGAATTAGTTGAACTTCAAGAAAGAATCGATCTTCAGTGGGCTAATCTCGCTGATGAATTATCCTGCCAAGAAAATCATCAGTGAAGGCTTTTTTATTAGACAATAAACTTATAATCTAAATGAATCCAAATGGGTTTTTTAATAAAACTTAAAGGAAAAAAAATTCAAGATTTAGAATTTGTTTTCGAAACCGCAGTAGAGAATATTATCGAGGGTTTTATACTTTCGTATAATATATCAAGATACAAGACGTGAATATTTCGTGGCACATTATAGGTAATAGCGTGTCACGATTGGGAAATAGCGTGATACGAAACGATTTAAGTTTTATTTTTTAACATTTCAGTCAAAGCTTTTATATTAATGAAATTAATAATTATTATGATAATTAAAAATGGGTGAGTCCTTTTCACAACAATATAGATGACTATGTTTTAAGCTTTCAGAACTATAAAGAAGGCAAATACGAGTATGAGACCATAGCTTCAGTAAATGATATTAGGAACGCAGTAAGGAATGGAAAGAAAATTGTGTTTACTACACCAGGTATAAAAATAGCAATTATATTAGGAATAATTTTTATTTCTATTGGATTAATATTTACACTTAGTCTTTATGTTGTCTTTGGTATAGAAGTTTTTACTTCTAGCTTATCTATTTTTATGACGAGTCTTCTACCAATCTTTGGCTTTGCTCTACTTGGTCTTCCATTTTTGATTGCTGGATTATGGAATGTTACAAATTTTATGGTTCTCGGCGCAGAAGGAATAGTCTATAAGAAGAGAGGGGCTATAAAATCTTGTAAGTGGAAAGACATTGGTATAGAATTTGTTGAAGAAACAAGAGAATTATCAAGAGCATATCTCGATATTGTTCAAACTATGTATATTTCAACACCAAACGGAGATTTTTTCAACAATGTCGATTATACCACGAAAGAATTCCCCAAAACGATTCGGGGGAGGCAAATTCATATTTTGAGTTTTTATGCATTTTTGAATTATTATAATTACGGTAAACTAGGAACATTCGAACCACCTAAGTTTTGAATTAATTGAGATGTGAAAAACATGGATAATCATAATATTTTAAAAGAATTGAGAGAGACCTACAGAAACTATAAAAAAGGAAAATATACATTTGGAAAATACGGGACAGGAGAGCAAATTGAGAGAGCGTTTGTGGAAGGAAAAACATTTGTGCTGAAGGGAGGTAAGATAATTTTTTCCCTTTTTGTAATTATACCAATTTTATATGCTATATTTATGTCAGTAATGCTGCCCTACTCGGGGGAAAGTTATTTTGAGATCATGTTAATATCAACTTCAATCGAAATTCCTGTCATAGGATTTTTAATATTTTTTCCTATCTGCATTACCCATATAAGGCACTTTGTTGTTATTGGTCCTTCAGGATTCTATTATCGAAAAGTTTTTAAAAAAGGTTGCTTTCATTGGAAAGAAGTAATTCTTGCTCAAGCAAGTATCCATACTACAAAACCAGGATATAGAAGACCATCAGTGACACTTGGTCGAGTAGAAATCATATTCCCTGGTAAAGAAAGATTAAAAAAAAGAAAATTACGTTTTGATTCAGGACAATACAGAAAGAAAGAATTTCCTTCTGGGAGAGCTATTAAACGAGTGATGTTTATCCGCCTTTTTGAAATTTACTCTGAACTTGGAAAACGACAAAGAATTCCGAAATCTGCAGAAAATAAAGAAATCATGAAACCAGAGAAGAGAAGGGAAGCAGAGCAAATAATTCGTAATTTTCTTATGAAAAACAAAGGAAAAGCTTTCACAACACATTCTTTAAACAAAAAATGTCTTGAACTTCAACAATTGGGCCTTGAAATTGATGAGATCGAAGGTATCTCGAAGGATTTAAACTTTTTAGGCAAAATCGGGCTGGAAGTAAAAAAAAATGAAATATTTTATTATATTCGTTAGCTAAAAACGATCGATTTTTATAAACGAAAAGGTGGTTCTTCTTAGGAGATGAACATCGCGTTTCGTCCGCTCTTCTAGTTTTAAATCATATCTTTTATGATTTTTATTTTATGATTATTTATAATTAGTATTAATTGGAAAATAACGGGAAGGCTCGTTTTATAGAATAAGGTTGGGTTTTACGAACACACGACGAAAATAATTACTGGTTGAATTGAATTAGATTACTGGTTAATATTGATATAGGCTATTAAATAATGCTACGAGAAGAATTTCGTGGCACGGAATTTAGGTTGGGCATTAAATAATGAAGTTCTTTTAATTGAATAAATTTTAAAATCAAAAAGGTTATGAGATAAATACTTCTCTCTTACAACAAATTGTTAGTTTTCATATAATCAACAATATCGTTTACCACACCAACACATAGATTAAACAAATCTTGCGCTTTTTCAATATCATATATTTTTTCTGGATGGTCAGTAGGATTTCTATAATTATCTCTGATTCTATCACAATTATCTAATAGAACACTAAGAGCTGCGACGTTAAGATTTTTTAGTTCCTCGACAACTTTGCCCCAGACCATTTTCGAGACATCTACTGAGGGTGAAAGTTTTTTTAGTAGAAGTCTTAATAACCCTTCAACCCCTCTTAACACATGGAAAGCTGAAGCTGTTGCACATTCGAAAGCAATACATTTTCCCCCCTCGCTAAAATCGTATTGAATTGAATCGGGAAGAGAATTAAATACGTCTTTTGCTAAAAGCAAATCAATCTTGAAAATTAATTTAGTGCTATCTATTCTTTTTTCGGAAATAGAAAACGTGAAGAAGTTTCTTGTTTCAGCTCTTAAAACAAGCAATATTCTATCCATAATTTTGTAAAGTTGTCTTGCTTCTTCTTTACTAATATAAGCATCGCTATCCATTTTTTCCAATGTTTCCTTATATTTAATAAGCTCTGATAAAGCATTTTGAGTTACTTTAAATTCTGAATTTTCAATGCTCTTAAGGAATGTGTTAATATTACCTAAAATATTGATATCTCCGTGAACCATATTATTTTCGTTAGCAGATCTAAGGTAACTTAATTGCCCGCCAAGATTAATATATTCTTCTATCGATTTAGGGATCATACATAGAGAATAAGACTTTTCCTATTTAATTTTGATTAAAAAAAGTGTCTTTAGATAGCTAATAGTTCTTGTACTGTTGTAATAGAAGTAATTTCGTGTCACGGAATTTAGGTTGGGCATTAAATAGTTGCGTTTATATAGGTAAGTATGAGCTTTGAGTTTGGGGTAGCGTCGGGTAGGGGTCATTTATGGGTCGTAGGTTGAAGTTTGGAGAGGAATCGGCGTTCGTGAGCGTTCGAGTCCCCAAGAGCAAGGTTAAAGAGTATCGGGAGGCGTTGAAGTGGTGCGTTACTGATAAGTTTGCGATGGAAGTGTCTTCGGACGGGGAATGGGCGCTAATTACGGTATTCGTGCCGAAGGAGAGGGTTGGGGAGTACAGGGAAGCGGTGAAGCGGTTTGTAGAAGAAAAAGTTGCAGAAGACGGTGGTACGGGTTCGGGAGCGGGATCGATTGGTTTTGCGAACTTGGTGGAGTTTGGCAGAGAGTTAGAGGGCAAGGTCGGAGAGGACGACGGGTAAGGGACTATTTAGGGAGTTTTTTTCTTTTTGTAGGTGTTTATCTCGCAACGTTAAGAAGTAATTTTGCAAGGAAACCCCTTCGGTTTCCTTCGCGAACCATCCCGCTCATTTTCAAAGGGTCTCGGTTGTTTTGCTCCTAAAGATCGCGTCGCAACCGTCGCTCCTTTAAAAATTCGATAGTAACTACTGAAAGGTTCTATTTTTTTTTTTTATTACTTTTACCGTATTTTCTCGCTTTTTGCTGGTAATATTCTTAAAACTATTTAATACTAAAAAAGTAATATAGATTAGTAAGACAACTAAATCAAAATTAAAACCAAGGAACGAAGATGAACGAGCAAAATAGTGATATAAGAAAAGTTAAAAGAAGATATTGTAAAAAATGCGGAAAAGAAGTAATGGCTATAAAAGAACCAAAAACTCCAGGAAAACAAGTAGCTAATTTTTTTGCTATTATTACTTTCGGAGGTCAGGTTTATAGTTACCCAAAGCGATGCCCAGACTGTGGAGAAGCTACACGAGCTACCAAGTCACAAAGAATTTTGGCAGGATTATGTTGCATTATTTGGATTTCAGTAGCGATTATAGTAGCGAATTTAACATAATGATAAAAAATAACAGTTTTGTTTAAGGAGAGAACGATCGTTAAAGTCGAAGAGAACAACGATCCCACGGGAGAAGTGTATTAATGCTACGTTCTATTCTCAACATTGCGATATGTTCGTAATCGCTTAAGAAAAGGATAAAATAGGTAAGAGTGGAACGACAATTTGAGGAATGAAATGATTGAGTTGGCAGAGATAAAAAAAACAACAATTTCCAGTAATGCCCAAAGTAATCAGTATTAACTACACGATATTCGCCCTTTATTTTAAAACCTTCGGAACGCCAATTACTTAAACTTCTACGAACTCTTCGCGCTACTTTGGTATTGTCGCTTCGCTTAGTGCATGGTTTGGCGTCCTACTGCTTCTTCGGAGGAGACAAAGGTTCTAAATAAAGAGAACATAACCCATAAAACCTAAAATAAATTCATGGAAACCTTTTTACGCCTTAGGCGTTAGGTTTTATAGAGATTGGGCAAAAGATACGAACCCTAAGAGGTTCGATTGCCCTTGTCTGATTTTATATCGATATTAGCGTCTTATAGACTTATTTTTTTAATGTATTAGCCCCTTTAAAACATGGGGGGTTTATAGCGTTTTAACTTTTGTAATTCTTAGAGCCTATTGGCTCTTTTGAATTATTAAGTTTGGCTAAGATGCGATTAAGCCCACATCAACCCCGATCTTCTAAGAACAAACGGAAACCAACGACCTATAAGTGAATTGGATTTATATTTCTAATCGTAAATTTTTTCTGTAAGAGTCGAACGAATCAATTCTTTCCTTAATTGAGTCGAGAAAAACGATATCTTCTTTCGCAGGAGTAACATTCTTTTTAAACTCCATTTTCGCTTATTGCGTGGCTTGGCGTCCTACTGCCCCTTCGGAGCGGACGCGCCCGAGTCGCCACGGTGGGAGTGCATTTTTTTGAGTCAAGTTTTATGCTATTAAACAAAATGCAAAGTTAACTTATATTATTCCTTAGGTATTCTTTGTCTGAGTAAAAATTTGATTGTTAAATAAACGAAAAGTATAAACAATGGACTATAGGTCAAAATTTCGAAAATTGCAGGGACGGATATTTGATTTAAATCCCAAGTGACCCAATCAATAAGCCCCCATTTTCCGATACTGGCAAAGAATTTATACAAGAACTGTAAAAGTGAAGGGATTACACCCGCGACAATAACACCCGCAGCCAAATAATCTGCATATTTACCCAACCAACTGCCCCATTTCTTGCCTACTTTGCCTGCTCTCCTACCTATTTCAAGGATGACAGTCGGAAGAATTGGCTCACGCCAAGCGTTCTCAAATGCTTCAAAAATTTCTTTAGATTCCTTAATCTTTAAATCGGAATTTTCTCTTTCTTCATAAGTTTTAAGTTCTTTATCAGAAGGAAATTTAAAATTCTCTTTTTTCTCAATAAATTCCCTTATAAAATCAAAGTTTTTATTAATTCTTCCGATTTCAGAACGAAGTACAGCTAATTCTGGAGATTCCCGATGGGAATCAGGCAGAAGTGTGGATTCATACTCAACTTTAACATCTGTAAAGTCGATTCTAACAAAAGGTTCAATTGCGTAACCTGGATCAAATTTGAGCATTAAAGTTTTCTGAAATTCATTTTCTTGAGTCTCCTTATTCCACATAAAATAAAAATCTGTAAAAACCAATGGAATTGAGTCACCTCTATCTGTCTCAGCCGTTAAAGTTATGCTACGAATAAGTGGAGTCAAAAATATAAATTGTTGAGTCAAATCTTGGAACATAGAGGAATAAATGGGAGGAATTTCTAATTCTATAACCATCTGAAGTTCTATGAAATTATTTTTTCTATTTGGATGATCTAAATGTTTTGTGTTTTCTCCCTCCTTAAGATCAATTAATTCCCGCTGTTTTTTGTCTGTGCTAGAATTTATTTGGTATAGTGAAAATTTCCATTGAGAAATTCGAAAAATAAAAGAAATCCATTCGGAAAATCCCGTAATGAAATTCCAATAATATGATTTCATAGTGCTTTTGGCTAATTTAGAGAATAGATGTTTTTGTACAGTAATATTTGATCGATCTTTTTTGTTTATTTTTTCTTTTGTATCACCCTCTTTAACCGAATATTTCTTTGGAAAATAATTAAGAGCAAGTAGAAAATTAAATGATTTTTCAAGCTGAACCTTAATGTTTTCCATTTTTAGAATTGAATCTGGAAATGTGGATATATAATTCTTATTAATATCAAGTGTTTGTAAGTTAGATAGGTTTCCAATGGATTCTGGCAACTCTTTAAGCTGATTATTGGAAATATCAAGCATTTGTAAGTTAGATAGGTTTCCAATGGATTCTGGTAATTCCTTAAGATGAATATTGAACATAACAAGTGTTTGTAAGTTAGATAGGTTTCCAATGGATTCTGGCAACTCTTTAAGCTGATTGTAGGAAATATTAAGTCTTTGTAAGTTAGATAGGTTTCCAATGGATTCTGGCAACTCTTTAAGCTGATTGTAGGAAATACTAAGTGTTTGTAAGTTTGAGAGCTTCCCGATGGATTCTGGTAATTCATCAAGCTGATTACTGGGAATATTAAGTGTTTGTAAGTTAGATAGGTTTCCAATGAATTCTGGCAACTCTTTAAGCTGATTGTAGGAAATATAAAGTGTTTGTAAGTTAGATAGGTTTCCAATGGATTCTGGCAATTCATCAAGCTGATTGTAGGAAATATTAAGTGTTTGTAAGTTTGAGAGCTTCCCGATGGATTCTGGTAATTCATCAAGCTGATTACTGCTAATATTAAGTGTTTGTAAGTTAGAAAGGTTTCCAATAGATTGTGGCAATTCCTTAAGCTGAAGGTTGGAAATATCAAGACTTATAACTCGCGTATCTTCTATTTCCACTGTAGGATATTCTCCTATTAATTTTTCCAAATCTTTAATTGCTGATGCTTCTATTTCGGTAATATCGACATCATTATCATTTACGCGCATAGACAACACCTAATCTTTTCATTTGTTCCTTTTTTATTAGGATATTTAATCTTAATTGAATTGGATTTACATTTTTTTTATTAGAGTTTATAAGATACAAGATAATAATCAAGCTTATAATTATTTACGTAAATGTGAATAAACGGGGTATATGAAACCAATTCTATTTAAAGCTATGAGGATTAAGAAAACAAGCTAAGTTAAGTCTCAATATCGAAGAAAAATCTAGAAATTTAAAGATATGGTTGGATAATTCTTCAGCATCTGAACATTTGAACATTTGAGGACTCTCGTTACATCTAAAAAAATTAGTATTTAGCTTCGCTTCGCTTCGCTGTCGCGACCTTGCTCCGCTTCGCTCCGCAACCATCAAGGGCTAACGGGTCGCTCCAAGCCTTTTGAACTTTTTGTTTCTATGTTTACTTTATCTGAACGCGAACTTGAAGCTTTTACAGACTTATTTTCTATGTATAATTACGTTTACCTTATTCGTGAGCAATAGAGAAAATGTGAAGTTCGTAGTCTTTCTCAGGGTCAATTTTTTTTGTGCGAATAAATTCGATTGGTATGCTAAAATAGTAGTTCTTTCCTTTTTTTGAGGGTTTTTTTACGAGAATGGTAATTAATTCTTTTTCCATAGGTATACATAAACTATTATACTATTTATAACTTTAGGTGTAATACAAAAAATCCACGCCCCCCTTTGTTATTTAACTAGAGTCAGTATAATATTAAGTATACACTAAGTATAATACTATATGAGATGATGATAAAAAAATGTCAATAAAAGTTGGAAGATCGCACGGGAACGGATATCACGACAGCGTGGTGCGCAAAATAACCGTGAAGTTTTCGAAAAGTTTTTTTCTTAAGAAAAAAAAAACAACGTATCTTATCATTGGAGTATTGTTGGAACCAACAAGCGACCTAATCCTGGGTAGAATAGCATTATTTATTGAAAATGTAATTCGTAAAGAAGGTATGAAACATGATAATTTAGATAGAACTCAAAAAATGATAATTCGCGACCATATGAAAGGTTTTACCAAACTTATTGAACAATTTCTCTTTCACGACGAGGATTGGATTTTGTTAAAATTAATAGACGAAAGAATTGTGGAAATTACCCGAAATTAAACCATGTATTTTTTAAACTCATATTGAGAAGAAATAACGATAATCTTAAAATAACAACTACACACACTTTCGTATAACAACGAATAGATTTTATTACTAACGGAAAAAAATTTAGAAGAATTTTTTATCTTAATCATCATTTTTTACTTTATATGGGATTACTAGTGAAAATTGCGGGTAAGAAATTGGAAGAGATCGATATGTTTCTCGAAAAAGCGGTCGAAGTCATAAACGACGGAGGCGTAATTGCTTTTCCAACTAATTCGGTTTATGGTTTAGGGGGAGATCCCCTCAATCTTGAAGTAATAAATAGGATTTATGATATCAAGTATCGAGATCGTTCAAAAGGATTATTACTATTAGTTGCAGATATTGAAGAAGCAGAAAAAGTCGCGGAATTTAACAAAATAGGTTATAAATTAGCTGAACGCTTCTGGCCCGGTCAACTGACTTTAATATTAAATAAGAAGGAACCAAATATTATTCCTCCCGAAGTTACGGCTGGTAAAAATACGATTGGTATTCGCATACCAGAAAACGAAATCGTTCTAACTATTTTGAAAAGATTAAAAGTAAACGGATATTTTGGTGGAATAATAGGAACTTCGGCTAATTATTCTGGAGAACCTCCATCTATAAGTGGAGACCAAGTAGCGAAAAAATTTTTAACACCAATAGATTTAATACTTGATGGGGGAAAAACCAAAACGAAAGTTCCCACAACAATCCTTGATTGTACTTCAGAAGAGTTAAGGATATTGCGGATTGGGGTCGTAAAAGAAGAGGAAATTGAAGATTTTATTAGATTAAATAAAGATTAACTATTTGGAGCAAATATTGAATAACTTTAATTTATTAGTCTCAACTTCGAGATATAACGAAGTAAATGCAAAAGCAGAAATTTGGTTTACTCTGTTAATGTGTGGCGATACTTATCCCATAATTCAAGGGATCAAATATCCTGGATTAATAACCGCTGCAACCAACATGGATACTAAAGAAGTAATACGAAAAATTAAAGAAATCTTAGAGAGAGATTCCAATTTTTTTCAATTCATACTTAAAATTGTTCCTATTGATTATGTGTGTGAAACTAAATTAAAGGTAATAAAAAATTTTGTAGAAAAATATTACCCTCTTTATTTAAACAAAGAAGATTCTTTTAAGATTGAATTGAAACGCAGAAAAAATGAGATTATAGAAAGAAATGCCATTATTGAATCAGTAGCAAAAATTATTCCTAATAGAGTCGATTTGGAAAATCCAGATAAAATTATAAAAATTGAACTGCTCGGAAATGTTAGTGGGATATCGTTTCTAAATCCCGATGATATTTTTATTATCCACAATAAGTATAATAAGTTCTAAATATATCTCCTTTTCTCTAAGCTTAATAAGGCCATTTTTTCACATAATAAGTCAGTCAGTACTTCATATAAGCTTTCTAAATTTAAAGAATTTATATCTAATACATCGTTTTTATATCCATAAGCCTTCAAAACGGTTAAAATCTGGTTGTCAGAAAATTCAAAATACTTTTTGACGATTTTAAACTTATCAATAGATAAATTTCCTAAATTTAGACCAATATCCTTGGAATGCAAATAACTATTAATTTCGATATTTACTTGCTGAATATTATCCTTTTGAGAGATGATACAAAAACTTATTCTCTTATTGTGTAAATTATAACTATTTACCCCAAAACATTCGAGGCTTAGCTTTATTTGTCTTTTAGTAGCTAAATATAGAAGTAGTTCAAGATTCTTTTTATTTGAAATATTACTTTTAGTATAGAAGGCTTTTTGGACGAAATAACAAGCATGTAATACATGATCTGGGTTTAGAATATATTTATCGTTGAAGAATTGTAAAATAGTATCTTCATGCTGACTTTGGATAACCTCAATTAATTCTACTAATTCTTTTATTTGAATTTCTTCGGGATCAATCTCAATCTGGTTAATTCCAATGTGATAGTTAGAAACTCCATTTAAATTCTTAATAGAATAGATTCTCATAAAGGTAAACTCCATCTAAACCATAATGGCATTATCATGAAGTTAATTCTAATAAATATTAAAAAAGTCAATAAAAGAATTAAGTATAGCGAAAATATCCAATCTTTTAAGGAATATCTAATCGTATAATAAAATGTCCGATCTTTTTTATTACCAAAAGATCGTGATTCTAAGGCTTCTGCTACGTTAAAGGCTCTTTTTATAGAACTAACTATAAGAGGAATTAAGAGAGGAAATAGGTTTTTTATTTGATTTATAATCCCTTTTTTTTGCATTTCATACCCTCGACTCTGCTGAGCGTCGATGATATTTTGTGTTTCTATAGCAATAGTTGGAACAAATCTAAATGCCAACGAGAAAGAAAACGCATATTCGTATGGTATTTTCATAGTTATTAAGGAAAGGGCTAAATCGTTTGGATCTACAGTTAAAAAAAACAAGGAGAATGCTGAAATCATTATAGAAATCCTTAAGATCATAGCAATGGCGAATGTTAATCCATTTTCATCAATAAATAGCGTATTAAGAACAATAATAAAAATATAGAGGAAAGACATTCCTTTGACGCTCTTCAACCATCTTTTAAACAATTTTCCTACGATTATTACAGGGAGTAGGGTTATTAAAATTAGCAATAGGGGGATTATTTCTTGAAATAATAGAGCGCTAATGGTGTACGTTATCGCTAGTAATAATTTAGTTCTTGGATCTAACCTGTGGAGGAAAGTCTCTTTTTTCAAGAATTTGAACGCACTCAGAAACTCTAAAGACATTTAACAATTTTCCTCTTTTAAATTGTGGTTTTGTTATCCAAATAATTATCCAGAAAATTAATTATTTCGCTTTCTCTAATAACTTCTTTAGGAATAGTAATTCCTATTTTTCGAAGTTCTTTTTTGAATAGATATATTTGTGGCATAATTAATGATGATTTTGATATTAAAAACTCGTTCGTAAAAATACTCTGCGTTGGACCATCCGCAATGATCTGTCCTCCACTCATCAAGATTGTCCTTGGAACATGTTCTACGGTAAACTCTATGTTATGTGTAACCATTATTATTGTTTTTCCTCTTTCTAACTCGCTTTTTATTAATCCAAGAAAGAAATTAATTTCTTTTGCGTCTTGTCCTAATGTTGGTTCATCAAAAACTAGAACGTCAGGGTCACGACATAGAATAGATGCTGTAGCTAATTTTTTTGATTCTCCCCCAGATAAATTAAAGGGGGATCTTTTTCGATATTTTTCGAGATCAAATTCTTCAAGTATTTGATCGACTTTTATTTGAATTTCTTCTTTATTTAAATTTAGACTTTTCAAGGAAAATTTAATTTCGTCCTCTAATGTAGTAGAAAATAGTTGATGCATAGGATTTTGGAAGATAACTCCAACTTTTTTCGATATTGTCGCAATAGTTTTTGAATCAATATTTTCTCCTTCTAAAAAAATACTACCTTTTGTTGGTCGGATTAAACCATTAAAAGTGCGGATCAAAGTCGTTTTTCCTGCTCCATTTTGCCCCATTATTGCAATAAATTCGCCTTTCTTAATATTTAGTGAAATTTGCTTTAACGCAATTGTTCCGTTTGAGTACACATAATCAACATCGTGTACCATTATTAAAGGGTGCAAAATTTTATCCTTCATAATCATTTCGAATTATTTAATCATTTTTAATGAACTTACGGCATCTTGAATAGAAACTGGAATATCGTGCTTAAATTTATTTCTATTTTTTAATTCATTGAAAATTGAATATATTTTTGGCTTGTTAATATTCAAATTCTCAAATGTGTTAGAATTTATAATTTTATCCTTAGCGCCATGAGCTATTATCTCACTTTCTTTCATTAAAATTATGTCGTCTACTAACGGGAGGATTAAATCCATTCGGTGTTCACTAATTATAACAGTCATCTTCTTTTCGACTTGAATTTTTTTTAATAGGTTTAAAATTTTTCTGGCAAATAATGGGTCCAAATTTGCCGTGGGTTCGTCCAAAACGATAACTCTAGGTTCTAATACTAAAATTGAAGCAATGGCAACTCGTTGTTGCTCACCACCACTTATTTCGAAAGGTGCTTTATCTATTATACTTTCGATTTCAGTTATCGCTACAACTTCCTTAATTTTTTCTTTAATTTCTTCTCTTGGAATTCCTAAATTTTCCAAACCGAAAGCTATCTCATGTTCTACATTCATTGCAATTAGTTGATTTTCAGGATTTTGGAATACGATTCCAACTTCAGTTGATAATTCAGATATTGTTGTTTCAGTGGTGTTTTTTCCTGAAATTTCTGCATATCCTTTATAATAACCGGCATAAAATTGGGGTATTAATCCATTCATACATCTAATTAATGAAGTTTTCCCAGATCCCGTCTCCCCAGCTAACAAAATAAATCTATTTGATTCTAATTCCAAATTAATTTTTTTAAGTGCATACTCATCGTTTCCTTTATATCGAAAATGAAAATTATTAAATTTAATTAAGCTCATGAAAGGGGATATCCATAGTTCTTTTTACTTTATAAGGATAATTAATTAATTAAAGTTTCTTTTATTTTATCGATTAATTGATTAAGAATTTCTTCTACATCATTCTTACCATTCAAAGTAGCTGCACCATCATGTCCACCACCATTCACGTTATTTATTTCACTAATAATTTTCCCGAGATGTAAGCCTGTTTTTAGGCAAACTTGTTTTTTTGCTCGAGTGGTGATTCTATAATCAGATTTATCTTCAGATACGACAATTCCAATGTCAAAACCCACTTTTGTTAAGATTGAAGCAGCAGAAGCGCTAAAGCTACTAAGATGTGATAATCCTATTAACCAATTGTTAATTCGAATTAATTTAACTCTTTGAAGAGCTTTAATTCGTGCAATTTTCTCTGAGATATCTATTTCTCTTTCTAATAAGGGTAATACATCTTGAATTTCTATCTGATCCTGTAAAATATTATATAAATTTTTTACGGTTCCGGTATTTCCATACTTGAGAAATCCAGAATCGGTCAATATTGCCGATGTAAGGAGATATTTGTATGGGAGTGGAAGCTTTATGTCGGAATCATTAAATAATTCTAACACCATCTCGGATGTCGAAGAATAATTATCATAAATTAAATTAAACGAAAAAACATTGCCTGGATAATTTTTCTGCAAATTTAAATGATGATCTATAAAGATAAAAGGAATATCCAAATCTGAATTATTAAATAATTTTATCTGGTCGAGATTATTGGAGTCTACTATTACGATAACATCAATATCTGATAATTGAATATGTTCTTGAAAAGTAAACTTAAAGTTTGGAAATTTTATACTAAATTGGTTAACAAAACTTTTTGTATGCCTAGATAGTCCTGAAAACATTAATTGTATGTTTTGGTTAGGAAAATGAGTTTCAAAATAATATTTTAAGGCAATTCCTGAGATAAATCCATCAAGGTCTGCTAAATCATGAGTGGTAATTAAGAGATTTTTTTCTTTTAAAAAGTTTAAAAAATCCTCTTTTTTAGAATTACGCATGAATATTTCATTAAATTATTGGTTTTGAAGGTCAGCTTGCAAAGATTTCTGCATATTTTCAAAAGTGCTCTTTGTTCTTTCTATTTTTTGAGCAAGTGTGGTCGAACGCATATTTAAAGTTTCTTTATTAGAGGTTTTTTCAGCCAGAAGTTTATCTCTTTCGCTTCTAACCAATATCCCACCGATTTGTTTATAAACTATTGTATCGGGGCTTGCTTTTTCTAACTCTCCCAGTGCAAGTTCTGTTTCTCTGATAGAACTATCAATTTGCATCTTTTGTTGTGTAAGGAGTTCTAAAGTCTGCCCAACTTGAGTTAAATTTTGAAATTTTTTTTTTGTTTCCTCATCTAATTGGTCCAAGTTTATTGTCAACGAAAATCACAACATTTGTTTTTTTAATAATAATATTAAATGAAATGTGGAATAAGAAATTTATGAATAAATTAATCTGAGGCTTATTACGTGCTATTTACAATATTCATAACGCCTTCAAATATCCGACCAAAACTGATAATATCATTAACTGTTGCCCTGAACGCAGTAATATCTTTACTTTCTATTGAAAAGATCAAAGAATTTTCTTCTTTTTTTAAAGATATTGTAGATCGTTTTGATTTTTGAACTTTAAATTCAGGTAAAATAGAGTTATAAGAATAATTACATAATTCCGGCGTTTTAAATTGAAACTCTAAAGTGGATTTAATAATAAGTAAGCTATTTTTATTCATTATTCTTCTACAACTTCTAACTCTCGTTGTTTTCGCTTCGCTATTCTAAATGATTCCGCTCCACGAGGAGTTTGGGTGTTATAAGCACCACCAGTAAACTTAGCATTGCATTTTTTACAATGCCATATACCCGTCGAGACTCTATTAATAGATCCTCTTGTTTCGCATCGGGGGCATTTTAAATTACCACTTTTTTGTTTCTCCATTACCAAGCGCCATTTTTTTCTTACATTAGAACCATAACGCGCTCCAAACCTTGCGGATATCCCAGTTTTTTTAGTTTTACCCATATCGTTCACTAGTTTCTTTAATAATATTGTATTTAAATAAAAACTATTATAAACTTTAAATTTTTCTAATGAGGAGATAAGAATTCCTCTTGAAACCAATTGTCAACCCTATTATCTTAATTAACCTTTAAAAAAAGCTTTAAACAAAGATATAGTAACATTTTTATCATCAAAATTTTTCAATTATAATTCAAGAATTTTAGGCGTTTCAATTGAAAGTAGATTATCCTTTTATTATAGACATAACTCATGTAAAAGAAGAGGACGCAGTCGATATTGGGAACAAGGCTCTGAATCTTAATATTTTATTAAAAAATAATTTCAGCATACCAGATGGGCATGTAATTAAAACTTCAGGTTATAAACTATTTCTAAATCATAATGGGATCGATAAATTAATCCAAAAATCGTTGGAAACCATTAATTATAATATCTACAGCTCAATTGTAGAAAAATCAGAATTTATCAGAAAAAAAATCCTTGAGAGCCCACTCCCTGACGAGTTAATTAAAGAGTTATCAATCAACCATAATTTATACAATAACTTTAGTTTTGCAGTGAGATCATCTGCTACAGCTGAAGATTTACCCGCAAGTTCGTTTGCGGGACAATATGATACGTTTTTAAACATAATCGGTCTTGAAAATATTACACTTAATATAAAAAAATGTTACGCATCACTCTGGACTGAAAGAGCAATTTCTTATAGAGAGAAAAATAAAATCCCTCACAGCAGCGTAAATATCGCAGTTTTAATTCAGAAAATGATTGAAGTGAAGTCTTCTGGTGTTTTATTTACAGCCAATCCGATAACAAATAACTATACGGAATGTCTTATAGAATCAAATTTCGGATTAGGAGAATCCTTAGTATCGGGTCAGATTAACCCCGATCAATACATCGTTCAAACCTTTATTAAAAAAGGGATAGAACGATTTAAAATAATTAGTAAGAAAATCGGCAACAAACTTTATGCAACATATCCCAAAGATCGCCAGAAGGGTGGTGGTGTTAACTCTGTTCTTCTGGCTGAACAAAAGAGGTCAGAGGCTTCACTCTCAGACGATATTATTTTTAAGCTAGCTAAAATTGGGGGGACTGTTGAAAATCTATTTGGTAATAAGCCCCAAGATATTGAATGGGCTATAAATTCAGACGACCAAATTTGGCTGCTTCAAACTCGGCCTATAACAACCTTAGAAAACAAAACAGAAGACCACGATGTACTTTGGACTCGAGGCTATAGCGATGATTATTGGAATGATCCTGTTACTCCTCTTTTTTTTGACTTACTAGGTAGTCATTTAACAAACATTGTTAATATCGAACTCAATAGCATAATGGGCTACACAAGCATGGACAAAAAACTTCTTAAACTTCACAATGGCCATGTTTATTTTAATTTAAAAGTTCTAAGGCAAAAAGTTGAAAATGAAATACCATCAATAATGCGAAATGAAGATATTTTAAACTATTTTCCAACGGGTTACGGTCATTACGGTAAGGAAACTATAAAAAACCTACCTTTTCGCACGAAAAGTCGTATAATCGCAGAACTTCGAATAATGTTTCACGATCCTGATGGAAGTATTACTAAAACAGCTAATAAATACGAAGAATGGACAACCGGAACTTTCGTACCCTTTTGTAATAAATTTGACAAATTAACTGAAAATCAATTAAAACGTGATGATTTTTTATCTCTAATTGATCAACTTGATCGCATAATGATTCCACACTTCCGATTGGTTAGGTATGGAATACCTGTTCACAATATCGGGATGAACTTGTTAACGCAATACCTTCTTACTCGTTTTCTAGGCGAAGAAGCAACGCATAAATATTATCCTATTTTAATCTCTGGATTAAGACACAAACTAACTGAAACTAACGAAGAAATTCATTTATTAGCTCGCATAATCCAAAAAACTCCTGTTCTTAAATCTCTAGTCGAAGATAATCCTTCGGATAGTATATACAATCTTTTAATTCCTCACAATGATGATTCGATTCAATATTTTTTAACTGAGCTAAACAAATTTTTAAAAAACTTCGGAGATCGTGGATTCACGAGGGAACCCTTTTACCCGCGTTGGAAAGAAAAACCAATGATACATATTTTCAACATTTTGAAATCGTTAATAATGGTTGATGACGTCAAACAAGAAAGGAACAAATTTGCAAATCAAAATTATCGAAAAAAAATAGAGAGTATCGTTGCAAGTAAAATTCGGGCACTACATTTTGGATTTATTAAATGGAAGATTTATAATACTATTCTAAAAATAAGTAGAGTTTATATTATTTTTCGAGAAAACCAGAGGTTCATCTTGGATCGTTGGATAACTCGAAACAGAATCGTTTACCTGAAGATAGGAAAATTATTGAAAAATGAGGATTTTTTAAAGGAAGAAAATGATGTGTTCTTCCTTAAAAAAAAAGAAGTTGAAAATTTATTACGCAATAAATACAAAGATGAGGAAATTTTAAAGCTGAAAGCTGAAGTTAATAAAAGAAAAGATGAGTTTCTTAAATTCGAGAACGAGCTTCCTCCAAAATTTCTTTTAGGCTCTCAAGAATATAATGATGTACTTAAATTTTCTAAAAATAGTGAAAACTTTCGAGGGATTCCAGCAAGTCAAGGGTTATTTACTGGTAAAATTCATATCATTAATACAATTGATCAAATCTCTACCGTTCAAACAAACGAGATCCTTGTAGTTCCTCGAACAGATCCCGGATGGACACCCGTTTTTTCAAAAATTGGAGGTCTGATTACTGAAACAGGAGGAATTCTATCTCATGGGGCAGTTGTATCTCGAGAATATGGAATCCCTGCGGTTACTAATATTCCAAATGCGTGTAAATTATTCAACAATAATCAAATAGTAACAATTAATGGATATGATGGAATAATAACCATTAAAAAATAACGGAGTAGTGCTATATAATGGAAAAGATAACACATAACGAAAACATTACAAATCATTTAGAATGGAATGAGAGTTATTATTTCGTTTTTTATAGTAAACATGATAAATTGGGAGGGATGTCTAGAATTGGTTTCAAGCCTAATAAACAGGAAGCAATGACCTTTTTTTTTCTCTTTCTTCCCGATGGATCTGCGGCAGGATATCATCAACAAATTAAACAAAAGAATTTCACCAACGATATTAAAGTAAAGGGTATGGAGCATGGTTGGAAGCCTAGTGGCAAATGGATGTACAAATTTAATGGAAAAATGATTTTCGTAAAGAATTCTCTAGACATAGCGAAAGTAAAGGAAGACTCAAAACTGATTATGGATATTCAGTCTGTAAGTATGGACTTGTCGTATGAACCTATAAATGATCCATATGAATACAGCGAATTTATGACTCCAGAATCACTGGAAATTGGTAAAAAATCCGGAGATAAACATTGGGAACAAATAGGAGTCGTTTCAGGAAAATTAAATTTCAATAACAAAGAATATCTATTAAAACAAGTTATGGCGCAAAGGGATCACACTTATGGCGTGAGAGACTGGACCGGAGTTGGAGATTGGTTTTATTACGTGGTATGGTTTAATGAAAATCTAGCAATTAATCCCGCAGCAATAATTACAAACGATGGCCGAGTTTCTACTGGAGGTTTTTTGTTTAAAGATGGAAAAAATATTCCTCTGAAGACGCTTCGAATACTAAACCAAACATTTCAGGATGATAATGTTTTCCCTGTAAGTTCTGAGTTAGAATTAATAGATGCTCAAAATAATCGCCACATACTTAAGGCGAAAGTAGGACCAATTATTCCTATCCATTTTCAGGATAGTGAAGGAAACCACTCGATTTTAGTTCAATCCTTTGGAACATTTGAGCTCGATGGAATAAAAGGAGGATATGGTACTTTTGAAACTCTGAGAAAAGTAAGAAAACTAACTTAAATTAAAAAATGAATTGGTCATGTTTCCTATAAATTAAAAATAAAATATAAAAAAATTTAGATTATTTAAAAAGCTTAGTCCTAAAGCTTGTACTGCCATAGATTTAAATCTTTTCTGGTCTTCTTACCAAACTCCATAGATTTTTTACCTAACATCTCAACTTCTTCTACAGAAAAAGTAGCAAATCCACTTTTTTGAATAGATGTTATCTTATCTTCAGTTACCGAAATTGAAATTCTTCCATCGCATACTAATTCTTCTGGTAAACTCGGATCTGAAAAAATAATATCTCCAATCTTTCCATACGTTGAAACTATAGGTAATTCGTTCACAAGTGTTTTTCCTGTCAAATATTTTCCCGTCCATACAACTTCATCGTTCTCCCATTTTCCTTCGGGGATTTTGCTTGAAATTAACGCAGCTAAAGAACTAATACCACTAGCATCAATTAAATTTCCTGAATAACTAATTACATAAATATCCACGAATATAATATAGACTGCTTTCTTTTCCTTTATACAAAGCTTTTTAGTCTGTACACAATCTGCATGACGAATTCCCCTATCCACAACGCGTGCTAATTCTATAGCTTGTTCGTTAGGTGGCCCTCTTTCAAACAAAGGAGATGCTAAAGGTAATAGTTCGGCCATAAATGTACAAACTCCCTCGTTAGGAAGATCTGGAAATGGTGTACCTACATCGTACTTCACTCCAGTGATCACCTTTGTTTTTCCTAAAGAGACTTCAGCAGATCCCTCCGCTGAAGCGATTACATTACTTTTAACATTCCAGTCTCTGTATTGCCAAAGATCTCTGCCATCGATTCTTTCTCCTTTTTTTAGATTAGAAAGAATATAATTCTTTTCTATAGTCGATATTACTCGCTTAATATTCATCATTTTATTTCTTTCCTCCGCTGTATTCTTCTTGAATATCAATATATTTCTTTTTCAACGCATTCAACTGAATTTCATAGATTTTAGAGATTGCCTCTTTAGCAAGGGTTAAACTTTTGCTAAATTCATCTAAGTCCATACTACCATCGAATTGAAGTAACGACAGTTCTTCGTTAAACCAAGTCATTGCGCAAGGTAAATCCGCCTCACCTGCTTTATCTTCTATTCCTGATAGATCAGTAATTAATTCTCCATCAATTTTACCTATAGCAACTGCGGTTACTAAACTTCTCATAGGAATACCTGCATCTGCAAGTGCTAATGCTGCAACAGTCGTACAAGCACATCGTGTTCCACCATCTGCATCTAAAACGTTGATAAAAACTTCAAAGGATGTTCCAGGATAAAGTTCTAAAAAGAGAACGGGTTTCAAGCAGTCCCTTATTACCATTGAAACTTCTTTTTCTCGGCGCCCAGGAGCAGGTCGTTTTCTTTCAAATACCGAAAAAGTTGCCATCCGATAAAAAACGCGTAAGATTCCTCTGTCCGGTTTTGCTAAATGGTGAGGGTGAACTTCTCTGGGTCCATAAACGGCACAATAGATTTTGTTGTTACCCCATTCCAAGTAAGCCGAACCGTCAGCATTTTCTAACACTCCTACCTCCATTTTAATAGGTCTCAACTCGTTCTTATCTCGACCGTCTAGTCTCTTACCATCTTCACGAAATAACTTCTCCGGATACTCATCTTTAATAATTAACGGCATTTAATTCATACCTCTTATCTTTTTTTCATTTTCAATATATTCAGACATTCGGTCTGTTAGCCCAACTGTATGAGCTTCTTTTTCTATTTTTCGTATTGCATCTATTAATAATCTTTCATGAGCCAAATTTTCGCCTTTTAACCAGATACGACCATTTTGGGTCACAAATATATTACTTTTAGTTAGATCTTTTAACATTTTAATCATCGAACCACTACGGCCTATAACTCGGGGTATTTTTGGAGTGTCAATTGTGATTACTAATCCATCCCTTCTTTTACCTAAATATTTACCAACAGTTGTTAATTCCGGTTTATTTAACCTATCTGCTGAAAGTACTTTAACTATTAAAATATCTCCGATTTTATACTTTTCTGTAGAATTATCCTGACGATCATGTCGATCAGGTGCTCCACCTCTGTATCCTCTCGGTTTTCCTCTTGCTACGGTGTTTTTAGGTTTTAAAATACCTCTGTCTTTCGCATTTATATCACAGATGTATTTAACAGGATTTTTATCTGTAACTAACGCAATTACTTTGTCTCCTGGACGGGGTGTATAAAACCCTCTAAGGGGAATTACATTTATGTAATTTCTCTTAACTTGTTTTAATCCAATATTTAGGGAAATAATCTTAGTTCTATCTTTATTAAATATAGTTCCACGTCCTGGTAGATAAGTTTTTGTGTCTTCTGTTAAAGTTTCTCCAGGTACTACAAGATCGCGGGAAGTTTCCTCGTCATCAAACTCATCAGCATCTACATCTTCAGAATTGTCCGTTGTAGGTTCTTCATTAACTTCATTTTTCTCGTCGTCCATTTCTTAAACTCACTTCTTCTTATTAATTATGTTTTAACTTAACCAATGTCGTAAAAAAAAATCTATACAAAAATTAGTCAACAATTATTCAGTTAAGATTTTATAATTTTAGTTTGAACTCTTCCATGAGTAAGTTTATTTAACTTATCTACTAATTCCATCTGCAACCCTGCTGGCAAACTAACAACAGATACCCACGAACCATCCGATTGCCACTCCTCTTTCTTAATTTGTGCTAATTGCGCTACAACATTATAACCTTTCGCTGTAAATGCTGAGGGTATTTTAAGAGCGAGTTCTACCTGTTCCATTCGAATAGGTATGATTGCCCGTAACTGTTTAATAACATCATCTACCTGTTCTTCTGCGCTTCTCATCAAGTCAACTTTAACTTTGGCTTCTTCTATTGCTTTCTCAATTCTTTGATAAGGATGTGGCTTCTTATTTTGGGGATTTATCGCATTTTTAGTAATTATCGTTATAATTTGTTTTAATTTCTTATCCCTCTCTTCATCTCTTTGAGAGCGTGTCCATTGAATCTCCCCATCAAGTAAAATATGGCCCGCTATAATTCTCCCTTCTGAAGTGTTAAATACAGCCTCCATATCACCATCTGTAGCTTTTTTTCCTCGTCTTAAATCCTCAAATACAATAAAACTTTCGAAAATTAATTCAACTGATATTTTAGGATTTTTTAGAAGTTCGTCAACTGAAAAACGAGATTTATCCTTTCCCTCCACAAGACGCTTATTGATTTCGTCTCGAATCATTTTTTTTGCTTCCCAAGCCTGATCTGGGGATAGTAGCATTTCAAATGTTCGACCCTCTTTTGCAATGCGTCCGATTATAAAACCACCTAAATCTATCCGCGCTCTGCCAATCATTGAAACTTAACTCTATTTAATTTGTGGAAATATCTCGTTACTGTTTGTTTTTTGCCTTCTATTATTAGATAAACGTTAATTTGAGATAACCTTGAATCAGATATAACTGTAAGAAGATTATATTTTTGTTAATAATTCTTCCTTTTCTTGGTCATTTAATAGCTTAAATTTTAAATCGTCTTTCATAATAAAAGCTACATCACAAGTATCTTTGTTTAAATTTTCACCCATTAATTCCTTCAAGGTCCTTAAAGGTAACAACTTTAGGTCCTCATCACTTATATCTTCTATATAATTTTCTTCAAGGTAAGCTCTTGCTTCAGTCGCTCCTGACCCAATCGCAAAGGCTTTATAGCCCCACATAGCGCCAGAGGGATCAGTTAAATACAAGGAAGCTTCTCCATTGGAATCAATTCCGGCTATAAGGAAACTTACTCCAAAAGGCCTTACGCCCGCATTCTGAGTAAACATTTGGAGGTATTCGCAAATGTTTAAAGTGCTATCTTTTACAGAAATTGTTTCATCATAATTTAAAATATTAACCTGTGCTTGGACGCGAGCTCTATCAACTAAAACTCTTGCGTCAGCTGTTAAACCGGCAATGGCTACTCCAATATGGTCGTCAACTTTAAAAATTTTCTCAGAGCCAATAATCTCTTGAAGCTCGGAACTCTTTTTCTCTACTGTAAATACAACAGAATTTTTATTTCTGCATACAATAGATGTTGTTCCTCTTCTCACAGCTTCTATGGCGTACTCAACCTGAAAAAGACGACCCTCAGGGGAAAACTGAGTTATAGCCATATCATAGCCCCTTCCTGCTTGCTGGAACATGAATCTCTCCTAATAGAATTTTTAAATAATTTTTATTACAAATTTTTTTTTACTATTTGAATAATCAAATAATCAATAAAATTTATAATTTGTCTAAATAAACTATAACCTTTATTGTATATTTGTATCTGAAAATACAGATAAAAATCTTAAAAGAAAACAAGAAAAAAATATGAAATCTCAATTCATTTAATTTTTTTGAACCTTTATTCTTTAATTTTTTACTTTTTATTGAGTTAAGTTCTCAATTCAAATTTATCTTTAATTCCTAAGTTAGTTAGTAAAGTTTGCACTTCACTGATATCTGGTTCAGAAACTGCTGGTAACCCTAATTCTTGTCGCCTTCGTTCGATAGCTGGCTGAGAGGGAATAGCTTTCGCATTGTCAAAAATTGTTTTGGCTTGTTCGATAATATAATCTGGTCCTTTACCTAAAGCAATACTCTGGTTCTTCAAGGATGCGAATAAATCTGTCAGTTCGATACCTTGAGGACATACTTCTACACAAGTATGACAATCGGTACAACCCCAAATGACTAAATCGTCCCCATTTAGAAGCAAATCTTTATACCCTAAAAGAGTGGCTAAGATATTCCTTCTTGGGTTATAGCTTCCCTTAGTAACAATGGAAACAGGACATTCAGACGTACACGTTCCACATTGCAAACACGGATAGAGGGAAGGGTTTTGCTTTATTGAACGATAAGCCCACTTTTTATACGTTTTTGAGATGCCATCCAAGCCTACATCGTCCCAAGAACTTTTACGATACGCATAGGGGTCACTTGTAGATCGAAACATTCGAATCAACTTGTGATAAAACCATCCGATAATCGTAATGCCAAAGAAAAAGTAATATACGCCAAGCATGTACAACGAACTTATGGATGTGAACGATATTATCGAGTGGTAAAAAATGAGAGCCAATCCTACCAACATAACATTATGAAGGATTTTATTGATGCCATAGTTAAATCTCATAATGTATGCAGACAATCTTAATTTTCCGATTGCTTTGTACTTCACTAGATTATTTGACATGAAGATTTTTGCCAATACCAATAGAATAACAAAAGAAGCCCATCCAAAATTTCCCGTACGTAATTGAATTGGATCCATAGCTCCTCCTATACGCATTAATGGATAATGGAGGGAGCCAAGTATTATTGCAATAACCGCTGTCCACATATGAAATTTGTTTAACCAATCCAAGCTATAATTTGTTTCTATGACTTTAATCTTTGTCATGATGATGATGTTAAAACACATCCAAATAAAAGCGAAAATACCAAATATACTACTCGTTCTATGAATTAAATCATCGAATCCTAGATAAGGTATTGGTTCTTCAATTAAATAGATTATTGAAGCAACAGTAGGGAAAATTGTATATATTAACAGCATGTATATTTTATTTGCTTTAGTTTCCATCTTGTTCTATCCTTTAAATTTTATTTTTAGCATCAATTTGAAAATCCCAGAGATTCTTTTGTATGTAGATTACACTTGATTTAAAATAGTTAGTAATTTCTATATCAATCTCTGAAACTTATTATAATATTTATATTAGAATTAATTGAATGTTTTATTTTTATAAAATTTAATCAAAATTTGAACTTTTTTGATCAATAATTAATATTTATTAAATTTTGATCGATTTTAAAATATAAAAAAAAAGTTGTTTTCAACTAACTCCAAGCAATCTTATTGATAAAAATTGACCATTCAAGCACAATAAGACCCTCATCTTGCGTATGGGCTATGATGTAATCTCCTTCTCTCGTAATAGATCCAACTATATTGCCCTTTCCTCCAACAATATTTTTTGCTGCTAGTTGTATCTCATCGTTTTTTAAAATGGCATATCTAAAGCTCTGGAACATTAAAGCTTGTTCATGTTCTTTCCACGCTTTTAAGATGGCTTTCGCTTCTTCATTTGATAATTGGAATTCTTCAGATTTAAAAAGGATTTCACCTTCAGGACTCAACACGAAAATCTCTTCCATCCCGTTATATTCCCTTAATTCTTCTACTAAATAATTAAACCGTTGTAGTTCCATATCTCCACCATAATTCTCTAATATTGTATTTAATGAATCATAAAACCACAAGAATATAAATTTTGTTAGAACGAAAGAAAATCTTGATACGGTGTGATAAAAAGGGAAATTTTAGATTTAAGCAATTCTTTATAACATTATTCATAACACTAATTTTTGAGAATTTTTATGGTAAAAACACTAGTTCTTTACGATCAAATATATAATATCCCAAAAAAAGGCAATGTCAAAGATATTTCGATTAGGTACCTTAAATACTTAAAAGAAGTAAGCCAGAGCTTTCCGGGCACGAAAATACGTATTAAGAAATTAAGGAAGTTTGATAATAGGTTTGAAATTCTGATTTCAGGGGCTGAAGAAGTATTCATTTTAAATTTACTAAAGAAAAAGATTGGTGCTATACATGAATTTGAAGATGTTAAGACAAACGACGTCTTTAAAGGAGTCTTATTGGACGTAGGAAAAGTAGGTTTTGGAATTTTTGCAGATTGTGCCATTGTAAATCCTAAAGTAGATGTATTAATAACTCTGCATGACTTGAGAACTCAACTGTGTAATGGAAAAACTGTTTCATTGACAGAAATTATCAAAACTTACGATTTTATTAATAAATTCCCTGTTTATGTTAAAATTGTTACGGTAGATAAAGAAAAAAAACAAATTCAAGGCATTTTGGATAAAAAAACGTTAGATATTTACGAAAAACTAATTTCAGAGAATCTCGAGGCGGTGTTTTTAAGTGGTGAAACTAAAGGTCAATTTAAAAAAGCACTTGTGAAAACCGGACATTACCGAGACATTGTTTCAATAGAACGATTCGGATTTTTAGAAAACATTGTAATATTAAGAGAATCTACTACAGCTCCAGGAATTATCGCAGATATAGGAAAATATCTTAAAAACTGCAAATTAAATGCAATTCGGCCCGAAAGAATTAAGAAATTATATAAATCGAAATTATAAATAGTGGGCCCAGGGAGGTTTTCGTAAGAGCGATAAGTTCGCTATAAAATCGAACTCCCGACCTTCTCGGTGTAAGCGAGACGTCATAACCACTAGACCATGGGCCCTTACTATTTGAAGACTATTAGAGCGCAAATGGAGGGATTCGAACCCTCGAGTCCGTTGGACACTGGATTAGCAATCCAGCGCTTTTAGCACGCTTAAGCGTTCTACCAAGCTAAGCGACATTTGCTTAATGTTGATATAATCTTCAAGTGGTATATTTTGTATATAAAAATTTAAAATTTTAATACTTTGTCATTGTATAGAGTGGATTAAGCGAAAGAAAATTAATTCAATATGAATAAAAAAAAAGCTGAGATAATTCCCTATTAAAAGACTAATTCTCCTTTGACTATAGATTAATTCTAAATTTGATGCATTTTAATAACTCCTCATCAACAAAATACCAAAAAACTTATGTTGTTCAGAGCATGTATCAATATAAGCTTTTCTCAAACCTACTACTAGAAGGAAAAAAAGAAAAAGGAAAGTCGCTAACCAGAAATATATTTATTCTTGGATGATCTCAAATACCATTTTCTCAATCATCGGTTTTTTTGTATACCGCTTATCGTAATACCAACCCACCATATGCCCTTCTAAGTCTTTTTCCGGAATGTGAGGAATAATGATAATCATAACACCGTTTGAAAGATATTTAAGTATCCTTTTATCAATTTGGTGTAGTTTATCGTTTCCTGATGGATGCGTGTGTGCTTGCCAGACTATATCTACGTTAAGTTCCTGTTTAAACTTACGCATGTTGTAAATCTTCGATTTTTTATAACGCATCCATGACCTAGGCTTTACATGAGTCTTAGACTTCCTTAAATCGGGGTTAACGATAAATTTATTAACAATTCCAAAGTTTTCTTTACGATCAGCAAAAATCCAATAGTGTTCGATATTTGGATGAACATCTGCGGCTTTCTTAGTAAGTTCTTTAAATAATCGATCTGGTATCAAATACCTAAAATTTTTTGCCCCACTCATTTTTACATCATCTCAATTATGAGTCAATGTTGCTTAAAATTTATATTTTTTCTTTACTGTTCTCATGAAGGTTAGGAATTACGAGATTAAAATAAAAAGAATTTTATTTTATTAAAAATAAACTATTTTAATATCTATATCACAATATTTAGAATAAAAATTTTTCAAATATAGGTTGAATGTATCAAGCAGATAATAATCAGGAATATTTTTCTATTATTATTCTGCCTAGAATCAAAATAATTGGAGCACCTGTAGCCTAGTGGTAAGACGCTGGCCTTGAGTAAATTATACGATCAAGTAAGCCAGTGCGCGTAAGCGCTCGGGGGTTCAAATCCCTCCAGGTGCGTTTTCAATGGCAAGGAATACAAAATGGGCTATTAGCGCAGTCAGGTAGCGCATCCGGCTCTTAACCGGCAGGTCGGGGGTTCGATTCCCTCATAGCCCGCTTATTTTTTAATAAAAAGTGCTATTATCTTATTACAAATATTGAAATATTACTTCAAAATCAGAGAAATCAAAAGGCTTTAGAATGTAACCGTCAGCATTGCTATCTTCGAGATTCTTTTCTACTTCTGATCCTGGTATGGCAGTTAACAAATAAACCGAAATGTTTTGAAGCTCTTTACTTGCTTTAATTCGCTTACAGATGTCATAACCACTAAAATCGGGTAAAATAATATCCAGCAATACCAACTTAGGTGGATTATTCGCTAGCTCTTCCAATCCTTTTGTTCCACTAACTACGCCCTTACAGGAAACACCCTTGCTTTCAAAATAGCTTGTTAACAAACGAATAGTAGCTAAATCATCTTCAATAAGTAATATGTCGTATTGAGAAGTTTCTGTTTTTATGTTGTCCAGAATGCTGATAATTTTGTTTTCTAAAAGTAAAGATTGATTGAATATATTTTGAATGGTGTTAAAAACATTTTCTTCCATCTCATCGCGATAATTTTCAATTAATAGTTGAGAAAATCCTTTGATTGACGTTAACGGTTCCTTTAGCGCATGCGATATGTTTGTAAGAGTTTGGTTGTCTATTTTATGTAAGTCTTCGCTGATTAGAGTGGATTCTTGCTTAATAAAATAATTAACACTCTCTCTTATAAGTTTGGAAATGGTGTTATATTTATCTTTATGAGTTTTTATAAACTCGCTCCACTCTTCTTTGGTTTTATCAGCTACATACAAGGAAATACGTTCCTTTTCTCTGTCGTATATTTTTTCTCCCTTAAGCCATTTCATAAAACCTTCTGTTATGTTTCCACGCCAATTAGCATACTTATCAGTGGTCTCTTCATATACTCTCATCAACTTTTTCGCTTGTTCGCTATTCAAATCCAGATTATTTATTTCTTCGTCGGTCATTTTTGGACTTGTGTCATCTTCCTTACCACTTGAATTACTATCGTTCTTCTTTTCGTTAGGAATTTTTTACACCTATGATTTTTTCATTTATTATATTTCTGAGTAATTTTACGCTTAAAAATCTAAAATTAATATAGTGCTTATTATAAAAATTTTTATTTTTTGTAAACTAATTTTTTACTTAAAAGTAATTCTTCACAAAAAATAAATTTAACCCAATTAAGTTATATCGTATTTATTTAAAAGTTAACAAACCCAAAGAAAAATCACCATTTTTCTCTTGATGGAGATCATTCAGTTATATATACTCAGATTAATCCGCTTTTCCATTTAAAATCTCAAATATAACATTAAAATCAGAAAAGTTAAATGGCTTAAGGATGTATCCATCAGCTAGCGTTTCATTTAAACGTTTTTTTATTTCTGATGCGGATATCGCTGTTAGAAAGTAAACAGGTATTTTTTTGTAAGTGTTATCGGTTTTTATTGTCTGACATATATCATACCCACTTAAATCAGGCAATATAATGTCTAACAGTATAACTTTTGGAACCACCCTTCTTAATTCTTCTAAACCCTTTGTCCCACTTACAACTCCCTTACAGATGTAATGCTTACTTTCAAAATAGCTAGTTATTAGCCGAATTGTTGCCAAATCATCTTCAATTAATAAAATGTCGTACGGAGTACTTTCAGGTTCAATGTTGTCTAGGAAATTCTTTATAATGTTTTCTAGTAAATTGCTCTGATCAAAAATATTTTTTATTGTTTCCTCAACATGCTCACTTAATTTACCCTTGAATTCTTCGCTTTCAAGAAGTAACTGAGAATAGCCTTTAATAGATGTGAGAGGTTCCTTTAAAGCGTGAGAGATGTTAGATAGGGTACTAGGGTTAAGTTTAGATAACTCGCTCGACACCCTACTCGAATCTTCCATAAATGACTTAACGCTCTGTCTTATTAGCTCTGAAAAAGTAGGAAAGGATTCCTTGTTTTTATTTATAAATTTTTGCCAATTTCCCTTAATCTTATCGTCAACATATAAGGATATTCTTTCCTTGTCGCGCGTATAGATTTTTTCGCCTTTTAACCACTTTTTAAAACCTTCAGTTATCGCGCCTCTCCAAATTGCGTATTTATCGTTCTCTTCTTTGTACTGTTTCATATACCGCTTTATCTTTTCGTCGTTAAGATTAATATTTTCTATTTCTTTTTCGGTCATATTAGGTTTATCTTCTGATTTATCCTTACTCGAACTCTTGTCATTCATCGTGGATGGATTTTCTTTCTTATTTGATTTTTCCGGTTCTTGCGATATCTGTTTTTCACCTTAAAAGAAAACTTTATTTTTAAAAAGACGAAAATAAGATCAAAAAATTAGTGTTAAAAGTTTTATTTAATATTATGTAAAAAGATAAGACGATAACTATTTACTTATTTTAACTCGATAAAGAATAAAGCCGTAATTTTCTTTGCATGAAAAATGAGATATCTTAATTTTCAAGAAGCAAAATCAAGGACATCGTTTCACCCAAGGTTCAAGATAAGACATTTTTTAATCAAAATATATACCCTAATGATATATCTATTATTAATTCAAAAATAAATATTTATATTCAAATTATATAAATTCCTATTGTTCACGGGAAATTAGGGTAAAAAAAAAAAAAAGTACTACTAAAAACAAAATTTGTATTACAAAAGCATAATATTTAAATATAAATTTATCATTGATTGAGATAACAAACAAAATTTATGTGTGTTCAAAAGTATAAATATTTGTCCTACTATTCCCTTGAAAAACGAGAATAGTAAAAAAAAGGAACGACAAAAAAAATAAATAAACTATAAGTAAAGTGGTATTTTAATATGGTTGTTGAATTAGATGTATCATCAAATTTATGCCCCGAATGTGGGGGAAGTACTCTTATCATACAAGAAAGAGGAGAAACGGTCTGTCAACAGTGTGGACTAGTAGTTAACGAGAGATGTTTGGATATTGGTCATAGTGGGATAAGGGCTTATTCGAAACACGAAAAAGATAGAAAGGAGCGGACAGGGTCTCCTATGTCTATCTTGATGCCAGATATAGGTCTGAGTACCGTTATCGATAGGACCAAAATCAAAAATCCTGATTTACGAAGAGCTGCTAAATGGAATACGCATCTGTCTTGGGAAAAGAGAAACATGTTAATGGCAATTACCGAGCTGAAAAGAATAGGGGGTAATCTAAATTTTCCTGAAAGAGTGAAAAAATCTGCCGTTAGACTGTATAAAGAAGTTTTTAAAAGACAACTTTTGCGAGGAAGATCGATAAACGGAATGGTTGCAGCCTGTGCGTACTATGCGTGTAAAGACGAAAAAGTACCTATTACGCTTCAAGAAATACTATCAGAAGCTTCCATTAACGACAATATCGTAAAGAAATGCTATAAGATATTAGTTCGGGAGTTGAATTTAAAGATATCACATATTGATCCAGTAACTCTTATACCGCGTTATTGTGCTGATCTAAGTTTAGGAATTGAGGTAGAAAAAGAAGCAATGAAAGTGCTTCGCAACTTTATATTAAAAACCTCTATTTCTGGAAAAGATCCTAAAGGACTCTGCGCTGGAGCAATTTATTTGGTTTCCAAACTCCGTAATGTTAAAGTGAGCCAAAAAGACATTTCCAAGGTAATATCGGTTACAGAGGTCACCCTACGCTCAAGGTACAAAGAACTTCTAGCCAATATTAGTATTAATTTTAATTCTTTGAATTAAAATATTCAAATTTTCTTTATTTTTTAAAGAGAACTATAACTTGTTTTACTTAAATATCAATTAATTTAAATAAACTACATTTGTTAAACATTCCACTCTAAAGAACGCGGGAGCTTGTGAGGAGTACTATTATATAATCGGCAACGCCTTCAATAGAATCGGATATTGCTTCCAAAATGTCAAAAATGTTGCCAACAGTGAAAATTGTAAAGAAATTTACATCGTACTCTGTTTTCTGAAGACTTTCTCTTAGTTTAATATTTAAGAGGTCTACATCATGTTCCAATTGATTTATCTTTTGGGCATAGTCTTTCACATTTTTCCTTTCGCCCACTAAATCAATAACAAGCTTATCTAAATTACTTACCGCTTCTACGGTTGTTTCAATTATTTCTAATATTAGTTTTATAGTTTCTTCACTACTCTGCTCCCAAAATTTGGTGGGTATGGTAGTAATTCTACGAGCAACTCCCGTACTACAATTTGCTACATCATCTAATCTTTTTATAAGATGTGATAAATTCTGTCTGATACTTGGATTTAATTCTCCTTTCGAAACATCTTTTAATATTTCTCTCCTTATCTTGTCTGCTTCGTCTTCTAAAAGATCAACTTTGTTAAAGTTTTCGCGAGCTTTTTCAAAATTCTCTTCCTTAAGCAATACTTTAAGCCCTACTTCTAATTCTCTTACACATTGTTGAACAATTTGGGCATGTTTGATTGTTTTTTCTAGAACATTCAATGCCGTTTCTCTTTTAAGAAATTCTATTAATGAACCCATTTTTATCACATATTTTCATTTCTTTATTAGTGCTATATTTTACTATTACAAAGTATTTTTTATAGTTTATTAGCCTAATCCAAATAAATTAAATCCATAATAAATCAACCCTGCAAGAATCGCAGCAACTGGAAAAGTGAGAACCCAGTATATCGCCATTTTTCCTAAACCTTTGTAGTCAACTTCTTTTCTTTGCGCCACGCTCATTCCAATTATGCAAAATACTATTACATGGCTATGAGATATTGGCAAAGTTAATAAAGTAGCGATCATGAGAATCAAGCCGGAACTAATTTGAGTAATGAGGCTTTCGCTCGGTCGAGAATCCATCATTTGAGAAGCTAAATTTCTAATTACATACCGTGCTGCAATATATATCCCCAGACAAGAGAAAACACCACAAATAAATGCAAAAAATATATATTGCTCCAAGTTCAACGTACCTCCATCCAATAATCCATAAAGAATCCCTAACGCCTCGCCAGAATTTGCTCCCACCCATATCTCAGCAAAAATTACTGCAATTAATAATAACCACTTGAAATTTTTCTCAGATTTCTCGATTTGATTTAAACCTTTTAATTTGGAGAGATATACTTTTGCAAGTATTTTGAAAAGAACATATGTAATGATCAATCCAAATAATGGAGAAATGAACCAACCAAGAATTACATTACTTAATTTTTCCCAATCAAATGCAGTTTCCATATTAACATTTCCATGTGTTAATGCATATACAATTACAACTCCAAATATACTTCCTACTAATGAATGGGTGCTACTTAAGGGAATTCCTGCGAAACTGCCAATTACTAACCACAAAATACTACTTATTAATACCGCTAACAACATAAATTCTGTATACGTTACCGCCTCACCTAATAAATCAGCACCAACGGTTTTTGCTACAAACGCAAAGCTAAAGGAGAACATCCCTACTCCAACTGCTATGCCACCAATCAATAAGGCTACCTTGAATTTAATAACTCCAGCTCCCACTAAAGTGGATAGAGTTTCATCGTTTGCGCCTATAGAAAATGCGAGGGCGATTGCCAAGGCAATTAAAACTACTACTACAATTGAAATTATGTCAACTGCCATAACAATCAGTTTTTTTAATCAAAGATTAAATATTTTGTTGCTAAAAATTGAATATACTCTGAAAAACTTTTAATATGGTCAGCCAACATCATAATATCTTCTACTAGTTCTTTCAAGTAAAGAAAAGTTCTTGATAGGTAATCCATGTCATAATTATACAAACGGTTCAGTAATTGCCACTCTTCTTTTCTCATTTTTCTTCTTTCATCTTTCACATCTTCACAAATACTATGAGCTTTACTCAAATCCGAGCCAATGGCTTTTACCGCTTCAGTTAAACCATTAGAAATCGATTTTAATGATTTTAAAATGTTAATGAGTTGGGTTTTAAATTCATTATCTGGAAATACTACTTTGTAGAGAAGCATTTTATTGGCAATGAATTCTCCAATACCTTTGATATCATTAATTTTAGTGAATAGCTTTAACCTGTCTGCTTTTGAGAACATTAATTTAGATTTGAAGATTTTACCCTCAAAAACTTTCTTGATTTGTACTTCGGTATTAGTCTCTATAACGTAATTTAAATTTTTCGTAAAATCATCAAATTTTTCCTCGACCAGAAATTCTATCCCTTTAATTAATTTCAAATTTTGTTCATTTATATTATCCACAAACAAGTGCGTTAATTCGTCGATATTTAGCTTTTTTAATTCTTTCTCAGTTATCTCCTTCATAATATCCCCAACTTTTTATGATTCTATCTAGGAATAATAACGTCTCTGGTAAATTTAACTTTTTTTTATATATTCTATATATTAACTATCAAATATATTTATTGTATGTTAGAAAACTTGTAGCCTTATTTTCCATAAATGCTAAAATTTTTGCTATATCTATATAATGCGCAATGTTCAGAAATTCTACTTTTTTCGTTGTTATCATTGTGGAGAGTGGTATTATAGCAATAAAATTTTAAAAACGAAAAAATGTTGGAAGTGTAATCGATCTTTTCAGTTTAAGAACTCATTTAAGGTTACAAGAACGGTAACTTTAGCGGACGCTATTAAAATTATCAAGAAAATAAAAATGAAAGGAGAAAAAGAAACTCTTTTTAAATTTCTTGATTATGAAAAAAATTTGAATTAAAAAATCCTCTAAAGAAAAAAATTATTTAAATCTCTATTCTTCACTTTCTTAAGACTCTTATTATTATTTATCAAGAAGTTTTATGTTTATATTGTGATTTGACGAGTTTTATGGAGACAGATAATGAATTAAGCCTATTTGACAATGCTTTCATAGCAGACTTGTTGCGAGAAGCGGGGAATAAAGTCGAATATTGGGATATTAGAGCAACGGTCAGCGAAGGAACGACTTTAGATTTCACAGATCAAAGGAGTACGGAGATTTCTTCATATGAGATGACAAATTGTGGAATAAGAGCTTTTATAAATGGAGGATGGGGTTTTAGTGTTCTCAAGGATCTTAATAAGGATAGCATTAGATCGAGCTTCTTAAAATCAATAAAGCTAGCGAAATTAACACGATCGTTAATAAAAAATGAGTTTAAAATAATTGAAAGGGATCCTTTAGAGAAAAGCTTCAAAATTGATAGCAAAATACCCTTATCGGATGTAAATATTGAAGAAAAAATAAAATTAGTAAAATCTCATGAAAAAATTGCCATAGATTCTTCTAAGTTAGTAACAAATACGCGAACAATTTATATGGATGGCGTTAGCAATTACATCTTTATCAGTTCATTTGGAAGTAAAATTAAACAAAAGCTTTCGTATTTGCGATTATTAAACATGGTATATTCCCGAAAAGCAGGAGTAACCCAGAAATCTATTAATTCTGTAGGGGGCTTAGGTGGATTTGAGATAGTATCAACAGAAAAGGCAGAAAAATTAAGCGAAAAAACAGCCCAAGAGTCGATTAAATTACTAGACGCGAAATCTCCTATAGGTGGACAATTTACTATTATTGCTGATCCTAAATTAGCCGGAACCTTAATTCACGAAGCTCTTGGACATGCATGCGAGGCTGATTTGGTTTTAAGTAAAGAAAGTATTTTGAAAGAAAAAATAGGAAAAAAAATAGCTTTACCAGATATCAATGTGATCGATGATCCTTCAATGGGGCAAGGTAAAAAACTTGGACTTCCTTATGAGTTATTTGGGAGCTATTTTATAGATGACGAAGGAATTCCATCCCAAAAAACAACAATTATTGAAAATGGCGTACTGAAAAATTACCTGCATAATTTAGAAACATCATCAAGAATGAATTTACCCCCAAACGGTCACGGAAGAGCTTCATCTAGTTCCGCTAAACCTCAAGTCCGAATGGGGTTCACTTACATTGAACCAAAAGATTGGAACATCGAAGAATTAATACAAGACACAAAAAATGGAATTCTTTGCGAAGATTTTTTGTACGGTTATACTAATCCAACTACTGGAAACTTTCAATTTAAGTGTAAGTTCTCGTATAAAATCGAAAATGGAGAGAAAAAAGAATTAATGAGGGATGTTGCGTTGTCGGGAATGATTCTTGAGGTGTTAAAAAAAGTTTCAGCGATTGGTGATCAAAAATCGTTTAGCTACAGTGACGGTGTTTGCGGAAAGGGAGGCCAAAGCATTAGGGTTTGCGATGGTGGACCATATATCAGAGTTGATGACATCACGGTGGGAGGATTGAATTAAATGTATGAGGATATAGATGTATTTGAGCTTGCTAAATTTGCTATTAAAATTGCCGAAAAAAATTTTTCAAATTATAAATGTGCTGAAATTTTTATCGGAAAAAGTCAATATCTTAATATCGAAGTAGAGGAAAATTCGGTAAAATCCAGCGAAACTGGGAGAAATCATGGAATTTCAATCAGAATTTATCAAACAAATGGGTCCATTGGGTTCGCATTTACAAACATAATGAAAAAAAATGTTGTAGAAAAAATTGTTAAAAATGCCATCAAAATGATGCGTGTCGGAACTCCCGATCCTAACTTTAAAAATTTGCCTGAAAAATTAAAGTCCTATGCAGTGGTTGAAGATTTATACGATAAAAGCATAAAGAACTTATCAATCGAGGATGCAATAGAATATGTTAAAGATCTGATTAAAGTTTGTGCTGAGGATGACCAAGCAATATCACAATCAGGAGATTTTACAGCTAATAGCAATTTTTCTTATATTTTCAACTCGAACGGCATAGAGGTAAGTGGAGAGGAGACCTATTTTAATACATCGTCAAATATGATAGTGAAAGATACGATTAATGGAGAAGTTTCAAATGGATACGAATCTCAAATGAAAAGAAAGCTAATTGATATCGATGCAACAAAAACTGCAGAGGAAGCACTAAAAAATGCTAAGAGAAATCTACATAGAAAAAAAATTAAAACAAAAAAAATGCAAGTGATACTTTCTCCGAAGGGGACAATAAATCTAATATTAAATCCTATCGCATCTGCAATTAATGCAGAAACATATCAATATAAACGAAGTTTTTTAGTTGGCAAAAGAGGAAAAAAGATCGGTTCAGATTTGATAAATATGGATGACAACGCTTTAATTAATGGTAGAGTTGGCTCTAATATTTTTGATGGTGAAGGGTTTCCTTGTAGAAATAAAAAAATTATCGAACATGGACAATTTCTGCAATCAGGATTGTTGCACAACAGTTATACTGCTGGAAAAGAGGGTGTCGAAAGCACAGGAAACGCATCAAGAAGATCATTTAGCTCCATTCCTTCAATAGGAATATCGAATTTAATTTTACAACCTGGAACAGCTCAAAAAGAAGAATTAATACAAAATGTAAAAGAAGGTATTTTGTTAAATTCAACCGCAGATTCTCCAAATATTGCAACTGGTGATTTTTCAGGCTTGATTTCACAAGGAAATTTGATACAAAATGGTCAAATAAAGCATGCTTTAAATGAAACTATGTTCGGTATAAATCTATTAGATTTGTTTGAAAACATTACTTCTATATCAAAAGAATATAAGGTTTACGGATCTTACTCCGCACCCTATGTAAAAATTGATAATGTTCAAATAATAGGTGCTCAGAGTTAGAAAGTAATATTTAATCTTATATATACTACGTCATAAAATCTTCTAACACCTACGGAAGGGATTTCCCACAGTTCTGCAATGATTGATTGGTTATTCCCCCGCTGCGAAAAAGAAATATTAAATGCACTTGAAATCCATTCTGCTCCATGTAGTAAAGTAATTGTTGACGAATTTACGAACGAGGTTGCGTTTAAAGAAGGTGATGGCCCTAGTACAGTTTCGTTATCTCCCTTCAAAATTTCTATACGGAATGAAAAATCCCGATTTAAATAATTTCCAACAGAAATATAAAAAGTAATATTTACATCAACAGCAGCTTCTGTAGGGTAATTTTCTGCTTTTTTGTCAGAATTCAAAATACCAAGATACCAATAACCCGGTTTAGGAGTTAAAAAGGCGTAAATTATAAACCCCGATATAATAATGATACCAATTATGAGGAGCAATTTGAGAAGTTTATCAAACTCTTTATAATTTCTGTTAAGTTTACTTGAATCTTGTTTTTCATTCAATCGGGACATTTTCTTTAAACCAGGCTATAGTTTTCGACAAACCTTCTTTTAGAGGTGTCGTGGGTCGCCAATTTAAGATTCTGTTTGCTTTTTTTAAATCAGCACATCTTCTTGTTGGATCGTCAATAGGTAAAGGTTTAAATGTAATTACTGATTCTGAATTGGATAATTCTTTGATAATTTTTGCCAATTCTAAGATAGTATGTTCCTTATTATTACCTAAATTAATAACTTCTCCAATCGCTTCGTCTTTATAAACAATTTTTAAAAGACCTTCAATTTCATCAACTACGTAAATAAATGATCTTGTTTGTGACCCATCACCAAAGATAGTTATCTCTTCGTTGTTTAAAGCCTGTTTTATAAAGTTAGGGATAACTCTACCAAATTCCGGACCGAATCGAATCCTGGGGCCAGATGTATTAAAAATTCGAACAATTTTTGTTTTAATTCCATGTTGGAGTTCGTAAGCTTTAACGAAAGCTTCTCCAGCTCTTTTAGATTCGTCGTAGCAACTTCTGGGCCCTACAGGATTAACATGTCCAAAATATTCTTCAGATGTTGGGATAACATCGTCGGGAGGATTCCCATAAACCTCAGAGGTGCTCGTATAAAAAAATATAGCATTATGAGCTTTTGCAATTCCCAGAGCATTCATCGTCCCTAAAGTATTACTTTTTAATATAGGGATTGGAAATTTACTAAACTCAAACGGAGACGCTCTACTTGCCATATGCATCACGATGTCGATTTTTTTAATATCGCCGATACATATTCCATTTGGATGATGGGTGAATCCAAAAAATATTGATTTAGAAATGTCGTGATTTATGAAGCGGAAATTATCTTTATCCATTAAATGTGAAATATTTTCAAATCTTCCTGAAGATAGATTGTCTAAACAAATGCAATACGCTCCCTGTTTTACTAGTACATCACAAATCCACGAACCTAAGAAGCCTGCTCCTCCTGTAACTAAAATTGTCTTACCACGAAAAGAAATTTCATCGTCTTTTAAACGCTTTAAAATTTCGTTGAGGTCATCATTTAAATCGTATTTCAAGTTAAATTACCTATTTTTTAGAATATTATTTTTGATAAGCGTTTTATTTTTTAAAAAGATATAGATTCTTTAATCCTAATGATTGAAAATAAGCAATTAACAGAATTACCGTGTTTTCTGACCGCAATATTGACAATATTTAAGTTCTAAAGGGTAAAATTTGTCGCAGCTCGTGCATTTTTTTAAAGAATTCTTGATAATCTCTCTTCCGAGCGTCTCAAAAACATTTTCGACATTTTCTCCCGTCTTTGAGGACACACCATGGATGTCTCCTTGAAATTTGTATTTGTCAAATAGTGCCTTAGCATCATCATGAGTTACTTCTCTCTGGTTTTCTAAATCAATTTTTGCCTCAATTAGTAGCTTAGTTTTTGGATAATTTGGAACTGAACTAATAGTTTTCACCCAATCGTGAAGATCTCCTAAAGAATCTTTATTTGTTATATCGTAAAGCATTAAAGCCCCAGAAGCTCCCGATACATATGAGGGAAGTAGAAGTCGAAACTTTTTCTCTCCAGCGAAATCCCAAATATTTAAGAGAATCTCAGTATCATCAACAACTACCTTCTTTGTTTCAAAATCTACTCCAATCGTTGATAAAGTTGATTTATCAAATTTGCCTGTTGCATAACGCCTTATGAGAGATGTTTTTCCGACATTTTTAGCCCCAGCTACAATTACTTTAAATTTGATTATGGTAAATCACATCAAGTTTTTTTAATAACATTCTAATTATATTACTACTACAATAAAAAGATTAATCTTTAATCATAAAATTTTTGTTATTAATATTAACAGTTTGATTTTTCATTTATTTCATAACTTTTATCTGTAAATTCTATTAAAGACTATGATCTTAAATCAATAATCAAGTATTATACATTAACTTAAAAATAACGCTGATGAATTATGAAAGAAGGTTCAAATAATAGATTTTTTGGAACTTTATCTCAGAAAGAGCTATTGAAGTTATACGCAAAGTATGTAAATTCACCAAAAGTTCGTGTATTTAAAGGATTTGGTCTTGGAATTATTCCTGGGGAGAGGAAGGGCATTAAGATTAAAACTTTGGCTGGACCAAGACCCAATGATCCACCATTGGAACTTTTTAATTGCCACACATGTGGCGGTGTTTATAATTTAGGGCATGGTAACCAAAAAATTGTCCAAATCCTTAAGGACGCTTTAGATAGCGGATTAGATATAGGTGATCATCTATTATTGTCAGAATGGAGAGCTTTGTTAGGGGAAAAGATAGCAAAGCTTATGCCACCCGGGATTACAAAAACTACATTTGGAGTTAGTGGTGGTGAGTCAGTAGATTCAGCTATTAAATTTTCAAGGGCATATACGAAACGTAAAAAATGCTTATCTGCAATTGGAGGATTTCATGGTCATACTGGTTTTGCGTTAGCAGCTGGAGATCCTGACTTTAAAGAAAATTTCCTTTGGAATCTTTCGGATTTTACGCAAGTACCATTTGGCGATATTGATGCATTAAAAAAGAGCATTTCGGATGATGTTGCTTGCATCATCCTGGAAACAATCCCAGCATCAGCAGGTGTATTAATTGCTCAAGAGGGCTATTTTTCAGAAGTTCGAGAATTATGCGATGATTTTGGTGTTATGATGATAATCGACGAAGTTCAAACAGGACTTGGGCGAACTGGTCATTTTTGGGCAATCTATGGAGGACTTTATGAACGCGAAAAGGTTATACCTGATTTTATGGTATTAGGTAAGGGTATGAGTGCTGGAATTTATCCGATCACTACTTGCAGTTATAAACCATTCATAGAGAAAGCAGTTTTTAAAGACGACCCATTCATACACATTTCTACAACAGGAGGTTCTGACTTAGGTTGTGTCGTTGCATGTGAAATGCTAGATATCCAATCTGATCCAAAATTTTTGAATCATGTAAAGGAGATGGGGAAACTTTTTAAGAAGGGTTTGGAGGAAATTGCAGACGATAATTCTGAAATAATAAATGAAGTGAGAGGGAGGGGACTTATGTGGGGCATGGAGTTTAATAGCGAAACACTAGGGCAATTAGCTATGCTTTCCATAATAAAAGAAGGCGTTCTACAAAATTACTGTGGAAATAAAAAGGACACGATCATAATGATGCCACCCTTAATCGTGAAAGAAAAAGAAATCGAAGAGATATTAAAAAGAATCGGTGAAGGCGTTAAAAAGATTAAAAATTTAGCGTAAACACTAATCTTACACAATTTAGGTTTTATCTTGATATTTAAATCTGCTTAGTTTATATATTTCTTGAGCAATTTTCTTTCCAATATTTTCAACACTCATTAAATCCCCAATATCAGCGTTAAAAATCTTTTGAAGCGATTTCAATTCTCTAAGTAAGTTTTTAGCTCTAAGAGCGTTTATACCTGGTATACCTGCAACGATGTATTCTAATAAACTAGTAATTTCTATTGGTTTCTTGTCAAATCTTAATTTAAATTCCTTTTTAGTATCTGACTGTTCTTTTTTAGCTAGCTGATAAATAAACATGGCAGAGTCAGACGGATTGTTTGTTTTATATATTGTAATTCCTAAATTCAAAATTATTGAAGTAATCGCACCGTAGAGGGCGTTTTGGTTAATGTTTGAATTTAAAAAAGGGTCCCCTTCTAATATTAAAATGGGCCTGACAAAATTGTTTTTTAACTCAAAGAGTTCATTAAACAGTCTCCCATCCTTAACGGAATCGTTAAAATCTGGTGCTGATTTTCTTTCGATCCCAACTCTTTCTGAGAGTATATAGTCTGCGACGGGTAATTGTTTTAGTTCTAAACTAACTCCCATAAGGGATAATGCTCTAACAACAGCAGAGGCTGTCTCTCTATTATCACAAATTATTGTGTAATCCTGAGCACCCTCAATCTTCTGGATAGACGATAAATCTGAAATATTTTTTAAATTACTAGAATCCTTATTGTCTTCTTCTTCTTTTATAAAATTTAAAAGGTTTGATTGTCCTGCTTTCGAGCTTGAATCATTTTCTTTCATGTTTTTTAAGCTTTGATGCATAACCCGTTCCTTAGCTTTTTCAGCCCAAAAATATCCTTCATCACGAGTACCTTCAGCCATTAATAAGAGAACTTTTCCTTCCTTTTTTCTCCCAGTTCTTCCTCGGCGTTGAATAGAACGCACAGCACTTGGTACTATGTCATAAAATATTACTAAATCACATTCCGCTATATCTAAACCTTCTTCTCCAACACTTGTAGCTATTAATGTGTTATATATTCCTTCTTTGAACTCTTCTAGTAATTGAATTTGCTTTTTTTGAGTTAGACCTTTATCTAGAGCTTTGTTAGCTTGTCCTACGAATTTGTGAGCCTTAACCACTTCATCTCTTTCAATAAATTTAACTATATTGTTGACAGAGTCTCTAAAATGACAAAATACTAATATTCTCGAGTCTCTATTTTCAATGATCTGATTATGTAAAATTTCCGCAAGTTTTTCAAGTTTAGGATGAACAATACCTTTTTGTTTGCTAGTTCCTATTAACCTAAGAGCGCGCTTTATGTCAGAATCTCTAAAAAGTTCTTTTAGTGATTTATTTGCAGTGTTTTGTTTTATCTTTTTAATATTTTTTCTCATGTAATCATCTAATGCGCTAACTCCTTGAGTCTCGATAAGTTCATCCATGTGGGACAATCTTATCGCATTTGCCATAGATTTTTTCGCAGTAAATAATCTAAACTTCTCCTCATCTGTTCTTGCAGAGGAAATTCTTCCATTAATTACTCTATCTAACGCAAGCAAATCTTTTCTAGTAACCTTAGTAATATCTGACGAATTTAGTAATTCTTGTTGCTTTAACCATTTATAAATTGTTCTTAATTTCTCGGTTATTATTTTTTTAATATCCATAAATTCACTTGGAAGTTTAACCTTAATCCACTCGTTCTCAACCTTAAAGATGTAAGGTTTCACATCCGAATCTTGTTCTGTTCTGATTTCGACATGGTCGATATATAAATTCTTTTTTATTTCGTTAATCTTCTCTTCCGTAGATCCTGGACTTGCGGTAAGACCTAAAATTTGAAAATTCTTAGCGGATTCGACATATTTCTTAGCAATAAAACAATACGCGTAATCACCTACACTTCGATGACATTCATCAAAAATTATTAACGGTACATTCTCTAACGAGTAAAGATTAGAGATAATATCATTTTGAAGTACCTGAGGTGTCATAAAAGCAATTTCTAAATCCTTCCAAATATCCTTCCTTTTCTCTGGTGATGTAGTTCCAGTAATTACTTTTAAGTTCTCTTCAGGAATAACCGTTAAATCTAAAAAAGATTTATAATGTTGATTTACAAGAGGCTTAGTTGGAGCTAAGAAGATTATTTTAGAATTAGGCGTTTCTGACAATTTGTGTATAGCTAACATTAAAGCAATTATTGTTTTTCCTAATCCCGTTGGAATGACAACTAAGCAGTTTGCATTAAGGCAATTTATAAAAATATTTTCTTGATATGCTCTCCTCAGAACAATGTTTTCCTTTAAAAGCGGGTGCGATATAAAGTCTTCCTTATTTGATACTCAAATCACCAGTAAATATCATAACGAAACTCTTTCAAAGAGATATAGCTTAGAAATTTATTAAAGTTACAGAGTCTATAGAATCTCTTAAATTATATTAATACCTTTTTAATAATTAATCTATAATATTTATTCACAATAGGTTGCGCGAGTGGTTTAGACGTATAACGACACTTTCTAAAGCTATATTTTGGAAAGCGTTAAACGCTCACACCGTGTAAATTTTCGCTAATTCATGGCGTTAATCTCGACGGTCGGGGGTTCAAAAGTCTGAAAAATTCTTTTAGACTGAAAAATTCCCCCCTTGCGCACCATCTCTAACCACGTAAAAACAATCGTTCTAATTGATATCGGAAGAAAACCATAAAAGTTTTATTTTAAAATACATTTGAAAAGACAGTTACTAATTCTTAGGTTAATACTATGTCTTCTTTTTTAGAATCTCGTGAATTGAGGAAGTTATATAAAGAAGTTCGAAAAACGATTAAGGTTGGTTCAATCTTTCTTACAAGATATGAAAAAGCGCGAATTACTGGCGCTAGGGCTTTACAAATCTCGTTCGGAGCTCCCATCCTAATACACAAGCCCAAAAATGTCATCGATCCAATTAAAATCGCTCTATTAGAATTAAAAGCAAAAATCTTACCTTTAACTATAAGGCGGAAATATCCAAGTGGAGAATACCAAGATATTTCTATTAATAAGTTGATTCTTAAGAAAGATTAAGGGTTACGTTCTATTGAAGCCTATATTTCCCTCTCTCCGTTAAAATGTATACGTTTTTCCCCCCAACCGGTTCAACTTCTAAATAATCTTTCGATATTAAAGTATTTAAAATTTTTTCCAAATCTGCTTTATTGAATGGTTCGATACCTAAAGGAAGTCTACTCTGATTAGCGATAATCGCGATTCGCGTTAAGAACATTCTTTTACTAGTAAAAGATTCAAGCACCGTAAGTTCATCATTTGTAAGGCGTTCAAACTGATCGTGTTCTATATATCGTTCTTTAAGGGCGTTTGCTAAGTTTTGAGTTGCAGGACTTATTTCTTGTTTCTTTACTTCGACATGCTTTAATTGGACGAGGTCTTTTGCAACTGGAGTTTTCTTAGACTGAGCCATTAGTTCGATGTAACCCCGAATTTTTTCTTTATCATCTGAATCTTTTTTCACCTTATCGCGTTCGTTTTTATTTTCCATAATAATACGATAAGGAATTTAATTATAAAAATTTATATTTAATTAATGAAAGAAGTTGTCAAGCTAAGGAACGGAGAAAAAATTCTCATCAGACACGTCATTGAATCCGATATTGATGGCGTTTGGAACAATTTTAATGAAGTCGTTGATGAAAAAATCTATCTTCCGGTGTTATTTCCTGTTAGATCTAAATTCGAAAAACAATCATGGTTTCATAACATTCAAAAAGAAAGAGAAATATGTATCGTAGCAATTCATCCAACTATGGCAAGTCCATACAATATTTTAGGCCAATGTGAGATTTCGAATCTCGAATGGGATGCGGCTACTCATGTTGGTAGCCTAGGCATAATTGTTCAGAAAAAATTCAGGGACTTAGGCATAGGCTTTAATTTAATCGATATAGCTATCCGTGAATCAAAAAGATTAAATAAAGAAAAAATCGTTCTAAGCACTTTTCTAGATAATGAAAGAGCTCTCTATCTATACAAGAAAATTGGGTTTAAAACGGCTGGGATAAGGAAAAAGCAATTTTACATAGATACGAATTACTACGATGAAGTTTTGATGGAACTTTGGATAGATGATTACCTATCTAAGAATCCTTGATGATTGGAATCATTCTAAAAATTCGTGGTTATCCATTATTCCCTTTAATTAAGATATTCTGTATACACAAATGGTTTTTTGAGGTCTCAAAAGTAAATATTTTGTTTACACAAATTAATGTAAAAAAATAAAAAAGAAATCAATATGGGCATTTATTTACTTCGATCTTATAGATAAAAAATTAATTAGTCGAAAGAAACACTCTAAGACATCTCATTTTTTTTGTAATAAAAAAAATTTATATAGACGAAATTTATTAAATTATTAAATTTGAATTTGTTATAATTTATCGATATTATTATACCTATAAAAAAAAATAATATGGACAAATATTAAAAAATTTAAAAACCGTTTTAATAAAAAAGATAAACAAGCTGAATATTATGGCAGAAGAAGACAGTTTTTTAAACGCGAAAGCCTTAGTAGTCGATAATGGGACAGGAATTTCCAAGAATGGCTTCGCTGGTGAAGACCAACCTCGTTCTGTATTTCCAACTCTTATTGGCTATCCTAAATATGAATCGATAATGACTGATGTAGAGCATTACACTCGTGAATACTATATTGGAGAAGAAGCAATGCAATTGAAAGGTGTTCTGAAGCTAATGTTTCCAGTAGAACATGGTATTATCGAAGATTGGACCGCAATGGAAAAGATTTGGCATTACACTTTTTATACTGACTTGAGAATCGATCCTAGCGAACACCCAGTTCTATTAACTGAGGCTCCATTAAACCCTAGACCAAACCGAGAAAAAATGGCTGAGATTATGTTTGAAACCTTTAATGTTCCAGCCCTTTATGTAGCAATGCAGGCAGTTTTATCATTATACGCTTCAGGTCGAACGACCGGATGCGTCATAGATATTGGGGATGGAGTTTCTCACGTAGTACCTATTTTCGAAGGCTTTGCTCTAAGTCATGCAATCCAAAGAATCGATCTTGCTGGCCGTGATATCACAACGTACCTACAAAGATTACTCCGACAAAAAGGATACTCATTTACAACATCTGCAGAGAAAGAAATTGTTAGAGATATAAAAGAAAAACTCTGCTATGTAGCAATTGATCCAGAGAAAGAGATGATGCTTTCAAAGAAAGTTGCTGGAATGGAAAAAAGCTACATGCTTCCTGACGGAGAAACTATTAATGTAGGTGTCGAACGATTTTTAGCACCTGAATGCTTCTTCAATCCATCAGTAATCGGGAAAGAATTAGAACCTCTCGATGATGTAATTGTCGGTGCTATTTCTGAATGTGATGTCGACCTTCGTAGAGACCTCTATGGCAATATTGTGCTTTCTGGTGGCTCAACAATGTTCCCTGGAATCAAGGAAAGATTAACAAAAGAAATTAAAGAACAGATTCCAGAATCAGTTGATGTAAAGATTATAGCACCTCCAGAGCGTATGTATTCCGTATGGATTGGTGGTTCAATCTTAAGTTCCTTGAAAACCTTCCACAGAATGTGGGTAACTAGAAGGGAATATAAAGAAATGGGACCACAAGTCATTCACAGATGCTTCTAAGCCCTTTAGGGCAAATTCCTAAATTTTTTGAATTTTTTTATTTTTATTTTTTTAATTTTTACTACTCGTTTTAAACAATAACTTTTAAATAAAATATAATCATAAATTTGATTTAGTTATTGAATTTAAAATATCTCTAAGGATATTTTAGGGTTTGGTCCAAAGGATTTTCCAGCAACAACAATGAAGTGATAATAATATGCCTGAAAGTAGTATTATTTTAAACGATCTTAACAAAGTTTTTATACCTTGCAGAACGGTTTTGGAGATGGAGGCATTAACTTCCTTGTTCTTAGAATACTATAATTATGATCATATTAAAGAAATACCAAGAAGTCAACCTTCAAGTCAAAAAGTCATTGAAACTTTCCGAATTTTAGATTGTCAACCTCTTGAAAATATCATTAGATATTTTATAGATGGTGTTGTTCAAAAACTCAAACCCATAGTAATGTATGCAAGAGATCATCACGATCGCTTTAGAATGGGAAAAGTTGTGGCTTATACGAAAACACGCGTTTGTCTTTATTTAGCTTTACATAGATTAAAGTTAAAATTTCTGTTCATCAAGTATTTTATGGAAAATTTTAAAGATAACGATTTTAAATTAAATATACCGGAAGAGCAAGAAGATTTAGCACCTCACATGTTTATCTCTTCTTTCTATAAGGACTATACTCATAAAAATAAGATGAATCTTAAACTAATGCTTTCCTCTAAAAGAGTTTCAAACAGAGTTAGAAATCTAATAGACCTTAAGGACATCGTAACTAACGAGGATATAATTAATGCAATAACTTTTAAGAAATATTTAGATGATAATAATCGAATAAAATTCATAATGAGAGAGATTAAAGCTTCAATTTTCGTATGTAAAGTAATGTTCGCACAGATTGATGTGTTTGATCCGTTTTCTGAAGGAAAAGAAGTCATGATTGATGCCGAAGAATTTATGCTAAACCAAGATTTTATTCCAGTATTAATCCCCGCAATATCAAACGCTTATTCTGGTAGTAATCAGGCTCAACTCGAAGATTTATTTCGAGCATATGGATTTATGATGAAAAGAGTATTAGAGGGTATTAATTACGCTATCAAAATCGCATCCGGTGGGCAAATCCTTTTAGAATTAGATGATACAATATACAGCTCCGGTAATATTTTCGACATCTAACCAATAATATTGAAAAATCCCTATTTTTGTTGCCTACTCATTCTTTTTTAATGCATTTGAAGAAACCTTAAAAAATAAATTAGATAAATTATTTCAGAATGCAAGAATACACACTTTTCAAAGATCCATGTTAAACAAAGAAATTGATTCGAATCGTTTCACACCAGATTTTAATCATATGTTAAAAATCGTTATTCTAAATAGCTTAGGCTTCTTTTTTATAGGTTTTTTAGTCCCAATTATTGCTAGATATAATATGTCCGCAACTGCTATACAAATAAGTCTGATTGTTTCTTTTCAAGTATTAGGTCGAACTATTAGCGGTACAATTACAGGGTTTCTAACTGATCGGATGAAATCAAGGAAGAAACTCGTGTTAATAGGATCGATTGGTAGAGGGACCTCTTATTTCATAATCTATACCGCGATAATTTTAAATTCAATAATACTGTTAGGAATAGGGACATTTGCTCTAGGTTTTATGGCGGGCGTTTTTTGGGTTCCATTTAATACCCTAATAGCAGAAAAATCAAATAAAGACAACCGTTCTGAAGCCTATGGAAAGCGAAATTCTTCTAATGCCATAGGCCAAATGATTGGAGGTGTTATAGGTTTTATTCTTCTAATGATACTTGAGTTTTTCACTAGTAATCCCTTTCTTTTATACGCTAGTATTCCAATTTTTGGAATTGCTAACTTTTATGCGGGTTTTAAATTCAATCGAGAGGTGGATGAATCAATTAAATTTAATGACCCCTCAGATAACTTGACTAATCCGCTTATTAAAAAAAATAAGGAAAAACGCGCCAAACTCGCTGGACCTTTAATATTAGGATCATTTTTCTTGATGTCCGTTTTATTTCTAAGTAATATTAACGGTTCAATTGCAAAACCTTTTTTAAATATTTATGTGATTGAAACTATAGAAAGTAACATCCAATTAGTTACTTGGGCATATTTACCTGCGGGAATTGTCGCAACGCTTTTAGCTCCAAAATTGGGAAAACTTGTAGATAAATTTCGCCCTGCTATAGGTATAACAGTTACAAGTACACTTGGAGCACTGGTCACATGGTTTTTAATAAATTCGGCAAATATTTGGGTTTTTTCATTGCTTCTATTGATAGATATGACTATAATGATTGCTTCTGGACTGATTTTTCAAAACTTGTTAAGTAGAATATCGTTAAAGAATCGTGGAAAAATGTTAGGGTCTGGTGAGTTTTTTCAGTTTTTAGGAAGCGTCATAGGTCCAATTTTAGGAGGCGTTGTTTGGGATTTTTACGGTCCAAACTATCCCTTCATTATTTCAATATTTGTTGAATTATCGCTAATTCCTCTCTATCTACTGGTAGTGTATTACTTAATACCGCATTTAGCTGAAACTTATACATTTAAAAAAGAAGTAAAAAAAAGCCTTTAATCGATGGTTATGTTTATATAAAGATGTTAATGCTCTTTTGGCATATTCTTTAATTCTGCTAAAGAGAAGACAGGTCCATCTATGCACACAAATTTATCACCGATATTGCATCTTCCGCATTTCCCGATTCCGCATTTCATTCGCATTTCTAAAGAATTAAGAATCTGTTCATCCTTCCAATTCAATTTTTCAAGCTCGCTTTGAGCTGTTTTAATCATAATAGGCGGACCACAGACAACTGCAACTGCATTTTCTGAAGATGGAGCGACTTCTTTAACAACTGCAGCAACATAGCCTACTTTTCGAGTCCAGCTTTCCTCTTCGCTATCAATTGTCAAAACTATATCAATATCGTCTCGTTTTTCCCATTCATCAAGAACATCTCGATAGAGAAGTTCTCCTGAATTACGATTTCCATATATAACAGTAATTTTCCCATAATCTTTTCTATATTTGTCATCTAAGACATACAAAATCAATGATCGTAAAGTTGAGAATGCAAATCCACCGCCAATTACGACGATATTCTTTCCTTTTAGTTCTTCCATTGGCCAACCGTTTCCTAAAGGGCCTCTAATCCCAATAGTGTCTCCAATCTCACAATTATGAAATGCTGAGGTAACGGTTCCCATTTTTTTAATCGTGAATTTAATCGTTCCTTCTTCAGTTGGAGAAGAGGCTATACCTATTGGGCATTCCCCCTTTCCGATAATACTGATTTCGGCAAATTGTCCTGGAATATAATCAAAAGCTTTGTAATCTTCATTATTATTGAATTCAAGTTCGAAGGTTTTAATATCGTTAACTTCGTTTTCTGAGACCATCGATTTAATTTTTGTTAGTATAGGGATGTATGGATTAGGCACTTACTTTCTCACCACTTTTTTCTTCAATTTCCAGTATTTTATCAATTATTAGTCTGAGCTCGTTATTAACGGGACAAGCAGTAATGCATCTTCCGCACCCCACACACCCTAAACAATCGTAGTTCGAGGGATAATAACTAAACTTGTGCATTATTCGATTTCTACACCTTTGTATCTTAGCTGGGCGAGGGTTATGACCGCTCGTTTCAAGCGTATAAAGACACGATTGACAGGTGTCCCAAATCCTAATTCGTCTACCTCGGTTATTATATTCGTCGTTTTCGTCGATAACATCAAAACAGGTACAAGTAGGGCACAGAAAAGTACAAGAACTACACCCGATGCAACTTTCGCTAATTTCTTGCCAGACTGGATGTTCGAAGTTTTCGTCCAATACTTTTGTTACTAAATCAAAATTAAACTTAGTTGTAATCAATTCTTCTGCTTGCTTTGCTAAATCCTTTGCTTTATCAACATCTGCTTTTTTAGCGTCAGAAAGCCAAGTTAATTTTTTAACAAGGTTTTTTCCTTTATCACTGATACCTTCAACTAAGAATTTATCTCCTAAATCTGATAAGAACACATCGGTGCTTTCTTTTTGAAAGGGATGTCCTCCTACAGATGTACAAAAACAGGATTGTCTGGGACTACTACAACCAATACCGATAATTGTTGCGTTTTCTTGTTTTTTTAGAAATACATCGTCTTGAAAGTCGCCAGACGCAAAGAAATCTTCTAAAAGCTTAAAACTATACGCATCGCAAGGTCTAACTCCAAAAATTAGTATTTTATCCTCGAGATCTTTTCTCTCTTCTATAATTACTTCTTTCCCTTCGTATCTATACTCAAAAATAGTTTCTTTTTGTGGAAATAATACTTCTTTCGGAGGAACCTTTGAATTCAAGTAGTCTAATTCGATTTCTTCAGCATTCGAAATCTGCTTGAAAGCAATATTACCTTTTACTTTAGTAGGAGCGTAAAATTTGTAGTCTTTTTCTAGCTCGCTATAGAGCTTACTAATGTCATCTTTTTTCAATATTTTTTCGGCCATATCTTAAACACTTATCTTAATCCTCTTCTAACATAAATTCTTGGGCGTCATCCATCTTGAAATCTACCATAGGTGGTAGCACGTCTGGATCGAGCCCTGAAGTGAAATCAAATCGTTCTTTAACGATTTTTTCTAATTTTCTATTAATTTTATTTAAATCAATGCCCATGGGGCAAACAAGTGAGCACGCACCGCACGCAACGCATCTTCCCGCCATGTGCATTGCCCGGATCAAGTGATAGACGAATACATCCGGTAAATCAGTTGTCTTCCCGAACCAAACCGGTTTATTTTGATCAACAAAACAAAGGTTACAGTAGCACATAGGACAAGCTTCTCGACACGCGTAACACCTGGTACACACGCTTAACTCTTCCGTGATCTGGTT
>JAUVNS010000015.1 GCA_030599585.1 Promethearchaeota archaeon | reverse complement strand
TGCTATTATCACAAATATCGCTATTAGGATACCAAGTTTTGAAAACCTAATTTCTCTCATTTTGTGTATCTTCTTAAGTTATTAGTATTGGACTAGCTTATAATACACAAAGTTCCTATTTAAAATAGATGGTCATTACCTTTATCATGATTCAAAAAACTCCGGAACACACTCCCACCTCAGTTTATTATATCAATTTAGAACGGTATCAAAAAAATTAAATAGTAAAAAATGAAATAATAAAATAACACGCAAGGGTGAAATTAAAGATATGCAAAAAAACAAAAATGATAATAAAAGCTGGTTAGGTTTAAGTTTAACTAAAAAACGCGCAATTTATTTAACCGTTCTTAGTGGTTTTGCTTCCTCCTTTTTCGCATTCGCAATATTCTTTGCAGTTCCAGTTTTAATTTATGCCAGAACAAACATTTATCCAGACGATAAACTAACATATACCTATACTTTATTATTGTCCATCTCTAACTTTCTTGCCAGTAGCATATGTATTGGTATATTTTCTTATACAATTAGCAAGATGCGAAAATTTAGAAAAGCTGGAAAGAAACAATAAAGTTGAGAAAATATTTTAAGGTGAAGCATAAAAAAGCGAAGTGAGTAAAAATAATAAGAAGACGGGCAAACTATCTTTACTAAATTGGCAAAAGTATTAGTGATTCATCTAAGCTTTTATATCTTTATCTACCTTTCGCCACTCTATTAAACAGATAATACCACCAATTAATAGAAGTAATTCTGGGGGAGCACCACTAGCAAGACCATAGAAAGTCAATAGAGCAAATATAAAATTAGAGTTCCAAGGAGCGTATAATACCCAGGCAAATATGAATAGGAATAATCCCACAACAAAACAGATGATACTTCCAACACCTACTCTTTTAAATCCAACTCCGGCTCCAATTATCGCTACTAAACCGATTATTATGCTAACTACTATTTTTATCTCATACGCATCTATGTATGAATCTCCAAACCTATGAAACTCAATAACAAATAAAATAATATACACAACAGCAAACCAAAAACCCATAATCATACTAAGAAAAAAACCAAATTTTGACAATTTTCTCACTTATATAAAAAAGAGATAAATTTTTTCCAGATTTGTATAAATTATTATAATATTGAGTAAATCCATTATATAAGTTTTAGTCTTTTATATTCATATTAGCTTGTTATTTGTCATTTTTCTTTTATATACATTCATTAAATTGAATTTTGGGATATGCTCAATAAGACGGAAAATTTAGCGAAAAAGGTAAGTAAAAAAGAACAAAGAAATAAAACAAAAAATGGAGTAAAAACTCCGGAACACACCCCCACCCTTCAAGCTCGAAACAAGAATTTATCTCGGAAGACGCTTCCATGACACCTTTTTAGTTCTACATATACTACAGCGGTTCCATTTTCTATTTACAAACTTATTACATTCATTACACCACAACCCGTAGGATACGCGCCTCGTCTTAACTAATAAAATAATTGAACCAAGAATCAATAGCATACCAACTATTCCAGCTATACTTACACCAATTCTTCTGCTTAAATTTACAGTTTGGGGTTCTCTAATCAAAAACAAAATCATTGGAAAAGCATATAAAATCCCAAAACATAAACAACCATTTACTATTTTACCTCTTCTTGTCTTAATTTTAGACTGATCTATAGCATTTGACATGGCTTTTATCTAATTTTCATTCGTAAAAGTGCAAAGATTATACTATAGATCGACAAAATTGTATATAAACCTTTCAGCGAAACTTACTAGTAAAAATGGTGGAACTACTGTAAAATAGAATTTTTACTCGTAAGTCTTTAAATACTTGTACAAAAAATTATAAAATTTAAATTTTGTACGTTTTTGTCAGAAAATGATAATAAGTTGGAAATGGTAAAACAAAGCTAAAGAAAAATAAAAATAAAATAAAAAAATTAAACTCCGGAACACAACCCCTACGCAATCAATACATCTCATCTCACAGTGTCATCCTTGCAAAATCCAAGACTTCCACTACATTAATACCCTAATAGGGTAGTAAATCCGAATACATACCCCATATAACATCATACATTACGGAAAATGCTAAAATTAAATACACAACTGTTCCTACTACGTAGATAACTATCGCAGCAATAGATTTCCATTTGTGGTCTGTCTCGTTATATCCAATTATCCCCAGAATTAACCCCATTAAACCAGTACCGCTTACTGCTAAACTACCAAAAATAAGTATTCTAGGAATTATTCCTTGACTTGTTAAAATCGCCAATATAGGACTTACCAAGCTTATTAGAGCCAAAATAAGAGCTAAATCCGCATATTTATTTTTTTCCATTTACAAACACGTTAAAAATTAATTATTCAAAGAAATATAAGGCGCATTAGTATTAATACTTAAACTCAAAGCGTTTTTAAAATAAATTACTAAAGATAAACTCCGGAACACAACCCATACCCTACGCAATACATAATACAAACCTCCAGCTCACTTCTTAATCTCGAAAAACTAAGTTGAGAACGTTATCCCAAAAATGCTCGGACAGTCGACATAAATACTTCGAAATTGTCGAAATGGATAATATGACCCGCAGCTTCAATATATTCGTAGCTCGCAGCGCCAAACGCAAGAACATACTCGGATGCTTCTGATCTTGTCATAATCCCATTTTCAGAAACTAAAAGCAAAGTGGGGACCTTTACCCTGGGAAAAATCGAATACCATTCCCGTTTTGGATCGAAAGATTTAGAAAATTTCCCAGCATTTTCGGCAAATTGCTTTTGAGCTACCACCCATGAAAGTTTATCCTCCTCGTGCCACCCTTTGATTAGTTTGTCGCAACATTTTCGAATTTGAGATAGATCCCACCTCCTATTGCGGCGGATAATCCAATTATAAGAAAGCAACGTGAAAAATGAAGGATTTTTAAAATAATAGCCGGGATCTTCTAAAACGAGCTTTTTTACTAAAGCAGGGTAGCGAGCACCCAGTTCAGTAGCCATTTGTGCGCCCATTGAATGACCCATTACAATTACGGGAGCAATTTGTAGATGGGTAATTAATTCTGCCGTGTCTTCAACTAATTCAAATAAAGAATAGTCCTGTTGATGAGAAACCGATTTCCCATGGCCACGGGCATCTGGTAGGATAATGTCAAAGTCTAATTCTAACGATTTTGCAACTCGACTCCAACACAAACCATTACTCATCGCACCATGCAGTAAGAGCAATGAAGGTTTATCGCCACCAGTCCGAAAATACCGGATATGACCCCCTCGGGTACCAAAAAAGTTCTCGGTCCAAACATTAGCATGAGACATATAATATAATTCTCCACGTTCGTTTAAATGGATTGGGATGGAAGAAATACAATAGTAAAAATAATACAGACAAAACAAAACAAAAAATTAAAATCCGGAACACAACCCCAACCTACTTACTTATTATCTCATCAATTTATAATTTGTTATAAAATTTCAACGAACAGATGATACAATTAGATTTAAGTTAAAATTTTTATACAAATTTGTTATAATAAATAGTTAATGACTAATTTTTTTAAAAACTAGTTAGATAAAAATGGCAGCTAGAGAATTAGAGGATTTTTTAGTTTTTGAATTAGAGGAGAGTGGTGAAAGAAAACAAGTTGAAGATATTACACCTCAGACTTTACAATCTATTTTACACGCAAAACAAGTGCTTGTTATATTAAGATGGGATTTAAGAAGAATTTTCATTTGGAAGGGCTCAGCATCTCCAGTTAAAAAAAGATTCATAAGTGCACGAATTGCTACAGAACTCAGAGAAGAAGTAAAAGGTGGTGTTAAAATTGTATCTGTGGATCAAGGGGATGAAGTTGAAGAATTCTTAGATGCTTTTGAACTAAAATCAATGCCTGTGACAGAAGTTTTAGACGACATGCGATATACTAGAAATAGTGAAAAAATGGGCTCTGTTTCTCCTGAAGCAATGGTTCTGAAATCAGAAATAAAGAAAATTCAACAAAGAATGCCTATACCACCGCTTAAAGCTAAAATCGTAAAAGGAAGCCCTAAAAGTGATTTATCCGAAGATGGTAAAGAAAGCATCATTAAAATTTTGAATACTATAAATCAACAAATACAGCGAATTATTGAAATATTGAAAAAATCTTAGAATCTCAATCCTTAGAGAATTCCAATTTCATAGTAGAATTTTCATGAAAATCAGACTCTGAATTTACCTTTCAGGATGAAATTTTGTGATTTAAGCTAATTATTAAAATAGAAAAATACTATAAAAAAAATATAATCCGGAACACAACCCATACCCAACACAATACAAAATACAAACCTCTATCTCACTTCTTAACTTCGAAACAAACTAACTAAACAATCGCATATTGTCTGCCACTCACACAAACCTAATTCACTCTAAGCCTGAACCTTGAGTTCAAACGGAATTACTGATTGCATGGATTTCCATTTTTTGATCACTTCTTTTAGCAAGAATAAACAATTTTAAAAGCGAAAGAATCAATATTTGAGGTAGTCTTAATCCATTTAGTAGCTTAAATTTGGTGAAAAATTTACTTATGACTGTTAAAGTTGTAAAAGATTATTATATTAAGAGAAAACCAAAGTTGATGAAAAACTTTTCTAACCACATTAAAATTGCACTAGATATCCTTAAAAAAAAGTATGACGAGGCTAAAATCAAGGAAATGTTCGAGCAAATGAAAGAAGAATATGAGAAATTAATTCTGGAAATACCTTATATTGGCGGGGGAAAAAATTCTTTTACCAGTCTCCTTGTTGGTGGTATGTCTAGCCTCGCAATGTTTCGAATCCTAGAAAAAGAAGGATACACACATCGAGAGATAGGGGAATTTTATTATAAATTCAGAGATCTACATAATACTATCAGAAAAAATAGTCTGGAAAAGATTGGAAAAGATCCTGCCCAATATCCATTTGAATCTGCTTATATTGATTATGCGAAAAGGTTATGTGAGACGTCAAAATTAAGGAACTATCCCGACGATTGGGTTGCAGATTATGTTGAAGGTGATGGGAAGACTTTTGAGTGGGGATTTAATTTTCATGAATGTGGGTTTCATAAAGTTTTTAAGAGATTAGATGCTGAAAAATATATTCCCTTCTTTTGTTTAGCTGACTTCTCAGAAGCACATATTTTAGGATTTGGATTCTCTCGTACTCAAGCTATAGGATTCGGAGCTCCAATGTGCGATCATAGATATGTAAAAAAGTACAAAACTCCCAGAGGATGGCCGCCAGATGACCTACCAGAATTTGATAAAAGGATTATACCATAATATCGTAGGTAAATTGTTTGATGAATGAAAAGAATGAGGAGAAAGTCATAGACAACCTAAAAATCCTATTTGAACAAATTTATAAAAAAGAAAGGAGCGAGTCGTATCGAGATATCTTCCGGGAAGTATATGGAGATGACTATCCTGAAGAACTCAATCCAGACAGCTTCGTTACAATGACTGACCTGAGAACCATTGCTAAAAACCTTAATATTAGCCCTGGGAAATCTTTTATTGATCTAGGATGTGGCAGAGGTGGGCCAGGAATGTGGATAGCACGTGAAACGGGAGCAAATTATATAGGAATCGATCTTTCAGAAAATGCGATAAAAGAAGCTCAACATCGTTCAGTGAATTTCAAAATTAAAGGTATAGCCAAATTTCAAGTAGGAAATATGCATTCACTAAATTTTTCTGAAAATAGCTTTGATGGAGCAATAAGTATTGATGTAATCTCATTTATCCCAGATCCCCTTGCAGTAATTAAAGAAACAGCAAGAATTTTACGCTCAAAAACTTATTTCGTATTTACTACTTGGGAAAATAAAAATTCGAACATAATTAATGATTATCGCTCTTACCTTGAAGATACAGGTTTTATTATAAAAAGTTATAGTGAAACTCCAGATTGGAAAAAACGCCAGAGCAAAGTTTACCAAAAAACTTTAGAATTAAAGAAAGAGTTAATCAAAGATATGGGTAGAGACGGAGCTTTTGCATACATCATGGAAGCAAAGAGATACCTCCCTACAATCGACGATACAAAGCGGATCTTAGCCGTTGCGATGAAAATATAATCGTTTGAGAACCTAATGTTTCTTTTTTAATGAAATTTGCATTGAAATCAGCCTCTGAATTTACCTTTCAGGACGAATTATTAGATTTTAAGTTAATATCTGAAATAGTAAAAAAATGGAGTAAGAATCCCGGAACACGCTCCCACCCTTCAATCTCGAAATATCTAGTAAGCTAAAACAGCTTAAGCTGATTTACATTATTTGGACAAAATTTATGAGCTTAACTGATTTTTATTCTATTATACTAACATAATAACTTAACTTAAAAATGAGTTTAAAAGAGGAATTTTCAGTCGCTGCAATTGTTTACCATAAAAACGAATATCTACTTCTTAAATACGGATTAGGTCACTGGGAATTTGTAAAGGGTCATAAAGAAGAAAATGAATCTGATGAACAGACAATTTTAAGGGAGTTAGAGGAAGAAACGAGTATTATAGACGCCATTGTTATAAAAGGATATAGAGAGAATTATAACTATTATTTCACTTTCAAAGGTCAAAGATTTCATAAATATGTACGATGTTATCTTATTAAGTCCAAAACTAAGGATGTAAAAATTAGTTATGAGCATGAAGATTATGTCTGGTTGCCATTACATGAAGCACTTAAAAAGGTAACTTTTGATAATGCTAAAAAGTTATTACAAAAAGCAGAGAAGTTCAGAACGAAAAATTATAAAAAAAACTAAAAAAACATAATCAGGAACACAACCCCTACTCAATACAAAATATCTCGCAAAATTTCGCTCACCACTAACCCTCAGAGGGAGCCCTCAATTCGGAGGTTTTTTCGTAGGTGCCATCCATGAATAAATAAAATTGTACCAGGTATGAGTAAAAAACAGTAAAATAACAATCCTACCAAATAAAATAAAAAAAAACCCTCTAAATATATCGATAAAAATGAAGAGGATAGAACACCAATTCCAATTAATGGGAAAATAACTAAAATTCCTCCTAAAATCATCTCAATTATAGTGAGGGTTTTTTTTCCATTTAAAGTTTTTATTGGTCTTATTAGGTAATACAAATATAAAAATAAGATAATAACTAAGACAAAAAGGTCTAAAAATATATAAAAGTTATAGCTCATAAAAAGATGGCGGAAATTTTTATACGAATGAAATATGAATGAATACATAAATAGAGGTATAAGAAAAGCTATTATAATTAATCCTATAAAAAATGAAATAACTACTATTGATATTATTCTTGCTTTTGTATTCATTATGCTTTCATAAATTACCGAGATTTTTATCTATCGTGATATAATATAGGAAAAAGATAAAGAAATATATAAATATACTGATTGCAGGTTTCACTTTCTATGGATTTCATATGCCTTTCAATTAAAATTAACCTTTGGTAAATAAATTTAAAAGTGCTGAAATAAAAAATAAAAATAGTCCGGAACACACACCCCAACCCTAACATTCAATCTCGAAACAAACCACGCTTGCTCTCATTGAGCCATTAAAATATCTTTACGCCTCGCTAATAATGCACCTAAGCCAACCAAAATTAACAAAAATCCCATAAATAAAGGAACCAAGAAGAAAACCAAGTAGGAACCCCGTTCGTAAGGCATCGCAGTAAGACAATAAATAATGAGTATTACACCAAAAACAGTGAAGATTGTCCCGAATATAAGCATTCCTATCTTTTTTACCATTGACTCTTAAACCATGGTTTGTCAGTCGATAAGTATCATAAGCCCGGGTAACATATAAAAATCTTCTACATCACAACATTAATCTGTAGCGATATCAGATAACATTAATCGGTAAAAAAAGTATAATTCAGGAACACAACTTCTCAACTGAAATCTCGCAAAACAAACTAACTTCTCAAATAAAAATAGCTTATGAGACACAACACCGCTCCAATAAGCGTGGGTATAAGATAACGCAGAATGTCGGCGATGGATACAGACGCCCCTAACCAACCAAAACCAAAAGCATACACAAGGGTTCCTAATAAATAGGAAACGCTGATGCTAAACATAATCCCCCCAATAAGTCCCAAAATAATCCATACTACACTTTTATTGTTAGCCATTATTATTATTCTTTTTCTCTCTTGAATTTCCTGGGCAAGTCTCTGCTCTCTATTTTTTTCACCGATTATTTGTGCTTTAGTAAATATCTCACTATCAGACATTTGGCTAAATTCCATCAGATTTTGGGCATTTGACGTCCCAAACATCTCTTTAACCTGTTCATATAATGGATTTCCACTGAAAAGGAGGGAGTATAATTTTACTTTGTTTTGAAAACTCTCTACTTTAGCAATCATGTTCCCCTCTAGTCTTAATGTGCGCAAGTTTTCTAGAGTATCAAGTCCTTTAATAATTTCTATGTTATTACTTTCGAGGTACAATTTTTCTAAATTAGTCAAGGTATCAAGCCCTCCAATCTCAGAAATTGAATTGGCAGCAAGGTTCAAAAATTTTAGGTCTTTAAGAGCTTCGAGCCCTTTAATTTTTACAATACGATTCGAATCAAGGTGTAATTCCCTTAGATTTTTTAGGGTTTCAAGTCCTTCGATCTCAAAAATAGCGTTATAACTAAGCTTTAATACTTGTAACTCGTTTAGACTTTCGAGTCCTTCGATCTCAAAGATGGAATTATTACTAAGGTTTAATACTTGTAACTTGTTTAGACTTTCGAGTCCTTTTATCTCTGAAATACTCTTGATCTTTTTCATGGAAAGATTAAGCGTTAAAAGTCCCCCCTTTTTTTTAATCGTATATTCTTTTCCTTTAAATTCTACCGACATTTTATTATTTTTATTTATTTTAGGTGGTTCTTTTTCTCCGTATTCTAAAGGTTTTACTTGTTTTACCATTTTTTTTTCCTCCTTTTTTTAGCTCTTTTTGTCTTGTTTTTTGCTAATTTATTACTGTTATCAAGAGACAGAGATGTATAAAAATTAATTTACCCCCTATTTAAATCTTCAGTGATTAATTAGTAGTAATCGCTAGTTTTTACTGGTAGATTTCTGTGAAAATTCAAAAAATAAAAAATAGTTGGAGTAAAAACTCCGGAACACAACTTCTCAACTTGAATTAAATGGTTTTGTTTTTAACTGCTTTTTACCGGGGTTTATGTTTTTCTCTCCTTTTTCTCATTATGTTATTTAAGGAAATTACTATTTTATCCCAAAAAATAAGTAACATACTGAGTGGTAGTAATACTATAGATAAAAACAAGCTGATACTTTGTCTCAAAAAGAATTGGCTCTCAGAGAATCCACCGCTTATATAACCATATCCTTCTAAATATATTGATAAAAAAGTAACGCCGAATAAACAAACGATAAGTCCAATTGAAATTCTACAACAATTGCTCCTAAATTTCTCTCCTCTGGCAATTGTCATATAAGCACCTTCTAATTTCCATATTCTTTTAGCATTTTTTTATCGCCATGCGTATTGAGACGGTATGTATAAAAATTGTGTTAACTCCTATTTAAACCTTCATTGATTAATTAGTAGTAAGCGTAGGTTTTTACTGGTAGATTTCTGTGAAATTCAAAAAAAACACACATAAAAAAAATCTAATCCGGAACACAACCCCAACGCACTTCAGGATAAGAAAATAAAAAATGGAGTGAAAACTCCGGAACAAATTGAGATTATATCTTAAGAATGAACTATGCATTAATTTTAAATATTTATCATCATAAATTAATTACACAATTGTCTATTTTCTTCTGGTGAAACTAGAATCAAATTAAATTCTAATTTAAAAGTAATAATTTTATTAATTATAGGAGTAGCCTTCGTTTTAATAATCAATAATTATCATAGTTTTTACACAGGAAATAGCAATGATGCTAATTTAGATAATGAAGATTTATTTAGCGCAAAAATTTCGGGGAGAATTCATATTGATAATAATTGGGCTGATGCGAAAACTGCGGGAATATGTACGGGGGAGGGAACAAAGTCTGATCCATATATCATAGAAGATCTTGTAATCAATGGCGGTGGTGCTGGAAGAGGTATTTGGATTGAAAATTCTAATGTTTATTTTAAGATTGAAAACTGTACCGTCTATAATTCGGGAACCGGAATTAGTTTAAGTAATATCATCAATGGAATAATCAAAAATAACTCTGTTTCAAGCAATGAATATTATGGAATAACCTTAGATTACGCAGATAGATCATTGATCTATAAGAATATTATTGAATCTAACAAATATGGAATATACCTTTGGGGTAGCAATAAGAATAATGTCTCCGATAATGTGCTTTTTGATAACTCTGATTATAATATAGGTCTCTTTGTTTCAGAAGACAACACCGTGACAAAAAATACTATTGATTTCGGTGAAGAAGGTATTTTATTGTCAGGTGACTATAATGAAATTACAGAGAATAACATAAGTAATCATAATAATTATGGAATAGAAATAAGTGGAAATAATAATTACATTTCGGAAAACACTATATACAACAATCTAGAGGGAATTCACGTAGAGGGATTTCATGTAGAAAATAGTGAAAAGAATAGAATCACATTCAATATAATAAATAACAATGATATTGGTATTTATTTAGCTGAAAATTCTAAATGCAATACTGTTTCAAATAACAATTTTAGTAGCAATGGAATAGATATTCAAGATTTTCAAATCCAAGGAGATTGTAGCGATTTAAACCCATACTTCCTTGTAATTGGGATGATAACAGGGAGTGTCAGCATTATAATCGTATTCGGAATTCTTCTTTTACGGCGAAGATCTTCCAGAGATGGAGCTATTTTAGATGATGAAGGAGCAAAAGAAACTCTTCCTTTCTTACGTCGATATGGAACTTTTATTTTTGTTGTACTAATGTCTGGTCTTTTCATATTTAAAGTAGTTCAACACTTTATAATAGAAGATATTGAATCATTTACACTAAATCCTGACTTATATTTAATGGATGTAATAGCTGAGATCACCAGGTTTTCTGATATTATTTTTGTTTTTTTAGGAGCTTATGCGTTGGGAAAACAGGTAAAAGGTTTTAAAAAAGTTCAATTATTAAAAAAAGTTAGTCTAATATCATGTATTATTTATATTTTAGAGTTACCCTTTTTTGCCTTGACTCTACTAGCGCTACCTTTCATAGATTTAGTGCTTGCATTTTCTCTATTTTTGATTTACGTATATAGCCAGCTAGGATTACGAGTCATTATTGCAATTTCTTTTTTAGTGGTTGGTGTAAAAAATCGAGCTAATTATGGTAATTACCTTATCTCTGGTGCTATTATGTACTTAATCTATAGTGTCTTATCAGTAATTTTATGGCCTATAATACAAGATTCTGCCTTGTTAATTGGTAGCATGTTTAGTGATCTTTATGAAGTGATAACGGCACTAGCAATAGTAATCTCACATAGTGTGATCGCACCGTTTATGGTCTCTCTCTACTCAATGTACTTTCTTTTTTTTAGTATAAGAATGAAAAATCGATATCTTATGGTATGGAGCATATTAGGACTCGTCCTACAGTACTATTTTATTTACGAAACTTTAAGATATACCTTCCTAGTTGATATCTTTGTTATTTTATTAATGCTCGTAATAATTATCCCTAGCGTTGTTGGAATAGTAATGTCGATGAGGTTTTTCGAATTAGGGAGATATTTCAGAAAGGGAATGCGCGTGTTTATAAGTCATTCAGTTGACGATTTTAAAAAATACCGTATTGATGATATTGCCAAATATCTGGAGTCTCAAAAAGAAATAGGGCGTGTATTCTATTGTGAAGTGGATCTTTCAGGAAATATTGACGAATGGATGCAAAAAATTGTGCCTCGTTGTCATCTATTATTGTTCATTTCCACTGAAGACTCCATAAGCTCACAAGATTGCAAGACTGAATTAGACCTTGCAAAAACGAACAAATTACAAATCGTACCGATTTTGGGAGTAGCTTTTGCTTGGGACGATTTAAAGGAATTAGAGCTCCACAGAGAATTCGGTACCCAATTTGAGCCAATGCAATTCGAAAATTTCTGTAATGAACTCTACGAAAACATAATGAAATTCAAAAAATCTCTCCAGAGTGAGATTCCTGATAAAAAAAAGAAAGGAAGATCTAAATAAGAATTGACTCATTAAGATAGAGAATAGGTATTAAAAAGATAATAATCGGAACACAACTTCTCAACTTCGATCTCGATAAAATCGTTACTCAACTTCCCGATACCATTTTCTATACCGATACCCAGTAACAATAAAATACACGCCAATTATACCCATAATAATAGATAACACGCCATACTGTATCAACCAAATCATCCAATAAGATAACGGATCGTACGGAAAAAAAAGCCCAATCGAACCTATACCATTAGACACCGAAGAAACAGGAAAAAAAATTATCAACATTACACCAACAACTATCAAAAGGGTCCCTTGGTTCTTTCTCCTCATAACTATAATAAGATAAACCAAAAAAAAATTTAACTTTATTGTAGAAAAACGATGGTAGAAAATTTAATTTGGAGTAAAACTCCGGAACACAACCCCTACACCTAACAGCTCACTTTAAGTTAAAACTCCAGAATGAACATGAAAACATAAATAGTGAAATTACCTAGTAAGTAATAATATAGGACTAAAAGCGATAATAGAGCATCCCTATATAATAAGACTCCCCCTAACAAGCAAGAGCGCTTATTAGAGATTCTTCTGCGAAGAATTTTACCAATTCATTGAATTGAGGTCTTAGCAATTTGGAAAGTGAATACTCAAATCATATCTTGAGTAATGAATTGCAAAAGAGGTCTTCATGTAATTATGACTAAATCTTCAAGAAGAATGGATAAAATTGCTGGACGCCCTAAATGGGTTTCTTCCAAAAAGAAATGTATGGAATGTGGAGGAAACACGGTCCAACTAAGGGCTAATAGGTATGTATGCGCAAGTTGTGGATTAGAACAACAAGTAAAATATTAGGAGATATATTCCTAAATTAAATTTTTTTTTTTTAGCTATTTTTCTTTTATATACATTCACTTTTTATTGCTTATATGCCCAATAAAACTGAAAATTCAGCTAAAAAGATAAGAAGAAGAGAAAAAAGAAGGCAAATTTTTTGGCAACAAGCATTCCAACCTACAATTTTTGGTAAGAAAAGTCGGAAGAATCTTCGCTTGCCAGGGTACCAACAAGAAAAGCGGAATAACTTGGTAAAAAAATTCAAGTCCAGAAAAGCGAAGGCTTCGTTACTGATTGGTGTCCTGCTTTTCGCGATGTTTTCTGGATTGTATTTCATACTAATACAAACTAACATTGATGTTGTGTTCAAAGGCAATAAACGTGAAGTAGACGTAAATGAAGACATCACCTTTAGTTGGACTGTTATAGGAAGTTTTTCGAAAGGAGCCATAGTGTTCGGGGATGGAACGAGCGTAGAGTTAAACCACAGTTCCAATAACATTAGACATTCCTATGATGTACAAGGAAAATACACGCCTTTAATTCACGTGTGGAATCAAAATGGATTTTCTATCAGTAAGGCACTATTTATTGAAATCAAGAATAATGCTCCACAATTTGAAGTTTCGGTACCAAATTCCGCGCACGAAGACGAACTTGCTAGGGTAAGCGTCGTAGACTTAATTGAATCCGGAGTAGATTTAGAATTTGGAGCTCTAAAATATGCTTACAATTTCGCAGATAATAACCAAACAACATCTCTTCAAAATTCAATAGTTCATAAATGGGAAAACGCAGGTATATATCCAGTTACAATTACCATTTTCGACGATCAAGGCGCTTTATCTCAAAAAACAGAATATATAGAAATTGTTAACACACATCCTGAAGCTTACTTTGATCAAGTAATATCAGAGGACGGCATAGAATTTAACGCAGAACTAAGTGTTGACACTGAAAGCGATTATAATTCGCTAATGTATATATGGGATTTTGGCGATAATCACACGGCCTTTGGAAAATACGTCAACCACGCTTACGATACTTCCGGACAATATACCGTCGAACTATGCGTTAAAGACGATAATGGAGCATTGGATCGAACTTCAAAAACAATATATATCCATAATGATCAAAATTATCGTATTGAAAAGAATGAAACTGAAGGAATGATCGATTTAGAGGTTCTAGGTCCCTTTACGCTCCCTCAAAATATCGAAGGTCAAATGGTTAATCTAGATGTGGAAGCGTACGACTCGTTAGAGAACGAACCTACGTTATCCTATTCGTGGTACGATCAAAACGGTGTTCATATCTCAAACAATAAACGCCCTTCAATCTTGTTAGACGATGGAGATTACAGCTTTACTTTAAATGTTTCTAATCAAAACGGTCAAGTAGCTTCGGAAAATATAACATTAATGGTAAATAATATCGCACCTGAAGTTTTCGTTTCAAACTATGTGTATAACGGACCCAACATTGGAGAAAAATTGGAACTCAATGCTTACGGGTATGACAGCGTTTTCGACATTGATAAATTGAAGTTTTATTGGGAGATTACCGATGGAGACAACAACTACACCTATAGCGACAACATCGGGAAAGCAACTAGCACGATGACATTTACATGTACTGATACTGCAATATATAGAGGGCAAGTGAAAGTCGTAGATCCCTCCGGAAAAGAAAGCGTGGCAATTTTTATCGTAAATGTCATTATCGATAATAACAAAAATAGCGTTCCAGATAATATTGAACAATTATTAGGACACACAGGTGAATCTCTGGAAACTTTTTCTGATGCAGATAACGATCTCATTTCTGATGAGTACGAGCAATGGATACTCGGCACTAATTTTGTCAATCCCGACACAGATGGCGACGGACTTTGCGATGGACTGGACTCTTCTGGAATTGGAGAGCTTTCCATTGGCACAAACCCGTTGAACGAGGACAGCGACTACGACCTACTGAAAGATTCGATTGAGTTTTATGGCTGGAATGTGTCGATTAATTTCTTTGAAGGGTCTAAAACTTTATTTGTCTCTAGCGAGCCTTTAATTTTCGATACCGATAGAGATGGTCTCTCTGACTACGAAGAATATCAAACCGGGAGTAATCCTAGGCTAAAAGATTCGGATGGAGATTTATTAGAAGACTCGATAGACCCATTTCCTATTAATTACGATCAAGACGCCGATTTTCTATCAGATAAAATAGAGATAGACATTGGCACCAGCCTTAATAATTCGGATTCTGATATGGATGGAATTAAAGACGGAGAAGAATTTTACGGGTGGGGGCTTTTAGGGTTTAGAACAAACCCTTTAGAGGCAGATTGCGACCGAGATTTTGCGTCAGATGGCTCCGAAATGAAGTTCTATACGGTAACACTAGAAAATCCTAATAATCACGAGATTAGAGTAAACGTGTCAAATCCCGTTTCGCTACATTTTCCATACATGTTTCAAAAAGCAACAACCGCCCAAATATCAGTAGCTCTCTCCTTTGGAGAATATGGAGCAAGTCAAAATGAAGAATACGGTATTAAAGACGAGAACGTGAAGAACCTAACCGTAACTATTCGACACGAAGGATACAACGCTATTTTATTCGAAACCACTACAAATAGAACGAGATATTTCTCACACGTGATTGATGTCAGCGAAATCATGAATAACATTTCTCTTAGTTTTAACTATTACGGAAATTACATTTTAGAAGTGAACGATCCTACCGCCGGTTGTCTTGTAGAACAATTCGAACTCGAATTTTGTAGATATCTAGACCCGCACGACGAGGATTTTGACAACGATGGAATACTCGATGGAGTGGAAATGAATCTGCTCGTGGAAGGAACGCAGAAAATCGACGTAAAAGATACATATGACACCACTCAGCGAATTATTAATTCTACAGAATTTAACTCCAATACAACTACGACTTATCAATTAGACATTCCACAAATCGGGAGAATATTTAGTGCTGAACTTCATCTCGCGTTTGAATCGATCGGGGTAATCCATACAGGTACGATCGTAGAAGTTGAACTCGCCAAAAAATATGTAGACAATAGGTTGGAAAAATCCATTCTTATCGATATAACCCAGCAGAACAACTACGATAATTACGAATGGTACTCTAATACAATTGACCTGTTTGAATTGTTCCAAGATAAGTCCATATTGGATGTGTATGGGGAATATTCCTTTACTGTGAGACTAGAATCTTCGGAAGCGAACCAAGACCAGCTCGCCCTCCTCGAGTTTTACATTGAAACAGATACCTATATCGAAGCAGGACCGCTTGACACTCACGCCTGGATCACAGATCCAGCACTACATGATACGGATTCCGATGGGTGGAGCGATAGCTACGAAATTTTCACTACAAACACTAACCCCCTCAATAAAGATACCGATGGAGATGGTGCATTTGATACGAAGGATAGAGACCCCCTCAGAAATATCATTCTCGAAATTTCTCCCGTCTTTGCGAGCTATCGAAATCAAGCATGGCCTACTACAGATCCATTGCTTAAAATTGGAATTTACCTACAGATCAACGATATTATCGATCCTAATGGAGTAGACGAGAACAATAAAGTAGGCTTTTTCACTACTAGTAAAAGAGCAACGACCGAAGCTTACGGAGCAGGTGCTTACATCACCCATCACACCGCTTGGTGGAACGAAGGAGAAGGATATCGCTACTACATAGATATTAGCGACGATGTGACCCTACAAAGTAACCAAGTCCAATTTTTCTTCACCCTATGGGAAATCATCGTATTTGGAGACTTAAACCGCTTTGATGGAGTGTGGTATTCTGATTTTTATGACCTTGATTCCTCTCTAGAAACGCAAGCGCTTGTTGCCCAACACACCGGACAATTCGGGAGAACAGACGAAATTATGGTAAACATAAAAAAAATTACAGTAGACAAAGTTAACACCGTAGCAATCTATTCGGAAAACAATACGTTATTCAACGGACATTACCAACAACAAGAACGAATGAACGTCTTCCAATTACACATAATCGATTCCGGAGTAGGCACCCCGTTCGTTCAAGGAGCAAACGCCATCGTAATCCCGACCAGCTTGTTCACGAAAACTAAAATCAACGCGTTCATAGAAAACGGATTATTGGACCAAACAATACTCTATAGCAATATTGAAGGTGAGTTTGAGTTTTACTCCATCGATAGGGATGGGAACATTGTTGACGAGGAGTGCGGAGACGCAGATTTCGTGTTCGTTAGATATCAAATGACGTCCCAAGAAGCCATGGAACTGCTCGATCTCCTCCTCACCTGCGCAATCAATCAAACACTTGACGAAAACAACCAAACATTAACAGATCTTAGTATTGCGTATACTTGTGTTTCTACAAAATTTAACGGGACGAGCGCTGTGTTGCTCAATGTGCCCAACACCGTCTCGAAATTTATTCTGTGGGCTGGTGGCTACGAAGATTCTTCTTACGGAAACGCTCCAAATCCTTACAATCCCGTGTTCTTTTGGTTATTCTTACTACCATTTATTCTACCAACCATCGGACTCATTATGATCTTCTCGCTAACTATTATAAGTATAACTCAACTCAACGACAACAATGCAAACGGAGTAGGACTAATTCTTCTTACCTTCCTCGCAAACCTCCTCTGGTGTCTCATTCGAGCTGCTTTAATCGTGGTTGCATACATCTGTCTTGCCCTCGAAGTATTAACTATTTCAATAATATTCTTGGGCATCGGAGTTACGCTCGATTTAACAAGCATATTCAGCGAATTCGAGTGCGACTGGGGAATTAACTGGGCTATACCATACGGAGTCGATACTCGCATAGCATTTATCGAACTTGAAATGGCCGACTACGATGTGCGAGTCGAAGCGTATATAACATGGACCTACTGGGAATACTTTGATATTTATTTCCCCCTTCTTACTATGGACACGAAACTCGGATCGATCCTCGAGGATTTCATGGGGGCTGACAGCAACGTAACTACTCCACCTGAGCTCGGTTGCGGATACGATCACCTAGGAGGGCTAAGATACGACTTTCACGCTTTATACCGACATCAACCGCAAGGATACGCTCCCGACTACGTCACTCTCGTGCTCGTAAGTCCATCTGGGATTGTTTATAATTATTCGATGGACGAAACTCCGGGACAGTCGTTTGACACCTATTACAATTGGGTAAGGTTTAATCGCACTGTCGACTTTGGGCAAGATTTCGACTTCGATCAGCGAAACGGACAGTGGCACTATTGCTTTATTACTAAAGCGAGCGTCGTGAACAGAACAACGAGGTGGCCCTGGTGTGGATACGCAATCGGTCCTCTATTCCACGATAACAGGAGCTATTTCTTAAGCTCATATTTAGATCCTTTCTCCGGATATATCGATAGTGAGTTCGAGTTCACCGCAACCGGATGCGACTTTCTCGACAGACTCACACCAGAACAAGTATATCTCAAATTGAAATGGCCAAACGAAACGATAACTACCTTCCCAATGAGTCTAGCGTCTACTTACAATTACGAAGAAATGAGTTTTAATACCTATAGTAGAACACTCAATTTTTCCAACTACATTTCCATCGATGAACCGACAACTCTTAACTATTACTACGAAGCCGTTTTTTCGGATGGTTCGGTGTCCGTCCTATGGGATTACCAAACTATCGAAGATGAAGAGAATCTAGAGCCAGAAGACGAATATATTGATGAGGGGATCGAGTTTGAATACATTCCATGCTGGTTTGAAGGACCACTCCTTAAGCCGAGAATTATTGGAACTAACCTTCCACCAATCATCTGGAAATGGTACGTCGAAGATTTAACCTGGAACCGATTACTCAGCGAGGACTCGGAATCACCTGTGCTATCACCAGTTTCTGACGAATTTATATTAAGATTTTGGGTTTACATTGAAGATCCCGACGGAACTCATGAACAACACTGGAACAATGGATTTGAATTCCTCCCTAAACTCACGCTATTTAACCTCGATCATCCAAACGATCCACTAAACCCTATAAATATGAAGTGGACCGGAGGACATTACGGTCCTGGTCCCGAAGGATACGATGAATATTTCATCGATGTGTTTGGAGACGGACACTATGCCTATAAATACGAACAGAGTTCTGATTTGAACACCTATAACTTTACATCCGGAGCGTGGGGTTTTAGCTTCGAAGTAGAAGATAATCAAGCACATAACACAAAAGTCAACACGGATAAACGGATATGGCATATGGGAAGCTTTGAGAACATGAAAAATACATTCTTCTATGGCCACCCGAATGGTTTAGGGATGGAGGGGATAGTGGGGGCAGTAATCATGACGGTCAGCTATATAACAACAACATTTTTAGCAGTCTGTAAGTCACCAAAAATCCAGATTGCTGCACAAATTATCGCCGCTACAATGGCAGCTGTAAACATTGTTTTTGATTTCTTAGCTTATATTAACTTTGCCTTCACTACTTCCGATATGGGTTCTCTTATAGGCCTGGGGTTCCACATGTTTGTTAAAAGCCTAGGTTTTCTTACTGCACTAATTTTCTCAAACAAAGATGGAGGTGGTTTTAATTTTAATTTAATAACTAAATTTTCAGGATTTCTAATGGCATTATTAATAGTAGATTTAAACTCCGATGTAGCTGGAACCAATTGGGAAGAAAATGAGGACGGAATTTTTGTACCATCCCAAGAAAATAATCCGCCAACTTGGAATGATTTACTTGGAGGATATCCGATGATGATTGTCTCGTTTCTTAGCTCGGTTGTAGGGTTAACATCTACTCTTGTTCTAACAAGTGGAGCTGCGAGGTCGAGTGTAGGGACGAAAAATATCAAAACAGTTATGATTGTACACACCGTCATTTCAACACTTATCATGGTTTTCTGTTTTTTTACTTATTTTACTAACTCAGGGTTTTCTATCCTCGCTAATGAATTAATAACCATGGGAGGTTTCTAAAATCGAATATATACATTCTAAAAATAAAATAAGAGGTGAAAAGAGATAAATAAAAAGAAAATTAGCATAATATTTTTATCTGCTATAGTTTTTGTAATAGTCTTTGGAGTATTAATTTCGGATACAATCGCTTGTAATAATGGTCCTAATTATTGGGGTATGGGATTTCCTGGCACAGTAATGACAGATGATAGATATAGACATCCTAAAAATCCAACTGAATATGTTTTTGGAAAAAGTAGTGTTCCTGGAGCACAAGGCTATGATGGTTCACATTATGGAACTCACGATTGGATAGCAGATGCTGCATTGCGAACATTAAGAGATGTAATTAAGAATCCATTGTTTTTCAGTGATTGGACTTGGTTAATAAACTCAGATATCGCTAGAAACAAATGGCCAGCATGGAAAGCTAATTATTTTACTTCCTCAAATCGACATGAAATAATTAGAGGTTATTTCACTTTTCTTTTTGCAACACAGATGCCAGATATGAAAAAAACTGACTATCCAGATATTCAAGAAATCTACATCCAAAATGAAGATACACGAGTTAAAGATTTAGAGAGATGGGGGGGAAAATGGGTTGGACAAGGTGGAACAGATCTTTTTCATTTTAAAGAAGAAAATATTGGTAATAACTTGTATGTTTTTGGTCTTGAAGATCCAGCCTGTATAAGTAAAATTACATTGCTTGGAGAAGAAGCTATAAAGTCTATTGGAAATACAAAAATAGACGAAGATGGAAACAGAGTTTCAGCAATGCAACCTGAAGCAGCAGCAGGTTGGTTAGGTGCAATGACTCATTATATTGCGGACCTAATGGTACCTGCACATGTCTTAAAATCATCAACACACAAGCATGTTTATCTTGAAACTATGTATCACACATGGTTTGAAAATCAATTAGCAAGTTTAACAAAATGGGATAAATCATATGGATCTAATGGAGGTCCTGAATCAGTTTTCTTCTCATGGAACACACACAAAGCAATTCTTGGTCCAATTATTCCGATTCCGCCAAGTCTTGCTGCAACCTTCATGGCTCTCGAAACAATTAATACCGCTTTTAGAACTGATGGAAATCATCAACACATACCTTTTACAGGTAGTAATTTATTTGAAGCTGAGAAGAGTGGGTTATATTTAAATAATACACCATATTCATCTGATATTTATTGGGATTGGAAGGAAGATATCGAAAATAATGGAAGAGAGAATAGTATCCATCGGTTATTCTATGATAAAGTTGAAAAGTTATTAGCTTGGTCAGTTTATTACACCGCATGTGCTATGCAATACTGTTATAACAAGGGAAGAGAAAAGAATGATAATGAATCTCCTAATTCAAATTATTTTGTTGAGAATCCGATCAGAACAGATACAAAAACTATTCCAACTAAGGAAGAAGACATTCAAAGTAGCAGAGACGATCTCAGTAATTTGACTGCTGATACTATAGAGGATAACAGACTAATTAGAAATTTCAAAAATTTCAGTAAACTATTAGCGTCTATAGCCATTTACGGAATACCAGATAATATAAGAAAATTGATGCAAATTCGATGATCCTTTTTATTTTAAATTACGAAAAATCGAGAGAGGCCCAAAGTAAATAAATTATTCTACCAGTATATTAAATACGACAAATAATCATCAAGGAAAAAGACAACAATATAGAAGTTGATTTAATTTAATCGAAATTTAAATAATTATAAATGGATATTATATTTGAGATGCCTGATTTATCATATTTGACACCGGACGAAGTTTATCAGAAGTATCAGAATAAAGAAATCAAAAAGTCTGTTGCTATTGCTTTACTTAGAGAAAAGATAATCAATAGTAGAAAAATTGAAGATTTTGAAAGAATTTTTGATCTGCTTGAGTTATTTGATTTGAATCCAGAACAGCATTATTATCTATTAAGTTTCTTGACTGAACAGGATAAAAACGAATACATCAAAGAAAAAGCCTACAAAATCAAAATACGAGATCATTTTGATAGATGTAAAAACTCATTAAAATTTTCGGTTATGAATGAAACTAAGTTTAGAGTCCTATGTGCGATGTACGCTGAATTAAGTAAGAAAAAAACAGAAGATGCACAGAAATTAATTATTATCTTAGAAAGAAGATTCTCGGACATCTCATAACCTAAAAAGTATTAGCGATTTATAATAATAAAACAAAAGAGGCAAGCCTAACACAAATTTATCATAATATAATATTTCTTCGTTTATATAAATAGAAAAAAAGCCACTTAAATTTTAATATGAGAATATTCTTTATTTTAATATAATTAAATCATCATTTAGACGCAAATCCTTTAATTTAGTGAAATTTTTAAGATTTTTTGAAAATTGAATAAATTCTTTTTAAAAGGCTCTGTAGGTTTAACTGATTATAATTTTGAAGCAAAACAAAAATGAATGATGCATATATTTTATCATGACTAGTTCATCTAATCTTAATTTCATGCGAATTCATTTCACATGGATAAATTGGAGTCTTGAATATCAAAAGACTTTTAGGAATAAAATTTTAAAAACTTCAGAGGAAGAGAGAATTGAAATAGCAAAACATCTTGGCTTGGATAATTCTTTCTTGATAAGGAGAAATAGGGATGTTGCCTTCAAGAATTTAATTTTTTATAGAATTCTAAGTGATAAAGAAATCTATAAGAAAGTTATGCCTAAAATATCCGAGATACTTGCTCAAAGTATTATGTACGAGGAAGATATTATCACATCATTAGAAGCTAAAGTTCCAAAAGCAAATATGATATCACCCATAGATACGCCATCAGAAATTTTGAAAAAACTATCTGGTACAAATTCTTATGCAATAAATTATTTGCAGCAACTACTTAAATATTATTTGAACAAGGAAGATTTAGAAAATGCTGCAAATGTACAATCATATTTAAAAGAATACAAAACATCAAGATTTTATGTCAGCGAACTTTTTAGGACTGTGTTTCCATATGAAGAAGATTCTCACCCAGTCTTGTATGAATTTATTCTTAAGTCATTCTTGTTAGAAAATTTAGATAACAGCGTTCTTTACGATGTGGAGAACCCGTTTATTTATCATCCAGTTGATTTAGAAAATTTATTCGCTTACCCTTTAAAAGAAAAATTGAGGATGAATGTATTTCAAGTATTAGATGTAGAAGAATCTGTGGATACAGTATCTCAATATCCAATGTTCTTCAATAATCTATTGTCTGTTGCTTCTATGTTATATTTTACAGATTTAAGTCTTGAAGAAAAACTAAACCTTTTAAATACGAAATTTGAGTTTGACGATTTAATATCCCTACTTCAAAAATATGAATATAAATGGGATTTTTGGATATGGAAACTCGCTACTAGTTATCTGAACAAAAATGGGTTCTATGATCTAGCACTTGATATATATTTAATCATACTAGATTCCTACATGGACCAAGTAAACGATTCAGAAAAGTATTCTTTTTTTGAGAGCTTAGCCACCGTGTATAGGAATTTGAAAAATTACGAAAAAGCAATCTTTTACTATGAAAAAGCTTATAAATGGATTAAACAAGCTAGTCTTAGTTCTTTTTTTAGGGATATTAAGGGATCTACACAGGATAAACCAGAATTTAACTTAGATTACCAAAAAGGAGTATGTTTAAAAAATATTGGTGAATGTTACGGTCAATTCGGAAATACGGTTAAAATGAATGAAATCTTTTTACAAGCCGAAGAAGTAATCGGCAGTTTGAAAAGCATTGGTAAAAAGTTTGCCCTTTATAAAAATTTAACAATCGCTTCAAAGAGAATGCATAATTTTGAATTAGAAAGAGATTATTTAAAGAAAGCACTAAAATTTATTGATGAAACAATAAGCAATTATGAAATCGACGATTTAGAAGATAGGATTAAAACTTTTGAAGAGACTGGCATGTCTCAAAAAAAATTATCTTCTCTTGAATATAGAAAAGATATTGAGGTTTTAATCAAGAATGGTATATTTCTTCAAAAAACCTTCAGTTTTAATCTCTCTATCGAATTTCTTAACATGGCGCATCAGTTGTCAGAGAAATACGCTATCAAAAATTATAATGATAAAATTTATCTGGGAATAGCCCTATCTTATTTTTATGTTAGCGATTGGGAGCAGTCTCAGGCTTATTTTGAAAAATTACTGTTATTACAGAAGGATTTTCAATCGGAATTGTACTATTTCATATTTCTCTTTATAGCAAATAATAAAGAAAAATCTAAAAGCAAATTAGAAGAAATTTATCGCTTGTTTAAAGAAAATCCCAACGCTCTTCCTTTTTTTGACTTTTGGTTTAAGAATTTAATGAATTCATTAAAAAAAGCTAAATTCATTATGTTACTACCAATGCTGAATGAATTAGAGGAACAAATATGCAATTTTTTTTTACTTAATTTTGGTTATGTACTAGCAGAAAATGGATTTTCAGAGTTAGCAATTAAATTTTTCAACAAAGAACTGGAATATATAAAAGATGAAAAAATTCAAGCAACAATTTTTAATGATATCGCGGGAGTCTACTCCGATTTAGGTGATCATGATAGTGCTATTTCATACTTCTATAAAGCAATCGAATTAGATAATAATTTTGATTTTGCTTATCGAAATCTAGCTCAAATTTACGCTAGAAAGCAAGATTATGAGAATGCCAAAAAAACATTAGAAAAAGCAATTTTGATTGCAGAAAAACTCGGGAGAAAAGAAGCTCAAATACAGAATTACAAGAATGAATTACTTATAATTGACGCTTCTTCGAAATCTATAATCAATATTTTTAATATTGAAAATGTTGAGATTAAAAATATATTAAAAACCTCAGAAAGAAAAATTCTCGACTATAGAAACAAAGATGATAGTTTTGACGCTTCTGATATCATTTTAGGATATTCAAAAGCTTTAGAGAATATGTTTAATGAGAAGATAGCTGGCCACTTTTCAGTATTAGTTAAAAAGTTTAAGAACAAATATATGAGAGGAGACACTTCACATGATTTGAATCAGAAATTTGGATGGTTAATAGAAAATAAGAATATCACTCTCGGCAAGTGGATTAGAATCATTAAAGATTTTCATAACAAACAAAAAGATCCAGATCTTGAAGAATTTCGATTATGTTTAAAAGATAAATTTACTAATGAAGAATTAGACATAATTCAGAAAGCAAGTGAATCGATTGTTAATATAAGAAACAGAATTACCCATCGTGAGGTTTTGACAATAGAGCAAGTTAAAAAATATCGAAAAAAAATAATTCCTCATTTGAATAAAACTATTGATATTTTGTATTAGGATCTAAATTTAATTTTGGTAGAAGTTATTTTTTGCTAGATTTTCGGCGGGTTTTTATTCTTGATTTTGTATTACTTTCCTTTAATTTAATGGGTTTTTTCTTTATACTTAATTTTTCTATTATAAATTGTTCTCTTTCAGGTGAGATTTCGATTGTTTCATCTTTTAGGACTAAGTATGATTTTAAAAGAGATCGTAAAGTAATTTCTATTCGTTCATTCCATTGATCTACAAAACTTCGAGTTATATTTTCATCCACATCATGAATACTATAATTTCCTCGACTTCGAATTTCATTTAATGCCTTTATAATATCATCGGTAATGCTGACGACTCTCTTAAATTCTTTCTTCCTCAACAAATCGAATAAAGCAATTAATTGTGAAAGATTTCGAATTCTATTATTAAAGACATCGTAGTATAATTCAATATGTTTTTTGTGTAAGCTTTTAAGAAGTATTAAGTGTAGGATATCTTCAACAACACACCGTAATAGAACGGGAATAATTGTAAATAATACATCATCTGCCGCAGCTCTATTAATTCTTTTAAAGAAATTAGCGTAATATGGAAGTCCAAACTCGTTGAAATCAATTTTAATATATTCTTCGGGGGTTTCTTCAAGTTTTGTCTTTATCCCATATAAATAAATCTCATCAAAGTATTGCTCCTTAAAAGCTACAATTTCATTTAGCTTTTCCTTCAATGGATTTATGATATGGTTCATAGAATAACCATGAGAATAATGATTATAATTTCCTGTCCTATCCCCATCATCAAAATGATCAAAGTTTGATTGCTTAATCTCTTTAAAAAATTGGAGAGTTTGTTCTAAATAAAAAGGATCATTTATTTTTTCTATTGTGAGATTATTCCACCTTAAATTTCTCTCAAAGACATGCGTTATTGATGATTTTTTATCATCCTCTAAGCTATCCATCATTAGCATAAATAAATCAACCTCTTTTTGTAAGTCCTTAAATAATGGCCCACATATTCTTTCTAAATCTTTTTTTAATTCCTCCATAATCGAAATTCCTTAAAATAAAAATTAAATTAACTTAGAATGTCAAACCCGTTTAATATCCCAAAATCGCTCTAACAAATAAATTTGATTATTTTGTCATTTCATTAATGTGATCTGTAGTTTTAATATAGTTAAAATATTCTATTTTTATCTTAAGACTACTGTTTATTGAAGAAAATCGGAATAAAATAAAACACAAAAATTATTAATCCCTATTACTGTTGTTAAATTTATAGGTAATAGTACTTAAGGTTCATGTGTTGGTGCAGAAAATTCATCTAGTGGATTACATTTTTTTAAGCAGAGAAGTTCCTTTGTCTCTGCAAGCACTTAAAATAATTAAAGATAGAGTTTCATTTAGTGAGGTCGTAAATTATACAGAAAATGATTTTAGGAAATTGTTAACAAATCTTAAATCTGTTGATGAGGTCCCGATTAGAGGTTTAGATGAGAAAGTTAGTAAGTTTGCCAATAAGAACAGAGGAAAGACGTTTGAGAGAATAAAAGAAGATTTGCAAATTTGTCAAGATAATAACATTAAATGTCTAAGTTATTTTGATAAAGTGTATCCTACTTTATTAAAAACCCTAAAAAGACCACCTAAACTGATATTTATCAAAGGTGATATCAAACCAAAAGATGAGAGAGCAGTTGCTATAATAGGAACAAGAAATCCAACGAAATATGGAACAAAAATGACAAAGTTGATATCTAAAAGGTTAGTAGAAAAAGGATTCACAATTGTGAGTGGATTGGCAAGAGGAATTGATACTATTGCGATAGAAACTGCATTAAATGAGGGCGGTAGGGCGATAGGGGTGATTGCTTCCGGAATATTAAATCTTTACCCTAAAGAAAATCAATATTTAGTAAAAAAGTTAATAGAAAATGGAGCAATCTTATCAGAAAGATTTCCGTTAGAAAATGTTATAAAAAGAGCATTGCAAATTAGAAATCGCATTACTAGTGGGTTAGGATTAGGAAACATTTTTATTGAAGGGACTGAACACAGCGGAACAAGGTGGCAATTTAAATACGGATTAGAACAAAGAAAGCCCGCTTTTGCAGTTGAACCCATCGATGATGAGGTTGAACAAGCATTTATTCCTAATTGGATACTTAACGAAAAAGGAGGGGGGAAAATTACTTCTGTAGATGATGTCGATTTTGTGGTAGAAGTACTACTGAATGAATATGAAGAAAGGAAAAGATTAAATCTCGGTAAAAGTAACATTCTATCTAAGCAGACAAGTTTGACGAAATACTGACAAATCTTCTCGTTGTATTGAATGACAAAAACTAACTTTATTTATCTTAAAGGAAAAATACCGGTAAGGATTATCAATGAACCTTATTGTCAAAAATGTATGAACCCTTATAGTGAAGACCAACATTTATGTTATACTTGTGCGAATCCTCCATTTGAAGATGATGGTTGGTATTTTAATGAAGTAAAAGCCCTTGGAATATATCATAATTATGAAAAAATACCAATTAATAATTTAACAGAAGTCGTCAATATTCTAAAATTTAGGAAGCAGAAGACATTTAAAAAGTATGCTGGCGATTTAATTGCTGATGGTCTATTCCAGTTAACCAAAACATATCCTAAGTTAATAGAAGACACAAATTATATAACTATTGTCCCAAAATTTAATACTACTGAAGTGAACCAATGCGATTTTATTTTAGCTCCTTTAATTAAAAAGTTTAAAACAGCAGGTTTTAAAATTCAAGATATATCAAATAAAGTTGTAAGATTAATGGAAATTGGAGAGCATAAACATAAAAAATTCTTAGAGAGATACGATGAGATTAAAGGTATCCATAGAGTCGACATTACTAATTTGGAAAAGAATAAGGTTTTAATTTTAGACGATATTTTTACTACAGGATCAACAACATGGGATTTAGCAAGAGCTTTTAAGGAAAAAAATGCTGGTGAAATCAATATCATAGTTGCGGGAAGACATTATCCACATGAAAATTGGCCAGTTTTTACAGAATTCAATTTTGATGACTTACTATTATATTTTTCATATTTGGACCTGCATCGGGACAGAAAAAAAATAGACAAAGTCGTTATAAAAAACTTATCCATTGATAAAAATAGGCAAGCTTATAGTCTTATAGAAGGAACCAAAACAGATTATCAACTTATAATAGATTTTGAAAATAATATATTAAAGCATGATTGTACTGATTTCTTAACAGATAGAAAATGGAGTAAGCGATTTTGCAAACATATCACTAAAGTTTTCCTTCAAATTAAAGAGGATTATGGTCTAGATTGTTCTCAAAATTTACTTGAACTAATTTATCACCAATTAGACAAATGGGTTTTTGAAAAGGTATAATAAATAATACTTTGAATGGTATAAACCCAATTTTAATGGAGCTATCAAATAATTCTCCCCAAATCTTACTTAGAGATTCTAGATTTAAAAATCCAAGAAATGATAATCTATAGTATATATTGTTTTATCATATCTTCTATAAAGTTCGGAATTTTCCTATTCCAATTTGCTTCCAATTCGTTAACATTACGATATTTTATATAAAAAAATGGAGTTAAATCGAATGGGGCTGATTTCACAACTTTTTCATTATTTATTAGAATAACTCTTTTGCCCAAACTCATAAACATTCCGGCTTCTAAGAAAGCATTTGGATTAAGTGGGGATAATAATAGAATCCCGAAATCATAACTGCGGGCGATTTTGCAAAAATCGCAAGTTTTTACTTCTAAACTAGTAGAATCTTTTGGGTATTTAATATTTATTAACCGATTATTATTAATTTCTGTTATTAACTCTTTCAATTTTTCTTGTTCTTTTCTATATCTTCTAATTTTTATGAAATGGAATAAATTTTTAAATTTAAACTTCTTTCCAAGAAATTGATACATGATAAATCCAAAGATTTCAGGAGTCTCTATAGTCTCCTTAATATCGTTCAACTTTACACATTTAGCATCAATTTCTTTGTGTAATAAGCATCTGGATATTTTATTATTATAAATTGATTCGTGAATAATCTTCTTCTTCTGAACAACATTTGAAAGATCGAATTCAGTAAGTTTAATCAATTCTCTTGCTCTTTTTATACCGAAATCGGATTTTTCTCTTTGGAATTCTTTTAATAATTGTATGGCTAATATTTTAGCGTTAGCTAAATTACCAGTTATTATATCATCTTGAACCTCATTTATTTTTTCAAAGCTTTCAATTAAATTTTTATTAGAACTTAAATCTTTAACTAAATCGATGAAGTTAGTAACATCTGGGGAGAGAATATGATTTTCTTCAACATAAAAGTCAGTTCCCCATGTTGCTACAGGTATTATAGTTTCAGGTATGCTACCATAAAGAGTAGTATAGCTATCATCAAATTCCAATCCAGTTCCTATCCAAAAATTTGGATCAAACTCGTCAAAAGTATAAATTTTTTTCAACTTTTTCCAATTTTGGTCATTCTCATCATAAATATCTATATAATCATCCTCGCTCATTTGATATCCCCAAAAAAATTTCAAAAAGACTTAATTTCCAGAAGAAATCTTAAGATATAAATTAATAGCATAAAAAGTTAATATGAAAAAAACCCTTCTCTATGTACTATGCAATCAGAATCAAAAAAGTCAAATACATAACCACTTTCAGGTTTCCCTTCAACCCAAGCTTCGCGTCATATTTCTTTTGACTTTCCATAATTTTTAACAATGTTTTTTAAAAATGCTTTCATTATTCTTTAAATGTATAAGTTAGTATACATGATCATTTAAATATTATTAAGGATTATATTAAAAAAGTCAATTTTGTCAAAAGTCTAATATATTTTCAAAAATAGATGAACAATTCATTAATATTAAAAAGGATGGATTATGGAAGATTCAAATAATACCTCTGGAAGTGAACAATGGAAACTAATACCGTATCATATAAAGAGAGAATCAAAAATATTAAAATTTAATGATATAAATGAAGTGGAGGAAGAGACTTCATATTTAATAAGATTTGAGGAAAGTGAAAGATCAAAAGACTCTAACTATAAACTAGAATTACCTCTCACTTATTTTAGGATCCCTGAGAAAACAGTTGAGGAATATCAAAATTATCTTGATAATAAAGCGTTTTTTAAGAGAAATAAAGAAATTAAGAAATATATTGAAAATTTTGAAGATATAAAAGAAAAGTTAAATAAAATTGATAGATTATTAGCAAAAGTAAAGGATAAGGAATATGTTAGTGAAACAATAAAAATTCATGAAAAACTAACTATAGAGATTCAAGAAATAGAAAAAACACCTAGATATCAAGAAATAGTTCAACAACATGGTTTAATTAAACACCCAATAAAAAATTTAAATGCTATATTATTAGAAACTGAATCAGAAACCTTATTTGAAAAAATTATATGGCATTTTATTTTTGAAAAAATATTAAATCCATCAGATTCGAATTTTAAAAATATTGAAGAATTCATAGAAAAAGAGATAAATAATAAAGAACGAGAAACGAAGTTAAAAAAAATTAAAATTTCAGAAGAGATTAAAGAAGAAATTAGTAAAGTAAAGATTAGAGAACATATTGAGAAATCTGGGAATTTTGAAGATATAATACGTTATCCATTTTCAAAAAAAAAAGTCTATCTTCATCATAACACTTCATTTAAATGGTTATGGATTCTTTACGGTATTTTAATTCCTTATTACTTTTTGGTTTCATTTTTTCTTTTATCAAGGTATCTAATAGTAGGGGATATAATTATTTGGATAATTTATCTAATATTGTTTGTATCTCCATTCATAATTTTAGCAGTAACTTCACTCCTTACTACACAAGTTTTAATGCTATTTACAAAAGCTCATAATAAATTGATGAAACACGGGAAATTAAAAGAAAAATTCGAAGAAAAAATAACAAGTTTCTTGATTAAAACAAATAGTGAGAATAAAGAACCAGAAGATAATATAAAAAGGAAGCTATTTCTAGATAGCTTATCTGAAATCTTATACAATGAAATTTACAAATTTGTTTTTAGAGATTTAGATAAATGTATACGAGATTATAAATCATTTAATCCAGTCTCAATTGAAATTTTCTTAGATGGGAACCAAGTATTTCCTTTAGGAACAAGTTATGAAGGTTTTTTCCATAAAACATCCATCCCTATATATTTAGATAGTGCAATAAATAATGAAGAATTCAATTTGAAAATCATAACTAAAAAAACAATTCGAAAGAATAAGAAATATTCGAGAATGATAAATAGGAAAACATCGTTATCTAAGAAATTTAGAGGAGTGAGATTTTTTTTTAATGTTATTATGGCAGTTTTTCTCATTTCTTCATTATTTTTTGAAATCTTACTAGCACCAGTCCTAATAAGTGCAATATTATGGATAGTTCTATTTAATAATCCTTTTTTACTTTTTAGAACTCAATACATCTATTATTCATCACTAATGAGTGAAATAAATAGAGAATTCATTTATAATAAATTATCTATAGTTAATTTTTTCAACCAAAAAAAAAATGTTTATCCTTTAACGATAGACTTACGGGAGGATTGCTCTTATTACTTTTTAGCGTATGCTCCTAGATTTCATAGAATAAGATTTGCTAAAGAGATGAAGGATATCCTCAGAGGGTTATATACTAAATTACCTACAGATTTATCTTCTGATATCATATCTTTCAATATACCAAGAAGGAAAAAATTAAAAAAAATCATAGAATTCGATATTGACTTAGAGATTCCTATAGCGGGTAGGATTTGGTGTTGGATAATAGGAATCTTTTTTATGTTAATATTGATGATTACTTCTGGTATAATATATATAATTTCAATTATAAATCCATTAATTTTTGTGAATTCATTTGATCTATCTACTCTAAGATTTGTTCTAACATTTTTAACATTATTAATTGGATTTTTCGGAAGAGAAATTTTATCTGATCCCACAAAAGATCTTCATAAAATTGGTATAATATTAATAATCATTTCTGTTCTTACTGGAATTATCTTTACTGCTCCAATTTTTATCACATTATTCTATTGAGAATGATAGACACAAAATGAAGCGATATAAAAAGAGAATTAATTGTTTAATTTATCTAAAATAAAAAAGTTTGGAGTGAAAACTCCGGAACACAACCCCAACGCACTTCAGGATAAGAAAATTGAAAAAATTAACGTAAGGAACACATCAAAACACAAACGCTACAAATACTACAAAAACAAAAAGAAAGAAAATAAAAAAGTTGGAGTAAAAACTCCGGAACACAACCTTAACCTACTTACTTATCATCTCTCATATCAAAACATTTTTATCGCTTATTTGGTTTAATCCCTAGAATTTTTTCATTTTTTTAACAAGCAGTATTATTGCAACTGAAAGAATTCCTAGCAGAAAGAGATAAATATTATATCCGGGGATTTCTGGTTGAGTAGGAATGCTTTTTATAACAACGACGCTCTCACTCCCTATATTTCCCGCTCCATCTTCAGCATAAAATGTAATAGAAATCTCTCCCTCAGGAGTCACATCCCATCCTTCTTGATCTATCGTGCCATTTAATCCAGTAAATTGATATTCAAATAAACCACCTTGTATTGTATACCAAGTAGCATCTAAATCTGATTCAATGATAGATATATTAAAATCAGGAGCATCTATTCCATAACTAGTAGAAGGTTGTGGTGAAATAATCGTAATAACTGGAGCTATTACGTCTGGAAAACTGTTTGGATCGTCTGGATCGGTTTGATGTAAATAGATCTCGACTTGGTCAGACCATCCGTCTTCATCAGAATCATAACCCGGGTCAATAATTTTCAAGCCTTCCATACCCCAACCAACATACAGAATTGAATTAGCAAAAAATATACTATAAGCATTTTCACTGGGATCATAAAATGATCCTAATAAGACTGGACTGGAAGGACTGGATACATTTAAAATTCTTATTCCTGTTAGATAATCTGAGACATAAGCTATATTATCTGAAACAAACACCCCTGATACCCAACCTCCAGAATTGTATGTTGTTAACGTAACTACAGACTCGGGATCGCTTACATTAATTATTTTTAATCCACCATCGTAATCAGAGAGATAACAGATATCATCTACCACAAATACATCATTTGGACCACCCTCAACTGTATCATAATCGTAGATTCCATGAATTTCAGGATTATAAGGATCCGTTACATTGATTATTTTAAGATTTCCCCCTTGGTAGTCAGCAATATAAGCAGTATTATTTGCAACAAAAATATCGTCATAATCCTGATTTGAACCATTTACGTATTCTCCTACAAAGTCAGGCATAGTGGGATTGGATATATTGAAAATAACCATTCCATAATATCGACAACCAACAAAAGCAAGATCTCCGTCAACATATAACCCATCACAATCAAAAGTGTTATTTTCTCCCAGTAAAGAAGGGGAACTAGGAACCGAGACATTAACAATGAAAAAACCATTACCACTTGTAAGATAGGCAATATCATCTATAACTTGAACATTTTTGGAATATTCTGCATATCTTCCTAAATATTGTGGGTTCAACGGATTACTAATATCGACTATAACCATTCCATAAACATCAACCAAAATAAAAGCAGTATCATTTAAAATAAATGTATTTCGGACATTATCAGAGTACGTAAAAGATCCTAACTCAACAGGAGATTCCCAGTTGCCACTTATAACTGGTAGATTTGTCAAATCATTATTTACAAGGGGAAATAAATTTACACCAATAATAATTTGGAAAAAGAATAAGGGTAAGAATATAGAAGTAATTTTTGAAGTTTTCATAATTTTCTTATATAAAATAATTTGTTTGAAGGCTGGATTTAATAGATTATAACATGTTTGTAAGTATTTAAGGTTTAAACCTAAAAGAAACTAGAAAATAACAGAAAAAATAGAAAAAATTACAAAGGAACACAACAAAACACAAACGCTACAAATACTACAAAAATAAAAAGAAAGAAAATAAAAAAGTTAATAAGTTTAAAACTTAACATTTTCATTCCCACAATATGGACAAATCTTTAAACTAACCTCAATAGAATTTCCACAATAAGAACAGTTTGTTTTTCCTCCCTCGATTTTAGTATCTACTTCAGGTCTGTCATCTAGCAATTTAATAAATTCTAAAACTGCTGATTCATTTACAATTAAATAATCTCCTTCGACTGTAAAACCAAATTTACTTGCCCAGTTATAAACAATCTCGTACGTTTTTCCTATTTCCAATTTAAATAATTCCTTTAACATTTTAACGCTTATTTTTGATGAAACTTTCATTATCTGCTTAAGTTTTTCAATAATTCTAAGCTCTTCAATAGGTTGTCCTTTTCTCAATTCAGTTAGCATGTTAAATATGTAAGGAATTCTTTTCTTATCTTGAGTTGTTTTATTTTTTAAAGGAAAGAGGCTATATTCATTACCATTTTCAGTAAAAATCTTTATACAATACTTATCCATACTAATATCTTTCATTTGGGAAAAGGGAATTTCATAGAATACTCCTTTTTCATAAGACTTGAACGTTAGCAAATTTTCTGAAATAAATATAAAACCAGTTTTTTTAATGGAAAAAGTCGATCTCGGTTCTTGATAAAAGCGTGCCCAACCTTCATAAATATTTGTCATTATATAAAATTTAGATTTATTGGATTTAAATATTAAAGAAATCGAAAAATAAAAAATATTTAAAATTTATATTCTTTAGACCGTTTTTACTTCGCTTTGTAAATTATTGTTGTAACGATTTTACTATTCCGTGCAACTTGAGAAATGATAAAATCTTCTAACTCTAACGGCATTGATGAGAGAAAACTGTTGATGTCTTTTTCTGCTTTTACACGATCCATTTGCCCTTTTAAGATTTTACAGACTAACATATCGATATTTTACCTTTTTTAAAATGAATTTCGGTTGTTATATCTAATAATGACTATATCAATATTATATTTTTTTTGTATTAAAATATGCTAGGTTTTGATTAAACAATAAATAATATTTTAAATAAAAATAAATAAAAAGTTATGGAATTGAAAACTCCGGAACACAACCCTACGCAATACAAACATTCTATCACACTCCTTATTTTCTTAATCAAACCCGAAGCCTAAGATTGTATCACAGTGGGGACAGCTGAACATACAGACCTTCTTTCTCCAATGCATTGTTTTCTCAACATTATAGCCCTTACCCATTCCCTTTACAAAATCTTTTATAGAAATTTCGCGCTTACAAAATCCACATTTCGGCATATTTACATCTAATTGCCTTTTTATTAAATCTCTTTTTCTTTTTAGAAAAAGATTTTAGATACACTAGGGGTTTTATTTCTAGGAAAATAATCGAGCTGAGTGTAAATTGAGTTAAATTACAAAAAAAATAATTTGGAGTGAAAACTCCGGAACACAACCCCAACGGACTTCAGGATAAGAAAATAGAAAAAATAACAAAGGAACACAACGAAACACAAACGCTACAAAGAACATAAAAACTAAAAGAAAGAAAATAAAAAATGGAGTAAAAACTCCGGAACACAACCCATACCCAACCAAATACAAAATACCTCCATCTCACTTCTTAACTTCGAAACAAACTAAACTACTAAACAAACGCATTGTCTGCCATTCACACAAACCTGATTCACTCTAAGCCTGAACCCTTATTTCCTCTTTCGAATGCCACACACTCGCGCTATTGAGAATGGCGGGCTGAATACCTCGCCCGAAAGCTCGGCACGTACACCCCCATCTCACCAATCCCGTCTTATACGGGTGCGCTCGTCTCGCTCCCACGGTTCGCGTCACCGCGCCCCGCTCTCGACAATTAACACACCATCCATTTCACTTATAACCTTTTCTACACACGCACGCTTTCACGCACGCACACTTCGAGCTAGTTTCCGGTCCTCACAGGGGGTCCTTCCTAACTCAGCTAAGCTAAATACATAGCATATACATTATACAATATGAAGTAAGATTGGATGACTAATTTCGGGGCCTGCTTCGTGCTTAGATGCTTTCAGCACTTATCAGTTAGCGCGTAGCTGCCCGGCGATGCCTTGTCAGACAACCGGTACACCAGAGGCGCCGGCAAAATGTTCCTCTCGTACTGATTTTCCCTTACCCTCAGTCATCCCACATACCTGGTAGATAGAATCCGACCTGACTCACGTCGGTCTAAACCCAGCTCACGTTCCCTTTTAATGGGCGTACAGCCCCACCCTTGGGAGTTATGCGCACGCAAATCGAGTCGATTTGTGTAATGTGCGCTCCCAGGATAGGAAGAGCCGACATCGAGGAAGCAAGCCACGAGGTCGATAGGAACTCTTACTCGTGACAACTCTGTTACCCCCGGGGTAATTTTTCTATCACCTCAACCAGCCACACGAGCACAGTTAAGGATCGCTAGACCAGGCGTTAGCCTCAGGATTCCTTGGTAATCAGAATCCAGTCAGGCCAGCTTTTGCTCTTAAACTCTTCAGCGGATTCCTGACCCGCCTGAGCTGACCATTGGTTACTCTAGATATTTTTTCTAGAGTGAGCCGCCCCAGCCAAACTGCCCACCTGCGGATGTCCGATGCTAGTGCACCGTTAGTGATTTCAAAAAGGAAAGCCGGTATTCCAAGGTTGCTCCACCGTAACCGAAATTACGGCATCTACGCTCCCGACTACACTCTGTATTCAGTTCAAAACCACAACAACAGGCTGCAGTAAAACTCCACGGGGTCTTCTCGTCCCACCAGGTATCTCCGGACCGTTCGCCGGAGTGTAATTTCAATCGTCAGAAGGCTGGGACAATAGGGAGAACGTTGGACCATTCATGCACGTCTGAACTTACCAGACAAGGCATTTGGCTACCTTAAGAGAGTTATAGTTACTCCCGGCGTTTAGCAGGACTTACTCGGGTTGTAACCCGGATTGATCAAACTGCCACTGGCCAGGTTTCAGCCACTGTAAACAAGCTTTCGCTCTATCAGTGACCTATGTTTTTATTAAACAGTCGTCCCCCCCTAGTTACTGCGACTTGGGTACCCCCGCACACTGCCGAAGCTGCGTGAAGAAGTTCCCAAGCAAGCCTTATCCCAAAGTTACGGCTCTAATTTGTCGATTTCCCTAGCCTCCTTTACACGAATACGCCTTAGGCTACTCACCTAGGGGCACCTGTCGACGTTCTCGACGGTGCTGTCGAAACCTGTGTCGGTTCTGGGTACGATCACGGCGTTTCTTACTGATGCCTTTTTATTAAAACCTGGGCTCAGCGGAACCTTCCACAATTGGATGGCTATTCATGCTTTGAGCTGGGTCTAAGTTTTACACTATTTACCAGCTTTATTACATTTAAATAGGGAGATGTACGACGACCCTATTCCACTTACCCGGATTTGTTAGCATACAGTCATGCGTTACCGCTATTTGTAGCGCCATGGTACAGGAATATAAACCTGTTTCCCTTTCGCGCAGTTCAGTTAAGATTGCGCTTAGGATCGACTAACTCTTCGCTGACGACGCATTGCGAAGAAACCCTTGCCCTTTCGGCGGATGGGATTCTAACCCATCTATGCTTTTACTATTACCAGGATCTGCGCTCCAGGTCGGTCCACAGGAACTCACGCACCTGCTTCTGCCCAACCTGGACGCTCCCCTACCAGATCACGGGGTTCTTCCGCCCGTGCTCTTGGGTCTCGGTAGCAGATTTAAGCCCCGTCCATTTTCGGGGCTATATTTCTCGGCAAATGAGTTGTTACACACTCGTTAGGGAGTGGTTACTTCTATACCTATCCTTTTGCTGTTTTAGAAATATAACGCCCTTTCGTTTAACACTTAACCTGCATTTAGGGACCTTAACCCAAGTCTAGGTTGTTCCCTTCTCGGCAATGGACTTTACGCCCACTAACCCGTCTCCCAGGGTCTACAGTGCTAGCAGTTTCGGAGTTTAAGAGCGGAGTGAAGAATTTCTTCTCCCTGTTCCGCAATTAGTGCTCTACGCCACTAGCTACCTCGCCTGAGGATTGGCTGACACCAACTTCGGGGAGAACCAGCTATCACCGATCTAGATTAGCCTTTTGCTCCTATTCCCAGTTCATCCAAGCGAATTGCACGTCAGCACTGGTGCAGACCTCCATCACCCTTTCGAGCGACTTCATCTTGACCAGGAATAGATCGACCGGCTTCGGGTTTTACAGCAGTGACTTTAGGCCCTTTAAGACCATTCTTCTGGTCTAATCCCTTAGGAGAAATCAGAACGTCCCGTTGGAATAGCAAAACTACTCCTTGGTACGCTATTCATTCTAATGTGATAATTAGATTGCAAGAATATTGGTTTCCCTACGCCTACATGCCGTAAGGCACTTAAGCTCGCCACTACTATAAACTCCCTGGCCAATGATTCCAGACTGATGATGCAACCCTAGTCCTCTGCACTCTGATGTTCTGTCGCCAGAACGCATTCGCGCAGAATCTATCCTTTCGGGCTGCATCCTTACTAAACTATTTGGTTTCAAGCGCTTTTCACGACCCTTCCGGGTTTCTTTTCATCTTTTGCTCACGCTACTATTTCACTATCGGTCTTGGGACATATTTAGATTTGCCAGCGTGTATCTGGCACGTTCGTACGAGAAAACCATCCCGCACTACTCGGGATACCTCGCAGCAGCCTTCCAATTTACGGTTACGCGGCTGTCACGCTCTATGGCTCAACATTTCAGGGGTATTCACCTTAGTTGATTAGGCCGTACGAGGTCCACACTCCACATCTCCCTTGGGTTTTCCCCAAGGGATTCGGTTTGATCTGTTCCGCTTTCGCTCGCCGTTACTAACGGAATCACGATTGTTTTCTTTTCCTCCTGGTACTAAAATGTTTTACTTCCCAGGGTTCCCCTTCCCTAACGGGAATCTTGCGGATTATTGGGCCGCAAGCGGATGTCCGATTGAAGAATCTCGGGGTCAGCGTCTACATGCGACTAACCCGAGCTTATCGCAGCTTGTCACGCTCTTCATCGGTGCCCAAGCCAAGATATCCACCAAATAGCGATGGCGTAATTGGCGTCTACTTGAGGAAAGATTCAGATTGCCTGTGAAAAGGCTTGTGTATTCGGAGACAATACTTATTTAGAGATTGAAATTAAAAATTGAGACGAAAATAATGTATATTTTCATATTTTTATGGGGAGTTGTGTTCCTTTGAGCACGAATCGTTGTTTTTTTCGTTGTTTTGTAGTAAGGTAAATATTTTTTTATGTTTTTTTGCTCGTGCTTGGACCGGTTTCCTGAAACAACCGAGGAATTGGTCGTTTTAGGCACTTATTTCCTGTGGTATCATGCATTTTGACGTTAGTCTCTTCTGATCCACTTCTATAAGGCCGGTGTCCGCTATTGGCGGTATGTCATCAGGGTTAGATGAGATATTTTTCCACATCCAATAACTTATCGATGGTAATAGGGATAACGATAGATCACAAATTAAAAACTCATCGACGAAATATTAGAGTAATTTGTTAATTAAAAATTTTATGGTCGATATTGGTAAACTTTAAAAGGGAGGTTGGAGCTCTGTGATGAATATTGTATTTGGTAAATATGAAGAGCTGATAAAATTTTACATATAGTTTATTTATAGAGTATATTGTATTATTGTATTAAGGATTAAGGATTAAGGATTAAGGATTAATGACTAAGGACTACTAAGTGGGAAAAATAAAAAATTAAGAAATTCGCTAAGAGGGGTATGATTTATTTCACTGGATACTATGTTCTTTGGTTCAAATAGGAGTATATTTTGCATTTTTTACCAATTATATTAAAAAAAAATTACTAGTTATATTACAGAAAATTACTAGTTATATTACAGAAAATTACTAGTTATATTACAGAAAATTATTAATTATATTACAGAAAATTAGCAATTAAAGGGTTTTTACAGGTTAAAAGTTTTAATCGTTTAATCATGGAAAAGAGAGTAAAGCGAGTATTAATAGGGACCTCGGGATGGGGTTATGATGAGTGGTTAGGGACTTTTTATCCGAAGGGGATAAAAAAGGGGGATTATCTTTCGTATTATTCGGAGATATTTTACACTACGGAGATCAACACGACGTTTTATAACGTTCCTAAGCCTTGGATAGTTAAGAACTGGGTGGATAAGACACCTTCAAATTTTTTATTTACGGCAAAACTACACCAGAGTATAACTCACGAGCATAAGTTGGATGTAGATTTGTGTTCGGCTGATTTGAAGTATTATTTAACTGCGATGCAGCCTTTAATTGATTCGAAAAAATTATTGGGGTTCTTGATACAGCTACCTCCTTCGTTCAATAGGGTAGATCACTTCGGAGCGCTTAAAGAATTCGTTAGATCTTGGCCGGGTGACCTAAAACGCGATGGGTATCATTTAATTGTAGAGTTCCGGCATTTATCGTGGATGAATGAGGAAGTATTTGAATATTTGAAAAAGCGGAAGGTTACATATTGTGCTGTGATAGAGCCTTTATTACCTCCTAGGATGGATGTTACGGATACTAGCTTTGCTTATATTAGATTTCACGGTTATGGTAAAAAACCTTGGTTCGATTATTACTTTAAAGACGAAGAAATAAGGAAATGGGCGGTATCTATTAGGGATGTGATAGATCAAGCTGATACCGTCGGCATTTATTTTAACAATCACTTTTCGGGTTATGCGACAAAAAATTCTTTGATGATGCTGCGCGAACTGGATTTAGAACCAAGAAACGACCCTGAGCGAGTTAACATATTAGACATAAAGAAAAAATCTGGTACGCTTTCTTCGGGTCAAACGGGGTTGGATAAGTTTTTAAACTAATATATGTGAGTACCATTAAAGAATTGAAGTAGGATTTTTATTGCTAAGAAGAGTTAGTTAAACTTTGAGTCAAAAAGTAGTAAAAATTGGATTTATTGGAGCAGGGTCAATAGGTAGTTTGTTTGGAGGATATCTTGCCTCTATTCACTCTGACGAGAATCCTTTAGAGATAATTTTTTTTGGAAGGAGAAATCACGTCGTTGCGATAAACAAGGAAGGATTACGCTTGACTGCTTCCGATAAAGATATATTTTTGAAAAACATTAAAGCTTACGAAAGCGTTAATGATTTTACGGGATCCTCTGAAATAAGTGAATCCTATAAGTTTGATTTTCTTTTTCTTACGACAAAGGCGTACGATACCGAGAGAACGATGATTCAGTTTAAGAGTTTAATTGAGTCAAGTAATTGGTTTATAATCCTACAAAATGGTATTGGTAACGAGGCTATAGTAAAAGAATATTGCAATAAGAATAAGATTCTACGAATAATTACGTCTCATGGGGCTCAATTAGAGGATTATGGGCATGTGCGTCACACTGGTATAGGATTTACAAAAATTGGATTTGCTTATTTGAAACCAGATAATTCGAATATTGATGATTACGATAGAGCGGAGGAGAGTTTACTGTTTTTAAAAAATCTGATGAGCACCGGGGGTCTGCCGACGGAGTTTGTTGAGGATATTATAAAATGCTCTTGGGAAAAAGTTTTTGTAAATATTGGTATTAATGCCATAGGTGCTCTTACGGGTTTAAAAAATGGGCAGCTATTAGAGAAAAACTCTTTAAGAAAATTAATGGGAAAGGCGGTTAAGGAGGCTTTAGAAATAGCGCATGAGAAGCAAGTAAATCTATCGAATAGAGATTACGTCGAGTTAATGTATTCTGTAGCGAAGAAAACGTATGACAACAAAAACTCAATGTTGCAGGACGTTTTGAAGGGAAAGCCTACCGAAATTGACTTTATTAACGGCAGAATTGTAGAATTTGGTAAAAAGTTGAGGATAGAAGTAGTCACAAATGAGTTATTAACTACTTTAATTAAGGGATTAGAGCGTTCTTTTTAATTTGATGTTTACGCTTTGAAGACCATGTAATAGGCATTTTCTCCGTCTCTATAATACTTTTCTTTTATGCTGTGAGTAATGAACTTAAATCTCTTGTATAAGTTAGTAGCTTCAAAGTTGCTAATCCTTACTTCTAACACGTATTCGTCAATTTTGTATTTTTTAATTTTTTTCATGGAGTGAGATAGGAGCGTGGTAGCAATTCCTAATCTTCTATAGTTTTTTAAGACGGCAATAGAGACGAGATGTCCATTATTTTTTAATTTCAGGCTTGTAATTGCGGGGGTTCTTTCAACTCTCCACATTATGTATCCGATAATTTCCTTATTACTGTTACACGCTACGAGGAATGACTCAGGATAATTATCTAGGATACTTTTATAAAAGAAATAGGGGTAATCTTCTGGTAATTCTTGTTCGTTTACTTTGATAACGCCTTCTAGATCCTCTAGGGTACATCTTCTTACCACAATAGGGTTGGTGTCGCGGAAATTGCTGGAGGAATTGATCTGCGTATCTTTTTCTGTACCCATTATTATATGAGCCCTAGAACTTGTTCTTTATATATTAAATAGTTGCTAAATAAGTATTATTTTAGAACTTTTTAAGCTTTTTTAATTAACTAAAAGCTTTAAATGCTGTTCCTTAATTTCATAAATTCATAAAAGCTTTTTTTTTTGTTTTTTTGTGTATTTAATTATTGTGTTTAAAGACGCTTGAATATTTTTTTTATTATCAAATCTTTTAATAATATTTATTAGTTCTTTTTCATCGGCGTCTTTTAATTTCTTAGCAATCTTAATCATTTCCGGCATTACTCTTATAAAATTGTCTACTATTGTAATGTCAGCCCATAGAGAAGTTCTACTTATTGGATTTAAATCGACTGCGACTACTATTTTCCCAATTTTTTTCAAAGCTTCTGTTCTATCTCCGTCCTCAAGGGGGACGAATACGACATCAGCGATTTTTATACCATTCGGATCCACATTTCTTCTATTGCTAGACAATTCTTCTATTTCGACCATAATACGTTCGTCGAGCCCCAGAATCTTTTTAGCTCCCGCACCTTGTAATACATTCTTAATTGCTTCAATTCTTCCTTTTTTTCTATAAAATAGGTTAATTTCAAGTGGTGCATTTATAATCTCTGATAGTTCTACTAATTCATTTGGACATAAAGCTGCAGTGTTTCCATTAACGCTAATAACGGCATTTGATGCTGTAAGAAGCAATGCAACTGCAGCAATTATAGCTTCTTTTGCTGTCTCGTTGGTTGTTTCCCCTAGCATGTAATCAAAACATTCTCCTCGCCCATGAGCAATTAAACCGGCCTCAGCAACAATTAAATTTTTCATTCCCTCAATTATCTTGTGCCTATATTTTAAACTTTCATAACGGGGATGATCTATGGGGATTATGGGATTTTGGTCATTAATAGGTGTCATAATTTAAAGGTTTCACATATATCGTTGTTTTTATAGTTTGAAATAAAGAAAAACTATTAATCTTTTGGATCTTTTTAATTTTTGTTGATTCTTATGGCTTTAACTGAAGAGCGTAAAAGTAATGATTTACAAATATATCAAACAAAGAGGTTACTTAAACAGCTAAAGGAGAAGAAGGGTTTTCACACGGAGTTAGTTTCGCTGTATATTCCTCACGATCGTAAGATCTCTGATGTTACAAATCACCTTAAGAATGAAGTAAGTGAAAGTCAGAATATTAAGTCAAAATTAACTCGGAAAAACGTTTTAGAAAGCATATCAAGTCTTTTAGGTCAGTTGAAAAACATTACAATAGTTCCTGAAAATGGGTTAGTTATGTTTTCTGGTGCGATCCCGCAAAACAATACTCCTGGAACAGAGAAGAATGAGATGTATATTGTCCATCCCCCTGAAAAAGTTTTAACCTTTAGATATCATTGTGCAAGCGAGTTTCTATTATGGCCGTTAGAGGATATGCTCGAAACAAAGGAAACTTATGGATTACTTAGTATAGGTAGAAAGGAGTCTGCTGTAGGATATTTAAGAGGAAACCACGTAGAAATAGTGAGAGATTTTACTTCCGGGGTCCATGGTAAGCATAAAGCTGGAGGGCAGTCTCAGAAAAGATTCGAACGGCAAATGGAAGAAGCAGAAACGAGATTTTACAGAAGAATCTCTGATGAAGTCAACAAATTATTTTTAGGCATGGAAGAATTACAAGGAATTTTCATAGGAGGACCAGGACCTTCTAAAGAAAAATTTGTAAACGATGAAAGTTTAGATTATCGATTACGAGAGAAAATTTTGGATGTTGTTGATCTTGGTTATGGTGGAATTGAGGGAATCCGTGCGTTGATTCATAAAATTAAAGATCAAATAGCTAACGTAAAGTATATTAAAGAAAAACAAGTAATGCAATCATTTTTAAATGCGGTTTCAAAAGAGACTGGTTTAGTTGCATACGGTCTTGAGGAAGTGCAAAAAGCTTTAAATATGGGTGCTGTAGCCAAATTAATTCTTTCTGAAAAATTAGATACTTATCAAGTAAATATCACTTGTTCCAATTGTAAATACGAAGAATCTCGAACAGCACGGGAGCGGGAAGTGAATAAATTAAAATTGTCTATTCAAGATGAAAATTGTCCTGATTGCGGTTCTAACACCTTTAATGTAAGCAATGCTGTCCTAATAATTGAAGAGCTTGGTTCCATAGCAGAAACCATGGGAACTGATGTAATTATAATTTCTCCGGATACTGAAGAAGGAGAAATGTTATATAGCACTTTCGGGGGAATAGTCGCAATTCTTCGATTCAAATTAACTTATTAGAGTAAGTTTTATAGTTTTTATTTTATGAGCTTCATTAATAAAATGTAAGAGTATTACAGAAATTAATTAGAAGGATTAGTGTGGAATAATATGAACTTATCTGAAATGTTATTAAGTTTAAAGATAATAATGTTTGGTGGGAAAGGAGGCGTCGGAAAAACAACCTGCGCTTCAAGTTCTGCGATCTGGGCAGCAGAACACGGAAGAAACACTTTAATTATCAGTACTGATCCCGCTCATTCTTTAGGAGACAGTTTTGGGATAGCACTTCCCCCCGGAGAACCAACAAAAATACCTGGTGTAAAACACTTAACTGCTTTAGAAATAGACCCTAAAGCGGATATGTCAGAATATAAAAGTTTAACTGGTATGAGCCCGGGAGAAGGAATGGAAATGCCAGATATAATGGGCGGATTACCAATGATGGAAGATTTACAAGATATCACCTCAATGAGTCCTCCTGGGATAGACGAAGCTTTCGCATTATTAAAGGTTTTAGAATTTATAGAAACTGATCACGATTACGATTTAGTGATATTTGACACGGCCCCAACGGGTCATACATTGAGATTTTTAAGCCTTCCAGAAACGTTATCAGGCTGGATAGGTAAATTATTGAAGATGAGATTAAAATTAGGAAATCTTATGGGAATGATGAAGAGTCTTTTTACAAGCGGAGAAAAAAAAAAAGATAATTCATTGGAAGTTTTAGAGAGATTAAAAGATTCAATCGTTAGAGCACGAGATGATCTTACTAACCCCACGATAAACTCGTTTGTTGTAGTAATGATACCGGAAGAAATGGCTATTTCAGAGACGGGACGCCTTTTAAGTGAACTACTAAAATATAACATCCCTGTTTCAAATATTGTGGTAAACCAATTATATCAAGATGAAGAAGATTTATGTGATTTTTGCCGATCGAGAAGAAAGATGCAAGCTAGTAATTTGTTTAAAATTCAGAAAGTTTTTAGAGATGAACTTGGCAAAAAACTTATCGAAATTCCGCTTTTTAGAGGGGAAATCAGAGAATATGATGATTTGAAAATATTCGGAGAGCAACTCGTCAAATGAAACTAGTTTCTAAACTCACTTAGATATTTGCAGTATAAACAGATATTTGTTTTACCGCACGGATACCCACATTTTTTACAAGTATTATATGATTTATGTATGTAATGTTTAGAAAAAATTTCAGAACTCTCCAAAAATCCGTTCAGTAAATTGAATTCTATTTCAGGGCTAAATTTTTTGCATTCTTGAATGAAATCTAGAACACGTTTCCTTAAAATTGGATCTTCTTCTCTGTAGGGGCAATGAGAAGGGTAATAATTGATTTTTTTTAGGTTTGCGTAGAGATATATTTCTTCTTCTGGAATTTTCATTAGCGGAGTGATTCGTCTAACGAAATACTTCTTAATTTCTTTACTTTCTTCTTTGAAAAGATACTGATTAGCAATAAGCTTGAATCTTTTAAAAAGAATATTCATTAAATAAGTTTCTGCTATATCTGTTAAATTATGACCCATTGCGAGGACATCAGCGCCTAAGTTTTTTGCGGTTTCGTTTAAGATTCTTCTTCTAAGAGTAGCACAAAAATTGCAAGCATATGTATTTTTAGTAGCTCTCTTTTTCAATTCTACTATCTCATCTAATGTTTTACCGGTTTTCTCTTTAAACGAAACTATTTCATGTTTTATTTTATGCTGTTTACAGAATTCAATTGCGTTCTTTGTACTATTACTTCTATAATCTCTAATCCCTTCATCGATAGTTACTGCTATTAATGGATTCGAATGATAACTATTTGCTTGAATTTGCTTAAGGTTATATAGTAAAGAAAGAGAGTCTTTTCCACCAGAGATACCCACTACGATTTTATCTTTTGGTTTTAACATTTTATATTTAGATATTGTCTGGTAAATATTTTTCTCAATTCTTTTCGTAAAACAATTAGTGCATATTAATTCGCCAGAATATTTTCTGTGAACTACCAGCGAATTTTTACTGCAATAGTCGCATGTACCAGTTTTTAGAAAAATATTATAGGAGCTATCAATATTGTTTATGAAAATCACATCAGCAATATAATTAAAAACCAAGAAGATTAAATCCAAATAGCGAAAATGATAGCACGAAGTTCCCAAGAATAAGCCCTAGCGCTACAAATCTTACCGTATTTAAAACAATCTTTTTAATTTTTCGTTTATCATCGTACAAGTATTCGAAAGAAACTTCAAAGACTGAATTTTTTTTTAGTTTCGTAGTTTCAGGAAGTTTCACGGATACAGTATCTTTATATCCGTCTCCTATTGAGTCTACTAATTCATAATTATCTTTTCCCAAGAGGACTTCACCATTTTGTATACCCTTATTATCCTCCTTCAGAAGAATTTTAACGTATTCTATATTTTCAACTCGGTATTCTGTTAATTTGCACTCCGTATCAGTTCCTTTATAGATTAATCTATCAATCTTTTTCTTTTTAGATTTATAGTCTTCGCCAAATATCCAATCAATTAATTCTTTTAGGAATCTATCCCCGTCAAAAATGGGTAGGGGCATCATATTAAACAGGGTTATGCTAAAAGATATTATAAAAAGCCATATAAGCTCTCTGATTAGGAAATCTGGCCAATTACTCGTAAAAAATTTTGCAAAGTCATTTTTATGCATCCAATAAGAATTACTTTGAACACCAATATAAACGCCAACAATTTCTACATCTAAAATATAATCTTTTCCTGAGACAGTTGTCAGGTTTATAGCTTTTAGATTAAAGTCAGTTAGCAACAATGCTAAAGTATCGTCATTTGAGACATTTATAGCCGTACCATTCACTTTGGATATGAGTATGTTTGTTGCAGTACTACTCGAATAATTATAAGTAATAATTAATCCTGTACCATTTGGAATATACGCATAACGGATTCCTATATCATATCGAGGACCCACAGTAACATTTTTCTTAGAGTAGGAATCGCTAGATGGATTGTAAGTACTAAAAGTTAGATTATCTCCTATTGCGAATTTAACGCTAGTAGAATTACTCAGTATTGAAGTAAGACTAATGTCCTGAGATAAATCAAGGTTTAAAAATTGGCTATCAGGATCGTTTTGACGTTTGATTGCAACTATAGCATCTCCACTCTCAAGGTTTCCGTAATTAAAACCTCCCTCTTGAGGCGTTAACACGTTATTAATTTGAACTGTTTGTACATAGAAAGGAGAAACTATAGCTGGAAAACTTAATATTAATAGGAACGCTACACCTGCAGTTATAGCATTCACATATGTTCCTGCAGCAGCTATTCTTAACCGAGTGTTTCTTTTAAATTTCGACGATCTTAATGTTCTCTCATCAACTTCTACAAAAGCGCCAAACCCAACTAAAAAAAACAAACCAGCTCCGAGTACACCTGTTGATTTAATTTCTACCCCATCAATACTAGCAGAAATACCATGAGCAAATTCGTGTGTCGTCACTATAAATAATAGCGGCAATAACAGGTACATGAAGACTGGTAGGTCGATTGTAACCCCGGGGATAAGGAGAACAAAAGCGTTTTCTATGCTAGGTTGGAACAAAAGGTTTAAAATGTTACTATAGAAAAAGTAAAAACCATAAATTGTAAATCCAAAAGATACAAATATGCCAATATTCCAAAATATTCTCCAAAATCGAGGGCCTTTTTTCGATATTCTTTGAATGAGGTTATTGAGTTTTTTGGTCTTAAACATAGCGAGTAAAGGGAAAAATAAAGTGTAAGCCTCTTTTTTGTTTCTGAGTAAAAAGACAAAAATAAACACAATAACCCAAAAAACTAAAGAGATGATAAACCAAGGGTTTAATAAGAAATCTACAATAAGATCGAGTAAGGTCATAAAACGCTAGTAAATGCTAATTATTGTGATAGAAAGGTTAATTTAGAGTAAAAATTAAGGTTATTCTTTTTATTTTAAAAATGTATTTGCTAGCTATATAATTAATTCTAATTTCTTTAAAATCCAATTATTAATCAGAAATTTTTGTTTAACATTTTTCTTTGGAAGATATTGGTTACTTATGGCAGATTTTGGTATCCACTCTTCTTTGTTTTTAAAGTCAATTAAAACTGCTTTTTCCGTTTCTCCTACGATAGATCCATAAAGATCACTGGTGTCATTTGGGGGTTTTTTCGTATTTTTAGGTTTATGCGAAAGGATTTTATCATCTAACTGGATGTTATGGTTGTTTGATTGGAACTGATTTTTTTGATTGCGTTTCTTTTGTAAGGTAGAATATACTATTTTTTCATTAAGGAAATGGGTTAAAAGAAGACGCAAAATTTCAGTTTGAGCTAAATGGAGCCTTTTTGAGTAATTACCTACATTGATCCAAAGAACTTCATGATTAATATCTTCCCAATTAAAAAATACGGAGGTTTCTTTATCTTTAAAGACGTGTTGACATTGCCATTTTTGAGTTTTATGGTTCAAAACTCTTAATATCATTACGATCTCTTCTAATGAAAACTTAACCGCTTTGCCCTCACTATATGATGGTTTTTCCCAAACTCCATTTGGTTTTTTTTTAAAACAATGGATAAACATAAATGGATCTGAACTTGAAGAACTGCTAACAATTATCCCTGTATTCTGCCCAAAAAAGCTTTTTGAATGAGAATCAGCCATTTCAATAAATTTGTGAGTTTATTTTAAATAATTACATGATAATATAGATTGTACTAAAAAAACACCACTAATATCTACTTCAAAAATGAAAAGAAATTAATAGAAAAAATAATTATATGATCTATATTTTAAGAGTGATGCTCATAAAAAAAACCTAAGCGGGGTGGGCTAGCCTGGTTTATGCCGCAGGGCTCATATCTTAATAATGTGTGGAAAAAATAAATTTTTCACGCTTTTGGATGAGAAACCCTGAGATCGTTCGTTCAAATCGAACCCCCGCTACCATTCTTTTATTGTTGGTAGTCTCAGTCTCTTTTTTACAGTTCTCTTGAAATTTTCTATAGTATTTTGAAAACTTAATACCTCTTTAACTTCAATAATAATAAATCAATAAGGAATTATTCATTTTCAAAAATATCATTTTATAAAAGAATAAAATTTAGATTAATTAGGTTATATTTAGCATTTAATAATCATTTCTTTATGCGATATAGTTTAAAAATAATATAAAAGAAAAGAAAAAATGTTTTAATTATGAATGCCGCAAGATCTTACGAATACACACCTCCAATTCGTTGTTTGATAAAGCATCTGTTAGAAGGTAGGTATATAACTCCGAAGAATTCGCTATATACCATTTTTGGAACTCTTAAAAGAGTTAGAATTGTTGCTACAATCACTAATCGAGAAGAATTTATGAGTAAGAGAAGTTCCGATATTAATTCTCCAACGGAAGAAGTTAGCACCAATTTAAGATTTGAACTTGATGACGGCACAGGTATCATTTCTGCTGTAAAGTGGGATGTAGATGTAGAAAATTATAGAGATAGAACTAAAGGAGTATTAGTTGATGTATTAGGAAGAATTGGTTTTTTTGGTGAGAAAGTCCAAATTAACAATATCGCCTTTATCAAGAAAATAAATGACCCTAACTATGTTTTGTTAAGAGAAGCTGATGTAATTAAAAAAATCAAATCTGGAGATCTCCATGAGATCCCTGAAGATACTGGCTCTGAGTTAGAAGAAGATACGTTTTTTGACGACATACCGAGCGATATTGATGTAGAAAAACTGTTTAGTGAAACGAAATCGCCTAAAGTAGATAAAGTTAAAGAAGATATTTTTACCATAATTTATGAGTATTCACAAGACGGGAACGGAATAAGTCTTGAAGAATTACAGCGAAGAACGAAAGTTTCTGAAAACAAACTAAGAACTTATATTAACGACTTAGTTATGGAATCAAGGATTTATCCAACTGAAGAAAATATCTACCAAAGTTACTAAACAGCATCATTCACAAGATTTACTCTTTATTGCTAATTTCATTCTCAAAATCGTAAAATTAATTTTGTAAGGTAAATTCTAGAACAATGTAGAAATATTAAGAACAGGTTGAATGAAATGGATATAAATAATTATGACGAATTAATTGATAAAGCTTATGAAAACATTCCGGAGAATGTAAAGAAGTTATCTAGATTTGAGATACCTAAAGTTCAGATAAGATTTGAAGCAAAAAACACTTACATTACAAACTTTAACAGGATTATCAATATTTTAAATAGAGATCGGAAGCATTTTATAGGAATATTTCTCAAAAAAGTAGGGACCATGGGAGAAATACGGGGGCAACAATTGTTTTTAAAGGGTATTTACAAGGAACAAGTATTAAATAGACTCATTGAGGTTTACTCGAAAACTTACGTACGATGTAAAATCTGCAATAAACCAGATACGGACATTCAAAAAGAAGGTAAAAAGATTTTTCTTAAATGCACAGCTTGCGGAGCGAGAGAAGAAATTAAAGAGAAATAACCATATGTTAATGAGTGCGAAATGAAAGTATATCTTAAAATCCATAGACGCAGCGACATGGAGACAATTGCTTGTTGCGACGAAGAATTATTAAATAAAATTTTTACTGAAGGCAATTTAAGACTTGAGATTGGTTCCGCCTTTTTTGGGGGGGATCTTCTAGCTATCGACAAAGCAATTGAAATATTAAGAGGAGCGTCATACTTTAATATAGTTGGAGAAAATATAACAAACATGGCTATAGCTCAGAAAATACTTCCCAAAGAAGGAGTTAGAAAAATTAATAAAATTCCAATGGCTATGAAAATGATGTTTTAATGCCTCACAGATTTTGTGCGATATGTGGTACAGTAATTGATGAATTTGCACCTCATTTTGGTATGTGCCTTAATTGTTATTTAACCGAAAATCCATTGTTTGAGTTGCCTAATAATTATAACTTTAAGTTATGTATTGATTGCCAAAATTATGCTAAAAAAGAGGTTTGGACAGCATCTGAAAGTAAAGATTTGTTCAAAATCATTGAAGCAGCGTTAATTCGTTTTTTATTAAAAAAATACGTAAAACAAGATATGATAATATTCTCGTTCTCATTCGATAGACTTGTATACTCTTCGCGAGATTTATTAACTTCTATGGATGTTACTGTATTGGGGAAATTAAGGGATGATCAAAAGATATCACATCAACATACCCTAAAACTGAACATTAATTATGATTTATGTAAAAATTGCACTAATTTAAGAGCAGGAATGTATTACATTTCGATTATCCAATTGAGGGTGACTGATAGGTCTCAATTTGGAGTTATTGAAGAAGCTTTAGGCCATATCTCGATTTTCGTAGAAAATCTATTTGCTAAAAATCAAACTCAGTATATTTCAAAAATAGAAGATCAAAATCTTGGTGTGGATCTCTACTTAAGCACAAACGAGTTGATGAACCGAATTATTTCACATATGAAAGCGAATTTTACCTTTATTTTAAATCGGACAAAAAAGTTGGTAGGTAGAGATTCTCAAAAAGGAAGAGGTCTTTATAGATTAAAAGCCCTTATAAAATTCTTACCAGTTAAGAAAAATGACATTGTTGTAATCAATAAGGTCACATATTTAGTTGAAAATATTACTAAGAATAAAGTCGTACTAAGAGATGAAAACAGTTCTAAACATGTTAAGAACTTTTCTTTTTTTTTTAAGAATAAAATATCTTTAAATCCCATTAAGGGGGTGGATTAATTGGGAAAAAATCAACCCGAAGAGGAGTGGAACGAAGAAGAAGAAGAACTCGATAATAGTGATAATAACGACCTTATGGGGGACGACTTCGAAAAAAATATAGATAATTTAGTCAAAAAGCAGATTGATTCAAAACGAGTTAAAAAAATAGATCAAACTAAGAAGAGGGCTACTGTAGATTCGGTATTTGATGAAAGAATGTATTTACAAGTTAGCAAAATATTAAAATCTGGAATTTTAAGCCGTATCGAAGGAATAATTTCCGCGGGTAAAGAAGCAAATGTGTATCTTGCTTACGGTCAAAATAATAAGGAATACGCAGTAAAAATATATAAGATTGATACAAATACTTCAAAATGGATGAGAAATTACATTATCGGAGATCCTAGGTTTAAAAGAATACCGCATAATGTTTCTAAAATAATATATTTATGGGCGAGTAAAGAATTTAAAAATCTAAAAAGAGCTTACAAAGTGGGTTTAAATGTACCTGAACCTCTTTTTATAAAAAATAATATTTTAATAATGGATTACATCGGTTTTGGTTCAATTCCAGCACCCAAGCTCAAAGATATTAAATTTCCGAAGGACCCTATTAATTTATTAAGCGAAGTCCTCTATTTTATTAAAAATTTATATCAAAAAGCAGCTTTAGTGCATGGAGATTTATCTGAATTTAATATTTTATACCACAATCAAAAACCAGTAATAATTGACATATCGCAAGCAGTAACAATACATCACCCAAAAGCAGAAATATTATTAGTAAGGGACATCAAAAATATTTTTAATTATTTTGAGACAATAGGAGTAGAAGTACCAAATCGAGAAGATTTTTACTACGAAGTAATAAACTTAGAATAGATAAATGAAAAAATATATGTTGTTAAAAACATATGATTTAAATTAGAAATATGAGAATAGGACAAAATCGAATTGCTGTATTAATCGGAAAAAACGGTGAAACAAAAAAAGATATTGAAGACGCATTGGGAATTCAAATTAATTTAGACAGCAAAACTGGAGATTGCGAAGTAAGACCTTTAATTGATCACCCGAAATACGGCCCCCTTAATACTTTTATTGCTGAAAAAATTCTGAACGCTATCAATAGAGGATTTAATCCGGTAAAGGCTATGAAATTATTAGATGAGACTTTTGACATGGAAGTTTTTAATCTTTACAATTTATTAGGCAAATCTGAGAAGAAAATAAAAAGATTAAAGGGTAGAATTATTGGTAGAAATGGAGAGATGAGAAGGGCGATAGAAAGATTTGCTGAGAGTTACGTTTCTGTTTATGGAAAAACTGTTTCGATTATATCTGATTATGACAATCTACAAATATCAAGAAAAGCAGTAAATATGTTGTTAAGCGGAATGCCTCACCACTCTGTACTGAAATTTTTAGAAAACAAATATAACGAGAAAAAGAGAGAAGAATTTCGAAAAATGTACAAACCTCAATTTTAAAGTTAATTCGTCCAAATTTAAGTATTTGAGCGATGAAGTTTCAAATGGATTCATTATTCAATTTTGTAATTGAATCTAAAATATACTTCCCATAAATAATTTCTTTAATTTCAGATTGCACCTGTTGGACCGTGTCAATCTTCTCATTAATATAAAGCTCTTGATAAGTTTCCTTCTTTTTACTGAAATGAATTTCAAAACTTTTAATAGAGTAATAATCGTTAGAATACGATTTAAATATCACCAGATGTCTTGGATACATGTTCTTCTCTCTCATATAGATCGCCCATCCTTCATAAAAATACCTCACTTCAAAAATAAACACGTTTTTCCACTGGCTTAATCTTTCTAAAATTGAATTAACTTCATTTTGAGTTTTTAGACTGTATTTATCGTTCATATAAATGTTTAGAGAAGAAGATTTAAAAAGGAGGAGAAAAAGTTTTTCAGTCAATAGAAAGCTCTCTAATATTAAGGATATCGTTAGAAAGTTTGCTTTCATTAAGATTCTTAGGTAACATATTTTCATTAAAAGAAGAAATACTTGAGACCTTCTTCCCAAAAATCTGTGGTGATTTTATGCCTGTAATAAGGAGCATAACTCTAAGGTAGCCGTCAAATTCATCGTTTACACGTGCGCCCCAAATAACCATGGCATTGTTTACATCCATCTTTTCCGATATTTTCTTTGCAACTGAATTTGCTTCAGCTAAAGTCATATCGTTTCCCCCACATATATGAATCAGAGCTCCTTTTGCACCATCAATAGATACATCTAATAGCGGTGAATTGAGAGCGTCTTCAATAGCGTCTTCTACGCGGTTATTCTTATCACCAGATTCTCCTACTCCGACTATTGCTACGCCTCCAGTACTTAAAATTGTTCTAACATCAGCAAAATCTAAGTTAATCAGTGATGGTAGCGAAATCGTTTCAGTTATTCCTTTGACCATAGTTGCTAATACTTCGTCTGCAACGCTAAACGCCTCGATAATGGGCAAGTCTGGAGCTATGTCTAAAAGACGGTTATTATCTATAACTACTAAAGTGTCGGCATATTTTTTTAATTCGTTAAGACCGATTTGTGCTTTATCAATGCGCCCAATTTCGGTTTCAAAGGGTAAAGTAACTACTCCAACAACTATAGCTCCTTCAAGTTTAGCTATTTCTGCAACAATAGGTGCACTACCAGTCCCTGTTCCACCCCCTTCTCCGCATGTTATAAAAACTAAGTTAGACTCTCTAAGTATTTTAGTTAAATCTTCACGAGACTCTTCAGCAGCAGCTCTTCCTACATCTGGATTACCTCCAGCACCCAACCCTCTTGTTAAATTTTTTCCAATTAACAATTTTATATGAGATTCCACACTTTCTAAATGTTGGAGATCTGTATTTACGGCCACACATTTTGCTCCTCGAATTCCTATTTTCATTAATCGATTGACAGTATTGTTACCGGCTCCCCCGCATCCAACTATTTTTATATTCGCGTAGCCAAAATTTTCTCGGGTTGGTCTTATTACTTCTCTTTTTTTAGCATTCCTTATTAGAGATTCCATTTAAAACGACTGTTGTTATATTTTCGTTATAGAAATAATATAAATAAAAAATTAGAATGAATATGATATTCACATATTACTTACAAGATATGTAGTAAGGTTTTACGTAATTTAAGAATCATAATTTATTGAGAGATTAAAATTTATAAAAAATACACAGATTAGAGAAATTTAAAATTTGATGAAACTAAGGATTTCTTAGATGATTTAACAAAATTAGATGTTATTTAAACGAGTTTTAATCAATTAGGACGCTCTATTTATGCGTTCTGTAAAAAAGAAAAGAAAAAGAAGCGTTTGAAATCAAAACATTTAAATTAAGGGTAAACAACGAACAGGCGACAAAGTTAAAAAAAAAGAGAAAAGATAAAAATATTACTTGTAAATAAATTTTATTTAGGAAATGTTCCCGGTTGACCAGGCATTTATCTTCACACAAGTTAAGTTCTATGTTTTTTTATCATTTGTGGATTCATAAATGAACCTTCAATAATACTATTTAAGAAAGTTATATAAATTTCGAATTAAAAAAGAAGAAGAAATATATGGGCTTATATAAAAATATTATATTGAATGATTTTTATGAAAAGCTCCAAATTAGGGTTGAATATTATCTCTACCAGGCATTTTTTCCACCTTTATATGAACTTAAATGTTTTTAATCGAAACTTTGAAATATGAAGAATGAATCAAATTACTTCCTTCCTTCATTAAATTAGTTTCAAAAACCTATTTAAACTTCAATAAAATTTTAATTTTGACAAATTTTGGGATTAAAGAATTGCATTAACACTAAAATATCTATTAGATTAAGTCAGAAGGCAAAACTGGATTAATAAGCAAATTTTTAAAATTTTTAATGCTTGGAACACCGCCATATTTATTCCTAATAAGATTGCTTCCAAGTTCATACATAAAAGCGTTCTTAGAATAAACTGGATTAGATAATCTTTTTAATTGATTTCTGATCTCCTCTTCACTAAAAATTTCTAAGCTCGTTCCATAATCAAGAAGCTCATCATTATTATATCTATCTATGAGAGCACGATAAGCTAGATTATACAAAAAAAGCGAATTTTTACCTCTTATATTATTTTGTGCTATCAATACTTCAAGAGGATCATCTTTAGAGGGATCTGAACAAAAATTACTTAAGCCTTTTTCTGCTAATTCTTTATTTGAATAGAGTACGGAAATTGCTATATTCCCAATACCTTCAGTTATTATCAATTTAGGTGAATGAAGTATTAATAAAGAATGTTCGAATTGATTTTGTTCCCGAAATAACTTTTGCTCCTTTAAGACAAATTCAGTATGATGCCCTGGATAACCTTCATGAGAGGCATATATTAAAAAAGCCGTCCAATACATACCAAAAGTTGGATTTACCTCGATTCGGCTAGTACAATTGCCTAAATACCAGTTATAACAATTCCATTTTATTTTTTCGTCTGATTCGTTGTTATTAACTAACTCTAAAATTATTTTTTCTTCTTTTGGCAATATGTCTAGAAATAACTCTTTTGTTCGCTTTCTAACGAGATCAAGTGCTTCCTTAAAAAATACGAATACTTTTTTCTCAGGAACTTTTCGCCTTATTCTATATTTTTTCATTCGTTCTTCTAGACTTCCAAAACCGGGATAAGCTTTATCAAATTCATCTTTTAAATTCTTAAATTCTGACTCATCTACGGGCTTAAGAGCAACATCGTAAAGTTTTAAAAACTGTTCCTTTATAGGAATCTTTGTACCAATAATTAGTTCGATAGATGTTTTCATTGCTATAAGCATTTTTTTTATATATATTTCGCGCTCCTTGTTAAACCCTTGAGATCCTAATTGTTTTATCAAATCTTTGTAATCATCCAATAATTTTTTTGGGGCTGTTAGGGATTCATTACTTATAACATGCCTAAGTTTTTCCGGACCAATATAAAAATCTATATATCCATTAATGTGCTTATCAATCCGGAATGCTAATTGTAAATAATCTTCTCCAAACTTGGATAATTTTACCATTTGTATCAGATCACAAAAATACTTCTAAAATAACTTAAAGAAAATTACTCTTGATTAATATTTGTTTTTGCTGAATTTAACGATTTTGATTTTAATGTAGCATCACCCACTGCTCTGATTAGAGTTATGCGTAATTTTGCTGACTCGAGCTCGTGTAACACAGTTATAGACGTTCTTTTCGGAGGTTTAATTAATAGAAAAATCATGATTTACTGAGGGATTAAAAATATTTTTAGCATTTGTATCTGTAACGAGAATTATGTTGGGAAGGATATAGGGAAATCGATTAGAAAAGGTCAGATTATAGGCTCCTGCATTTGTAATAACCACCATATCTCCTTCTTTTAGGTCGTGGGTAAAAAAATAATCTTTAGCTAACACATCTTGATCGGTAGGAATAATTCCTGCTATTGATGTTTTAAATTTATGTGGTTCCTCAATTCTTGTGGCATTATAAAATCTCATAGAGGATTTTGAAAATTTAGGACAGATGTGATTACCTATGTTTAAGAAAATCCATCTATCATCAGTAACTTTGATAATTTTAGCAATGAGTAAGCCTGCATCCCCAACCAGATAACGTCCTGGCTCAAAATAGATGTTTTTAAAACTGATCTCAAAATTACTTACAAGGAAATGTATTTTTGAAGCTAGCTCTTTCAACTGATTTTCTGGCATTATTACTGCTTCAGGAAATCCTCCTCCCAAATTTATGTTTTCGATATTAATTCCAGCATCGAACAAAATTTTAGTACTATCCATAACGTTTTCTGCATTTTTTATAAAAAGATCAAAGTTATTCATCTGAGTAGAATAATGAGATAATAAGGTTGTAATTCTAAGGTTTTCACATTCATTAATAATTACTTTTAATTTATTTACATTTATTTGGTTCAAATAAATACCTAATTTAGTTCCATATTTTTGAGTATTAACCCTTAGACAAATATCTTGAACCATTTGATATCTTTCAGCCATAGCGTTGATTTTAATTAAATCATTAATGTTATATACGACAATTTCTTTGATTTTTTCTTGAACGCATTTTTCGATAAGCTCTTGTGGCAAATAAGGACCGCCTACTATTATCTTATCTGGAGGAAATTGTAATTTCAACGCTAACTTTAGTTCAGGTAGTCCAATTAATTCAGCACCTAAGCCTTCTGATTGAATAATGTTGCATATTTCAGGAAGGAAATTAGCCTTGAAAGAATAAAAACATTGGAAATTGTTAAATACAGATTTAAAGACTTTATTAAAGGTGTTTATATTATTTCTAACTCTATTTTCTAAAAAAATAATTAAGGGAGTTGCATAAGTTTTTAAAATTTCATTAAGTAGGATGCCGTCAATTAATAATTCTCCCTCCTTTTTATTTAAATAGGGATTTCCAGATATTTTTTTCAATTTATTCACCTTCTTTTAAAATTAATTCTTGATATGTTTCGTGCGTTTTCTTAGCTATTATGTCCCAAGAAAGACTTTCTTGAACTTTATTTCTACCTTCTAATCCTAAATTTTTGCTTAATCGCTTCTTTTTTAATAACAATACAACTTTGTCGGCGATGTCAATATAATCGTCAAACTCAACAAGTAACCCATCAACTTTATCTCTTATAACTTCTGGCGTCGCCCCAATATTTGCACCTATAACGGGTTTACCAGAAGCCCAAGCTTCTAGAAAAGCAATACCATACGCATCACTTCGGCTTGGCATCAAAAAAACATCAGTTTCGTTGAAAGCTGCGATTTTCTTTACATCGTAATATCCCGTTAAATTATCCGGAGTTAAGTTAATAACTCGAGGATGGATAGCTTTCTGAATTTTAGAGAGCTCTCTATTAAACGCAATAGTAGATGGCCCAATAAAGACAAAATACACTTTTCTAAATTTTTTTAAGATGTAAGGAATTGCTTTTAAAATTGAAATTGCTCCTTTCTCATAATTTTTATATCCACAGAATAATACCATTCTGTGATTCTTTTCATTTGGTTTAAAATACTTCTGTTTAAAATTAAATCTCTTAGGAGTTAGCTTCTTTGGTAATATAAATTTCTTGTAATCTACTCCCATAGAAATAACTTTTATTTTTTCTTCTGGAATGCCCATTGTTTCAATTAATACTTTCTTTTCAAGATGAGTACAAGCAATTATCTTATCAAACTTGTGCATTGCTTCGAAATAGTTTTTGTTAAGATATCTGGGATTTGAGAAATGAAAAAAGGGAGTACAAACAGTTGGTTTATTTGTAAGTTTTCCTAACATCAGAGTTAAGATTGTATTAAAATAGGGAAAGAAGCTTGTATGAACTAAATCGAAGGAAATCTCAGTGGGGCGCACCATGTTTTTAAGGAGTTTTTCCAAGAAGGGTCCATTTCTTAAATACTCAATCAGACACTCGTCAGATAGTTCTAAACCCTCGTAAGATGCTTCTTTTTTTACGAGTGTTAGCTTTTCATCTTGTGAAATGTTATACTTAACAGGAAAGCGAGTAATTTTTAACTTGTTTACATTTTCGTAATATTTTTCCCCTGGTTTTATAATTCTCCCCCTTGATTCTCTTAAAGCTTTAAAGTCAATTGCAGTGGAAGTATAGACTTGAATATCATAGTTGTATTTCAAATTTAATATTTCTGCCATACTTTGGATATAAAATTCTGCGCCCGAAATAGCGGGGAAATATCTTGTTGGAAAATATAAAATATGGTTCAATCTTAAGATCCTTTTTATTTATCAATTATAAATAATATATGATGATCAAATGTCAAAAGATTTATTATTTGATATATCTTTGATGGCTGAAAAGAAAGGCGTTATTGATGAAGAATTGTTGAATTTCATTGATACAAATTTTCCTGACAAAGTCGACAAGGTTTTAAAGGTTATAAAAAGAGGTATAACAAAATATACCTTTAACCCTTCGAGGAGAGTTGTTTGGATAGCTTTGGGAGAAAATGATGAATATTTGTTATATCCAAAATTGTACTGCTCTTGCCAAGACTTTTATAAATCCGTAGTGATTCAAAGAAGAAGATCGTTTTGTAAACATTTATTAGCTCAAGTAATCTGTGAATTTTTGCCTGATTTTAAAGAATCTGAGCTGAAAGATGATGAATTTAATGAATTTATTGACGATTTAGATTTAAAATTTTAAAATCTCTGCATTCTTAATCGATTTCATAATCAGCTCCTCAATATTTACTTTTTTTTCTGAATTGAGGACTTCGCCAAGTTTCGCATGAGTTTCAGGGTATTGAGGGTTAAAAGTGCATCCTGCTGAGGATTCTGAAGAGGCATTATAGGACCCTATTTGCTTGTTTAAATCTATTACTTCTTGTTTATCGCATCCTATTAATGGCCTTAACATTACACAACCAGAGATAATATTGTTATAGGCGTATAAATTGTCGAGAGTTTGACTTGCTTGTTCTCCTAAAATGTCACCAGTAACTATGATATTTGTTTGATTTAATTCTCCTAATTTCTTAGCTATTCTTAACATTAATCGCTTACATAAAACACATGTTAATTTTCTGTCACAAAATTCTTTAAAAGCGTCTAAGTTATTGTCGTGGTTAATGAATAATATTTTCAATTCATCGTTTGTAAACTTTGATAAGATTCTTACAATTTTAATAACTTTATTTTTCATAGAACCTTCGTAATCGTCTGAAGTTAAAAACGAGAGAAAAGTAGGAGTAAATCCTTTTTTAATCATTAAGTATGCTGCGATTGGGCTATCCAAACCACCTGAGAGTAAAGATATAAATTTTTTCATAATAGAATCAATCATTAATTCGTAGTTAATTCTTCCCTTTCCCATTCTTTCAAATATGTATTGAAATCCTTTAAACTTATTTGTCTAGAAATCTTAATTTTTTTTTCAAATTCAAGTTGCTTAATTTTCAGCATTAAATTTTTATTTTTTGTTAAATGGTTTTGTGCATTTGGATATTCGTTTTTAAAAATTTCTTTCATAGTCGAGAAACTAGCATTTTTTATTAGATCATAGTGCTTAATTACATAATGGCATAAGGGATCAACGCTAATTTGAAAATTAAAAGCATCTACTTGTTTTAAAGCTAAAGGATATGCTTTACATGCTAAGGGTTTTGTATCGTGAACTGTACAACCATAATTGTTATCGTAGAAAGGGCATCCATTTATTTTTTTGTCAAATAATATTTTGTATGTTACAATTAAAATTTTTTTATTTAAAATATCAGGAAAAACTAAGTCTTCTATAATCTTTAAAGCAATTCCTCGTTTTTTTGCTATCTCGATTAAGATATTCGCCTCTTCAGGATACAAGGGGATTCTTTTTTTGTATTCAATTTCGTGGCAACATGCCCCGCATTTCAGACATGCATAATTTAGCTCGGTCACTTCTAAATGATTAAAAAAAATTAAATATTGTCGGTACAAAATCCGATATATCTAATGATACTTCAGAAAATAAAATTTTTGTGATATTATGAATGTATTACTATTACGGTAAATCTTGTGTCTATTAGGATAACACATTGATTTTAAAGACTTAATTATGACTCTTATTATATCATAAAATAATAGTTAAGCTAAAAAAAATGACAGAGTCTGGGATAAGAATTATTAAACATTTTGATTTTAACGAGGAGGATTTTAACGATCCAATATGTATTTTAGGTATGCCAGGAATAGCCGATGTAGGAAAATTTGCGATTGATTCTTTAATAGGACAATTAGACGCTAAAAACTTAATGGATTTTATATTTGATGATTATCCAGCAGGAGCTATAGTGGACGATAGTATGTTGTCCGCTCCTAAAGCAGAGATTTTATTTTGGAAAGATCCTGAACAAAAAAGAGATATTTTTTTAATTACTGCGGACGCTCAGAGTTTAACACCTAAAGGTATCTATAGAATTTCAAATTTCCTTGCGGAAATTATATTTCAATGTAAAATTAAATTGATAATAGCCTTAGGAGCATATCCAATAAATAGTCGCAAAATCAATACAAAAATTCCAAAAATATATGCAAGTTCGACAAACCGAGAGTTGTTAGAAAATTTTATTGCTAAAACCAATTGTGATAAGATTCAAAAAGGAGTAATTATTGGTGCTAATGGGTTAATCCCTACACTAGCAAAAGCCCGGTTTGATTTAGACGGAATAGTTCTTTTAGCAGAAACAGATAACATCGCTATGGTAAATGAAGATATAACTGATTTAAAGGCGTCAATAACACTTTTGGAGATGTTAAAGAAATCGTTCACTTTACCAATTAAAAAGAAATATTCACTTGATAATATAGAGAATATAACTAAAAATCTACAAGACAAAAGAGACCAATTAGAGAAAGATCTTAATACATTTCAGTTTGTTGATACTGAGGATAAGAGAAAGTCATTATACATATAATTCTATTTATTTTCTTAACAAATTCTATATTTTAAGGAATTTTGTCAGCATTTTTAATTATGTGCGAAAAATTTTTTAACTTTAATTAATTTTAAAAATTATGAAATATGTTTGTGCTCGAAAAAGTTGCGGAAAAGATGTCTCTAAAAAAGAATTAAACGCACTTCCAGGGATAAAATGTTCTCACTGTGGTTTTCGTATATTATATAAAAAACGCCCTGATGTAATAAAACGGATTAAAGTTATTTAAATCTCTACCAATTTTATTGTTATCTCGTTTTCAATGCTCTTTAGGGATTTAAATTAAATCTTAAATGATTTACTATTTCCTTATACCTATTCCTAATAGTAGCTTCAGTAACACCAGCGGCCAGAGAAATTTCTTTCTGAGTCCTCCTTTCTCCTTCTTGTATTGCTGCCACATATAACGCAGCCCCAGCTAGACCGGTTGGTGCTTTTCCAGCGGTTAAATGATATTTTTTAGCTAATTTTAATAATTCTGCAGCTCGGTTTTGAGTTCTACCCGAAAGATTTAATTCAGCACAAAAGCGAGGAATGAAATTAATCGGTGAAGAAACCTGAATATTTATCTTCAATTCTGTTAAAATTAGCCTATAGCATCGAGCTATTTTTTTTTTATCAACTAAAGCAAACTCGGTAAAATCATCAAGAGTTTTAGGGATATTATTTAATCTGCATGATAGATAAATAGATGCTATCAACATTGCTTCTATTGATCTTCCACGTATAAGGTTCTTATGGGCCATTTTTCTATATATATGAGCTGCAGATTCTTTTAGCTCTCTTGACACACTCAATTGCGATGAAAATCGATCTAACTCGTTCATTGCGTATGCTAAATTTCTATCTATTGATTTGTTAGTTCTCGTTCGAACATGCCATTTTCTCAATCGATAGACTTCGGCTTTCATTTTAGGGCTTATGCTCTTACCAAAAGCATCCTTATTTTTCCAACCAATCATAGTACTTAGTCCCTTATCATGAAGCGTCAATGTTGTTGGTGCTCCTACTCGAGCTTTTTTATTTGCTTCTTCTGAAGAAAAGGCTCTCCATTCTGGACCTGAATCAATAAGGTTTTGGCTTAAAACTAAACCACATACATTACAGACTATTTCGCCTCTTGCGTTATCAGAAATTAGATTTGCATTCCCACATTCTGGGCATAAATTTAAATTATTTTGAGGCATTGAAAGATCCAATTACTTATACCCACATAAAGTTCAATTCCTTAATTTCTATAATTAAAATCATACATTTAAATGTTTGCGTTTTATGGATTTATCAGTTAATAAAAAACCTCTTTTAAAAAATTGGCTTATATCGTTTCATCAAAAAATTTTAATAAGTTAGAAATTTCTAATTATATAATGCGACATTTTTATAAAAGTCACGGAAAACACTGTTATCTTCGATCTTTTCAAACTGTTTGTAAAAAGTGCGGAGCTGATGTTTTATACTGGGAATGTACTCACGGAAGTAAAATGTTTTTTCAATACCCCCCGTATGGAAAATTAATAAGACATAGGTGTCGGAAAGAGGGGGGCTTATTGAAGGGGAGAAAAAAATTCCCAATTGTTGTTAAAACACCTAAAGGTCTATTAGGAGAACCGTATTATAGTTGTGCTGTGTGTGGAAAAATGTTTAGAGATGAAGGTTCCTTAAAAGACCACTTTAATGCACAAAGAAAAAACGACTTAGAACATAAAATGTTTTTAAATAATAAACTAACCTTCCGAAACAGAAACAAAACTATGAATAATTCGAACGATAACAGTAACAAATTTCAACATAAACCTAAGTTTGGAAGAATCAATATTAAGACATCAAAAGATGAATAGATGATTAAACACAAATTTTAATACAACTTTTATAATTATATTTATACTATTATTATTATTATTTCTGTATAGGATATTTTAATCTAAAAAATTGGAAAAAAAAAATGCCAAATGATCCAGCTACTGTTGTTCACAATTTATTACAAAAAGATCCAAGCATTATCGCTGCCGCTGTAATTCAAGGAAGAGACACTATTCTTCACTCAACAGATAATTGGGATATTAGTTCCGATGTCGGTAAAGTAATATCTAGTTGGAATAGTTTGAATGCAAGATTCGTAATGGTATCAGGTGTGAAATATTCAGTTCTTCAGTGTACGTCAGAGAGACTAGTTGCCACTTCAATTCGAGGTGAAGGACACATTATTGGATCGAAAGACGAAGAACATAAAATACTTGTTTATCTCGAGCCCGATGGGGAACCTATGGGAGCTACTATGGATACAGCAAGAGCAGTTTCAGAATTAAGCTCAAAACAAACTTACATCGATCCAAATAGCCAATTAGGCACTGCTGGTGGAAAGGGTCAGCCAAGTGTTGCAGCAAACATAGATCCTCAACTGAAGGGCGAGGTTCAGTCGTTTTTAGAATGGATTAAAGATAGCGAGGGCCTTTCGGGATACATTAATTATTATCTTCAACAAAACAACACACCTATCATATCAGAGCTATCAAAAATATATTCTGAACTAAGGCAGATTTTTGGAGTTTAGGTTCTCACGAGCTTAAGTACAAAGATATAAATGATTTACGAACGATATTATTATAGAAATCGAATAATTTCAAATATAGTGATATAATTGGAAAATCCAAATAAAGACAATAAAAAACCTACAGTAATCAAAAACACAACTCCCAAGTCAAATCCTAAATTTTCCAGCAAAAAAAATAAGGACGAGAAGAAATCTTCTATTAAAATTAAAAAAAAAAAGGATAAATCAAATTTAGATTTCTCGACTGTTGAGGATGTCGAATTAGGAATCCCCTTAGTTCCAGAATCGCCAAAAAAGAAGAATAAACTAACGGTTAATTCTCCAGGGTTATCTGCTGATCTTTTACAAAAATTGAAAAGGTTAGAATCTGATAAAATTAAAGTTGTTTTAGTAAATTGTGAACGATGTAAAGAAATAATTCCAGTACCCATCCCTAAAAATTATATCAATAAATCTGATTTACCTGTCGTTCCAATAAGCTATGTTCATAGTAATTCTCAGATGAAGGATCAACATTGTATTACTCTTCATCTTGATCATGATTTTGACATACGTAGGCAACGAATTTCCGATGTAGTTTTTTCTCCTGAATAAGCATATTTATATCGTTTCCTACCCAATTTATTAAACTGTTGATTTACATTCTTTAGCTATGAAATTATGTTTGAACACAATCTATTAAGGCTAAGATAACCAGCTAGAAAAAAGCGCGATTAGGATTGGAATTAAGCATAGCAAGCTGATAAAATAAATAAAACTGTTTCTCCACTTTAAATCGTTTGGATTTAATATAGTATTACAATTTATGCAATATTTAAGATTGACATTTGCAATTTTACTACCACAGTTATAGCAATTAATATTTCCATTATTTTCTTTAATCGAATGATCGTCCTTGGATTCTAACATTCAATTTTAACAACGAGTTTGTTTTAAAAGAATTAAAAAAATGCTAACTATTATAATATATATTCTATAGTTAAATTTAATTATATAACCATTGATTTATTGGTGAATAAACTATTTCTGGTTACATAGGCAAAAGTATTAGGTTAGAAAGAATATTTAATAGAGAAACAAAAAGAACAATTATAGTTCCTATGGATCATGGATTAACATTAGGACCTATTAAAGGAATAGAAAGAAATCTAGGAGAAATTGTTAACAAAATTGCCTTAGGTGGTGCTAATGCGGTTTTAGGACATGTTGGGATTCCACTTTATGGGCATAGGGGATACGGTCCGGATATCGGATTGATTCTACACTTATCCGGATCCACATCATTAAGCCCAGAATCAAATTACAAGGTCTTAGTAAATAATGTATTGGAAGCTGTAAAATTGGGTGCTGATGGCGTATCTTTACACATTAACATTGGAACAAAAACTGATCCAGAAATGTTAGAAATCTTGGGAAATGTTTCGCGCGAGTGTCGAGAATTTGGGATACCACTTTTGGCAATGATGTATCCTCGTGGAGAAAATATTGACAACGAGTACGATGTTCAGGTTGTTAAAATCGCCGCAAGAGTTGCCGCGGAACTCGGAGCAGACTTAGTAAAAACAAATTGGACTGGAGATCCTGATTCTTTTAAAGAGGTTGTTGCTGGATGTATGGCGCCGGTTATTATAGCTGGAGGTGTAAAGGCAAGTTTGAGAGAAATTCTAGAAGTAACTAAACAATCCATAGAAGTTGGTGGAGCAGGTGTGGCGTTCGGAAGAAATGTGTTTCAAGCAGAAGATCCTACAAAAGTTGTAAAAGCATTATATTTAGTTGTGCATAAAAATTACGAAGTAAATGAAGCCATTAAAGAAATTGGGATTTGAATATCTACTTTTTAGGCGTAAAGTGATACATTAAAATGAAACCACTTATTGAAAAACAAAAAAAAATAGACAATATTTGTTTACATATTTCTATTTTTAAATTACTAAAAAGCTATCTCGTACTTATTTCCGATGAAGAAGGAATGGGTATCGGAACCGTAACGTTAGGAATTCCTTCTATAATTGAGAATATGAAAACGTCTTCCGCTTCTCACCAAATATTTGGAGTTCAAAGTAAAATTCTAAGCAAAATTATCGTCGAAAAGATGTCTTCCGACCTTAAAGAGCCCGTATTGCTTCTACTTTTTTTAAGACACGTAAAAGAAGATCAAGAGGTTATCAAACCTTTAATGGATTTACTGAAGGAAGCACTAATTGAAATTTCTCAGAGCTAAATGAAGTAATAAATATTTTAGAAGTAACTTTACGAGTTTCTCTTCTTATTGTAAATATTGAAGATGCAGGGAAGGGGATTTGAACCCCTGTAGACCTATGTCAATGGATCTTGAGTGTGGCTCGAGAACATATTATGTGTTCTCGATTGTGTCCACCGCCGTTGACCGCTTGGCTATCCCTGCAATCCTAAGGCGCTAATTATCGAATTACTTCCAAGTTTATGTCAAATAGAAAAGGGAAGCACAATTTTGCTTGATTTTTATCCTGTGAAAAGAAACATGAATACGAAAACAACTGCCATCATACCAAACATGAATATCATTTGAATTCTGCTTTTTTTTTTCTGCTTTTTTTGGGTGCCGTGGTAATTATCTCGACAGTTTTGGCTACAAAATTGCTTATCTGTTGGCATTGCTTTTCCACAAATAGGACAATGGCTATGAGGTCCCCATTTTTTTTTAATCTGGTCTTTCCAAGTAGATTGAGACATTCTCTTTTTACTCACGTGTTAAGTTTTTAATTACTATGTTAGAAAAATGTGCTAAATTTTAATATTTTATTATAAAAAAAGTTATTTCGTGATTGTTGTGCCTACATTCGCTTTTTCGTTATTCCATAATTTTTTAAACTGATCTAGGTTCGAACCCGAAATTACCGATACAACTACATTACTTCTTTTTAAGATCTGCAAAGAAACGGCATCAAAAATCCTATATTCTCCGGCCGCAGCTTGCTTATCGCCGGATATTTCTATTATAATTTTTTGAAGGGAATCGTAATCAAGTTCTCTCAATAATTTTGCGTCTTCAAATACTTTCGGATCTTTATCGTAAATGCCATCAACATCAGTAAGGATTATTAAACGCTCTGCTTTTAGAAATTCTGCTACTTGAATAGCTACAGAAGTCGTTGATTGCCCCGGTTGTAATCCTCCCATTACTGCAATTTTACTAGTAATGATCGCTGTCGATAATTCTTCAAATGATTCTGGAACCTGAGGATAAGCAAATTCTTTCATGTTAGCTACTATTAATCGGGAGTTTATTCGCGCTATGTCAATTCCTATCATATCACATAATATTTCATTCTTGGTAAATTCTCTTACTGCTTTAATATATTGTCTAGCTATCTTTCCTCCTCCACATACGATAACGATTGAATCGTAATTTTTGTCGTTTTTTATTAAATCGCAAAATTCGGTAATTTTTTTATAATTTATAGTTCCCCCTCCAGAAAATAGAAGAGAGCCCCCAAACTTTATCACAATATTCTTTGTCATAATAAACTATAATTGACTTTTATTTTTTAATTAATATATAATTAAATTGGGTCAAGTAAATATTTAATGGGTATGGTAAGTACTACAAATAAAATTATTGTTGAAGTTCCTCACCGTATATCGGGGTTTTTTGAAATTGTAGATAAAGAAAACGGGATTCCAATTAAAAATCCGGAAAAAATTGGTTCTCGAGGAGCCGGGTTTAACGTAAGTGGGGTAGGGAAAACGGCAATATCTTGTAAAAAGCTCGAAAGAGAAGAGGAAAGTCGGTGCTCGATTTACATTAATGAAGAAAAATTAGATTATAAAGCAGAAACATCTTATTTCATATACGAGTATATTAGAAAACTGATTGATTCCCCGATTAATGTAAAAATAGAACACTTTTTTGATTTACCCGTTGGTTGTGGTTACGGAGCAAGTGGGTCAGGAGCATTGGGAACGATCTTTGGATTAAACAAACTATTGAACCTAAATTTGACTAATTTAGAAAGCGGTAGGATAGCTCACATTGCTGAAGTTGTTAATAAAACGGGATTGGGGACCGTTTGTGGCCAATTAGGGGGTGGTTTATGTATTCTAAAAGAACCAGGTTATCCTTGTAACTATAAGCGTTTAAAAAGTCCTGAAGATCTTCTAGTCATTTGTGGCTCTTTCGGAGCTATAAAAACCAAATCAATACTAACAGATGAAAAATTAAGTTCGAACATAAAAAAAGCAGGCAAATTAGCTTTGAACAAATTATTATTAAAACCCAATTACAAGAATTTTATTAAGGCATCATATGAATTTGTAGAAAATACACAAATTATGGAGATTTTAAATTTAGATAAAACAAAGGAATTACTTAACAACTTAAACAAATTGGATGTTATTGGAGTAAGTATGAATCAATTGGGTCGCTCAGTGTATACCTTTTGCAGAAAAGAAGAAGAAAAAGATGCATATGAAATTTATAACACATATGAACCAGACATTAAAACATTTACCTTAACAATAAACGATCAAAAGACAATCAATTTTATAGAAAGAGGTAAAGAAATCATATAATACTCGTCTATAGTTCATCCATGTAGAGTATATTGCTGTATTTTATTCTCTTAATTGTAATATTTTCTTATTAGGATAAGTGTTATTACATTTTAGATATAAACACTTTAAACTTCGAGCTAAAAAAATACTACTCTTATTAGCGACATCAAATTAAGGATGAAACCTATCTCGACCAGGCATTTTAATCACTAAGTTGTATTATTTTCTTTTTCTGATAAATTTTAATTTTATTTCTAATATAAATTATTTAATCTTTGAGTTAAAAAAAGAAGAAAAAATATATGATGCTCTTATAAAAACACAATCTTCGAGTGTTTTTATAAAAAGCACAAAATTAAGGTGCTATTCCGTCCTCACCAGGCATATTACTCACTCCTTTGGATAATTGAAAAATATTAACTTTGAATTAGAAATCATTTCTCTTTTTTTTCACTTTATATTTAATTCCAAAGTGATTATTTAAACTACGAATTTGTTATTTTGGGATTCTTTAATAAAATTTTTATGCTGAAGAAATCTAATCTAAAAAGTTAATTGAATTTTTAATTTTCAAATCTAAAGAATTGTTTTTAACTTCTCCAACACCAGATTATGTGCTAGGAAAAATCTAATTTTTTATTTTAAATTTGAGGGTAATATCGCAGTTTTAAGCAAATTTTGGTAATTTTTAGCTGATGGAACAATTCCATACTTGTTTCTAATGAGATTGGTCCCAAGGTCATATAAAAAAGCGTTTTTTGAATACACAGGATCTATCATTCTTTTTAGGTTATTTTGAATCGTATCTTCACTGAAAACTTCAAAATTTTTTCCATAGCAGATTAGTTCTTCGGTACTATATTCGTCAATTAGCGCACGGTATGCAAGATTATACCAAAAAAGAGACAATTTTCTTCTTACACTGTTTTGTGAAGCCACTACATCAAAAGAATCCGTTTTGGATGTATTTGGACAAAATTCTCTTAAACTAATTTCTGCAGCATCCATATCTGAAAACATTACAGAAATTGCTAAATTTCCAATTCCTTCAGAAATTATTAATTTGGGTGAGTGAAGTATTAATAAGGAATGTTCGAATTGATATAATTTTCGATATAAACATTGTTCTTTAACAGCAAATTCCGTATGATGCCCAGGATATCCCTCATGAGCGGCAGAGGATAAAAGTGAGCTCCAATACACATTGTAATTTGGATTAATTTCAATTCGGGAAATATAATTTCCCAAGTACCAGTTGTAATAAGACCATTTTGTTTTATCGCTGTTTTTGTCCCCTATTAAGTCTATAATAATATATTCATTTTTGGGTAAAAGATTACCAAACAATTCTTTAGTTCGACTTTTCACAATTTTAAGCGCTTTTTTGAATAAAACGAAAACATCAGATTTAGGAACCTTACGCTGTACTCTTAACTTACTCATTCGTTCTTCTAAACTTCCAGATCCTTTGTACGCATTCTCAAACTCTTCCTTTAAATTATCTAAATCAGCTTCTTTAGCGGGTTGTAGGTCTACATCATAAAGTCTTGTAAATTGGTCTTTAATCGAAATTTCAGAACCTAATAAAATTTCTATTGAGGTTTTCATAGCGACCAATAACTTTTCGATATACCATTCGCGTTCTTTGTTGTAACCTTGAGCTCCCAGTTGTTTTATTAAATTGTTAGAGTCATTTAACAATGTGTTTGGAGCTGTTAGAGACTCATGATCTACAATTTGCCGGAGTTTTTCTGGACCAAAATAAAAATCGACATAACCTTTAATGTGTTTGTCAATTCTGAGTGCCAGTAGTAAAAAATCTTCTCCAAATTTGGATAATTTTGGCATTTCTAACAGATAACAAGAAAATCTTGCATAAAAAGTTTTATAAAACTAATTATCGATTATTATTTGCTTTTGCTGAATTTAACGATTTAGATTTTATTGTTGCAGCTTCTACTGCTCGAATTAATGTAGCTCTTATTTTGGCAGATTCGAGTTCGTGTATAGCAGTAATAGTAGTTCCTCCTGGAGTTGCTACCATATCTTTCAGTGCTGCGGGGTGTATGTTTGTTTCCAATAGAAGTTTTGCAGAACCTAAGAGGGTCTGAGCAGCTAATTTTAGGGCAATGTCCCGAGGTAGCCCCATTTTTACGCCGCCATCAGCCAAAGCTTCAATAATTATAAATATGTAAGCAGGACCGCTTCCGGATAAACCAGTTACTGCGTCTAAATGTCGTTCTTCTAATTCAACTACCATCCCTACAGAATTGAATATTCTTTTAACAAACTCTATTTGGTATTCTTTGACATTTTCATTACGAGCTATCGCTGTAGCTGCTGCACCTACAAGAGCTGGAGTGTTCGTCATTATGCGTATTAATGATATGGGATTCGTAATTATTTTAGTTATGTGAGTAAAAGAAACTCCCGCTGCAATAGATATTATTACATGCTCTCCAGATATTGCTGTTTCTATCTCTCTCAAAACACTATCCATTACTTGAGGGATTACTGCAAGTAAAACATGTTTAGATGAATTAACTAAATCTATATTGCTATTAGCACAATCTACATTTAAATCTTTTGATAGGGTGAGCAATTTCTCTTCATCTACATCAAAAATAATAATTTTATTCCTATCGATTGTATTAGTAGAAATTATTCTTTTTAAGAGAGCAGAACCAATTTTACCAACACCAATTATTCCCAATTCCTTTTCGTACATAATAACTCGTCATTAAGGTAACCTAATTAATGTTATTAAAATGAACTAAAAATAAGAGTATTTATTTATTCGTTGTATTATTTTTAAAAAAGTTAAGCATATAGCTCAGTTTTTAACTCTTCTATGAGATGTCCTCTGATTATTCCGTTATTCCTGTCATATCCTTCACATACAATGCTCCTTACGCCAATTATATCGGGCATTATTTTTTTTATCAATGGCAGGGAGTCTTTCATTAAATATCCAGCTAAAGCGACTTCTAGATTAAGTTTCTTTGCTTTATTTTTAAAAAGTTTTAATTGCTCAACGCTTAAAAAATCGAATAAACCTTTTCCATCTTTGATGAATGTATCAAGCATCACTATATCGGCTCCAGATTTGGCTGCTATATTTGGGAGTAATAAAAAATCTGGTGAGGAATTCATCCTTATTCTGTCTGCGTACCCGGCCACTACAATTTTTATATTTTCATTATAGGCTTTTACAGCTTTCACTACACCTTTCATTAAATATACGCAATCATCCTCTGTCGTTGATTCTTTAAGTCCTATTTTAATAATATCAGCTCCGGATACGGCAGCGCCTAGGGCGGCCAAAGAAGCTGATCCAGGTAAATTAGGGAAGTCCCCTATGGTTGCACTTAATAATTGAGAACTATTTTGAGGTATTAAACTCTTCATCTTCTTTATGATCCACGGAAAATTAGCGCCTAAAGAACCTTCAATCGGGTTCTTACAATCAATATAATCAACATCTTTTTGTTGAACTACAACTTTAGCTTCTTCTATTGATTTAGGGCTCACAAGCAATCTGATACGTTCTCGCATAACCAATCACTTATTATATGAAGGGATTATAATTGGTCCAAAGATCTATTTAGATCCTTCTAATACTAGATCTTTTATGCTTTAAGTTATAAATTATCTTTTATTTTAGGATATTTAAAATTTAATAAAAAAGTTAAAAGAAGAAAATGATATAAAAATTTAAATTAAATAATTATTATTAAATAGAAAAAAAACGATGAATTATTATGTCCCCGAAAGAAATCACGAAAGTCGACATAACAAATGAAGTATTCAGAGAACCATTTGAAGTGATTAAACAAATATCCTCAAATTTAGATGGGTTGAAATATACTAAAGTAATTCAAACATATGTGATGGAGGATCGAAGGTTAAACCTCTCGCTAGAAAACGAGGGTTCCAGTTATTTCAAGGGTAAAGTGGTTTGGATTGGGAATCGTAAAGATGATAGTGAGGGAACTATTTTTTGCGTTGATACCAGAACCGAATTGAAACAAATTAATCCTACAGCTGAAAACACAGATAATGTTGTACTCGATATTAAAAAAGAAGTAATACGGATTTCTACAGCATCAAAAACCAAATGTGCAGTCTGTGGAAAGAACATCGAGATATTCGACGAAGTAGCTGGCTGTCCAATTTGCGAAGCAAAAGCTCATAAGGATCACATAACCGATTGGGTTAGAATGAAGCACGCTTGCCCAGTATGTAAGAAATCTTTAAATGTTTCAAGCTCTGGTGTTATTTTTATTGATTAATTTTTGAGAAAGTTTCTTAGTTCTTCGATTTTTATAGACCCGTCGTGTAAAGCTGTCCCAATCAGAACTCCTGAGAAGTTATTACTTTCATATTCCTTTATATCTTGGAGGTCTTTTATTCCACCTCCAACAAGTATTTCACCGTTAAATTTTTCTCTAATCTTTAAATAGAGCTTGGAAATTCCTCCCATCTTTTGTCCAACTTTAAAGAGATCAAGTAAAATTATTTTAACTACGCCTAAATCTTCAATTTTACCAATTACTTCAAGTACATCTTTATCTTTTAATTCCTTTATATTAGTTTGAATTACTTCGTTGTACATATCAACGCTTACTACAATTTTATTAATATCAAATAGTTTCAAACACTCACTAATAACTTCTGGGTCTCTTAATGTTTCTAATCCTAAAATCAACGATTTTAAATTAAGTTTAAAATATTTTTCAGCATTCTTTGCAATTTTTATTCCTGGGTCGATTATGATCTCAACACCAGGAATATCGAGTATTTTTGAAAGGATTGCGATATTAGGTTTTCTTTGAAGTATAGCATCCAAATCGGCAATATAAAATTCGTTGAATAAATACTTATTTTTTAATTTTAATGCAATTTGTGTTGGGTTGCTATCATTAATTAAAACTGATTTCAATGGTTTATATTTTTCTCGTTCTCCTTTAATTGCGTGTACAGCTTGAGAATTTAATATATCAATAACAGGGATGATCCTAAATTTATTCATAATTGCGACAAAAACATGACATTTGATTTAAATTATCAATAACAAATTACCAATATGATATACTCTTTTTGTTTAAAAATAGTGATTAATTAATTATTAAATAATTTCATTTTTAAAGTATAAAAGCTAATTTTATCTTTAGATAAGGAAAACTAAACAAAAAAGTGAGAGATATGAAAACTGAAGCATATATTAATAAAATCATTGAAGATACTGGACTTTCTAAAACGGAAATACAAAGTTTAGTGGAAGAGAAAAAAGAGGAATTAAAGGGCTTAATTTCAGATGAAGGGGCATTATTTGTAATTGCTAAAGAACTAGGAGTAGAAGTTTCGGGCGAAAATCAAGAGCTTTTGAATGAGATCGAATTAAATATTTCTGATATCACCTTGAACATGAAAAATATTGTATTAGTTGGTAGAATTAAGGATATTTTCAATCTTAATAGTTTTAAAAAAAGCAATGGAGAAGTCGGATATGTGGGAGCTTTCAAATTACATGATAATACAGGGGATATTCGAATTGTATTATGGGACGACCAGGTAAATGTGTTTAAAGATGAACGATTTGAAAAAAATGAAATCGTTAAAATTTTGAATGGAAATGCAAAACAAGGAAGATATGGGGGAATAGAAATCCATATTGGAAGATTTAGTAAAATTGTTTTAGCCCCTGAGGATGTTGATTATAAGAAATACCCCAAAATAAAGGAAGAATTTAAACTAATAAATGAGATTAACGAAAATTTAGGATCTATATCAATTGAAGGAAAAGTAATGAATCGATCTCCGGTTCGCGAATTCACTCGGAAGGACGGTCAAAATGGAAAGGTCTGCTCGTTAACGGTCCGGGATTCATCAGGAAAAACTAGAATAAGTTTTTGGAACGATGATATCGATAAAATAGAAAAGATTGATATCGGTGATTTCATTTCTCTCAGTAGCTTAAATCCTAGAAAAAGTAATTTTACTGAGGGCCAAATAGACTTACACGCAACTTCTTGGACACAAATTACGAAAAAAGACAAAGTAATAAAGTTTAAAACACAAATAATTGATAACATTGACACACTTCAAAACCAAAAAGGTTACATCTCTTTTCAAGGAATAATTTCTGCAATAGATGATGTAAAGAGAATAACTTTAAAATCTGGGGAAGAAATTTCATTATTAGGTTTCAATGTGAGTGATAAAACTGATGCTATAAGAGTTACAGCTTGGAGGGAGAGAGCAGATGAACTTTCAAAGTCACTGAAGAACGGGGATGGAGTTTTACTGAAAGATGTTGAACTAAGATATAATAACTATTCACAGAAAAACGAAGTAACTATTGCCATTGACTCGAGTATAGAAAAAATAGAATTAAAGATTGAAAATATTAAAATTTCCAAACCATCAGCAAATTTCAAACAAAATAATTTTTCAGGAAATTTTACTGATATTAACACTATTCAAAGCTCAGGGTTTTTTGAATTAAAAGGCGTAATATCTAATGAATTAAAAAATATCAGATTTTACGAAGCTTGTTCCGAATGTAGAAAAAAAATAGATAATTGTACGTGTGATAAAGCAGGCGATAAAAAACTCACAATGATTACCAGTCATTTTCTTGAAGATGAGAGTGGAAGAATTAGAGCGACATTTATTGGAGAAGCAGCTGAAAAATTAGTGGGAGAAAAAGCAGAACTAATTGTAAAGGTTAAAGACACTCCTGATTATGAAAAATTGTTGAAAAAGTTATCTTCTAGTATCATTGGTAGGGACATCATGATTAAAGGTCGAGTAAAATTTAATGATTACAGTGACGCATATGAAATAGTAGCCTCAAATTTTCAAGATATTAATGTTAATGATGATTTAGAGCATCGAATAAACGAAATTATGTCTTAAATTCATATTTATAAGTAAAACCATCTACATCTATTTTCTTTCTAGTTCATTAAATTATAATTAGATAAAAGATTTTAATGTATTGAAAAGAACTATGAAACAAGTAAATGTTGTTGGATTAGGGGAAGTTGTTCTAGATTGGGTGGCTGAAGTGCCCCATTTTCCAAAACCCGATGAAAAAGTTGATGCGTTAAGTGAAAATTATTTTCCCGGTGGGGTTACTGCTAATTATTTAGTGGCTCTAGCTAGATTAGGGGGTCACTGTGGATTTATTGGAGCAGTTGGAGATGACCCGTATGGTGATTTGTTAATCGATGATTTTTTAAAAGAAAACATAGATACAAGCTATATTGTTAGAAAACACGATAAAAAGACACCAGTTAACTTTATTTTTGTATCTAAAGGCGAAAAATCTATTATTCAATCTCCACATATGCATACAACAAAATTGGATATTGAAGAACTACAAGAATCCTCTATAGCAGATTCTAAACTATTACATACTACTATTATTCATCAGAAATTAACTGAAAAAGCACTTGAAATAGCAAAGAATAATGGAGTAAAAGTAAGTATCGATTTAGAATCTCAAATTGCATTAAGGGGTTGGGATAAATTAAAAAACATACTATTAAAAGCGGATGTTTTACTTCCAAACAAAGAAGGGGCAAAATTACTTACAAATAGCAATACCCCACAAAAATCTGCGAAAATTTTAGTTAAAAAGGGGATTCCTGTTGTAATTATAACATTAGGAAAAATGGGTGCTTTAATAACGACAAATAACTATCAAAAAATGATACCTGCCTACCCTATAGAGAATCTTGTAGATACAACAGGTGCGGGTGATACTTTCAACGGTGCTTTTTCCTTAGCTTATTGGATGAAAAGTTGGGATTTAGAAAAATCTTGTAGCTTTGCTAACGCAGCAGCTTCATTAAAAATACAAAAATTAGGTGCGAGAACGGGAATGCCTAACAATCAAGAAATTTATGATTTTCTAAAAGAGAAAGAAGATAATTTCTTCTAACCTTTCTTATCATATTTTTTTATTTCAAATGATAAATTACGCAAATGTTGTTAAATTTGCTACTATTTGCGAGTAAATCCAATTTTTGTAGGTAAAGATCTTTTGAGTTAGACACATTTTCTTCATTATATGGCCATTCACCTATTAGCATATCTCCCATTTTTTTTACATTTCCTATTAAGAAGCCTTCTTTCTTTCCATCGTTCAAATATGTATAGAGAATGGCGATGTAATAATTGATCTCGATTTTATTGGATTGATTCCCAATTTTTATTACTTCTTTTATATTTTGAAATTGGACGACATTAGACTCTTTCTGGCTCACCACTCTCAGTGTGGTAAAGAATTGAGAAGAAAGTTGAATTTGATTGTCACTAAATATATCTTTAAAGGTTAGCGAGTATGAATCGCTAGAATCCTCTTTTGTTCCTTCAAATATAACCTTGTAAAATATCAACTCATTGAATCCTATTTTATTTTTTATTGAAATTACGAAAATTAAAAAAAAAGCAGATGAACATTTAACTTTTAAAGTATTATTAATATCGTCGTTTCCTTATCATTCGTTCTTGAATGATAATATTTTCCTCGGGGAAGCCTAAATCTATTAGAAATCTTTTCAGTTTTAATTTGTGCTCACCTTGAAGCTCGATTTCTTTACCTCTCAGAGCCCCCCCAGAAGCACATTTTTTCTTAGCTTTCTTAAGAATATCTTTTAAATTCGCATCTATGTTACCTTCGAATTTGATTACTGTAACGATCTTCCCCCATTTGCGTCGATCGTTAGAAATAATAATTTGTTGTTCGTCTGCGCTTAAACTATCGCATATACATAGGTCTTTCGGAAAACTACATGTCGCACAAATATCGTCGTCTTTAATACTCTTTTTTCACAACCTTTATTATTAAAACATATTAAAAAACAATACTAAAAAATAATAGACCTAAATCTTATAAAAACCTTTTTTTATTTTAGTTTTAAATAATTTTAAAAATGTAAAGTTTTATACAAAATGTAATTCGGATTAAAATTGTTAATCAAACAAATTCTTTCTAAACATAAAAAACAAACGATTCTTGAAATAAACAATGATGAGTTCATGGATTTTTAAAGTGATCGTTGCCGGAGCCGGTGGAGTAGGAAAAACCGCAATGGTGACTCGGTATTGTACCGGTAAATTTGAAGACGGATATAAAATGACGATCGGTGCGGGATTTCATACCAAGTCAGAAATTTTAGACACGGGAGAATCCGTAAAAATGCAATTATGGGATTTTGCAGGGGAAAAAAGATTCCGAGAACTATTGCCAGATTATTGTAAAGGCGCAAGCGGAGGATTAATTTGTTTTGATATTACGGATTACGACACATTTAGAGACATTCCAGTATGGTTGAAAATAATTCGCCAAAAAGCAGGTTTTGTGCCTATCATACTAATGGGGATGAAGTGGGACCTGCCAAATCACGAAGTTGACTTCGACATCGCAAACGAATACGCTCAAAAGGCGAAATGCAATCAATGTGTTTTCACATCGTCTAAAGAAAATATAAACGTCAACGAATCGTTTCAAGCTATAGCAAAATGGCTCATATTTTACGCTAACCAAGCTTAATTTAACTTAACCCTTATTTTAGCGAGCCCTTATAGAATAATATCAAACAAACTAGTAATATCATTTATTGCTGTGTGAATTTCTTTTCATCATATTAATAATGTTGTAAATCCAGCTGTAGGATTAATAGGAATAATAACAATCCAAATCGTTAAATTTAGCAAAAACAAATATTAATCGATAATTAGTTTTATAAAACTTTTTATGCAAGATTTTCTTGTTATCTGTTAGAAATGCCAAAATTATCCAAGTTTGGAGAAGATTTTTTACTACTGGCGGTTTTTTTGAAATAAAATTGATACTCTAATTTCTCAGTAATAATAGAATGATTAGTCATTTAGATTTAGAGCCTGAAAATAATTTAATCGGTAGAATTTAAATAGGTAATTTTTAAGGTAGTATTGATGATCACCCGCATTTTCTATAGTATTAACCAATTTTTGCCGAACTTTAACGATTTGTTTATCGAGATTAATTCTTTTATTGAATTGGTATTTGGGTACTTGAAATATATTTTTTTTGTGATACTCCTCATTATCGGAATCCTAACATTGTTGAGCTTAAGAGGGAAGTACTTTTTAGAGCGGATCAGATACAGCAAAGAACAAAAATTAGCGGATAATCCCATGACCAAACCTCGCTTGATTCTAGGTACGCTTTACATCCTTTTTGCCTTCGGAATCCTACTCGATTGGTTCACGTTCTTCTTGCTGGTTGTTTTCGACCCTTTACCAGATCGCCTCATTTTTAATTTTATCTCTTTTTCAGGAATAATTGACCCCTTTGCATTAAACAGCGTTTCAGATATTAGTAAAGTTGTGTATCCTTACGAAAAAACGATATATTATGGAGTAGCTATAGTTTCGTTTATGGCTCTCCTGACGATTACAATAAGCATCTGGCAGATAGTTAATAAAGAACGCCCCGTTTCAAAAAAATCAATAGTCTCCTTGATGAGTGGTATCGTGATCGGATTGTTAGCGGGATTTACTACTTGTCTTCCTTTATTTCTTTAATAATTCCAATTAAAAATAGATGTTGAACTTGAAGTTAATAAAGAATTTGTTATCATCTCAGGTGAAAATAAGGATAGAAATATCAATCTAAGTGATTGACAACTCCAATAACTTCCCCCTATCAAAAATGTAAAAGGTTAGTAAATAAAGAAGAAGAAAAGCGCCCCCGCCATGGAATCCGTCGAGATCGGAGCCCGATTTCAATATCGAACATGGGACCGCCCGGTTAACTTTCGGAACGGTGATAGATTCACCGTTTAGCCGAGTGCTTTTGATACACTTTTACAGTGTTCTACTTAGCCAAGCACACCGAAGCAGTGCTTTTTCCTTACATTCTAGCTGAGCTACAGGGGCTGGGTTCTGGTAATTTTCCAATGCTTTCCACTAATCACTAATGGTGCTCTCGCCGGGATTCGAACCCGGTTAATGATACGGTCCGACATGGATCGTATTGTCACCAGGGTGAAAGCCTAGCATGCCAAGCCCTTTCCTATTAGGAAAGATTGGCCGAACTACACTACGAAAGCTTACTTTTTGTTTTCGATTATCTCAAACTGATTCTTAAAATTGAATAAAAACCAATCTAGATATAACTTTCTAATTAATGTTTGATTTTAAATTTTTTTATAATAGAAATAGAAATGATTACCTTACTAAAAATGTACTATTTTTATTATTGTAAATTAAATGCGGGAGGAGGGATTTGAACCCCCGAACTCCTCTGAGACTGGATTCTAAGTCCAGCGCCGTAGACCAGACTTGGCAACTCCCGCTTTACAATAAAAAAGATAGCAATTGATTTAGTATTTAAAGTTTGAAAGGCTAAATAAATTTTTTAGTTAGGAATGGAATTCAAAGTAATTTAATTTTCGATTAAGATTAACTTGTAGTTAAAAATAAAAATGAGAAATATTTAAGAATTAATATTATTGTTATTAAAGCAGAGAGAATTTATAGCAAAGAAAGAAAGGATATGGTTTTTTTATGAGTGTGAGAGATTCTTTGATCAAGTATTTAACTTCAATCTTAAGAGCATCTCAGGGTACAATTTTGGTGATATTATGTGATTTAAATGGGCTTTCTATTGCAAAAATTGGGAGAAAAAGTGAGATTGAGATTAACGCTAACCAAATTACGAGTTTGGCCTCAGCAGCGTTCTCGGCAAGCGAAGAAAGTTGGGAAGACCTAAATATTAGAGATCAGGTTATTTCATTTACATTTTTTGACAAAGTTTGTTTAATAACAATTAGGATTAATGAAACTCTTCTAACTATAGTTCACGATTATCGGAAAGAGTGGCCATTAGACGTTGATAATCTAGCTAGCTCTATGTATTATATAAAACAAAAACTTGGAGAGTTTTTTGGTAAAAAAAAGGAAACAGAGAGAGATTTTGAAGAATTTTCAAATAAAGTACGAAGTGCGGTTTACCTTTTTGGAATGGGATCTGAAGTTCCTTTCATTTCTTATGCGCCAGAAAAATTTGATCAGGCTAACCTCTTACCTGCGATAAGTTATGTTCTAGATTCGATACAGAATCCTATTTTTATAAGATATAGTTTAGTGAGTCCAACAGGCTTAACCTTAGACGCAAGAGAAGTTAGTGGTCAGAAGCTGCCGATTTCTGTCGAAGCTTTTTCTGCGAGTGCTAATGTTGCTTTTCAAAAAATGAAAGAGGAATCTGAAGGAAGCTCGATCGGTGATTTATTATGTTACATTGCGATATCTGGGCAAGATCCTGAGAATTTCTTTGGTATTATAACTTGTCCTTCCGGTAGATTGAAATTTTCAGAGGTAGAAGGAACAATCAATGCTGAAGAAATATCTTTTGTTGCAATGTTTACGCTTACGTACGGAGGTATTCCAATTATGTGTGAATCAAGGAATATAATATTTTCTATAATGAAAATAATAGGTTCAGAAAAAATTACTGATAATTTTATTAAGTCAGTTAACGTACTTACAAGTTTCAAGTATGACTAAACAGAGTTCAAAGGAATCCATTCCGAAGCTGGTGTGTCTTCACCTTAATCAGTGTGATAGAAAAAAGTGCACAGCTCTAAAATTAAAGAAATTCGGTATTTTAGAAATCGTTTCTGACATTAAAGGAAAGAGCCGTAACTCTGTTATTCTAAATCCTCTATCTTACAAAACGATAAATATTAGCGATCGGGATATTATTGAGAGCTATGGTCTTATAGTTGTAGATTGTTCTTGGAAAAAAATTTTAAATCTTAAGAATCTCAATTTACAGAATGGGAGGAAATTACCTTCATTAATTGCTTCAAATCCCGTAAATTATGGCAAGTGGGAAAAATTAAGTTCAGCTGAGGCTTTGGCAGCAGCATTATATATTACAAATTATGGTGAACATGCCGATTTAATTCTCTCTAAATTCTCTTGGGGGGCTGAATTTAAAAGGATAAACAATTTTTAACAGATATTTTTAAAATTTGGATTAAAAAAAAAGAAAAAGAAATTTGATTATTAGCCGTGACCCTTTGAGAGTCCGGAAGCAGCGATTACATCGTCTATTTTTAAAATCATTGAAGCTACTTCTGTAGCTGATTGAATAGCTTGAGATAATACCATCAACGGCTCGATGATACCCAGATTTTCCATGTTATCAGGTTTTCCTAAGAGCATATTTATTCCATACGAGTTTCCAGATTCTAATTCGTGTTTTGAGCGTAATTCTACTATCAAATCAACAGGATTATAACCCGCATTTTCAACCAAAGTTTTGGGTATAATTTCTAAGGCGTTAGCATAAATTTCAATTGCTAATTGTTCTCTTCCTCCAATTGACTGTGCATAAGCTCTCAAGCGCTTAGCAAGCTCAATTTCAGAAGCGCCCCCCCCAGGTAAAATATATGGGTTTTCAATCGCAGCTCTTACTACAGATAAAGCATCGTGAAGCATCCGTTCTGCCTCATCGACTACATGTTCAATGCCTGCTCTTATTAAAATGCTGACTGCTTTGGGATCGTCACATTCTGAAACGAAAATCATATTATCCTCACTAATTTTCTTTTCTTCTACTTTCCCGGCTTTTCCTAAATCGTCGCTTGTAATATCAAAGATATTGTTTATTATTTTTGCACCTGTAGCTCGAGCAAGTTTCTCCATATCAGAACGTTTAACTCTACGGATGGTTATGATGTTTTCTTGAGCGAGAAAGTTTTGAGCTTTATCGTCAATGCCTTTCTGACAAAAAACAACAGTTGCTCCAACATCCTTAAGTTTATTTACCCGAGACTTTAACATATTAGATTCTTCTTCGAGGAATTTATTTATTTGATCAGGTGTTTGTATTCTAATTTCAGCATCAAATTCCGTTTTTTCCACCTCAAGAGAAGAACTGATTAGCGCAATCTTCGCGTTTCTAAGAGATCTTGGCATCATAGGATGCACGATTTCTTTATCGACAATGATCCCATCGATAATATTAGTATCTAGTAAGCTTTTTCCCGCTTTTTTGATAATTTGAATTTGATCTAGATCTATCAAGGTTTTTCCACCTCTTTCCTCTTTAATCTGACTTACCGCTCTAACTGCGATAGTAGCAAAATGATTTTTAACGCCAGCAATCAATTTGCTATTCATTGAGGTCTCTGCTACTTTTAATAGAGTTTTAGTGTCATTACTTTCAATTTTTATCGCTAAATCTTGTAAAATTTGCTTAGATTTTACTAAAGCTTTTCGATAACCTCTGAAAATTATAGATGGGTGTACGGATTGTTCTATTAATTCTTCAGCAAGATTTAATAATTCTCCAGCAATAATTACGCTTGTGGTTGTTCCATCTCCAACTTTATCATCTTGAGTTTTAGCTACCTCTACAATCATTTTTGCGGCGGGATGTTCGACATCAATAGTATCAAGAATCGTTGCTCCGTCGTTTGTAATTGTGACATCTCCTAATGAATCAACGAGCATTTTATCCATTCCTTTTGGACCTAGGGTGGTTCTTACGGCTTCTGCTACGGCTTTAGCTGCAGCAATATTATTTCTTTGGGCATCCTTTCCTTGTTTTCTTTCTGAACCTTCTTTTAAGATAAGGATAGGTACCCCGGATAACTGTGCCATTTTAAAATCACTTTATTTCGATATTTTAGTTAGTTATTATTTATTAATTATATAATGATCTCTAAGTCATAAAACTAAAAAAGTTTTCGAAAAATAATTTTATCAAAGTTTCTAAGATGGAAAGTTATAATGAGTCTAGAAAATATTAGGGTTTTCTTGTTAAATTAATTATTTTCTTCTAAATTTAATAACTGGAATATTAATTGCTATAAAAGGGCAATTCAAATGACGGCTGATTTAGCTTAATAACTTTGTTGAATTTTTTACGATTTTTATCATTCTTAAAAGTATGTGTAGTTTAAAACTTCTTAATCAAACAAATTTTCAATGTTTAGTAGTTTTTTTATTTTAACATCAATTTGCCTTACTATTAACTTAGTGTATTATTTCTATAAGAAGAGAGGTTATACTTCCTTCAAGATCAAATCCTTTATATTAGTAGGATTTTTCGTAACAATCTTTTTTTTATTATCCGAGTTTCCTCTGTTTCTTTTGCAGGATTCTGATTATGTGTTAGAAAACTTTAATTATTATATTATTGAAGTAGTTAGTTTTAATCTTACTGTTATCTTATTCTGTGTTTCCATCATCCTTTATTTACTAAATTGCTTCAAGATTGACAAATCATTAATCGAACTAGAGATTCCTTCATTTAAAGCTTCAAAGGATGGATCTATTAAAATTGGAAGAATCTTAAAAGGAACCTCTAAGAAGTTCAATTTTTTTTTATCATTCAATGATCTTGAAAAACATATGTTTATTTGTGGTTCAACAGGTACGGGAAAAAGCAATTTTATGCAAAATTTTCTCATCAACATTACGAAACAATTTAAAAAACCTTTTTTTTTAGTAGAATTTAAGGGAGAGTATCACTTTTTGCAGGAACACATAAAGGACTTAATAGTTCTTTGGCCAGGTGAAAATTTTTCGATAAATTTATTCGATCCCTTGGGAGCTAATCCAAATATCCATGCTGAAAGAATTTTTGATATAATTAGAAGTGGTCAATTTTTAGGCGATAATGCGGAATATTCACCTCAAATGGAAAGAGTTCTAATTGATATCCTTACAAAAGTGTGTGAAAACAAAGATTTCAGGAGTTGGGAAGGTTTTCAAGAGTGTTGTGGCGATTATCTTAAAAAAGAAAGGGATAAAATTCCTATGCTAAAACAAACGCTTATTAGTTTAAATAATAGAATTAGGAGATTCTCTATTGGGCCAATGAGAGCTGTCTTTGATTCGAATTCTAAACTCACAGTATCACAGCTCTTTAATAGGAAAGTTATTTTAGACTTGAGTTCTATCATCCGGTTAGGAGGAGAAAAGGAAGATGCACTATTCTTTTTAAACATGGTTTTAAAGTATTTATGGGATCGAAATCTAACCAGAGGAGCAAATAATTATGCTGGAATAAATCATATCACTATAATTGAAGATGCACAATATTTTGCGCCTCAAGGTTTAACAAAAAAGTCAAAATTAACAAGTTATTTAGAAGACATTGCTCTACTGCAGAGAGGTACAGGAGAATGTTTAATAACCATAGCAACGCGTCCAAATATTAGTAAGGAGATATTAGCGAATAATGGTGTAGTATTAACTTTCAAAAATCATATAGAAAAAGACATCATGTGTGAACTTTTAAATTTAGAATCTGAAAAGAAAAATTATTTATCTATAATAGATGAAGGGCAATGCATTATCCGCGTAAATTCAATAAAGGAACCGTTTCTACTTGGAGTTCCTTACATAAAACGGAACCCTTTAACAGTTTCAGAGATACATAGAAAAAACGAGGTGATTTTCGATAAACAACAAAGGAATTCCGATTTAACATCGTTCGATACTCACAAATCTAATAACCCTGTCGTACTTAATGAGAGTAAGATTAAAGTTTTGATATTTAAAACGATTTTGCAAATAAAATCTTTTAGAAATAGACTTAAAAACGATAAAGATATGAGTTCTAAAGAAGTTGATGACTTAGATCAATCAATTCACAGCGATTTAGTTGATGTCGTTAACGCTGATGAAAATTGCGATTTTGATGTCTACATCAAGAAGTTATACATGGATCAGGAAAAACACAAATAATTTTTAAGACAATAAAATTCTTTTACTCATTAATGACTTTTTTAATAGGTATTGTTGGGAAACCAAGTGCAGGAAAGTCGACTTTTTTAAATGCCGCTTGTTTAACTAATGCTAAGGTAAGTGAGTTACCTTTTACTACGATAGAACCAAATAAAGGCGTAGCATACATAAAAACGAAATGTGTCTGTCAAGATTTGAGTGTTGACGATAACCCCAAAAATTCTTACTGTGTTAAGGGGGATCGTTTTATTCCTATAAATGTACTCGATGTAGCGGGATTGGTTCCAGATGCTCATAAAGGAAAAGGGTTAGGAAATCAATTCCTTAACGATTTAATTAGAGCAGATGCGCTTATTCATATAATCGATATTAGTGGGTCTTTAGATGAAACGGGTAAAAGAATAAAAATGGGTGAAAATGATCCTTACGATGATATTTTATTTCTAGAAAAAGAGATTAATCTCTGGTTTAAACAGATATTAGAAAGAGAGGACTGGGAAAAATTCCTGAAATCACATGCGCGGGAAAAAAAAACATTTGTTGAAGAACTCTATAAAAGGCTTTCTGGTATAAAGGTTAGTAGAAGAGGAATCATTCAAGCGCTAAAAAATTCTGGTTTAGAAGAACTAAATCCATCATTATGGTCAGAAAAAGACCTTTTAAATTTTTCTAAAATTTTAAGAGAAAAATCAAAACCTATAGTCATAGTAGCAAATAAAATTGATAGAGAGAATGGGATGGAAAACTTCAATAGATTAAAGAATAAATATGCGGAGAAAATAATACCTTGTAGTGCTTTAGCAGAATATTTTTTAAGAACTTATCACCAAGAAAAGAAAATCGAATACATACCTGGGTCAGATAGTTTTAGAATTTTAAATAATGAAGGATTCAACCAAAATGAATTGAAAGGATTAATAAACATTCAAGAGAAGATAATTAAACCATTTAGTGAAACGGGTGTTCAAGCAGCACTAAATTTTACGGTATTTTCAATATTGAACCAAATTTGTGTTTACCCAATCTCCGATATTAATAAATATTCAGATAATAAGGGGAATGTTTTACCTGATGCATTTTTGGTTAAAAAAGGCACATTATTAAGAGATTTTGTTAGGGATAAAATTCATACTGATTTAGCAGATCACTTCATTTTTGGGATCGATGCCAGAACAAAGAGAAGGCTAGGAGAAAATTATGAGTTAAAACATAAGGATATTATTAAAATTGTTACTGCTAAATAAAACAATCAATCTTGCTTGGAAGTTAACAAAATATAGACTAAGATTATTATTAACAATAAGATCCCTAAAAGGACTAAAATAAAATTAAATGCTTCTTGCTCTGGGCTCAAATCTGTTTGAAAGATAAATAGTAAAAACAGTAAAAAATAGCTTTTTAACGTCATATTGTTATTTTATAAAATATAATGTATGTTAAAAAAATTTCTGATTTTTTTCTATTCTATTTGAATTTACTAAGAATTTAGTATTTTTCATTTAAAATTAGTAATTGCACGGTTTTATTTTGATTGGCAGATTTTGTAGTTGTTTGTTTCTAGCAAATATTAAGTGGACCTGACGGGAATTGAACCCGTGGCCTCTTGAGTGCAATTCTTGCACTAAACTAAAAGTTTATTATGCGTCAAGCGATCTGCTACTGATCTACAGGCCCTAATAAAAAAAGATTAAAAGTTAATTGAGAACCCTTGTAAAATTAGAATATGTTGAAGTAGTTAAAAATAGGAGGTGATCCAGCCGCAGGTTCCCCTACGGCTACCTTGTTACGACTTCTCCCTCCTCGCATACTAGAAACTCGATATGACCAAATTGACCAAACCTCATTTTTAGCACACTCGGATGGAGCGACGGGCGGTGTGTGCAAGGAGCAGAGACGTATTCACCGTGCGATGATGACACACGATTACTAGGGATTCCGCGTTCATGTCGGCGGGTTACAGCCGACAATTCCAACTGAGATATGATTTCGGGATTGGTTTCTCCTTTCGGAGTCACAGCCCATTGTTCATACCATTGCAGCCCGCGTGTAGCCCAGGGGTTTCGGGGCATACTGACCTGCCTTTGCCCGCTCCTTCCTCCGTCTTATCGACGGCGGTCCCTTTAGTGTTCCCAACGAAGTCGTGACTTCTTGGTGGCAAATAAAGGTGCGGATCTCGTTCGTTGCCTGACTTAACAGGATACCTCACGGCACGAACTGGCGACGGCCATGCACCTCCTCTCAGCTCGTTAGGTAAGGTCGTCAACCTGACCGTCATACTGCTGTCTCCCCTGGTAAGTTTTCCGGCGTTGAGTCCAATTGAACCGCAGGCTTCACCCCTTGTGGTGCTCCCCCGCCAATTCCTTTAAGTTTTAGCCTTGCGACCGTACTTCCCAGGCGGCACACTTAACGGTTTCCCTACGGCACTGACACGGCTCATGGCCGTGCCATCACCTAGTATGCATCGTTTACGGCCAGGACTACCCGGGTATCTAATCCGGTTCGCTCCCCTGGCTTTCGTCCCTCACCGTCAGGCGCGTTCCAGTCTGACGCCTTCGCCACTGGTGGTCCTACAAGGATTATAAGATTTCACCCCTACCCCTGTAGTACCTCAGACCTCTCCCGCCCTCTAGTATAGTAGTATTCCTAGCATATAGATAGTTAAGCTACCCGATTTTACCAGGAACTTACTAAACCGGCTACGGACACTTTAAGCCCAATAATTATCCCGACCACTTGAAGAGCTGGTTTTACCGCGGCGGCTGGCACCAGCCTTGCCCTCTCCTTTCTAGTAGGGAACATTACTCACCTACCACAGTTCTATTGAACACTTTGGGTAACCCCGTCACACTTTCGTGTATTGCGGAGGTTTCGCGCCTGCTGCGCCTCGTAAGGCCTGGGTCGTTGTCTCAGTACCCATCTCGGGGCTCCCGCTCTCACGGCCCCTATCGATTATCGGCTTGGTGAGCCATTACCTCACCAACAACCATAATCGAACACGATCCTATCCTATAGCAGATAAAAACCATTTTTTTTACCCCTTTCGTCGAAAAACTTTTCCAAGCCAATTCAACTATGAAACATTATCCTCAGTTTCCCGAGGTTATTTTTCTCTATAGGGTAAGTTGATCATGTGTTACTGAGCAGTTTGCCATGGGAACTTTAGGTTTCCCATTCAACTCGCATGGCTTATCCTCACCCAAATAGCAGTCGGGTCCGGCAGGATCAACCGGAATTAATTATTTTATTTGTCGCAATAACATAGTTATTACTTAAATTTGGAATTTTTTATTTTCTCAAATTCTCACTTACATTAGGATTCTTAATTAAACTTCCTTCAGTTATAATGGATTAGATTATAACTACATTTTTTATATCGCATCAATGAAATGACTTTTCATTTAACGGTATCGTACCGTAATCCAAGCTCACACCGGTAGAGATGCGAATTGTTATACTATTATATAAGTAGGATATATTTTAAATTTTTTCATTTTTCTGGTTTTTCGAAGTATTCTTCAACAAATAATCGTAGTTTAAAAATCTATGTTAAGATTAAAAAATACTAAAATAATAAAGAGCAGACCGAAAAATGATGGATTTAAAGGAAAAAATTGGTATTCATCTCGATCAAATTAAACAACTAAAAGGAGTAGAAAATGCAGTTTTAACTCAAAGAGACGGAAATCCAATTCAATCTGCTGGAGTTTGGTTTTCTAAGGATGAAATTTTCAACGTTAGTTCTGCAACCAGCGCTATATTTAACGTAGGAATACATTTACATCCAAATGATTTGAAATACATCTTAATAGAAGGAAAAAAAGCTAAAATTTTAATCGCTCCTCTCAATAGCCCAATACATTATTCTTTAAATAGAATTCTCCAGCAACAGGGGATCATTGATAATAAGCACGAATTTTTTATAGCTATTACTGCACAGCCAAACACTAACTTAGGGGGTATTTTTTTACAAACCAACGAATGCTTAAAAAAGATAAAAACTACATTAATTACTTCGGGTGAATCCTTTAAGCCCCCTTTAGTTCAGTTTGATGATCATCGGATTCAAAGCATAATTGATGGTTTTGATGTGAAAGAGAATGAGGACGTAAACTTCAGAGTATCCTCATTTTCATTAAATCTTTCAGAAAGTATCTCAATGGAGCTAAGAAAGGTTTTGAATAATTTCTCTATTGCAATTCCAGATTTAAAATTTGCTTACATTACAATAGAGGGGGGGTTTATAGCTTCTAAAATTTTAAAACAAACCGAGAATAAGGAAGATGACTTAGATAATATCTCCGCGATGAGTTATTCACTTTTTCAAACAGCAAACCGTTGTGCTTGGTTGCTAAAAAAGATGAATGCAGATAGTATATTGTTAGATTGTGAAAATAAATTTCAATTTATTCACGGTTTGGGAAAAGCGATATTTAGCACTGAGATAGGAAAATCCAGACAAAAACTAGGGTTAATAAGGTTAATACTTCCTCAATTTTCGACAAAGATACGTAAGCTCATCAAGCAAGCATCTGAGATTCAGAATCAGAATGTTTTTGATATTAAGAGCATGCTTGGAGAATTAGTTATTAAATAATAAGGTGAAAAAATGAGTTTTTTTAAATTCCTAGAAAGACTAAAAGCACCAGATACATCATTAATTCTTTATAGTTTGTTAAATAGAATACCAATAATTGTATATGGTAATGAAGCGGAGGATGTTAATAATTTCATAATAGATATATCGGACTTGATTCATTTCCGCAAAGAATTAGTGTTCTACACCGATTTTGTTTCGGATATTGAATATACAAGCTTAATTGCGAATGAAAATATCGATTATAATTCACAACGAACACATATAAGATGTCCTACAACTGTAGCACTTAAAGCATTAAACCAATTTGAAAACTTTAATTCATGGTTAATTGGAATTGAAATACCAGAGCAAAAGGAAAGAATTCAAAAGTTTATTAATAGCGTTAAAAAGAAAATTAATCATTTCTTGAGTATTAGTTTTTTTTCAAATTCAGTTTCAATAGATTTTATTGGGTTAAATTGGAAGTTACTCGATCTTACTTTTGAAAAAGATGTTTTACAAAAAATATCTCAGGATACTGAAAAATCTATTACAAAAATGAAACGGGTTCTTTTTGAGAAAGTTAAAGCTGAAAATATAGATGAAGATTTACTGCAGATGCTATTGGATTTTGATGTCGAAAAAGAAGAATTAAAGCGTAACATTTTTAAAAAGGAGATACAAAATTTTTATTCTGGTTCTAAGAGAGCTTTTTTTATATTGTCTAGGTTGAATTTATTAAATAATATTGAAATTAATACAAAAATTGGAAGTAAAACGCTTATGGAAACAATAGATTATGATTACGCACATATTGAGAGAATAATATCATTTATATGTAAAGAATGGGGGGAAGATTTTTCGTCATTAATTGAGAATGGGAAAAAAGTTAATGCTTTAGATAGTATGCAATCGTTGTGGGGGTGATTGGCAGTGATATATGATTATGAGAATAAAATATTACAGGTTAAGATCGTTTACTATGGCCCCGCTATGTCAGGAAAAACCACCTCAATAAGGCATTTATTCTCCTATTTTAACAAGGAAGATACTTTAAACTCAATTGATAGTACTGTTGGTAGAACTCTGCTCTTTGATTTTGGCGTTTTGCAGTTTAAAGGGTCTGAATGGAGTTTAAAATTTTTAATATACTCTGCTACCGGACAAGATTTTTATGCAAGCACCAGACCAGCAACTTTGAATGGAGTAGATGCAGTGATTTTCGTAGCTGATTCACGAGCCCATTGCTTACATCACAATTTAAGATCGTGGAATGAGCTTAAAACAATGTTTAAAAATGATTTATATAATTTACCAATGGTGATTTCATTAAATAAAACTGATTTTGAATCGAATCAAGGAATAACTGATCATGAATTTATAAAAAAGATAAATATAAATCAATTTAAACATATTTCTGCTAATAAAACGATTGCAACTAAAGGAAAAGGGATATTAGATGCATTTAATCGAGTTATAACATTCATATTTCCAGAATTAACATTAAAAATGAGTATAACAAATTAAAAAATTTCTTCTAAATTTTTTCATACATGTTTTTAGAAAGTCTTTTAATAAATCCTTGTTTGTGAAATTGTTTTAACAAATTTCGAACTTTTCTAACTTCCTGTGAGTCTACTCCTAGTATACCGATTAACTGAAAAATTGAAAATTGTTTTGGTAGTTGTTCCTTAATGCTATTATACACTCCCATTTCTATTTACTCAACTGTTAATATTCTTTAGTATTATATAAAATGATGAAGAATTTATATAAATTATTAAATTAAAACAAATTGAGATCTAGAATTTATTGGTTTTTATAATCCTCAATGTAACTATAATATTTCATTCCTATTTTTTATAGGTCATGTATATTAGTTATTTTCATAGAATTTTTATAACCGTAGGGAACTCCTAATAAATAATGAATTTTATTTACTTTATTTACGTAAGGTTCTTTAAAGATTTTTATTAATTTATTCAATAACTCTAAACCCTTCGTAGCTACTAGATATTTTCTATCTTAAAGAGATTTAAAATCATTAAAATATTGGATTAAATATATTATCGTTAAAATGGTTAAAAATCTATAAGAAAGTTTAAAATTTTGGGATATCTCTACTGAAATTATCACCAACGGGTGCTTTTCCATCCCCATATATCTGATATAATCCCGTTCTTCTCGCGCATTCGGTGAAACTTCTATAGATGTCCAATTTCTTTTCGTACAATGCACAAGTTTTATATATTATAGGATTCCAGATATATAACTCGTGATCTGGTTCATGCCAGAGCTTTTCTTCTTTGAGGACTTGCTTAAAATCTTCTTCTCCAATAGTTTCATTAAGATCTTGTTTATTTAGCATAGTTATAAGCGGAATTTCTTTAATTAACTTCCCCCTAGTAATGTTTTTTAATTCCTTTAATGATTCAATATTATCTTCAAAGAAGTGAGTTTGCGAATCAACTACGAAAATCACTCCATCAGTACCCTTGAAAATCTTTTTTCTTAATGGAGAGAATCTAGTTTGCCCAGCAACAGTATAAACGTGATAATATACTTTGTTCTGTTTAGTTGATTGAAAAATTCCACGATCAAAATATAATGTAGACCCACTTGCCATCGATATTTTAGTTAGATTTCCAGTTGGCGTAATATCTTTTTTTTGTTCCTTTGTAAGTCTGTACAATGTGTCTACTATCGTTGTTTTTCCAGAGCCTCCCATACCCCAGTAAAGAATTTTTATATAAATATTATGATCTGCAGTCCAACGAACCATAGAAAGAACCTCATTAATCCAAAACTATTTTATTGACCGTTAAATACTTTTTAATTACTAAATATATCTCTCTGGTCTTTATAAAATAATATTATTAAATATTAATATAATTAAGCATTTATAACTTTATTTTAGTTTTCATTTCTTAAGCATATAAGAGTTTGATTTTACAGCATCTTTTGATTTAAAAAGTAATTTTGATCGAAATACTATAAAAAGATATCCGGGATAATCGCAAAATATTTTCCTTGCCTAATATTGTAGTTACACCATAATATGATTTCATTGTATAATTTTCCGCAATAATTTTCACTTGCAATAAGGTTAATAATATCAGAATACATCACATCTCTCTTTCCTTTAATATTCAGATTGATTTTTTTAAAGAGTCTTTCCAATAAATCAAGATGGGAAGAAGATATATTTATTTTCCTTTTATATAGTTCTTGAATTTCATTCATTTTAATTTCTCCTTTATTGATAAGTTAATCCAGAAGATCAATATCTCGTTAAATTATAATTCGAATTATAGAATAAAAATGCCTTTTTTTTTTAATTCCAATCACCTCTCAGTCTGGCTCTAAAATAATTTTATGAACTCCGATGTAAATTTATTCTACTTTAAGTGACAAACATTCTACAAAATTGAGATAAAAGCCTGATTAATTTAGTACTTTATATTCCTTATTTTTTAGGTGATAGAATGGAAATTAAGGCAAAAGAAAGTATAGAAGAAGAAAAATGCTCTGAATGTGGTGGTCCAATAATGACGAATTCTTTCGAAATAACATGTAAGGATTGTGGGTTAGTATTAGACAACATATATAAGGAGTCGTCATATATTTTTAACAATATTAATACAAAGAGTAATTTGAATAAGCAGTATGTTGCTTTAGGAGAAAGAACAGATTATATTGGGGGGTTAGGGACTTTTATAGACTATGAGAATTCAAAATATTTGAAAGATAAAACGGGTAAGTTATTACCCCCAGATGAGCAAAAATTGTATAGAAGATTAAAAAAAAACTATTCGCAATTTTTAAGAATTAAAAACCATGAAACTGAATATAGGATTTTTAATATTTTAAACAAAATCTCAATCTTTCTGAACTTGAATAAAAATATTAGGAATAATGCGGCATATTTCTATAAAAAGATAATTAAGAATGAAGAGCGCGTTATCAATAATATTTCCTTGATTGCTTTTTGCATATTCTATTCAGTTCGTAAAGAGTTTCATAATGCTCCAATTACAATTAACGAAATTTCAAATGCTTTTCAAAGTTTTGGGCACCGAGTTAATCCAAGATTGATTTTAAGAGATGGAATAAGGTACAAGAACCATTTAAATAGTGATGCGATACCTCATAGTAGTGAGGATTACTTAAATAGATTGATCGATAACATCACAAATCATAAAGGTTTAGAGATGAGATTGGCAAAAAAAGGTAGTGTTTGGTCTAAAGAAGATTATAAGTGTAAGCTGACGAGTAAATGCAGATCGATTTTAGCAAGTTTAAATAAATGGGAACGTGGTGGACGAAACCCTTTTATTTTAACTGGAGCTATTATTTATCTAGCAGATAAGTTGCTATCGAAGGAATACAATCAAAAAACCGTGTTAACTCAAAAATTAATTTCATTAGCAACTAACATAGCTGAATATTCTATTAGAGACCATTATGTTAACTTGCTTAAACCAATTTTCATACTGAAGGAATGCTAATTTCGTTTACCTTGTGTTGGATGAAAACATTTTAAATTACGATTGAATTGCATTATTATTAATCGTTATAATTATTTTTTTTTTAATTAAGTTTAAAATTAATTTAAGGTTTAATAAAATAATAAATTTTAATAATAAGTCTGCTTCTGTAGTGTAGTTCGGCCAAACTTTCTTATGAAAGAAAGGGTTTGGCATGCGAGGCTCTCACCCTCGTGACCCGGGTTCAAATCCCGGCAGAAGCATTAATGTGAGATAATTTTTATTTAAGTTCCTATAATAACTTGAATCTCTTAAGTTTTTCAAGAACTTTCAATAGATTAAGTATTAGCTCTAAGTATTCATTAATAATGTGTAATTGGGTTTCATTTTCTAGCTTATGAGTAATCCAATTAATCTTTTCAATAAGAACAGATAACAATTCACTGTTTATATTTGTAACTTCAACGGGATTATTTCCAGTTGATTTAATATCTACATCATTCTTATCAGAATTATTATCAACTAATAACACTTCCCTATTACAAATAGGACAAAAATTAGTTCCACTTTTATTTTGAAAGATTGGATTATTACAGATAGGACAAGACAAACTTAACATTTTATGACCAGATTTTAAAAAATCTGCCATAATTCTTGCATCTTCTTTAATATAGACCACGTGATTTCTCATTTATTTTAGTTATATAAATTCATTTTTTAAGATTGGTCTCTAACTTTTATCTTCATTAAGTTAACGATATAACCTGAAATTCGATTTCTTAGATGTTTTGAATCTACTTTAGAATATTTATCCAATAACACCTTATTTCTTTCAAAATCTGTGGTGAATACATTTGGATATTTACTTATTAATTCTTTTGAGACTTTTTTTATCAAAAGAGTTCTTACTTTTCCCACTTTTATTCAACAATAACAAATTTCTTAGTTTTGGATTTTAATCTTTGACAAAATAAATGTTTTTTGGAATTATCTGAGTTTTTATATTTTAATAAATAAAATTGATGTGAAAAAAAAGATTAGTGTGGTTCTTTTCCTATTTTTTTTATTAGGAATAAGCCTTATTCCCAAATCGGTATTAGGATTTTCATGTAACAATACTTTGCTAGTAACGGATAAAAATACATATAATAATAATGAGAATGTTTATATAAATGGATCCTGGGAGTTATATTACAATTCAGGGTTCGAAGTGTCGTACGTTCAAATTCAGGTTACTAATATTTTTGATAAAATCCTTTGGAATTCTTCCAATTATTATGTAATCGGTATTTCGCAGAAAAATTGGACAATTAATATTCAATTCTTAAATTTAACACTTACAAATTATTCCTGTAAAATTTACTTAAAAATGTTTAATTACTACAAAAATTTCAATACTAATGAGGTTGTCGCAACTTATAGAGAAATTATAGCAATTAATATTACTAAACGAGAAGTTGATTGTGAATTAACCAATTTTAAAGGTGACTTAATATACGGAGAATCCAATTTGTTTAATGCACAATTCTACAGTGGAAATACGAGTTTTTATTTAGAAAATGAAACACTGCAATGTCAAATAAGGAATAATGACGAGGTTATCTATCAAACTGATTTCAAAACAGATAAGGATGGCTTCCTTTCATTCAACATTTCAACGGTTAAGCATTTAGGATTAGGAAGAAATACTATATCATTTATTATTAAAAACAACTCGCATTATTGGGATACAACATTCTCATACGAAGTATATGTAAAAAAAATACCTGTTTATGTAGAAATTATTAATTTTGTAAATAATACAGAAGAAAGTAGCTTGATTAAAATTCAGCTATTTTACTACTATTTTAACTCGAGTAAAAAACCGCTTGAAAATGAGAATTTAAAAATTACTGTTTATAGTAGTTCAACTCTCGAATACGAGGAGATATTAAAGACTAATCAAACGGGATTTGTTACTATCAACATATTACCATCTATTTTCAACTTTAAAGAGAGTGATATAGTACTTTATGTAGATGTTGTATTTAACGGAACTATTTATATTGAGAATAGAACAATATCTCTATCTTTTCAAATTCATAATTTTCAATTTCTTAGAAATAATAGCTCGTTCTATTTTGTTAATATTTGTCTCCTTTCAATTTTAACTTCTCTTTTCACATCAATAGGCTTAAAAGTATATAAATACAAAAAGGCGGGTTTTAAGTTAATTAGAGATATCACATTTAAATTTTGAATCAAAAATCGATTGGCGAGTTATTTAACTAACTTTTACAATATAATTACAAGGATGGAATCAGCCATCCGACAAAAAAGAATAACGCTTTTAATTGAACCAAAGTAGCGATAATTATTAATAACACGAACAATTGCATACTCTCCAGAGAGGAACTTGAGAACTAAAATAGTTAATAATTCATTATAATAATAAAAAATTAGTACTCTGTATTTCGTTATATATTATAATTTTCTATCTTCTAATATCATTCTATCAAATGTTCCTCATGACAATAGATTACTTTGAAAATTTATTAAAAAAACCATCATTGTTCAAAAACGAAAGTAAACTCGATAACAATTATGCACCTAAAAGGTTACCGCATCGAAATAAAGAGTTGGCACTGCTTTCTCAACTATTTTTAGAGCTCATAGTGAATCCGAATTCAATTTCACGAAAAATATTAATAATTGGAAAAACTGGAATTGGAAAAACAGTTACAATTAAACTCTTTGGAGAAATGTTAGTAAACGCAGCTCAAAAAAGATCAGGAGATATTAAGTATGTTCATATTAATTGTCGGAAGGAAAAGACTAGCTACAAAGTACTAATAAAAATAGTTCGTGCACTTAATAATAATTTTCCAAAAAGAGGCTACTCTCCACAAGATTTACTTGAAATTATTGTTGATATTATTAAAGATCAAAACCTCCATTTATTAATTGTTTTGGATGAATTAAGTTATTTAATTGGCAAGGATGGTGATCTTATTTATTCACTTACAAGAATTAACGATGACTCATTCAATACTCGTCAACACATTTCTATTATTGGAATTGCAAGAGATATATCTTGTTTAAGTGGTTTAGATACTAGTACTTTGAGCACTTTACAGAGAAATATAATATATTTCAGCAATTATAATAAAGAACAACTCTTTGAAATATTGAAGTTTAGAACAGAAATTAGTTTAAAGGATAATATTATTTCGGATAAATTAATTCAAATTATTGCAGAATTAGTTTATCAGAGTGGAGATATAAGGTATGGATTAAACTTGTTATGGAAATCAACTAAAATCGCTGAAAATCAGAACTTGAAATACATCACTATAGAATCAATCCGACTCGCAAATCAAGACATAGTCCCTTTCTCAACACTAGATATATTAAAATATATGTCTACTCAAAAAATCATCTTTTTATTAGCGATTATTAATTCTTTAGATAAGTGTAGAGGAATTCATACTTCTGTTCGTGAAATCACTGAATCGTATTTAATATTATGTGAAAGTTTAACAATTCTACCACGATCTCATTCACAGCTATGGAATTACCTCCAGGATTTTAAAAGAGAAGATTTAATCACTATGGAAATCGTAAGTGAGTCTATTAAAGGCCGAAAAGCTCAAATAGATGTTCAAAATATTCCAATTTCAAAGTACAAAGAATTATTATTAGAAGTAATGGAAACTAAAGGTATTAAGATTTGATAGTAAAAGAAGCAGAAGAGAATTTTAAAATTGAAAATTTATTAGGGTCACGAGCAAGAATTAAAATCTTGAAAGTATTAGCGTTAAATCAAGAATTGTCAATATCCCAGATTATAAAGATTACTAAACTTAATCATGCTAGCGTCAAAAGTCACTTAGGTTGTTTGAAATCCTATAATTTAATTCAGGAGAAAATATTTGGGCGAATTAAAATATATAGATACAAATTTGAAAACATTAGGGCTAAGAGCTTAAAAGCATTTATACAAATATGGGAGGGCGATTTATAAGGATTGACTCCAAACATCGAGGGAATCTTTTTTTATTATTCAAATATTGTTCTATTATACTGTATGTATAGAGATATATGGTTTAGGAAAATACCCAACAAAAGCCTTGTATTTTTTTTTATTGTTGGTTTCGGCTTAGCACTTATTGAAGCTCAAAATTTTTATACTAATCTGATGATATTTGTGATCCGCAAAACTTTTATCGTTTTATTAGCATTTACTTTTTCCTTTTCACTGTTCTGTTTAAAATTAATAGGGGGAAGTGATGGTAAGTTGATTATCTTTTTGTTCTTCGCTTTTCCAATTCTTGGTTTTAATTTCCATCTGTTTTTTTCTTTTTTTTTATACCTTTTAATCTTATTTTTATTAATAATATCAAGCAATTACCTTTTCAATCGTTTTTTAACAAAGTCTTATCCTTACAATATGTTACATGCTTTAAATGAGAAAGTTTCATATCCTCGAGTAACATTTTTAAAATTATTTTATAGATTTATGGATTTCTCGCAAATAAATGAATACTCAGATGCCAAGCTCCAGATGAAAGCATTAACTTTGTTTTATAATGAAAAGAGAGAAAGATTTCAATTTTTAGCACAAGTTAGACCTCCAATTGCAGTATTAATCTTCATTTCCTATGATTTTTTGATGATTAATTACCTTTTCTAATAAAAAGTAAGTAATGAGCACCGCTTTTTTTAACTTTTTGATTTAAATCTTCGGTACTTATATAAGGATAATTTTAAATTGGTTAATTTTTATTAAATTATTGATATTTAATTGCCCTAAGAATGAGGCTAAATTAATGGAAATCGAAAAAACGAGAGAAACTTCATGGAAGATTCAGTTAAAAAATAAAAATGAAAATATTGAATTGACTTCAGTAGAAATAAGTGGCGAGGTTCGCCTGATAAAACTTAGATTATTAAAAAACGGTGATTTTATAAATGTGGAAATGAAGAAGGAAGAGTTTTTTAATTTTTTGTCATTAATTTCAGCTTTTAAAGATGTGGTAATTGGCGATGATAAAATATCATTAACAGATGACTTAACTCATGAAGATTTTGAATCACACCAAAAGATTAATGAAGATGAAAAAATCTATGTAAAAATAGAACCTCAAATTTCAGAAAGAGAGCTTAAAAATAACGAAGTTAAAGAACTGAATCCTGAAGAATGGGATCCATGGTGATTTTAATCTTTAAATAATTTTCTCGATTCTAAATTCACATGAATTTAATCCAGGATTCTCAATATAACAACTATTTTCTATAACATTTACCTTATAGAGTGCATATTCTCCAAAACCAGCTAATAAACCCGTAATATAATAACATATATACTTCGATTTGTTATTTAAATTGTTTGAGATATTATGTTTAAGTTCAATTACTATTAAGTTGTCTGAAATTTGTTTTGGATTAAAAATCCCCCATCCATGATTGCTTACTGCAGTGCAAAATTGATTAACTAAATCATTTAAGGTTTTTGATTTTAAATGATCATCCCAATTCTGAATTAACGCCCAACCAACTTTTTTACCTAGCCAAACTAGTAAGGACTTTACTCCTTCTCCATATATCGATGATAATATATCAATTATTTGTGGTGGAAAAAACACAAATCTTTCATTATATAAATCGTATTTTCCCTTATCATATTTTAATCCCTTTAATTTTAAATTTCTCATAATTATAATCAAATCATTTTTTTATATAATATTTTCTAGGCCAATCGGATTTTCACACTTTTAAACATTCGAAAAAATAATGTGAAATAGACTTAATTCTCGTCATATAAAATTAGGTTTTTGATTTTCAATATCCTATGATCTTTTAAAATATTCTTAGAATTTTAAATAGTTTTTTTATCATATAAGTTGGACTATGTCGAATTTTACTTTAAATCTACTGCAATTCTTCTTATTAGTGTCTTTTTTCATATTTATTTTTCTATATTCCATAACATCAACAGAACTAACTACAATATTTGGTTCTCTTATTATTTTCTTAATATTTTTAATACCCTTCCTTCAAATTCTAAATGAAATCGAAATTTTTATGTTTAATACTAGTTTTGATATATTATTATTTGAAACGATAATATCTTATTCTAAATTCTTTATTATATTTATTGGAGTTTTTTTAATAGCGGAATTATTCTATGTCATTTTTTTTGGTTAATGCTTACAAAATTCTGCTTAAAAATAATTGAGAACATTAAAAAAACTTGAGAAAAATGCTATAATATAAATAATACAGGAAATAATAATTAGAACGCTCTTTCTTTCGTAGGATATGATTTCCAAGAAATAGTAAGAGGATATATAGACACAAAACCAAAGGGCAAGAAAAATTACCACGAAATCATAACTAAAAAATAATTCTAATATTGAAGATAAGTAAATACTACTAGAGAGGGATATGTTGTTAATCATAATATTAAACAGTGGAAATAAACCTCCAATTCCTCCAATTATGATAGGTAGCAGGAATAAAAAGAACAAAACCCTAAACCTTTCTCCTTTAATTATAATTTCTAACTGGTTTTCTAGTTTTTGATGGTTTGAAATTTCATTTAATAACTCATTGATCTTTTTATAAGAAATGTATGCGTTTTTACTAACTAACTTTCCAATCACATCTAGGATTATTTTAAAACGTGTTGAACTAAGTTCAATTTGTAAGTTTTCCAGCATTTCCTCAAAAGAACAAGAGAAATTAATAAGATTAGTAATTTGTGTTTTAAATAAGGTGTTTATTAATACAATTTGGCTTTTAATTTGTGAATATGCATGTAAGAATGCAATTTCTGGGGAAGAGTTTTTCTGTAAGTTTAATGTAAAACTTTTCAAGAAGGAGATGAATTCGTGAAATTTAGCTTTTTCCTCCTTCGAATAATTATTTAACAATCCGAGCAAAAATGAATCGTTTCGGAGAAATTTCTTGTTTAATGTTTTGATTGATAAGAAAAAGAGTGGTAATATTATAATTAATAAAATAACATTTATTTTTTGGAACAAAATTAAAAAACAGAGCCCTAAAGGGAAAAATAATCCAATAAAAAAGAAGACACTTAATTTTGACTCAATTTCTCTTAGATATTGCCGAAATTTTTTTTCTAATGAATTTTCGGTAAGAGTTTCATTGTAAGTAAAATTAGATATTAGCAATTCTTTTAAGTAGGAATTAAAATCTATTGAAGGAGTGATAACATTCGCAAGTAACATCTCTGGATTTTGACCTAATTGAATCTTGTTTAATATTTTCCTGAATTCGTTCTTAATTGGAAGGTTATAGTCTGAAATTAGTTTGATAAAATTAATAGGTAAATCAGCACTGTTTCCAACGGATTTTTGAATAAGTGAAAAATATATTCTAATAACGTATACGAAGGCATTCAATTGATTCTCCTTTTTTAAGATTAATTTGTAAAACTTTTTATTGAAGTTGTATGAAAAAAATAAGGAGAATATTAGGGAATAAGAAAATATTTGAAAAAGATTGAATATCGAGAGAAAGATGGAAGTAATGAACAATGTAATGAACGAAATTAAAAATATGATAAAGCTAGCTTTATTAATATCATTCTCATGAAGATTGTATTCTTTTTCATACATTACTTTGTATCTAGTATCTAATTTTCTAAATCTGAATTTAGGGATATGATACGGATGAATTTTTTGGCATAATATTATCAGACTGTTAGTAAAATCCATAGTATAATTATAACTCTTAACTATTTGAATTGAACATTAATATAATTAGAATTACATGAAATATTTAAGATGTACCGGGAAGAAGAAAGGTTAATATATGCATTGTTATTGAAAGGTTTTACATATTCATAGATTTTGCATTGAACTTCGTTTTCTATCAAGAAGTTATATTTAACATAGCCTTCAGTCAGTGATATGTTTAAATTTCCGGGGTATTCAATAACATCTAAATAAATTACATCGGGGTTCTCAATGACAAAAAGAATTGCGGTATCTACTTCGTTAAAAAAGTTATTGTATTTCTCTACATCATTTTTAATCGCGCTATTAAATTCAGAAATATTTATTATAAAAGGATTTACTAGTGAGATGAAAATAATAAGAATAAATAATCCAAAACCTGTCAATAATGCTTTTTCTAACAGATTTGTCATATATCATATTTGAAATTTATGAATTTAAACTACATGAGTTTTTCCAATTTTCCCAAAACACACAAAGAGTCTCAACATTTGTGGACGAATAAAACGACAGTTGATCAAATAATTTGATTAACTTATGTATGTCTAATTTTTCGATTTGCTGAAGCGTTTTAAAGACATCATGATAAAGTTCAAACAGTGTTTGGAATTTATCTTGAGAAAGGTCTTCATGTTTTCGTATTTGATCAACTAGATTTGATGCATATAAAGATTTAAAAACACTCCAATTTTTTAAATGAGGTTCAAAGTTGAAAAGAGTGGTATAAAATTCATTACCTTTCAGTAAATTGTTTTTCATCTCAACTATCGAGGTGATAATTCTTCTTTGCCGATTCTTCTTCATTAAAATTATTAGTCCTAAATCACTTAAACATGAAATGTGAATTTTAAAGTGATGCATAATCCTATTCAGAAACGAATCAATATTGTTAGAATGAATTGTTTGAAAACCTTTTAAACCCGCAGCTAAACAGTGAAAAAGTGCTTCAGCTTCCTCTTTAGTTAAAATTTCTCCTAAATAAATTAAATCTGGAGTACGATGGAGTAAATTTTTAATTTGATTTTGCTTAGATGTTTGACGTGTTGATTGATCTTCAAGAGAATCTACCTGGTATTTTAATTGATGTCTTTGAAACTGTGATTGGTTTAATGATTCAATAATATTTTCTACATATATTTTTCGAAACTCCTTAGGTGTTAATAGATCTAATGTATTAATTAAAGTTGTTTTTCCAGTATCAGTTTCGCCAGTAACCGTTATATTGACTCTTCTTAAAATCAGAAAATATAAAAAAGCAGAAATCGTGGGATTAAGAGTGCCAT
>JAUVNS010000047.1 GCA_030599585.1 Promethearchaeota archaeon | reverse complement strand
TCTCTGGCTAGAAGAGGTATGGAAAAAATTTCTCTCGATCAGTGTTTTTTGAAAAATTGTGATAATGATAGTAGTGAATTGTTAGAACCTTTTAAAAAAGAAGAATTTGAAGACGATAAAAAAAAAATTACGAAAATTCACTTTGTTCAGTTAAATTGAAAAAACCATATTTAATAATATTAACTCTATTATTATTTTAAAGCTAAAATGAATTATTATGCCGCTAGATTTTTACAATCCCCCATTAAAAATATTCAGTTCTTCAAGTACTAAAAAAGGCGTGGAAATTGGCGGAGCTAAGTCAATCATCAGTATAGATAGTGACCATAATTTCTACAACGAAGGAAATATTTATACTGAAATGTCATGGGCTGCTTTTTACGACGAAGAGGGATTAGAAGATGTTATTGATACTTTTAGTACGACTGAATTTGACTCGATCCGAGAAGATCCCGTGGCGTTAGTAGATACTATTGTAAAAATCATTTATCAGATCATAAATAACCAAAAGATTTTTTATGGTATCGCTGATTTTGAATTAGACGCTTTCTTGAATGCAAATACGACTGTGATTAAGGGATTGGAGTTAGATTACGATATCATCAATAAATTACTGAAAGCTCATAAGAGGACAAGAGAAAGAGACTTATTTCCAAAAATAATAAGTGACGATCAAGGTATAACAAAAATCAAAATTGAATTTCAAGGAACAAAGAAAAAAAACGTTCATATCCGCGGCTCAAAGTTAGAAGATTTGATAAATCAATTGCGTTTAGCAAAGGGATTTGCTGTTGGAATTGTATGTACGTCAAGAAACGCTGCGAATATGTATATAATGAACGATAACATAGTATTCAGTAAAGACGAAATAGCTGAAATGTATATTGATAACGATAATATCAAAGTTATCGAATATGGTATCAAAAAAAAGCTGCTTTTTCCTATTAGTTGGTTTAGGATTGATATTGGAATTCGGAGTTTAGAAACGCTAGAGTTATGGGATCAAATTAAAGAAGATCCAGAACTCAATAAAGCTCTTGGCCATTATGAGCGCTACATAAACGCATTAGTTTACAAAAAATTTAAGTCACAAGCTGAATCACAAAAAATTGGAACAAACTCTGAAGAAGACTGGATGATTATGACGCCTAAAGAGAGGAAAAAAGCCTTAAGAGATATGGAAAAAGCCATTGAGATTCTAAATAAAGAATATAAAGAATAAGAAGTTACTCTTTCATTACTTTTCCTGCTTTAAAAAACCCATCCTTGGTATGTTTAGCATTCATTAAAGCCTCTTCATTGGTTAAAGATTTCCAAGGAATATCTTCCCTGAAGACATTTTTAAGTCCTTCGATAGGATGAGTCATAGGTTTTACATTTGAAGTATCTACTGTGTCCAACTTCTTAAAATAGCTGAGGATGTCCCCTAATTCTAAAGCTAATTTATTTTTCTCTTCCTCTGATAAATCTAAAAGTGCTAACTTAGATATGTGTTCTAATGTTTCTTTGGAAATAGCTTCTTTTTCTGGCATAATTAGATTGCTAAATTATTCACTACTACGGAAATAATAATTCTTGTTCCTAATTAAGCTTAATCCTCTACTTCTTAAACTCACATAAAAATTGTTCAATAAATAATAATGATAAGAGTTAATTACCTTTTCTTTTTAATTCACATATGACTAACCAAGAAGAACTTAGAAATGAGATTCCCTCTTATGCGTTTATTTCTCTGGCTAGAAGAGGTATGGAAAAAATTTCTCTCGATCAGTGTTTTTTGAAAAATTGT
>JAUVNS010000014.1 GCA_030599585.1 Promethearchaeota archaeon | reverse complement strand
TGAAAAATTGTACTTTTTACAACTCCTATACTGGACTAAAACTAGAAAATTTATTATATGGTTTCATCGAAGACGGAAATTTCTCAAATAACTATCTCAGCGGTATTTCCTCAACTAACTGTATTAATATCACCATTTCAAACAATATTTTGAATGAAAATGGTTTTTCCGGACTTAATATTTATAATACGAATAATTCCTTCTTTACAGATAACTCAATTGACAGAAATTTTCAGCTAGGAATATCAGTTGATGGCAACGATAATAATTTCTTAAGAAACATTCTCAGATATAATGGATTGTTTGGCATATATGCTCTTGGAAAATCTAATCAATTCTCAGAAAACCTTATGTACGGCACGGGATTTATTTTATTGCCGGATTCCTTTGCTTTTTATTCGATAGAAAACATACCAAGCAATAATTTATTAGATGGCAAACCTGTTTATTTTTACAAAGACATGGTGGGATTAGGTTCGGAAGATTTCATAAATGCTGCACAAATTCTGCTCTATAATTGCAATGATTCGTTAATAACAAATTTATCTTTAGTAAATGGTTCTGTTGGAGTCTATATGGTTAAATGTTATAATAACTTAATTCAAGATAATTTCATTTCTAAATCTATGGCAGCGATTTATTTAGTTCAGTCTAATTATATAACCATTAACCATAATAATATTACCGATAATTTGCAGATGGGGATATACATAGATCGCTCCAATTTTACTTCTATCATAGATAACAATATTGAGAAAAATTTGTACAATGGAATTACTCTTTATGGTAGTAGTGATGGCGTTATCTCTGAAAATACAATAGCTTTTAACATGATAGGTATTGATCTGCAGTTGTCAACTAACTTTTCAATATATCTCAATATTTTTATACAAAACTCCGATCATGCTTTAGATTATGGCACTAATAATAATTGGGATAATGGATCAATTGGTAATTATTGGGACGATTATCCCGGTGTGGACGTTGATGATAATGGTATAGGAGACACACCTTATTCTATTTCTGGAAGTGCAATAAGTATAGATAACTACCCAATCTGGGATGACGGCCCTGATTTCCCTATACCTCAATACTGGATACTTTCACCATTCGTTATTGATGAAGATGGATATGGTGATTATACTTGGGAAGAAGTTTCAAATCAAGAGTGGTGCAGTGGTTCAGGATCATTTGAAAATCCTTATGTATTAAAAAATTTAATAATTGACTGTAAAGGGTTAGGGAGTGGTATAACAATTGAAAACTCAAGCGTATTTTTCCGGATAGAAAACTGTACGGTTTACAACGCTAGCGAAGGTGAAGCAGCAATCAAGTTAGTTAATACACATAATGGATTAATGATCAGTAACACATGTACTTTCAACCAAGGCGATGGAATGTATTTATCTCACTGTTCCAATATTACGATTTACCAAAACAGAGTAATCAACAACGATGTTAATGGAATTTTTATGGAGCGTTGTGAAGAAATATCTGTATTCAATAACACTTTAAATTCCAACAGTGTTGGAATATACGTGAGGGGAATTTTCATTCCTTTCTTTGAGTGGGAGTTGTCTATCAATATTAGCATTGTGGAAAATAATATACATAACAATGAACGTAATGGAATTATCCTCCTAAAAACTAGTAATAGCTATGTTTCAAAAAACAACATTAGTAAATCACTTGTCGGAGTATTGTCGCTCCTAACGAATAATAGCCTTGTGATAAATAATCATGTTAGAGATTGTATTTATTATGGTATTGGTGGATCTAATGATATTAACATGAATTTTACCAAGAATTTAATGATTTCCTGTGGAATCTCAATTTCTGGAAGTTATTCCACTCTCTCAACTTACTCGATAGATACAAGCAATTTGGTAAATAAGAAACCGGTTTACTATTATCTTGGTAGAAATAATTTAGATAATGCAGACTTCATTAATCCAGGACAAATAATTTTAGTTAATTGCAATGATTCAACTATATCAAACATCGAGATTTCCTTTACTTCAACAGCTCTAAATTTGTTTTATTGTAATAACATTAATATTATAGAATGCAATTTTTCTGATAATTACCATGGTATCAGCTTACAATTTAGTGACAATAATTATTTTTTCAGAACTATACTTGATAATAACTATGATAGCGGTATCTATTTATATGAAAGCAACTCTAATTTTATATTTCAGAATGACATATCCAATAGTAATGCTGATCTTACCCCTAATCAATATCAGATTACTGACCCCCCTCTTAGAACCCCTTCTGGCGTAGGCGTAATTCTCTTAAGAAGTTATAATAATCGAATTTATGAAAACACATTAATTTCTAATAATGTAGGTGTTTTTATATTTGAGGGCAGTTATAATACTATTACAGATAATATTATTGAAGATAATTATGAATACGGTCTATTTATTGATACAATTATTAGCGAATTAAATTTAATTTATTGCAATTACTTCATTAGCAATTTAATTGAAAATGCTCTCGATAATGCGACTAATAATCAATGGTATAATGGGACCATAGGAAATTATTGGGACGATTATACCGGTGCAGATGTGAATGATGATGGCATAGGAGATACTCCTTATAATATTAATGGTTCTGCTGGAAGTGTGGATAACTATCCAATCTGGGAAGATGGTCCTGATTTACCTATACCTCAATACTGGATACTTTCACCATTTATCATTGATGATTACGGGTATGGTGATTATACTTGGTTAGAAGTTGTCAACGAAGAGTGGTGTCGAGGCTCTGGAACTCAAGCGGATCCTTATATCGTTGAAAATATATTCATCGACGGAGGAGGTATGGATTATTGTATTTCTATTAGAAATTCCTTTGTCTATTTCATTTTAAAAAATTGTACGTTTATCAACGCAAATAACGGTGTTGATTTAAACATAGTAGTTTTTGGGACATTACAGGATGGGAATTATTCGAATAATTTGAATTCTGGAATCAATCTTTTTGGTTGTGCTTTGATATCAATCATCGATAATGTAATTCAGATGAATAGTTATTACGGTATTAATCTTTATAATACAAATAATTCAGTCTTTTCAGATAACTCAATCAGTAGGAACTTTCAAGTAGGTGTATATTCATATGCAAGCAACGATAACATATTTCTAGATAATGTTCTTAAATATAATGCTATGTTTGGCATTTTTATTCACGGAAATGCTAATCAATTCTCCAGAAACCTTATGTATGGCACTGGTTTTATGATCATGCCGGATTCTTTGAATTCTTATTCAATGGTAAATATTCCCAGTGATAATTTATTGGATGGAAAGCCAATTTATTTTTATAGAGACATGATAGGATTGGGCTCGGGGGATTTCGTTAATGCAAGTCAAATAATCCTTTATAATTGTAACGAATCATTAGTATCAGGCTTACTATTAACAAATGCCACAACTGGCATTTACATGGTTAGTTGTAATAACAATCTTATTGAAAATAATTTGATATCTGATGGAATTTATGGTATTGCTCTAGTATATTGCAATTATATTGTAATGAATAAAAACAATATAGTTATTCAACAGTATGGTGGAATCTATGTAGATCATTCTAATTTCACTTCTATCATAGATAACAATATTGAGAATAGTACTAACAACGGAATTACTATTAGTGGCAGTACTAACAACACTATAATGGATAATACTATTTCCTACAATTATAATGGTATAACAATTCAATGGAATAGTGAATATAATGTAATTAAAAACAATTCCATTAATAACTGTGCAGAGTATGGTATTTCAGTTTACGATTCGCCTAATAATTTGATATATTTGAATCAATTTGAGCAAAATTTCTTACATGCATTTGAATATGGGACTATTGGAAATTACTGGGATAATGGAATTATCGGTAACTATTGGGACGATTATTCCGGTGTTGACTATGATGATGACGGAATTGGTGATACTCCTTATTATATTGAAGGTGATGCGGGAAGTCAAGATAATTATCCAATCTGGGATGACGGTCCTGAAACTCCTAGTCCTCAAATTTGGCTTTTATCTCCATTTGTTATTGATGATGACGGGTATGGTGATTATACTTGGTTAGAAGTTGTCAACGAAGAGTGGTGTCGAGGCTCTGGAATGCTGGTTGATCCTTACATTATCGAAAATGTTATTATTGATTGTAACGGCTCTGAAACAGGTATTTACATAAGAAATTCCGATGTGTATTTTATTTTAAGAAACTGCACAGTTTACAATGCCGGAAATGATTATTATTATTATTATGGAGATGGTATTAGATTGGAATTTGTTACGAATGGAGTATTACTCGATAATAATTGTTCTTTTAATTCTGGTTCAGGAATAAGCCTTACGATGTCATCTAATATCTCAATTATAAATAATAGTATAAATGAGAATGGTTTTATGGGTATAAGTTCATCCAATAGCAATTATACTCAATATATTGGAAACACATTAAAAGATAACTTTATGGTTGGTCTTTATATTCACGGACAATTTAATACTTTTTCAAACAATCTAATGTATGGAACCGGTTTTCTTATTTTTCCAGATTCGATGGAATACTATACGACCGAAGACGTTGACACTACAAATTTATTCGATGATAAACCTATATATTTTTATTCCAATGAAGTTGGTTTAAGTTCAGACGATTTTATTAACGCTGGACAAATTCTTTTATACAATTGCAACGATTCATCGATTTCTAATTTGGATTTAATTAGCGCTGCAATAGGTGTTTACATGGTAAGTTGTTATAATAATGTTATTCAAAATAACTTGATTTCTAATGGAATTATCGGCGTTTACCTAATACAAAGCAATTACATCGTAATTAATTCAAACGATATAACGCTTCAATTAAACGGCGGAATTTTCATGGATCGGTGTAATTTTACTTCAATAAATAATAATAATTTTGATAATAATAATTACAATGCAATTTCTATTTACGGTAGTAGCAACGGAATTATTTCCGAAAATAACATAACTAATAACATGCAAGGTATCAACTTAGAAGGGTGTGATTTTACTTCAATAATTAATAACAATATTGAGTATAATAATTACACTGGAATTACTAGTTACGGTGGGAGCAATGGAGTAATAACAGAAAACAGAATTGCCAATAACCAGTTAGGTATCAATCTACAGTCATCTCATTATCTAATTTATTTCAATAGTTTTATACAAAACATTGAACAGGCAATGGATTATGGGACTAATAATAATTGGGATAACGGAACTATTGGAAATTACTGGGATAATTACGATGGTGTAGATTATGACGATGATGGAATCGGGGATGTTCCCCATTTGATTGAGGGGTATCCAGGAGGCATAGATAATTTTCCAATCTGGGATGATGGACCTGGAGCACCAGATAGTAATCCTCCAACCACAAATATTATTTTGGAGGGAATCTTAGGAGATAATGGCTGGTATGTATCGGAAGTTTTTATAACTCTTACCGCAACTGATGATATTTCTGGAGTAAGTATTATCGAATATAGCAATGATAGTATAAACTGGATAACTTATACTGGACCTTTCACGATCTTATACGAAGGAATTTCTACGATATATTATAGATCAATCGATAATGCAGGAAATATTGAAAATACATTAATAGAATTAGTCAAGATTGATAAATCTTACGGTGAAACTACAATTGAACTTATTGGAGGGAAGACATTCGGAAGTTGGCACGATTGGGATACGCTTATAGTTCTTTCTGCTACTGACACATACTCTGGTATTTCTCGTATTGAATATAGTTTTGATGGCATACATTGGACTATTTACGAAACTCCATTTAATGCACCGACAAGTGGAATTGTCTCTATCTACTATCGCTCAGCTGATTTTGCGGGAAACATTGAATTGCAAAACTCAATCACAATAAAAGTTTTATATCCTTCTTTTATCATCGACAATTATGGAGGTGGTGATTATACTTGGTACGAAGCTGTTAATGAAGGTTTGTGTACTGGAGTCGGTACGCTAAATAATCCCTACATTATCGAAAATATGGTAATTGATGCTCAAAACTTAGGAAGCGGGATAGAAATTCGAAATTCAAATGCATATTTTATTATCAGAAATTGTACAATTTTCAATAGTAGTATGGGGAGTTATCCTGATTGGAATGCCGGTATTAAATTGGTCAATACGAATAATGGTGTTATTATCAATAACAACTGCTCAAACAATAGCTACGCTGGAATTAAATTGTACATGAATAGTAATAATAATCTAATCGTCGGAAATATAGCGAATTATAACAGTGAAGGAATTTATATTCAAAATTGCGGAATTAATAAAGTTATGATGAACAATGTTTCTTACAATTTTAGAGGAATTGTAGCACTATATTCAAATAATATTAATATTTCTGGAAATATAGCAGTCTATAACGGCTACGGGATACAATTAGGTGAAACGATTAATAGTTATGTTTTGGATAACATCGCAAATCACAATTCTGAATATGGAATAGTTGTGGGTGATTATAGTTTCATTTCTGGAAATATTGCGAATTTTAATTATGTTGGAATACGAATGTACTTAGGAGAACACAATACAATCATTAATAATACAGCCTCTTATAACATCTACACAGGAATTTTGATTTTATATCATAGTTCTGATAATATTATTACGGATAATATTGTTTACAATAACGAACAGTTCGGCATTAATATTTGGATAAGTGAAAATACACTAATATACAAGAATGATGTCAGAGGTAGTGGAACAAGCAATGCAGTTGATGATGGAACTAACAATAACTGGGACAATGGAATTTTCGGTAATTATTGGGACGACTATAGTGGAGTTGACCTGAACGACGATGGGTTTGGAGATATTCCATATAATATTCCAGGTACAGCTGGGAGTATAGATAACTTTCCTACTTGGGATGATGGTCAAGATGATTTTCTCCCACCAATTACAACAATTAGTATCGAGGGCGTTCAAGGTCAAAATGGATGGTATACTTCAACTGTAAATATTATATTAACCGCAATAGATGATGCATCTGGAGTCGCCTATACGAATTATAGTTATGATGGAGATACATGGTTTACCTATACTGGTGTAATACACCTTACTGAGGATGGGAGCGCAACACTTTATTACAGATCAGTGGATAACATGGGAAAAATCGAACAATATTCTGTAGTTTCATTGAAAATAGATAGAACCAGTCCCACGACGACTATAAACGTGAGTGGAACACCAGGAAATGCGGAGTGGTATACTTCAGATATATCAATAACTCTTTCAGCACTAGATATTACATCAGGGCTAAATTTCAGCGAATATAGTTATGATGGAGTTTATTGGAATTTGTATACTATATCGATAAATATAGATGAACAAGGAATTACAGAATTTTACTATAGATCGTTTGATATTGCTGGTAATGAGGAAGAAGCAAAGATTAAGTTAATCAAAATTGATACAACAGCACCAACAACTACTATAAGTTTAGAAGGAATAATTGGTAATGACAACTGGTATGTATCAGATGTTCAGGTCACACTTGAATCGGTTGATATCTACTCAGAAGTATTCAATACTTATTATAGTTTGAATGGACTTAATTGGAATCTATATACGGAACCATTTGACATACTTACAGAAGGATTAATCACCTTACACTTCTATTCTATTGATAATGCCGGAATATCTGAGGAAATCTTAATAGAATCCTTTAAAATTGATAAAACACCTCCAAATACAACGATTAATTTAAGTGGAACACTTGGATCAAATAACTGGTATGTTTCAGATGTTTTGGTATCACTTTCTGCAACAGATTCTATATCTGGTTTAAATTACAGTGAATATAGCTATGATGGAGTTAATTGGAATTTATATTCCACACCATTAAGCATAGGTGATCAAGGAATAACAGACTTTTACTATAGATCATTTGATTTAACTGGTAATGAAGAGTTCACAAAAGTCGAAATTATCAAAATCGACAAATCAACTCCGACCACGACAATCAACTTAATCGGTACGATGGGACAAAATGAATGGTACACATCGGATGTTTATGTTTCTTTAGATGCTTCAGACATTTACTCAGAAACTATATTCACGCATTATAATATTAATGGAAGTGATTGGATCGCTTATATCGGACCATTTTATATCGATTTTGAGGGTGAATTTACTTTTGCATATAAATCTTATGACGAAGCTGGGAATACCGAAATAATTAAGAGTGAAATCGTAAAGATTGATAAAACTTTTCCTGAGACTGAATACAGTGTAAGTCAGAATCCATGTATTTATAACTGGTATCGAACAGATGTGTTGATTTCCCTCTTAGCTGTTGACAATATCTCAAACATTGCCTATTCTGAATATAGCTATGATGGAATTAATTGGTATACTTATACTAATCCATTTAATATTCCGTATAATGGGAAAATTACAATACACTACAGATCAATAGATAAAGCGGGTAATCTAGAGAATTTTAGTATTTTATCGATTAATATTGTATATACTCAACTTAAAATTGATGAATTATCTCCTGGAATGTTGTGGAGTGATGCTGTAAGTGATGGGTGGGCTAGTGGTTCAGGCACATGGAATGATCCTTACATTATTGAAAATATTGTTGTCAGATCAGGACTAGGAGGTCCCCGTTGCATCCAGATTTTCAATTCAGAAGCGTACTTCATAATAAGAAATTGCACATTTTACACACATTCCGGTCATTATTCTGCTTCAATCGGAATTTATTTAAATTATGTGAAAAATGCCAAGATAATAGATAACATTTGTTTTGAAACTACAAGAGGAATGCGGCTTACATACTGCGAAAATAATTCGATTATAGGAAACGAGTTTAATTATAATTGGAATGGTGGTTTACGGTTTGATTATTCAAATGATAATACTGTTGTGAATAATAAAGCGATCTATAATTGGTATGATGGCTTTTACTTTTATAGTTCTCATAATAACAATGTGTCTGGTAATATAATAGAACATAATAGATACTCTGCTGGATTTATCCTTGAAAATTGTGATTATAATAATATTCACGACAATGAATTATCTAACAATAAAGGAGGGATTTTATTAATTGAATGCAATTACAATATATTGTCTAGAAATAATGTCTATTTTAACAACGGAAACGGATTCTATTTCAGTCAAGAATCCCAAGGAAACATTTTAACAGAAAATAGTTTCTTTGCTAATGGATTAAGCGGTATATACTTAGAGCATTGTCAAAACTTTGAGATTAAAAAAAATGCAATAAGTAGCAATCATAAAGCTGGAATTTATCTGAAGAACTGTAGCGATATCACAATTGAAGATAATATGGTTGGATATCATATTTTTGCTTATACCAATCATGGTATAGGAATATATTTGGAAGATTGTACTCTTATCAAAATTTCAAATAACGATTTGAAACGAAACGATTACTCGATAGTACTGGAAGATACTAATAGCACTGTTATCATGCTGAATAGTATAAATAATTGTGATGTTAGAAGCATATCTGTTCAAAAATGTCATGATATTATTATTAGGGATAATATAATAAACAACTATGATTACTTGCCATACGCTGACCCAGTTGGATTGTATTTGGTTAATAGTAGTATAATTACAATCTTAGATAACACAATAACGAAAAATGACATTGGTATCTATGTAGAAAACTCTAAGGATAGTAATCTAACAAATAATGTTATATCTAATAATAGAATAGCGATATATATAGACAATTCTTGGAATGATATTTTGATCAATAATTATCTTTCTTATAATGAATACGGAATAGAAATGTATCATTGCGAGAATATCCAAATCTTAAATAATACAATAACTAATAATGATAGTGGTGTAAACATAGAATATTGTCAACATATAATATTTAAAGGAAACAATGTGACTGACAATTACTATGGAGCAACACTTCAATTTGAATGGTGTTTCGATATTCACATCATAGAAAATATTATTACTGGTAATTTCGAAGCAACTGTAGCAAGTGAAGGAGATTATTATTTCATTATTGGTAATAATATTTGTAATAATGAATACGGAAGTTTAGTACTTCACGACATTTTTTCTTACAGTTTAGTATCCAATAATACCATATGTAATAATGGCGAGGGAATTATTCTAGAAGTTGTTAATGGTACTGAAATATTGGGAAATACTATTGAGAATAACCAAATAGAGGGAATATTCATGCATTATTGTCATTATAATATTATTTCAAATAATATCATATCTAACAACATAAACTCAGGGATCTATTTAGAATGGAGTGATAATAATATCATTACTGGAAACTACATTAGCAATAATAATGGAGATGGGATTTACATAGAAAATGGAATCAACAACACTATCTCCAATAATTGCTTATCTGACAATTTTAATGGAATCGCAATTTATTCTTGTGGAGAATCTCTTATAACAGGGAATTTTATGGAAGAACATCGTAAAGTAGGCATTTACTTGCATGAATGTTTTGATACTGAGGTTTCAGATAATGAAATCCGTACAAATGATGATTATGGTATAATTATAAGATATTGCTATAGTAAAATCTCAATATTAAATAATACAATCCATCAATTTGCTTCAGGGGGAATCATACTATCTCATTCGAATAACGTTTTAATAAGTGGGAATTATCTTAATCATTCATGGTGGGGAACCGGTATTGTATTAGCGGAGAGTGATAATAATACTATCTTATCAAACATTTTGATAGAAGGAGAAGGGATTGATTTGACTGGTAGCCATTATAACTTCATTTCTGGAAACATAATTACCGTTCCAGATGACCATTACGGTTTTTATGGGTTTTATATTGAAAGAAATAGTAGTTACAATATAATACGGGAGAATATTATAAGTTCACAACACACTGGAATATGGATCTGTAGCGATAACTCCAGATATAATATAATAACTGAGAATCTGATTATCAATAATACACTGGGAATTCATGTTAATACACCATCTTATAATGAATATTATATTTATAATAATGTTTTTATTGGAAATACTGATTTTAATGCAATTGATGACGGCATGAACATTTTCTGGGATAACGGGACGCTTGGTAATTACTGGGACGACTACACTGGTGTGGATGCCAATGACGATGGTATTGGAGATACGCCATATAATATCATGGGTTTAGCAGGTAGTATAGATAATTATCCTATATGGGACGATGGTCAAGATTTCTTTCTACCAAGTGATTATCTTGAAATAATCATTGATATTTTAATCACTCTTGGTGTTCCAGAAAGTTCTCAGCATTTAATTGAGCAAGCAATTCTCTCTTTGACTCAAGCAAAAGAGAAGTTTGAATCTGGAATGATCTATGAAGCATACGACAAAGTGAAAGACGCAGTTGGATTCTTGATGGATGCTGAAGAATTGGGTGCCAAAACTCAAGAAATCACTGATTCTATAGTTTTTCTAACTCGATATATTGTTGAATTTGTCATGGAAAGGACAATTGATATCGTTGGTGAAGATAATAAGTTTATTTTGCGAGCTATAGATGATTACAATACAGCACTTTTGATGATTGAATCGGAGGAATATGATGAAGCAGTGAAGTATTTCAAAAATTCGCTCAGAAATATAATGAAAGCGAGAACTAAATTAATTGTTGAATCGTTTGTTAGTGATCTTTATGATCGCCTAGCTGAAATTCAAGATTTAATGTCATATCCAATTCCAGACCAGGCTTTATTTGATTTAGAACAAGCCGAACAAATGTTATTACTCGCTATTGATCAAGCAAACAAAAGTCTACTTGCAAGCTCATTTTATAAACTTATTGAAGTTGTCGTAAATTTGTTAGATGCTGAAGATAATGGCCTTTCCACTTCAAGTATAATTGAATCGCTCATGAGCAATATTGATGATGTTACATATCTGAAAATACTTGAAGCTGAATCATTACTATTAGGGGAAAGTAATAGACATCTCGATAAAGCTTTAGTTTATTTTGATAAGGCTCAAGAGCTATGGGACGATGGCAATTTAAAAAGCGCAATAAGCTATTATGCCAAAGTTATTGGAAAAGTAAAGGATGCTTTAACCTAACTTATCAAATAATTTTAATAACTTTTTTTTAAATTATTTCTTAAAATTTCTATAAAGTTAATGATGTAATTACGATCGGTATCATTTATGTGATATAACTCAAATACGAGTGAATCTGAAACTCTTTGAAGATTTGGTATTGAGTTTTTATTAGACTTTATACTTTTAAGAATTTTCTTTATGTTATCAGTTAAATTTTGAGCTAATTTCTTTTCAACGGTAGTGTTAGGCACTTTTAATGGCAATTTCCTTAGTTTTTCTATAAGAATTCGTGGAAACAATTTTTTGTAAGAACCAAACGATTTAACAAAGAAATAAGATAAAAGCCTTGAATTTAAAAGACCCAAGACATATAAATTATTAAATTCTGGAACTGAAGAACTCTTAATTTTTAGATTGTAGAACGATTGAGAAGTTACGGAATTATCATCATAACTTGCGCAAATCAGATTATCTTGGCTTAACTGCCGGATTACGATTCGATTTTTGTATATCTCCAGGTCCTTGTAGTTAATGCCCTGTTTGGTCATATTTATATATTTTAATTCATTTACGATGTATCTATTCATTGAATAAATAAACGGCCTGAAATCGGATTCAAGTCCATCTGGAATCTCATCTAATACTATCTTTTCTAGAGAATTATTTTTGAGAATTGACATACACTCCGGGCATTTTAAATCTTTACTTGGAAGGGGATAATATTTATTACAGTTATCACAAAAAATGACCTTACCCTCTTTTCCTAATTCAACACCTCTGCTCAATCTAATATCAAACTCAGAGCTTTCTATTAACTCTTCTAGCCGGGGGAAATTAGTATTGAGATGATCAAGAATTCTGATATCTGTTTCGTTTAAATTTATTAAAAATTCGTAATCCCAGGTTTTTATTAAATTTTGAAAGATTATCTTATCCGCTTGAGATTGGTTTAATGGAAATTTAATTTTAATTTGATTATTTTTTCTTTTTATTTCATCTGATTCTTTTTCCAAAGTAAGAATGATATTTGAAACGACAGGTTTATCGAATTGAGGGCCGCTATAATAAATTTCGATTATCTTAGTCGAGTCATAAATATATTTTCTTAGAATCTTGCGATTTGATAACGCGAGTAGAGAATCCGGGATAATGTATCCGAGTACCCCGTTTTTTTTTAATGATTTTATTCCTAATTCAATAAAGATCTGATAATAGTCATACTGGCCCTTGTTTGTCTCCAAGGGTAGTTTTTCAATGAAATTTCTACGCTCTTGCGGAATGGCTCGAATGAATATATAAGGAGGGTTTCCTACTACATAGTCGTATTCATTATTAAAATTAAGTTGGAGCGCATCATTGTTGACAATATTAAAAATGGGTACATCGTAATCTTTGTTATTTTTTATAATGATTTTAATGAGGTTAAAGAGGGTAAAGTAGATGTTGATTTGGCATAAAATACAAGCAATTGGATTTATGTCAATACCGAATATATTATCTTTAACGCTGTTAATGATTTGTTCCGCCTGTTTAGCAGACAACTCTGCAGTTTCTTTTGAATTGGTGAGTGTTATTAGTTTTTTTGTTAAAATGTTAATTGCTCGAATTATAAAACTCCCTGATCCACAACTTAAATCTATTAATTTCTTATATTCAATATCGTGCCGGACTGTATATCCTACACTTTTTAATATGTAATCTACTATTTGAATCGGAGTAAAAAATTCGCCCGTTGTTTTTCTTTGGCTATGAGGGACCGTTTTTTCGTAGAACTGTGCTATGGAATCCAGTTCATTTTTAAGATCATCCTTTTCTTTTTCATGTTTACTTTCTTTTGAATCAATCTTAGTTAAATGTTCGATCGAATTATGGATAAAATCGTTTATTTCTTTATCTTTTAAATCGATTCTATAATGTTTTATTAGGTTTGTAATTATTCTCTTATCTGATAGGAATTGTTGAAAATCGCTCATAAAATTGGGTATTAGATACTATAAATCAAATAAATTTTTTCAGTTTATATTTCTAATTAACCAGAATAAAGTTTTATATTTAATTACGAGTTCTTCAAGAATACTCAATTCAATAGGAGAGAATTAAGTGATCAATTTTATATTACTTATCATGTAAAACTTCTTATAAGGTGCTAGCCCAATATATGTTTATATCATATTTTGTTAATATATTTTAACAAAAATGTAACCGAAATTCATTCCTAAGATTTCTGATAGAATAGATGATTGCAAGCATATTTATTAGTATTATTGTTATAATCTTCGTATTTGGTGTCATTTATGTATTATTAAATAGAGGGAAATATGAAACTAGAGTTGGATTTTTTGCTGTAATTATTATATACTTCATAAGCGAAATCACCTACTTTATTTCATTTAATTTATCAGCAGAAAATTTTTTCGATACCCCCTTTGCATTGATAATATGGTATATTTCAATTATTACAAGAAATTTTTCAATAGGAATGTTTGCCTCAATGCATAACTTCGAGTTAAACAAAGACAGTAAAGTAAGATATCTACCTTCGTTGATTTATATTTTTATAGGAGGAATTATTCTAAGTTTACTCTTAGTTCCTGATTCTTTTACTGTTATCCAGAGAGGTTTTGAATATTTCTACTTATTTAATAACATAGGATTGCTGACATCAATTATTCTATTCAATTTTTGTACCATATTGTTTTCTTGGGTTATCCAAATAAAGGGATATCATAATTTTGCTGACAAGAAATTAGGTAAATTTAATTATATCTTACTGTTTCTTTTTAGCTTAAACATTTTTCTTTACAGTTTGTATCTAATTTCTTTAAATCCCTACTTTAAGTTATTTCATTCTATAGTGTATCTTATTAGTATTGGATTTTTTCTCGTTGTTATCATTAAAAAGCCTAATTTATTTGCGGTAATAACAAATAAAATATATGATTTAATTATATTCCATAAGTCAGGGATTTTACTTTATTCTTTTAATTTTCAGACAAGAGAAGAAGTTGATGAGAGTCTATTAAAAGGAAGCATTCTAATTGGGATCAGTCATATCTTAGCTAACCTATCTAATGTAGAAGCTCAGATAACTCATATAAAATTGAAAGACCGTGCGGTAGTTTTTAATTTTAATACAGAATTAGGTTATGCTGCCTTATTAATTGCCAAACACAAAAATGACATTCTCGAATCTGCTGTAGAGAAATTTATGCAAGATTTTTCCAAAATTAATGAAGAAAACTTACAAAATTTAAACCGTTTAATTGATGTTTCTAAGTTTAAAAATGCTTATAAACTTGTCATCAAAAATTTTAGCCACTATTTAACAGAGACTTAAGTAATATAAATTAAATATAGCAGAGTAGATTAAATATATCGGGATAATACTTTGAATGTTGTTGAGTAATTCTTAAAAATGAGTGTTTCTTCTTTATTTAAATAGGTATATTATTATTCTATGCCTCTACGAAATCTCACCGGTTTTCGTATTTAATAAGTTAATAGGAAGATAATTTTTTATACATTAAATTATGAATTACACGCTCTCAACTTCTTTAATAGTTGGTTATATCCTCATCTTAATCTTAAGCTCTTATACAGTAATTCATATTTTTCGACATCGTAATGAATATAGTACAATTTTAATAGCGTCCTTAAATATAACAAATACACTTATAGCGGGACTTCTATACTCTACATTATTTATATTTTCAGTAGTTATTTTTATATCTTATGATATTAATATCTTACTGTGGAAAATATCATTAGTAACTGGTTTTATAACCTTATTATTTACATCCATAATTTATTCTTTTTTTAATCAATACAAAAAAATTAAACCATTTCCCTTCATTTATTTTACTCTTCTTTTTGGGCTATTGGTTGGCGCTTTGGCGACTCCTGATTCAATGACTCTAATTTTCAATGGTCCACTTCCACCCATGTTTTCAGTAATGGATCCTTCTAACATATATTTTGAATTTAATATAGCCACCAGTATTGTATTCATTCTCTTCGAATTGTTCATTACGATTAATTTTCTCTATAGCGCGGCCATAATATACAACAAAACAAAAAATAAACAAGAAGGTTCAACCCTTTTGTTGAATACACTGGTTTATTCAATTTCTGTGATTATGCTGTTGCTTTACATAACAGTTAAAGAAACCATTTATAGAGAAATATACATCGTAATCTTGTGGGTCTCATCATTTGCTTTTTATATTATGCTTATTAAGAAACCAGAGATGTTTTTTATATTACCAAACAGAATATACTCAGTAAATATTTACCATAAATCTGGGATCGTGCTTTATTCATATAATTTCGGTGATACAACAGATAACAAAATTGAATCAGCAAGATGGGGCACCATTCTTATTGGTTTAAACCATATTCTTAATGAGTTTATCGATAAAACTGATAAAATCGATGTGATCCAAACAAAGAAATCTGATATTGTTGTTAGGTACGAAAATGATTACGGGTATGCTTTGGTGGTTAATACTAATCAAAAAAATGAAATTGTAGAAAACCTTATGTTAGGTTTCTCAAAAGACTTCAATAGTAAATATAAAAATAAACTGTTAGATATTCAAGATTTAAACCGGTTAATCAATATTTCTGAATTTATCGATATCAAAGAATTAGTCGAGAAACATTTTCATTTGTATAAATAATCAATATCTACATTTAAATTACTAAATCCGAGATATCTAAACATTTTTATATCTAAGTTCTTATTGAATTGATATAGAACCAATAAAAACAATTAAAAATATATTATCTCATATAATGAATCAATTAGAACTACAAGATAAGGATTGGGAAAGAGATTGGAAAACTATCGTAAATATTTTTGATACGATTGAACATTTAGAACATTTATTTGGGGATTTAGATGTACCGTATTTAAGAGAAATTCAACAGAAAGTGTTACTCTTAAATCTTGAAAAATATGCGTGGTCTTTACAAAATTACATCGTAGAAAAATATTCTCGAGCGTAATTCTTTAACCATATTGAGTTTTGCCGATCATCAAATAACTCTTTTTAGTCAGTATTATAATCAATTTAAAATAGTACTGAAAATTAGATTCACTATTAATTTTATTTTAAATAAAGTTGATTCATATGAGTTCAGAATTTAGTAAAGGTCAGAAATGGAGTTTTTCTATAGGTAATGGCGTAGAATGGTTCATAAATGCAGCTTTTAACCTGTGGGTATTTACTTTTTATTTCGTTGCTGTAGGCTTGGATGTTGGTTTGATAAGAACAGCATTCATTATTTGGACAATTTGGAATGCAATTAATGATCCGTTGATAGGATACCTTTCCGACAAAACACATAGCAGATTTGGCAGAAGAAGATTATATATCATGATAGGTGTGATTCCAGTATTAGTCTTAGAAATTTTAATCTGGTTACCACCTATGAGTGGTGCAATGGCGCAATTCTTTTATTTACTGATTATGTTAATATTATACGATACTGCTTATACGCTTATTGCACTTCCTACAGATTCTTTGTTTCCCGAATTGTATACAACAGTAGAAGAAAGAACCCAAGTTAACACAATGCGTCAAATCCTCGCAGCCATCGGTTTAATTTTAGCAGCACTCGTTCCAGGGATTTTTATTGGAGATCAAGCCACAGTCGATGGATATTTGACGAACGGAATTGTCACTGTCATAATTGTCGGAATAGCAATGGTAATCTTTCTTAAATGGGGGGCAGTAGAACGAGAAGAATTTAAATTAGACTACAAACAAGAGTTTAGTTATTTTCAATCGTTAAAACACACCTTTAAGAATAAAGGATTTCTGCTCTACGTAGGAATGTTCTTCTTGTATGAGTTTATCCTATTATTGCTCGGCTCTATCCTTCCAATTTTCGCTGTAGAGGTCCTTGGAACTACTTCAGCATTCGAAACTTCGATCCTCATGGGAGCGTTGTATATTATTGGGATTGTGTCGATGTTTCTTTGGAAAAAACTCGACGTGAAATTAGGAGGAAAAGTTGGATACGGACTCTCGATGATCGCCTATGTGATTGCATCTATCCCTATGCTTTTTATCGATTCATATATACCTGCACTTATAACAGCAATATTTATGGGAGTGGGGTTCGGAGGAATGTTATACTTCATTTGGTATATTATTGCAGATGTTATTGACGACGACGAGTTAAAAACAGGTGTTAGAAGAGAAGGAAGCTATTTTGGTATTGCTAATTTCTTTATGCGACTTTCAATGGTTTTATCAATCACAGTAATTAGTCTTGTCTTTACCGAAACAGATTGGGAAGTATATGTTCCAAATCCTGGAGTTGATGTAATCACTGGATTACGCTTTTTATTTGTAATTGTGCCTGCTATTGCTTTAGGACTTTCCTTAGTTTGTCTATATTTCTACCCTTTTTCAAAGACGAAAGTATTAGGGATGAAAGAAAAACTCGCCGAATTACATAAAGATAAACTCGAGAAAGTAAGATCTTCTTAATTTATCTCTTTTTTTTTTATATTTTTTTTAATGCTTGTTCTAAATCATTAATTAAGTCGTTAGAATCTTCTAAACCTATTGAAAATCGGAAGTGCGTGTTTGACATGTTCATTCTTCGTTTTTCCCACGATGCGAGATCGATTCCCGTCATAACTGATGTATATTCAATTAAAGACGTAGTATCTCCGAGGGAAACACCAACTTTAATTAGTTTTAATAAATCTATAAACTTGTAACATTTCTCTACTGTCTCTAATTCAAATCCAATCATACCTCCGAATGCTTTCATTTGCTTCTTAGCTAATTCATGGTTCGGGTGAGATTTTAAACCCGGATATATCACTTTTACTACTTTTGGATGCGATTCTAAATAGTCAGCTATTTTCAATGCGTTTGAACAATGGCGCTCCATCCTTAAACTAAGCGTTCTACAACCCCTCAGAATAAGCCAAGCACTAAAGGGATTCATCACGGCTCCTTGCGTTTCTAACCAAAAATATCTAATGTTTTGCAATTCTATTTTTGGACCAATTATCACACCACCTAATGTATCGCCATGTCCATTGACATATTTCGTTAAACTTTCTACTACTAAATCAGCTCCGAACTTCAAAGGTTTTTGTAGTGCTGGGGAAGCAAATGTATTATCAACGATACATTTTCCATTTACTTCGTGAATTAGATCAGCGCATCCTTGAATATCTAATATGTCTAAATTTGGGTTAGATGGAGTTTCCACAAAAACCAATTTTGTGCTTTCATCGATAGCGTTTTTTAATTCTGACAGATTTGTTAGATCAACGATTTTAGTCATTACTCCGATTTGTGAATAGATTTTTGTCAACAATCGATACACCCCTGTGTATTGATTATTATGGATAATGACATTTGGAATATAATCGGGATTGGTTTGAGGTAGTAATACTTTTAATTTTTTTGGTCTAGCTCTATCTACGCGTTGCTGTAGTACGCTCGAGCACGCTAAATGTACTGCAGCCATTCCAGAAGCTACAGAAACAGCTGATTCGCCACCGTGAAGCGTGGCAAGCTTCTGATCTAAAGCATATAATGTTGGATTTTCTGTTCTCGAGTAAAAATAATGGCTTTTTAATAATTCTGTTAAGGAAGAATATGCATATGATTTTGTTGCATATAGTGGGATTCTTAAGCTATCAGACGTTGTAGGGTATGGGTCTTCACCGGCTCTTCCTTGTTGCGAATCAAAATGTAATTTATCCCATTTTTCTCGTAGTTCTTTATTTTTTTGATCCATTGTTTTTGGTCTGTTCTCGTCATTCATTATTCATTCCTTCTCGAAATTAAAGATGGTGGATATTTTTATTATAATAAAACTATGATTTATGAAAAACTTTTTTTCCCAATGATTATATCATAATACAAAAAATATAATTTACAAGTTGTAAAGAAAGTGTCTATTAAAGATAAAATAAAAAAATTCGTTGTTGAATGGGAGACAGAGGACTTGAAAGAATATTGTCAAACTCTCCTAAAAAGTAACGAAGCAACGGCTTCTGGGTTGTTGAAAATCATAGGTGATATTATGAAATTTGTAGGAGATCAGTTCGAAGAGGAAGAAATATTTCTTCCAGAACTCATAGGCTCTGCTGAAACTGTAAAAGCAGTAATTGATGAGATTCTAGATCCTGCTATTAGAGCTAGTGGAGAAGAAAAGAAATCTATGGGAAAAATCGTTATAGGGACGGTAGAAAGTGATGTACATAGTATTGGGAAGGATTTAGTCGGCTCATTTTTATTTTCGAATGGATTTGAAGTGTATAACCTCGGAGTTGAGGTAACAGCAGATCAATTCATTTCAAAAGCAGAAGAAATAGGTGCTGATATCATAGGATTATCCTCTCTTCTAACAATGTCGATGGTCTTTCAGAAGCAAGTTATAGAGGCGCTTGAGAAGAGAGGGTTGAGAGATAAATATAAAGTGATCGTTGGGGGATCTCCTACTTCAGATGATTGGGCTGAAAATATTGGCGCTGATGGATGGGCCGATGATGCAATTGAAACGATTGCTTTAGTAAAGAAATTATTAAATATATCAGAATAAACTAAGAGAAGAGAATAATATGAAGTTAAAAAAGTTGGAAGTTCTTTCCAAAGAAGAAATCGAAGCAATTACTAGCTCAGCTCTAAGAATCCTCGAAATAATCGGAATTAAAATAGATGATGAGAAATCTCGTAAGAGATGTGAAGAAAAAGGAGCTATTCTTGATAATTTATCATCTTTTGTAAAATTTCCCGAGAATGTTACCAAAGACTTGCTAAAATTAGTACCAGAATCATTTAAATTACATGGTCCCGATGGATCATTTAATTTTGAAGTCAATACTAAAACGACTCAATTTGCCACGATCGGAACTCCAGTTAGAATCTATGATCCTTTAGGAAAAAATAAATTAAAGAAATCAGTTTTAGCCGATACAATACAGCAAATCCGTGTAGTGGATAGCCTTAAGAACATAAACTGCTCTCATATTGATGTTTGGCCCAGTGATGTTAAGTTTACAGCGGTTCATGCACATTGTTTGTATCAATGGGCGAAGAATACTAAGAAACCTTATGGACTGGGCTGCCTTGGGAAGTTAGCAAGCCAAGATATGATGAATATTACATCTCTTATAGTTGGGAGTGAAGAAGACTTAATTAAACGACCGCGATTAGTTGGCTTTATGAATCCTACAAGTCCTTTACAATTACCAAAACTTATGACAAATGGTTTAGAAGTCTTTGCAAAATATAAGCAACCTGTAATTGTAGCTCCAGAAGCTCTTGCAGGCACAACTGCCCCAGTTACATTAGCCGGTTTATTAGCTCAGACATGTGCCGAGATAATTGGTGGTATAATTCTAGCTCAAGTTTTCAGTCCAATAAGTCCAGTATTCTTTGGTACAGTTTCATGTGCCACTGATATGCGCTCTGGAAATTCTGCCTTAGGGGCTATAGAATCAAGCTTAATAACCATTGCTATAGCTCAAATTGCGCGTTATTTTAACATTCCTTCACGTGGTCCTGGTGGAGTTACTGAATCAAAATGTTTTGATGTACAAAATGGTTTTGAGCGTTTTTCCACTATGTCACTAGCAGCACAAGCTGGAATTAATTATATAACCTGTGCGGGTACTTATGAATCATCTTTAGCAGAAGCGTTAGAACTATTAGTAATTGACGATGAACTTGCTGGCTTAGTAAAACGAGCAATGGAAGGTATTAATGTTAATGAAGATACAATAGCGATTGATATAATCAAAAATGTAGCAACTAGCGAACAAAAAGGGAAAAATTTCCTTGCAGAATCTCACACAAGAAAGTATATGCATAAAGAACTTTATTTCCCTAAATTGATTGACCGAGGTAGACGATCTACTTGGAAAAAAAAAGGTTCGAAAGACATTATTGAGCGAGCTAGGACGAAAGTTGATCAAGTGTTAGCGGATTATCAACCCTATGAACTTGCTAAGGATGTAGATACTCAATTATTGGCTCTAATAAAAGAAATTGAAGCACGCCCCCTTAAACTATATATGGATGCTGAAGGCATTAGTGGCGGTTCTGTGAATATTACTGGTACCGAGATTTCACTTGAAAAAAGTTGAAGCCAGAACTTTTGACGATTATCGGAAAGCAGAAGGATTAATGGTTGATAGTGTTACTTTGCCTGACGGTATAGAAATTAGAGAAGAAAAATAAATCGTTCAAATTATTAGTATACGGAGAAATTAGCTTTTCTCCTTTATTTTATGAACCTTCTCTACGAGTTTGTTATAAAAATCTAATAAGTCTATTTTTATCATTAAATACAGTAGAATAGTAATCAAATACATTGAAACAATTGAAATAAACCAGCTATCTCCTCCTAAGAGGCTACAAATACTTAATAAATTATAGGAAAAAATCAGCATCAAACCCAATTTGCCCAACCAAACCCAAAAAATTGTCTTTAGAAAACTATATTTAATGATTCCAAGAGGTATTGTTATGAAATCATCATTTAAGGGTGTAAGACCAAATATAAAAATTAAAAGGGGTGCGGTCCTTGGATGCTCTATTAAGAATAGTTGGTATTTCTTCAGATTCTGACTACGGTCTTCAGATATAAATGAAGAAGCCCCTCTACCTACAATATATCCCCCAATTTCTCCAATCATGCATCCTAAACTAGCAATAAAAGCGACAACAATAGGAATGAAAAGATTCAGTTGTAAAAAGGGTAAGGAACTAAAACATACCACAAATGTATAAGGCGTTGGTATGGGTAATAGATTTCCTATCAAACATACTAAAAATGTTATTAATAACCCAGAAGCGAGGTCTTGAAATGGGGGTATACTTCCTATGTTTTCAATAATAGCTCGATGAGATTCATTTAGTATAAAATCTATAGAGATTACTGTAATTGTCCCTAAAATAATAAAGAAAATTATATCCATTCGTTTTATTTTCATTCTTCAAGAAAAAATAATTTAGAGTGCTTTAATTAATCTACGAATGAAGGTAACAATTCCTAACAAAAATTAAGGTAATGCGATAAGTGTTACGACAATACTTATTATAACACTAAGAAAAAGTATAGAAATTAATATTAATGAATTTCTTGTAAGCCTTTTCTGCCTTTTTTTTACGTAGGTTCTGCGTTTAATGTTTGTACTCATTTTCAAGCCTCTAAATCTTTCAATGATTTCTTTTTTATACTATCATCTATTTCTAATGGTTCTAATAACTCTGTTAAGACTACATTGTTGAACGAAAAATGCATCCTAGGTATATAATTATCAGCCAAATAAGTTCCGTCCTCAATCTCTTCTTTTAGAGGGAAGAGTTGCCTTTCTTTAATTACTGAGCCTAAGTAATTTCGATCGTATTCCCGATATCCATAGATTTGATTTTTAACGATAACAATTTTTCGTTCGAATCCTTCCGGAACTCCGACTTTTTCGAGGCGTAAAAGTATCTTTTCTCGAGACATGGTTTTCAGAAATTCAAGATCTTCTTCTGTACCTTCATATTCGGGTCCAGTTTGGACTTGATCGTAATCTATTTCTTCTTCTAACCCTATCATAACTAAGAAGCCATGTGTTTCGTTATCTTGGTCGACAGCGGTAATTTTAAAGGCGAATCCATGATTATCTCTAATGGGTGGAGACATTTTAGCTGCTATAAATTTCATTCGAGTTGTCGTGTTAAATCCATGCCACAACCAAACTCTGAAATGCTTGGGATCAACAAACATGAGGATAAAATCATCATCCAATAAATCTTTAAGCTTAATATCAGGATCCAAGATAAGTTCTTCAAAATCTCCTATTTCATCATTAAATTGATAAACGGTAATTGTCTGAACCTTTCTTCGAGGAATTTCCTCTTTGTCTTTTTCTTTGTCTTTTTCTTTTTCTTTGTCATTTGACATTTTTCTACCTTGAAAACGCTTTTTTAATTTACATCAAATTAAGCTTAATATAATATTATTATTTCTTGTATAAAAATTAGTAGTATACTATTTAATAGAGATATTATTGGAGGAATTCGACTATTTCGTGAATAACTGCATCCGGTTCTTCCACATAAGGAGCATGAGCACTTTCAGCAAACATCTTTATATGGGCGTTAGAAATTAAGTCAGCAAGAATTTCGGCGTTTTGTGGGGGGACCAAAATATCTTTCGCACCGTGCATGATTAAAGTTGGAATTTTCATATTTTTTAATCTGTCGCAGGTCTTAAACGATCTAATTGCGTCCCTTTGCCATTCGTAATTTTTTGGAAGCATTTGACTTTTCGCCATGTTCTGAACAGCGTAATCAATGATCTTAGGGTTATTTTTCATAAATTCAGGTGAATAAAATAAATTTAGGCTTTCCTTGGCAATTTCAAATGGAACTCTCCCCGATCTCTCTTTATTAATTATTTGTAAAACTTCAGGAGACGCTAAAATAGATTTGGATCCCCCGCAAGAAGAACTACATAAAATCAGTCTAGACATTCCATTATACTGAAGTATTAATTCCTGAGCAATACCTCCTCCCATTGAATGCCCAAAAATAAAAGGTTTTTCAATGTTTAAAGCTTTTAATAATCCATATGCATCATCTGCTAATGTTCTGACGGTATATTGCGATTTAGGATTGCTAGATTGCCCCGTTCCTCTATTATCAAACATAATCACTTTGAAATAATCTGCTAATCCTTTTATAAAATAATTTCCCCACCATGTGATATTAGCTCCTAAACCAAGGATCATCAATAAAGGAGGACCTGTACCATAAATCTCATAATAAATATTCATGGTATTTACTTTAACTTTCGGCATAATCGCTAAATCTTACAATTTATAATTTCTGAAAATATGATAAATAACTGAAGTAAACAAAATAAATTATATTTAAAATTGTAATTGCCTTAATTACTTAATATATTAATTGTATTTTTAAAGGATTAATCCAAATCTTTCAAACATATTAAGTAAAAGTGGTTATATGTCTCATTCAGACTATAAAGAATTAGCTCAAGCAAGGCAATTTATTATAGAAGGGAAATTTGAAGAATCTCTTCAATTATTAAAGGATTTCGAAGAAAGGAGAAACAACTCGCTGCATGATATCGTATCCTGTCATCTTATTAAGTGTAATCTCTTTTTACACCAAGGTTTATCTAAAAAACTTGTTAAATTTGCCGAACAAACATATAAAGAGAGTTTAGGTTTAGAGAAAAGTATCTTGTCTGTTGATGCTTTAATTTTTATGGCTAGAGGTTTAATTAATAGTTTTAATGTAAAACCAGTAATTAAGATAATTAAACAAGGAGAAGAATTGCTAGCAACTCTAACAGAAGAGTTAGTTATTAACAAGAATCGAAGAGTAGCCTACATAAGTTTTCTAAAAGGTAAGACTTCAGATCCTCTTTTTACTCCTAAAGGCGATATAGATTTAGCATTAAAGTATTACAACCATAGTCTAGCATTGGGAGAATCTCTTGGTGATGAACTATTAATTGGTTCTAGTCTTCTCAGCATTGCTTGGGGTTTAGGTACGCAGAAAGGCGAAATTGATAATGCTCTAGAATATGTTGAGAGAACTTTAGCTTTTGCTAAAGAAGCTAATTATAAAGTCTTTATTTCATATGGTTTTCTTCGAAAAGCGAGTTTCTATCATACTAAAGGGGAGGTTACTCGAAGTATACCCCTTTTTGAACAAAGCTTGGCAATAGCTAAAGAACTAAACCATAATATACTTATTTCTTCGAATCTTAATAATATGGCTGATGCTTATAGAATGATTGGAGATTTAGATCGTGCTTTAGAGTGTTCAGAACAAAGTTTGGCACTTATATCTAAAATTGGTTCTTTAAAGAGTATAGCTATGATTCACGATTTTTTAATTCAAATTTTAATTGAAAAGGGCGATCTTGAGCAAGCACAGCAATATTTTAACCACCTAGAACAATTGAATAACCAATTGAAAGATAAAACTATTAATTTGGCGTGTCTTTATAATAGGGCTTTAATATTAAAAGAGAGCCCGCGAATCAGTAATAGGGGTAAAGCTGAAGAAATTTTAAAACAAATCCTTGAAGACGAAGATATTTTATGGGAACTTAAGGAAAGAGCTCTACTTACTTTATGTGAACTACTCATAATTGAATTTCAGATGACTAATGAAGTAGAAGTAATAGACGAATTAGAATCTCTTATCACACAACTGTTAGAAACTGTTGAAAAATCACGTTCGTACTGGATTATGGGAGAAACTTACCTTTTACAAGCCAAATTGGCTTTATTATCGTTGAATTTGAAAAAGACTCGACGATTATTGACCAAAGGCCAGCGGATTGCTGAAAGATATGGACTTAATTTGTTAGCTATCAAAATTTCTAACGAACATGATGAACTTCTTAAACAATTACATATGTGGGAGAATTTAAAAGAATCAACTTCATCATTAAAAGAACGTATGGAATTTGCTCGGTTAAACGAACAAATGGATAATATGCTTCGAAAACGTGTAACTGAACCAAAAGAGATAAAAGACGAGGAATCTGTCGTAATTCTAATTATATCTGCTGGGGGAACCCCTATCTTCTCTCAATCTTTTGCAGAAGGATGGGCATTCCAGGACCATTTATTTGGCGGTTTCCTCTCGGCTATTAACTCTTTTAGTGGTGAGATGTTCTCTCAAGGATTAGATCGAGCTATTTTTGGAGAATATACCATTCTAATGAATTCTGTTTCTCCATTTATCATCTGTTACTTATTTAAAGGACAATCCTATTTAGCACAACAGAGAATGAAACGATTCATCGATACCCTCCAAAACGATAAAAAAATTTGGGAAATAATTCACAACTATCATAAAGCCCATAGATTTATTCAAGAAACTGATGTGCCTTCTCTTGATCATTTAGTTAATGAAGTGTTTATTGAACGAGTAGTATAGCTGATTTAATCTCTCAATAAAATTATATATGAACCTTAGGATTTTTCGCAATTTAAAATAGCAATAATAGGCTAAAGGAAGGTAAAAAGTTCACAAGATATAAAAATTTCATACAATTATATTTTTTAATCTTTAATTTTAAGTATACTTATAAGATTTTATCATTGTTTGAGTGCGGGAATCGCCAAGTCTGGTCAAAGGTGCTGGACTCAGAATCCAGTCTCGTAGGAGTACGGGGGTTCGAATCCCCCTTTCCGCATTTAAAGCTCTATTATGATGTCTTAAATAATAGAAAATTGCTTGAGACTTAATATTTTTATTTCGCAATATAATTCTTATTTCATTGGCTTAAAAAAATACGGTGTTTGATAATAATTATAAAAAAGTCGGCTCCATCAATCTCTTGTAGTAAAAAATCTTATAGGAAAAAAATAAAAGAGAAATTAATAAAAAAAAGTAATCCAGAACCACAAGAACAAGAAAAATATGAAAGAAAACTCTGGCGTCCTTACAATCCTTGGCCACTACCCTAACAATTTTTCAATGTACCCTATTTATTTAAATATTAGATCAATTTTTATTATATTAATGAACTTCCAGTTCGTTTTCGCATTTTGGACAGAATAAAGGCAATTCTTCTTCACACGGTTCTAACTCATCACTTTTGATTAAGTTTCTCCAACATATTAATTTTCCTTCTTTTTCTATCATATCTCGCCCGTGATGTTGGGGAATAATATTCTTAGTTTCACATAATTGACAGATAATCAATTTTGCATCACTTTCTAGAATTTCTAATGAAGAATCTTTAAATTTCGTTCTGTATCTAAATATTGTCATTCCATTTATTAAGACTAGTAGAGAAACACCCATATCGCCTATTCCAACAGCAAGCCACAGAGTCATTAAGCCAACAACAGTTAAAATCGCAAAAGTTACTTTGACAATAATTGAGGTCCAAATGTTCTGCCTTATGATTCTATTGGTCTTCTTTGCAATATCAAAAAAAGTCAGTATTTTCTTCAAATCATCGCTCATAATGATTATATCTGCAGTTTCGAGAGTTAAATCTGTTGCTGAAGCACCTATTGCAATTCCAAGATCCGATAAGGCAAGAGCTGGAGCGTCATTTATTCCATCTCCTACCATGGCAACTCCTTTATACTTTTTCTTTAAACTTTTAATTTCCTCTAATTTTTGATCAGGTAGCAGTTCACCATAAGTAGAATCAATATCTAAGCAAGCCCCGATTGTATTGCATACTTGCTGATTATCCCCAGAAATCATCGCTGACTTAAAACCCCTTTTTTTTAACCCGTCTACTAAGAGGGGAGCAGATACTCTTAAGACATCTCTAATGGTGATAGCTCCTAAGATGGTTAAATTCTGACCGAGTAATATCGGAATTGTTCCAGACGATTCAACTTCGTTTAATGTTTCTTCTGGGAAGTTAAATTTTAGGTCTTCAAAAAATTTCTTACTACCAACATAATACACTTTTCCTTGAATTTCTCCCTTGATACCTTTTCCTTTTACAATCTTAAATGATTCTACCGGATATAAAGATAAATTCATTTGCTTTGCTTGGGATACTATGGCCTTTCCAATAGGATGCTCTGAGAGTACTTCTAAACTGGCAGCTATTTTTAAAATCTCCTCTTTATCTAAAGCATACTCTAATATTTCAAAGACTTTTAGATTACCCTCGGTGAGGGTCCCAGTTTTATCAAAAGCGATTATTTCGATACTTTTAGCTTTTTCAATAAACTTATTACCTTTGACAAGAATACCTTCTTTTGCTAACTTCGTAAGAGCGGCTATATTCGCTAGAGGAGTAGATAATGTGAGAGCACACGGACAAGATACGACTAATAGAATTAATCCTCGATAGAACCATTGATTAAAATCTAAACCAAACAATAAAGTTGGTATAAACATAACGAGAAGCGAGCTAATTAATATAATTGGGGTATAATACCTTGCAAATTTTTCTATAAATCGTTCGTTATCACTTTTATTTTGTTGAGCTTGTTTAATACTTTGAGCAATTTTTGCGACTACCGTGTTTGAACTTTCTCTGATAACCTCTATATCAACGAAACTATCGCTATTGATGCTTGCTGCGTATATTTCATCACCGACATTCTTAAAAACAGGAAGAGATTCCCCAGTAATTGCGCTTTCGTTGAAGTACGATTCGCCTTTTATTATCTTCCCGTCGATAGGGGCTTTCATCGCAGGTCTAATTCCAACGATGTCACCAACCTTAATTTCTTTGGTTGGAACCAACCGATACTCTCCGTTAGATTTTAGTAAAGCTTCGTCAGGAGCTAACTCAAGTAGTTCCTTAATAGCATTTTTTGATTTATCTGTAGTTACTTCTTCTAAATATTCTGCAATTGCATATAACAATATTGCCATGGCTCCTTCCTGACCGTGTAAAATAAAAAAAGAGGCGACACCAGCAACTAACATTAGAATATTCGCAGTTATTCTCTTAGCTAAAACATCTTCTATAGCTTCCGTTACGATTCCATAACACGAAAGTAACACTGACGCTATTGCTAAGATTTGGCTTAATAATACTGCATCAGTAAAAAACTCTAAAAACATTGAAATTCCAAGTAATATCACGGAAGGTATAATGAAAAACCAAAATTTTTCCTCGAAAAATGATTCTTCTTCTTCCTCTATTTCTTCGTCTAAACATAGGGTATTTGTACACTGAGTAACGATATCAATCACCAAGTAATGTAAAAGCGATGTATCTAAAAAGCTTTATATTATATAATAAAAAGAGACTAATATCAATTAAAAGTGCTAAATTGAGTGTTTTACCTATTATTCCTATACGAATCGTAAGAATTTTGTTTATCGTATAATGATCAGAGTTTAAATTCAAGCTCTTAATCTTATTATTAAATATAAATTAGAACCTTATTTTTAATTTCTAAGCTAAATTAGATTATTTAACAATATAAACTAATTTTTGGCCTTCTTGTTCTTCAAGATCTAATTCTCTCCTAACAGCGTTTCTTACCAAATACCCTCCGACATGAAGACAAGAGTCTTTCAGTATTGAATCTTGATCCATTGAAGCATTACAAGGATAAGAATGATGAGCTTTACTAATTCTTTCGTTTAAACTTATCTCTTCATCTTCAATGTATTTAGCTTGAAGTTGTTGTAGTATATAATATGTCGATCCACACGGCGCACATTGAAGAACGCACGTGTCTTGAATTGATTTACCGTCATCGGATAGTAAGAACGATACAATCGGTTCTCCTATTTTATAGTGTTCAATAAATTCTATTATATTGTTCCTTTCTTTCGTGATGTTAAACCCTACTTTATTGTACTCGTTTAATTCTTTGCTTAATGCGCAAAAGGGTTTTGGAAACGCAGCTTGTATTCCAAATTTTTCAAATTCTTCTAACACCTGCACCTGCAATCCCGGTTGGACCCACTTTGGGTTTTCAATCGGAACAATTATCGCTTTAATATTCTTATCCTTCAAGTATTCTGGAAAACCGGAGAGTAAATCTTGGTGAATCCCAACCACTAACAAAAAATCTACTTGAGGCAAGTTTTTCGGTAAATAATCTTCAGGGTCTTCGATAAAATCGGGCACATTTTCTCCTATCATATCGTAAAAGTAGATCGAACTAGAAAAGTTGCCTAAATGTTCTCGGCATTTATCGCATTTGACATCTTTTTCGAGTAATTCACACGCCTTACAAAATTCATCGTCGTTTATCAGATTACCCACAAATTTTTCAGCGAGCATTTTTGTGTCTGCTTCAGTACCATAAAAGACTCCAAGTTTGTATTGTTTTTGTTGAGAGCTCATTATAGTATCTATAAAATGTATTTTTTTTATTTATATCTCTGATAAATTATAAAAACCATATAATCATTACCCCGAACATCTTCACACCTACGATTTAGATTTTTGAGTCTGGAAATAGAGAAATTTATCTTTTATATTTACTATTTATAACTTAATTTACAGATTTCCATTAAGCATTATTGTATACTCATTGCATATCCTAACAGTTAAAGATGGAGCTTTTAAAAATACGGCAAGATTTAATAATTCATCTCAGGGAAGACTTTCCAGAGTTAGTCGATAAATTTAACCATTTCATATTAACTCAATTCCAGAGTAAAAAAAATACAGTTGTACATCTAACTTTCAATAGGAAAACAGAGTCTCTACCAAAAGAAGTAGTAATTAAAGTCTTCACGAATGACAATGCTGATAATGAGAATGATACACTAAAGCAACTTTATGAACAAGAAATTCTAGTTCCTAAGATTTTATTTTATAAAAAACCGTTTCTGATACTTGAAAAAATAGAAGGAATTAATTTATGCGACTTCATTAACGATAAATTATTGGAAGTTGCTGATTTTGACAGCTTGGATATCATTACTAAGCAAGAACTTGTGATGTGTATAGAGCAATTAGCTAATTGGCTAAGTAAGCTCCATACAAATAATATAAAAGAGGATAAAGATCATTCGCATCTGAAAGTGTTAAATAAGGGTGATACCCGGTTAAGGGATTTTATATATAATCCCTCAGATAACAAAATATTTGGATTAGATTTTGAAGATTCTTATGAGGGACATCACATAGATGATATAGCTTGGATATGCTGTTCGTTGCTTGATACGAATCCTGGAATTTTTGAAAAAACCGTTCCTTTAGTTAAAATTGAACTTATTAACCTCTTTTTGAAAAGCTATTATCGTATTAATCCTGAGACTTATTTTGATTTTAAGTATTTTACTGAAAAGTTAATAGAGAATCTAAATACGGTTATGAATCGAAGGGGCATTTACATGGTTTTAAAAAAAGATTTTTTTCTCAAAGAAATATCAAGAGATATGTAATCTATCTTATTTTTTTATGGCTAATAAAATCACTAATGTATCGTTATTTTGAAAAATACACATTTAATAATGCGTAATATATTACGTATATATAATATTATGGTGAATTTAACTTGAGTGAATCCTTAGTAGATGCTAAAACATCGTTAAAGAAAATGGCTTCGATAATTGTAAATTTAAGTGGTTTGAATAGCGACTACATCCCAAAACTTCGAATACAACCTGAAAAGATACTCGAAGAGCTAGAAAAATATGGAGATGGAAAAAATGTCTTAATCAATGCATTAAAATCCAATTATGAAGAAATAAACACCTTTAAAAACAAGATATCCCAGAGTCAACGAGACATCGTAAAGTTCGAGGAAGAAAATGTAGAACTTGTGCGAAATCGCCAAGAATTGGAAACCAAAATTCAAGAAAGTCGAAATGAATTCAAGGAAGTTAAAGAAACAATCAACATTAAAAGAGAAGAATTAAAGAATCGGGAACTTCGTTTAAAAGAACTTGAAGATCGCTTATTTACATTAAATAAAGAAGTTGAAAAATTTGAGGAAAAATTGAAAAATCTTGAAGTAGAACTTAACGAAACTTTCATTAAAAAAGAAAAATTCGTTGAATCCTATGAACTTAGAGTTGCTGCTATGAAGGCTTTGATAAAGAGAAAATATATAAATTCCCTTCTTTACCAATTTATTAAAGCTTTACAAGTGGGAAGTTCTTTAGATCTTAAAAATATTCTAGTTGCCATTGATATGAAAGAAGAACAAGCACGCAAGATAATTACTAAAATGCTTGAAGATGATGCTCCTATTGAATACGACCAATCTTCTGGTACAATCACTTTAAAAGAGGAGGTCGATTTCTTATGAGTTCGAACTTAAACGACATTTTAGGAACAATTGAAATGCTCGAGAAGTACTTCGACGAATACGTACAAGCAATTCAAAAAAACAGCGAAAACATTATTCAGAATTTGAGCTTAACTTGGAAAAAGATGCAGCTTGAACTTGAAGATGTTAAAAAGCTAGAAGAGGCTATTGAAGTCCAAAATAATGAGATAACAGAACTCAACACAAAATCGGATGACCTAGCAAAAAAAATAGAAGTATTAAAGTCGTCTAAAAATGGCCTACAAGCAAAAACTTCAGAACTACAAAAATCTATTGAACAAATCAGTGACGAACTCAAAGGACCAAAGTTAGAACTTGAAGATCTTCAATCGAAACTAAGAATTGTTAACGACAAAATTGTTACGAAGGAAAATGATAACAATTTATTAGATCAAAAAAAGATCGATAATGAAAACCGTGAAAGGCATTTAAGAACAGAATATTCTGAAGAAAAGATGAAGGATTTAGACTTAAAACTAAATCATTTGAAGAGGAATAACTACTTTACATCGTTTATAATAGAGAACTCTGAAGAAGAAATATCAGAAGTTGATATATTAGCAACGATTATGGCTCAGGGAAGCTGTAACCTTAACGAGTTAAAGAAACTTCTTTCTGTCCCGCCTATTATGGCAGTGCGAACCATTAAACAACTCGCAGTTAAAGGAATTATAAATCTCGATGAGGACACTAATATAATAACTATGCCTTAACTTTTTTTTATTAATTTTTTAAGAGTAAGATATTTCTATTTATTTTGGAGCAATACAGGTGAAAAACTCTCACTATTTATTAAAAAGTTGATGCGCTAATTTAACATCGCTAATTAAACGAAAGGATTTTTAGGAGTTATTAATTTTTTTCTAATGATAATGGAAGAAAGCTTAACTTCTCCTACTCCTACTTTTCAATACCGTCAAGAACGCGTAAGTTTTTTTAATTTATTTGAGACTTATTTTTAAGGCAGCGTATCTTTTATGTTGATTATGGCATTATTTACTGCAAAAAATGTAAGAAGTTTAGTTTCAATGGGTCCATCGTTTTTTCAGTCAATAATAAGAAATGTACCGTTATATGTGAATTATGATTTAACTTGGCAATGTAACTTAAAATGTAAGCATTGTTATTTTTTCTCATCAGCAGCGGAATTAAAAAATAAAAGGACGGAATTATCGGACGAAGAATGGATTAAGGTTTTTAAATACCATAGAAATTTAGGAACAAAAACAGCTATTTTAACCGGTGGAGAACCTACTTTAAGAATGGATGTTATAAAAGAAGCGATTAAAATTTTTCCCTCAGTTCAGGTTGTATCAAATGGAGTTATAAAATTACCTCGATTTAATGGATATAAACAACCGAAATACTGGGTAAGTATAGATGGCACCAAGGAAACTCATAATAAGATAAGAGGCGAAAACATTTTTGATAGAGTCATACAAAATATTCGGGAGAACAATCCGGTCGTTACTTCAACCATCATGACATTAAATTATAAAGAAATTGAAGACATTGCTAAGATTACTCACGATAATGGTGCTTCTGGATTGGTCTTTCTATTATATACCGACTATCCTGACAGTCCACTTTTATTAAAAGGCAATATATTAAAAAAGACAATAAAAGACATTTTAAAAGTAATGAGTGAATATGGTAATTTTATTTTTTATTCCAAAAAAATGTTAGAAGTATACCTATCAAAAGAATTTGTACCACATTGCGTATTTAAAACTGGTCAAGTAAAAAGTTTCTTTCCTGATGGAAAACAAAAGTTTTGTGTCATGGGAAATTCACCACTATTATGTGATAATTGTGGATGTGTCGTGCCAATTGCTGCTTATGCCTTATTTAGGAAATTTGATTCCAGTACAGTAGATAAAACAAAAAAATTGTTTAATTTCATGTAATTTGTGCTATTTTGCAAAATCATTTTTTATTTATGAGAATCAGACATGAATGATCAAACTAAATAGTCACTAATGTTATAACAATGCCTTAACTTTTTTTTAGATTTATTCTTGCACAATAAATCCGGATTTACTAGCAATTTCTAAGAATTTAGAAATTGAGAAATAAAATTTTTAAACAAAAGATCGTTATGTACACTCAGATAGCTCGTAAAATTTTCACTTGAGAGAAGTGGAAACTAGAAATTAAAAAATTATGTCAAAAAATTAGAACTAAATTTGTGAAAAAAATGAGTAAGAGAAGAACAATAAAAACCATAATTAGCGAGCATAAAATAGTATTTTTAATTATTTTTCTTCTCATAATTGGAGGTTCGTTTGGAACTTTTTTTATATTTGATTTATTATCCGCTCGAAATCCAACTCGAATTACGCTTGCCACTACAACTTCTACATATGATTCTGGATTGTTAGATTATTTATTACCAGAATTTACTCGAAAAACAGGTATCGAAGTCTCAGTTCTATCAGTTGGAACGGGACAAGCACTAGTGTATGGAGAGAGTGGTGATGTAGATGTAATACTCGTACATTCCAGATCTAGAGAAGATACTTTTGTGAACGATAGCGATGGACAAACTCCTTACGGGATACATAGAGCATGTGTCATGTACAATGATTTTATTATTGTTGGTCATGAAAACAATCCTGCAGAATTATTACCAAATGACACCATTACCATCATCATGACAAAATTAAAGGAAGGTATAGACGCAGGCAATTCAACGTTCTATTCTCGAGGAGATGGTTCAGGTACTTATTCCAAAGAATTATCATTATGGGCAAATATTAGTGTTATTCCAGATGCGGACTGGTTTGCACAACCTGATAAATACACTGAGACTGGACAGGGAATGGCAACAACTTTGCAAATGACTTTTCAAGATGCAAATAACCAGGGTTATACTTTAATAGATCGAGGTACTTGGCTCTCTTTTAATAATACCTATACAATTCTAAAAATTTTAGCTGAATCAGTTGTAGGGGAGGATAATTTACTTAATCCTTATGGTGTAATCCCCGTAAATCCTGACTTACATTCACATGTTAAATATAGTAGCGTATTGAGGTTTGTAGGATTTCTTACGTCTAACTATGGGCAAAACTTAATTAATTCTTATACAAAAAACGGAGAAAAATTATTCCATGCTGCCTTTGGAATGTGTAATACCACTCATTACTGCCCAACTACTGAAGAAGAAGTTTATTTTTGGGCCGGTTTTCAACAAGAATTTGCATAAAAAAATAAGATAAGAATAATGTCGAACGAAATTATAGAAGGAATTTTGGAAGCGATTCAATTAATATTTACTTTAGATCCAGAAGTTTGGGGCGTAATAGAAGTGTCATTTCGCGTATCGTTGATCTCTACATTTCTTGCTGCCTTAGTTTCTTTACCAATTGGCTCTTTCATTGGTTTGAGAGAATTCCGAGGAAAAAGATTCCTTAGCAATTTGATAAATACTTTTATGGGATTTCCGCCAGTGGTAATGGGGCTAATTGTATTTTTACTCCTATCTGCGGGAGGAATATTCGGATCGTTAGGGTTATTATATTCAACAACTGCTATGATTATTGCGCAATTCCTTTTAGCGGTACCAATTATAATTGGGACAGGAAAAGCAGCAATAGAAAGCGTAGCTCCCGCTTTGAAAGAAACAGTTCTTTCCTTAGGGGCTAATGAGAGGCAATTATGGTGGGAATTAATCAAGCATTCAAAAAAATCAATTATTGCGGGATTTCTCGTAGCTTTTGGTCAAGCAATATCTGAAGTTGGGGCAGTAATGATCGTAGGCGGTAACATTCGCTGGGCGACGAGAACGTTTACCACCTCGATTGTATTACAAACACGTATGGGTGAATTTGGAATGGCTATAGCGTTAGGTATTATTTTGATATCAATAGCTTTCATTTTAAATTACGGTTTAACTCGATTACAAGGGGGTGATAAGTAGAGTGAGCCTGCTTGAGGTTAAAAACCTGTCAAAAGATTTTTATAAAAAAGATGGTAATGTAATCTCAGTACTTTCCGGGATTAACCTTTCAATTAATAAAGGAGAATCTTTTGCCATAATCGGTCCAAATGGAAGTGGGAAGACTACTTTATTGAGAATTTTAGGATTACTTGAATCTCCAACGCAAGGGGAAATAAGATATTTGGGAAAAGATATAACCAATTTATCACGAAAAGAAAAAACACAATATCGAAGAAAACTATCATTCGTAAGGCAAAAACCCTTAGTTAGAGATGCTTCGGTTTTTGAAAATATTGCTTATGGACTGAAAGTTAGAGGATTGAAATATAATCAATACAAGCATCCAGTTTCAGAAATGATTGAATCCGTAGGACTCTCTGGCATGGAAAACAAAAACGCTAGAGCTTTATCAGGAGGAGAAATGCAGAGGGTAGTAATTGCGATGAATTTTATTTTTACTCCTGAAATTTACCTCCTTGATGAGGTTTCAGCAAATTTGGATCCAATGAATGTTAAGATTCTAGATCGTTTTATTACTAAAATCAAAAAAGATAAAGAAAAAACAATCATATTGAGCACTCACGATCGATACGAAGCAATAAGATTAGCAGATCGAATAGCCGTTTTAAATGAAGGTAAAATAAATCAAATTAATTCTCCAAATGTAATATTTCAAGCTCCTAAAGATGAATTCACAGCATATTTTGTTGGCTACGAAAATATCTTTTCAGGAAACGCTCGTGTAGATCCAACGTCAAATCTTAATCAAATAAAAATAAATGATCTTGTTATCACTGCATCGGATCAAAAAGAAGGTAAAGTAAAAGTTTGTATCCACCCTGAGAGTATTATTCTCGCTAAAAATCCCCCTCAAAATGTTAGCTCATTGAATTTATTTAAGGGTTTAGTTGATGAAATTCGAGATCTTGGTAATTTAATCCATGTCATTATTAAAACTAATTCAGAAAGATTTTTAGTAAGCATTACAAAAGTATCTCAGCAAAAATTAGGAATTAAATATGGAACAGAAGTTTATATCAATTTCAAGGCGACTGATGTTAAAATCCTATAATCACAAATTTTTTAATAATGCAAAAATATCGATATGTATGAGAAATGAAAACGTAAAAAAAGGTTCCTAGTGAAAAAATGATTGACATATCTGAAAAAGATTCTATATTAAGAATAGCAAAGTCGTCTGGGAAAATCTACTTAAAGAAAGAGACGATAGAGCGAATTAAAAATAAAAACCTTAAAAAAGGGGATGTTTTTACTATTGCAAAAATCGCAGCGATTAATGCCGTTAAAAAAGTTCCTGATTTGATTCCATTATGTCACCCAATTCCTATAAGTAATGTTGCTATTGATTTTAATTACGAGGGTGATAATATTATTAAAGTAAAATGTACCGTTAAAAGCATTTCAAAAACGGGAGTAGAAATGGAGGCTCTTATGGGCGTTAATATCGCATTATTAAATATTTGGGATGTTGTAAAGATGTATGAGAAAGATAGTAATGGACAATATCCGATAACGGTTATAACTGAAGTAAAAGTCGATGAAAAAATAAAAAAATTATAAGATAATAACATGAAAGACAACTGTAATAGAGAAATAAAGCACATTAGATTTTCAGTAACCTCTAATTGTAATTATAATTGCATTTACTGCGATCGAGAAGGATTCATTCCCAAAACAACGGAACTAAGCGTTGATGAAATTACTCAACTTTGTAGGATATTAGCACAGGTATTAAAAGTAACCAAAATTAAATTTACAGGCGGAGAGCCTTTACTCAGAGAAGAAATAGTCGAAATTATTAGAAGTGTTTCTGATCTGCAACTTTACAAAGACATATCTATGACGACAAACGGCGTTTATCTAATAGAAAAAGCCCAAGACCTCTATGATGCTGGTTTAAACCGTATCAATGTGTCGTTGGGGACACTTAAACCAGAGATTTATAAGAAGATATACGGTTCTGATTCCTTAGAGGCTGTGTTAAAAGGATTAATGCTAGCAAAAGACATCGGACTTACTCCTATTAAATTGAATTATGTGGTTCTTAAAGGCATAAATGATCAAGAAGTAAATGATTTGGTTAATTTTTGTGCTGAAAATGAATTTATTCTGCAACTAATTGAATTACATAAGGTGTCTCGGTCAATTAGTCAAGATAATGGTTTCTATGATAAGTATTATTTCGATGTGACACCTTTAATTGAAGAATTTGAAAGAAAAGCAATAGACATCCAAGTAAGAGGTAATATGCAAAACCGAAAGGTGTTTACACTACCAAACTCAGCAAAAGTTGAAACCATTACTCCTGGGCATGAATTTTGTATGGGATGCACAAAACTGAGGGTTGGCTGCGATGGAAATCTATTTGGTTGTCTCTTTCGGTCTGATTTAGGTACAAATATCAAAGAAGCCTTGAAGAATAATCACTCATTATCTATATATGAAAAAATAGTTAAACAAGTTGTAGATACAAGAGAACCTTATTATTAATAAAAATTTAAATGTCACGAAAATGAACGTAGAAGTACTTTACTTTGCTGATTTTAAGGATATAACAGGAAAAGATCGGGAGTTTTTTGAGTTAAAGGAAAACACTGTAAAAGGGCTTACTTCAAAGATTTTTAGCAAGTATGATCCTCTAAAAAATCTAATATGGGACGACGAAATAAAAAATTTAAAGGACAATATCTCAATCGTTATAAACGATAAAATTATCACAGGTAAAAACAAAGGAAATATGAAGTTGATAGATGGAGATAAAGTAGCTTTTCTATTACCTTTTGCGGGAGGTTAGCCAAAGTGAATAATAATAACTTTACTCAAGTTAAATCTGGTATCTATAAAAAAGACGAAATCAACTTAAGCAATATCCTATTATCACTAAAAAATCATCCTAAAATTAAAGATGCTGGCTCGATTCTAACCTTCACAGGAATTGTAAGAAATACTTCCAAGGAAGGTAAATTAATTCGTAGCTTAGAAATTGATGCCTATGAGGAGCTTGCAAATAGAAGCATTAACAAAATATGTAAAGAAATAAAAGAAATACCCGGAATAGTTGATATCATCATAGTTCATTTCAAAGGAGTTTTTGACATAAATGATGAATTAGTTCATGTTATAGTTGCATCTTCTCATAGAGAAGAAGGCTTTAAAGCTCTGAGGCTTGCTGTAGAAAATTATAAAAAAGAAATAGCCGTCTGGAAGAAAGAAGTTTTTTTAGATGGTAATTCAGAATGGGTTCATTAAATTAAAAAAAATCATTATTTGGATAACCTCAAATGAAATTTTTACAAACCATTAAAGTAGAAGAATTTAAAGAAATATTAGAAGCTATACCAAAGATAGAAATTAAAGAAGAAATTATATCCCTTGAAGATGCTTATAATCGAGTATTGTTCAGAGACATTATAAGTCCTATCGACGTCCCTCATTTCCGTAAATCGAGGATGGACGGTTATGCTGTTATTGCCGAAGATACATTTCTTGCTGAAGAAGATAACTTCATCGAATTTGAATTAATCGAAACAATTCCCGCGGGAGAAAAACCTCAAAAAAAATTAAAAAAAGGTCAATGTTCTTACGTTGCAACGGGCGCAGCAATTCCAGAAAACGCTGATGGTGTAGTAATGGTTGAATTTACTGAAAAAATTGAAGAAAAGATTATAATTTCAAAAGCTATAACTCCTGGAACACATATAATAGAAATTGGGCATGATATTCAAAAAGAACAAATAATAGTTAAAAAAGATCGATTAATTGACTTAGCAACTCTTGGAATTCTAGCTTCATGTGGAATTAGGGAAGTGCCTATTTACAGGAAATTAAAGGTAGGGCTTATAAGTACTGGAAACGAGCTCGTGAGCGATAATGTTAAAGAATTAGATATTGGGAAAATTTACGATGTAAATTCTATAATTTTGAAAAAAGCAATTGAAAACACCGGAGCGTTAGTTGAATTCTTTGGAATTCTAAAGGACGATTTTAACGAATTGAAGTGTGTTATTGACGATGCATTGAAATTCAGCGATATTATTATTCTCTCTGGTGGAACTTCTAAAGGCGAAGGAGATTTAGGACCTAAAGTTTTAGAACAATACAACGATAAAGAAATTCTTGTGCATGGTGTAAGAATTAAACCTGGTAAGCCAATAATTTTTACCAAGTTTGGAAGCAAGATGATTTTTATATTACCAGGATATCCAACTTCAGCATTAAGCTGTTTCTATGTTTTTATTGATAATTTTCTTAGAAAGAATTCTGGGTATCCTTTAAAGGAAACTTATTCTAGGCTCTTCGAAGTTGGAGAAAGAATATACAGCACAATTGGCCGTCACGAATTCAAAACCGTAAAAATTCAAGATACCGATAGCGTTAAAAAGATTTTTCCCATAAAAACAGGTTCTGAAGCTATTAGCACTATGTTTTATGCCGATGGTTATGTTGAAATCGATGAATTAGTGTCAATAATTGAAAAAGGAGAAAAAAAACGGGTGTATTTTTTTAAATGAAAGTTCATGAACAACATAAGAAAAAAGGACCTGACACTATTAACCTTGCTTTAGTTATCGTAAGCACTTCCAAATTCAATGAATTACAAGAAAAAGATAGTAGCTCAGATAAGACGATTCCTATGGTAGAGCAAATTTTAGAGCAAAATCCTAGTATATTCCTAACATTTTCAGAAATTGTGTCCGATAACCAAATCCAAATCGTAGAACTATTAGAAAGATTATTGATAGATTCTTCCCTACATGTCATCGTGTTTAGTGGGGGAACAGGATTAACACCTAAAGATGTAACGTACGAAGCAATTAAACCTCTCTTAGAAAAAACCATAGATGGTTTCGGAGAATTATTCCGATATCTCTCATACAAAGAAATTGGTCCGTCTTCGATGTTTTCACGAGCATTAGCCGGTAAAATCAAAAATAAAGCAATATTTTTACTTCCAGGATCTCCTAATGCCGTAAAATTAGCTTTAACTGAATTAATCTTGCCCGAAATCAAGCATATGGTTTATATGATAAATAAAAAAGAGTGAGCATTCTGAAAAGTTTAAACAAAATTGGTTTTTCGAAATTAACACTATTAGATGATGCTCTAAAAAAGATACAAGCTCATATCACACCAGCAGCTCTTGATGAAGTAGAAACATCTAAAGCATTAAATCGAGTATTAGCGACTGGTATTATCAGTGAACTCGATATTCCCCCCTTTGATAGGTCTGCAATGGATGGATACGCGGTTAAAGCGGAAGATACATTTGGAGCATCTCCTAGCAATCCAAAAGTAATAAAAAAAATTGGTACAGTTGAGATTGGAGAAGAAACTGATCTTGTTCTTAAGTCTGGAGAGGCTATTAGAATATCCACTGGAGCGGTAATACCACAAGGCGCTGATTCAGTTATAAAAATAGAAGATACTGATATTGATGGCGAGATTGTTTCTATTTATACTTCAATAGTTCCGGGAAAAAATGTTTCTAAAAAAGGCGAAGATATTCCTCTAGGAACAGATATTTTAAGAGCAGGTATTACCATTAAAGCTTCTCATATCGCTCTTTTGTCTTCATTAGGGATTAAACATATCAAAGTAAAAAAAAAACCAAAAGTGAGCGTTTTTGCTGTAGGAGACGAATTAGTTGAAGTAGGAAGTCCCCTTCCAATAAATAAAATCTATAATTCAAATAGTCCGATGGTATCAAGCCTCGTAGAAACATATGGAGGAAGCGTAGTAAGAGAATTAAACATTAAGGACAATAAAGATGAAATTAGAAATAATTTAATTAAATCTTCTATCGACTCTCAAATTATTATATTTACAGGTGGTACATCAGTGGGAACTAAAGATTTCTTACCCGAAACAATACATGAAAACGGTAAGGTGTTGGTTCATGGAATTGCGATGCGACCCGGTTCACCGGTATTAATTGGCTTAAAAGATCAATCGTTAGTTTTCTGTCTACCAGGTACTCCTGTAGCAGCGTATATTTGTTTTTTATTAATTGTTGGAACCACCATCAAGAAGATGTTAGGATGTCTTACCACAGATCCAAGGGTAGAAATCATAGCCACAATTAGTAAAGATGTACCAGTCTCGCGAATGGGATATAAACATTACTTAAGAGTTAGACTAGAAAAGAGAGAAAATCAGCTTCTTGCTCTCCCAGTTAAATTAAAAGGCTCAGGAATTATAAGCTCATTAACTCAATCTGATGGGATTGTAGAAATTTCTGAAAATAGGGAAGGATTGAAAAAAGGAGAAAAAGTGTCGGTTTATTTGCATCCTTAAATTCTTACCTAAGTTCCATTAGATAGTGACATATGTTTATTTTTTTCAATAAAAGTCTTAGGCTTTTATATAATTCATATACTAAAACGCTAAATTAAGTTCTACTTCAGGTTCTGAGCAAATTGTTCTGCATGTTTGAGATCTTCAGCATTAGGTCTACCCTTATTCATTCCCCCAAAATATTTCAGGAAACTATTGGTGTTAAAACCTTTACAACTAAATTCATCAACAATCGTGTAACCTTTCGATTGCAGTTTTTCCCTAAGCTGCGAGTGATCTTTAGCGACTTTGGCTTTTTCTTGCATTGCACTTGTTGAAAAAATAAATGCTTTCCTGTTGTTGACTTGTGGTAGTTTATCGGCAAGGTCAAGCAGAAGTTTATGGTGTTTATCATCATAGATCCCTGATCCAAAGCCAATTAGACTATAATCTTGAAGCTCTTCAGGAATTACTTGCTGTGGCGATTTTATCTGTGCATCAAGAACTTTTGCGAAGACCTTAGCGATTTTCTCAGTATTTTTGTGATGATATGAAAACAAAACTAGTAGAGATTTCATTGGTAATGCAACAAATGTTATTTGACATTTATTTTTTTCTATGTATCTTTTTTTGTTATTTAAACCTTCTTAAAAACTCTAGAATAGGTTTTAAAGAAAAAAGACCTCAAATTATTTTTCCTAACTAAACCTAAAGAAATCTTAGTTTTTCTTTCTCTTCGACCTATTAAAAACAATAATATTGAACAAATAATCATAAGCATTGGTCCAATTCCGGGGAAAATTAATCCGAAGTTAGAAGTCAAACTGGTAGGATCTAAGACACCAGAAAGAAATGGCGTAGCGCTGATGAAGCCTAGCATAATTGTTGGATATAGTAGTTTTAATATTGCTGATAATCTTAAGCTGATGAAGTTTAGTTGTGAGTTAACAATACTTGCGATAAAGAAGATAGTGGTTAAAGAAGAAGCAAACTCGCCAAAATATATCTTCCAGGTATATAAATTATTAAATATATATATGTGGTTAAAAATTACACCCCCACTCTCGTAAACTATCCATGGCAAGATGAGTGAAAGATAATAAACAGCGTCTAATACTAATATTATAATAATTTCATTTAAAAAATGACGTTTCAACTTACTTTTTTCATCTAATTCCATTACTGGTATTTCAAGAAACTTTTTCCTTATTGATAATGCAAGGGGAATTAGTATAATAACAGAAATAATAATAATGAAAGGAAGTGCTAGGTTACTTCTTATTTCTCCCGCTGAGTATATATTAGACGAAAACCAAACATTAGTCATATTTTTTAAATTGACGATAATATAATAATCAAGATTAGAATTGAAGATTGTCGGACTTAGTTCTCCTTCCCAATTCACCCCATCAATACTATCAAGGTTAATATATTCCCATGTAGAACCAAGAACATCAGTAAATTTATATACCATCTGTATTGAATCGATTTCCTCAGTTGAGTTTACTCGTAGAGCGATATGCAGATTATCCCCACGAAGATCTTGGGTCTTAGATATACTAGTAATGTTAATTTGAGGTGGAATGGAACCATTGTTTAAAACATAATCAATAAAAAATTTAGACGACCCCTCAAATCCAGGAAAACCATGATGATCGTTAGGGAAAATCTGCATAAATTTATTATTGTGTTGAACTGAGTCAAAAGTTCCTTTTATTGAGCTATAATGGAAAAAATCGTCATTAGTTCCTATTTGCCACAGTATTGGGGGTAGTTTAGAGGAATTTAAATAATGAATTGGATCAAATCGTAAGAGTTGGTTCGTTACATAAGAATCAGGAATTTCCCTGACATTTTTCCCTAATATCCAGAAAAATAATTTATCGGGATGGATTAAATTCTTAGCGATATCTCCTATAGCTATATACGCTGTAACTCCAGCAATCCTCTCTCCTAAAATACCTGCTAACCACATAGCATTTAATCCTCCATATGATTTACCTGCAACCATTATTTGAGAATTATTAACAAATGTAAGCGTTTCAAGAACTCTTAATCCTTGAATCGCCCCACATAATGTTAAGTAAAAATGAGCTGATTCGTTATATGCTCCCTCATAATATAAATTTCCAGGTTCTGGTTCTGTTCCCTCTGATTTACCGTGACCTGGATGAGCATGGCATAAGACTACAAAACCTTTCTCTAAATATGGTATAGCTAGATCAAACGCTTCATCTATTTCTCCATTTAATCCATGCATAATTAAAGCTCCCGGATTACTACTCTTGATAATTTCTGGATAAAGTAATACACCATATAATGTAAGATTTTGTGGTTGTGCTCCAACCCAATTAGGCGAATTAAAATAAATATCTCGAGCTTTCAATTCATAATTTTTATTTGAAAATGAGATGGTGTGTTCTATGGTGTGATTATCACCATAAACAATATTTAACTGAGTATTATTTACTCTTTCAATTTCATTTACCCAAAAATCTAAGATATTAAAATTATCTCCATTAGCAGATACAGAGACTACAGAGGAATCTTCGTTATTGAAGGGTGCTAAAGCATCTAACATTATTGGAATAAGTAGAATCGAAATTGCGGCGATAAATCCAAGGAAAATGCTATTCTTTTTATTCTTTTTGAAGATAACTTTTAACGCCATTATTAAGGTAAATTGAAATCCTTCGTTATTAACAAATTCTTCTAATCTTTAATAAACTCTATTACTTGCTTAATATTATTAAAAACATGTTAAATGCATCTCAGATTGTGAAAGAGATACAAAGTAAATATAAAATCATTGGGAGAACTGAGGAATTAAAAAAAATTATTCTAGCAAGGTCAGTAGATAAAAATTTAATCATTGAGGGCCAAGTAGGAACAGGTAAAACGAGGATAGCAAAAGCAATTTCTTCATTTTACGATACTGATTTTGCTCGAATAGACTGTTCTGAAGAGACTCTACCTCATAATTTAGTCGGTTATTTTGATCCCCCCTTAGTGATATCAAAAGGTTATCAAGAAGATTCATATATCTACGGTCCGCTGGCCTCATCTATGCTAAAAGGAGGCTGTCTTTTTATAAATGAAATCAATAGGATGCCTGAAAGCACGCAAAATTCACTTTTAACGGCACTAGATGAGGGTATTTTAGAAATTCCTAAATTGAAAACAATTAAGGCTCATAGCAAATTCTTTACGATCGCTACTCAAAACCCAGCCGCCCATGTGGGTGTAACTGTCATTGGAGAAGCTTTAAAAGATAGATTTATCTGGATAAAGTTGGATTTTCAACCCTCTGAAGAAGAAGTTCTTATCATTAAACAAGAGGCTAATCTAGATAATCTAGATGGAGAAAAAATTGCACAACTCTCTCAACAAATAATACATCATTCAAGAAATAACCGATCAATACAGAGAGGAAGTTCAATAAGAGGAGCAATTGATCTAGCACAACTAATTTCTAAAACTGAAGAAATAAATAGTTCAAAGAATTGGGTTAATACTGCAATAATGGCTTTATATAATAAGGTCGAACTCGAAGATGGCGTTACTAGCTCAAAAGAAGAGATAATAGCTGACATCGTATTATCGGCTCTAAATAAATCAGATTTTCAATAATCGATGATTTCGAAGAGATTGAGAAGATTGAGAATAAGAGGCTCCACATAAGACATACAGAAAGAATCCCAGATGAAAAAATTCTTAGGTATGAAATAATCAGAAAACAAAAGAAAAAACCAGATTATTATCATCATTTAGCAAATACATTAGATTATAAACAAATTAAGGAATTAACTTACTTATCAATAACCCATAAAAATCTTGAAGCCATCCTAGGTTTACTTAAATCTAATGTATACGCCGCAACTGACGCTTTAGATTGTGATGAAGGTGTACAATTCTTTTCAGAAAAAGCAAAAAATTCTGAAATTTCAATGGCGGAAGTTTACTTTTTTATTAGACGACCGATTTCAGAAAAATACAAGCATGTTTTTAGACGACTAGCAAGACAAAGTATAGTAAAAACCTCGTTAAAAATAACTAGTAAAGGAATTAGAGGAAATTTTAAAAAAATAACTCCTTCTTATCAGATAGGGACTCCAGAGTTTGACTTAGATGAAACAATTCAACATAACCCATTAAATATATATAAAAATAGCCTAACTTACAAAGATATCTTTGGAATACAAAGAAAAAAGCAAAAGAGAAAAATTGTAATGATTTTAGACACTAGTGGGAGTATGTATGGGAAGCTTCTACTTAACGCAGCTCTAACTACATCCGTTTTGGCTTATAATATGGAAAAAGAAAGTTATGGAATAGTTCTTTTCAATTCCACAGCTATGGTTCTTAAAAAAATAGATAAGAAGAAGCCGGTTATAAAAATCATAGATGAAATTCTTGATTCGGAGGCAGTTGGCTTTACTAATATTCATATTGGTTTAGAAAAAGGATTAAAAGAATTAAATAAGATTAAGGAAAAAACAAGACATAAATCGGGGATTTTAATCACCGATGGAAACTATAATAGAGGGAAAAACCCTTTTGATTTAGCTAAGAAATACCCTAAGCTGCACGTCATCGGAATACCCGCTGAGAACGATGCTGAAAGAGGGATCGATACCTGTCGAGAAATAGCTCGAGTTGGACAAGGTAAATTTTTTGCTGTAAACAACTATAAAGAGATTCCTCGGGCTTTAATAGAACTCTTATCGCAGATTTAATTGCTAGAATTAATGTGATTATTAGCTAATTTCTTAAAAATCCTCCTCAATGTTTCAGAAAGAGCCGATTTTGAAATGCTTAAATCTTTAGCGAATTCGCTTAATGAAACACTTCTTGGAATGTTAAAATATCCTTTTTGATATGCAAAATTTAATATTTCATTTTGTCTTTGAGTGAGGAGAGTCGATTTATAATAATACCCTATGCGCTCGATTTTCGCTTTTATGTCTTTCTTTTTTAGCTGTGTTAAAAATCTATCTACTTTTGAACGGTCTGTGATAGCTTCTATTCTAATTTTACCACCTTTTACTAGCACAGGATAAGATATCAATAGCTCAGTTTTCACTAAAGTATTTAATATCCATGGGTCGCCTTCCTTTACGTTCAATATTACAAGATCTTCATCTTCGTACAAAATTTGAGCAGTTTGTTCAGCTGATTTTTCTTTAAAATCGGAAATAAAACGCTTTATGGAGGAACCCCTTATTTGGAACGAAGTGATCCCTGAGTTTTCTCCGATTGGAAAGTTTGATAGAATATGAAAATTCAATTCTGGATATTTTTTGTTGAAAGTTGCTAGCCATTTATCTTCAGGTATTTCTATGCTAAGCTTAATTTGTACGATATCTTGAGACATACATAAAGAAAATATTCTATTCAATAAAACTTTACCAGTAAAGGAATTTTGCTTCTTTCTATTTTGGCTTAAATGTAATTAAAAAAGCTATTTGAAACCAATAAGGTTTAATCCATTAGTTGCCATTGCTTTAACAAGACAACAAAAATGCTCCCTTTTGTGTGATCTCCCAATACTCTATTATCGACCTTAACTTGACCATCATAACTATTAATTATTGTCTTAACGAGCGATAACCCTATACCCATTCCACCCGTACTCTTATCTTTATTATAATTTCTTTCAAAGATTGCTTTTTTTCTCTCATCAATAATCCCAATGCCGTTATCTTTAAATTCGAGCTTTACGAATTTTTCGGCGTCTTTATAAACTTCGGACACATTAACCCACATTCTTATCGTATCGCTTTCGTTATGGAGAGCACCGTTTATTAATATATTTTCAATGGCGTCAATCAGTAAATCCCCTCCCTTAACATTAGGAATTTCATTAGTCTTTTTAACATTTATCTCTATTTCTCTATAATGAAATCGAGAAAGAACATCTTTAATTGATTCATTGATTACATCTATCACATCAACCGATTTTACTAGATTCTCTCCTTCCTCTATTTCTGAGTGCTTACGCACATTTGAAACTAAAGAAGCACCTTTTTCTAATTGTTGTTTAATGATATCAATCATATCTCCATCATTGTTTAATACTTCAGAATCTTCTTTCCATAATTCTATTAGTTGAATCGAGGCATTTATGTTATTAAAAATGTTGCTCACATCATGTGCTAATAAATCTTTATAGAAGTCTGCTTTGTCATATGCTTTTTTATACAGTAGTTCAGATTCTTTTAATTCTTGTTCAGTCTTCTTTCGTCTGGTGATATCAATGACAGCACCTTCAATTCTATTTTCTTTTTCAAACATTCGAGCAGAAATACTTAACCAAATAGGAGTACCGTCTCTTTTAGTGACTAGAATTTCACTATCTCTAATTTCTTTGTTTTTCCGGATCGCATCTAGCATCTCGTTGCGCTTGGTTGGATAAACGTAATGTTCAGTAGCAATATAATCTTCTAATAATTCTTCTCGTGTTCCATATCCAAGCAATTTAGCAAAAATCTCATTACATTCTATAAATTTTCCATCGCTAATTCTGGACCAATATAATCCTACTTGAGCGTTTTCAAAGAGATATTTATATTTTACCTCAGAATCTCTTAATCTTTGTTCTGCCTTCATACGTTCAGATATATCTCTCACGTATTCAATTACTCCAATAATCTGCCCTCCTTCTTCGTCAAGTAGAGGGAATGAATAGAGATCCAACCAGCCAGTAATTTTTTGCTTAGGTCCTGTTTTAGGAACAATTTCGTAAGCTGGTTGACCTGATCTAAGAGCTTGAAGGGAAGGGCAAATTTCACAAGGTTTATTTCTCTCGTGATATACTTCGTAACATTTTTTACCAAGCATTGGCATCGAATGCGAATACCAAAGCTCCATTATTGGATTGACTTGGATGATGTTCAAGTCTTTGTCAAGAATGCTAATCCCGTCTTGAATACTTGTAAATACATTAGAAAGAAAAGTTTTACTACTCCTAAGCTGATTTTCAATGCGCTTACGATCGGTAATATCCTTGAAAAAACAATGTGCTTGTGTAAAATTCCCGTTTTTATCATATTCTATTCTTCCATCTAACCAAATATTTCTATGAATGCCATCCTTTTTTACAATTTCGTATTCTACATCCTGAATTACTCCTACTTCTTTAAAATGCGAAAATCTTGAATTTAGCATCTCTCTACTTTTAAGAACTAAAAATTCGCCAAAACACTTCCCGATCACTTCTTCTTTATCATATCCAAAAAAATCAAGCCACGCTTGATTAATATCTATAATGTTAGCATTTTCATCCAAAGATTGATAAGGGAGTGGGGCATATTCATAAAATAACTTGTATCTTTTTTTTAACTCTCTTAACTTTAGAATATTATCACGAGTGTTTTCCAATATTTCATACACCTTTGTTAATTACTCTTTTATTGTTTTATTGATTAAATCTATTAGTTCTTCAATTTTAAAAGGCTTACTAAGAAAAGCTGTAGCCCCCTTTGAAATAGAAAGCTCTTTCATGGAAGTATCAGCACTTGCAAAAATTATTTTAGTGTTTCTGTCAATCTCCAATATCTCGTTCATTGCATCAAGTCCATTCATAACAGGCATTCGATAGTCCATAATAATTACTTTAGGTTTTTCTGAATGCTTTCTATAATTTTCAACGACATCTTTGCCATTGATAAAGAATTCAACTGAATAATCCCCCATTCCTGCTAATAATAACTTATAGAGCTTTAGCATAGTACGGTCGTCGTCAACAACCAGAATTTTAGAGATAATCGATCACCTTAAGTAAAGATATAATATTAGAATTTGTATTTATGTATATCACAAATATAGCATGTACGGGTCTATTGAACGATCAAAGGATATTAAAAGCTTAATCCAATTAAAAAAGTAGAAATGAATTTAAAAAAAATTTTTTAACTATTGGCTATTTCTCTGCCGAATGCTACGCATTTTTCCAAACTTTCATCGTCAGGGTTCCACAAAGCGCGAACACCGTCATTAATTACAGAAAAACCGCTCTTTTCTAAATGTTCCTTTATAACCTTTATTGATTCTCCACTCCATCCATAGCAACCGAATGACGCCGCTTTTTTGTTTTTAAACCGCATTCCTTTAATCATCTCCAAAATTTCGGCAACACCAGATAGAATTCCTCCACCAATAGTAGGTGATCCTACAAGAATAATCCTAGATTTAAAGATTTCTGTAATTAAATCGTTTTTATCGGTTTTTGCGATATGATACAATTTAACATTAACATTCGTATCAATTTCACGAATTCCTTTTGTAATTGCTTCCGCCATTCTTTTTGTTCCATCCCACATTGTATCGTACAATATTGTAATTTGGTTTTCTTGGTAATCGTTAGCCCAAGATAAATATTTTTCTACAATTTGAGTTGGATTGTCTCTCCAGATAACTCCATGACTTGTTGCAATAATATCTATTGGAATGTTTAGAGCTAAAACTTCTTTGATTTTTTTATCCACGAGAGCACTAAAAGGCGTTAAAATGTTAGCGTAGTATTTGATACATTCCATAAATAGCTCATCTTGATCAACGAGATCGTTATACATATATTCCGAGGCGTAGTGTTGGCCAAACGCATCGTTACTAAACAAGATATTGTCTCCAGTTAGATAACACGCCATACTATCAGGCCAATGAAGCATTCTCATTTCTACAAAGATCAACTGCTTACCGTTTCCTAAATCTAATGTATCCCCCGTTTTTACTACTTTAAAATTCCAATCTTTATGATAGTGGCCTTTTAACGACTTAACACCATTTGCTGTACAGTAAATTGGAGTGTTTGGTATGCGCTCCATAAGCTCAGGAAGTGAACCGCTATGATCTATTTCTGCATGATTAGCTATAATATAGTCAATTTTTTCTAAGTCAATTTCTTTTGAGAGATTTTTAACAAATTCTTTTGAAAAAGGCATCCATACCGTGTCAATCAGGACATTTTTCTCTTCTCTAATTAGGTAAGAATTGTAGGTGGAACCACGATGAGTAGAATATTCATCTCCATGGAATTTTCTGAGTTCCCAATCTATTTTCCCTACCCAATATACATTGTTTTTTATTTTAAAGCTCAATTTACTCAACTTGAAAATTTTGTTTTTATATAAGCTAGAATAAGTTTCTTCGTTTAAAAAGAATTTTTCAATGAAAAAAATGGTCTGCTCTGTCTAATATTAACCCATTTGAAGTAACTTATGATGCATTGATAATCATTATATTTTTTCTTAAATATACTATTGTTAATACAATAGGAAGTTGAAATCAAATGCTACATAACATCCCAGAACCAGTAAAAAATCGAATGAAATATTTAGAAAATATCGACGCGAAAGATAGGGTAGATAGAACACCTCGAATGAAAAGACTTCGTCAAATTCCTCCGGAAACGGGTAAATTCCTATCAATCTTAGCTGCTGGTGCTCCTAATGGAGAATTTTTAGAAATTGGTACTAGTGGAGGCTATTCTACTATGTGGATAGCGCTCGCATGTATAGAGAGAGGTATCAAAATAAAAACTTTTGAAATTTTAGAAGAAAAGATAAAACTTGCAAAAGAGACATTTCGAGAGAGTAAAATGGCAAATTTTGTTGAACTAGTAGAAGGGGATGCTCGGGATTTTTTAAAAGAAGAAAAAAACATATCTTTTTGCTTTTTAGACGCTGAAAAAGAAGTTTATGATGAGTGTTACGATTTAATTATTCCAAATATGGTAAAAGGAGGCATATTAGTAGCTGATAATGCAATTAATCATTATGATGTCTTAAAACCCATGATTGACAAAGCCCTATCAGATAAACGCGTCGATGCTTTAATAGTTCCTATTGGAAAAGGCGAATTATTATGCAGAAAAATTTGATTACTCCATTTTAGAGAAGGAGTCATCTAACTTTTTATATGTCACTTTTCAATTATAAACTGATAATTCGTTTTAGTTATAATTTTTATTCGATTTACTAATAAGTAGGTGTTTCTAGCTACATTCCATGGAATATATCACGATAAAAAAGAAAAAAGTTTTTGTTAATAACAATAATCTCTATTTAAATAACATGGATATTAATACCTTTAGCGAAATAAAAAAATTACGTAAATACTCCAATCTGAAGGGCCTTTTTTTAGAGGGGAACAATATTGCTGTGATGGAAAGATTGAACTCTCTTGTGAATTTAAGAAAACTCCATTTAGAATCTAATTTGCTACAAGAAATTAATGGATTAGATGCCCTTAATAAGTTAGAAGAATTGGACTTAGGTGGTAATCAAATTTCTAGAATTGAACACTTAGATCATCAAAAAAATTTGAAGGAGCTATTACTAAATAATAACAAAATTCGAAAAGTTGAAAATCTGGAACATTTAGAAAACCTGCAACGTTTAGATTTGAGCAATAATCAGATTACAAATATTGAAGGGTTAGAGAGATTACCTAACCTCAAGCACTTAAATTTATCAAATAATCAAATCCGAAAAATAGATAACTTAGCTAACTTTAAAAACTTAGAGACATTAAAACTTACTGGCAATCCATTACCGGATTCTATCCGTCTTGAGAAACTTAAAATTTTAACCTAAAAAAAAATTAAAAATAATTTTGATTAGAAATGATACAATGATGCTAATCATTTACCTCTTTATCATTTTCTACATCTAAATTCTCACATATTTCTTCTTTTAAGACTCTAGAATCGTACTCGATATCTTTCAGGAGATTACTAGTTTTATGAGGCATAACCTTCTTTTTCTCAATATTTTCTATACATTCTTCCAACTTGCGAGATATAGGTATCACCTTCTCAATTGAGTTAAACTTTAAAAAAATAAAAAAAAAAATTAATCTATTTTAATATCTATAGTATGCATTTCTATTTCCCTATAAGGAACATGGATTTTAAGCAACCCTTCTTTGTATGTCGTTTTAGCTTTTTTTGGTTCAACAGGACAACATAAACTATAAAAACCTGTGTATTTTACTGTATCTGTTTCACCTGAAACTTGGATGTATTCACTATCCATTTTCAGCTTAACTGTGTCTTTATCAACCCCTGGTAAAAAAACTTCTATATCAAATCCAGTACTATCATCGTTTTCAACAGCACATATCTGGGGGTAGGCTATTAATTTCGAGGGTTTGCTTTCTTCTTTTTCTATTTCCTTAGGTTTTTCTTTATCTAAACTTTCAGTCATATTATTTTACCTCTATTTGGAACTAAGGATTATTATCAGTAGATAAAAATTAGAAAATTTATATGTCTCGATGAATATTCTTAAGAGGATTAAGCGCTCAACGATTAAGGATTAAGTAAATTCAGTATTAAAATTATAAAATATAAAATTAGTAAGAAAAACCCTCGATTTCTTCAATCTTTCCTATTTAATCCTTTTTGTAAACTTGTATAGAAATTATGAAAAAAATTAATCTCCAGTTGGTATGATAGTTTTTTTTTCTATCAATAAAACCGATGTGCGGGTTGGAGCTCTTGTACGGTGGGTTAATCCCTTTGGTACTGTAAAACCTTGATTGGGCTTTAACCTTACTGTTTTATCCTCTAAATCAATTAAAAGCTCTCCTTCTATAACGAAAAAGAACTCGTCTTCCTTTTCGTGTTTGTGCCAATGAAATTCTCCCTCGATGACGGCAAGTCTTAAAACAGAATCGTTAACATTACATAGAGATAAGTTTTGCCATTTTTTTGAACAGCTTGCTACTAAAGTTGAGATGTCAATAATCTCTAAGGGCTTAAATTTTACCTCAAGATCAATCGAATATTTATTATAATCACTCATTATTAATCATCGCCTTTTCATAGAATGGTGCTTATTTAATATAAAATATTAAAAATTTCTTGGTTATGCCCATCATACATCAATAAACTTCTTTATTATTCTTTTTTTGTTATTAATAAGAAATTCAAGAAAATCGTTTGAATATTCTTTAACTATATCAAGAGCTCTATTTTCTAATGCTAAACCTGCTTTATTTAGCTTTAAACGAAGTATTGGTGGATAAATCGTTTCAGCGTTTATATTCTCTTGAAGAGATTCAACCCAGAGGGGTTCGATTTTAATATCGGAAGGAGCAATATAAAAACCTGACATAGCTTTAACAATGAAATTATTGATATTTGTAATTTCCCCATATTTAAGCAACCAATTTTGAATTTCCAAGTTCGAGATTTCTTTACTGATAATATCTCCAATTATCAAAAAATCTACCCTTTCTTCAACCAAATAAGCAGGATCAATCTTTTTTACCCTTCCTACATCTACATCAAGGTAATCTTCCAAGAGATCCTGGAGCATTTCAGCAATAATCTTCGAGAATCCTATTCCGTTCTTATATATTATCCATAGTTTTATTTTTATTCACCTTTTTCATAGTAAAAAAAATGATAGAATTTACCTATCATACAATTTCAGAGCACCATTAGCACTCGAGCGATGTCGTTGATATCATAACCTTTTTTTTTCCATTTTTTTCACCAAGTAAATGCATACCAAACAGTCAGTACATTAAACCCAAGACTTACAATGATCAAAAATTTATCATAAATCTTCATACCCCTCATTCCAATGAGATTAAAACCAAAAAAGATAATGGCTACGATGATGTTTACCCAGCTATTAATAGGATAATCCAATGTCAGGGTCAGGACAACCATAAGAATCGGAATCACCATCATTATTGATAATCCCAAGTACACTTTCTGAGACATTGGTTTACCTTCTAATTTTCCTGGTTCAAAATCTCCAGCAAATATTCGCATCACATCACCTAACAAAAAACATAACATTAAAGCTACCCATATGAATGAAAGTATTACCTTCACATCGTCCATACTTATACCACGCCCTCTATTGTAATTACTACATTTCCCTTTTTGTGCCCTTTATCAACGTAGGTATGAGCTTCGACCATTTGTTCCAAGGGATAGCTCCTATCTATGGCCGATTTTAGCTTTCCCTCCTCAATAAGCTCTCTTAGAAAAATTAAAAGCTCATTCGTTTCCTTAAAGTATCCTTTTTTAACTGTTACGAATTTCCCGTTCGGAGCTAATGCCTTCTTACAATGTGAAGCTGAGCTTTTTCCAACGGCATCAAAAATGAGATCATAAAGCTCTCCTCTTTCTGCAAAATCCTCTTTGGTGTAGTCAATTACATTATCGGCTCCCAAAGATTTAACTAATTCTAAATTTGTGGTACTGCATACTCCGGTAACTTCTGCCCCAAAGTACTTGGCAAGCTGTACCGCAAAAGTACCATTACTTCCAGAAGCTCCATAGATAAGAACTTTTTGTCCGCTCTGGATATTTCCTTTTCTAAGAAAGCACAACGCTGTAGTTGCTCCAGTACTAACAGCAGCGGCCTCCTCAAAGGTCATATTGACCGGTTTTATTGCCACCATCCCTTGCTTCCATTCTTCTGGCAGACATACGTACTCAGCATAAGCACCATTCTTCAACCCGGTGGTACTACCAAAAACTTGGTCCCCTTTCTTAAATAGTTTTACATCTTTGCCTACTGCTTCAATTTCCCCGGCTAGCTCATACCCTAGTATAGGTTTTCTTGGCTTTCTGAGACCCATCATTAATCGCAACGCGAGAGTAAAAAATTTGGAATCTGGGTGTATACCTCTTCGACTATTCTTCACCGCTGCATTTACTGTTGTCGCATATACTTTTACCAGTATTTCATTTTCCTTGGGAGTAGGTTTTTCTACCTCCTTGAGATGAAAAACCTCCGGACCCCCGTATTTTGTATATACCATTGCTTTCACTTTTTATCACCTTTTTAAATATTTTTTATTATTAAATTTAATACCGATTAAAACTCTAATAAAACCATGTTTACTAAATAATTAAAAAAATTAACTATGGAAGCTTATAGTCATTAAATTGAAGGAAAAGGTATTTTATCATAAAATCTTAAGATTAAAAACAATCTAAAATCTCAAAAAACTCTAAATTTTTCTATTCTAAGGTAAAATTTGGGAACTAAAAGTATCAAAATTTTAGTGATTTAGGTTAAATTTTGGAATATAAAAAACTATTCTTTCATTTAGTTCTAAGTAATTGATCTACCCAACAATCAAAATACTTTACTGAGTGAACTATATATGGAATGATATCTTTGAATCCTTCGGTTTGCAGCTCTTCATGAATTTTCTGGAAGTCTTGAGGATTTTTTCCCCATGTGTCCATTGAAATAAAGTGTGGAATATTACTATAGCTAGTGCAATAAGAAATATTCTGAGAGTATTTCTCGTTAAGATGCTGAATTGTAGAATTAATATTAGTTCCTTCGTTTAAAAATAGATGAAAAATTGTTATAAAACAATTTTTATACAAAGGTGTCCATTCAATGCTAAATTCAGCTAGATTATTCTCAATCATTCGACCTAATCGTTTTCTAATAGTTTTAGCAGAGACTCCTACATCTTCAGCAATATCTATTATCGTTTTCCTTGCATCTCTATTCAAACTCTTTAGAATTTTATAATCAATAGTTGTTAGTGGTTCTGGTGTTGTCATGTAAGGTACATTAACTATTCCTATTATTGGCTCACTGATCTGACCCGTATTTGAGACATAACTACTAAATTCTTGAAGTTCTGATATATTCCTTAAATAAGCAGCTATACTGAGAAATTTTCCTCCCGCTATGCCAATACCCATAATGCTCTCATGTTGCCCTAACTCTTGACTAACAGCTTCCAATGATTTTGCTTTAGAAGTGCCAAATATCACAACTACCAGACTTTTTAATGCTATTATGCTTGGTCGTGCAGTAAAAGCATTGATAATCCCACCGTCTACAAGACTTTTCATTCGTTTATGAATTGTTGTTATGGACATATCGATTATTTCCGCTAATTCTCTATATGTCACGCGACAATTTTCTATTAGTTTTTTAAGAATAATAAAGTCAATTTCATCCATAATACTTCTATGATAATTAATTATTTTTGGTAATAATATTATTCATTATATTGCTCTTCAGAACTTAATGCGATGGTCTTCATTTTTTCTTCCATTTCTTTTTATTATTTAAATTGTCCTGGAAAGTTACTTTGTTAGGCTATGTTATTATTTTCCACAGTTATGACTACTTTTCCTTGGACGTGTCCTTCTTCAAGATACCGGAGAGCTTCAGCAACCTTACTTAACGGGTAACGCCTATCGATAACAGGTACTACTTTGCCGGCTTCAAAAAGCTCTTTCATAAAAACCAAATCTTCTTTTTTCATTGATTTCCACACCACAATACTCATTTTCTTACTCCTTGAAATCAACGGTCCTAGTAACACAGCTTTGAAAACTCGAGCCATGGAACCTCCGACCATGCGAAGAATTCCCTTGGGACTTAAAACATGCTTATAATCAGAAATCGAACGAGATACCACAACATCAAGAATCAGATCATAACGCAGCCCACTTTTAGTGAAATCTTCTTGAGTGTAATCAATGACATGGTCAGCACCTATTGAGCGCATCATATCCAATTTCGCCTTGCTGTCCACGCCAGTCACTTCAGCCCCGAATGATTTGGCAATCTGCACAGCAAAAGAACCCGTACCACCACCCGCACCATTAATCAAAACTTTTTGCCCCGGCTGAATCTGTCTTTTATCGCGAAGACCCTGCAGGGCGAGTAACCCTGCTTGGGGTAATGTCGCTACTTCCTCGAAAGTCATACTGGCCGGTTTCAGCGCTAATTTATTTTCAGGAACACATACCCACTCAGCAAAAGCGCCAAAACCACAACCGAATGAGTCCCCAAATATCTCATCACCCGGCTGAAATTGCTTTACGTTTTTGCCAACTGCTTCAATCCGTCCAGCTACATCCGATCCGAGTATCTTGTATTTTGGCTTTCGAAGCCCTCCGAAGCGGATTAAGGCGTTACCTCTCATGTAATCTAAGTCAGCTGCATTTAAGGATGCTACATGAATTTTTACCAGTACTTCATTATCCTTCGGAGTAGGTTTTTCTACCTCTTTGAGCTGAAGAACATCCGGTGATCCGTATTTTGTGTATACAATCGCTTTCATTTATTTATCCTTCCTTTTTTGATTGATACAAATTTTTAAAAATTGTCCCAAAATGTTAGATTTTGTTATTATAGTCCAAAAGTTATTACTACATTTCCCGTTTTCTGCCCTGTGTCAACATAGCTGTGAGCCTCGATAATTTGTTCCAACGGATAGCGTCTATCTATGACTGTTTTTAGGTTCCCCGCCTCAATAAGCTCTCTAAAAAAGTTTAGATCTTCAATATTATCTTTTGCCATCTTAGTTATTACTTTCTTGCTGCTAATCATTGAAGTCCATTTCCCTCGAACCATCTTTGACAGCGTAGGGTTAGCTATAAGATAAAATCCTTTTTTCTTTAGTGATTTTATACTACCTGAAAACGAACTCTTACCTACTATGTCAAAAATAACATCATAGGTCTCACCGTTTTTGGTGAAATCTTCTTGAGTGTAATCTATGACCTTGTCTGCACCAATGGAGCGCAACATGTCCAATTTCATCGTGCTATCCACGGCAGTCACTTCACCCCCAAAGTACTTGGCAAGCTGTACACCAATAGTACCTATGCTTCCACCTGCACCGTTAATCAAAACCCTTTGTCCGCTCTGGATATTTCCTTTTCTAAGAAAATGCAATGAAGTAAACCCCCCGGTAGGAACGGTGGCGGCTTCCTCATAGGTCATATTAGCCGGTTTTATTGCCAACACCCCGTCTTCAGGCAAACACATATACTCAGCATAAGAACCAAAAAATGGTGATGCAAAAATTTGGTCACCTTTCTTAAATAGTGTTACATCTTTACCTACTGATTCAATTTTACCGGCTAGCTCCTGCCCTAGTATAGTTATTCTTTTTGGTTTTCTGAGACCAATATATAATCGCATGATGATCCATAACCAGAGAGGGAATTTGGAACTTCGAACTTCACAATCCCCAGCGGTTACAGTTGCCGCTAATACTTTTATCAGTACTTCGTTGTCCTTGGGAGTAGGTTTTTCTATCTCTTGGAGCTGAAGAACATCCGGAGCTCCGTATTTTGTCCATACAATCGCTTTCATAAGTATTCCTCCAATAGTTTTGCAAAACCTAACTCTAATTAGACAGCATTCTATATTATTCTTATTAGATTGCATTCTATATAAATTGATGCTCAGCATACATCGTCCAATTATGCTTTATCGCTTCGAATATTTACTGAGTAATCATCCAAAAATCTTAAATGGAACATCAACAACACGTACACTCAATAAAAAATTTATACTAATTCTTTTATAAATATTAAAAATTTATACTCGTCTACCTTTTTAATAATAAATAGGATATTTTCTAATAAAGATAATAATTTTTAAAGAGACACGAGATTGGTTCGACCTCCCACAGAAAAAAATATCTGCTTGCGATGTAAAGGTTCACGTTTGCTATGTGGTAAAAAAACATGCCCAATCTTATTAAAAAAGTCTGTTATGAAATCTTTAGTTCCGTTTGAGCTTGATAAAACTCTTCGGAATGTTGAACTGTCTGGACCAAGCCCTCCTGGATTTTTCGTTGGACATTTTAATTATCCAAAAGTATATCTCGGTCCGCTAGTTCCCTTTCAAGAATTCGAAATAGACTTAAACATTTCAGATTATCACATTTTAGATGCTCCCGAATTGTGGTTTGGCAAAAGTTTACTTGAAATCGTCAAATATAGAAGTAGTTTAGTGCGTAATAATTTTAAAATCGACGTTAATATTGGAAAAAAGAGTCGTAAAAACACACCTTCTTTAAAAATTCAAAGATTACTGGAGACCTCACAGGAGTTATCGATGGCAGCCCGTCCTGTAGATACTGAAACAAAGTTGGAGAAAATGAGTCTTAGAATGATGATGGATAATCACTCGTTGCCTATGGGACCTACCGGAACGACTGAGAAGATAAGAATTACAGAAAATACTAAAATCCACCCAAAAGTAGATTATGTCGTTTCCGATACAGATTTAAATGCAACTGAAGCGGTGTCAGAATATCTCTACTTTAAAGGACATGTTCCAGAATCAACAATTAAGAGAGTTTTTTCAGCTGGGTTATTGGGTAAAAAAACAAAGCGTAGAATTGTTCCCACACGATGGAGTATAACTGCAGTCGATGATATTATCTCTAAAGCATTGATTAAAGAAATAAAAAAATTTCCTGAGATTAACGATTATCGTATATTTGAAAGTACTTACCTAGATAATCACTTTAAAATACTACTTTTTCCCGGCAAGTTTACTTACGAGATGAACGAGGTATGGGCTCCTAATACTTTATGGAACATCTCTCTTGATGGAGATAATCGTAGCTTAAAACCTCAGATAATGACCGATTTTGAGTTCTACAAAGGCAGAAAGAATTACGCGAGCAATATCACTGGTGCTTATTATGCGGCTCGAAAAGAGGTTTGCGAGTATTTATATAAAATTGGTAGACAAGCTAGAGTTCTAATCTTTCGCGAAGTACAAGGTGGTTATATCGTACCCTTAGGTGTATGGGTTATCAGAGAGTCTATTAAAGATGCTATGGCGAAAGGAAATCCTCTAATCCTTGACAATTTTAACGATTCAACAAAAAAAATGGCAGAGGGGTTCATGGTAAGCTACAAATACTGGAAACAAAGTAGTAAACTTATTAATTTCGTTAAAAATCAGAGAACGATGGATAATTTTTTATAAATTTTCTAACTTATCAATTCAACTAAAATTAAAGGTTATTACTATGATAGTCGGTGTTCATATTTCATTTTTTTTTCTCATACATCAATCTTCAATTGAATGGTACCGTTCAAATAACAATTGAATGAGCGAAACTTATATATATTTCAGAACAATCGAAGGTTAAACACTTAAAAATGAAGCATATGAGCTCTTATAATTTGAATTTAGTAAAAATTATCTATCATGCGAGAAATATCAACACAGGTATTGCCATCATGGTAACTATGCAAATTCCTACTAATACTGCGTAAAGTTCTCCCTTAGTCATAGCTTTTTTTGTTCCTACTATTTGTCCAGCAGAATTAACATATTTTTCTGGCTCTCTTTCCCGTGGGATATGATACGATCGATCAGATACGTCTATTCCATATTTTGTTTTAGCTTTTTCTGTCAACTCATAAACATCCCTCTGACATGTTTCAACATCATAAGGGATAATTCGGACTAAATCTTCCTTTACAAGTAAATCCAACACCTTATAAAAGGTTGGTTTATTACCCGTAAATCTAAACACATTGTCACATTTAAAATGAATCATATAAACGTCGTAATTCTTCCCATTTCGATAAGTAGCTAATGCTCGCATAATTTCTAATTTTTGAGCTTCAAGATCGTTCATAAAAATCCCAAACTTACAAATAATATAAAAAAAATATTATATCAAAGTTTAAAAAACTATAGATTATTTCTTTATGTAAAAATTTTAATTTAATTAACCTAATAGTTTGAGATTAATCGAGTGGAGTGAAAAGATTGATTATAGATATGCATGTACATCCTCTATGTAAGGAAGTTAGTTGGGATGATCCGAAAAAAATCTGTAAAGCTATGTATGGGTTGGACGCTCAAAAAGAAAAATACATGTACAGAGCTTTTAAATACTTGAAAGAAAATATCTCAATTGATAATTACATCGTTTTAATGGATAAATTCGGTATTGATAAATCTGTTATTGTAAGTTTTAATATCAAGACTGCGTATGGCATAACTCTTGTTACGAACGACGATGTAGCAAATCTTGTTAAATTACACCCTAATAGGCTAATTGGATTTGCAGGCATTGATCCCCCTGCTTCGGACGCTATGGAACAACTAGAATATGCAATCTCTTCCTTGAATTTAAAGGGCATTAAACTTGTCCCACCAGCTCAGAAATTTGATATCTCAGATAAAAAATACGATCCGCTATGGCGGAAAATGGTTGATAATAATTTACCATTATGGACGCACGGTGGACATCAAGTAAGCACTGGAGGAGCTATAGCAAAATACGGTCATCCTCTGCTCATAGATGAAATGGCAATGCGAAACGAAGATTTAACTATTATAATTGGGCACATGGGAGTTCCTTGGTTCTGGGACACATATTCTGTATTATTGAGGCATCCAAATGTGTATGCAGATATTTCTGCCAATCCTGATCTTTATCAATATTTTCCTTGGGATGCTTATGTAAAATATAATATTGAACATAAGATCCTTTTTGGATCTGATCATCCCTTAGTTCATTGGAATAAAATAGTACCCGCTGCAAAAAATTTACCCATTTCAGAAGGATTTAAAAAGAGGATTATGGGACAAAATGCTTCTACGATATTAGGAATTAAAGAGTGATTTGGATTGATTTGGAGCACATCTATAAATAAAATGATGGGTACTAAATACCCTTTAATTATGGCGGCATTTGCAGGTTTAGGACGAACCGAATTTGCAGCTTCTTTTTCAAACGCTGGAGGATTAGGGATTATTACTGGTTTAAATTATAAAATCAGCAATTTTAAATCAGAGCTTATAAAAATGAGAGAATTGACGGATAAGCCTTTTGGCGTTAATTTGACTGTCTTACCACCCGGAGTAAGAACATTTGATCCTCTTAGTCATGTTTCCAAAGAAGATTACTTAAAGTATCTGGAAATTGCTATTGACGAAGGAATAAAAGTTTTTACTACCTCAGCGTATCAAGCAACGCATCTTGGAAAAAGAATAAAAGAAGCAGGGTGTTTCTGGTTTCATAAATGTGCTTTACTAAGACATGCAATTTCGGCAGGAAGAGCAGGGGCTAATGCTATTACATTAATTGGAATGGAAGCTTCTGGATTTAAAAATCCTTTTCAGCATACGACTTTAATGAATATTACTCTGGCGAAACGATTATTGAAAACCCCCATAATTGCCGCAGGCGGAATTGGTGACGCAAGAGGATTTTTGGGGGCTTTAGGCATGGGTGCTGAAGGCGTATGTTTAGGATCAGCTATTCTTACAACTCAAGAAAGTCCTGCTTCCAAAGACGTGAAAGAAAAATGGTTGAAGATGAATGTGCTTTCTGAAGATTATCATAGAAAATTATACCATCGAGAGTTAAAAAGCACTAATGTATTATCAGCAGCTATAGCGCATCAAAAAGAATCATTTTCCATTAATGAATTAATCGAAACAATGATGAACGAAGCAGGAGAAATTCTAAAATCGTGGGGTTTTACTGGAGATGAAATTACATTAACTTCTTAATAAAAATAAATACATTTTATACCTCAATTGGTTCGAAATCAGTTAAGTTCTTCACTTTTTTTACTTTTGGATTCTTAATTTGATGTCCTTTGATAAAAACCATCGAGATAGTTCCTAATGAATCAATATTTTTTAAGGGATTGACTTGGACGACTTGGATATCGGCAAATTTTCCAACCTCAATACTTCCGGTAACATCACCTATTCCAATATTGTCTGCATTACCTTTAGTAGCGTAATGAATAGCTTCTTGAGCTGTCATGTCCGTATATTTCATAAAATACTTTAATTCCTTCCATACATTATAATGTGTTGCGTAAGGAACTGAAGCATCTGTACCTACTGTTAATTTTATACCCTCTTTATATGCCTTTTGAAGTCCATTGATCATCCCTTTTTCAACCAATACTGCATTTTCTTTTTTCACACCAGTAATTTTTGTTTCTTCTTTAGAGAGCACTGCCATCCCCATACCTGCTGATATCGTAGAAGTTAGGGTTGTGAACCCGCGAAGTGTTTTGGGATTATTCTTAAATAATGGCACTAAATCGTCTGTAATCTCTGCGCCATGCTCTATGCTATCAACTCCGCCTAATAGTGCTTCTTCAATTCCCTGCGTAGATTCACAATGAGTTGCAACTAAGATACCACCGCGATGAGCTTCAAAACAGGCAGTCTCAATTTCTTCTAAGGTCATCTGAGGCCTACCAGCTTCTCCAACCTTTCTCGAATCCATAACGCCCCCTGTTGAGAGAATTTTTATGAAATCTACTTCTGATCTCAAGTTTTTACGAATCGCTTTTTTAACCTCAGTAGGTGAATCGGTTATATGCGCCATTAATCCCCCATGACCCCCAGTTATACAGATGCCCATACCAGCACAAACTAACCTTGGTCCTAAAAACTTTCCTTTGTTAATTTCGTTTCTAAGTTTTAAATCTAAGTAGAAAGGGTCACCCATCGTTCTCATAGTTGTCACTCCAGCATTTAGTGCATTAAATGCGTTACTTTTCATCATATTACTGAGAAATTTTTTGCCCAAAGCAGTTCCCATTAATTTTGCTAACCTTTCGAGCGTTTTATCGCCTAAATTCATTATTTTCATCGGTTTACCGCTTCCAATTAAGTGACAATGAGCGTTAATTAGCCCAGGAAGTAAGTATTTACCTTTTAAATCAATTATTTTGTAATCGTCTGGAATGTCTAATTTTCCTTCACTTCCTACAGCGCTGATTAAACCAGAAATTTCTCCCTCTCCTACGATATTCTTGATGAGCACTACTCCCTTTTTGATTACAGCATTATTAATCGAGCCATTGATAATGTTGCAATTTACAAGAGCATAATTCGACCGAGGTTCTTTTTTTCGATGTTTTAATTTTTTTAACCCTGAAATTACGAAATACATTAATATTATATCTATAATACTCCCAAGGATCCCTACTAACCAAAACCATACAATTGGCATCCAGCTAGAACTCAAATGAGCAAGATTTAAAGTTATATTATACATTCCAAAACCAAAAATCCCAAGAGCGTCTAAGATTCCTAATGGGATTCCTACGAATGGTATAAACCATGGAAATATGTTTAACAAACCAACAATTGTAAATGCAAGAGCACCAATTATACCCTCGAATGTACCATAGGTTATCCATGCCAATAATGCAATAAAAACTGTTAAAAGTAGTAGAAAACCAATAGAGATATTCCCATAATTTTTTGAGCGTTTATTTTCATTCATGATTATAAAAAACAAAGATATTATTTTTAATAGATTAAGTTGTTCCTTTAATATAAAAATAATAAGAACTTTATTAAGCAAACAATTGAAAAGGATTTATCATGACGGACAGTACGATAGTATATTGGGCACATCCCAATGAAATGGCATCTATGACTAATACTTCAAAGAATATGGTAACAAACAAATTAGTAAAAACTCGACTTATTTTGGATAAAATTTTAGATAATATTAAATCGGGAGATAAAGTTGCGATCAAAGTTCACGTAGGGGAAGCCATGAACACCCATTATTTACGGCACGATTTCGTGCATGAAGTAGTCAAAGCCGTTAAATCTCTAGGTGCAATTCCGACTTTAGTTGAAACTCAAGGGGGTGGAAACCATCTTCAAGAGATCGAAATTCACGATGATTACTCGATTTGTGTAGGTCATAGAAAAAATACTTTTGAACACCAAGCGATTGCGAAATTACATGGGTATGATGAGACCATAGTTGGGGCTCCACTCAAATTTATTGATGGGGATCAAGGAATTGAAAGAAGAATTATAGAATTTAATGGAATAACGCTAAAAAGCGTTTCTGTAGCTAAAGATTTGTATAATTACGATAAACTTTTAGTTATTTCTCATTTTAAAGGACATCCCCAGGCAGGATTTGGTGGTGCACTAAAACAACTTGGAATTGGATGCGTAACAAAACACAATAAACATTTAGCCCACGCGGATGGTATGTTAAAAATAAATGAGAGGAAATGCGACACATCTCAATGTAAACAAGAATGTATAAGCGCTTGTCCAGTAGAAGCAATTAAAATCGAAAATGAGAAAGCTTTAATAGATGCTGAACTTTGTTACGGTTGTTTTCTGTGTTTATTAAAATGTCCAATTAAAAGAGCAATTAAAAAACCCAAAATGAATGAGATTAATGAATTTACCGATAGATTCATTGACTGTGCTGCAGCAGTTGTCAATTCTTTCGGTGCTGAAAACATCCGTTATATTAATTTTGCGTTGGATATTCCTCTCATGTGTGATTGCGTACCTAATCCCGGAATGGCAGTGGTTCCTGACTTAGGTATTTTTGGTTCTTCAGATCCAGTGGCTATAGATAAAGCCTGTTTTGATGCAGAAACTAAGGCTCCTGGGCTTCCAATTTTAAAACAAGATGGCGAGTGGACAAAACCATTAGAACAAGGTGTTGAGAAATTTAAGGCGATGCTCGGGATGTTAAATCCCGTTAGGCAATTTGAAGCGGCTCTTCAAAATAAAATTGGCTCTACTGATTATGAGTTAATCCAAATTTGAGTCATTTTCCAGTTAACTTTTTTAATATCTTTGTTGCTCGTTTTGGATTGAAAATACCACATACACATGGCTTTGCTAGTTTTTCCGCTGCTTTTTCTACGGAAATCTTTCCTTTTTTAATCAAATTTACATAATTTTCAACAGATTGGGGCGATATACAGTGATGACCGCACATCGTTGTAACTTCTAAGATTTCTTTTGAAGGTAATTTCTCCTTTTTTCCAAAAATCCCTAAAGATAAATGAATTGTGTGAGGTTTTAGGTCTATGTCTTTCAAAACTGGTGTAATTTCTGAGATCAAACCACTAACCACAATTGAAACTCCTAAATCTTCTGTTTTAAGAATCTTGAGGACATCTTTTACATCTTCCTTATTCTCAAACGCTCCTTGAATTACTGTCGAAACTTTCCACGCTGGTTTAATAATCATGTTTGTAGGATTATGTTGTTCTAATATCTCTCCAATTTTTATTAAATTTTTACGCGCTTCTGGATTAGTATCATTGTATCCTTTTGCAACCATAGCTAAGATTACAAAATCTTCCTTTAATTCAGATTCCCTTCCTATTCTATGCAATGAGTGAGTCATAATATTAATTTTTCTTTATCAGATATGACCTAATCCTATATTGATTTTAGCATTAGATCTAACAAAAAAACCATTATCTTCTAAATTCTTAACAACGGGTATCTTTCCGTTATCGTTTACTCTAGAAATAATTCCTACAGTAAAAGTTGTATCGATAACATTCTCAATATCTTTAATTATTCTCAATACTTCTGGTAATTTTTCATTTGGTATCTTAAATTCTATAATTGCTGACAAGACATACTCGTTTTTTACATCTTCTTTAATGTGACCAACATTATCGATAATTAACGCTGAAAGGGGGCTAGCTTTTTCGTATATAACTCCAATTTTTGATAGTTTTAGGGTAAACAATTCAACATTAGCAAGTTTAGTTCCTACACCAGGTCGCCCTAGTTCAATTGAAACTCCGATCTCACCAAACTCAAACCTATTAGTTATGTCGTTTGTTTTCATTTCTTCAGTCCCTCTACCAGCTACACCAGTCAATTTATGAGTACTTATAACGTCGCTAAATGGATTCCTAATGAGTCTGGGCCATTTTAAACGCGTTGGTCTAATGGCATTGACGGGACATTGAGCATTTCTATAACAGACATTACATTCTACACACTTTTTATTGTCCAATATCGCAATATTGTCAATTATTTGAATCGCTTGAACTGGACAAACTACTTCGCATTGTCCGCAACCAGTACAAAGATTTTCTTTAATTTTCATTACGCTTTACTCGAGATTGTCCATAATTCTTTTAATAATAACAAAATTAAAAAAGAATGTAGATAATTAGCGATCTTCTTTCTTAGAAAAGAGGTTTCCTAATAAATTTATTTTTCCATTAATTATCCCGCGCGAAAGGTACATAAAAGGTGTATCAATGACCCCAAAGAACCATTTAGTAAGCAGCTGTCCCCAAATCATTATCAATATAACATCAAGAGGAAATTCGCCTCCAAAAGCAATACTAATGAAGAGTACGCTATCTAAAGCTAAAGTTGGTATATCGCTAAACACATTTCTTATCCAGAGATTTTTGCCTTTCGTCCATTTTTTAAGTTTCGCGAATAAAATGGCATCTAAATTTTCAGTTATTATGAAAGATATCCAAGAAGCAATCGTAATCCTAATTGTGGAACCGAAGAAATTTAGCCAAAATTGTTGGGCTTCAACAGGGTCGCTTGCCCAATCAAAACCCCAAAATGGTGCAGCAGGAACTTCGATGCTAAACCATATAAAGATAGCCATGAATATTTGAGTTAGGAAAGCGATAAAAATCATTCTATGAGTTGCTTTCTGACCAAAATTTTCATTTACCATATCAGTAATCTGAAAAGTAAAGGGGAATATTAGTACGGCTACTGGAGCAGTTATTTGATAATTAAAAACAGTGAAATCCCCGATTTTTGCTGCAAGTATTTGCGACATCGTAATAAACAAAACGAATAATGCTATAGCAACATCCTCTCGATTTTGCATTTTAATATACTGACTAATTAACGTTGTCGAAACGAATATAACAACAATCCACAGCAGAAATACTAACCACATTTTAATCACTTAGTTTTTGTTGGTAATTTTATAATATAAACTTAATAATTCATATCTTTAAAAGCTCTCTAATAATACGCTTAATGAGAAGGTGTTATTAATAAGAGAAAAAAAAAGTGGTTAGTATTTAGGTTAAATTTCTCCAGCGTTGATTTTTTGGATATCTTTCGGTAAATATTTCAAAATTGGTATTAAAAGCAATGAACAACTCAACGCCATTATGGATAAGATAAGATATCCTGGGCTGTATTGATTATTAAAATGTAAGAACAGCTGACCAAGGATTAATAAACTTATACTTCTGCCAAAGGTGTAAGCAAGATAATTAAGAGAGTAAATTGTAGATCTAATTTGAGGAGGATTTATCTCTCCAAGAGTCGCTTGCGTAAGCGGATCGATTCCTCCAAAAAGGAATGCACCGACATATATAATAGCAATAAAAATAAACGCTACAATAATGCCAGTGGAAATAAAGGTTAACGAGTATGCGATAATGTATAGGCTGGAACCGCCAATAAGACAGATTAAAACAACCTTAATCCTCCCATTTTTATCGGTTTGGCGTTTTTTATCGCCCAGTTTGCCAAATAAGGGACCACTAATAACCTGACTGCTAAAAACCAATATTAAAAAGATCGTAGCTAAACTAGAAGGAAGCATAAAGTCGTTTTTAAGCATCGAGATGAAAAATGAAGATATAGCACCTATAGAAATGAACATCACAAAATTTAAAATTAACAAGCCAATCGTTGATTTAATTTTCCAGATTTTTTGTAGATCTTTTAATTTTATCTTATAACTTAAATCAATATCAATCTCTCCTGATGCTCTATTTAACTTATCCATTGTACCCCTTTCCGGTTCTATAAGGAGAAATAATAGACCCGTACAAAAAAATCCGCTTATCGAAATAATAAAAATAGGTACCTGCCACGCGTAGAAATCGATTAAGAATCCCGATAACATCTGCCCTAGCCCATTTCCTAAAACATAAACGGCGCTTAAAACACCGAATTTTCTTCCTCGATTTTCAGAAGCTACTAAATCTACAATTAAAGAAAATATTAAAGGTAACGCAGCTCCAAAACCAATTGCTGTCAATAGCTGAAATAATAATAGCGAATAGAAATCTGTGGCAAAAATAGTTAATAAAGTAAAAATTGACCACTCAATAGTGGCAACGATTAACAAATTTTTACGTTGAAATTTGTCAGCTAAAACAGCCCAAATTAGCGAACTAAACGCTGCTACCACCAAGAACATTGAATTGATAACTGCAATTTGCTCTTCGCTGCCTAAACTTAAAGCAATCGTAAGCTCTTTTGCCATAGGAGTTATTATACTGAATAAAGCTGACGAAAAGAAAGTCAGTAGAATTAATATCTTTGTTGAATAATTTTTCATTATTAGAATCACCAAGTTAAAATATATCTTTAATAGTGATTATATCAAAGTTTTATTTAAACCTTTAATTAATAGGGATTGAATTCTATATGAGTTAGTATTTATGTGGGTTAACGCATGGGCATATATGAGGATGGATAAACAACAAAGGTGGTGGAATTTTGAGTGGAACTATGCCGATACGGTTCAAAATCAAATAAATCTACCGGAAAAAGTTATAATTAAAGATGATACGTTAAGAGAAGGAGAAGAAACACCCGGGTCTTATTTTACAATAGAGCAGAAAATTGAGATAGCAAAGCTTCTAGAAGAAATGGGCATTCCCGAAATTGAGGTTGGTTACGCAGCCGGCATCAAAGAACATGCTGATACATTTAAAGCTCTAAAGAAAGAAGGCATCAAAATGAAATTGTCTTCGCACGCAAGGTTGTACGTTGAGGATGTTAAGAAAGAAGTTGACGATATTTTGGCAGCGGAAGCAGATCATGTAAACTTTTTGCTTGTCCCCAGTCCTGTCTTAAAGAATAAAAATGATGTATTTAATAGAATTACAGAAGGAATAGAATATGCCAAATCGCAAGGTGCTTATGTTGCATTCGGCTCTGGTCGCGTCATTCCAAAGTACTGGGAAAAATTTGTAACCTTGGCTTTAGATGCAGGAGCTGATAGGATCGTCGTATACGACGGAAATGGATGTGCTACTCCTTTAGCCTTCAAAGATGTTGTTAAATTTACTAAAAAAATCGTTGGAGATATACCTATTGAAGTCCACACACATAACGATTTAGGTTTAGCCGTTGCTACCACGCTTGCAGGAGTAGAAGGCGGAGCCGAAATAGTAGATGTTGTTTTTAATGGGCTTGGCGATAGAGCGGGTAATGCTGCTACAGAAGAAGTAATAATGGGTCTCGAAATTCTCTATGGAATGGACTTAAATTTGAAACTAGATAAAATTATGGAAATATCTCAACTTATTGAGAAATACAGTAAAACTCCATTGCAAGCCCATAAAGCAATAGTAGGGAAGAATTGTTTTATACACGAGTCAGATCTACATGTAGAACAAATATTAATTGGCAATTGGACTACTTGGGAATTGTATCAACCGTGGGTTGTTGGACAATCTCGAAAATTAATATTTGGTGCAACAACCTTACAAGATAGAGCTATAAAGGCAAAGTTAAATAAAATGGGCTTAAACCCAAGTAAAAACGATCTAGATGTTTTAATAGAAAAAATACAAGAAAAAATACAATTTCAAGATTATATTTCGGAAAAAGAGCTTGAAGAATTAGCGAAAGAAGTAATTAAATAATCTAGGTAAGTATAATGAAAGAAAAAACTAAATGGTTCAATGAGAAGTGGTGGATTTCGCCTTTAAATTACGATTCTGAATTAATTAAGCATTTTAACTTTCCAAAACAAGTTTTTGTTCGGGATTCGACAATTAGAGAAGGAGAAGAGACTCCTGGTGTTTATTACACGTTAGACGAAAAAATTAAAATTGTCGAGATGTTAGAAGATTTAGGCGTTGAGCACATAGATTGTGGCTACATTGGCCAAGTCCAAGATCAATGGGACTTAGCTAATCAAATCAAGGAATTAGGAATGAAAATAAAAACATATTCTCATTTGAGCACAAACCCTTCACGGTGGACTAATGAAATTCATAAATCTTTAGAAGCGAAGTTAGATTATATTGGTTTTGGCATAGTTTTGACGAAATGGCAACTTCAACTTTTCACAGGAGATAACAAAATTACACCCGAAGTCATGATTAGCTTGATTCCTTCCGTGTTGAAAAGGATTAAAAGGTTTGGAGGTGAAGCTATATTAGATTGTGTTGACGCTACTCGTTCAGAATTCTCAATTTTAAAAAAAGCAATAGAAAAAGGAGTTAAAAATGGCGCAAAAATGATAATGTTATATGATACCGTCGGAGCTTGTAATATTCCTGCCATCTCCTACATGTTTCAGCAGTTGAAACCTATTGTAAAAGAAATTCCTCTTGGAATTCATGTCCACGACGATTTTGGGTTAGGAACAGCATCTACAATCGCTGCCGTGGAACAAGGCGCGCAATACATGGATCTAGTAGTTAATAAGCTAGGGGATAGAGCGGGAAACACCTCTTTAGAAGAAGTAATAATTTCTTTAGAAATGCTCTATGGTATAGATACAGGGATTGATCTTTCTAAACTCTACAACTTGAGCAAACACATAGAAAAAGTCTCTGGAGTTCCTTTACCTTATAATAAGCCCGTTGTAGGGAAAAACACATTTTTACACGAAAGCGAGCTCCACGTCATGGGAGCGTTAGAAAAAGAAAAGTTTTGGATGTGTTTTACTCCATATAAACCAGAGATTGTAGGACAGACCGAAAAAATAATATTTGGCCCGACCACGCTTCATGGCGATGCTATAAGAATGAAATGTGAACAATTAGGTTTTAAAAATTATGAAAAATATATTAAAGAAATATTAGATACAACCTATAACGCAATAACAAAGAAGAAATACATAACTGAAAAAGAGTTAGCAGAATTGATAGAAAAAATTATTCATTAGTAGCTAAAAATTTCAGGGAATTAAGATACAAGCCATGGATCTCAAATATTTTAATCGTGATAAGAAAAGTGAGTCTTCCTATCCTTTAACTGCTTATTACATAGCTAAATTTTTAAATAGAATCAATCCCGTAGTGTTATTCTTGGATAAAATTGAAACTTTAATTCTCTTAAGAAGAATTTCGAATTACAACGATGAGAGCCCGATATACATAACGGGTCTCGCGCGGGCGGGAACAACAATAATTCTTGAGATGTTAAGTAAACACCTTGATGTTGCTACTCATCGCTACATACACATACCTATGTCTTACCTTCCCTACATTTGGACTAAATTTGCACGAAAAACTAAAATATTTCTTGATCCGGTTGAAAGGATTCATAACGACGGAATTATGGTTAATCGTGAAAGCCCTGAAGCTTTGGAAGAAGTGATTTGGAGTCAATTTTTTAAAGGTGTCCATAAAAAAACCATTTCAAATGTTCTAGATCATAATGTTTCAAATAGTAGTTTCGAAAAATTTTATCGTAACCATATCTCGAAAATGCTTTTAAATCAAAAAAAATCTAGGTATCTTACAAAGAACAATTATAATGTCACAAGAATGGAATATTTACTAAAAATCTTTCCCAAATCTAAATTTCTATTAATAATTCGTAACCCTATTGATCATATAGCGTCCCTTATTAAGCAAAATAAATTATTTGAAAAAATGGGGGTAGAAGATCCTCATTTAGAACATTTTACTCGACTCATTGGCCATTATGAATTTGGTCGTAATAGGAAATTCATAAATGTAGGGGACCACGAGATGATTGAAACTTTGAGTAAGCTCTGGTTAAGGAATAGTAGTGACACAAAAGCATGGGCTCTGTATTGGGCATCTATTTATAGCTTTGTTTCTGATATCCTGAAAAAGAATAAAAAACTTGCGGATGCAACACTAATAGTTAGATACGATGATTTAGTCAATAATCCTTCAGAAACCATAGATAAAATTCTTGAACATACCCACCTAAAAAAAGAAAAATTCAAGAAAATTAAAAAATTTTATATAACGAATTTGCATAAGCCAACTTATTATCAAGCAATTTTCTCAAAACAAGAACTTAAAGACATTACAGACATTACTAATTCAACAGCATCTCTATTTGACTATCTATAATCAATAATATCATGGGTTTAGAGCTCAAAAAATAATCAAATTATTGGGGAGTGTTTAGTATCAATCAAGAAGTTATAGATAAATTAATTAAATTATTGATTAGATTTATTGAGCGAAAAACTGGCGCCCTTTCCATTAAAAATCGTAGTAATGCTGAGTTAGTTCATTATTATTACGAAATACTCCGATATTGGAACAAAATCAATTTCATTTTAAAGCGAGACCTTAAATTTACTAATGACCCACATGGTTCTAATAATCGTAGTAATGCTAAATATCTTATTGCTATTTATCGAATCGTATGGGAGAAAGAAAACGCTATAAAAGTAGGTAACGAACTCAATTTCGGCTCAGATGAATCGACTCTTATAAAGAAGCTTGATTTCTTTTCGTGGAAGCAGGCTTTAAAAGGAAAAAACGAAATAGAAAAGTTAAGTTTAGAAATCGCAATTCCAACTTTTACAATTAAAAAACTTGCTACTGTAATGGATTTAGAAACAATTAGGGCTAATGTTAAGCAAATGGATAGTAAGGAGGGCAATCAAACACTATTTTTTCGACTTAATGATTTAGCATACGAAAAAAATCAACTAGATTCTTTAAATAATATTTTAGAGGATTTAGAAGAACAAGGAATTAATGCGAAACGAGACACACATTTCTCAAAAGTTTTTTATACAGAATTAAAAAATAAAAAGAAAATCCTTTTGAGCAGATTGTATAAAGAAGGCAAACTTGTTATACAGGATAAGGCTTCTTTTGCTGTAACCCACCTTTTAGAACCTCAAGCAGACGAGTTGATATGTGATATGTGTGCTGCTCCTGGAATCAAAACTAGCATTATAGCTCAATTATCTCAAAATAAAGCGAAAATAATAGCCAACGACTTTAGCAAACAGCGGTTAAAAGGAACGAGACAACTTTTAAAAAAATTAAATGTATTAAACACCAATGTGATGAATTCAGATGGTATTAAATTACCGGTTAGATTTACTAATTTCTTCGATAAGATTTTATTAGATGCACCTTGTACTGGAAGCGGGACATTTTCGACAAATCCCGAACTTAAATGGCGACAGAATGAAGGATTCCTTCATCAAAATCTTGTGCTCCAAGAGAAATTACTTAAAAACGCTATTAATTTGTTAAAACCCTCTGGTATTCTCGTTTATTCTACTTGTAGTCTTTACCCCGAGGAAGGGGAGCTGCAAGTATTAAAAGTTTTAAACCATTTTAAGCCTATGGAACTTCCAAAATGGTTTTCTCCTAGCTATAAAATAGACCACCAGCATATTCCTGGAACAGGAAGATTGTTTCCAGCAACCCACCGAACAAAAGGATTTTTTATCGCAAAATTCAAAAAAAAATAACTTCTATAATACTAGAACAACTTTTTCTAAGGTGGAGTTAAAATAACTGGAACTAAATATTGGACTGTCGGTCAAATCGATGCAACTGGTGTAACAGGCCCCCATGTTAAGGAATTAGAAGATGTTAGCAAAGCAAAGCATAAACTTTTCGTTGATATTAACATGAATATGCTTAAGAAGATAATTTTCGAGGATATTGGGGGTAAAATCGAAAATATAGGTTTTAACGAAGATTGGACGATTACGTTAGAAATGTTTCCAGAGGTTAACATACATCTAGTTTTTACATATTTCGGAGATGAATTTGGAGATGGGGTTACCGCAGAATTTAAATGCTTTTTTTCAGGTGAAAGAGTACATTTAATCCCTGGTGAAGATAGCATTACTTACGTTGATATAATTTTTAATTTTATGGAGAGAATGATTCAAAATAGAGAACCCTTTGAACATTCTTATGATAAAAAATCCGAATTAATGCAAAAGGTTTTAATTCAAAGAACTGAGCCATTTAGATTATTGAAAGATAGTGATGTAAATGACTTAGCAGTTTTTCTAGGTGCTACAGTGTGGAAAACAGCTGATAAATGGCAAATTACAAAGGAAGTATTTCCAGGAATTTCTATTGAATTAACGTACGATACTCAAGAGAAACTAAATATCTCTTATACAGGTGAATCACTCTCTAAAAAAGTAGGTAGTTATCACATGGAATTTCTGGGAATTTTCCTAATTAATCATATTCTACGATATATCACCTTACAAAACATTGACAAGGAATTGCCTGATATTTGTTATATAATGTTTTCTAGGATGTTTACTAAAGAAAAAGAATGGGATCATATTAGGTAATTAATTCATTAAAAATATAAAAAATTAGAAAAAAAACTAGTTTGCGGTCCATAAAACAGTTCTTCCTTGTTTTCTTGCACGCTTTACTTTTGAAGAGCTTTCTAAATTGGACATTACTTTCCAAATTTGAGAATTGCTTAATTTGAAATATTTTCTTAACTCAGGCGTAGACATTTCTATACCACTCAATAGATTTACGATAAGCCTTTTCATTTCTTCGATTGTGTCTTCATCAGAATTAATAGGTGTATCATCTTCTTGTTCAATAGATTCCATCTCATGAGTTATTCTTGAAGCAATTTTGTTCAACTGATTAATATTCCTATCTATTCCCTGGGGTTTCATGAATAAACAACATAACTCAAGATCTTGAGGAAAGGCAACGATGTAGAATTTATCGTATAAAATAGCTCTTGGTTTCTTCCCGGCATTACCACCTCTAAATGCGAGATAGAAGTTCATGGCAAAATCATCTAGCTTCATCAAATTTGTTTTGGGGCCATATTCCTTCTTCCAACGTAAAAAAGGTCCATCAATCATGTCAAAACCTATTAGGGCTGCTCCAAAAAGTTCATCTTCATTAAAGTTCATCTTCTTTTGACCTCCTTCTTAATACTACTTGGTTTAATTCTTTTCTCATAATATCTAATAATTTAACTCTCTCGTTTGGATTTATCGCCGTAAGCCCATATGTTTTTATGTGGAGTAGTTGTTCTACGCGATCTGGGCTCATTCTTCCATCATTCTTTGTTAAATCTTGTTTATTTGCTATAGCAATTATTGGACACTCTTTATCGATAAAATGCGTTGCGAATTTAATCAATTCTCGCGAGTTTAAAACATTTCGGGGCGTAGAATCAGTAACAACAAAAAGAACATCTGAACCTAAAAGGTAATCTCTTGAATAAGTTTTTAGGTACGAACTTTGACCGCCAAAATCCCAAACGCGAATATTATAGTCGTCTAATTTGATCGTTTTCAAATCAAAGCCATGGGTAGGGAAATAAAATTTACCAATCGTATCCTTTGAGAGTAACCGTAGCATAGTTGTCTTTCCAACCGCTGGCGACCCTATAAATGTCACCTTCATCAATTTTGAAATTTCTGAGCTCAACATTTCTAATGCAATTACGAAAAGAAAAGAATATTTTTAAAGAAAAAAGGTCAAATCATATAGATATATCTCTGTAATATATAGATCATATGCTACAAAGATAAGCTTCCTGGTTCTAAAAAATAGCTGAGAATTGGATGTTATAGAAAAATAGAAGTAAAATTGTTGAAAATAAAGCAGGGATTATCAGACTGTATGTGAATAGCCCGTGAGAAACCTTAATACATTTGAATAATGTATTCATAATCACATCAAAATAGCGAGGATCGTTCCATATCTTTACATTTTTGACGATCGAATCGTGATAATAAAATTCCACATCTTCTAAATTGCTTTCTGCTTTAATTATCAAATCATCAATTTTCTCTAGAATCTTTTCTAAAGTGATCTTATCTCCTAAAGGAGAATATCCACGAGCAGAAAATTGTCTTGCTACAGTGTGTGAATCTGAAGTCGTAATCTCCCCTCTTTCGATTCCTCTATTTTGTAGCATGTTTAAAACGAACGAACGAATATCAACATACGCATTATTTGCATCGAAGTGAATAAACACCGTTTTTTGACTTGATTCAATGTCTTTAAATAAGTGAACAACTATTCCACCCGTACCAATACCATCTCTTTCTGTGTATTCCGTCATTGGATCTTTTGCAACGCCATATTGTACAATAATTTTTTCGTCCTTTCCTTTAGCTTTATTGGAAACGAGAAATTTTTCTGAAACTGATATAAGATCTTTAGCTTCTATCGATTTGTTTCTTATTAAGACTTCATCCTTTATGATAGAATTATGCGAATCTATTATGATAGCCTCACGATAACCTTTGGCTTTTGCAAATTTTCTAATTTCATTGCCAATTTCAGCGTGAATATCATCAGAAGGTAAGGGATGTCTGGTTAAGAACATTATAGCAATATTATTTATATCTATCCCTATTAACTTTGCAGAATTCGACATGCTTCTTGTGGTGGCTTTAACTTCTCCTATCCATTCTACTTTATTATCTTCTTCGATAAACTTCACATCGCTCTTAATTTTATTCAAGACTTTTTCTAGTTCTTTTTGAGAAGTTAAATTTTGTGAATGATCATTTGTAGTGTGATAAACCGTCGTGCCTTGAATATTATTAAATGTCTCGTAGATATGGGCGGGTAAATCTGAGGATCCACAAGTTTTAAAAGGTCCAAAATGAACGTGCGGTACGACAAATAAACCTTTAACTCTTTGTGTAGTTTTACTTCTGATTGCCAAGTATTGTATTAAAACATTGGAGCTGACACCTATTTTATCAAAAATTCCTTCAATTAAATCATCATTACCCTCCGTTAACATCGAGAGTACGAAAGCTCTAATAAAAGGATATCCTCCTATACCAGTTGCTTGTCTGTATATATTACTTACTCGAGCCATACTTCTTGCGTATGGGATCGCAAATATAAAAGCACAAATTGTAAAAAAAAGGATTGCTCTGATAAAAAAAAGAAATTTAAGTTGAGATGCAAAAATACTATAGAGCGTTATTGCAATTACCGGCTGTACAAATGCTAAAATGAAATTTCCATATTTACCAACGGTAGTAAACGAAAAATATACAACATATGCGAAGATGTAGGAAATTATAGTACCCAATATGAGAAAAACTTCTTGAAATGTGATATTTCTAAGGAATATTGTAATAGTTTCCCCAATTAAAAGTGACAAACCCATTATTCCAGTAAAAAAAGCATTCATTTGAAAAGACCATCCCTTCGGGGGCTTAGCAAGTAGTGGAGCGCGTTTTGAGTAGAAAAGTATCGATATTATGATACCACCACCAGAGGTGAAGTAAAATGTTAGTAAAACATTTGAAAGGTAAAAAAAGTTCCAAATATTTGTATAAAGTGAATTTAGTATAAACGATAAAACAGCAAGAATAGCAGGTACGCTAAAAAGGAGAACATAAGCTGATTTCTTAGATGAAAAATAATTCATATAGGATATTATTCCGGGAATATGGCGTGTTGGTGGTTGTTGTGCGTACATAACAAGTATTATAAGAAATTTTATTTCTTATGTTAATTTTTTGTATAACTACTAGTAGAATAAAGAATAAACCTTTAAATTATATTTTTTTTAACATATTATAAATAATTAAGAGGATATTAAAATTATGTCGGATAAACGGTTTAAAGAAATCATCTCTGAAGGATTTTATTTATTCCGCAAAAGCTACAAGACTTTGATCATACCATTAGCTTTAATTTTTATAATATCTTTAATAATTAAAAATTTGTTAGTCATTGATTTGAACTGGCAATTAAACCTCATATCACCTGCAATTGAAGTTATTATACAGAAAGATCCCTCAACCCTCGATAACGCCGATCTTAGTGTTATGTTTGAATATATATCTTTAATTCTCAGTTCTGAGTTTCTGAATAATTTAACATCATCTATCTTCAATGTGTTTGCTCTGTGTTTAGTAAGTAATTATATGTTCAAAAAATTATCTGGTAACCCTTCGAACTTTGTAACTGAATTAAAAAAAGCCCTTAATGGGAGATTATTGCTTGTTGTTCTTTTATTAGGTGTAGGAATAGCGATAGGGTCATTTCTTCTTTTTATTCCAAGTATTATCATTTATGGGTTTTATATTTTTTACGTATTTACATATCATTCAGAGGAAGGAATTCAACCCTTAAAAGAAGCTCGAGAAGTAGCAAGAGGAGCGTTTGGGAAGTTAATTGGCATTTTTATACTTAGTAATTTAGTTGTTTTTATTTGCGATATTATTTTCCAATTGTTTGCTAATCCTTTATTCTACCAAATATATGACGGTTCATGGTACAATCCATCCACGAGAAATTACGGCTCAATCATACTGTATGATCTGTTCTATAATTTACCTGAAATTTTGCTTACTCCATTATTTATTTGCTTCTTAACTTCTCTGTATGGTTTTTTAAAAACTAATAAAGAACAACAACCTCAATATCTATCACGATCTTATCAATCATCCCAAAGTTTTGGAGCTTCTAATACTAAGGTTTTTAAAGATCTTAATTCGGGTATGTATTGTCCCTTCTGTGGAAAATACATTTCTGAAGGCAGAATCGAATTCTGCCCCCACTGCCGAGAAAAATTAAATTTTGATATATAGCTTAAGGAAAGGTTGAATAAAATGAATATAAACATAAATCAAAAATTTGAGTTAAATCCAGATGATTTAAACGATCCGATTGTTTTAATTGGTTGGCCAGGGATTGCTTTGGTTGCAAAACTAGCGATAACTTCAATTCAAGATTCGATTGAAGCTAAAGAATTCTTGAACATTGAATATTTCGATTTTCCCCCTAAATCCACTGTTGAAAAGGGAAAATTGGAGATTCCATCTGCAAAAGTCTATTATAAGTCAAGAAAACAGAAAAATAAACATGATCTCTTTATTTTAACTGCAAATTATCAACCTCAGACTTCACAAGGAGTATTTGACTTTTCTCAGAAATTCTGCGAGGCGATGGATAAAATTACAAATAGTAAGATTAAAATGTACATCAGTGCTGGTGCAATGGTAATTGATAGAGTAAGAGATAAACCATTAATACATATTTGTGGAACAGACGACAAAATAAATGAGACTTTCTTAAAATTTGAAGACACTACATTAATGGAGGGTGGGGTGATTGCTGGTGCAAATGGAATCTTACCAGCTTGGGCAGGACAAAAAGGATTTGCTCCGGGAGTATGTTTACTCGCAGAAACATTACCATTACCTATGATGACATTAGACCCTCGGGCATCTAAGGCATTGGTGGTGTTATTAATGGAATATTTTGATATTGAAATGAACTTCGATGAATTAAACAGACAGATCGAAGAAATGGAACAAGTTATCGATTCTTATAAAAAGCAAGCAAATCAATTTATGAAAGGTCCTCAAGATAAACAAAGTTCTGATTCTTATTTTCGTTAATTTTTGCTCTAAATTCTTTTTGGAATACTCCAAAAGTTAAAATTTATTATGGTAAGGATATTTTTTATTTATTAAATTATACAACTTTAAATTCAGTGAAAAAGGACTAATATGAAATTTTTCAAATTGTTTGAACCTCTGAAAATTGGGAATATGACTATTTCAAATCGAATAGTTATGCCGGCGATTAATCTCAATATGGCTAGTGATGGATATGTCAGTCAACAGTTAATTGATTTTTATGTTGAGAGAGCTAAAGGTGGTGCGGGAATGCTTATTATAGGAGGGTGTTATGTAGACCTTTATGCAAAAGGGATTCCAATGATGATCTCTATTGACAGTGATGATTATTTACCAGTCTTAACCGAATTAACGCAAGCAGTCCATAATGCAAGGGATGATGTAAAAGTATGCGCTCAATTGTATCATGGTGGTGCCTACACTATGCCTTTTGTAATTGGTAAAACACAAATTGCCCCGTCGGCTGTATATAGTAAATTTAGTAAAAGTACTCCAAGAGAAATGACTCTTGAAGATATTAAAACAGAACAGCAAGCATTTGTTGACGCAGGATTACGCGCTAAAAAAGCTGGTTTCGACGCCGTTGAAATTTGTGCAAATGCAGGCTATTTGATGACTCAATTTCTCTCTCCAAAAACAAACAAGAGAACCGACAAATATGGCGGTGATTTAGAAGATCGACTCAGATTCCCTTTAGAAACTTTGGAGTTAATGAAATCTAAATTAGAAGATATACCTCTTGGTTATAGGATTTCTGGAGATGATTTTGTCCCTCAAAGTAACACTTATAAAGAAAAAGCTGTAATTGCTGAAAGATTATCTGTGTATCTAGATTATCTCAATGTAACTGGAGGCTGGCACGAAACAAAAACACCTCAAACAACAATGGATGTTCCAGAGGGTTGCTATTCCTATTTAGCTGAAAATATTAAGAATAGTGTTTCTATACCCGTATTTTCTTCCAATAGAATAAACACACCTGAATTGGCTGAGCAAATTTTAATGGCTAGAAAAGCAGACGCTATATGCATGGGTCGAACCTTAATCGCGGATCCCTATCTACCTGAAAAGGCAAAGAAAGGTGAATTAAGGGATATTATGCATTGTATTGGTTGTAATCAAGGATGTTTTGATGCTATTTTTGGTATGCAATCTGTAATATGTTTAAGAAATGCTAGAGCCGGAAAAGAAGCTAAGACTGAGTTAAAACCACTTGAGACCAAGAAAAAAGTTATGATAATTGGAGCTGGGCCAGCAGGATTAGAAGCTGCGCGTGTTGCGGCTATGAGAGGTCATGAAGTGCATTTATATGAAAAGGATGATAAAATAGGTGGGTTATTAAATATAATTTGGATACCACCAGGAAGGAACGAATTTAAGAGGATGATTGAAAACTATACTTACTGGATTCAGAAATATAATATTCATGTACATCTGCAACAAGAAATAACAAGTGACAGAATTAAAGAAATTAATCCGGATATAGTATTAGTAGCAACCGGTTCAACTCCAATTAAACCTCCGATTACGGGAATTGAAAGAGAGAACGTATTTTGGGCAAATAACGTTTTTAGCGGTGATGCTCCATTAGGGAAGAATAATGTTATTATAGGCGGTGGTGCTACAGGCATAGAATTAGCAATTTACATCGCAAAATATGGATCATTAGATGTTAATTCGTTTAATTTTCTCACACGATATAAGGCACTAGAGACAGAAGTAGCATTGAAAATGATGCACGAAGGAAGGAATAAAGTAACTGTTTTAGAACAATTACCAAAATTAGGAACTGCACTAGGTAAGACTACTAAATGGGTTCTATTAGATAAGTGTGATTACCTTGGAGTGAAAAAACTTACCAGTGTTAAAGTAACTGAAATTGGCAAGGATTACGTATCTTACATTGATGCTAGCGACACCGAACAGCAAATTAACGATGTCGATTATGTTTATTATGCCACAGGTGTTAAACCGAATGATTCTCTTTTTAAAGAGATAAAAGCTTTAAAAATTCCTGTCGAAAAACTCGGTGATGCTAAAAAGCCACAGACGGTTTTAGAGGCTATAGCTCGAGGTTATAGTCTCGGTAATCGAATATAAAGTATTTTAATCAATTTTAAATTTTCATTTTATAATTTTATTATAAGAAATATTTTCTCAAGTAAAGATGGAAGATTACGATTCTAGTAAAACACGCGAAACAAACGATAAAATTAAGCACTATATATCTAGTAGCTTAAAAGGCTTGAACGAACAATCAAGAAATTACATTAAAGATATTGTAATTTTAATTAATAAGGAAATAGGAATTAATAAAATTGTATCCCTCCTTTTATTCGGTAGTCAACAAGTAGATAGTGAAAACACAGTTGTATCGGATTGTGATCTTCTCTTTATTTTTAAAAATCGGGTTTCAAATAGGCATATAAAGGAGATAGAGAGATATTTTCTTGCATTAGAAATAAAACATGGATTTAAGGAACCAACTTCAAAACTATTTCGTGAAGTTCTTGGAGTAATTCAACAATCAACAGGAATGTTCGTGAGTCATTTTTTAACAAAACAAAAATTTTGGGAACAAGCGATATTTTACAAAATTTTTCGAGTTAACCGTTTTTTCTCAGCGTTATTTGCTCCACGAAATATTGTTTTAGGGAATGTTATTCAAAACAGCACTCTTTTGTTTGGAGAAGATCTTAGAAATACTATTAGACCTAAAATTAAAATTACAATCCGCGAGATTTTTAGAAGTACGGTTATGAATCTTTTCATTTCGTTTTTTGCCCTATTGATAGCGCCTAGAAAAGAACTGAACTCAATAAAATATCAGTTAGAGGCAATAAAATGGTCTTTAAAAGCTTCAAACTACTATTGTTATGAGGATTCAGAGTCACTGGACAAAATTGTTGAGCGGTTTATTTCTTTTGAAATTCCAAAGCAAAAAGTAAAAGCTGAACGTTTTTATTCAAAATTTCTTGAATTAAGAAAGAATCCTATCAACGATTTGAAATTTATGGTATTTTCTCCAATCAGAATTTTAAGGATTCATGTAAAAGCGATAATCTTCAGGAAGCTTACAAAAAGAAAAGCAAGCCAAAAAAGCTTCCTTCCAACCGATCAAGTAGTAGACCAGCGTAGTTTTCCATTAACTTATTAAGAAACATAAATCAAGAAAAAGCTCTATTGGAATCTATTAGAAAAAGTAATCTTAAGAAATAAATTTATTAAATCATTAGAATTCAATATATAGTATATTTTTATATTCTCAGAAGTATACTAGTTAATAGAACAAAATATAAATTAATATCCACAAAGGTACTTACAGTAAGATGGAAAGAGACAATATTGATATAAAGGAATTATTTCTCGATATTTTGGCGATAGTTAAATTTGAATTAAGGTTTTACAAGGATAAGGAAAGTCCCATGTTTACTCGGATAGTCAAAACAAGAGTTTTCCAACAGAAACTTCAAAAATTGAAAGATTTTGTTAATGCTTATTTTGAAATCATGTACTCAGATGATTCTCCAATAAGTCAAGCTGCTCTTCAGACGCAGTTGGACAATGTTGCTCGCATTACTAATTATTATAACGACCTCAGTGGATTCTATAAGGATCAAACACAAACCCTCATTACGAGAGATAAACTTCATAGCCTGATTGAATATAGTCACATCGAAAAACTCTTTTTAGTTTTTACTAATATCTTGGATTACGAGCACTATAAGTCGTCTTTGATTTTTCCCCAAGATAAAGAAAAGGAAAAACTCTTAAAGGAATTTCTAAACCGAATTGCTAGTAGTGACATAAAAGATGTTGAGGACTTGATTGATCTTGAACAAGCTATTGATACTTTTATAGAAAATGTTGAAGTTAGTTCATAATTCGATACCAATATTACTCATTATAATAATTATGTTAATCATTTGAAGAAAATAACGATTTACTCTTCTCTTGTAATTATTCCCCTTCCTATATGTTTTGAAGCAAACTAATTTTAGATGAAATTCGTTTTTCTCTTGCGACAAATCGTCGCAAATATTTTTATATGCGAATTAGCATGTATCTGTTGGTTTATTAACAAAGAGTTACCTAATTTCGGGAGCATAAATTAATGTAACTCTTGAATTTTCACGCGGGTAAGGGATTAATTTTAAAATGGATTGTGTAGCTAATATCTTAGATTTTTATAATAGGAAATCTAGAGAAAGGGAGGATGACCTACCTAATTTCAATAAAGTCTGGCTCAGCAATCTCCTTATTAAAATTATGAAGAACTTCAACAAAGATAAAAATAACGATTTAGAACTCCAAAACTGCCTCATACTGCTTGTGAATTTATTCTCAAATAATGATAGTCCTGATTTTTATAATAAGAAAGGAATCGATACGCACGAGCTAGTAAATAGCGATAAATTACATTTCACAGATATTTTAAAATCAGAATTTCTCAATAATTAGAGATAATGGTAGACTGATTAAATTAAAATACTTTCAACTCTAACTCCTTTAATTTATCGTATTCATTAAAGACAGCATCAATTTCTTTAAGGATTTCCATAATAATGTCCTTCGTTCTTCGATCTTGACCGAAAGTATCTACAATTACATCATAGAGATTAACATTGTATTCATATGTCAATTCTGAAATTTTTCTTAAATCCTTTTCCGTAATACCCTTCTCTTCCAATTTTTTAAAAACGCCTTCAATATCGTTTTTTAAAGTATTAGTTGCTACTAACGCATTAGATGTTTTTTTTAGTAGTTCCCGTTCTCTTTCATTTACAAATTTATCTTCTTCTGATATTTCGGTGTTTTCAGTTACAATTTCAAGCCGTTCATTTAATAGATTTCGGACTCTTTCGTAAATTTTTATGGCATCTTGTATTTTTCCCTTACTTTTAATCAGATCATTATTCCTTAATAATCGAGCTTCAATTATTTTCAAATATGCGTCTTCGTAAAAAATTTGTAAATCTCCAAAAGTACTACGCTCTCCTTCAGATATTTTCAGAATGATCTGTCGCAAATCTTCGTTGAGCATATCAATTTCCTTTGCAGATAAATCCTCTACCTTAAGAATTTTGAATATTTGATTAGCCATAGACTTAATAGAGGCTGTTTTAACATTTAATTTTCGAGCTCTTCTCTCGATTTTAGTTATACTACGATATTCTCCTTCTTTTTCGCAAAAATTGAATATAATAATTGCTTCATCGAGCAACTTGTTAAACTTCGAGTGATCTGTTAGTATGTAATACTTTGAATCTTGCACTTTTTGGGTAGCTCTGTCCATCTGTATTTCTAATTCAAAAATAAAATCCAACAGATTTATTTGTTTTCTTTCCAAGAGAATGGTAGATTTATATTCCATATCGACTTCGACAGATTTACCTGCGAGGAACCATAGTAAAGCAGAAGGTACCCAAAGAAATACAGCAAAGAGCATCATGTTAAACACACTCCCAAAAAGCGAAATCAAAGAAAACGACAACAAGAGCGTAACTCCTTTTCCCACTTGCTCTGCGAGGCTAAAAAAGGAGGTAGCTGTGCCTTTATGCTCGGGGAGATTAACATCCACCATAACTGCATTCTTATTTGAAACCCAGCCTGTACTTAATACTGCTCCTATAAATCCAAATATGAAATAATAGATATAACTTGGAGAAACTTTAAAGATCTCTATAATGGTTAAAACTACAAATGATATCGTCTCTCCTGGAGGAATTGGGACAGGATAACTTAAATTAGTAACCACTTCACTGCTAATAGGTTGTATAGAAAATAGCATTAAAAGAACGAATGGAATGCTGAGTGCCATACAAGCTGTTGCTAATCGAGTTCGATTTTTTTTGTTTTTTCGAAATAAAATATCTCCTACATACGACATAATTGCATTTCCCAATAAATAGCCTACCCCTAAAAGACCTGCAAATATCGCAGCCGTTTGAAGCCTAATTTCGATAGGTAATATGAGAAAATAATGAGTTGAAAGCATAGAAGTCATAAAATAAACGAAAAGTGTTCCTGGGATTATTGCGAAAAAGCCTTGAATGATTAAATATTTGTTCGTCTTCTTTTTTATTATATTTGATAAATCTGCTTTTGATATTTTATATTGATATTCTAAATTTAATTCGACGAGATCTAATAACTCGTTCTCGCTTGCTCCACGTTGAGGGACTTTAACAAAAAATAAAATGAAAACTATTATGATACTTATTCCTGATAACAAAAAAAATGGAAATCTCCAGCCTAAAATTGGTCCTACAAAGGAAGATAAAGCCTGACCACTACCATTCGAAATTGAGCTCAATATTGCAAGCGTACCAAACCAACCAGATCTTTCTTCGGGCGGAATTGCGTCGGAAATAATGGAATAACCTACTGGTATTACACAACCCATTCCGATTCCACTTACCATCCTTGAAATTAACAGTATTACAAAAGATGTGGAAAAACCAGTCAACATCATACCAAAAGTCCAAGAAAATGCGCCTGCTATTATTACTTTTGTTCTATCAATTCTATCGGTGTAGTATCCCCAAATTAAAGCGAATGAAGCACTCGTTAACAAGAAAGAAGAATCTGGAATTGCTATGAATGCCTCAGGAATACCAAATTCTATTTGAATTACGCCATAACTGGGGATTAGCATATTAGCGCATGCGATTGAGACAAATAATAACAACATGACTAAAATAATTGGAGTCAAGTCCTTAAATTTAATACTTGTAAGCTTCAAGCGCACTATAGAAATTACCCATTAAACATTATTGTAATAATTATAAAATAGCATTAGGGATTTAAAAAAACTTCCAGAGGTCATAAATAACGCAAAAAATATCTTAAAAAACCAAGTAGAAAACAAATTTTCTACATCATAGCGTATTTTAAGGCTGCTTCAACATGTATTTCAATCGTATCAAGTAATTTTATGCTAGTATCATTCTTGTGAAAAATCAGCGGAAGTTCAGTACATCCCAAAATTACACCGTCTACTTCATAGTTATGGATAATTTCCAATAACTTCTGCTTACTATCGTTTTTAAATTTCCCAATAACTAATTCGTCAAAAATGATTTGATCAATTAAATCTTGTTCGATATCCTCAGGAGTTATTACTTGCATATTAGAGTTTTCGAAGATTCTCTGGTAAAAAGAAGATTGCATTGTAAATTTAATACCAATTAATAATAGTTTATTTAGATCCATTTCAAGTGCTTTTTTTGCCGTTGCTTCGACAATACTTAGTATAGGCAACTTTGTTTTTTGAATTAAATCATCGTAAACTGCGTGAGGGGAATTAGCTGCCATAATTATGAAATCAGCACCCCCATTTTGTAAGGATTTAATACCACTCATTAAATAATCTACGTATCTTGCTGTATCGTTACCTAATTCATAATCGATGACTCTTTGAAAATTTAAACTATATATTAGAATTTCTGGGTAGTTGTAATCATAATGTTTATCATAATATTTTTGGAGGAGTAAATCGTAATATTTTATTGTTGACTCGTATGACATACCACCTAAAATACCTATTTTTTTCATTTCTCTTCTTGGCATATTTATTCCAAATACAATAATTATTAATAATTTTCAGATCGTATTTACAATAGATAGATCGTGAAATCCCGATTTCACGATGAACATTCTTCTTTAAAACTTTTAAAACATAAAAAAAGTGGAGCTGGGGGGAATTGAACCCCCGGCCTTTCGCATGCCAAGCGAACGATCTTTAGTGCACCAAATCTTATGATTTGAATGATCCACTAATCCACAGCCCCTTGGGTTTTATTTTTTATCAGTGTATTCTTTTATCAAACGTAAATGATCGTTAGCTGTAGATTTAAAAATAATGTATTTCTAAAAAAAATTATGGTTTTTTAACTATTAAAGTTAGAAATAAATAACTAATCTAATATTTGAAGACTATGAAAAACATTTGGACCAAAACTAATTTTATATTGATTAGTATCTTGTTAATCAGTTCAGTAGTTAGCCCCGTATTTGGAACTGGTATATTAAGTAATGAAAATCCTTCTTATCTTTATCAGTTAGAATCGAACACAACTGAATTTTCTATATTCAATTCCAACCGCGCGATTCCTTACATAGGTGATATAAATCCTCCTAGTAATAAACAAGATGTTATCTTTGGTGATTTATTAATTAAAGAATTAGCAACGCATGGGCAGAATGGGGTTTCCGAAATAAAAACTATAATGCTTTTTGAGGAAACAACTTCAAAATCGGAAAGAATCGAATTCATTGATAATACGCTTGAAGATTATACAATTTTAGATAATTATGATATCATTCCGGCTGTTTACCTTAAATGTCAAGTAAGTGAATTAGCTTCCAAAATAGACACACTGGAATCTTTTAGCACTTTAAAAAAGGTTTATAAATCTCGGAACTATCTTCTTCCTTATTTTCAAGATGAATTTCCTAGTTCAAGTGCATTGAACTCAAACTTATATCCCAATTGGTGGATACCTGCTATAGGTGCTGAAAACTTAGCTTTTGACGGCACTGGTGTGAGAGTTGCTGTTATCGATACGGGGGTTTATGAACATCCTGACTTAAATTTAACTGCAAATAGAAATTTCGTTTCAGGCGAGAGTGTTTTAGATTACAACGATTTAGTTGGTCATGGAACTCATGTCGCTGGAATTATTGGAGGAAACGGTAGCGGTTCAGGAGGATTGTATAAAGGAGTTGCTCCAGGAATCTCGATAATAAATGCTAAAGCAGGAGATGCTTCGGGATTAGAAGAAGGAGACGTTATTAGTGCTATTGAATGGAGCGTTAACACTGCTAACGCAGATATAATCTCTATGAGTTTTGGAGATCGCAATCCTATTGCAAGTGATCTAATGATACTTGCGCTTGCGTCAGTTACCGAAAATGGAATAATCACTGTGTCTTCAGCAGGTAATTCCGGACCGGAATACTTTTCGGGAGGCTCTCCAGCATCAGGTATTGATGTTATCTCTGTAGGAGCTACAGATAGCAATAATAATTTAGCCTTTTTTAGTAGTTGGGGGCCATCTTTGTCTTATCTAGGATATCTTGATGTTGTTGCCCCGGGAGTGAATATTATCGCGGCTGAGGCTCCAAAATCTACCATATCTGATAGGAATCGATTTCTTGGAGGATTTTTCGATTTCTCAGGTGATGCGGATTATATTCCTCTTAGTGGAACGAGTATGTCATGCCCCATTGTCGCTGGTGCTTTAGCTATTATGAAACAAGCGTATCCGTCGTTGTCTCCTGAAACTGCAAGGATAGCGCTATTAGAGGGGGCTCAGGATTTGTCTAATCCTGATGATTCTGAATTCATGAAATCTGGATTCGGGCTAATTAATATTTCTGCGTCTCTTGAGTATTTGAATTATTTAAATACAACTTATTCTAATATTAATGATGTTGCCAAACTTTCGCCAGACGAGTTACCAATAAAACCTTTCGATTTAATTAATTTTCCAGGAGATATTCAAGAGTTTAATTTAACGGTTATCTCTGGCACTAATAATACTTTAAATGTTAACTACACTTCCTATGTCGATGGGATTTCTTTATCTTTAGATAAATCCCAGATAATTTTTAACAACGCTGGGGTTCAATTCGTTGCGCTCAGAGTAGAAATAAACATAAATGCTACACCTGGCTTGCAAACTTTCGATTTAAACATTACATCTGGTATGAGGGTGTATGACACAATTATCATATCAATAGACGTACGTTTTCCTGAGCATAAAATTTTAATGGATTCTTACCATGGATTGAATGATTGGTTTCCTGAACTTTCGTTTTACCAGATGGATTCGTATGCGTGGATGAAAGATCTCTCACAGTTGAACATTGATACAGATTATTTAGCAGAATTTTGGACTCCTAATTACGAAAGCAATTTAGATAACTCTATTTTGACTGAAGAACGATTGGCTCAGTATGATTTGGTGGTATTACAAAATCCTATCTTACCCTATAACCCATTAGAATTTTATAATTTGAAAAATTATTTCGAAAATGGAGGAAATTTGCTATTTTTAGGAACGCGATATCAAGACTTATGTATTGAGAATATTAACGAATTGTTTTCATATATCGATCTAAATATCACTATTAATGAGGAAAATGTAGCCAACGAAGAATGGATAGGGGTTGGAGCTACGGTTTCTACTCAATCTATAACAAATTTTAATAATTCTTTGATTTTCCAGGGTGTAAGTAAATTTTCGTGGGAATATGGAAGTACTTTAAGCGTTATGGGGAATGCTGAAGCAATCGCTTCAACAGAGGATAAAACCATCGCTGCCGCATACGATCATAATCCGTTTGGAGGAGGGCGCTTTGTAGCATTTGGAGATCTTCATTGGACTACAGATCTTTACGAATCACCCTCGTATAAACAAGATCATTCAATCTTAACACGAAACTTAATGGATTATTTCTTCGAGAACGAAAATGTCTCTATAGAAATTATTATAGATTCTGAAAGTACACCATCCTCTCAAATAAACCTCTCGCTCTACATAAAAAATCAAGACTTAGACGCTCTTGTTAGTTCCACGGTATTGAATTCTTATCTCAATGTTTCAATACAAAACGACAGCTATTTTAAATCGATTAATATGATTTCAAGTTCAGATGGGCTTTCGATCAATCACTCAACTATTCTCCCGGGACCAAGTACAAAACCTTATATTATTGATGTAAATATAACAATTGGCTCACAAACTTACAAAAAATCATCTAAAATCTTATATTATAATAATAGTTTAATACCCCAAATATCAAGCATAATAACAACTACTGATCTTGAAAGAAATGGTATAGATTCGCTAAATATCGATGCTACTCTCGATGATACTACTTACGATGCAACTGCTTATTTATCGTTCTATCCTTTAACTTACTACACTGAAAAAGGAACAATTAATAAAACTTTCCTCTTATCAAACCCTATGCCTAATCCTTCTAAATATTCTTATGCCTATACCCCTACCTCTACGGATGTGCCTGGTTTTGCGATTTTTTATATTGTACCGTTCAACCCGAGTTCTGGTTATCACAATCCGTATTCTCCAAGACTTGTATCCTTAATCAACAATAACCCACCTGAATTCGTAGAAGAAAGTTCCACAATCCTAATAGATAATTCGCAAACAGTTACTTTTGACGAAACTCACACCGAGGATAGTTTAAATGTGTATTCAATATCACAAGGATCTCGTCTTGACTTTCGAATTAATTTAACGGATTCGGTTTCATACGAAGACCAAGATAGTTCTGAGATGAAGGTTTCCGTAAACTTATTTCTCGCATCTATCTCAGAAGATAATAACATCGTTCTTATTAGACCCCGAATCAACATCTTTTCTGAGATGACTTACGACTCCGGTTCTAATACCCACTCTGGAAACTTTGTAATTCCTTACACAATGGAATTTTCCACTATAACTGGACCTAAACAATTCTCTACTGCATCACAATATGATAGTACCTCTCAAGACGGATATTTAGCTTACTTATTAATAACAGCTTTCGATGGTGAAGGGGAATCTGAAGATTTCTTAATAGTTGTGTTAATACAACCAGCGCTCCCAATAGACTTATTGTTCATTCTAATTATTATCGGTGTGGTCATCGTGATTGCATTAATACTCGGTGTTTCAATGTATCTTAGAAAGAAAAGAAAATCTTATCAATCAACACCTTCTGAGAGTTATTACCAGTATGATTATGATGATGGTTCATCACCAGAATCTAAAGATTATTCTCAAGAATTAGTTTCCTATTGTCCTTATTGCGGTTATCGTTTAACTACTCAACAAAAATTTTGTCCTAGTTGTGGTAAATCTTTAACATTTCACAACTAATTTAGTTGGTAATCTCTAAATAGATAAGACTCTACTTAGTAAATTGTCTATTAAAATTAAATTTAGAACTTCTTAACTGTGCCATCTTTTTGACCAATATAAGCCGTATGAGCCATCCCTAAAAATAAGCCAGAATCTACAACACCAGGTATTTGCAAAAGTTTTAAATTTAAATCTAAAGGATTTTTAATTATACCAAAATCAGCATCGATAATGAAATTACCATTATCACTGACCACTGGTCCTGCTTTTGCTTGAGCCATCCTTAAAACGGGGGTACCTCCAAATTTTTCCAATTTCTTCATAATAGGAACATGTGCTAAAGGAATTATCTCAATTGGTACTCCACTCTTCCAATTTTCTCCCAGGAATTCCGATTTTTTAGTATAATCTGCTATAATAACTAACTTCTTCGAAGCTGACGCTATGATTTTTTCTTGAACTAAACATCCTCCACCACCCTTAATCAAATTTAAAGATTTGTCAATTTCATCTGCTCCGTCAATATCCAGATCAATCACAGGATACTGATCTAAGGAAACAAGAGTGAGACCGTTTTCAACTATTAATTGGCGAGATTGAAAAGAGGTGGGAATGCATTTTAAATCCATGTTCTTAGCTTTGTTAATCTCAGCTATCTTCTTGACAGCGTACACAACGGTAGAACCACTACCTATACCTAAAATCATACCTGCTTCTACATTTTCCTCGACTGCTTTATTTGCAGCGTTTTTTTTACCTAGTTCTATAAGTTCCTTGCTCATTAATGACACCATTACTTATTTCTTTAACAAATTAAGTATTCTTATTGCTAGATACGCGGCATTTTCTCCACGATCAATTCCTACGCACGCAACAGGGACTCGAGGTGGCATTTGAACAATAGATAATAGTGCATCTAAACCCCCCAATTTAGCACTAACAGGCACCCCAATAACAGGTTTTTCTGTTTTAGACGCAATAACGCCTGGTAAGGCAGCAGATAACCCTGCAACAGCGATATATATAAGACTTTGGCAGGAGTTTAAATATTCGTCTAGTTTTTCTGGATCACGGTGAGCTGAGATAATTTGAAGTTCATAAGGTATATTATTTGCTTTTAATACCTTTTCGGCTTTTTCAAATACTTCTTTATCTGATTCGGATCCCGCAATTATACTTACTATCGTATCTGCCATATTTTAACTAAATGTTCCAAAAATAAAAATGATACTAATAAAATCTTAATAATTTTTTATTAGATTATCGAAATGAGTAATTGAATGTTTAAAGTCGCATAGACTTCTTATCAAAAACTTTAATACATTTTTGAACATTCATAACATAATATTAAAATTTTAGATAAAACTTCGTTTTAAAATATTATAAAATAAGAGGGATACAAAAGTATGGATTTAAAAGAAGTATGGTTAATAGATTACGCACGAACAGCTTTTTCTCGGTCTAGACCAAAACAGCCCGAGAGAGATGTTTTTGGCGAGATTAGAAGTGATGAACTATTAGCTACATTATTGATGAAGTTTTTTGATCAAAAATTAGCAGATAAAGGCATCGAGAAAAAGGATATTGATGAGTTTACCGTAGGAACTGCTATGGGTGTTTATGAAAATTGGACTTATGGTGGTAGACTTCCGCTATTTTTAGCAGAATTTCCTGTCACAGTACCTGCTATGTTTGTCGACCGACAATGTGGCTCCGCTGGGAGCGGAATGCATGTTGGGATTATGGAAATCATGACAGGGTATAGTAAAATCTGTTTAGCAGGAGGAGTTGAACACATGACGCGCGTTGATATGCAAAACAAACATGTTAATCCGAATTTAAAAATGATTAACAAGAAGAGCGAATGGTATCGACCCCAATATGATATCCTAACAACTATTAATATGTTACAGACAGCTCAGAAATTGTACGAAGAAGAAATCCCAGCATTCACGAAAGAAGATATGGACAAATTTGGTGTAAGAGCCCATAACTTAACGGTTGGGAATCAAGAAGCCGGTTGGTTTAAAGGCGAAATTATAGGCATTGAGGGTCATGTAGACGGTAATATCGAAGAAAAAATGATGGTTGAAAAGGATATGGCTGCAAGAAAATCAACCCTGGAAAGGGTTGCTGGATTACGAAGATTATCAAAACCATTTTACTTGGAAAAAAATGGAGGCAAAGAAGGGTATATAAAGAGAGAGGGTACTAAAGAAGGCGTGATTACTGCTGGAAATTCGTCTCCATTGAACGCAGGTGCTACTGCTTGCATTATGGTGGAAGCTGAGGAAGCAAAAAAGCGAGGATTAGAACCTATGGCAAAAATTGTTTCAATTGGTTGGGCTGGCGTTGAACCTAGTGTTATGGGTCGTGGGCCAGTGCCAGCAACTGAAATGGCTCTAAAACGCGCCGGATTAACCGCTGATGACATAGATTATTGGGAAATTAATGAAGCGTTCTGCATAGTCGCTTTAAATTGTATGAAACATTTTAATATCCCTGAGGAAAAAGTCAATGTCATGGGAGGATCAACTGCAATTGGACATCCGTTAGGTTCTACCATGATAAGATTACCTGGGACATTAGCTCGGATATTAAAAGATAAAAAAGCGAAATATGGGGTTGCTAATGCCTGTGTTGGTGGCGGACAAGGAGTCGCTACGATTATCGAAAATATTGATGCCTAATCGAACATTTGTAATTTAATTTTCTTTTTTTTTTCTCTTCATTTCTTTTTTTTAGATTTATTCTAGAAATATTTAAATAATAAAAAAAAACAATTAGACTTACTATAACTATAATTTCTACAATAAAATTAATACAATAATAACTAAAAAGGTGAAATAAAATTACAGTATATAAAAGCATTCAGTTAGTAGCTACAAGCGATAAAAATTGGGCTGATGCAGTGAAAATAGCTTATGACGAGGCTAAAAAATCGCTTCGTGGTATCAGAAATATTCAAATCATCGAATCCGATGTAAAGGTTAAAGAGGATCAAGATAAATTAATTTATCGAGTTCGGGTACAAGTTAACTTTCAGATCGAGCGATAAAAAGAGTTTAGTTTTTTTTTTTTTTTTGTTTCTTCAATAATTCGAATCCTATAAAATTTAAAAAATAATTTTAAAAAGAGTAATCGATATGATTTTCATATAATAAAAATATTGAAATCACATAATCATATCAAACAATATTATGGAAGAACTTCTGGGAACCTTTGGTGGTTACATTGTTGCTGGTGTTATAACTTTAGTAGTTCTTATCGCTTGTTGCGTCATAAATAATAAACTATTGAAGAAATAGCGACATATTTTATTGTAGGATTTATCTTATTCCGTTAAATTCCTAGACCATTTTGATTTAAATCGTCAAAAAATTGAGTTAGGGATACTTTGTTTATATTTAAATAATCCCCGTCGATTTCACAGTAATTTTTCTTTCCCCAATTAATGATAATCTGTAGGAGCATTTCTTTATTCACTTTAAGGATTTCTTGTATCATATCAAATCTTACTCTCTTTGACATACTTAGTAAAGATATCAATTTCTCAATGTTATCCTTAATCTCTTGAGCTTTACTCTTAGGTTTCACAGAATTATCCAAATTCAACCTAACTGCCTTTAGTGAGTGCATGGCATAGATATAATTAGGATCAATTTCTAAAGCTTTCTCATAAGCTTCTATAGCATTCTCTAAATTTTCGGTTTTTTCGTAGAGTAGCCCTATGTTGTAATAGACATGTTTATGATCAGGTTTAATCGAGAGTGCAATTTTATAAGAGTTTAAAGCCGCTTCAAAACGATTTAAATTAAAATACGCAATTCCTAGATTATAATGCGCCCTGTAATTCTCTGAGTCGAGTTCTATTATCCGTTTGAAAAAATTAATTGATTCATCATACTCTAAAACGTAGTAATCATTTAGATATCCTCCATACGCAAACAAGGCTTCTATTAAGTTATTTTTAACATCAACATCAGATTGTTGTTGATAAAGATATTCTAAAATCTTTATTGCTTTTGCAAATTCTTCATTTTTTACAAGAGCTTTAGCTTTTTCTATCAGGTTTTCTTTTTCAGTCAAAAATTTTCACTTAGATATCATTTTCATACCAATAATTTTTAGATTTTTTAGCGCCTAATTTCATGACTAAGTTTCTTAGAGCACTATCTGAATCTTGACAAATTAAAAATACTTTATCCAAATTAAGAGTCCTTTTGACGTACAACTTCAATTCTCGAATTATTTGCTCCTCAATTCCCTTTCTATAAGAATCTCCTTTTTTAGTTAGAACTTGGTGTATAAGAGCTCTTTTATTACCTAAATAATCTTCAATCAAGGTGTAGGTCCCCCAACCTACAATTTCTCCTTCTTCCTTAGCAACGACCATAGAATTTCGATATTGAAGGTCCAAAACTCTTTTATTTATTTCCTTATCAAATTCTTGCCAAGTTGATATGAAATACGATTTATTTTCAATAAAGTCTTCAAAAATCTCTTTAATAGCGTCTTTATCTAATCGAGGGTCGAATCTATCAGTTACAATCATATTCTTTCACTTTATATAAATCTCATTAATTATATCTTCAGATGATAATTCTGTTAATGATTAATGGTTTTAATTATTCTTTAATAAAAACTCTTTTTTATATTCTGAAATAATAGTTGTACTAAGATGAAAAAGGATATAGAGAAATTGACTATCCCTTTCAAGAAAGTTAATAAGGAAACTATCATCCCAAAACCTTCAAAGAAAGGAGATGCTGGTGCTGATGCCCATATAATGGGTTTTAAGCAAATAGTTAATGAAAAAGGTAAAAAAGAATTAATAGAAATTAATTCTGACACTTATATATTGAAACCCTTAGAACGAATCGGGTGCCCCTTGGGTTTTGCGACAGCTATCCCAGAAGGTTATTACTTTAAGGTCGTCCCTCGTAGTGGATTAGCGTTATGGGAGGGGGTTTCAATTGTCAACACTCCTGGGACCATAGATTCTGGTTATAGAAACGAATGGATGGCTATTGTTATAAATCTTTCAAATAAAGAAGTGGTCCTAAAGAAAGGAGATCGCATATGCCAAATAATTCTTGGTAAAATTTACGATTTTGAAGTTGTTGAAACAGATACGCTACCTGATTCTGAAAGAGGATTAGGTGGATTTGGTTCGACGGGAAAAAATTAGCTTAACTTTAAACTTAAATGCTTGGAATTTGGATTAATATTATGTCTGAACTATCAATAGAAGAAGAATTTATTATCATTAAGTTAGAAGAAAACGGCGGAAGGCTCAATTACAAGGAACTCCAAACATTGTGCCAGGAGGAATTTGAAGGTGTTAGGTTAATCTTGAAAAAATTAAAGGAAAAGCAGATTGTCAGCTATGAGGGAGTTATTCCCGGTTATTCGGCTGAAATTGAGCTAGTGAGTAAAAATTAATTATCCATACTTACTTTTTCAATAATTCGTGAGAGTTCACCTAATTTAAATGGTTTCTCTAAAAAATATTTAGCTCCTAAGGCCAAAGCTTTATCTTTTATAGTAAAATCGGCGCTTAAAAAAATGATCTTACTAGTGTTGTTTAATTTTAAAATTTCTTTTGCTGCTGTTATACCGTCCTTTATCGGCATTCGGTGATCCATTAATATGAGATCAGGAATGTCTCGAAATTCATGAAATAATTTTACTGCTTCTTCACCATTATAAGCTTTGGCTACTATTTCGTGACCTAAAACTGTTAAAAACTTCTCAAAGATTGTAATTATACTTGAATCGTCGTCAATAAGGAAAATTGTAGCCAATTTTTAGCCTCTTAGATTTATATATTTTTTCTAATATCTTTAATTAATTTAGCGACTTCTTCACATTTTTTTTGAATTAAATCTAAATTTTCAACCTTTTCTTTACTTAAACCTTTATCTACATTAGTTAAAATTGCCGCACTTGAGATTACTTGGATAAGATTTCCCAAATCGTGGGAATACTTATCACCTAATTCAAATTTTTGAAGTTTGGAGATATCATATTCTAGGTGAATAGAATAAATAATGAGGGCAATTGTACTTATATTACCTAAAAAATAATTGACAAACATTGGGATGCTAAATTCGTCAGCATAAAAACCAAAAGAATATCCCTGGAAAATGAATATCACATAGCTTATGGTAAGTGAATAAAAAGCTAATAATACAATTACGAACCAATAATATGATTTGATTGAAATACTGTTTTTAAAAGTCTCTTTCCTTTTTAGTGGTACAATACTAAAAACTACTATAATAAAGAAAAGGAACATGGAAGATAAATTAAAAGCGATATTATAAAATTCAAAAAGAAAAGCAATCAATGGGAAAGATATGAATAGAATGCTTAATATTCCTAGAATTTTTCCGGGTAATTCCTGGAAATAAGAAAATAAACCCATCATAACAAATAATGCTGCAAGTGATGTCGTTATACCGTTAATAAGAAGAAAAATGTCTGAAAAAAGCTGACTTTCAAAAACACCTGAAATTAGGGCGGAACATCCGGCTAATATCCAAATGAACCATCCAATAATTAAAATTTTAAATTTCGATTCTTTTAGATCGCGCAGAAATTCTATAGAGATAATTAATCCAACTACACGCAAGAAAATTAATAGTAAGATTCCAAATATCGCAATTTCATGCAAGTATATCTCCTTTATTTTCTTTTTATTGATAACTTTATTAATAATAAAATTCATCCTTTTAAACTTACTTTTACAAGTTGGTAAAGAGAATAAATAAAACTCATATTTCATGGGTAATTTTATGAAATAATAGATTTTACATACTGATCCATCTAACAATTGGGTTCAAACTTGACTGAAAACGATAAAAGAGAATTGAACAAGGATCACTTTTTACATCGATTTCTTAATCCACGTAGCATCGCAATATTTGGTGCAAATAACAACCTACTAACTACGATGGGTTCGATGCAGCTTCGAAATATCATAGCTGGAGGTGGGGTTGATGATATTTATCCCGTTCATCCGCGCTTAGATAAAATTCAAGATTTTAAAGCTTATAAATCAGTAATGGAGCTTCCTGTTACACCTGACCTTGCATTTCTTATATTACCCACCCGAGCAGTTCCCCAAGTTATGGAAGAATGTGGAGAAAAGGGAATTAAAAACCTCTTAATAACTTCTGGTGGATTTAGAGAAATTGGAAAAGATGGTATGCTGTTATCACAAGAAATTGATAGGATTGCCAAAAAATATAAGATGAGGTTTATTGGTCCAAATTGTCTGGGAATATATAACGCTTGGTATAGGTTTCCTGAAAAAGAAGATGCTTATATGAACACTTTTTGGCCTTACGCTGTTCCAAAAAAAGGTAATATTTCTATTATAAGCCAATCTGGAACAGTAGCCGCTCAAACTTTTTGGCACGCAAAAGAAATGGGCGTAAATATTAGTCAATCTCTTTCTGTTGGAAATGAAAAAAATATCGACATGGTAGATTTCCTAGAATATTTCAAAGACGATCCTTACACTGGCGTTATTGGACTTTACATAGAGGAAATCAAGCGGGGCAAAGAATTTATACAAATTATTAAGGAGATAACCCCAAATAAACCTATTGTAGCTATATACACAGGAGGAACTAAAGCAGCAAATAGATCTATTAAAAGCCATACTGGTTCTTTAGGGGGAGATCAAAAGATTTATGACGGCGTTTTTAAAGAAGCGGGTATAATTTCAACTAATTCTATTAGAGAGTTTCTATATTATTTGAGGACATTATCCTTTGCTCAGAAATACAACGTGTTTATGAAAGGAAATAGAATAGGAATTATTACTGATTCTGGTGGAAGTGGCTCAATGATGACAAAATCATCAGAATTATTAGGATTGGAGGTTCCAGAATTTTCTAAACAACTAAAGGATGATCTATCGGAATTAATACCTTTTACTGCCAGTGCTAAGAATCCTATTGATGTTACTTTTGATGTTAACTTCTTAAATATTTTCTATAAATTTCCAAAAATGCTTATGAAGTCGGGAGAAGTGGACAGCATTGTTGTTTGGGGCGTATTTGACTTCGACGATGTAATTGAAACTATTGAACGATCGGGAATGAAAATCGATGAGAATATGAAAAATATGGAATCAATGCTTGATCGAACTATTTTAAGGCCGATTAGAAGACTAATGAAGAAGTACTCTATTCCTGTTTATTTTTCTGGACCGTTTCCATACAGGTTTCCATGGTATCAAAAATTCATGTCTTATGATCTACCTATTTTTGACTTCTGGGATGCTCCACCTAAATGCCTAAAAATTCTATATGAATATTCCCAGTATCGCAGAGAACATACCTAATATTAAGTTCGAAATCTAAATTCGCTACTCAATAAACTGTGTAGCTTTCATTTAATAAAAAAGAAAGGATTACTATCTCTCTCTCTAAAATTCGATCTTAGATAACCGAACGCACATCGAGAATAAAGAGAATATTAAAAAGTATCTAATTTATTATGTTTATAATTTAAAAAATGGATTTTACATTAAATTAGGAGCAAAATAGTTAAGTAATTTGACACACCCCAATTATAGAACAACTGAGTCAATACCTCAGCAAGACAATTACAAATTGCTCTTTGATAAAACTCCAATTTCAATTGTTATAATTGACTCAAATAGTCAAATTGTTGATATCAACTCTGCTACGGAAAATATTTTTGGATTTGAAAGAAAAGACTTAATCGGTTTTAAGTTCTCAGACTTGTATATGCTTCCAGCAGCAAACAAGATACAAATGAAGAAGGTATTTAATCAATTACTGACAGGTGGTATTTTTGGTCCAGAGGATATTCAAATCCATAATAAAGATAAAACTCTCATTTGGGTTAATGTTACTGCTTCAAAAATTGAGCTTGATAAAAAAAGTTATATTCAAGTTTTAACCCAGGATATCAACCAGCGTAAAATTTTAGAACGAGAAGTAAATGAGTCAGAGAAAAGATATCGTGTTTTGTATGAATCGTCTCCAAATTCTCTCACAGTAACTAATAGTAAAGGGGTTATTCTTAATGTTAATTCTGCTACAGAAAAGATTTTCGGATTCACCAAACGAGAAGTGATCGGTAAAAAATATACCGATTTAGGAATTTTTGCTCCGGAGCAATTTGAGATTTTTAAAAATAATTATAAAGAAACTTTAGCCGGAAAAAAGATAGAACCACAAGATATTAAGATTAAGAGAAAAGATGGAACTTTCGCTTGGATTAGCGTTCAAAATTCACTTAAAAAAATTAACGGTGAGATTTTAGTAGAAGGTATAGCCCAAGATATAACAGATAGGAAAAAAGCAGAAAAAAAGTTAAGAGAATCCGAAGAGAAATACAGAAATCTAACAGATTCTTTACCGGAAGTAATTTTTGAGATAGATTTGAGTTTTACTATAACGTATACCAATTCGATAGCTTCCAAAGTATTTGGATATACACCCCAAGAATTTAAGGAAGGTATAACTATTTTTGATTTCGTAACACTTGAGGATAAAGAATTACTATTGAAGCAGACGAAACTAATTTTCCGAGGTGAATATGTAAAGCCTTTACAAACAAGGTTAAGGAGGAAAGATGGAACGTTATTTTTCGCATATATTCATGCAAGTCGTATCTTCAAGGAGAATTCAGTCTCTGGAGTAAGATGTATTATACACGATATTACAGAATTGAAAAATTCACAAATAAAAATTAAGGAATCAGAAGAAAAGTATAGACTATTATCAGAAAATGCAATGGATTTAATAACAGTAGTTGATAATCACTTAAAAATAGATTACATCAACGAGAAAGCTCATAAAAGATTGATGGGATATTCTTCAGAGGATCTTTTTGGTAAAAATTCATTAGATTTAGTCCATCCAGAAGATCGAGAATTAGTCGTTGAAGCAATAAAAGAGAAATACAAATCAATTGAAGTAAGAATTAGAAAAAAAACCGGTGAATATGTTTGGATGGACACAACTGCTGAGTCCTATAAAAATCCAGATGGGAAAAATTATATACTTACAATTTCAAGAGATATAAGTGAAAGAAAGGAAGCTGCTCAAAAATTAATTGAATCTGAAAAAAAATATAAAGATTTATCAAACTCGTTACCAGAAGTTATCTTTGAAATCGATTCAAAGTTTAAATTAGTCTATACCAACACAATCGCTTCAAAAATTTTCGGATATTCTCACGAAGAATTCAAAAAAGGATTAAATGTGTTTGATTTCATTCTCGAACGAGATAGAGATGAAGTTATAAGGAACCTTAGCCTAATATTTAGGGGTAAAACTGTCGACCCTTTAATTATGCAATTAAAAAAAAAAGATGGAACAATTTTTCATGGAAGTTTAAAAGTTACTCCTATTTATAAAGGAACTACGATTATTGGTATGAGAAGCATTATTCACGATGTTACTGAAATGGTAAAGGCTGAAGAGAGAATAAAAGAATCTGAAGAACAATTCCGTACAATTTCAGAACAATCCTTAATGGGGATTTCTATAATCCAAGAAGATAGAGTTAAATATGTGAATAAAACACTTGCTCATATACTTGGATATTCAATCAAAGAAATTTTGAATTGGGGTCAGGGAGAGTTTTTTAAGACGATTCATCACGAGGATAAGAAAAAAATTATCGAGTTCTCTTTAAAAAGTGAAAATCAGGATGATACCAATGTTCAATATTATGAAGCTCGTGGAATTCATAGGGACGGGAGCACTATATGGTTAGAAATTTACAATAAACATATCACGTTCCAGAATAAGCCTGCTTTCCTAGTTTCGTATATAGATATAACGGAAAAAAAGAAAGCTAAAGAGGAATTACGACAGTCAGAGGAGAAATATCGATTCCTTTTTGAGAAATCACCGGTTTCGATCTTGCTTATCAACAAAAAAGGTAAAATAGAAGATTGCAATCCTGCTTTAGAAAAATTACTCAACTACGAGAGGAGTGAACTCATTGGTAAGAGGTACGGTAGACTCCCTATTATCCCAACTGAATATTTACCTCTTCTTCTTGAGAGATTAAAAAAGATTGCTAACGGCGAAATTATTCCCGCTATCGATATTCAATTAAGGAAGAAGGATGGAGATCTCGTTTGGGTAGATATAAATTCATCTTTAGTGAAATTGGGTGATAAAACTTATATTATGGTAATGGGTCATGATATATCAGACACAAAAGAATTAGAGGTGAAATTAACGGAGTTAAATGAAATGAGAAAGGAATTCATTGACAGGGCTTCACATGAGTTAAAGACTCCCATTACTACAGTTTATGGTGCGTATCAATTGTTAGACTTATTACATAAAGATAAGTTCGATTCGGAACAATTGGAACTATTAGAAATGGCGTCAATAGGAACCAAAAGAATTAAAAAATTAGTTGACGATCTACTTGATATATCTTTATTGGAATCTAAGACATTTAAAGTAAATAAAAGTCGAACGAACTTGAGTAATATTATTATAAATTGCATCAAAGAAATGAAATATTTTAGCAATAAACGGAATCACGAAATAGATATTGATATCTTACCTGAACTCAATATGAACATTGATGAATCCCGTATTGAACTTGTATTTACGAATCTAATATCAAATGCAATTAAATACACTCCTTCTAACGGTAAGATTCAAATAAACATGCAGTCTGATGGCAAATTTGCTCAGGTAAAAATAAGTGATTCTGGGGTGGGTTTATCTAATGAAGAAATAAAAGATCTTTTCAAGAAATTTAGCACTATAGAATCCCCACTAAAAAAAGATCTTGATATGGATTTAGGTAGTACCGGTTTAGGGCTATTTCTATCAAAAGAGATTATTAAACTCCATGGAGGAGAGATCTGGGCTGAATCTGAAGGGAAGGGGAAAGGTTCTACATTTATAGTTAAAATTCCTATCGGTTCATAATTTACAACAGTTAATTACCTTTTCTTTTTAATTCACATATGACTAACCAAGAAGAACTTAGAAATGAGATTCCCTCTTATGCGTTTATTTCTCTGGCTAGAAGAGGTATGGAAAAAATTTCTCTCGATCAGTGTTTTTTGAAAAATTGT